>NZ_JAHKQI010000008.1:597634-903602 GCF_018860975.1 Lentibacter algarum
TGCTGGAAGACTTCGGCCTCATCGAGGGCGCCAACTCCGACCCGCAAACCTATGTTGTTGAAAAAGCCTTTTTGGATTAACGCAGCCATTCTCGCGTGCCTTGCCGGCCTAGCAGTTGCCGAACCTGTCCCTCTCTCGGAATGGACAGCGCAAAAATGCGTTCTTTATACAGAAGGCTGGAACTGGGTTTTGGAAACACAAGACCTGTCCGGCGCGCGCTCGGAGTTCCTAAGCGAACACCAAAGCTTCATCGACGCAGGCTGCGATCACGCAATCGAAATTTGCCCTTTGAGCAAAGGTGATCTGGCCTTGGCCAACCTGCTCACGCTCATTTCAATGAACGAAGGCATGGCGAGCACCTTCGTGCCCTTTGCTTGCGAAATGAATGACTAGGCAAAAAAAAGCCCCGCTCAAACAAGCGAGGCTTTTTCTGTGTCTCTAAAGGACTGGCTTACATGCCAAGTGCTTCTTTAACTTTCGCCAAAATCGCTTGAAGCGCTTCAGGGTTTTCCTGAGCTTTCTTAAGCCCGGCTTTCAAAACACCTTTTTGAACCGTGCCGACTTTGTCTGAACTGTCGATCATTTCGCTAACTTTATCGAGGTCGAAACCATCGGCTGTCAGCAAGTCTGCCATCGAGCCCGTGCCCTCTTCAGCCGCTTCAGTTGCAGCGTCTGTCGCTGCGTCTGTCGCCGCTTCTGTGGTTGTATCAGTGGCCGCATCTGTCGCGGCTTCCGCTGCATCCGAGGCTGCTTCTGTCGTTGCTTCAACCGCGTCGCTTGCTGTCTCTGTCGCGGCTTCTGCTGCGTCCGAGGCTGCTTCTGTCGTCGCTTCAACCGCGTCGCTGGCTGTCTCTGTCGCGGCTTCCGCTGCGTCCGAGGCTGCTTCTGTCGTCGCTTCAACCGCGTCGCTGGCTGTCTCTGTCGCGGCTTCTGCTGCGTCCGAGGCTGCTTCTGTCGTTGCTTCAACCGCGTCGCTGGCTGTCTCTGTTACCGCTTCCGCTGCGTCCGAGGCGGCTTCTGTGGTTGCTTCAACCGCGTCGCTGGCTGTTTCTGTTACCGCTTCTGCTGCGTCCGAGGCTGCTTCTGTGGTTGCTTCAACTGCATCGCCAGCCGCTTCTGCCGCATCGCCTGCTGTTTCAGTCGCAGTCTCAACCGCTGTCTCAACTGCATCAGAAACCGCATCAGCTGCACCTTCAGCTGCGTCTGTAACAGCTTCAACAGGCGCCGCTTCGGTTACTGTCTCGGTGACTGACTCAACAGCTTCGCTAACATCTTGGCCCGAGTAGACAAAATAGCCCACACCCAAAACGATCACTGCAAGTACGACCCATAGTAAATTCTTCATAACTCTTTCCCCTTAAGGTATGACGCACACCAAACAACCGGGTGCGCCTTCCACGTGCCACATGCCGCAGGCTGCATAAAGACACAAGGGGGAATGGCACCACAATAAGCTCATTTCAGCCGATTGCGGGGTTGTAACCCCCGATTTGCAAGTTTACCTTGCGCCATAAGACATTGGTTCATAACAAAAGGAAGAAAACCATAGCCCGCAGACCTCATAACGCGCCTCCGCAGCGCGACACTGGCCCCCGCGTCAATGACCGCATCACCAGCTCCGAAATTCGCCTGATTGGCGCAGAGGGCGAAAACGTCGGCGTGGTCAGTCCCGCCGAAGCTATGCGCATGGCAAACGAGGCTGATCTCGATCTGGTTGAAATCTCACCAAATGCAAGCCCGCCCGTGTGTAAGATCATGGACTTCGGCAAGTTCAAATATGAGCAGCAAAAGCGTGAAGCCGAAGCTCGCAAAAAGCAGAAGACCATCGAGATCAAAGAGGTCAAGTTCCGGCCCAACACCGACATCAATGACTATAACGTCAAGATGCGCAATGTGGTTAAGTTTCTTGAGAACGGCGACAAGGTGAAGATCACCCTGCGCTTTCGTGGCCGCGAAATGGCTCACCAGAACCTCGGCCGCGAGTTGCTCGAGCGCGTTGCCGCCGACGTAACCGATGCTGCCCTTGGCAAAATCGAGAACTTCCCGAAGATGGAAGGCCGCCAGATGGTTATGTTGATCGGCCCGACCGCCAGCAAGTAAGCCAGACAGCACCAAGAACACAAACGGCCTCCGCAGCAGCGAAGGCCGTTATCTGTTTATTGCGCCCTACTCGGCCGCTACCGCCATTGCACCGCCACCGATCCGCTCCGGCAGAACAAAGGCGATGACAATGAACGCCGCGCCGAGAATAATGCCAAGCACATCACCCGACATCGCCATCAGCCCGTCATAGCCCGCATCGGGAACCGTGCCGAGCGTCACTTTGCCGCCCGCTATGTTGTCGAGCAAACCGCTGGCCTTCCAGGCCGGATATGTCACCATATAGGCCGCCGATCCGAGCAGGCCACCGGCGATAAACACCCAGGCATCCTTACGACCAGAGGCCGCAGCACATACGCCGGTTCCCGGGCAATAACCCGCCGCCGCCCAGCCAACACCCAGCAGCAAGCCGCCTATGAACACGCCGACATATGCCGCCTTCACGCTCATGTGGCCAACATCAACGAGGCCGATCATCTGGCCTGCAAACATCAGAACCGAGCCAGTGCCGATCGCTGTCAAAATGGTTTTCATCAAGTTGAGATTGGTCAGCGCCAACATCTTGCCGATCCAGTTCGGGCTGGTCGCGCCGATCCGGTCAAGCACCGCGCCAAAGGCGGCACCAATTATGATTGCTAAAACAAGTGACATCTCAGTTCTCCTTTCTGTACATAAACATCGCCACAGGCACAGCCGAGGCAAAGGCCCCCGCCGCAAAGATGTAGCCGGACAATGAGGTTTGCATCATGCCGCTCATCATGTGGCCCGAGGTACAACCGCCCGCCAAACGCGCGCCGTAAAGAGCAATGAAACCGCCTGCAAAAGCAACGGCATAGCGCTTCATTTGTGTGTCACCAAAGCTGTTGCGCCAAATTTGCGGAATGCTGCGCTCATCCGCGCTCAATCCGCCCTTGGCCATGTTCGAGGCAAACGCACCGAGCATCATCGCCAGCACGAAAACGAACGAATAGTTCAGCGGATTGGCGACAGACTTGGCGTATTTGCCGTCTGATTTCGCCAGATAAGCGTTGGTCGAGGTATAGCCCTCTTCGGTTTTTGTTACCAATTCGCTGTTCACAGCATCGCCGATGATCCCGTCAAGAATGACAAACTGCGTGCTCACGCCGATAGGCTTGACTAGCAGCACCGCTAGAAAAAACACCAACCCGAGCAGCACACCGCCAAGCTTCCAATCTAAAGTCATGGTCTGTTCCTTTCCATATATTCCAGTAATTGAATATAAAAAATCATGAGCCCCGACTTTGATCTGCATCAACTCAAGAAACCGATGTCGAAACCTCACTATTGTTTCCATTTGCGAAAAAGTGTCAGCAAAGATTGACGCTGAATCGCGTAAATGGCATAAATTGTGGAAACAATAACGTGCTAAAAAGCTGAAAAGGCAGGCACTTCAGAGCGGCGGTCAACAGATGTTTTCTACAACCAGCACAATGGCGGGACGCACATAATGCGCATCACGGCCCTCACCTGCGTCAAAAACGAAGGCCCGTTCCTGCTTGAGTGGATCGCCTTCAACCGTATCATCGGCGTTACCGACTTTTTGTTCTATCACAACGACTGTTCTGATGGCACCGAGCGCTTGCTTGAGAAGCTGCAAGAGCACGAGATCGTCAACGCGCTGCCGAACCCTGCCGAGGGGCGGCACTTTCAAATGGAAGCGCTAAAAAAGTCGCGCCGCCAACCCGTTGTCAAAAATGCTGACTGGGTCTGGATCGCCGATGTTGACGAGTTTCTCAACATTCATGTCGGCGATCACACCATCCCTGCCCTGATCAAAGCCTGCAAAAATCCGCAGTGTATTTCGATCACATTTCAGTTCATGGCCAACAACGGTGTCGAAGCCTTTGAAGACCGCCCCGTGATCGAGCAGTTCATGCATTCTCACAATCCTGACATCTGGACAGGTGAGACAGCGATTGAAGTTAAGTCTCTGGTTCGCAAAGATTTTCCGTTAAACTATTATGGCGCTCACCGGCCGTTTCACAAGGAAGATGTGCCGCGCCGCAAGCAGCCCTCATGGAAAGACGGCTCCGGCCGCGACGTTCCGATCCAGTTTGTCAAACGCGTCAACAAACGCCGTATCCGCAAGTTTCCGGCCAAAGGCGTGCGCGATCACGCGACGCTCAATCACTATGCCCTGCGCTCGCTAGACAGCTATCTGGTCAAAAACGACCGCGGCGATGTCAATCGCGAGTTTCGCGAATTTGACGACACCTACTGGCGCGACCGCAACGACCCCTCCTATCTTGACGACAGCATCCTGCGATACTCCGAGCCGCTCAAAGCCGAGATGGACCGCCTCAAAGCCCTGCCCGGCATCGCGGCCTTGCATGATGAGTGCGTGGCCCTGCACCGTGCCAAGCTCGACGAACTCATGGCACAAGAAACATACCGCGAAATGCGCAAACAACTGCAAGCCGCGCCGCCCTACGGAGCGCTGGAAACAGAAGTGCGCACGCTCGTCGGCCTGCCTGTATGAGTGACTTCAAAATCATAAACCTTGGCCTGCCAAAAACAGGTACAACAACGCTCACCCGTGCTTTGCGTCGCGCGTGTATCCCAACGGTTGACTGGAAGGTTCACAAACGCCAGACGCCTGACGAGAGCCTGCATGGGCAGCACCTCGGCACGCTGATGTATCGCGACTATTTTGACAGTGGTGACCCGCTCAAGCGCCTCACAAAATGGCGTGCATTCAATGAGTTAAGCCATGCTGGCCTCAAACACTCGCTTTGGCCGCAAACCGACTGGGGCCTGCTGAGTGCGATCCTCAAACATCACCCCGACACGCGGTTTATGCTCAACACCCGTGACCCCGAAAGAACCGCTGCTTCAATCATCCGCTGGGGCAACCTTGGCTCATTGCGCCTGCCCAACACCAATGTTCCGGGCTTGCCCAAGGGCTACGGCGAACAATCCCATATCGCGCGCTGGATCGAAGCTCACTATGCCTTTGTGCGTCGCGTGTTTTCCGGTGCCGACAACTTCCTCGAGTTTGACATTACCGACAGCGACGCTCCGAAGAAGATCGGGGCATTCCTTGATACCAAGCTGCCTTGGTGGGGCCGTGCAAACGCCCGCCCCGAAGCCGACACTCCGATGCTCCAGCCAGAAATGACAGATAACTAGTATGCGTATTCACCTCCTCATTGGCCCCACGCCTGAAAGCTCCGACAGGTTCCGCACGATCCTCAAGAAAAAGTCGGCCCTGCTCGAGAAGTCGGCCATCATGTGCCCGGACTGGAACCATATCCGTCTCTACATGGCCTGTGCCGATGAAGATGCCATAGGCGTTGTGCGCTTCAAACGCGGCTTTGCGACAGCGCTGGCGCAAAAGGCGTTGTATGACGAGATCGAATTGCAACTCAAACGCGCTGTGGAAGAAAACAAACCTGACATTCTGGTGCTGGCAAACGGGCAGATCGGCTCAATGTTACACACGAAGAGTGAGCTGCAACGCCTTAAAAAGCTTCTAAATTCTGTATCCGATGATATCCGCATCACAGCTCATGTCGACGCCCAGACACGCGTGCTCGCACCGCTCTATTCCTCCAAAGTCATGGAAGGTCGCAGCCGCCCGCTTGATGTCGAGTTCGCCTTGGCCAAGAGCCGCAAGGGGTGGTGGAAACATGCGCTTGAACTGCGCGAAGAGAACCAGCCCTACTACGGCCTCTTCAACGACATCCAACACCCCGCTCCCTGGCTTGACTACGAGGCCATGCTTGCTGCTTGGGAAGACGTGTTCGGTGAAAACACCGTGTTCCTTCGCCCGCTTGATCGCACGCGCCTCCTGTCCGAGGACGCGCCATCCGAACTTAACGAAATTCTTGAAACCGATATCACCCTTGGCAAAGTTGAAGCCGGCAAGCCCGAGGGGTTGCATTCGGCTGCCTCCGTAGGCCGCGTGCGGCAGTTCAACGACATCCTTATCAAGTATATGCAAGCCAAGGCGTTTTTCACCCCGCGTGACTTATGGCGCAACATGACAAGCCATTTGCGCCAGAACGGTGCCCCCATTTCTGCGGGGTCTCTCTTCGAAATCTCTGACAAGTTCGCACCTGCAAACGCCCGCCTTATCAAGCGTTTTCCTACGCTGAAGGCCTGCCTGACACCCGATGCCCCGCTTGAAAGCTGGGTCGAAGACGACGGCGGCAAAGGCTATCGCGCCAGCCAATATCTCACCGCTTTTGCACACCAGATCCGCAACAACTCAACACCCGTGGCCGAGCTTGAGGCCGAGGCCGCAAAAGCCACAGAAGGGAGCTCGCATTTTGACGATTTGATCGCCAACGAGCACAACGGTGATCAGTCAAAAGACGCGCGCCAAAAGCTGCTCGACAAGCTCAAGGTTAACCACCAGATCGTGCTGTCAACGCATATCAGGCCGCACAACGACGTTGGCCGCGTCAATGAAGAAGATCCCGGCTCGCCCTATTCTGAAGTCCCGATACGCGAGCTTCCGGACGGCAACAGCGGCAATGTCATTGTTGGCTGCATGAAAAACGAAGCGCCCTATATCGTCGAGTGGATCGCCTATCACCGTGCGATGGGCGTCGACAATTTTGTCATCTACACCAACGGCTGCGAAGACAGCACGACAGATGTGCTGGATCGGCTGCAAGAAATGGGCATTGTCCAACATCGCGACAACACCGACTGGCGCGGAAACTCGCCGCAGCAGTTCGCCCTTAACAGCTCGCTCAAAGAGCCGGTTATTCAAAACGCCGAGTGGATCATTCACATTGATGTCGACGAGTTCATCAATGTGCGCACAGGCAACGGCACGCTTGAAGACCTCTTCAAAGCCACTGGCAAAGCCACCAACATCGCGATGACATGGCGGCTGTTTGGCCACAATGGCGTTACCAAACTGTCAAACGACTTTGTGATTGACCAGTTCGACACCTGCGCCCCGAAATATTGCCCGAAGCCGCACACGGTCTGGGGCTTCAAGTCGATGTTCAAGAACATGCAGGCCTATAAAAAAATATCCTGTCACCGTCCCAACCAGATCATCGACGAAAAGCGGGATCAGGTGAAATGGGTCAACGGTTCGGGCAAGGATGTCACCGAAGATTACATCAAAGGCGGTTGGAGAAGTTCCAAGAAAACAGTCGGTTACGACTTGGTGCAGCTCAATCACTATGCCCTGCGGTCGGCTGAGAGCTTCCTGATCAAACGCCAGCGTGGCCGCGCATTGCACGTCGATCGCTCCATCGGGCTCAACTACTGGATCCGCATGGACTGGTGCGATTTCAAAGACAACACCATCAAGCGCAACTCCGAGCGCACCCGCGCCGAGTATGAGCGCCTCATGAGCGACCCCGCCCTGAAAAAAGCCCATGACGACGGGCTTGAGTGGCACAAAGCCAAGGCCGAAGACCTGCACAGCCAGCCAGAGTTTCAGGAGCTCTACGCACAGGCACTCAACGTCAAGCTGTCAGAAACCGAGCGGGTGGCCTATGCCCTCGCCCTCGATATGGAAAGCTGAGAACATGGACGGACAAGCCAGCCCGAAGTCAAAGTTCAAAATGGTCGCCTCGCGGGGCATCCTCGTGCCGCGTGACCCTGCCATTATGACACCCAAGCTGCGGCGCAAACTGCGCATGGATGCCTATGAAGCGAAGGAAGCGCAGATAGTGCTAAAATGCGTCTCCAAGGGCGACACCGTGCTCGAGCTTGGCGGCGGCATCGGCTATATCTCGACGTTGATCGCCAAGAAACGCGATGTTGCTGCGGTTCACAGCTTTGAGGCCAACCCGCATCTCGCGCCCTTTCACGCCCAGATGCACGCCGCCAACGGTGTGACAACTGTCACAACCCACAACGCCCTGCTCGCCCCGCGCAAAGGCAAACCGCAGCCGTTCTATGTGCGCGAAGATTTCCTCGCCTCTTCGCTTGAGGAAGAGATCGACGGCATGCCTGTCAAGTCGGTTGAAGAGGTGGAAGTGCGCGGCCTTAACGCCGTGTTCAAAGAGCTCAAGCCTGATATTCTGGTTTGTGACATCGAAGGCGCTGAAGCGACGCTGCTGCCGCACCTCAAATACGCCGGCCTGCGCGCCGCGATTATTGAGCTGCACCCGCAGTGGATCGGCGCCGAAGGCGTGCGCTCGGTGTTTGACGCCATGCATGCCATAGGGCTTACATATTTTCCGCAGTGGTCAGATCAGAAAGTCGTTTGCTTTCGTAAGGCATGGAAAACAAAGTGAAGTTTCTCGCTGTCCTGACAGTTCGCAACGAGGCTGCCTTCCTGCTCGAGTGGCTCGCGCATCATCAGGCGGTTGGCTTCACCGACTTTCTGGTGCTCTCTAACGACTGCGACGATGGCACCGACGCGATGCTTGATCGCTTGGCCGAGCTTGGCCACATCACGCATATACGCAACGACGGCCCCTATGACAAAGGCGGCATCCAGTTCACCGGCCTCAAACGTGCCGACAAGCTTGATATTGTGCGCGAGGCAGACTGGATACTCGCGTTTGATGTCGACGAGTTTGTCAACATCCACACCGGGGATCATACCCTGCCCGCATTGCTCTCGGCCTTGCCTGATGCCACGGCGATCACTCTGACGTGGCGGTTGTTTGGTAGCTCCGACATTGCACGCTATGAAGACAGGCCCGTGACTGAGCAATTCACCCGGGCCGCCCCTGAAGTCATGCACTGGCCCTGGCGCTCGGCGATGTTCAAAACCCTCTATAAAAACAACGGCCTATACGGTAAAATTGGTGTGCACCGTCCGCGCCAGCCCGACAAGGCCCGCCTTGACGAGGCTCAGTGGTATGACGGTGAAGGCCGCCTGCTTGAAGAGCAGTTCAAAACCCGGCGGATTTTCTCGAACTATGGTCAGCCCAACTACGGCCTTGTGCAACTCAACCACTATCCGCTCGGATCACTTGAGAGCTTTGTTGTCAAAGCCGCGCGCGGGCGGGCTGTTCACTCAGATCACATGCTTGACGTCGACTATTGGGTCGAGCGTAATTACAACACCGATATCGACACCTCGGTGCAGGCCCTTGCCCCCGAAATGCAAGCCCGCCTTGCCCCCCTTCGGGCCGACATCACCCTCGAACAACTGCACCATGATGCGGTGGAGTGGCGCCGCGCCAAGTTTCTGAAATTGCTGGAAGAAGAACCCTACCGCGCCCTGTTCGGCCGGCTCTTGCAAACCCCTCCCACACGCCCCGTCGCGCCGGAGATGGCCATGCTGATGCGCAAAAGCGCTTTGAAGGGCAAGAAATAGGCATCGAATAGACCCAGAGCCTCCCCATTTCTGCCAGAATTCTCCGCTATCCCTCCCTCAAAGACGCCGGAAAAACCGCGCGAAGAGGATAGAGCTGATGCAGGACGACACACAAACAACCGACAATTCGCTCGACAATTCGTTGGCCGATATGCCCAAGCGCGACTGGCTATTGGCCTTCTCCGGCATCGCCGAAGAGCACGGCCACTTTCAGCCCCTTGGCAAAAGCCACTTCTCGTCTTTCATCGAGGGCGGTGAGATCTTGCTCGTCACTTTCGAGAGCTACGAGAACATCCAACGTATTTCGCCCAAAGCGCACCCGCTGGGCTGGGAGATTGCCAAAGTTCTCGGCTGGTCCACGCTCAACATCATTTCTGACGGCCAATCGTGGTATCGCGACGCCGACATCTACAGCTATTTCGATGATCTGATCGATGATGGTTTCTTTGAAGAGTTCGACTCGGTGCTGTTTTATGGCGCAGGCGCAGCAGGTTACGCGGCGGCGGCTTATTCTGTCGCTGCGCCCGGAGCACGTGTTCTAGCCTTGCAGCCTCAAGCCACGCTTGATCCACGCGTCACCGAATGGGACGATCGCTACCCCCGTCAACGCCGCCATGACTGGACAAGCCGCTATGGTTTTGCACCCGACATGATAGACGGAGCCCAGGAAGCCTTCGTGCTCTATGACCCGCAAGAAACCGAGGATGCCATGCACGCTGCACTCTACACGCGTCCAAATGTGCACAAACTGCGCATGCCCAACGCGGGCGGCGCCTTGCAGTTCTCCCTGCGCAACATGAAAGTTCTCTCGCGCATTATCGCGCTTGCCGGCACAGGTCAGCTCACCCCCGAGATATTTGCCAAACTTTACCGCGCCCGCCGCGATGACCGCAACTATCTGCGCTCGCTTCTGCGTCGCCTGGAAGACCAGGGCCGCACCAAGCTTGCGCATGTGCTATGCACGAATGCAGTCGCGCGGCTTGAAAATGCTCCCGCCTTCGAGCGCCGCCTGAAGTTTCTCAGCCAAAAACTGGAAGAATCCTTACCGCACGAAAGCTAAAGCCCTTCCCCCGCCCGCGCGATTTGTGTAATCGCGGGAGTATGACACAAACGCTTACGCTCCGCCGCCCCGATGACTGGCACCTGCACCTGCGCGACGACGCGATGCTGCAAGCCGTGCTGCCCGAAACCACCCGACACTTCGCCCGCGCGATCATCATGCCAAATCTGGTGCCGCCGGTGGTCACAATGGCCGATGCCCAAAGCTACAAAGCCCGCATCAAAGCCGCGATGCCCCAAGGCAGCCGCTTCACCCCGCTGATGACTTTGTATCTCACCGAAAACACCGAGGCCGACGATCTTGCCGCCGCCTACAGCTCAGGCCTGATCTCGGCCGTAAAGCTTTACCCCGCCGGCGCAACGACCAACTCCGCCTCAGGCGTTGCCAACTTTGACAAGGTGCGCCCCGTGCTCGAGCGCATGGCCGAAATCGGCTGCCCGCTCTTGGTTCATGGCGAAGTCACTGACCACGACATCGACATATTTGACCGCGAAGCCGTGTTCATCGACCGCGTGCTCGACCCGATCCGCCGCGCCACGCCCGCGCTAAAGGTGGTGATGGAGCACATCACAACCAAAGACGGCGCCGACTACGTGCGCGCCAACCCCGAGCGCCTCGGCGCGACAATAACAGTCCAACACCTTATGCTCGACCGCAATCACATGCTGGTCGGCGGCATGCGCCCGCACTACTACTGCCTGCCGATCCTCAAGCGCCGCGAGCACCGCGAGGCGCTGCTTTCTGCCGCAACATCCGGCGATAAGCGCTTCTTTCTCGGCACCGACAGCGCCCCACACGCCACCCACGCCAAGGAATCCGAGTGCTGCTCTGCGGGTTGCTTCACAGCTCCGGTCGCGCTCGCTTGCCTCGCCCAAACGTTCGACGACGCAGGCGCTCTGGACAGGCTCGAAGGCTTCGCATCGCTCAACGGCCCCGGCTTTTACGGCTTGCCGCCTAACGAGGACAGCATCACCCTGACAAAATCAGAAAGCCCTGCAAATCTGCCCAAACAGGTCGAAAACGGTTCAGACCCGATCACAGTCTTTGACCCGGGATCACCCGTCTATTGGTCAGTCACCTAACCCTTTTTCTTGTTTCAAATATCCCCGCCGGAGGCATCCGAGCTCACCACTAAGGCCCCGTCTCAAAGGAAAGCGCCATGATCCCGACAAGCCACCCCTCGCCTGAAGAAATCGCCCGCCTCACCGCGCGTATGCTGCTCGAAATCGGCGCAGTCAACTTCAACACCGACGCGCCTTACACGCTGGCTTCCGGTTTGCCCTCACCAAGCTACATCGACTGCCGTAAGCTGATCAGCTTCCCGCGTATCCGCTCAACCTTGATGGATTTTCTCACCGTCACCGTCATGCGCAACGCGGGTTTCGAGGCTTTCGACAACATCGCAGGCGGCGAAACAGCCGGCATCCCCTTTGCCGCACTTGTTGCCGAGCGTATGGCTTTGCCGATGTCCTATGTGCGCAAAAAGCCCAAAGGATACGGCAAAAATTCTCGCATCGAGGGCGCCATGAGCGAGGGCGAGCGCGTGCTGCTGGTCGAAGACCTGACAACAGACGGCGGCTCCAAGCTCAGCTTCGTTGACGCCATCCGCGACACCGGCGCAACCTGCGCGCATACCGCCGTCATTTTCTATTACGACATCTTCCCGGAAACGCCCAAAACCCTTGGCGATCACGGCGTCACACTGCATCACCTTTGCACTTGGTGGGACGTGCTCAAAGAGGCCCGTGCCCAGAAATCTTTCACCGAAGAGACACTGTCTGAAGTCGAGAAATTTCTGCGTGATCCGCGTAAGTGGCAAGAGGCCAACAAGAAATAAACTTTTCCACAGACGGGCCACTGTGCTCTGCCGCGGAATCACCGGACTACACTTCATTTTGCGGCTACGCGCACTCATGCTACACTATCTAGCGAGGCTTTGGTAAGCAGGCCGTTATCCACAGGCTTATCCCGCAGACAATCCCCAGTTTTTTCCAGATGGGGTTTTGCCTGCGATATTGGTATCAAGACCGAACAACAAAAACGGGCGAGGCAGAGCAAAGATGAACGAGATCACAGCATTCAATCCAACAGGTGCCGAAGTCAGCACCCCCGAAACTGTGCCGCATTCAATCGAGGCCGAACAACAACTTCTCGGCGCGCTGCTGACCAACAATGATGTCTACGACAAGATCGCCAGCATCATCAATCCCAAGCATTTTTACGACCCGCTGCACAGCCGCATCTTTGAAACAGCCGCCGCGCGTATTGCCAAAAACAACCTCGCCTCACCCGTCACCCTGAAGGCCTTTTTTGAGGATGACGAAGGCCTCAAGGAAGCCGGAGGCACAGGCTATCTTGCCCGCCTCGCAGGTGCCGCGATCTCGGCCTTCGCCGTGCGCGACTATGCCCAGCTGATCTATGATCTCGCCATCCGCCGCGACTTGATTGCACTCGGTCAGGAGATCAGCTCAAAGGCCGCCAAGGTTGATGTAAGCTCCGAACCGCGAGAGCAGATCGTCGAGGCAGAGCAGCAGCTCTACAAACTTGCCGAGCAAGGACAGACAGAAAGCGGATTTCAGAGCTTTCTCAAAGCTGTAACCGACGCAGTTAATGTCGCCAATGCCGCCTATCAGCGCGACGGCGGCCTCGCGGGCGTCTCCACAGGCCTCTCGGATATGGACAACATGCTCGGCGGTTTGCACAAGTCCGACTTGCTCATTCTCGCAGGGCGCCCGTCTATGGGCAAAACCTCGCTGGCAACCAATATCGCCTTTAACGTCGCTAAAGCCTATAAGCGCGGCAAGCTCGCTGACGGGGCTGAAGGCGCGGTTGATGGCGGGGTCGTCGGCTTCTTCTCACTGGAGATGAGCGCCGAGCAGCTCGCGGGTCGTATCCTCGCCGAGGCCTCCGAGATCAGCTCGCACAAGATCCGCCAAGGTGACATGGACGAGGTCGAGTTCCGCCGCTTTGTTGATGCCGCCAAGTCACTTGAAGCCTGCCCGCTGTATATCGACGACACAGCTGCCATCCCGATTGCGCAACTTGCCGCCCGCGCCCGCCGCCTCAAGCGCACACACGGGCTTGATGTCTTGATCATCGACTATCTGCAACTGGTGCGCGGCACCGCCGAAAACCGTGTGCAAGAAATCGGTGAGATCTCGATGGGCCTCAAGGCCATCGCCAAAGAGCTGCAAATTCCGGTGATCGCGCTCTCGCAGCTCTCACGACAGGTCGAGAGCCGCGAAGACAAGCGCCCGCAGCTCTCTGACCTTCGCGAATCCGGCTCGATCGAGCAAGACGCCGACGTTGTGATGTTTGTGTATCGCGGCGAATACTACAAAGAACGCGAAAAGCCCTCTGATCACGAGCTCGACAAAATGGCCGAGTGGCAAGACGAGATGTCGCGCCTGCATGGCAAGGCCGAGGTGATCATCGGCAAGCAGCGTCACGGCCCCATCGGCACGGTCGAGCTCTCCTTTGAGGCGCAGTTCACCCGCTTTGGCAACCTCGCAAAAGCGTGGCAAGGCGGCGGCGAAGATTTTTAGAACAGGTAGTTTATGTCCGAAGCTTTCAACAAAGAACTCGAAACCCGCCTGATCCGCTATTGCAAGATCGACAGCCAGTCAGACGCCAGCGTCGCCAGCAGCCCGAGCACGGAAATTCAGCTTGATATGCAGCGGTTGCTGGTGGACGAGCTCAAGGAGATCGGCGCTCAGGATGTGACGCTGACAGCCTACGGCGCGGTGCTCGCAACCCTCCCGAGCACGGCTGGCAACAAAGCCCCGACACTTGGCTTGCTCGCCCATGTCGACACCGCACCGCAGTTTAACGCCAGCGGAGTTAAGCCAGTGGTGCACCGCAGCTATAACGGCGGTGACATTACCTTTGCAGACGCGCCCGAGCTGACACTTTCACCCGAGAACTCGCCGTACCTATCCGGCAAGCAAAATCATGATATCATTACAGCTTCCGGGACAACACTCTTGGGCGCCGACGACAAATCAGGCGTTGCAGTGATCATGACAGCCGCCAGACACTTGCTGGCCAACCCCGAGATCAAGCACGGCAAAATCCGCCTCGCTTTTACGCCCGATGAAGAGATCGGCCGAGGCGTTCACCCTGACTTGCCCAAAGATCTGGCCGCCGATTTCGCCTATACATTTGACGGCGGCAAAGTCGGTGAGATCGAGTATGAGAGCTTCTCTGCTGATGGCGCGAAAGTCACCATCGAGGGTGTGTCTATTCACCCGGGCACAGCCAAAGACACGATGGTCAACGCGCTGCACCTCGCGTCCAAAATCATCATGACCCTGCCACATGTGAGCATGACGCCCGACACAACTTCAGGCCGCGACGGTTTTATCATGGTCACCGACATGACAGGCAACGCCGCCACAGCCGAGCTGACGTTCATCCTGCGTGACTTTGAGCTCGACGGGCTCGCAGCCAAGGGCGCATTGCTGCAATCGGTCTGCGACACGGTGCAACTCAGCGAGCCGCGCGCGCAAATCGGCTGCGCAATCAAGCCACAGTATCGCAACATGCGCTACTGGCTTGAAAAAGACATGACGCCGGTTGAACTCGCCCATAAAGCCGCCAAAGAGATCGGCCTCACACCCGTATCAAACCCCATCCGTGGCGGCACCGACGGTTCGCGCCTGACAGAACTCGGCGTGCCCTGCCCCAATATCTTCACCGGCATGCAAGAGTTGCACGGCCCGCTTGAGTGGATCTCGGTGCAAGATATGAACATCGCCACAGAAATGTGCCTCAAACTGGTGCAGTTGGCAGGCAAGAACAGCTGACACGGGCTAAACTTGGCCCAAACTGTAGAACTGCCATTCTTCTGCCTTAGTTGCTCGTTACGAAACAATGAGCAGCAAAGGTAAGGATTGAAAAATGCCATCGGTCAACACAGGTCTGGGTGGCCCTACGGGGCACGGCGAGAACAACTTTCTCTCCTCTTCACTGACAACCGGAAACTATGATGATGGCTCGATCCTGGTTGATATCACCTCGGTCTTCGGCGCCGGTGGTATCGACTTTTTCGGCACCAGTTACACCAGCCTCTACATCAACTCCAATGGCCTCATCACCTTCACTGGCCCGAACACGACCTATAACGGCACTGACTTGGCTTCGCTCAATCAACCCGCGATCGCCCCCTTCTGGACAGATGTAAACATCACCGGCGGCAACGCCTCGGGCACCAACAACATCTACTGGGATCTTGACCCAGCCAACGGCACATTCACCGTCACATGGTATGAGGTGGAGCCCTACAGCGGCAGCGGCACCGACACATTCCAGATGGTGCTGTCTGATCTCGGCGGCGGCACTTGGGGGGTCGAGTTTATCTATGAAGATATCGGCTTTACCAACGGCTACGGCGCTCAGGCACAAGTCGGCGTAACCGACGGCGGCAGCAACGACTATATTGTTCCCGGCTCTGGCAACGCCACGGCCCTGTCAAACTATGACACCGCCGACCTTGACTCAGACAGCCCGGACGGAACTTGGGATATGTTCATGAACAACGGCACTGTGGTGTGTTTTGTTCAAGGCACACTGATCGAAACCGACACGGGCTATCGGCCGGTCGAATGGCTGCGCGAAGGCGACATGATCCGCACCGCCGACAACGGGTTTCAACCGCTCAAAGCCGCGCTCAACTCGCGGTTTGTTGCCGGTGAGCGCACACAACCCGTCTGCATCAAGGCCGGCTGTCTTGCCAACACGCGCGATCTCTCGGTGTCGCCCAATCATCGCATCCTGATCAACGACAGTCTCTGCGAGATCTTGTTCGGAGAGCGTGAAGTCTTTGTTTTAGCGAAGCATTTGCTTGGTCTGCCCGGCATCGATACGTCAGAATTGCCCTATGCACAGGTGTCTTACTATCACTTGCTGCTTGATCAACACGAGGTGATCTTTGCCAATGAGCAGCCAACCGAGAGTTTCTTTACCGGTGAAATGGCCGAGCTTACCTTGGGCAACACCGCGCCGAGAATGCAAAGCGCCATTGCACTGCTAGAGCCTGAGCAAGAAACCGCACGTATGACGCTAAAATCCTATGAAGCACATATCCTGATCGAGGCGATGCGTTCCGCCACGCAAGAACACGCCGCCTAACTGCCTCTCCTTTGGCTGAATGTTGCGTATTCCCCTTGACGGCACGCGCCCCTCTGCGGACAAGACCTCATGGTCAATTCAATACTCACAGTCGATCTTGATGCGCTGGTTCGCAACTACCGCGCCTTGCAAGAACTTAGCAGCAACGAAACCGGCGCCGTGGTTAAGGCCGACGGATACGGTTTAGGCCTTGGGCGTGTGGCCCGCAGCCTTGCCAAAGCGGGCGCGCGGCAGTTTTTTGTTGCCACGGCCAGCGAGGGCGCCGAGCTGCGCCGCGAGCTGGGTGATGGCCCCTCAATCAGCCTTTTCGCCGGTCACATGGCTGGCGACAGCGACATGATCAATGATCTCTCGCTCACGCCGATGATCAACTCCATCGAGCAGTTGCAGCGGCACTTGCAAGCCCTGCCCAAAGCGCCGTTTGGCGTGCAGCTAGACACAGGGATGAACCGCCTCGGCATGGAGCCCGCTGAATGGTCGGCGCTGCGCGACATCGTCTTGCCGCAGAACCCGACACTGCTGATGAGTCACCTCGCCTGCGCCGACGCGCCCGACCATGCGATGAACGCTCAGCAACTGCAGTCCTTTCGCGAAATGACCGACGACACAGGTATCCCCCGATCGCTTTCGGCAACCGGCGGCATCTTGCTTGGCGCCGACTATCATTTTGACGTCACCCGCCCCGGCATCGGCCTCTATGGCGGTCTTCCCTATGCTGACGCGCTGCCTGTCGCCTACCTCGAGCTGCCGGTGATACAGGTGCGCGAGGTGGCCGAAAGAGAAAGTGTCGGCTATGGCAATGCCTATATTGCCGAGCAACCGCGCCGTGTTGCCACACTTTCGGCAGGCTACGCCGACGGGCTTATCCGCGCCATGTCAGGTAAAGCCCGCACCTTCTACGGGCAGACAGAATGCCCCGTGCTTGGCCGCGTCTCGATGGACAGCATCAGCGTCGACATCACCCGCCTTTCCGACACGCCCGCCTCGCTCACCCTTTTGGGCCGCCAGCAATCCGTTGATACCCTCGCGGACGCAGCCGGCACCATCGGCTATGAAATTCTCACATCCCTCGGGGCGCGCTACACGCGGCGCTATTCAGGCGGTTAAATGGCCACAGTTCTTACCCCCCTCGCCGCAATCGGCGCTACCGTGCTTGGCCTGCTCGCCGCAGTTGGCCGCGTCGCTCTCTTCGCCTTAGAGACGGTTACACACCTCTTTCGCCCGCCGTTTTATGGCCGCGAGTTTCTCTCGGCGTTGGTGCAAATCGGCTGGCTTTCGCTTCCGGTTGTCGGCCTCACAGCCTTGTTCACCGGTGGCGCTCTGGCCTTGCAAATCTACTCCGGAGGTGCGCGCTTCAACGCCGAGGAGGTCGTGCCCTCCATCGTCGCCATCGGCATGGTGCGCGAGCTCGGCCCTGTGCTTGGTGGCCTCATGGTGGCCGCGCGTGTGACAAGCTCGATCGCCGCCGAAATTGGCACTATGAAAGTCACCGAGCAGATCGACGCCCTGGTGACGCTCTCCACCCATCCGATGAAATACCTCACCCTGCCCCGCGTGCTTGCCGCAACGCTTTCGGTGCCCGTGCTCGTGGCTGTTGGCGACGCTATCGGCATCTTCGGCGGCTACATCATCGGCGTGACAAGGCTTGGCTTTAACGAAGCCGCCTACCTCAAAAACACCGTCGACTTCCTGCAAATGTGGGACATCACCTCAGGCCTGCTCAAAGGCGCGGCCTTTGGCTTCATCGTCGCCACGATGGGCTGCTACTATGGCATGAACTCGGGCCGCGGAGCCCAGGGCGTTGGCCGCGCTACAAAATCCGCTGTCGTCGCCGCCAGCGTCATGATCCTCGCCGCCAACTACCTGCTGACAGAGTTGTTTTTCACGTCATGAGATCGCAAGCACCTACCCGCACGGAATCAAGGCCGCAGGCCGCCGTGCATCGCAGACGCGCCCTCACGCGGCGGCGATTGGCCACTGTCATCACACGACAGAAAGTTTACACAGGTTCTGCGACCATAAACTGCCAAACACCCAACTTGCATCGCCCCCACGCGCGCCTGCAATACACGGCTTACACTTCAAGGGTTGCACCATGATCACCCTCACAAACGTTCACAAATCCTTCGGCCCCAAGCATGTCCTGCAAGGCGTTGACCTGACCATCGACAAAGGCACCTCAATGGTCATCATCGGCGGCTCGGGCACTGGCAAGTCGGTTATGCTCAAGTCTGTTCTCGGTCTCGTCACCCCTGACAGCGGCGAAATCACCGTTGGCGGCAACAATGTGCAATCCGGCGATCGCGACGCATTCCTCGCCCGTTTCGGGATGCTCTTCCAAGGCGGCGCACTGTTTGACAGCTTGCCTGTCTGGCAAAACGTCAGCTTCCGCCTGCTGCGCGGCGCGCTCAAACGCCCGCACAAGGAAGCCCGCGAGATCGCCATTGAAAAGCTCCGCCGCGTCGGCCTTACCCCCGAAACCGCCGATCTCTACCCCTCCGAGCTCTCCGGAGGCATGCAAAAGCGCGTCGGCCTCGCCCGCGCTATTGCGGCGGAACCCGAGATCATCTTCTTTGACGAGCCAACCACTGGCCTTGATCCGATCATGTCCGGTGTCATCAACGAGCTGATCCGTGAGATCGTCGTGGAAATGGGCGCCACCGCGATGACCATCACCCACGACATGTCATCTGTGAGGGCCATCGCCGACAACATCGCTATGCTCCATGACGGCGTGATCAAATGGACAGGGCCCGTCAAAGACATGGACGACAGCAAAGATCCCTACCTTGAGCAGTTCATCCATGGCCGCGCCGAAGGCCCGATCGAAGCCGTGCGCTAGATGTGCGGCGGTGGCGATGATCCTTTTCCAACAATTGTTGAGGCAACCGGCATGCGCGTAAATGATCTCCTCGAACTTACGTTTCTCAGTGCTGCTCCGCTTGGCATTGCTGTTTCGCTGGCAGCGGGTGTCATAATCTTTCGTGGCCCGGCGCGACTGCTCAGCATCGCCGCACTGCTCACCGGCGCATTGGGGCTGGTTGTGGCTTTGGACATCCTGCCTCTCAATTATCGACAGGCCCACATCAGCCGAAACTCCGACCTCGCTGCGCTGCTCTTTCTTCTGTCTTTGGTTTTGTTCTACTGGCGCGTCACTTATCATCCAAATCCGAGAAAATGGATCACGCTCCCTGCGACAATCGGCATTTGCATCAGCTTGTTTTGCACCCTGTTTCTGACATTTGACATTATCTAAACCTTACAACAACGCGCGCACCGTTAAGCCGCCCCAACCGCTAAAACTGTCTGCACTGGTATATGCACTGCGGTATGCACTGAAATATGCACGCAGCTCACAGCCCCCTTCAGAGCCGTTAACACTTAGGGTGAAACTCGCAAATTTTCTCCCCACAAGCACCCATTGCCGCAAGCGAACCCCGCACTTAGCTGTTAAACAGCGACAAACTGATCGGAGACACCGACGTGCAAAATATCCTACGCCTCGCCAACCTCGCCTTGCTGGTTCTGTTCCCCATCGCCTGGTTTGCGCCGTTGATGAAAGCCGGCCTTTTGCCGCTGTTCAGCCTCAAGGAAATCTCGGTGATCACCGGCCTGCAATCCCTCTGGGGGAGCGACGTTTTCCTCGCGCTTGCAGTCACGTTCTTTGCACTTTTTGCGCCGTATATCAAAACCTTGGGCCTCGCACTTGTGCAGTTTGATCTGCTCAAGCCAAGCACCCTCCCGGTGCTCTCGATACTGGGCAAACTGGCGATGGCCGATATCTTCCTGATCGCGCTCTACATCACATTGGCAAAAGGCATCGGCGTGGGCCGTCTAGAAACAGCTTGGGGCCTCTATCTCTTCACAGCCTGCATCATATCATCACTGGTGATCTCGATGCTGACGAAACAGTCAGAGACAAAAATCGCATCTGTTTCTGATTCGTGAACAATCATCGGCTTCAACAGTCTATTTCTCATCTACGACGCTATTTCGCATCTTTTCCCCTGCCATTTACCTCAAATATAGGCATAATCTTGCCTATATCCTGCTATTTGGTTTCTGGGGGGAAATCATGAAGACCTTTTTGCACGCATTGCGCGTCATATCATTTCTCTTTCATCGCCTCGCTTTTGCGCTCGTGGTGCTTGCTGCTCTGGCGGCCGTAACAGCGACAGTTCTGGCGCTTCTCGGGCTGCTTCCATGGCTTGAGCTTTCGCTCGCCTTTGGCGGCGAACCCCTCGTAAACGCTGGGGTTTGGGTGCAATCAGGCGTCACGGCCTTGCTGCTGATGCTGGCGTTTTTCGTGCCCTCGACAAAACGCATCCTGACGCTTGAAAACTCGCATCGTTCCTTCCAGCTCGGAATGCATGATGTGGCCCGTGCCTATCACTATGCCCATGCAGCCGACCGCGCCGATGCTTTCCAGCTCTCAAGCGAGTTTGATTCGGTTCGCGAGCGTCTCGTCTACTTACGCCAGCACCCTGATCTCGGCTCTTTGGAGCCGGACGTGCTCGAAGCCGCCGCCCAGATGAGCCATATCTCGAAAGAACTCTCCGACACCTACTCTGATGAGGCCTTGGCCCGTGCACGCGATTTCCTGCGGCAGCGTCAGAGCGAGGTCGAGCGCTTCAACTCGCGGCTTGATCAAGCGAAGGTTGTTGCCACCGAGCTTAAGCACTGGCTGCACGAAGTCGAGTTGGAAGAAAGCGTAGCCGCATCACAGCTAGAGCGCCTGCGCGACGAGCTGCGTGAGGTCCTGCCCGAGCTTGGAACACAGATTGTTCTCGAGGCACAGGTTGAAGCCGAAGAGAACATTGCCCGCCTACCCCGCGCGGCCGAGTAACTTTTAGTGAAAAAAATGCGGCTAGTGTTTGACGATGCCCCGACTCTCAGGCATCAAAAATAAATGGCAAAAAAACTCAATTACGTCTGCAATGCATGCGGTGCAAGCACCACAAAATGGGCCGGACAATGCGATTCGTGCGGTGAATGGAACACCATCAGCGAAGAAAAGCCGCTAACGTCCTCGTCATCGTCCAAGGCTATTGGGGCAAAACGTGGTGGGCGTGTCGCTCTCACGGCGCTCGATACGCACGAGACACCGCCGCCGCGCACCCGCAGTCTGATGGACGAACTTGACCGCGTTTTGGGCGGCGGCCTTGTGCCTTCATCCGCGATCCTTGTCGGCGGTGACCCGGGCATTGGCAAGTCCACTTTGTTATTGCAAGCCGCTGCAATGTTTTCATCTAATGGTTTGAAAACAATATATATTTCTGGCGAAGAAGCTGCTGCTCAAGTTCGGATGCGCGCGCAACGACTGGGCCTGAAAGACGCACCGGTGCAGCTCGGCGCCGAGACAAACCTGCGCGATATTCTCACCACGCTGGAAGAAGAAAAACCGCAGCTCGCCATCATCGATTCCATCCAGACGATGTGGGTTGATACCGTCGATTCCGCTCCTGGCTCCGTCTCGCAAGTGCGCGCCGCAGCACATGAACTCACCAGCTTTGCCAAGCGCAAAGGCATTTCGGTGATCCTTGTTGGTCATGTCACAAAAGACGGCCAGATCGCCGGTCCGCGCGTGGTTGAACACATGGTTGATACAGTGCTCTATTTTGAGGGCGAACGCGGGCATCAGTTCCGCATTTTGCGCGCCGTCAAAAACCGTTTTGGGCCCGCCGACGAGATCGGTGTGTTCGAGATGACAGGCGGCGGATTGCAAGAAGTTCGCAACCCTTCAGCCCTGTTCCTGAGCGAGCGCGGCACGCCCTCGCCCGGTTCTGTGGTATTTTCGGGCATCGAAGGCACGCGGCCAGTTCTGGTTGAATTTCAAGCGCTTGTGTCCCCAAGCCCGCACAGTCAGGCCCGCCGGACAGTCGTTGGATGGGACAGTTCACGCCTTGCAATGATCCTGGCTGTGTTGGAAGCGCGCGTTGGCATTCCCTTTGCCGGGCTGGATGTATACCTCAACGTTGCTGGCGGCCTTAAGGTTTCCGAGCCCGCCGCTGACCTCGCCGTCGCCGCTGCGCTGCTCTCTGCCCGTGAAGACGCCGCCTTGCCCGAAGGCGCGATCGTTTTTGGCGAATTGAGCCTCTCAGGGGCACTCAGAAACGTCAGCCAGACAGAAAACCGGTTGAAAGAAGCACAAAAGCTTGGTTTCACGACCGCAATTATGCCAAAGGGTGAGAAGACCCCGAAAGTGGCAGGTATCGGAACCCGAGGGTTTGATGATCTGACAGGTTTCGTCGGCGAGATTTTCGGTGCAGGTTAGCGCCACAAAGGAGCGACAAGATGGATGGATTTACAATAGTTGACGGTGTCGTCGCACTGATCGTTGTGGTCTCGGCCTTGCTGGCTTACTCACGCGGACTTGTGCGCGAAGGCCTTGCGATTGCTGGCTGGATACTGGCGGCGATTATGGCCTTTATCTTCGCCCCTCAACTTGAGCCATTGGTCAAGGAAGTCCCGGTTGTCGGCGGGTTTATCTCTGACAGTTGCGAGCTGTCTATGATCGCGGCCGCCGCAGCTATCTTTGCCATTGTGCTGGTCATTGCGTCATTGTTTACGCCGTTGTTTTCCTCGCTTATCCAGCGCTCGGCCCTTGGCGGGCTTGACCAAGCCCTCGGCTTTTTGTTCGGCGTTGCGCGTGGTGTGTTGCTGGTCGCAATCGCTTTCTTCGTTTATGAAACTGTGATCACCTCACAAAACATCACCGCCATCGACGACAGCCGCTCAGCGCGGGTTTTCGGCCGCATGACTGGCCGCATCGAACAACGTGACCCCGAGCAAGCGCTCGGCTGGATTACCCAGCAATATGAAGAGCTTGTCAGCGGATGTTCAGCCCCTGCGGACGAAGTCGAAGCAACAGAGTAACGCGGGCGACCAAAAGCTCACAGGCACAAACCACAAACACAAGTTACAAGTTTTGTGATCGTTTCGTGACATCGTGCTGCCGCCCCCGTATGAAGAGCCTAACGTTGATCTCAAGATTCGGAGCTGCCCGCTGTGACGAAATCGCCGATGTCCCTTGCTGACGCCCCAAAGTTCTACGCTCATCCGTTTGACGACAACAAACTCAAAGAAGAGTGCGGCATATTTGGCGTCACAGGCGTCACCGATGCCGCAAACTTTGTTGCACTCGGGTTGCATGCCCTCCAACACCGAGGGCAAGAGGCAGGCGGCATCGTCAGCCACGATCCGGAAGATGGCTTCAACTCCGCCCGCCGCTTTGGCTATGTGCGTGACAATTTCACCAAGCAATCTTTGATGGAAACCCTCCCTGGCCCACTGGCGATCGGCCATGTGCGCTATTCAACCGCTGGCTCCAAAGGTGCTGCGATCCGCGATGTGCAGCCTTTCTTTGGCGAGTTCTCGATGGGCGGCGCAGCGGTTGCCCACAACGGCAATATCACCAACGCCGAAGCCCTGCGCCGTGAGCTCACCGAGCGTGGCAGCATCTTTTCAAGTTCGTCAGACAGCGAGTGCATCATTCACCTGATGGCCCGAAGCCTGCAACGTAACATCCCCGAGCGCATGGAAGACGCTCTGCGACGCGTTGAAGGTGCGTTCTCGATCGTTGCCATGACCCGCACCAAGCTGATCGGCGTGCGTGATGCGCTCGGCGTGCGTCCGCTTGTGCTTGGCAAGCTAGGCGATGGCTACGCTCTCAGCTCAGAAACCTGCGCACTTGATATCATCGGTGCAGAGTATGTCCGCGAGATCGAACCCGGCGAGATGGTTGTCATCACGGGTGACGAGATCGAAAGCAGCTACCCTTTCCGCAAGCAGTCACCGCGTTTCTGCATTTTTGAGCATGTCTATTTCTCGCGCCCTGACAGCATCATCGGCGGTCAATCCGTCTATGAAACCCGCCGTCAGATCGGGGTTGAGCTGGCCCGCGAGGCCCCTGTCGACGCTGACTTGGTCTGCCCTGTGCCTGACTCCGGCACGCCTGCCGCGATCGGGTTTTCACAGGAAAGCGGCATCCCCTACGCGATGGGCATCATCCGCAATCAATACATGGGCCGCACGTTTATTGAGCCAACAGAGCAGATCCGCAACATGGGTGTGCGCCTCAAGCTCAACGTCAACCGTGCTCTGATCAAGGGCAAACGGGTGATCCTCGTTGACGACAGCGTTGTGCGCGGCACCACTTCGCGCAAGATCAAAGAGATGATCCTCGACGCAGGGGCCGCCGAAGTTCACTTCCGAATAGCCTCTCCACCCACGGCATGGCCTTGTTTTTACGGGGTCGACACGCCACAGCGCGAAAAGCTTTTGGCCGCGACCATGACTGAGGAAGAGATGCGCGAGCACCTGAATGTTGACAGCCTCAAGTTCATCTCGCTCGACGGTCTTTACCGCGCGGTGGGCGAGGCCAAGGGCCGCAAAGCCAGCTGCCCGCAATATTGCGATGCCTGCTTTAGCGGCGAGTACCCTGTCACACCAGCCGACATGATCGAAAAAGGTTTTGTGCTGAAAACAGCGGCTGAATAGGCGGATTACCACACAAACAGGCGCGGATCGGCTGTTTTCTGCTGCATTGCAGCATTCTCGCGCTCCGGCTCTTTCTCTCCTTGTCACTTGCCCCTAAGTGCCTCTCTTGCACCTGCAAAGAGACACACCATGACGCCCGACATAAACGAAGAAACAGCCCAAGCAGCAACTCAAAAAGACCAACTCGCACTTGGTAGCCTGCGTTTGCTTGGCGTCGTGATCCGCCCGAGCGAGTCCGAGGCCCTGCTGCGCGCTCCTGATGGACGCACGCTCATGGTCAAATCCGGTGAAGACACGCCGTTCGGGCGTGTTCAAGCGGTTGGTGACGACTTTGTGCTCGTCGACACTGGCGTCAAAACCCGCCGTCTTTCGCTGCCTGCTTAAGGCCCTGTTGCCAAGCCTCAAGCGCTGATCTAAACCAAGCCCATGACAAAGATAGCTCTCATCACCGGTGCCTCTCGCGGGCTGGGCGCAGGCCTTGCCGAAGCCCTTTCCAAGACACATCATATCGTCGCGGTCGGGCGCACCACAGGCGCGCTGGAAGAACTGGATGACCGTATCCAAGCTGCCGGAGGCCAAGCCACATTGGCGCCAATGGACATTATCAACCCCGATGCCATGGCGCAGCTCTGCCGCTCGATCTATGATCGTTGGAGCACAGTTGATGTCTGGGCGCATACCGCTGTGCACGCTGCCCCCCTGTCACCTGCCGATCATATCGACGCCAAAGACTGGGGTAAATCGGTTGATATCAACATCGCCGCCACAGGCCGGTTGATCAGCTATATCGCCCCGCTCCTCACTTCCGAGAGCCACGCGCTGTTTTTTGAAGACGACCACCCCGCCGAAAAGTTCTTTGGTGCGTATGGCGCAACCAAATCTGCGCAATCCGCCCTCGTGCGAAGCTGGGCCGCTGAGACCGCCAAGATCGGCCCCAACGTGCACCTGCTCAAGCCTGCTCCGATGGCCACAGCCCTGCGCGCACGTTTCTTCCCCGGCGAAGACCGCGATTTGCTTGCCAAACCCCGCAATGAGGCTATGCGCCTGCTGGCAGCGCTCGACCTCTGAGAAACTGTCGCATAAACGACTCTATCTGAGGCGCGTCTGCATGCGCCTTCTTGCCCTGTTGGCTAGGCTCTTCTATGCAGGGTTAAACCTACAGGGACAGCTCATGCGCATACTTCTTACCAATGATGACGGCATAAATGCACCGGGGCTCAAGTCTCTTGAAAAAATCGCGTGGGATCTCTGCGGCCCCGACGGAGAAGTCTGGGTTGTGGCACCTGCTTTTGAGCAATCCGGCGTTGGTCACTGCATCAGCTACACACATCCTATGATGATCTCGAAGATGGGCAAACAGCGCTTTGCAGCAGAAGGCAGCCCTGCCGACTGCGTGCTCGCAGGCCTTCACCACGTCATGCCAGAGCGGCCAGACTTGGTGCTTTCTGGGGTTAACCGTGGCAACAACTCTGCTGAAAACACACTTTACTCTGGCACAATCGGCGGTGCGCTTGAGGCAGCCTTGCAAGGCGTTCCTGCAATGGCCTTGTCGCAATACCTCGGCCCGGACAACTACGAGATCGACAACCCCTTTGAGGCCTCCGAAGTCTATGGCGGCGAGCTGATCAAAAAGATACTGCGCGCCGACCCAAAAGAGCAGTCGGGCTATCGGTTGTTTTACAACATCAACTTCCCGCCCGTTCCGGCCAGTGGCGTTCTCGGCACGCGCGTCGCAAAGCAAGGCTTTCGCGAAGGTACCAATTTCTCGGTGGAGCCACATGCCTCTCCCTCGGGGCGCAAGTTTTTGTGGATCAAGGGCGGCAATCAGCGAATCAAAACCGGTGCTGGCACCGACGCACAGCTAAACCTTGATGGCTATATTTCGGTAACGCCCATGCGCGCCGACCTGACAGCCCATGATGCGCTCGACGCGCTCGCAGGCATTGAATGATGACCACTGGCAAGCAGTTTGAGCATGATCTTGCCGAACAGAAAATGCAGTTTCTATTCACCCTGCGCTCAAAAGGCGTCACTGACAAACGCGTGCTCGGCGCAATGGAAAAGATCGACCGCGGGTTGTTTGTGCGCGGCACCTTTGCTGAACGTGCCTATGAGGACACCCCCCTGCCGATCGCATGCGGACAAACGATCAGCCAGCCTTCGGTTGTCGGGCTGATGACTCAAGCTCTGGAAGTTGGGCCGCGCGACAAGGTGCTCGAAGTCGGCACCGGCTCTGGCTATCAAGCCGCCATTTTGAGCCAACTGGCTAGGCGTGTATACACTGTCGAGCGACACCGCCGTCTTGTGCGCACAACGCAGGAACTGTTTGAAAAACTCGACCTGACGAATGTGATTGGTATGGCTTCTGACGGAAGCTACGGGTTGCCCGAGCAAGCACCGTTTGATCGCATCATCGTGACCGCCGCCGCAGAAGATCCGCCCGGCCCACTCTTGGCCCAGCTCAAAGTTGGCGGTATTATGGTGGTGCCGGTCGGGCAGTCGGACGCGGTGCAAAGCCTGATTAAGGTCACACGTCATGAGCATGGCTTTGACTATAACGAGCTTCGCCCTGTGCGATTTGTGCCGTTGCTTGAAGGGCTTGGTAAAGACGCGTAAAGGCTGCTAGGTTGCAGCAATGTATTTGGTTAGAGCTCCGGTCAACAGGAGCCAAACGAGGACTTCGAGATGAAAACAGGTTTTGCCATTCGGCTACTATCGGGCGCTGCGGCGCTGGCGCTTCTAGCTGGCTGCGACGAGCCGCTTGATCTGGACTTGCGCGGCAAGTTTGACAGCGCGTTTGACACATCGGATGCAGCGCGCAACGCCACGGCCAACCGCCCCAAACCCGACAATCGCGGCATCATCTCTTATCCCAACTACCAGGTTGCCGTTGCCCAACGCGGCGATACGCTGGCGACAGTGGCTGCGCGCATCAACTTTGATGCCGTGGAATTGGCGCGCTACAACGGTATGCAAACCAACGACAGCCTGCGCGCTGGTGAGGTGATCGCCCTGCCGCGCCGTGTGGCAGAGCCCTCCCCTGCAACCGGCGCTGTTACGACCGGCCCGATCAAGCCGGCTCCGGTTGATATCAGCACCTTAGCTGGTGATGCGATTGACAGCGCTGACGCCAGCAAACCAGCGACCGCGCCGAAAGGCCAAACCGGTATCGAGCCTATTCGCCACAAAGTCGTGCGGGGAGAAACCGCCTTTACTGTCTCGCGGCTTTACAATGTATCTGTCCGCTCGCTGGCGGACTGGAACGGCCTTGGTTCCGAGTTCACCATCCGTGAGGGACAGTATCTGCTGATCCCGACAGCGCTTTCTGAACCGCCAAAAAGGACACAACAAAAGTCCTCAAGTGACAAGGCCACGACCTTGCCAGGTAACGGTTCGCCCACGCCGGTGCCGCCAAGTGCGGTTAAACCTTTGCCTGCCCCCGAAGCGGCGAAACCTACCGCGTCTGCTGCCAAGTCAGAAGGCGTACCCGCAAAGACGCCCGATTTGAGTGCATCGCAGAGCAAACCTACTAATTCCGGCAAGTTTGCATATCCGGTGCGTGGTAAGATTATTCGGGAGTATTCAAAGGGCAAAAACGAAGGCATCGACATCGCCGCACCGGCTGGCACGGCGATCGGCGCGGCCTCGTCAGGAACTGTGGCCGCGATCACTTCTGATGCCGACCAAGTGCCTATTATTGTTGTAAAACACCCCGATAATCTGCTGACGGTTTACGCCAATGTCGGCACGATCAATGTCAAGAAGGGCGATAAGGTGCGCCGTGGACAGAGCCTTGCCAAGGTGCGCTCGGGTGACAGCGCCTATGTGCATTTCGAAGTGCGTAAGGGTTTCGAGAGCGTCGATCCGATGCCTTACTTGCAATAAAGATTGCGCCGCGCTTCGCGCGTCGCGATAGCTCGGGGCTTCGCCCCTCGCTTCCATTCAAACTAATGTAACGGTAACGACTTCAGCTGCCTGTCTGCGCTTAGAGCGTTGAATGGATATTTTTCCAAGAAAAAGAGCGGCTTAAAGCGAGACACCTGTGCGGCCTGCAAGGTCGGTGACATACTGCCATGCGACACGGCCCGAGCGCGCTCCGCGGGTTGCTTGCCACTCGATGGCCTCGGCGCGCAGGTTGTCTTCGCTGATAGAAATGCCAAAGTGGTCGCAATAGCGGCGAATCATTAGAAGGTATTCATCTTGGTCGCAGGGATGAAACCCAAGCCAAAGGCCAAAACGATCTGACAACGAAACTTTTTCCTCAACTGCCTCCGAAGGATTGATGGCAGAGCCGCGTTCGTTTTCGATCATGTCGCGAGGCATCAGGTGTCTGCGATTTGAAGTGGCGTAGAAAATGACGTTCTCGGGCCGCCCTTCTATCCCCCCGTCCAACACCGCTTTCAGCGATTTGTAGTGTTGGTCATCATGGCTGAAGCTGAGATCATCACAAAACAACAGGAAGCGCTCGGAGCTGGCCCGCAGCAGGTTGAGCAAGCGTGTGACGCTGGGAAGGTCTTCGCGTTGCAGCTCGACCACTTTGAGCGGCAGGCCCTCGGAGATGACTTGCGCGTGCACCGCCTTGACCAGAGAACTTTTGCCCATACCGCGCGCGCCCCAAAGCAAAGCGTTGTTGGCGGGCAAGCCACGGGCGAACTGACGGGTGTTTTCAAGCAACGTGTCGCGTGATCGGTCAACGCCAATAAGCAGTGAAAGATCAATGCGAGACACCTTGGAAACCGGCTGCAAATGGTCAGGTGCTACGTGCCATACAAAGGCATCAGCCGTCCCGAAGTCTGGCGCAGGTTGCGGCGGAGGGCTGATACGTTCAAGCGCCTCGGCAATGCGCTTTCGTGTGGCAAGCGTTTCGAACTCCATCAGCCTTTATCTGCCTCGTCGGCTTCCTCGTCGAATTCTTTCATCAGCGGGTCGTCGAACTCTTCTTCATCATCAAAGTAGCCCTCTTCACGCAACCGGTTGTTACGAACCGTTTCGACGCGGCGCACCAGTAAGATCGAAACTTCGTAAAGGCCGTAAACCACTGTGAACAAGATCAGTTGCGTTACGACATCAGGCGGCGTGACCAATGCTGCGAGCACCAGAATGCCGACCATTGCATACTTGCGAACGGCGCCAAGACCATCAGCGCTGACAAGGCCGGCCTTGCCCATAAGCGTCAGCAACACTGGCAGCTGGAAGCAGAGACCGAACGCCATGATGAACTTGAGCGTAATGTCGAGACTCTCGTTCACCTTACCGAGAAAGGTGATCTCAAGACCTGTTTCGGTGGTTGGCACTGTGGCCACATCCGGAGGTATGTCACCCGCTGCGCCCGCGAGTAGGCTGGCAAAAATCGAGCTAACATCCGCGAAGCCGAGGAAAAAATCCATCGCCAGAGGTGTGACAACGAACTGCGCAAAAGACGCCCCGAGGATGAACATCAACGGTGATGCAAGGATGAAGGGCAGGAAAGCCCCCTGCTCGTTTTTGTAAAGGCCGGGAGCAACAAAGCGCCACATCTGAAAGGCGATGACAGGGAAAGCCAGCGCAAAGCCAAAAACCATCGAAATGCGGAACAGCGTAAACAGGTATTCTTGCGGCGAGGTGAAGATCAGCGTCGGGTTAGGATCACCCATTTCGCGCAGAACCCGCACGATGGGTTCCACCAGAAAATCAAGGATCGGCTCGGCGACGGTGAAGGCAAGGATGATGCCAACAACAAAGGCCAGAACCGAGCGGATAAGCCGCGTGCGCAGCTCGGCGAGATGCTCAATCAAGGGCGCGCTAGAGCTGTCAACCTCGTCTGGCGTGTCGGTCTGGCTCATGCTTTATCTTTCGCAGATGGCTTGGAGGTGCTCTTTTTAGCGGTCGCTTTGGGGGCGGCAGATTTCTTTGCCGCTGTTTTCTTGGCTGCAGGCTTTTTGGCGTTTGTCGCCTTGCTCGCAGGCTTTTTTGCTGTTGTTTTCTTCGCAGCCGTTTTTTTCTTAGGTGCTGCCTTCTTGGCCTCGGCCGCTTCACGGGCGGCATGGGCCTCGCGGACTTCCTTGGCTTGGCGCGCCGCAGCGGCGTTGGCCGTGGCTTCCTGAATTTTCAGCTTATCAAGTTTGCGCTGCTCTGAAAGCTTGCCAGTCTCGCTGTCCGGATCCCATGACTTAAGATCATCAACAGCTTCATTGATACCATCAAGCCCCATCTGCTTCGGATCGCTCATCTTGCGAAGCGAAGCGGCGGTTTCCTTTATACCAGCTTCATCAGCCGCGGCGTTCATAGCCGAGGAAAACTCCCGCGCCATGCCCTTCATGCGGCCAACAAACTCACCCACTTTGCGAAACAAAACAGGCAGATCTTTGGGGCCAACCACAATCAGCGCGACAACGCCGACGACCAGCATCTCGGTCATGCCAAGATCAAACACGGGCGCTTAGGCCTTGTCTTTTTCTTCTGACGGCGTGACGTCTTTTGCATCTTCGGCCATTTGGCTTTCGATCTCTTCAGAGCCGTCCTTGATGCCGCGCTTGAACGAGGTGATGCCTTTTCCGACTTCGCCCATTAGCCCGCTGATCTTGCCACGTCCGAAAAGGACAAGCACGACAATCGCGATCAGAACGAGACCCATTGGGCCGATGTTGTTAAGCATGAATTTTCTCCCATTTGTGAGCGCCACAGGACGCCCGAACATCTGTGTTAACAAACTATCTAAGGGCTAAGGACGTCAGTGAAAAGATGCAAAGACCCATAAAGCCTTGAAATTTGCGTTCAAACAGCAACTTTTGCCACTGCACATGTCGTCGATCCTCTCTTGCGGCCCCCCGACAAAGGGACTAGCCAAGCTTCATGACAGAGACAAACACCCCCTCCGCACCGGCGTCTGACAGCCGCGCCAAGCGCAATGTAATAATCCTTGTGATGGCGCAGGCGTTCCTGGGTAGCCAAATGCCGATGATCTTCACAATCGGCGGTCTGGCCGGTCAGTCATTGGCGTCAAACATCTGTTTCGCGACGCTGCCGATCTCGATGATCGTTCTCGGCTCGATGATCGCAGCGACGCCGCTCAGCGCATTTATGCAAAGCCACGGTCGGCGCGCAGGCTTTATGCTCGGCGCAACTTGCGGCGCTGCCGGTGCGGCGGTGTGCGCCTATGCGCTGACGATCGGCTCGTTTCCGGTGTTTCTGCTCGGCAGTTTGCTGACTGGTGGCTATATGTCGGCGCAGGGTTTTTACCGCTTCGCTGCCTCTGACACCGCCTCGCCTGCCTTCCGCCCGAAAGCGATTTCCTATGTCATGGCTGGTGGCTTGCTCTCAGCTATTATCGGCCCTCAACTTGGCAACTACTCGTCTTTTGCTTACGGTGCAGTGCCTTTTGTCGGCACATATCTCGCGGTCATGGCGCTCAACATCGTTGGCTCGCTGCTGTTTATGTTCCTCGACATTCCAAAGCCGGACGCCCCTGCCGAGGGCGCACCTAAAGGCCGCTCGCGAATTGAGTTGCTCAAAACGCCGGCTATTGCCGTGTCGATCATTGCCGCGATGGTGTCTTATGCATTGATGAACCTAGTGATGACCTCCACACCGCTGGCGGTTGTCGGGTGTGGTGTCGGAGGAGAAACCAGCATTCCCGACTGGCTTATTGCTGTCGTCCCCGAAGGCAGTGCCCGCGAGCGTTTTCAGTTTATTGCGGGATACGTTGTCACAGCGCATGTGCTGGCTATGTATATTCCGAGTTTCTTCACTGGGCACCTGATCGCCCGGTTCGGCACCAGAAAGATCGTCGCAACAGGTTTGATGATCCTTGCTGGCGCGGGCATCGTAGGGCTTGCCGGTGTTACGCTTGAGCATTTCTTTCTGGCGCTGGTGCTGCTTGGCATCGGCTGGAACTTCGGCTTTATCGGCGCGACAACCATGCTTGCTGGCTCCCACAGTGAAAGCGAACGCGGGCGTTTGCAGGGCATGAACGATCTGATCGTCTTCGGCGGCGTCTTCGTGGCGTCACTGGCGTCGGGTGGGCTGATGAACTGCTCGGGCACTTCGGCGCAAGCTGGCTGGACCTCTGTGAACCTCGCGATGGCACCGTTCCTGATGTTGGCAGGTGGCGCGCTTATCTGGCTCGCAATGCGCCCGAAGCAGGACTAAAGCTGTTTTAACATTGCCATGCGCGCGAGACGCAAGCGGGACATTGCTGCGGATTGGCCGAGTGATCCGTTGAGAATACCTTCAGGGTGTTTCGCAGCGAGGGCAAGGACAGGAGCCGCCTTCCAGCCCGAAAGCAACACCTGCTTTGCCTGGTTGGAGGGCTTGGCAGAGCGAAGGGCCTGGAGCTTGTTGAGCCCGCTTTTTGCCAGAGCTTTCAAGGCCGTTACGCTTTCGTCCGGTAAGGGAGCGCGGCCTGCGGCCTTTAGAGTTGGCACAGCCAAAAACCACCCGGCCAGCCCAAAGGCCTGAGCCCCAAGAGCGAGCGGTTCACTGTCAGCGAGCGCGACCTCACCTGCCTGCCTAAGTGCGGTCGCCAGCAGTGGTGTTGATGTGTCGTTAAGATGTTGCCAAAGCGCGGCATCGCTGCTGAACCCGTCAAAGTAAATGTCCCAACGACGTGCCTCGATCATCGTTTGCAGTTGCTGGGCGTCAGCCCGTGTGAGCAGCGCTGCCAGAGGCGTCGTCACCTCATGGCGTCGCACAGGCTTGCCCTCAATGATCTCGCCGAGAGCGTCATGCCACCACTGAAGGCGCATCTCGGCGATCATCGCCTCGCCTGTCACCCAAGGGGCGCGCGCGACTTCGGCGTTGAAGGCATAGAGCGGTAACAGTTTTTCGCGTATGCTTAAGGGCGTGGCCATAAGGGCCCGAAAGCGGTCTGGATCAGCTTTGAACACGATCTCGGCACAAGCAGGCAGGCTGTCGTTTGGATCGTCAAAGCTCACTCAAGTATTCCCGGATAAAAGCAGCGGTGCGCGCATCATCTACGATATCGAGGTGACGAACGCCATCAACAACTTTGTACTGCCCCTTGTCAGTCGCCGCCGTCATCAGGGGCTCATAGCCCTCCGCTCTAAAGGCCTCGTCCTCGCGGCCAACAACGAGCAGGAACTTCGGCAGAAGCGCCACATCGTTGAGGTAGTCACTGCGCGGGGCATATGAGGTGTTAAGCCGCCAACTGTAGGCCGTTGTGGCGTAGCCGCCCTGATCGCTTTCGAGCACTTGCTGAGGCAGGCCAAACTGGATCATCATCAGGTGGTCCAGCGCGTGAATGCCAAGTTTATTGAGCATCGAAAGGCCTATGATGCGGCGCAACAGCACCCGCGTCCAGCCGCCGGAATTGGGCCTAGTCACCGGCGCATCGTGCTTGAGAAACGGCGCAAGCAGCACTGCCCCGTCGATCATTTTGCGATGTTCACCGCCCGCAAAACGCACCACAAGCCCGCCCCCGGAGGAGTGCCCAAGCAAGACAACCTTGCGTTCAGTTTCACCGATCAAATCGGCGATATCGTCCTCAAACTGGCCGATATAGTCGATGTCTCCGCGCCGCTTTGGCGTCAGGCCGTGCCCCCGCAACGTCAGCGCCTTCACTTCGGCAACATCCCGCAGGCCCCAAGCGAGCGCATCAAATTGCCCGCCGTGCCAGCCAGAACCGTGCAGCATGATGACCAGCGGCAGGCGCGCGGCCTCGTTGGTTTTGACATGCGTAAAGCTCAGCTTGGTTCCGTCACGAGCGGCGAATGTCGCGCGTCTGAAATCATCACTGTCAGGCGCCTCAAAATCGCGCGCCATGGTGTTGCTAAAATCAAGCCCTTCACGTTCCGGCATATCTGTCGTGCCTTGCGATACGATCATAGCAATTGCAACCGCGACGTAGCCAATAGCCAAACTTGCCAGTAATTTCATTGCACTATAGATCATTCATCATCTCCTAGATAAAACACATCTTCTACTGGCACACCGAGTTCGGCTGCCAGTTTAAGTGCCAGTAAAGCTGACGGAATAAACACGCGGTTCTCGATGGTGTTTATAGTTTTGCGGCTAACGCCCACGGCTTCGGCGAGTTGTGCTTGCGTGTGTCCCGCCTCTGATCGCAACTCTTTGAGCCGGTTGAAAAGCCTGCTCATCTGCCCGCCCTCTTTCGATAGTTTTTGATGTAACTTGCATGGCGCATCCCCATGTAACCTACAGGTGACATATTGCACCACAAGTGTAACGTCAAGGTTACCCCCGAGCGAGCTTTCCAGTCGCGCGCAAAAGCTTCCAGTTGATCGCATCAAGCAGCGCATCAAAGCTCGCGTCGACGATGTTTGGCGATACCCCGACCGTGCTCCAACGCTGGCCTTGGCTGTCTTCACTGTCGATGATCACGCGGGTTACCGCCTCAGTGCCGCCTTGGGTAATTCTCACTTTGAAATCAACAAGGTGCATATCAGAGATCATCTCACTGTAGTGGCCCAGGTCTTTTGAAAGCGCCTTGGAAAGCGCATTCACGGGGCCACGATCAGAGCCCGTCTCATCATGGCTTTCACTCACCGACAGCCGCTTTTCGCCATCAACCTTGACCACGACAACCGCCTCGGAGAGCGAGATCATCTTGTTATACTTGTTCTTGCGGCGTTCAACGCTGACACGGTAGCGTTTCACCTCGAAAAACTCCGGCATTTGCCCCAAAATACGCCGCGCCAGCAGCTCAAAACTCGCCTGCGCGCTGTCATAAGTATAGCCCAGAGCCTCGCGTTCCTTGATCTCATCAAGGATTTGCTGCAATGCCGGATCGCTCTTGGCAACCTCTAGCCCCGCATCAGCAAGCCGTTTGCGCAGGTTGCTTTGACCCGCCTGGTTTGACATCGGAATGATGCGCGTATTGCCGACGACTTCGGGCTTGATGTGCTCGTATGTGCTCGGGTCTTTTAAAATCGCGCTCGCATGCAGCCCCGCTTTATGCGCAAAGGCACTCGCACCTACATAAGGCGCCTGCCGCTGAGGCACACGATTAAGGATATCATCCAGCTTGCGGCTGACTTGCGTGAGGCCTTCCAGCGCTTCAAGGCTAATGCCTGTCTCAAAGGTGCTGGCGTAGGGCTCCTTGAGCAGCAGCGTCGGAATGAGCGTCGTCAGGTTGGCATTGCCACAGCGCTCCCCGAGGCCGTTCAACGTTCCTTGCACCTGCCGCGCACCTGCGTCGATCGCGGCCAGAGAGCAAGCCACTGCGTTCTCGGTGTCGTTATGCGTATGTATGCCAAGCTTGCTGCCTTTGATGCCTGCTTTGATCACCGCCTGAGTGATCTCGAACACCTCATGCGGCAATGTCCCGCCGTTGGTGTCGCATAGCACAAGCCAGTTTGCGCCAGCCTCTTCGGCGGCTTTCAGGCATTCAATCGCATAAGCCGGATTGGCCTTATAGCCATCAAAGAAATGCTCGGCATCAAACAACGCCTCACGCCCCTGCGCCACAATATGGGCCATACTCGCGCGGATGTTCTCGGCGTTTTCCTCAAGGCTAATACCCAGCGCCGTGACTACATGAAACTCATGGGTTTTCCCCACAAGGCAAACATGTTCGGTGCCCGCATTCAGCACTTCAGCCAGCACATCGTCGTTCTCTGCCGAGCGCCCTGCGCGTTTGGTCATCCCGAAGGCGGTGAACTTAGCGCGGGTCTTCGGAGCTTCATTAAAAAAGTCGCTGTCCGTCGGGTTCGCCCCGGGCCAGCCGCCTTCAATGTAATCCACCCCTAGCGCATCAAGCATCTCTGCAATCTGGTGTTTTTCAGGAGTCGAGAACTGCACACCCTGCGTCTGCTGCCCGTCCCGCAACGTAGTGTCGTAAATGTAAAGCCGCTCAGTCATGTGCTTGCCCCTTGTCTGGGCAGTGCCCGAACCGCATGGGGCGGCTCTCTGTCAGGCAATCTGGTATCACAGCCACAGGCGCCGGATACTTGGTCAGCCCTCCGCCAAAAGCGCCCGCCCCGTGGGGGGCGGTTCGGGCGCTGCCCAGACAAGCTGGGCGGTTGTGTTTAAAAGGAAAACTCATAGCAAGCCCTCCAACTTGGCTGCATCGAATCCAGCGCTCGGAACCAGCTCAACACCGTCCTTGCTCATCCGCACTTCTAGGCCAGCTTCGATGAAGGCAGCTTTCAAGCGGTCAACTTCCGAGAAGTCTTTGGTTTGCATGGCCGCTTGGCGCACCTCAAGCATGTGGGTTTCGTATGCAGACATATCTGTCGCGTTCACCCAGCTTGGTATGTCATCTCCCAACAGGCCAAGGAAGCGAAGGCCGCCTTTCAATCCTTGGGTCTCGTTAAGTTCGCTAAGGCCATGCAGAACAGTAATGGCTTGAGCAGTGTTCAAATCATCCGCGAGCGCAGCAACCACACTTTCTGACACACGGCTTGCATCGGCTTTCTCAACTTGCCCATACCACTTCCGCAGCGTCTTCTCCGCCTCAACCCGCTTCTTCTCCGTCCAGTCCATAGGCTTCCGGTAATGCGTGCTCAGCATCACAAACCGGATCACCTCTCCCGGCACACCTTGGTCTAGCAAGTCGCGCACGGTGAAGAAGTTGCCAAGGCTTTTCGACATCTTCTTGCCCTCGACCTGTAGCATCTCATTGTGCATCCAGTAGTTGGCAAAGCCGTGACCAGCGCATGTAGACTGCGCGATCTCGTTCTCGTGGTGCGGGAACTGCAAGTCGTTACCGCCACCGTGGATGTCAAACCTATCGCCGAGCAAGTCATAAGCCATCGCCGAGCATTCAATATGCCAGCCCGGGCGCCCGCGACCCCAAGGTGACTCCCACCCCGGTTGATCCTCCGAAGAAGGCTTCCACAAGACAAAATCCATCGGATCTTCCTTATAGGGCGCAACCTCAACTCGCGCTCCCGCGATCATGTCATCAACCGAGCGGCCAGACAAAGCACCGTATTCTTTATATGAGCGCACACGGAACAGAGCATGCCCTGCGGCCTCATAAGCATGCCCCTTGGCGATCAGCTCTTCGATCATCGTAATCATCTGGGTGATGTAAGCTGTCGCGCGCGGCATATGCGTCGGCTCCAAAGCCCCCACAGCGGCCATATCATCCAGATACCACTGCGTCGTCTCTTCGGTGATCTCGCCAATAGAGCGCCCGCTCTCTGCTGCGCGTGCGTTGATCTTGTCATCAACATCAGTGAAGTTGCGCACATAGGTGACGTGCTCTTCGCCATACACATGCCGCAAAAGCCGAAACAGCGTATCAAACACGATCACAGGCCGCGCATTGCCGATATGCGCACGGTCATAAACCGTCGGCCCGCAGACATACATCTGCACATCATCAGCATTGATCGGTGCAAAGACCTCTTTCTTGCGGGTCTTGGTGTTGTATAGTTTGATGTCAGTCATAGCGCCCTCGTGCACACGGGTTGTCCGATGGCGGGCTTAGCAACTTCAACTCAGATATGAAACAAAGAACAGCGGCCCGCGTGATCAACTCAGCAGGTGATAATGCAGGTAATAATGCAAATTACAGATTTGTATCCGGTGTTCATAGGCATAGCCCTAGCGCGCCTGAACCGCTCCGGTCAAGTGTCTTGCATCCTGGCAAAGCCCTTTGCCAGCGCGCGCCACCCCCAGACACCAAGCGCCAGAGCTCCTAATCCCGCGGCAAAAAAAGGCATGGTCAGCGCCCATCCCCGCGGCAACACACTCTCTCCCCCGCGCACAACAAGCCCCGAGGCGATCATACCAATCGGCATCATTCCCCATGCAAACATCCTGTAAAGCGCATTCACACGCCCCATCAGCTCGTCAGGAATACATCGCTGGCGGTAAGACACAGAAACCGTGTTCCAAACCACCCCGAAGAACTCAAACACAGTGAGAACAATAGCCAGCGCCAGAGGACTGGGCAAAAACGCAATACAAAGGTAAATCGGCCCCGAAACAATCAGCGATAGCTGTGCTGTCTTCATCGGCCCCAGTGCTTTGACGATGTGCTCACCGACAAAGCCCGCAATGATCCCGCCTAACGCCCCCCCTGCCAGCACAAGGCCATAGACCCGCACAGTCGCCTCAAGGTTCTCCTGCACATGCAGCACCAAGGCGATGTGAGACATATGGAAAAACAGGTTCCATAAACCCGTGATCAGCGCCAGCGCCATCAGCAAAGGCGCACCGCGTAGAAACTGCCAAGCCTCGCTCAGCTCAACGCGCCAATGCCCGCCAAACTGCCGCTCCGGCTTGAACCGCCCGGTAATGCGCCACACCAGCGAAACAGCCGCCAAGTAGGCCAGCGCATTTACAAACATCGGCAGAGGCAGCGCCCAAGCGATCAGGAATGCGCCAACCACAGGCCCGAGCAACACATTGCCGATCAGTTCGACACTCCACAGCCGCCCATTGGCACGCTCAAGCATATCATGCTCGACAATTGCAGGCAGCATGGTTTGCGCGGCGTTATCGCGAAACACCTCAGCCGCACCAACAACCAAGGCGGCAGTGAGCAAAGTCCAGTAAAGCCAGGGCGTTGATATCCCCCTCATTGGCGCCTCTCCCAAGGGAAGCGCACTCCATACAGCGACTCCAGCCAAGGCAAAGCCCACAAAGCGCAAAGCATCCATGCCAAAAATCAACCGTCGCCGATCGACGCGGTCGGTGATGATCCCTGCGGGCACAGCAAAGACAAACCAAGGCAGGCGCAGCGCCACCGACACAAGCGCAATCAACAACGGGTCGCGCGTCAGCAGCGAGGCAATCCATGCCCACGCCACCATCGCGATACCATCTGCAAGATTGGTAAAGCCGCTGGCAATCACAAAGCGCTGAAATCTGTTCATGCCCGCAGAAGACAGCAATCTCGCAGCCTTCGCAATTGACAAACAGCAAGCCCCGTGTTCCCGATGCCCGCAACACATCCTTTTGCTAATGAGGCCCGCCATGCGCATGTCAGACAAACTCAAATCAATCGCAGGTGAAGGCGGCGACGGCTGGGAGCTGTTCCTGCGCGCCCGTGGGATGATCGCCTCTGGCACCCCTGTCACCGAGCTGACCATCGGCGAGCACGACATACGCACCGCCGCCCCCGTTTTGCAGGCCATGCACGAGGCCGCAAAGGCTGGCAACACCGGCTATGCTATCATGCATGGGCAGATGACCCTGCGCGAGGCCGTTGCCGCACGTGTGCAAGCCCGCACAGGTGTGCCAACAACATATGAGAACGTGTTAATCACCCCTGGCGGGCAGTCTGCCCTTTTCGCTGCGCATATCGCCAGCTTGGACAATGGGCAAACCGCGCTTTACATGGACCCGTTCTACGCCACCTACCCCGGAACTATCCGTGCAGTGGGGGCCGTTGATAAGCCAGTGCCCGCCCGCGCCGAACACGCCTTTCAGCCCCAACGCGCCGATCTGGAAGCCGCGATCAACGAGAGCACCCGCACGCTGCTGATCAACTCGCCCAACAACCCGACAGGCGTGATCTACACGCCTGAAACCATGCAGATGATCGCCGATGTCGTGCAGGCGCATGGCCTCACGCTGATTTCCGATGAAGTCTACGACACCCAGATATGGGAGGGCGTTCACATCTCACCGCGCTCGCTTGAAGGCATGGCCGACCACACGCTGGTTGTTGGCTCCATGTCAAAAAGCCACGCCATGACAGGCTCGCGCTGCGGCTGGCTGGTTGGCCCAGCGGATGTGATCGATAAACTGGTCGATCTTTCGACTGTCACTACATACGGCGTGCCGGGTTATATCCAAGACGCCGCCCTCTTCGCGCTTGAGCAAGGCGAAAGCTTTGAAGAAGAGATCGCCGCCCCGTTCAAACGCCGCCGTGAAGTGACTTTGAAAGCCTTGGCCTCCCAGAATATCCTCACCCCTGTCCCCACAGCGGGCGCAATGTATGTGATGCTCGACGTGCGCCAAACCGGCCTCACCGGTGAAGAGTTCGCCAACCGTTTGCTGGACGAGCGCCACATCGCCGTCATGCCCGGTGGATCGTTCGGAAACGAGGCCGCAGGCCATGTGCGTGTGGCTATGACAATCGAGGACAGCGCCTATGAGGCCGCTCTCAAAGATATCTGTTCATTTGCCGCTGCCTTAGCGTGAGCAAAGACAGAGGCAGAGACAGAGACAGAGACGGCGGTGATATCTACGACCCCGCCTTTGTTGCAGGGCTGTTTGATCGCTGCTCATCAAACTACCGCCGTTGGAGCGCTGTGAGTTCGTTTGGCTTTGTCTGGCTGTGGCGCAAGCAATGCGTGGGCCTCCTACCCGTGGAGAACCACCAAGGCGCTGTTGTTGTTGACCTGATGGCAGGCACCGGCGAAGTCTGGCCTCATCTGCTGAAGCGTTTGCCTAAGCTTGGCACCATCACCGCGCTTGATATCTCGCATCGCATGCATACCGAGGCCGTTGAGCGCTTGCATGGAGCCTATGCCGAGAAGATCACCCACATCGAGGCCGATGCACTGCAAACCGATCTGCCGCAAAACCACGCCGACCTTGTGGTCTCAACCTTCGGCCTCAAAACCTTCAACGCCGAGCAGCAGACCGTCTTGGCCAAACAAATCGCCCGCATCCTCAAGCCCGGTGGTCGTTTTGCTCTCATCGAAGCGTCTGACCCGAAGGGCTGGGTGCTGCGCCCGTTCTACCGCCTCTACCTTGACCGCCTCTTGCCCAAGATCGAAAGCCTGTTCCTGAAGGGCGCCAATGATTTCAGCATGATAGGCACCTACACGCGCAACTACTCAAACAGTTCGTACATGGCCGACGTCCTGCGCACGGCGGGGTTGGGCGTGGTTTGCAAAAAACACTTCTTCGGCTGCGCAACAAGCGTCGCGGGGCATAAGCCGCACCCGCATCAAAGCCAACCCTGATAGCTGAACGCCGCATGGCCAGTTATGCCAGATATGCCGACAAAACGACATTTCGCCGGGGACCGTATGACGATGACGAGGTTAGAGTGGTCATTGGCTTCAAGCACTCCGAGAGGCATGTCGCAACGCCTCCCGGATGATCTTATGGGCTATTGTCAGAACGTCTTCGCCAAAGTGAACTTGAAGTTTCGCCCCGGGGCTGTGCGTGTCGCGAGGTGCGGCGTGTATTCCTTGTCGAAAATGTTCTCGACACCAAAACGCATCTCTGTGCCTTCAAGAACACCGGATTGCGGTTTGTAAGTTGCACGCAGGTTGTGCGTCACATTCGAGGCGCTTGGCGTGGATGACCGCGTCATCTTTTTGTTTGCGACAACTTCCCAGCTCAGGTCGAGTTCGTCGTCCCACTTTTTGCCGACGGTCAAACGAAGCTGATCGGCGGGGATGCCTTCCCAGTCACCACCCGGCGCAGGGCTAATGTATTCGCCACGCTGGATATTGAGGTTGGCGTCAAAATAGACACCCGAAGCAAGGCTGTAAGCCGCTTCAACCTCAAAGCCTTTCAGCTCGGCCGAGCCGAGAGGCGTGAATGTGCCCGCAACATTATACGAGGTGATGTCGTAAAACTTGGTCTTGTAGACATTGGCCTTGAAAGCAAAGTCGTCGCCCTCGGTGAACACATCGAGGTTGTCAAAGGAGAAGCCAAGCTCAAAGGTCGTCGCTTTCTCGCTTTGTGTCATGTAGGCCGGAGTTCCCAAGTCGTCGATGATCGGCATGCTTTCGGAGTAAGCGGCCGAGCCGAAAATGCCGAAGCCGTTGTCAAACTTGTAGAATGCCGACAAGCCGCCCATGAGGACATCGTTGCTATAGGACACAGTGCCGTCACCGATCGACTGACTTTCAAAGCGCAGCGCGGGTGTCAGTGTCAGGCGCTCACCGATTGACATATCATCGACGATGAACAGCGCGATGCGGTCATCCGTGCCGCCGGCCGCTGAGGAGGCGTCGAGCCGCTCTTTGCGCTTGAACTCAACACCGGTGCGCAAATTGTGCGAAACAGACCCAGTTTCAAACAGCGCGGTGTTTTTGACTGTGAGCTTGGTTGTTTCATACCGGTGGTCTGCATCGACAAGCGGCTGCAAGAATGGCCAGCTTGGCCCGCCCTCGAGCGGCGAACTGCCGGCAACATAGCTCTGGTCGATTTGTTGGTCTGAGTAAGACAAGATAACATCTAGGTCGATCAGGTCATTGTCATAGGGGTTGTATTTGTATCCCAAAGTCGCGGTGCGCGAATGCGTTTGCCTGTCAACATTACCAAACTGCCCGCCTGTTGTTTCAAACGAGTCATACGGCACATCTTTGGAGTCGGAGTTGGTGTCGGTCAGCGAGAAAGTCACTGCGTGATCACCGTCGCCAAATGTCTTCTTGGCTTTGATCTGCCAGCTTGGGAGCGAGAAAGAGGAGTTGCCGATTGTCGCACCTGCGCCATCGGTTTGGTCGTTTTGGGTTGTGTAGGTGTAGTTGCCGAGTACCTCAAAGTCTTCAGCGACCTGCCAAGCAAAGATTGACGAGCTCGACATGCCGTCGCCGTTGCTTGAGAACTGCACGCTTTGGCGAAGCCGGAACCCCGGGGCGCCACCCGTGAAGTCGGACGCATCTTTGGTTTCAAGCCGCACCATGCCGCCGATTGCACCTGAGCCAAACTCGAATGTGCCGGCCATGCCGCGGACAACGTCAACCGACTTGTAGAGGGCCGGGTCAGTGTAGAGCTGCGTGCCGATCCGGTAGAGCTCTTCTGCGCCGACGTCGGCATCATCAACCTGAATGATAACCTTCTGGTCCGAACCATAAGTTGAGTTGGCCCCAAAACCACGAATGTTGATGCCCGAGCCTTGTGGCGTCTGGCCGTTGATCAGGGTCACACCGGGAACAGAGTCAACAAGCTCGGCAACTGTGCTGGCTTGACGGTCATCCATTTCGCTTTGATCAACCGTGGTCGCGGCGGTCGCGGTATCCGTTTGGACCTCACGTTTGGTTTTGCCAAGAATAACCTCATCAAGGTCGGTGGCGTAGTCTTGTGCAAAGGCCGGCAGTGTCAGAAGCACAGCTGTGCTGCACAACAATGAGGCTTTCGCGAATCTCTGAATTCGCATGAGTGTCCCTTCCAAATCTTAACGAATTAAGGCTGGCGGGAGGCTGGCGTCTTCGTCTTCATGCGCCCGTTTCATCGGGCAATGCAGGTTTGCTATTGATCCTGACTATTTTTGTCAATAATAACTTCCTCAGAAAATCAGGCGCACCAGCGAGTTGTATCCAAGCGATACCCAGCCAGACGCACCCCTCAAAATGCTTTGAAAAGGAGAGCTCTCATGGGAGCGACTACAACCATTTCCGCGGGTGAAATAAAGGCCGCCCGCCTTGAAGAACCCAAGATGCGCGACCGTGACTTCGCCGACAAAATCGGCATCTCCGAAGGCCAGCTTGTGGCGGCACATGTTGGTGAAACAGCGACACGAATCACGGCTGATATGGATATTCTCATGCCTGCCCTTACGCGGCTTGGTGAGGTCATGGCGCTCACCCGCAACGAAAGCTGCGTGATCGAGAAGGTCGGCGTCTATGATAACTACCGCGGCGGCGAGCACGCCTGTCTGATCGTCAACGGCGAGATGGATCTGCGGATGTTCCCCAAGCGTTGGGTGCACGGCTTTGCGATCGAACACGAGACTGAGAAAGGCATGCGCCGCACCATTCAGATTTTTGATGCCGCTGGTGATGCGACCCACAAAGTCTTTATGCGCGAAGGCTCGAATGTGGATGCTTGGGCCAGCGTCGTCGCAGAACTGCGCATTGACGACCAGAGCAACACTTTGAATGTCGAGCCGCGTCAGCCGGTTGAAGATGCCAAGGGCGACCCTGCGAAAGCCGACAAACTGCGCGAAGAATGGGACAAGATGACCGATACCCATCAGTTCCTGATGATGACCCGCAGGCTCAAGTTCAACCGTCTCGGGGCCTACCGCGTTGCGGGCGAGGGCTATGTGCGCAAGCTTGACACCACGGCTGTCGAAATACTGCTCAACAAGGCCGCCGAAACAGAAACGCCGATCATGGTTTTCGTCGGCAACCAAGGCTGCATCGAGATTCACACCGGCCCTGTTAAGCGCATCGTCGAGATGGGCCCGTGGATCAACGTGCTTGATCCGGGCTTTGATCTGCACCTGCGCAAAGACCATATCGCCGAAGTTTACGCTGTGAAGAAGCACACCAAGCGCGGTGACGCGATTTCGGTTGAGGTGTTCGGCGCAGACGGCTCTTTGATCACGCAGGTGTTCGGCGTTCTGGCGCAGGAAGGGGCTGCTGAACAGTGGAACGCGCTTGTCGCCGCACTTCCTGATGCAAACACGGAAGATGCAGCATGACACGGCTACACCCACTATTTTTGCTGCAGGTTGTGACAAGTCTCGCGATCTTTTTGTTCATCGCGACAACAGCTTGGGCGAACGAAAAGCCTAGCCGTATTGTCTCGATCGGTGGCTCGATCACCGAAATCATCTATGCCTTGGGCGAGGAAGACCGCCTTGTGGCCCGCGACACGACATCAAACCACCCGTCAGTTGCCACCGCGCTGCCTGATGTGGGTTATATCCGTCGGCTCTCGCCTGAGGGGCTCTTGTCGGTCAACCCTGATCTGATCATCGCGCGAGAGGGCGCAGGGCCGCTGGAAACGATGGAACTCATGCGCGAAGCGGAAATTGATTTGGCCGAGATTCCGCATGGGTTTACGGCAAAGGATGTGGCACTGAAAATCACATCGGTTGCTGACGCCTTGGGTGTGCCTGACAAAGGCGCGGCTCTGGCAGACAAGGTGACGGCCGAAATAGAGACCGCACACGCATCTGTTGGCGAAGGCGCGCCAAAGCGCGTGCTCTTTGTCCTGTCGATTGCGGGCGGCAACATCACTGCGGCTGGTGACAACACAGAAGCCGGGGCTATCATCGAGATGGCAGGCGGCGTGAATGCGCTCAAAGGTGTTGAAGGCTACAAGCAGATGTCGCCCGAGGCTGTGGCGACGAGCAACCCTGACGTGATCCTGGTGATGGATCGCGGGGGCGACCACGGCATTAGCCTTGAAGGCATCAAGGCGCACCCTGCCCTGTCAACAACGCCAGCCGCCATGAACGATGCTCTGGTAAAGCTTGACGGTATGCTGATCCTCGGGTTTTCGGTGCGCACTGGCGAGGCCGTTGCGAGCCTTTCTCAGGCGCTTGCGACGGTCGGAGAGTAAGCCATGAGCCTTGCGTTGCAAGACAACATAGGCGTCACGACCGTCGCTGGAGATAGAACCCGGCGCGCGCGGCAACTGACGTGGTTTCTGGCGCTTTTGCTTGCTGGTGGCATGCTGCTCAGCCTCGCCGTTGGGGCTTCGGGCACATCGCTTTGGAGCGGTGTGTTTGACCTCGTCACAGGGCAAGATCTTGCCCTTCGCGACAAGGTGGTTCTGCTCGACATACGCCTGCCCCGTACGCTGATGGGCGTGTTGGTGGGCGCTGCTCTGGCCGTGTCGGGCGCTGTCATGCAAGGGCTGTTTCGCAACCCGCTTGCCGACCCTGGACTCGTTGGCGTCAGCGCAGGCGCGGGGCTTGGCGCGATCATCGCGATCGTTCTTGGCGGGCTGCTTCCTGCGGTGGTGACAGATAAACTCGGCTACTATCTTGTGCCCGTGGCCGCCTTCGCGGGCAGCTGGGCTTCAACGCTTGTTCTCTACCGTGTTGCAACACGCAAGGGGCGCACTTCGGTTGCAACGATGCTGCTCGCAGGCATCGCACTTGGTGCAATAGCGGGGGCCATATCCGGCCTGCTCGTCTACAAGGCCGACGATGCGCAGCTGCGCACCCTCACCTTTTGGGGCATGGGCTCGCTTGCTGGCGCGACTTGGACAAAACTGCTGGCGGCAACTCCTCTCATTGTGGCCGCACTTGCTGTTTCACCCTTCCTTGCGCGCGGCTTGAACGGGCTTGCCCTGGGCGAAGCTGCGGCCTCGCATATGGGCATCTCTGTGCAACTCACCAAAAACGTGTCGATCCTTATGGTGGCAGCCGCAACTGGCGCAGCCGTCGCTGTCAGCGGCGGTATCGGATTTGTCGGCTTGGTGGTGCCGCATCTGCTGCGTCTGATGGTCGGGCCTGATCACAAGTATCTGTTGCTCAACTCGGCTCTGCTTGGCGCTGCCTTGCTGCTCGTGGCCGATGTGATCTCACGGATCGTGATTGCACCAGCCGAACTGCCAATCGGCATTGTCACCGCGACGCTGGGTGGGCCGTTTTTCCTCTGGATCCTGCTGCGTCAGCGCGGCCTGTTGGACATGTAAGCCATGCTGAAAGCTCAGAATATAACTGTCAGCCTCGGCAAATCCGAGATCCTGCATGACGTTTCGTTTGAAGCCAAACCGGCACAGCTTACCGCGATAGTCGGGCCGAACGGATCGGGCAAAACAACGCTGCTTCGAGCGATGACAGGTGATGCCGAATATTCCGGCACGGTCGAACTCAACGGCCACGACATCAAAACCGCCCGCGCATGGGAGCTTGCTTCAGAGCGCGCCGTGCTGCCACAGGCGACGCCGCTGGCCTTCCCATTTACCGTGCTTGAAGTTGTTCGCCTCGGCCTTAACAGCGGTGTTACGGCTGACAAAGGCGGGCTTGTTATGCGGGCCTTGCGGCGCGTCGGCCTAGCGGGCTTTGAGGGCCGCTTTTACCAAGAACTTTCAGGCGGTGAGCAGCAGCGCGTTCAGCTCGCCCGCGTGCTGTCGCAAGTCTGGGAGCCTGTCACTGACGATACCCCGCGCTGGCTGTTTCTAGATGAGCCGGTTTCGGCGCTTGATATCGGCCATCAACTGCAAGTCATGCAGATAGCCAAAGACTACGCAGATGCGGGCGGCGGTGTGGTTGCAGTGATGCACGACCTGAACCTCACAGCCATGTTCGCCGACAGCATCGCGCTCATCAGCGAGGGCCGTGTGCTGCGCCAAGCCGCACCCGAAGCTGTGCTGCAAGACGAGCTTCTGAGCCGCGCCTACCAATGTTCGGTGCGCGTTAACACCCCTCCCGCTGACGGCACCTATCTGTTGCCTCACGCAGCCTCATTTGCGGCAGAATGATATGCATGATTTACAAGCAATCCCGATCCTTTTGACACCCGATCCAGCGGCAACAGAGGCCTTTGGAAAACAGGCCGGCTTTGACGTTGAAGTTTTCGGAGATAACCACCTGATCTTTCGCGGCCATTCTATCGAGTTGCACTATTCTTTCACAACGCGACCCGACGTTTGCTCGGAAACCAGTTGCTACATTCGCGGTGTCGACATCTTGCAGATATTTGAAACGCTCAAAGCCAGTGGCATTGCCAACCTTTCAGAGATCGTCACGCGCCCTTGGGGCATGGCAGAGTTCTACCTGCATGACCCGCATGGCAACCTGCTCAAGTTTGGCATGAGCACTGATGAGTTGCCTGAACCCCACTAGCACCTGAAGGAGGCCACGATATGAGCCCTGACCTAACTGCCCGCCTAACGGCTGCACTCGACTTCTTGGTTAAGGGCGGCCCGGCCATTTGGGCGATCGCCGCCCTGTCTGTCATCACCCTGGCTTTGATCTTGTTCAAGATCTGGCGCTTGGCACTTCTCGGGGCCTGGGCAAAAAACAAGACCGAACACGCTGTCACGCTCTGGGAAGCGGACGACGTGCAGGGCGCAAAGGCGCTGATAGCAAACCGTCACTCAATGCGAGCAACTGTGGCGCGCACGGCGTTTGAGGCGCGCACGTCAGAGAGATTTACAGATGCCGAAGCGCGAGAAGAAATCGCACGGGTTGCGAAAAACACCCTTGCCAATGCGCGCACCGGTTTGCGCGGGCTTGACCTGATCACAACCATTGCTCCGCTGCTCGGCCTGCTTGGCACGGTCTTGGGGATGATCGAAGCTTTCCAAGCCCTGCAAGACGCCGGCTCTCGTGCTGACCCTGCCGCATTGGCGGGCGGCATTTGGGAAGCCTTGCTCACAACTGCGGCAGGCATGGCTGTGGCCATCCCTGCGGGCATTGCGCTGACATGGTTTGAAAGCGTGATCGACCGCGCGCAACGAGACATGGAAGACAGCATTACCCGCGTGCTGACACGCCACCCCAAGGCAAAAACCGAAGCCTTGAAAGCAGCCGAGTAACCTCATGCAGCTCGGCCCCTCCCCCACACGACGCAAGCCCAGCCTCACGCCGATGATCGACGTGGTGTTCCTCTTGCTGGTGTTTTTCATGCTGGCCTCGCGGTTCGGGCAGGATGTCGAGATCAACCTGCCGCTGACGGCCGCTTCCGACAAGCCATATACAGGGCCACCAAGGTTGATCGAAGTGCTGCCTTCGGCGGTGAAGCTGAATGGCGTTGAACTCGCCCCGGATGTGCTGGTCGCCGAGCTTGGACAGATGATGCTATCTCACACCGACGCGATCATCCTGCGGCCGCGAGAGGAAGCCGAGCTGCAACGCATCGTCGAAGTGATGGAAGCGCTTTCAAAGGCGGGTTACGAAACCCTTGTGTTGGTGGAATGAGCATGGATTTGTCTCCCCCTACGAAACGCAAGAACCGCGAGAGTGTTGTTCCAATGATCAACGTGGTGTTCCTGCTGCTGATCTTTTTCCTGATGACCGCCCAAATCGCCCCGCCCGAGCCGTTTGAAGTGACGCCGCCACAGTCGAGCGCCGAGGCCCCTGCGGAGGGCAAACATATCCTGTATATGTCTGCGAGCGGCGAGCTGGCGATGGGCGATTTGCGCGGTGATGCTGTGTTTGAGGGCTTGCGTAATCTTGGCGAAAACGAGCCTTTGATGATCAGGGCAGATCAGGCCCTGAAAGCGAATGAAATTGCCAAGCTATTGCCCAAGCTCGCCAGCCACGGCGTGCGCCATGTCAAACTAGTGTCGAGGATGAGGTAACTCATGCGTGCTCTTCTGGAGATCATATCTTTCGGTGCCATTGCGCTTGCGGCGCATCTGGCTATCTGGCCAGCACCCGACGAAACATCGCTGGAAAGCGCAGGCAGCGCGGGCAACGAGCTTCTGACGATCAGCGCATCCACGGCCTCTGTCGCGCAGATGGTAGAGGCATGGGACAAGCCGCCAGAAGTTGCGCAGATTGCCGAACCCGATGTCGCCCCCCCCGAGACACCAGAGGTGCAGCAAGCTGCCATGCCGCAGCCTCAGGCTTCCCAGCCGCCTCGGGCAATGCCGACGATCAAACTGCCCGAGTTGTCTCCCTCGGCTGACGCGCCTGCGCTTCCGACCTACGAAAAGCCGAAACCAAGGCCCAAGCCAACCCCGAAGCCAACCCCGAAGCCCGTGCAAAAGGCGACCCCAAAGCCGCGCCCCAAACCGGCGGTTCAGCCTAAGCCAAAACCCGCGGCGCAGCCCAAAGCAAAGCCCGCGGCGCAGCCCAAAAAGGCGCATAAGCCCGCTGTTCAGTCTACGGCGCGTAAGGCGCAGGGCACCGGCGGAAACACCGTAAAAGGCAACAACCGAAAGGCCCGAACGGCTACACTTTCCAAATCAAAACGCAACTCTTTACTGGGCAAATGGGGTGGGCAGATCCGGGCTCGCGTTGCCCGCCGCTCGCCCAGAGGAGTCGGCCGTGGCAAGGCGGTTGTGAGGATCACGGTCTCGGCAGATGGCTCGCTGATCTCTGCGCGCCTTGCCAAGTCGTCCGGCAACAACAAAATTGACAAACTGGCGCTTCACGCCGTCAAGCGCGCTGGCCGCTTCCCCGCCGCACCAAAGCAACTGGGCATAAGCAAACACACGTTCAACCTGCCGATCGTCTCGAAATAGAGTGACCGATCAACAGATCTACTCTTACTGGTTTACCGCGTCGGCGCGAGAAGGCTCAGTCGGGCGGCACGGCATGCTCTTTCCTTCATCGGTTACATGTTCGTTCGCGACCTGATTGAAGCGGCGTCAGGGCGTGGTTTTGGTGAAGTTGTCTCTGATCTGGTCAGCAAGCCGCTCGGGTTGACGCGCGCAGAGCTTGCCAGCGGCCTCTGAAGGATGGCTCTTCAGTCTTTCTTGAAAGCGAGACAAGGGTCTTCGCGCTCAGCCACCGGCGCGCTGACAACTTTGTCAAACACACCCTCAGTGCTTCTTCCGTCTTCGATCTGCCCGAGCGAGAAGACTGTCAGATCAGGCTTCACACGCGCGAGATAGACAGCCAAGCCGCGGTCTTTTCTGGCGTGGCCATTGCCGGTGATGACAGCAATAGGCCCGCCTGTTTCTTCAAAAGCCTGCGCCACAGAGCGCGCCAAAGCCGCATCGCGCAGCCTTTGAAGGCTGACAAGGACAGGCAGCATTTCGGCTGGCATCGCGTCGCAGTGAGCAGCAAGCTGGTCGGCTTCACGGGCCTCTTGCTCGGCTTCTGGCAAGGCCAGATCAAGCCCGTAGGTTGCGGCCTCTGCGCCGAATGTCTCGGCAACACCGGCTTTCATGGCGGCTTGCATAGCGGGCCTATCAAGCAGGGAGCCATAAAGCTTGGCATCTGGTGCGGCTTCGATAATCGGCCAATACATCTCGGCCTCCTCGCTTGCACGGCCCCACCAATCTAGCTGGGTAAGCAAGGCCGCTTTGTCATGGCGTATATCTGCGCTCACGCCCTCGGCGGCTTCGGTTGAGAACATCTCAAAAACCAGTGCTTTCGGGGCAAGGCCGGAAACCCATTCTGCCTGCGTGGCGTGGTGGTGCGGGTTGTCATGCAGTTCTCCGAGCAACACCACATCGGCTTGCGGGAAGTTCTCGGCACTCGGGGCGGTCGCAGCAAAGGCGAGTAAAATAGTTAGGTATTTCATAGCACATATGTGCAGCGCCTCTTTGCAAACTTCAAGTCACTTTTTGGCATTCACCGAAATGAACCAAACGGTGTGGAGCGCGTTGAAAAACCTCTGTCGGCTAGAGCCAAAAATCGGTGCGCCCCTGCCCTTGCCTGTGCCAGTGCCCGCGCCAGTGCCAGTGCCAGTGCCAGTGCCAGTGCCAGTGAATGGTGTCTTTTCTATCCGATCTCAGCCCTTGCGGGGCCAAATAGGCCTGCAAGCCAGAAACCCTGGCCAGATCCGGCATTTGCTCGCTCGCAAAACCGAAAAGAAGTGTGGTCATCTTCCTCACATTGAAAGCTTACATGGATTCTCAAGAATTTTGCGCGCGGCAAATTCCGTTCTTTACACAACGCTCGAACCCACGCATCATTGTGGAATGAGAAATAAGCCTACCAACGGAAGGATTTGCCTGTGAGCAATCCGAAAATCAAAAACATGGAAGAGTTTGCTGCTGTAAGCGGTATCTCCCGCCCGACGATCTCAAAATACTTCAACGACCCCGAAAGTGTCCGGGCATCTACACGCGAGAAGATCGAGGCGGCGCTCAAAAATCACAACTACCGGCCGAATATCTATGCGGTCAATCAGAACCGTCGACACACCAAGAACATAGGGCTTGTGGTGCCGAACCTGACCGATCCGTTCTTTGCAAGCATTGCCCGCACGATTGAAGGATTGATCGTTAAGGCGGGCTTCAATCCGCTGTTGCTTAGCTCCCATGGCGGGCCGAGACAGGAGATTTCCAATCTCGACAGTCTGCGCTCGATAAAGCCGGCTGCTGTCTTGCTGGCGCCTCTGGGGCGCGCGTCACTGGCCGATGAAGTGGCGGCTTTCGCGCGTGAAGTGCCGACAGTGCTCTTTGATGCAAACCTTGAGGGGATTGGCGAGGCATTCTTCGGGTCGGATAACGACCATAGCATCAACTTGATCGTCGAATACCTGTGTCGTTCCGGAGAACCACCGATGTTCTTCGAATTGAAGACGCCGATCAATCCTAATGCTGTCAAACGGCGCAATGCCTATGTTGCGGCAATGGAGCGGCTCAACCACAAGCCACATCTGATTCAGGTCGATGGCCAGGGCTGGAACTTCGAAGAGATCGGTTTTAGCGAGGGCGAGCGTCGGGTGATTGGCCGGTCGCTTCCGACCAACACGATCCTATGCTCAAATGATCGCCTAGCAATAGGATTGCTTTCTGCGGCTTATGAAAACGGCGTTCATGTCGGGTTGGGCAGCGGCGCATCCCTGCGCATTGCAGGGCATGACGACCACCCGTTTTCGCGGTTCACCTGCCCCGGTTTGACCACGGCATCCCAAGACTACAATGCCATCGCCACCCGCAGCGTCGACACGATTTTGTCTCTGATCGAATCGGCAGAGCGCATGGACGTGCGCGAAGAAACCCTGTTCGAAGGCAGGCTGGTTATGCGCGGGTCCGCGTAAGTCACTCAATTGCTTGAATGTTAATATTTTGCGCGCGTAAATATTTACATTGACGCGAATAAATTTCTAGTGCTAGCCTAAGCTAGGGAGAAATCAATCTCGGGAGGATTTTATGAATTTCTTGCAGAACACGGCCCTTGGCCTCACGCTTGGCATGGCCGCATCATCATTTGCATTGGCCGATGATCATGCGAAAGAACTGACAATCGCGATCGTCAACAACGGTCACATGATCAACATGCAAAAAGTTGCTGAAGCTTACACGGCTGAAACCGGCGTTGCGCTGAACTGGGTCTCACTTGAAGAAGGCGTTCTGCGCGAGCAGGTCACGTCGGACACAGCGACTGGCGGCGGCCAGTATGACATCATCAACATCGGCATGCAGGAAGCGCCTATCTGGGGTGCCGCAGGCTGGGTCGAGCCGCTGAAATTCGGCGCCGACTACGATGTTGAAGACATCCTGCCAGCCATGCGCGAAGGCCTCTCACATGAAGGCACGCTCTATGCTGCGCCTTTCTACGGTGAGTCCTCGATGGTCATGTATCGCAAAGACCTGACAGATGCCGCTGGCGTGACAATCGCTGACAACGACAGCTGGGACAACGTGAAGGCGGCTGCGGCTGCGATGCACGATCCTGACAACGGTGTTTACGGTGCTTGCCTTCGTGGCAAGCCCGGTTGGGGCGACAACATGGCCTTCATCACGACTGTGGTGAACTCCTTTGGCGGCGCATGGTTTGACAAAGACATGAAGCCCGCGCTCGACAGCGCCGAGTGGAAAGCCGCGATCAACTTCTATGTTGATCTGCTCGGAAACTACGGCCCTCCCGGCTCGGAAGGCAACTCGTTCAACGAGATCCTCGCGCTTTACAACGAAGGCAAATGTGGCCTGTGGATCGACGCCACAATCGCGGCCTCCTTCCTTGAAGTTGACGGCGTGGCCTACGCCCAGTCGCCAAACGCAGGCAACCCTGTCGGCGCAAACTGGCTTTGGGCTTGGGCGATGGCCATTCCTGCCGGATCACCCAACGCGCAAGAGGCTTCAAAGTTCATCGAATGGGCAACCTCTAAAGACTACGTTCAGGCCGTTGGCAACCACCCCGACTTCGGCTGGGGCTCGGTTCCAACCGGTCAGCGCGCGTCAACATATGCGATCCCCGAGTTCAAAGCCGCTGCGGCCTTCGCAGACGCTGAAATGGCTGCGATCAACTCTGCCGCACCCGGCGCAACAGACCTGAAGCCATATGTCGGCGTTCAGTTTGCTGCGATCCCCGAGTTCCCGGAAGTTGGCTCAGCTGTGGCACAGGAAATGGCTGCGGCCTTGTCTGGTGCCAAATCGGTTGATGACGCTCTAGCTGCGGCTCAGGAAGCCGCGCTGTCGATCATGACCGAAGCAGGTTATTACGAGTAGCCTTTTTATCGGAGAGATCCGGCTCAGTCGGGTCTCTCCACCTATTTTCTGCCTGTCGCTTGCACATCTGTGCCCAAATAGCGACACTCAAAACCTCATTCACCACCTCACCCGCTAGGGCAACACGCAACCATCGTTTTGCTTGGAGGATAGATTATGTCTGACAGAAAGCTGCCCCGGCTCTTGCAAACACCAGCGGTTCTGCTGCTTCTGGTTTGGATGCTGGTCCCCCTCGGGATGACCTTGTATTTTTCGTTCATCCGCTATGTGCTCAACAACCTGCGCCGCCCTGAGTGGACAACACCGAGCCCAAGCAACTGGCGTGGATTTGGCAATTACGAGTTTGTTCTCAACTCGAAAGACTTCCTGCTCGCGATCCAGAACAGCTTGTTCATCGTTTGCAGTATCTTGTTCCTCACCATCATTCTGGGAATCCTGATTGCGGTTCTGATCAACAAAAGCTTTCCCGGGCAAGGCATTGTGCGGGTTCTGCTGATCTCGCCGTTTTTCGTTATGCCCGCGGTGAATGCCGTGCTCTGGATCAACATGATCCTTGATCCGGTGCTTGGCTTGCAAGGGATCGCCGTTGCCGGACTGAACGACCTCATCGAAGGCTTGAGGCAAATGCCCGTTTTGGGCGGATTCTTCTCGCTATGGCCCCAGTTCGAGCCGATCTCGTTTCGCGCCACGCAAACTTCAGCCATTGCGGTTATCATGATGGTGACATGGCAATGGACACCCTTTGCGGTTCTTATTCTTATGACCTCGCTGCAATCGGAAGATCAGCAGCAAAAGGAAGCCGCCGTACTGGATGGCGCAAGCACCTGGTCACAGTTTCGCTTTCTCACCCTGCCGCATCTGGGCCGCCCGATCGCGATTGTGGTGATGATCCAGGCAATCTTTCACCTTTCACTCTATGCCGAGATCGAAATTGTCAGCCGCGGCAACGGCAACAAGAACCTGCCCTACCTGATCGGTGAGTTTGCCAACAACAACATCGGCGCCGCCAGCGCCACGGGCATCTTCGCCGTAATCCTCGCCAACATCGTCGCGATCTTCCTGCTGCGCATGGTTGGCAAGACCTTGATGGAATAGGAGCGCAAATCATGGCAATCGTTGCACAATCCTCAAAGGTCAGCCGATATGGCCGTCCCGTCTTGGCATGGGGTGTCGGGCTGTTGTTCTTCTTCCCGATCTTCTGGATGGTTTTGACCAGCTTCAAAACCGACGCCGACGCGGTGAAGCCCGAGCACCTGATCTTCTTCACGCCGACGCTTGAGAACTATCTCAACATGACGGAAAACTACGACTACTGGCGCTTTGCCCGCAATTCGGTGATCACCGCCGTTTCGGCCACGATCTTCACGCTTTTCGTCAGCATCCCCGCGGCCTATGCGATGGCATTTAACCCAAGTCGTCACACCAAAGACGTGCTGATGTGGATGCTCTCAACCAAGATGCTTCCGGCCGCCGCTGTGCTGTATCCGATGATCTTTCTCGCCAAGGGTATCGGGCTCTATGACACGCATATTCTGGTCATCACGGTGCTCAGCTTGATCAACTTGCCAATCGCGGTCTGGATGCTCTTCACCTACTTCAAAGAGATCCCCAAGGACATCATCGAAGCGGGGAAGATGGATGGCGTCAACACATGGGGCGAGATCAAGGAGATACTCATCCCGCTGGCTTGGGGCGGCATCGCCTCGACGGCCCTGCTGGTCTTCATCTTCTGCTGGAACGAGGCCTACTGGACTGTCCGCCTCACAACCATCGACGCGGCGACGCTTTCAAAGCTCATCGAAGGCAACCGCGCGCCTGAAGGGCTGTTCTTTGGCCGCCTCTCCGCCGTCTCAACAGCCGCCGTCGGGCCGATCGTGGTGCTTGGCTGGTTTTGTCAGAAACAACTTGTCCAAGGCTTGACCTTTGGCGCCGTAAAATAGGGAAATATCATGGGACGTATTGTGCTTGATCAAGTCTCCAAAAGTTTTGGCGATGTTGAGGTTATTCCGCCGCTTAATCTGACCATCGAAGACGGTGAGTTTGCAGTCTTCGTCGGCCCCTCGGGCTGCGGCAAGTCAACGCTGTTGCGGATGATTGCAGGTCTGGAAGAGCTGACCTCTGGCAGCATCGCGATTGACGACCAAGACGTCACAGCCGTGCCCCCTTCCAAGCGGGGGTTGGCGATGGTGTTTCAGTCATATGCGCTCTACCCGCATATGACGGTGCGCAAAAACATCGGCTTCCCTTTGCGGATGGAAAAGATGCCTCAGGCCGAGATCGACAAGCGTGTCGAGGCCGCCGCCTTGTCGTTGAACCTAACCGACTATCTTGACCGCAAACCAGGTCAGCTTTCGGGCGGTCAACGTCAACGTGTTGCCATTGGCCGTGCCATTGTCCGTGATCCTTCCGCCTTCCTGTTTGACGAGCCGCTCTCAAACCTTGATGCCGCCCTGCGTGTTGGAATGCGGCTTGAGATCAGTGAAATGCACGAGCGCATGAAAACCACGATGATCTATGTGACCCATGACCAGGTTGAAGCCATGACCATGGCCAACAAAATCGTGGTGCTGCAAGCCGGCGTGATCGAGCAGATCGGCTCGCCGCTTGACCTCTATCACAAGCCGCAAAACGTGTTTGTCGCAGGCTTCATCGGCTCGCCCAAGATGAACATTTTCTCCGGTCCCGAAGCCGAAAAATTCGGTGCGCATACCATCGGCATTCGCCCCGAGCACACCGATGTCAGCATGACAAGCGGCACCTGGATAGGGCGCGTTGGCGTCGCTGAACATCTGGGGTCTGACACGTTTATCCACGTTCACGACACGGGTCTTGCCGGCATGATCACAGTGCGCATCACCGGCGATGTCTCGGTCAAACATGGCGATACGATCTATCTAACCCCGCAAGCGGAACAAATTCACAAGTTTGACGCCGCCGGAATGCGGATCGAGTGAAGACACCAAAGCGGGCGACACAGTCGAGGCAAGACACCGGATAAGACCATGAGAGACCTGCGGCAGGGACCTAAACTTATGAAACTGAACAATGCGACACTGAGCGATTTGCCAGAGGCCATCTTGCGCCCGCGCTATGACAGAGCGGGTCTGAAAGCAGGCATTGTTCACATCGGTCTTGGCAATTTTCACCGGGCGCATCAAGCTTGGTATTTGCACCGTCTGATGCAACAAGGCGAAGCGCTTGATTGGGCGATCATTGGCGCTGGTGTAAGGCCCTATGACGCCGACATGCGAGAAAAGCTTCTCTCGCAGGATTGCCTGACAACTCTAATTGCACTCGACCCCTCGTCATCCTCCGTCGAGGTGACCGGCTCGATGATCGACTATTTGCCAATAGAAGAAAACAACAACACCTTGATCCAAAGGATGGCGCAACCAGACATTCGCATTGTGGCACTGACCGTGACGGAGGGCGGGTATTTCATTGACCCCGCCACCAAGGAACTTCACGCGGCCCACCCCGACATTGTGCATGACAGCCAACATCCGACAGTGCCCCGAACGGCCTTCGGTGCGATCATCGCGGCCCTACGTCTGCGCCGCGACACCGATGCGGGCCCCTTCACCTGCCAATGCTGTGACAACTTGCTTGGCAATGGCAATGTGCTGCGCAAAACGGTGGTGTCTTTGGCCCGTCTGTCTGATCCGGATCTGGCAAGCTGGATTGATGCCAACTGCAGCTTTCCCAACGCGATGGTTGACAGCATCGTTCCGGCGACTGGCCCGAATGAGTTGGCTCTGGTGCAACAGTTGGGCATTGATGATCAGGCCCCTGTGACCCACGAGAAGTTCCGCCAATGGGTGATCGAAGACGACTTCTGCGCCGGGCGACCTGACTGGGACAAGGTCGGCGCGACATTCACCGACAAAGTCCACGACTATGAAGCGATGAAAATTCGCATCCTGAATGGTGGGCATCAGGTGATCGCCACACCAGCCGAGGTTCTCTCGGTCAAGACCATCGCGGAAGGTGTAGAGCACGATCTCATCGGTCGGCTGTTCCTCAAAGTTGCCTCCGAAGAGATAGCGCCACTCGTGAACCCTGTCTTGGGCATGACACCGGCGGAGTATGTCACTTTGATCCATGGCCGGTTCTCGAACCCGCAGATTGTCGACACCACGCGCCGTGTTGCCTTTGACGGATCCTCGCGCCATCCCGGCTTTGTGATACCTTCCATTCTCGATGGCTTGGCAAAAGGCACACCGCTCCAAGGCCTCGCCCTTGTCGAGGCCGCCTGGGCAAGAATGTGTTACGGCAGCCGTGAAGATGGCAGCACCATCGAACCCAATGACCCCAATTGGGCGCAGTTGAATGCGACAGCCATTGCGGCGCGAGAGGACTCAAAAGTCTGGCTTGAGATGCGCCAGATATATGGCAATCTGGCAGAAGAGCCGAAGTTCGCGGCCCCTTTCAAAGCATGGCTCGACCTGATCTGGGCCGAAGGCCTTGAACAGGCGATTGCCACCTACCTGAGCGCCTAGGCCCGTTTGAGGTGACAGAACCATTTGTGCGAAACGGGCTTTGCCCAAACTTGGAAGTTGAGAGATTCGAATGATCTTATGCTGTGGTGAGGCGTTGATAGATATGATTCCGGAGCCGACGCTTTCCGGTGTAGATGGATTTGTACCCAGAGCTGGCGGGGCGATATTCAATACCGCCATCGGACTGGGGCGGCTGACGTGTCGCGTGGGTTTGCTAAGCGGCATCTCGACGGACATGTTTGGCCAACAACTGATCGCAGAGCTCGCGGCGAGTCATGTGGATACCAGCGCTGTTGTTCGTTCAGACCGCCCGACCACATTGGCATTTTTGACGTTGAACGAAGGTCAGGCGTCATACGCGTTCTTTGATGAAAACTCTGCTGGCCGAATGATCACCGAACAGGAATTCCCCGATGATATCGACGGTGTTGATGCGCTGTTTTTTGGCGGTATCAGCCTGGCTTGCGAACCGGCTGCGGAAGCCTACCGAAAATTTGCGCAAACCCATGAACGCGATTGTGTCGTGATGGTTGACCCAAACATCCGACCCGGCTTCATCTCGGACGAAAACGTGTTTCGCAACCGGTTGGCACAGATGTTTATGCTGGCAGATATTGTCAAAGTTTCCGAGGAAGACTTGGATTGGATCTTCCCGAATGTGGAGCCGCGCGAAGACAAGATCGCAAAGCTGCAAGCCTTGGGGCCCTCTGTCGTTATCCTGACTTTGGGCAGTCAGGGAGCCGAAGCATGGATAGATGGCGGGACATCCGTGTCTGTCTCAAGCCGCAAGGTTCCGGTCGTTGATACGGTGGGCGCGGGAGACACATTCAATGCCGGCGTGCTTGCGTATTTGTCAGAAGCGAGCTTGCTAACCAAAGCAACAATCGGCTCGATTGCAAAAGCTGATATCGCGGCGGCTATGGAATTCGGCGCCCGCGTCGCAGCCGTCAATGTCAGCCGTGCAGGTGCGGCCCCCCCGTGGCGCCACGAAATCTGACAAGGGGTTTCACCGGCATAGCGGCACGGCGGCATAGCGGCACGGCGGCACAGCGGTACGGCGGCATACAATCTTACGCTGTTGGGCCTAAACCCGCCATTCGCCGCTCAGCGCAGCCAGTGTCCGTGCGTCTCACTTCAAACACTGCGCGTAAGCAAGCCCCTTCACAACTCAGTCAATAAAGCTATCGCCGCGTTGCCCTGCGCGCGCGTGGTGGATCGGCAGCGTGCGCCCATAAAGCTGCTCGGTGCGCTCGACGCTGCCGACCATGTTGGCCTCTTCCACATAAGAGAAGATCGCCACATAGCGGCGGCGCGCGCCCTTAAGCGGCGCAACTCGGTGCAACGAATATCGCCCCCGAAACAGCTGCAGGTCACCGGGTTCCAGCTCAAGCACCGTCACCTTGTCGGATGTCCCCGCCAGCACCTTTGAAACTTCTTCAAAGTTCTCGTCATCCTCGCGAATGCCCGGCGCATACTCAAACGCGCCGCCCTCTTCGGCGTTCTGAATGGCGAGCGTCACGGTGAAGTTGTTGGTGTCAAAATGCCAGGGAAAGCCGTTGCCCTCGTCGGCCATGTTGACAATCACATCAGCCAGCGGATCAGCGTAGCGAAAGAACTTCTCTTCCTGCAAACAGTCCTGAATGAAGCTGTCGAAGCCGTCAAAGTCATGCACCTTGCGCAACGCGCCATCACTGGCAAAGTTATCCGCCGGAATGAAGGCATTGGAACGCTCGTAAAACTGCCGCCGCGGGTCACTTTCGGGCAAGTCGGGGTTGTCCTGTGTAAAGTATGCATTGGTGCGACTAAACGAGCGGTGCCCCTGCTCGGCTACCCCGTCGGCCTCTGCCGTCAGCGCAGCAATACCCTTGGCAGTCAAAAAACCCTTGAGCACAGCGCAGCCGTCGCGCGCCAGTTTCTCTCGCACATCTGCCAGAACACGCGCCCGTGCCTCGCCATCCTGATGAAAAGGGTAGCTCTCAAGGTTGATAAGATCTGAACCGGAAATAGTCATAATCGCCTCCTCAGTTACAGGAAGCTTCGGGCAATTCTGGCGCTCAATCTGTGCTGTTCACGACATGGGTTCAGTCAAAAACCGCCACAAGCTAGCTCTCAATCGCGGTAATCATATCAACCCGCGTGGCGTGGCGCCCGCCTTCAAACTCGGCTGTCAGAAACGCCGTAACAACCTCAAGCGCGATCTCGACACCGACAACGCGCGCCCCGATTGACAGCATGTTGGCGTTGTTGTGCTCGCGGATCATCCGTGCCGAGAAGGTGTCACTGCACACACCGCAACGAATGCCCTCAACCTTGTTGGCCGCCATCATGATGCCCTGCCCCGTGCCACAAAGAATGACCCCCAAAGCGCAGTCACCTGAAGCTACAAGCCGCGCTGCTGCTTCGCCGTGTTTGGGGTAATGCGTGCTCTCGGGCGTGGTCGGGCCGATATCAACCGCCTCAAACCCGAGCTTGCCGATATGCGCGGCGATAAGACCGCGCAGCTCGATCGCGGCGTGATCACTTGAAAGGGCAATGCGTTTGTTGGCAGTCATGGCTGGCTCCGGCTGAAAGGGTTTGATGTCTGCCTGTCTGTCAAGTTCATACGCTCTTCGCAAGCACTCAAAGCTGGGCTATACAACCTCAGTACCAACGAGTGAGGCCAAAATGCGTATTTTCCTTCAAACCCTGTTCTTTTTGTGCCTCAGCCTTCCTGCCCTTGCACAAGAACTCCCCGAGCGCCTCACGCCCTTCGTCAGCGACTACGCAGGCCTGCTCACGCCGGAGCAAAACGCCGAAATCACCGCACAGTTGCAAACTCTGCGCCGCAAGGACAACATCGCCATGAATGTGGTGATCATGAACAACCGCGCCGCCTATGGCAGTGATGCCAGCCTAGAGGCCTTCGCCACGCGGCTGTTTGACACCTGGGGCATCGGCGACGCCTCGCGCAACGAAGGCATCCTGTTTCTGGTTCTGCTGGAGGATCGCGAAACCCGCATCGAACTTGGGAAGTCATATGCCCACAGCTGGGACGGAACCGCCGCCCGTGTGCTTGACCGCGACGTGCTTCCGCATTTTAAGAACGGCGAATACGCCCGCGGGATCAGCGCCGGAACGGCCGAGATCATCGCGACAATCGCCCTGCCCCATAAGGCCGGAAGTGAAGCGCCCACGTCAAAACATGACTGGGTTGGTTTCCTCATCATGACGCTCATGTTCTCGGTCTTTGGCTTTATTTTCGTGCCGCTCTTGTTTGGCAAGCGCCTGCGCGACGGCTACACCCGCCTGTCTCGTTGCCCAAACTGCCGCAAACGCGGGTTGCACACGCAGCGTAAGACCAAGCGCAAACCAACCCGCCATAAGCGCGGTGAAAAGAGGCGCACTGTCTCCTGCGGGTATTGCGACTTTTCAGAAACTCAAAGCTGGTCAACTTCCTTTAGCTCCAGCAGTTCCTCCTCCAGCGGTTCCAGCTCCGGCGGCGGCTCCTCGGGTGGCGGCGGCGCATCAGGAAGCTGGTGATACTCTGAAAACGACAGAATGTCGCAGGTAGGCCAGAACAGCCCACCTTTGCACGGCTTAATCAAGTCAGGCAAATCGTAGGTAGGCCAATGCAAGTGCCATTCTGCAAGATCAACTTGGTGATCATCACTATCGGAGCCGAGCGTGGCCGTGCCGCGCGTGGGGGGCCTAAGCGCGTTCTTCGCCCTTAACTCAACTCCCACGAAAGCTTCGCGATATGACAGATCTCTCGCCAAACCGCCCCGCCCGTACAGGTGGCCGTAGCGCCCGCCGCGCCGCCCGTGCCGCTCCGCTTGCTGCCGAAACACGGCCCATCCGTGCAGGGCTTTCCGGCGGTCAATACAAGCCCCTCTCTGACGCCGATGTGCTCAAAATTCACAACGCGGCCCTTGAAGCGCTCGAAACCATCGGCCTTGCCGACGCGCCGGAAAGCGGCATCAAACTGCTCACCGAAGCCGGCGCAATCTTGGGCGATGATGGCCGCATCCGCTTTCCCCGCGCTCTGGTTGAAGACATGCTCGCCAAGTCCTGCAAGGCCGTCACCTTACATGGCCGCACGCCAGAACATGATCTCGAGCTGTCCGGCACCCGCGTGCACTACGGCACCGCAGGCGCAGCCGTGAACCTCGTTGAACCCGATGGCCGCGAATACCGCCACAGCACCGTGCAAGACCTGCATGATGCCGCACGCATCGCACAACAGCTTGACAACATTCACTTTATTCAAAGACCAATGGTCTGCCGCGATATCCTTGATAACCTCGAGATGGATTACAACACCATCTATGCCTGCTGCTCTGGCAGCACCAAGCACATCGGCACGTCCTTCACCGAGCCTGACTTTGTCGGCCCTGCCCTTGAAATGCTGCATATGATCGCCGGTGGCGAAGACGCTTGGCGCGCCCGCCCTTTCGTGAGCAATTCAAACTGTTTCGTCGTGCCGCCAATGAAGTTCGCAACCGAAGCCTGCGAAGTCATGGAAGCCTGCATTCGCGGCGGTATGCCGGTGTTGCTCCTCTCGGCTGGCATGGCCGGTGCAACCGCCCCTAGCACCATCGCCGGTGCTATCGTGCAAGCCTGCGCCGAGTGCCTCGCCGGCATCGTCTACGTCAACGCCCTCTCGCCCGGTCACCCTGCTATCTTCGGCACATGGCCCTTCGGCCTCGATCTGCGCACAGGCGCGATGACAGTTGGCTCGGGCGAGCAAGCTCTGCTCTCGGCGGGCTGCTCACAAATGCACAAGTTCTACGGCATCCCCGGTGGCGCAGCGGCGGGCGCTTCCGACAGCAAACTGCCCGACATGCAAGCCGGGTGGGAGCAAATGTGCTCAAGCGTCATGGCGGGGCTCTCGGGCCTCAACATGGTCTATGAAGCGGCTGGCATGCACGCGTCCCTCTTGGGATTCTGCCACGAAAGCCTGATCCTTGGCGACGACATCATCGGTCAATCCCTGCGCTGCGTGCGCGGCATTGAAGTCGACGACGAAACACTGGCGCTCGACCAAATGCGCCAGGTCTGCCTCGGTGGCCCCGGCCACTACCTCGGCACCGACGCGACACTGGCGCGCATGCAAACCGATCACGTCTACCCAAACCTTGGCGACAGAACCTCACCCAAAGAATGGGTCGAACTCGGCAAACCCGACCTGATCGCAAACGCCACGGCGCGCAAACTCGAAATCCTGTCCGAACGCTCCTCCGCCCGCTTCTCCCCCGACCTCGACCGCGCCATAAGAGAGAGCTTCAACATTCACCTTCCGGCCTAAAGCGTCGCGCCCTTAACCTGAGACAGGGAAAAGGCGGGGTGCTCCCGTGTCTCTCAATGTTGTGGGCGTTTCGTCAAAAAACCGCTGATCAGGTTCTTGGCGAAACGCTTTAAAGCCTTTTTCTTGTTGGAAATATCCCGGGGAGTTTGAGGGGCGGCGCCCCTCATCAAAGTTGCGAGTTTGAGGGGCAGCGCCCCTCATCAGGCCGGCCTTATGGCCGGCAAATCCTGCATGCGCCTTTCAAGGTGCATTCAATCCCTTAGCATCCACTGCCCTTCCGGCCAGAATGCGTGAAATGCAAAAGCAAACATAACATCATGTGCCACATCGCGGCCTGAAGCGTCGCGCACCCGCACATTGCCCACGTCCACACCTTTGTCGATCTCGGAGGTGTCCAAAGCCGAAGCTTGCCCCTCCTTCCAGCTCAACACCAACCCGGCCTCGCGCAGTTCGCGCTCCTTGCTCAACCGCTCCAAAGGCCAGGCCCGCTCACCAACCCGCACCACCCTTATCAGCGGATGCACCCCGTGCGGCGGCATCTCTCCGCTGTATAAAAACGGCTTGGCCGAGCTGTCATAGCCCGCATATGGGTTGCGCCCGTAATCACGCCCGAAGGGCGGCTCAACCATCACCAGCCCCTCAGGATTGCGCTTCACAAAACTCTCCCAGCTTTCCATCCAGCTGGGCAAAGTGGCAAGCTCAACCCCGTTCATTTCCCCAACAATGCCGCGCCCGATCGCCTGTTGCCACCAACTCTCGGTCTGGCGGTCATACATCACCATGTCCGACTTGCGCAGCATCCCCGAGACACCAAACTCAAGCACCTGCCCCTGCACGCGCCTGTCAAAGGTAATGCCAGAGTTGCACAGCGGGCAGAACGTCACCGCGACAGGCACACCGCCGACAACATCATTCACGATTTCATGCCATGTCAGGTATCTGATCGGGTAGGCCCGCGTCCTCGCGCCCGCAAGCTCAAGCACAATCACCGGCTCGCGCTTGCCGATCATGGGCGCTTTGCCAACCTCGACAAACTGTGGGTCTGTCAGCGCCGGAATGCCGTCTTTGCCCGGGCCGCCCGACATGATCTCGCGCCAATTGCTCACCGAGCTGTTGCTAAAGTCGGTCTTGCGCCAGACATGCTTCCAGACGCTCGGATCAGCTGCCGCAGCTGTCCCGATCACCAAACAAAACAAAAATGTCAGAAATCTCAATGGCACGCTCCCTTGGCTCTCCCAAGAGTGTGCAGCAACGGGCGGGCCATTCCTAGCCCGCCCACACTTAAGTGATCACTCAGTGACCGTCACGGTTTTCATCACGTCAGGCTGGCCAATAACCGAGCCGTTCGGCCCCTTGCCAAGCTTGATTTTGTCAAGCACATCAAGTCCTTCGGTCACGCGGCCGACAACAGTATATTGCCCGTTCAGGAAATGCCCGGGGGCAAACATGATGAAAAACTGGCTGTTGGCAGAGTCAGGGCTTTGGCTGCGGGCCATGCCGACAACACCGCGCTCGAAGCTCTCGTCGGAGAACTCGGCTTTGATGTCACCCAACTTCGAACCACCACGGCCAGCCATGGCCATATTGCCGCCTTCAACGCGACCGAACTCGACATCACCGGTCTGCGCCATAAAGCCCTCGATCACGCGGTGAAAGACGACGCCGTCATAAGCGCCTTCGCTCGCCAGTGTCGAAATCTGCGCAACATGCAGCGGGGCCACATCTTCGAGCAGATCAATCACGATCTTACCGTTGGCCTCGCCCTCAACCGTGATCTCGAGACCACTCGCCAAAGCCGAGCTGGCCATCAGCGAGAATACAGCTGCAAACTTAAACATCAGCAGCAACTTTCACGCTGATCATGCGGTCCGGGTTCATCGGCGGCTCGCCACGCGCGATCGCGTCAACATGTTCCATACCTGAGGCGACCTGGCCGTAAACGGTGTACTGGCCGTTGAGGAAGTCATTGTCTTTGAAGTTGATGAAGAACTGGCTGTTTGCCGAGTTCGGGTTTTGCGAACGCGCCGCGCCGATGCTGCCGCGCGCATGCGGAATACGTCCAAACTCGGCTGGCAGATCAGGCAAGTCAGAGCCGCCCGTGCCGGCACGGCCAGGGTTGTAGTCAACTTCCATATTGGCGTGCTGCACATCGCCTGTCTGGGCCATAAAGCCGTCGATCACACGGTGAAAGGCAACATTGTCATACTTGCCGGCACGGGCCAGTTCTTTCATGCGCTCACAGTGTGCTGGTGCTGCGTCAGGCATAAGCTCGACAACAACGGTGCCGCCTTTGAGTTCAATCAAGATAGTGTTTTCGGGGTCTTTATAGTCAGCCATTTGGCGCTCCTGTTCTCTACATTTGCCCAGATACCTAAGACGCATTGCCGCAAGGAACAAGCCAGAGGTTGACGATTGTGCAATATCGCGCCAAACCCCACCCGAGTTGCAGCCTATTTGCAGCCCAATTGCAGCGAAATAACAAGGAAATGCACCGTGGCATGGAAGAAACTTGATGATCTCGACATGGCCGGAAAACGTGTGCTCACCCGCGTCGACATCAATGTTCCCGTGCACAACGGTGTGGTGACAGACGACACACGCATCCAGCGCATCACGCCAACCATCAACGCCATCCTCGCCAAAGGTGGCAAGCCGATCCTGCTGGCGCATTTTGGCCGCCCAAAAGGCAAAACCGTGCTCGACATGAGCCTGCGCGTCACCCTGCATGCGCTTGAAGCTGCACTTGGCCGCACAGTCGCTTTCGTTGAAACGCTGGAAGGCGCGGAGCCTTTTACGCAGGAAGCCCTGAACGCCGACGTAATCCTGATCGAGAACATCCGCTACCACCCCGGCGAAGAGGCCAACGATGCCGCGTTTGTAAAACGCCTCGCGGGCCTTGGTGACATTTACTGCAACGACGCCTTCTCTGTCGCGCACCGCGCCCATGCCTCAACCGCCGGAATCGCCGCGCTTCTGCCTTCCTGCGCTGGCCGCCTCATGCAAGCTGAGCTGCAGGCACTTGAGAGCGCGCTCTCCTCGCCGAAACGCCCTGTCGGCGCGGTGGTTGGCGGCGCCAAGGTCAGTTCCAAACTCGATTTGCTGTCAAACCTTGTTGAAAAACTCGACACCCTGATCATCGGCGGCGGCATGGCAAACACCTTCCTGATGGCTATGGGCGCAAAGCTCGGGGCCTCACTGGTTGAAGCCGAGATGCTCGACACCGCCCGCGAAATCCTGATCAAAGCCGAAACCAAAGGTTGCCGCGTCATTCTTCCCACTGATGGTCTGGTCTCACGCGCCTTCAAGGCAGGAGCAGACTTCGAGGTGATCAAACTCAACGAGAACACCACGCTCGACGCCGACCAAATGGTGCTCGACGCTGGCCCCGAGGCGATAAAAACCATCACCGCCGAAATCAGTAAGCTCAACACTCTGATCTGGAACGGCCCGCTCGGTGCCTTTGAAATCGCGCCGTTTGACACCGCCACAATGGCCGCCGCAAAGATCGCCGCCGCGCAAACCCTGGCGGGTGATCTGATCACCGTTGCAGGCGGGGGAGACACTGTCGCCGCCCTCAACCAAGCCGGGGCCGCCGACGACTTCAGCTATATCTCAACCGCTGGCGGCGCGTTTCTGGAGTGGATGGAAGGCAAAACCCTCCCCGGCGTCGCGGCTCTAGGCTAACAAGCTAGCCGCCTAGCCTTCGATGCCTTCCCGCCCCTCGACAACCATCATCGACGCCGTCAAATGGGCAATCTCTTTGTTACTGGCATAGGCCTTCGCTTCAGCAAACATGACATTGCGTCCGGCTTTCAGCACCCGCCCCTCAAAGCGGAACAACGCACCCTCAGCCACCCGCATCAACGAAGTCTTGAGTTCGATCGTTAACACACCGGTGCCCGCTGGCATCAAGCTATAAGCAGCATAACCCGCGGCACTGTCTAACACCGTGGTCACAACGCCTGCGTGCAAAAATCCGTGCTGCTGCGTAAATCGCCTGTCAAAGGGCATCTCGATATTCACTTCACCCGGCTCAACCGTGGTGATCTGCGCACCAAATGTCTGCATCACGCCCTGCTTGGCAAAGCTCTCGTGCACCCGTTTCTCATAGCCCTCGACAGTCGCAAAACTCATGCGCGCACCCTTTCCAAAATAGCGCTCACATCGCCAAAACCTGCCGTTCCATAGCTGCGCCCGCCGCCGGAGCCAAGCCGCGTTGCCGCATAAGCCTGTGCAACTGCATCAGGCGCATGCCTGAGCAAAACCGACGCAGTCAGCAAACTGGCCAAACTTTCAGCAAACTGCCGCGCTTCTCTTTCTTCACAGAGCTTGGGAAAGCGCGCCTCATGCGCCGCCAAAGCGCTGTCGTAGGCCGCAGAGCCGCCCTTGGCTGCCTCAAGTTCGGTGCGCAACGCGGCCCCGGCCTCTGCGTCACGCGCCAAAGTCCGCAGGATATCAAGACAGATCACATTACCCGATCCTTCCCAAATCGAGTTGAGCGGCGCCTCGCGGTAGTAAAGCGGCATAGGCGTTTCTTCTGTATAGCCCGCACCACCAAGGCACTCCATCGCCTCATAAACAAACCCCGGGCAAAGCTTGTTACCAAGGTATTTGGCCAGCGCCACACCGATCCGTCCAAACCCCTTGTCATTTGCATCAAACGCCCGCGCCATATGCATCGCCAGCGCCGTGGTGCCTTCCTGATCAAGCACCATGTCGGCGAGCACCTGCTGCATCAATGGTTGATCAATCAGGCGTCGCTGAAAAGCACTGCGATGTGTGCACCACCAAACCGCTTCATCCAGTGCGCCGCGCATGAGGCCCGCAGGCGCAACCGCTGTCGACAACCGCGTGTGATGTACCATCTCGATGATGGTTTTCACGCCCTGCCCCTCCTCGCCCAGCCGTTCGGCGTAGGCGTCATGATATTCAATCTCGGAGGAAGCATTGGCGCGGTTTCCGAGCTTGTCTTTCAGCCGCATGATCTGAATGCTGTTGCGTTCGCCCTCAAGCCAGCGCGGAACCAGAAAACACGTCAGCCCGCCTTTTGCCTGCGCCAGCGTGAGAAAGCCGTCGCTCATTGGCGCCGAGCAAAACCACTTGTGGCCGCGCAGCCGGTAACCCTCGCCGTCACGCACCGCCCTTGTCGTGTTGGCCCGCACATCCGAGCCGCCCTGCTTTTCCGTCATCGCCATGCCCAGCGTCGCCGCACTCTTGGCCGTTATGGGGGCGACGCGGTTATCATAGCCCCGCGCCGTCAGCTTCGGGGCCCAAGCCGCAGCTATTCTCTCATTGGCAGCAAGCGCGGGCACCGAGGCATAAGTCATCACCATCGGGCAGGTCACACCCGGCTCAACCTGGCTCATCATATAGGTCATCGCCGCGTGCTGAACATGGCCTGCCTCTGCTCCGTCCCATGCGGCGGCGGCAATACCGCGCGACAGGCCCGCTTGCATAAGCTGGTGATAGGCCGGATGAAACCTGACCTCGTCAAGCCGCCGCCCACTGCGATCAAAGCTCACAAGTTCCGGGTTGTGCTTGTTGGCAAGCCGCCCCGCCTGGCGCATTTCTGCCGTGCCAAGCTCTGCACCGAAAGCGGCCATATCCGCTTCAGGCGCGGATTTTGCATGCAGCCTCAAAATCGCATCACTCTGCCAGAGGTCATGTCCCTCTCGCGGGGTGGGTTGGTTGCTCACCTCATGGGTTTGCAACACCGAGCGTGGCGCAGAATGTGACATGAATGACTCTCCCCTGTTGCAAAAGCTCCGCATTTTCGGGCTTTCTGCAAAAGAGCCTTTCACGCGCGCCCCTGTTTGTGCCAATGTTTCGTTGCGTCAGTATGGCGCGCATAAAAACATAAGCGCAACAATGCGCAGCACCACGAGGCCGACCAGTATGATACCCCGCAGAATACCAGCGCTCGGAATGCCGATCGGCACGCTGATCTTCTTTGCACTGGCCTTTTGCCTGTCACTCTACTTTGTCTTCGCTGCAATTCAGGGCGACTATGGCCTGTTCCGCCGCGCCGAGATCGAAGCCGAGCACCTCGCGCTCACCCGCGAGCTCAACACCTTACAGGCTCGCGTAGACCGGATGCAAAATCTTACACACCGCCTGTCTGACGACTACCTTGACGTTGACCTGCTTGATGAACGTGCCCGCGACATCCTCGGCTATGTGCGCGCCGACGAGATCGTCATTCACTAGGTTCAACTTGTCAGTATTGCTGCATGCAGCTTGTCAAAACATTTGCAGCTTAGAGCCTGTTCAAATAGCCACTGACGCCACGGTCCATTACTAGAAAGTTTCAATACTGTTAGTTGAGAAAAATCTTTTACAAACGAATTATTCGTGTTGTTATATCTCCACATTTTGAAATTAGAGAGAGATTATCACTGCATGTCCGACAATGATTTCCTTCCCGAGAAAAGAAACAATTCACTTCCAACTGCATCAAGTGCTCCAAGCATTCCACATCCTTTAGATACCGAATGGCATGTTAGTATTGACGATGAGGTCTACGGCCCCTTCACTGGGCACGACTTGAAAGCAATGGCTGCAGAAGGTCGTTTGGAATACGACACTCTCGTCCAGAAGGTTCGTGGGCCAGACGTTTGGTCACAGGCATCTGAAGACAAGGCCTTATCAAAGTTTTTCACCCCTTCTCCCAAGCCCCCCTCCCAGTCAGCCTCCTCAATCGCTACCGGTGACAAGGCTCAAATTGTGACTGTGAACAACACAATCTCGGCCCAACCTGCTTACTTTGGAGAACGGCCTGTCGACAAAGCTCCATTTGTGGCAGCTCTGTTGTCGTTGCTAATCGTTGGTGTCGGACAAATGTATAACGGAGAAGTCGGTAAAGGCGTGCTTATGTTGTTTGGATGTATTTTACTGTGGGCCGCCATGCTGGGCTGGATCATCAACATCTGGTCGATAATTGATGCCTATAGTGTCGCAAACAGAAAGCATGAAGCATACCAGCATTGGATGGAAGCAAACGCCTCGGCCGCCCGCGCTCAAGCAAATGCCTGACTTAGGTAGGCAACTTTCAAGTGAGGTGGCGCGATTTGCTGAGCAGATGTTTGCAAAGGTGTCCCGTCGTCCAGCAAGGGACGTGGCGCTCTGGCTCGCGTGCATACCCTTAATCCTGCCTGCCCCCATCCTTGCTGGTAGTATGGCGCTACTTACATGGATAAAAGGGAATACCGATCCAAGGTGGCCGCTTATTTTGGCGGTCTCAATTTTGAATTTCCTACTTTCCGTTGCCGCACTGATTTGGATTTCCGCACAGATGGGCGATTGGATGACTGATCAACTTAGAGATATCTTAGGCCCCATGTTCACCTGGCCAGAGAAAATTGATTCTCGATCAATATCCGTATAGGTGCAACTCGGGTGCAATATCCCTCCTCAAGAAAAAACCTCGCAATGCGCTCTTCTTTGGTGTTACGATTAGTTTAACGCTAAACTAATTAACTTCCGAGGGGACATGCCTGATGGCCGCTAAGAAAACCAGTGCGAAATCAAACACTTCCGCCGAAGAGCTTAAAGGCTATTACCGCGACATGCTGCTCATCCGGCGATTCGAGGAAAAGGCTGGCCAGCTCTACGGCATGGGCCTGATCGGCGGGTTTTGTCACCTCTACATTGGCCAGGAGGCCGTTGTTGTCGGGCTCGAAGCCGCTACCAAGGAAGGTGACAAGCGCATCACCTCCTACCGCGATCACGGGCATATGCTCGCTTGCGGCATGGATCCGAAAGGCGTCATGGCCGAGTTGACAGGCCGTGAAGGCGGTTACTCCAAAGGCAAAGGCGGCTCGATGCACATGTTCAGCAAAGAGAAGCATTTCTACGGCGGTCACGGCATCGTTGCCGCGCAAGTGCCGCTCGGTGCGGGGCTGGCATTCTCGGACAAATACAAAGGCAATGACAACGTCACTTTCACCTACTTCGGTGACGGCGCGGCCAACCAGGGACAGGTCTACGAAGCCTTCAACATGGCCGCCCTCTGGGACTTGCCCGTGGTGTTTGTAATTGAAAACAACCAATACGCGATGGGGACATCCCAACAGCGTTCGACGTCGTCAGCTGATATCTACACCCGCGGTCAAGCCTTTGGCATCAAAGGTCAATTGGTTGATGGTATGGATATTCTGGCCGTGAAAGAAGCCAGTGAAGCCGCTGTCGCCCACTGTCGCGCAGGCAAAGGCCCCTACATACTCGAGGTCAAAACCTACCGCTATCGTGGCCACTCGATGTCAGACCCCGCCAAGTATCGCACCCGCGAAGAAGTGCAAAAAGTGCGTGAAAAGTCAGACGCCATCGAGCATGTGCGCGACCTCTTGATCACTGGCAAACACGCGACCGAAGACGAGCTGAAAGCGATCGACAAAGAGATCAAGGCCATCGTCAACGACAGCGCCGAATTCGCCAAAACATCACCCGAACCAGCGCTTGAAGAGCTCTGGACCGATATTTACGCTGACGCCTGAGGGAGACACACATTATGGCTATCGAAATTCTCATGCCCGCCCTCTCGCCAACAATGGAAGAAGGCACTCTGGCCAAATGGCTGGTTAAAGAAGGTGACACAGTTCAATCCGGCGATATCCTCTGCGAGATCGAAACCGACAAAGCCACGATGGAATTTGAAGCCGTCGATGAAGGCGTCATCGGTAAAATTCTGGTCGCTGACGGCACCGAAGGCGTTAAGGTGAACACCCCCATCGCCATGATCGGCGAGGAAGGCGAAGACATGAGCGCCGCGGCCCCTGCTGCAGCTGCTGAAGCCGCACCAGCCGCCGAAGCCCCGGCCCCGGCATCGGTTCCCGCCCAAGCCGCCGCACCAGTCGCCGTCAAAGACACCTCGCCCGACTGGCCCGAAGGCACCGAGATGAAGCAACAAACCGTCCGCGAAGCTCTGCGCGACGGCATGTCAGAAGAGATGCGCCGCGACGACAGCGTGTTCCTTATGGGGGAAGAAGTCGCCGAATATGAAGGCGCCTACAAAATCTCCCAAGGCATGCTCGCCGAGTTCGGCTCCAAACGTGTCATCGACACCCCGATCACCGAGCATGGTTTTGCCGGTATTGGCGTCGGCGCGGCCTTTGGTGGTCTCAAGCCGATCGTTGAGTTCATGACCTTTAACTTCGCCATGCAAGCCATTGATCAGATTATCAACTCTGCCGCCAAGACGCTCTATATGTCCGGCGGGCAGATGGGTGCTCCGATGGTCTTCCGGGGCCCCAACGGTGCCGCAGCCCGCGTGGGTGCGCAGCACTCACAAGACTACGCCGCATGGTATGCGATGATCCCCGGTCTCAAGGTCGTCATGCCCTACTCCGCAAGCGACTATAAAGGCCTGATGAAAACCGCGATCCGCGACCCGAACCCGGTGATCTTCCTCGAAAACGAGATCCTCTATGGCCGCTCTTTCGACGTGCCCGTGCTTGACGACTACACAGTTCCCTTTGGCAAAGCCCGCGTCTGGCGCGAGGGTGATGATGTCACCATCGTCAGCTTTGGCATCGGCATGCAGTATGCGCTTGAAGCCGCTGACAAGCTTGCAGAAGACGGCATTTCTGCCGAGGTGATCGACCTGCGCACTCTGCGCCCGATCGACTACGACACAGTTCTCGCGAGCGTCCAAAAAACCAACCGCTGCGTCACCGTCGAGGAAGGCTGGCCCGTTGGCTCAATCGGCAATCACCTTTCGGCGACAATCATGGAACGCGCGTTTGATTACCTCGACGCGCCCGTGATCAACTGCACCGGTAAAGACGTGCCGATGCCCTACGCCGCCAACCTCGAAAAACACGCTTTGCTGACCACCGATGAGGTCGTCGCAGCCGTCAAACAAGTCACTTACCGCTAAGGGAGCGCGCTCATGCCTATCGAAATTCTCATGCCCGCCCTTTCGCCCACAATGGAAGAGGGCACACTGGCCAAATGGATCGTCAAAGAGGGCGACACCGTTCAATCCGGCGATATCCTCTGTGAGATCGAAACCGATAAAGCCACGATGGAATTTGAAGCCGTAGATGAAGGCACCATTGGGAAAATTCTAATCGCTGACGGAACCGAAGGCGTGGCCGTCAACACCGCCATCGCCGTGCTGCTCGAAGATGGAGAAAGCGCCGATGACATCGGGGCAGCAAGTGCTGCTCCCGCCCCTTCGGCACCAGCCGAGGCTGCACCCGCGGCCCCAACTGCCCCGGCCGCCTCGGCTCCGGCAGCCGCTGCGCCGGTCAAAGACGGCGAACGCATCTTTGCCTCGCCCCTCGCCCGCCGTATCGCTGCCGACAAAGGCCTTGATCTAACAGCAATCGCCGGATCAGGCCCCAAAGGCCGCATCGTCAAAGCCGACGTGCTCGACGCCAAGCCAGCCGCAGCAACAGCAGCGCCAGCCGCCAAAGCAGACGCGCCAGCCGCCGCAGCCATGCCAAGCAGCCCGTCAGCCGACATGGTCGCGCGCTCCTACGAGGGCCGCGAATATGAGGAAGTCAAACTCGACGGCATGCGTAAAACCATCGCCGCGCGCCTCACCGAGGCCAAGCAAACCGTGCCGCACTTCTACCTGCGCCGCGACATTCAGCTTGATGCCTTGATGGCTTTGCGCAGCCAACTCAACAAGCAGATCGAAGCCCGAGGCGACAAGCTTTCAGTCAATGACTTCATCATCAAAGCCTGCGCCCTAGCCCTGCAGGCCGTGCCAACAGCCAACGCCGTTTGGGCCGGGGATCGTGTGCTGCAAATGAAGGCATCTGACGTGGCCGTGGCCGTGGCAATCGAGGGTGGCCTCTTCACGCCTGTGTTGCAAAACGCCGATCAAAAATCGCTCAGCTCACTCTCGAACGAGATGAAAGACCTCGCCGCGCGCGCCCGTGATCGCAAGCTCGCGCCGCACGAATACCAAGGCGGCAGCTTCGCGGTGTCCAACCTCGGGATGATGGGCATCGACAACTTTGACGCCATCGTCAACCCACCACATGCTGGCATTCTCGCCGTTGGCGCTGGTAAGAAAAAGCCGGTCGTCAATGCCGAGGGCGAAGTTGTGGTTGCCACGGTGATGTCCGTAACAATGTCTGTTGACCACCGCGTCATAGACGGCGCAATGGGGGCCGAGTTGCTCAAGCACATCGTTGACAACTTGGAAAACCCGATGGCCATGCTGGCTTAAGCGTTAACCAGTTTGGCGCTCCAAAGGGGCGCCAAAACTGTGCATACGCATTATGCACTGTGGTATGCACTGAAATATGCACCCGTTGTGCAGGCAGTTTCTCAGCCAAAACCACGTTAACCTATGTTAATTTCGGTTAGCTTTTTGTTATTAAAACGCACCAACGAACCGTGACGGCAATTTGAACTGCAACTCATAGTCTGGCCGTTCGAAGTGATAGAACCCCGTCTCTTCACGCGGCTCGAAACTGTCGATCATCGCCTGCCGGAACGGGCCCAAATCAAAGCCCTCTTGCATTGCGTATTTGCCCAGCCGCTCAAACACCGCACGGTCGTCACCACGCGCATCGGCAAACCAGTGCCCGCCAATTGAAGCCTCACGTTTTGTAGCGCCGATTTGCGCAGTCACAGCGTTGCGCCGGTCCATGCCTTTGCAATATTCTCCGAAGTCGCAAAACTTGAGGTGAAACAGGTAAAGCCCCTCAGGTGCGTTGATCTTTTCATACTGGGTAAAGTGCCCGCCGCGGGCGATTTTGACGCCAGCCGAAATGATGCAGGGCTTGGAGTAATGCGGCGCGAGGCGAACATGAAGACGTGGGCCCAACACCTTGTCTTCAATAGGTTCTTCCTCAATATCAATCCTGTGGACAACCTCGAGTCCCAGCGGTGTGATCACCTGCCGTTGCTTTTGCTGTCCAAGGAACTCGGGCAGGCTCAGGCCGAGCTCGGGGTCGATCACAACCAGCTCGTCAACATCGCCAACAATCACATGATCATGATAGGCATTCAGCCCCTGCACGAGGTTGTTGAGAAGCCGCCAGCGCTTCATGTCGAAGTTTTTGTGATGATGGCCCGGAATGCCAATGACGTTGCAGCCCTTGGCCATTTCAGCAACTTCCGGCGTGTGCCCGTGGTTGATGATATAGCAGTTTTCGCGCCCCAGCATTTCGCCGTAATGGGCAAGCCAGATTTTGAGGTAAAACAAATCGTCACGCAGCATTGTCACTGCGGCCACGCGGGCGGTTTTTTTGGTAGCCATAAGCCTCTGCTCGCTCTCTCGTTCGGGCGGTTCACATAGGTTTAACCCGTTAACGCCAAAATGAGAATCAAATATTCCCGTACCGGAGCAATCAATTTGAAAGGAAAGTGGCGCGGTTGACGGGGCTCGAACCCGCGACCTCCGGCGTGACAGGCCGGCACTCTAACCAGCTGAGCTACAACCGCGCATACGCGTCAGGCATCTTTGGGCAGTGATGGCGCGGTTGACGGGGCTCGAACCCGCGACCTCCGGCGTGACAGGCCGGCACTCTAACCAACTGAGCTACAACCGCTCACTGCCGCTTCAGATGCTCCAAAGCGTGAGGGAGGTCATATGCGCCCCCCAAGCGCACGTCAAGCGCCGAAAGCGGGTAGATTTGCAAAAAGTCTGCCAGAGGAATGTGGCCAGATAGTCACGCCCAAGTTTTGCCACATTTCAACCAGCTTTAAGGCACATTTCGCGACAAGTCTTAACAGATGTTTAACGCGCCGTAGTTTGGCGCAGGTTTCAAAAGGAGCGCTAACAATGCCCTACTCAAAGCCACAGCCGACAACGGCCAAGCAAACACAGACACGTAAGCCCCAAAAGCCTAAGCCGCTCATCACCGACTACGCCTCACTTTGAGGTGACAATCGCTGATTGACGCACTAGATTGGCCTATGCCTACGCCAGTCTCATCTATCCGCAATCTTGGCCCAGCCTATGAGGCCTCGTGCACACGCGCTGGCATCAACTCGGCCGAAGAACTACGCGCGCTCGGCCCTGACGAGACCTACAGCCGCCTGCTTGCGACCGGCAGCACCCCTCACTTTATTGGTTACTACGTTCTGGTCATGGGCTTGCAAGGCCGACCATGGAACGACTGTAAAGGTAAGGAAAAACAAGAGCTTCGCAAGCGGTTTGACGCGATCAAAGCGGCCAACGCCGAAGCTCTTACAAAAACCAAGGGCCGCTCTCAGCTTGAGGCGGCCCTTGATGCGATTGGTGTGATCGAGAAGATGTAGGCTTAGCCGACCAGTTCAAGACCCGAGAAGAAAAATGCGATTTCTTCAGCGGCTGTTTCCGGTGCGTCCGAGCCGTGAACCGAGTTCTCGCCGATTGAAAGAGCGAACTCTTTGCGGATCGTGCCTGCGTCGGCGTCGGCAGGGTTGGTTGCGCCCATAACTTCGCGGTTTTTCGCGATGGCATCTTCGCCTTCCAGAACCTGAACAACGATTGGCTCGGAGATCATGAACTCGCAAAGTTCCCCGAAAAACGGACGCTCTGAGTGAACACCGTAAAACTGCTGTGCTTGGGCAAGCGTCAGCTGAATGCGCTTTGACGCAACAATGCGCAGGCCAGCTTCTTCAAACTTGGCAGCAATTTTGCCTGTGAGGTTGCGCTTGGTTGCGTCTGGTTTGATGATCGAGAATGTGCGTTGAATGGCCATGATAAGGCTCCTGTTCGGGTTTGTGTATTGAATTTGCGCCCTGCTAACATGGGCGCAGGCGTTTGAAAAGCCGCTATTGCGCTGCTTCAAGCTGACGTACCCAAAGCGCCGCAATCAGCCCGACAAAAGATGTCAGCGACATGAAACCCAGGAGCACATAGGCCCCGCTCGGCCCACCAGCCAAAGCCCCCGTCAGTGCCGTAGCAACGGCCCCGCCAAGCACCGTCAAAGCCCCCGATAGCCCCGAGGCGCTGCCCGCAAGGCGCGGGTTGACAGACATCACCCCCGCATTGGCGCTTGGCAGGGTTAAGCCATTGCCAAGACCAACAAAAATAGCTCCGCCGAACAGCACATAGGGGTTGAACCAGCCCAGTGCCAGAACCGCGATTGCGAGGAGCGGCCCGAAGCTTGCGAACAAGCGGCCTGCGATCATTAGCGAGACGGGTCGGTAGCGGCCAGACATCCGCCCAGTGACGATGTTGCCCAGCATAAAACCGCCCGAGATCGACCCCATACCGATACCAAGTTGCGCCGGTGTAAGGCCAAACAACCCCTCCCCGACCAGCGCAGCACCGCCGAGAAAGGCGAAAAAACCGCCAACCGAGAACACGAGGCATACACTATAGGCCCAGAACAGTTTGCTCTTGGCGAGATCAGGATAGGTTCTGAACTGGGCGGTAAAGCTGGCGGACGGTTCAAGGTTGGTTTCCTGCAAGTCATACCAGCAGATCACCAGCAACAGTGCGCCCATGATCGCGAAGGCTGCAAAGTTGGCGCGCCAGCCGAACAACTCGTCAAGCAAACCGCCAAGCATCGGGCCAAGCAGCGGCGCAAGGGCCATAGCGGTTCCCATAACGCCCAAGAGCCGCGCGGCTTCGCTTGCTGGCGCGACATCGCGCACCACAGCCCGTGACAGCGCCATGCCAGCTGCGATACCGGCTTGCAGCATGCGAAACACCATGAAAACCCGGAAATCGGTTGCAAAATAGCAGCCGACAGATGCCAACGTGAACAGCCCCAAGCCGATCAGAACGACCGGCCTGCGCCCGTAGCGGTCAGACAATGGCCCCATGATGATCTGCAAGACCGCCGAAACAGCAAGATAGCCGCCAACGGCCAACGAGATCAGCGCATAGTTAACGCCAAAGCCGGTGGCCATTTGCGCCAGTGAAGGCAAGAACATGTTGAGCGACAGAACCGACAGGCCTGTGAGCAATACCAACGTGAGCATGGAGGGCTTTTGCATCGAAGACATTAGTTAACCTGTGCATTAAAGCCCAAGGGTTACGCCCGTTTCTGACAAGCTACAAGCCCCCGTTCCTCTTCGTCTCAAATGCCCATAAGAATGCACACTGGCGCGCGCGCTTGGCCTCTGCTAAGTCGCGCTCATGCTCAAGATACAAAACATATCCTACTCGGTCGCAGGCCGCACGTTGATCGAAGACGCTTCGGTCACCATTCCCACGGGCCACAAGGTTGGCATCGTGGGTCGCAACGGCACCGGCAAGACCACGCTGTTCAAGATCATTCGTGGCGAACTCAACCTCGACATGGGTGACTTTTCGCTGCCTTCGCGCGCCCGCATCGGCGGTGTTGCGCAGGAGGTTCCCGGCAACGAAGTCTCGCTGATCGACACTGTTCTGGCGGCCGATACCGAGCGTGCATCCTTGCTGGCCGAGGCCGAGATCGCAACCGATCCGACACGGATTGCCGACATCCAAACCCGCCTTGCTGACATCGACGCCTGGTCAGCCGAAGGGCGCGCAAGTTCGATCCTGCGCGGCCTTGGCTTTACCGCCGATGAACAAAAGCAGCCCTGCTCTGCCTTCTCCGGTGGCTGGCGCATGCGCGTGGCTTTGGCTGGCGTGCTGTTCTCACAGCCCGACTTGTTGTTGCTCGACGAGCCGACAAACTACCTTGATCTTGAAGGCGCGCTCTGGCTTGAGGCTTACCTCGTCAAATATCCGCACACAGTCCTTATCGTCAGCCACGACCGTGGGCTCTTGAACCGTGCTGTCGGTGCAATCTTGCACTTGGAAGACAAGAAGCTCACGCTCTATCAAGGCAACTATGACCGCTTTGCCGAAACACGCGCAGCGCGTCTGGCTGTGGCCGATTCTGAAAATCGCAAAATCGAAGCACGCAAGGCACACCTGCAAAAGTTCGTTGATCGCTTTCGCGCCAAGGCCTCGAAGGCTGTTCAGGCGCAGTCACGTATCAAGGCCATCGCCAAGCTCAAGCCGATCACCACGCCACAAGAAGCCGCTCTCAAGCGCTTCACCTTCCCGTCACCGGAAGAGCTGTCTCCGCCGATCATTCATGTTGAAAACGGCTCGGTTGGCTATGATGGGAAAGCGATCCTGAGCAAACTTGATCTGCGCATTGACCAAGACGACCGCATCGCACTTTTGGGCCGCAATGGTGAGGGTAAGTCTACGCTCTCCAAGCTGCTGTCAGGGCGGCTTGAGCTGATGGGCGGAACGATGACCACCTCGTCAAAACTGCGGGTCGGCTTCTTTGCCCAACATCAGGTTGACGAGTTGTTTGTTGACGAAACGCCCGTCGATCATATCCGCCGCGTGCGCCCAGGCGAAACACCCGCGCGGCACAGGGCTCGCCTTGGCGGTTTTGGCATCGGTTCCGAACAGGCCGACACGCTTGTTGGTGCTTTGTCAGGCGGGCAGAAGGCACGTCTTTCACTGATGCTGGCAACCATAGATGCGCCGCATCTTTTGATCCTCGATGAACCGACCAACCACCTCGATATCGAAAGCCGTGAAGGCCTTGTTGAAGCTCTCACAGCCTACACAGGCGCGGTTATTCTGGTCAGCCACGACATGCACTTGCTTTCATTGGTTGCTGACAGGCTTTGGCTGGTCAAAGACGGCGGCGTTAGCAACTATGACGATGACTTGGAAAGCTATCGCAAGGTCCTTCTCGCCCCAACCGAAAAGCCTGCCAGCAAACCCAAAAAGGAAAAACCCAAGCCCAAACGCGCCAGCCGCGATCAACTCCTCGCGCTCAAAGCTGAAGTGCGCAAATGCGAAGAGCGCATTGCCAAGCTTGACGAGTTTCGCATGAAGCTCGACAAACTCCTCGCCGACCCTGCCCTCTATGACGAGCGCCGTGCCGAGCTCCCCAGTCTGCAAAAGAAAGACGCCGAGATCAAACAGGCCTATACCCGCGCCGAAGAGATGTGGGAAAAGGCTCTAAGCAAACTCGAGAAGGCAGAAGGCAAAGCGGCATGATCGAACTGAGCTTCATCATCACGGCCTTCACCACGCTGTTTGTGGTAATTGACCCGATCGCCCTCACCCCGATTTTTGCGACCATGACTCAAGGCATTGAAACCAAACACCGTGGCAAAATGGCTCTGCGTGCCTGTCTGGTGTCGTTTGGCATTCTCGCGGTCTTTGCGGTGGCTGGCGAAGCCGTCATGCATTTCATCGGAATCTCGATGCCGGCCTTTCGCGTTGCGGGCGGCATTTTGCTGTTTCTCACGGCCCTCGACATGCTGTTTGAGCGCCGCACCAAACGCCGCGAAGATCAAGCCGACGACGAAACCTTCGCCGACGATCACGACCCCTCGGTGTTCCCCCTCGCCGTGCCGCTTTTGGCCGGCCCCGGCGCGATTGCAACCGTGATCTTGCTTGCCGGGCAAGCCCCTGGCGTGACAGGAACTGCGATGGTCATCGGGATGGTCGCCATTGTGTTGCTCACGGTGTATCTGTCGCTGCTGGCCTCTAGCCTGTTTGAGCGCGCGCTCGGCAAGACAGGCATCAATGTCGCCACACGCCTGCTGGGCATGTTGCTCGCAGCTCTCGCCGTGCAATTCGTGCTCGACGGATTGCGTGCCTTTGGCTTTGCCAGCTAAGACCCTATATAGAGGCTTGAGAAGGAGTTCCTCACATGGGTGATCCCGCCAGCCTCGTCTATATCCTGCTGCTCTTGGGGGTGATCGGCTCATGGGTGTTTGTGCAAAACCGCCAATCGCTCGGGCAAGTCGCGCAGCAGGCGCTGATCTGGGCACTGATCTTTGTCGCCGCCATCGCCGTTGTTGGCCTTTGGGATGACATAAAACAAACGGTCGTGCCGCAACAGTCGGTCATGGCAGGCGAAGGGCGCATCGAGATACCTCAAGACAGCGACGGGCATTACTATTTGAAGGCGATGGTGAACGGCGCGGAAGTGACGTTCCTCGTTGATACCGGCGCAAGCTCGATTGCGCTTAACCAGTCAGACGCGAGAAAAGCCGGTATTGATATGAGCAGCCTCGCCTACCTTGGCACCGCCCAAACCGCCAATGGCGAAACCCGTATCGCCTTTGTGCGACTGAAATCACTTAGCATTGGCGACATTCAAGACAGCAACGTGCGCGCTTGGGTCAATGAAGGCGCGCTTGATCAATCCTTGCTCGGGATGAGCTATCTACAGCGCTTCTCCAAAGTGTCGTTTGAAAACGGCACCTTAATCTTGAGCCGCTAACCCTTCTGAGGACGTTATGTCAGACACACCCCGCTCCCACGGCCGCAAGGCGATCACCACATCTTTCAAACCTCGCGAGCTGATGAGCGACGAGCGCCTCGCTGGTGTTTGGACAGCGCAGGTGATCACGCTTTTCCCCGACGCTTTTCCCGGTGTGCTCGGGCAATCCCTGACTGGAAAAGCACTTAAGGACGGCCTCTGGCAGCTTGAAACCATCGACCTACGCCCCTTTGGCATCGGCAAACACCGCAATGTAGACGACACACCAGCCGGCGGCGGTGCAGGCATGGTGCTGCGCGCTGATGTCGTTGCACCCGCCATCGAGCAGGCACGCAAAACCGCGCAGGCCAAACTGCCGCTGATCTACCTCAGCCCACGCGGCAAACCGTTTACGCAGGCTATGGCCAAAAGCCTCGCCGCCGGGCCGGGCGTGACCCTGCTCTGCGGTCGCTTTGAAGGCGTCGACCAGCGGGTGCTGGATCACTATGAGATTGTTGAAGTTTCTATGGGTGACTATGTACTCACAGGTGGCGAGATCCCTGCACAAGCGATGCTTGATGCCTCGGTGCGGCTGCTTCCCGGTGTGCTAGGCAACGCCGATAGCGCGGTTGAGGAAAGCCACTCAAACGGCCTGTTAGAGCATCCGCAGTACACCAAACCCGCTGAGTGGGAAGGCCACGAGACGCCGGAAGTGCTTATGTCAGGCCACCACGGTAACATTGCCAAATGGCGACGTGCCGAGAGCGAAAAGCTCACCCAAGAGCGGCGGCCGGATATGTGGGCTGCTTTTGATCCCAAAAAGGCTTGATCTAACACCCCAACCCCCCTAAACAACGCAAGTTCGGAATCACTTTTGTGGCTCGGGGCCTTTGTGCTATGCGCTTTCTTCGTCGCCTCGGCAGCACAGATCATACGACAAGCAATGTCGGCCTACCCTCCTGCGGGCGCCTCGCCGCCCGAAAGAAGACAAGGAGCTATGGGACGCGTCAAAACTTCGTGGGATAAACCGCGAGCATTATTAGGAGCGCATCATGAACCTGATCGCAGAACTTGAAGCCGAGCAAATCGCTCAGCTGGGGCATAATCTCCCCGATTTCAAAGCCGGAGACACCATTCGTGTTGGCTTTAAAGTAACCGAAGGCACACGCACACGTGTTCAGAACTACGAAGGCGTTTGCATCGCGCGCAAAAACGGTAAGGGCATCGACGGCTCGTTCACCGTGCGCAAAATCAGCTTCGGTGAAGGTGTTGAGCGCGTATTCCCGCTCCACTCGACAAACATCGACGCCATCACAGTGGTTCGCCGCGGCCGCGTTCGTCGCGCCAAGCTTTACTACCTGCGCGCACGTCGCGGCAAATCTGCACGTATCGCAGAAGTCACCAACTACAAGCCACGCGCAGAAGCGTAAGCGGGAGAAACACCATGAAAAAAGATATTCACCCCGACTATCACTTCATCGAAGTCAAAATGACCGATGGCACAGTTTTGAACATGCGCTCGACATGGGGCAAAGAAGGCGACCAGATGGCGCTGGACATTGACCCGACAGCTCACCCTGCATGGACAGGCGGCAACTCGCGCCTGCTCGACGCTGGCGGCCGTGTTTCGAAGTTCAAAAAGAAATACGAAGGCCTTGGCTTCTAATCAGCTTAGCTTTCTTGCACCTAAGAACGCCGTTCCACTCTCGGGGCGGCGTTTTTCGTTGCGGCAACTCAAACGGCATCGCAGACTAACAACATGAGATCACTGCTTACACTCGCGGTCTTTATGACACTCGCCCTCCCTGCTGCTGCGCAGTCTGTAAGATTTGGCGACAACCAAAGCGAATGGGCCCGCGACGGCGAATGCGATGATCGCCGCTTTACTGGCTACAATATGGCAACAGAGCTTGACCAAGACGACACGCTCCATGACGCCGCCGATTGCCGCAAGGCTTTTCAGCAAGGGCAAATCACTCTGATTGACCCAGCAGCCGCCAAAGCCGCCACGGTATGCACGAAGATTGACTTCGGCCGCAATCGTGGGGAATGGGCGAATGACAGCGAGTGCGACGACTACCGTTTTGATGGCGAGGGCATGGCAACAGTTATCCGCGTCGAAGAGATCAAAACCGACGCAAATGACTGCCGCGCGCTATGTGGCGCAGGGATGATCTACCTTCGGCAGCCATGAACCGGTTTTGTCAGGGCCTAGAACGCGGGCGGTCTTCGGCCAATTAGAATCACTTTTGTGAGCCATTCAACGTTGGCTTGAAGAGATATCAGCGTCTTTATCCCGAAATTTTTCACCAAATAGTAAATTTTTTTAGCATTTGTTTAGCCCACGGTAATCGAGCCTATGCCTCTTCGCCGTTTTGCACTGCTGACAATAAGGCGCTATCCCGCAAAATCTTTCTGAAACAATCGACTACCCATAAATGGCGAGTGCTGTGCCAGTTGTGAAATTCGCAAGATTTGCGTTGGATTGCGGTACACAACCAATGCGGGCAAGTGATCAAACAACATGTCAAACAATCAGGGGTTGTTTGATATCTACAAGGAACCTTGCTACCCACTTAACCGTAGTAAATTTATGTAATTAGTATTCGGGCCATATTTTGAGCGCCCGTTGTTTTTACCATTTCATTTTTCAGGGGCATTTCTGCCCACACAGCACAGCAGCGGAAGACTGCGAATTTTGTGCCACTTCGCGGTGACAACAGTCGCAGCACATCGAGTTAAGGAGCAGTAACACGCGTCGGCGGTGGGAAGCGTTGGCGTTTAGAAAATGAACAAATCTATTTCTGGGGAAAAACATGATTTATTCTGACAAATTTGGAAAAGACTACGAAATCACTGACTCGCTCTTTGTGAAGTGTCAGCCATCAGTGTGGAAAAGCTTTAGTTCTGATGCTTATTCCAAATACTTGAAACGGATATTTGATGTCGTTTTGACATTGCTTATGATCTTGCCTGCTTTGATCATCATCGTGCCGTTTGCCTTGCTCATCTCACTGGATGGGCATTCGCCCTTCTATGTCCAACGGCGGTTAGGCAAAGGTGGACGTGTCTTCGCAATGATTAAGCTGCGTAGCATGTGTGCCAATGCCGAGAACCGGCTTCAAAACTACCTGAACTCCGATCCGGAGCGGCAGAGCGAATGGGAGAAATCGCAAAAACTACGCGATGATCCTCGTATTACCCTGATCGGGAACTTCATTCGGCGCACGTCTATCGACGAGTTGCCGCAATTGTTCAATGTGCTCGCCGGGCATATGTCACTCGTTGGGCCACGTCCAATGATGGAGGAGCAGCGCTCACTGTATGGCGCCGGAGAATATTTCCTGATGCGTCCGGGAATTACCGGCTCATGGCAGGTTTCCGAGCGCAACGACGTTGACTTCGCCGAGCGTGCTCGCTTTGACACGTCATACTATCAGCGTATCTCGTTCTGGCATGACGTGGTTCTTTTGCTCAAAACAGCAAAAGTCGTCGTTGCTGCACGCGGAAGATAGTCACTTCGACTTAACCCAAATGGATCAAAGCCCAACCAGGTTCTGATCTCCCTCTCGGTATGGAGGTAACATATGAATAGCTTTGTTGATTTCGGCTTGGCCCTTCGTGAACGTGCTCTGCAAGTTCTTGCGATCCTCGCGTTCGGAACTCTGATAACTGTAACCTATGTTTCGCAGCTGCCAAAAGAGTATACGGCTTTTGTGCAAATATCGGTCGAAGCCAATTTGTCGCCCGCAGGCAGCGCATCCGAGACCAGCCAGCAAAGGGCTTTGCGGCACCAAAAATCCGTTGAAAGCAAAGTTTTTTCACGTGCGTTTCTGGAGCAGGTCATAGCCGAACTGTCAGATGAGAAAAAACTGGCGACCGCGGAAACGCGCAGCGCGCTTAGCGTCAAAACCCTGCGCGAGCAACTCACCATACTGCCGCTTGGTGGTGCTCGTGAAGCGTGGCAACCGCAAGCAGTTCCAGTTGGCCTCGTCGTTTCCGTGACACTGCCAGATCCCGATCTTGCCGTGTATGTCGCAAACCGTATCGCCACAGCGTTCTTGTCATTTGACAAGAAAATCCGGCTTGATCGCGCGGAAGCACAGTTGCGGTTTTTCAATCAGGGGGCTGACAAGGTCGGCGAGCAATTGGCGGCGATCGAATCTGAGATTGGCAAGTTCAAAGTCGAGCACGCAATGGAACTACCCTCGGCGATCTCGGCGCTAAGAGACCGGATTGTTGAACTGGATGCCGACGTTACCTTGCTTGATCGTAGGAAAGCTTCGCTCGAAGCCAATAGCGAAAGCGCGAGCCGCGTGCGTGAACTCCAACAAGCAAATCAACTGCGAGATATTCTCGCTGAACGCAATTTGCTGATCAGCCGCAGAACCGAAATCTATGAACAACTGCGCAGTATTCCGAGCAACGAAAAACATCTCAACGCCCTGAGCCGCAAACGTGACCAGCTTGCATCCCAAGTCGCTGCCGCGTTCCAACGCACGGCAGAGGCCAATTTGAATGTAGACATGGCCCAGTCAGAATGGCTTGCGTCAATGTCGATCAGTGAACTGTCGCAACAGCCACGCGTAAACCATGTTGAGGGCCGTAACAAAAAATATGGGCTGGGCTTTGTCCTAACATTCGGTCTGGCTGCGCTCTATGTTTTCTTGTTGGAGATCCGGCGACCAACCGTGCGCACGTCTTCGCAACTTGAACGCGCGATGGGTATTACCCCTCTTGTTGCGATAAGCCATGTGCCCTCGTCCTCGGAGGCCATAGCAACAAAGCTGACATGGATTTCGTTCTTTGCGCTGGTTGCCCTCGTCGGTTACGGCTCATTCATGTTCCTGTAACCGTTTGAAGTTTCCTAATACTGATACTTCTTGATCGAGCGTTCATGAGACTTGTTCAGAACAACTCCGAGCAAGTTTGAGTGTTCTTCGATCAACTTTTTTGCTGTCTCCGTCTCTTCTTGCGTGGTGACACCGCCACCAAGCAACAAAATCACCGCATCAGTTTGCGCAAATAACGCCAGCATGTCGTCAAGGTAGTTGACGGGCGGTGTGTCAAACAAGACGAGGTCAGGTTCATAGCTCACTTCAATATTGCGAATTACATCTCCCGTGGCACGACTGCTGAGGATAGCGCCAGAGTTGGCTACAGAGTTAACGCCCAAGCCGACAGCAAGCCGTGGGCCAATCCGGCTGAGGGGTTCATGAAACTTGACCTTACCTGTCAGTGCCTCAGAGATCGAAGCCCTCGTTTCGATACCGAAGTAGTTGTTCAGTGACGGCTGCCGCAAATCCATATCAAGCAAAACTGTGCGCATATCCGGATGTTGTGACAGGCTGACTGCAAGGTTTGAGGACACAAATGATTTGCCGCAGCCGCGCGTGGGCGAAGTGATCGCAATGCGCCTCCAACCGTGTTTATGGGCCTCAAGCAGAACCTTGGTGCGCAACACCGAAAAAATCTCATGCTCCAGTCGCTGCGGGTCGTGGGCGACGATGCGCCTCTTGGCGAGCACCTTTGGGTCAATCGCCATAACTGGCAAATCATCCCAAAGCTCAAGCGGCTCTTCTGAGGGTAGGACCGGCGGTAAAACAACGCGCTCATTGATTTCTGTTGGTTCTTCAGTATCCGAACGGGATGCGCGCATAAAAGCTATATCTGTCTTGGAGTTCAAAATACATACCTCTAATGAAGATTAAAAAGGCAAACACAAGTAACACCAACGCCCCAAGCGTAGACGATTAGCGGCAAAAATCAAAACATCTATGAGAATTTGTGAAATCCGCTCAAAGCGTGTGACTACAGTGCAAACATCTCAGACAATCACTGTGTCACAATGGTGCGGGTGAAGGGACTCGAACCCCCACGCCTCGCGGCGCCAGAACCTAAATCTGGTGCGTCTACCAATTCCGCCACACCCGCATCGACAGGCTATCTAGCAGCCCCCTCAATGGGATGCGAGAGGAAACACTCAAATTGAGAATAAAAAAAGTCACGACATTTACCTCTTTTTGCCGTATTCTGTCGCAAAACTGAGGCAGTATAAAAAAGCAGGTCCGAAAATGATGACCATTCAAACGGTAAATGCCGTCGAGACTCAGACTCTGGCTAATGCAGACGGGTTTATTGTCGGTAGCACAGTTCTCACGCTCGAAGGCGAAATGCCGGTCGAGTTTCTTACACCAGGTGATCGCGTTATCACACGCGACAGTGGCATGGCTGTTCTTTTGGCTATCGAGGCGGTTGAATTAGAAACCGACATGGTCTGGATCATGGGCGGCTCACTTGGGCACAACAAGCCTGATGCCGACACGCTTATGCCTGCCAACCAACATATTTTGCTACGCGATTGGCGCGCCGAGGCCCTTGCAGGCGCTCCACAGGCTTTCGCCCCCGCCGCAGCTCTGGTTGATGGTGAGTTTATCCGCGACGCCGGCCGCAAAGAAGTGACGCTCTACAAGCTCACGTTCGAGGCACCGCATATTCTTTATGTTGACGGGTTAGAGCTGTCTTGCGAGCCAAAAGAAACGCAAAAACACGCGGCCTAACCCCCCAACGCTTTGAACACCTTAGGCAATTCTTCAGGCAGATCTTCAGCAATCAGCCCCGCGCCAAAGCTGCGCGCGCATTCGACATGCAGCCAGGCACCTGTTTCCGCCGCTTGCATAGGGTCAAACCCACGCGCCAACAGTCCTGTGATAAACCCTGCCAGCACATCCCCCGCCCCCGCCGTCGCCAGCCAAGGTGCCGCGCGCTCATATAGCGCCGAGTTTATGCTGCATCGCCCGTCCGGCGCCGCGATCACCGTGTCAGCGCCCTTAAAGAGCACAACACAGCCCGCCTTCGTCGCCGCTTCGCGCGTGGCATCAACTTTTGAATAGGCCGGCCCTGACGTGGCTGGCGCGTTTAGCCGCTTCGCAATGTCAGGAAAGAGCTTAGCAAATTCGCCGCCATGTGGTGTCAGTACGCAGTCTTCATGTAGCATTGCAAACAGTTCCGCCGGATCATTCAGGTAGGCGCTCAGCGCATCCGCATCCAGCACCGTCGCCCGGTTAACCTCAAGCGCCACAGGCACCAACTCCCGCGCCCGCTCAAGCCCCAACGCAGGCCCAAGGCACAGCGCGTTGATCCGCGTGTCCTCTAAGGCTTTGCGCAACTCCTCTGCCGTCCCTGCCCTTACAAGCATGATCGCTGTCAGCTGCGCAGCAACCTCCATCTGGGCCGAGCCTGGAACGCCCAGCGTCACCAGCCCCGCCCCGATCCGTAGTGCCCCCCGCGCCGCCAGCCGCGCCGCCCCAGTGCGGCCTGCACCACCTGAGAGAACGAGTGCGTGGCCATGGGAGTATTTGTGCAACCCATGCAGACTAAGTAAATCGGAAACGTTTTTAGATGCAGCCCTCGAACGCGAATGACCACTAAGGTAAGTGATTGACGTCTTAAGCCGGAAGTTCGGAACACGTTTAGCCAGACCGATGCTCTTAACTGTGCAAGTTTCTGGCAGTTCAGCGAGAGGCAGCATTAAATGCCCTTGTCGCTTCCGCTCGAACGTCACAATGAGAGCAACACCCTGTGGTCCGTCATAGTAATCGCTAGCTTCATCGAGAAAGCGCCCGCTATCAGCGCAAAAACCGCTTGGGACATCGATTGCAACATCGATACCTGCTTTGAACATTTCAAGGCAAAATTCTTTTGCATCTCCGGACAGCGGCCGAGACAAACCCGTCCCGAATACTGCATCAATAACCAAGTCAAAGTTGGCTGTAAGATAACTTCTCTTGAGTCTTTCAGTCGGCGTAATTTCCCCAACCTCCAACCACCGCTCACAGTTCACCCGCGCATCGGGCGGCAGCTTGTCAGCACTCCCGTAAAGGAACACCTCAACTTCCCAGCCCCACTCCTTCAGCAAGCGCGCCACGACAAAGCCGTCACCGCCGTTGTTGCCAGGGCCGCATAAAACCACGGCTCTATGCGCGGTTTTGGCTAGCTCGGGCCACTCCTCAAACACCGCCTCCACAACGCCGCGTCCGGCACGTTCCATGAGCTCAAGGCCCGTCACTTCGCCCGACTCAATCGCCGTTTGTTCGATGGCGCGCATTTGGGCAGCTGTCAGAAGTTCGCTCATAGTTAACGCACCCGATTCACTGGAGGTCAAATTTTAGGCTAGCCGCCTAATTTTTGAGCAGTTACTTGGTCGAACTCGCCCATCATGCTCCCAATCACCCTATTCAATTGCGCCCAAGAATGGGAAGTGGTTTTTCGCATGGGAAGCACTTCAAAAAAGGGGTCAGACAATGAAAAAGATCGAAGCAATCATCAAGCCGTTCAAGCTTGATGAAGTCAAAGAAGCGCTGCAAGACGTTGGCATTCAGGGCCTGTCAGTGGTTGAAGTTAAGGGCTTTGGGCGCCAAAAAGGCCATACCGAGCTCTACCGCGGCGCTGAATATGTTGTCGACTTCCTGCCAAAAGTGAAGCTCGAAATCGTCGTGGATGACGACATGGTTGACCAAGCCGTCGAAGCCATCGTCGATGCTGCCAAAACCGACAAAATCGGTGATGGAAAAATCTTTGTCTCGCCCGTTGAGCAAGCCATTCGCATTCGCACCGGTGAAACCGGCCCTGAAGCGATATAAACCTAACTTTCCGTAACTAAATAAGGACCAAGAGCATGAGCATAGCAAAAGTTCTCAAAACGCTCAAAGACGAAGACGTCGCCTATGTCGACATTCGTTTTACTGACGTTCGTGGCAAACTTCAGCATGTAACTGTTGATGTTGATCTCGTCGACGAAGACTTCCTCGAAGAGGGCTTCATGTTTGACGGCTCTTCAATCGCGGGTTGGAAATCAATCGAAAACAGCGATATGAAGCTGATCGCAGACACTGAGTCAGCTTACATCGACCCGTTCTATGCCGAGAAAACGCTCTGCATTCACTGTTCTATCGTTGAGCCCGACACTGGCGAAGCCTACAGCCGCGACCCACGCGGAACCGCCCAAAAAGCTGAAGCCTACCTCAAGTCTTCAGGTATTGGTGACGTTGCTTACATGGGCCCAGAAGCTGAGTTCTTCATCTTTGACGATGTTCGGTTTGAGAACAAAATCAACAAAGTATCCTACGAAGTTGATGCAATCGACGGCTCATGGAACACAGATACAGAATACGAAATGGGCAACACGGGCCACCGCCCCGGCATGAAAGGTGGCTATTTCCCGGTTAACCCGATCGACGACGCACACGACCTGCGCGGCGAAATGCTCTCAACCATGAAGAGCCTCGGTATGAAGACTGACAAGCACCACCACGAGGTTGCCTCGTGCCAGCACGAGCTTGGCTTGATCTTTGACAGCCTGACAAAGCAAGCTGACGAGCTGCAGAAGTATAAGTATATCATCCACAACGTGGCGCATGCTTACGGCAAATCAGCAACCTTCATGCCAAAGCCGATCTACGGCGACAACGGCACAGGGATGCACGTAAACATGTCGATCTGGAAAGACGGTAAGCCGTTGTTCGCAGGTGACAAATACGCAGACCTTAGCCAAGAAGCGCTTTACTTCATTGGCGGAATTCTCAAGCACGCCAAGACGCTCAACGCCTTCACCAACCCTGCGACAAACAGCTACAAACGCCTTATTCCCGGCTTTGAAGCCCCTGTTCTGCGCGCCTACTCGGCTCGCAACCGCTCGGGTTGTGTCCGCATCCCTTGGACAGAGTCGCCAAAGGCAAAGCGCGTCGAAGCTCGTTTTCCTGATCCAGCAGCGAACCCATACCTCTGCTTCGCGGCACTGCTTATGGCTGGCCTCGACGGCATCAAAAACAAGATCGACCCGGGCGAAGCCATGGACAAAAACCTTTATGATCTGCCTGCCGAAGAGCTTGAAGGCATCCCAACAGTTGCTGGCTCGCTGCGTGAAGCACTGGACTGCCTCGCTGCCGATCATGACTTCCTTCTGGCTGGTGACGTGTTCACCAAAGACCAGATCGAAGGCTATATCGAGCTGAAGATGGAAGAGGTTCACCACTACGAGCACACGCCTCACCCTGTTGAGTTCGGCATGTATTACAGCTGCTAAGCTCCTCAAATATATAAGCAAAAGGCGTTTCTTCGGGAGCGCCTTTTTGTTTGGCTTGACGCGCTATTTTGCACAGCTATGTTGACCGACTTTCTGACTGCAAACCAAACTGCGAAAGCCAAACGCATGCACACACTCGCGATCGACTTTGGAACTTCCAACTCTGCCGCAGGTTTAAGCGTCAATGGCGCGCCGTGGTTGATCGAGATGGAGCCAGGAGAAAGCACCCTGCCAACTGCGGTGTTCTTTGATCCGCACAGCAAAGACATGCTCATCGGACATCGCGCCGTGCGGGCTTTGATAAACGGCGAAGAAGGCCGTTTTTTGCGCGCCCTCAAAAGCCTACTTGGCACGCCGTTGTTACATGAAGAGCGGCGGTTGGGCGGTGAAAAACTCACATTCGTCACCGTCATCGCTCGGTTCTTGGCCGAGCTGAAGCAGCGCGCCGAAGCCGCAACCCGCCTCACGTTCACACAAGCATTGTCAGGCCGCCCAGTCTACTTTCACTCAGCCGATATGGCCCGCAACGCCAAGGCCGAAGAAGACTTGCGCGCTTGTTACCTTGAGGCCGGTTTTGAGAGCGTCACTTTTATGTATGAACCCATCGCCGCCCTGCGTGCCACAGCACCGGTTGAAGGCTTTGGACTTATCGCCGATATCGGCGGCGGCACCTCTGATTTCACCGTTTTCAAACAGGACGCAGCAGGCAAATCCGAGGTTCTCGCCTCGCACGGATTGCGCCTTGGCGGCACAGATTTTGACCGTCAAATCAGTATCGAAACGGTGATGCCGCACTTTGGAGCGGGCAGCAATATCCGCGACAGCTTTGGCAAAGGCACCCAGCCCGCGCCGAAGCGCCTGTTCAACGAACTCGCCACTTGGCAACTGATCCCCTTCGTCGATGCGCCCGAAACCCGTCGGCTCGCACGCGATCTCGCGCAGTTTGGCGAAGAGCCAGACAAGCTGGCTCGCTTGGTGAATGTGCTTGAGTATGAACTGGGCCATGACGTTGCCTTTGCAGTCGAGAGCGGCAAGATCAACGCAAACAAGGCTGCGGAAGCCGAGATCAATCTAACGATGGTCGAACCACGCCTCAAAGCGCCCCTGCCCGCTCAAACGCTGGCACAAGCCATGCGCCCGCTTGCTCAACAAATCAAAGCAGAAGCGTCTAACGCCTTAGCCCTAGCTGACGTGCCGGCTGCGCAAGTCAACCGTGTTATTCTGGTTGGGGGGAGTGCGCTGATGGGACTCGTTCAGACGGAACTAGCCGCGCTTTGTCCAAACGCCAGCCTAGATGCTGAAAACGCGCTGACAGCTGTTGCGGCGGGCTTGGCGCTTTCCACAGCAGACTAAAACTCTGGCAAACAGGAAGAAATGCGTTAACCTATTGAGAGTATTTCAACCGATCGGATAGACCCATGCGCCTTTTTCTCACCAGCCTCATTCTTTCTGCGGCCCTCGCCGCACCAGTTGCCGCTGCATCCTGCAGCAACACCTCTTCCGGATTCGACAACTGGAAAGCCGACTTTTCAAGAGCCGCGAAGAAAGCCGGTGTCAAAAAGCGCGGTTTGCAAGCCCTCGCAGCAACAACATATTCCAGAGGCACAATCGCGGCCGACCGCAATCAAAAAAGCTTCAAATACAGCCTCGACAAGTTTATGAAAATTCGCGGCGTGCCGACGATTATTTCACAGGGTCGCAAGCGTAAAGCTTCAAACGCCAACTTCTATGCGAGCCTCGAGAAACGCTACGGCGTGCCAGCGGGGGTGATCATCGCCATTCACGGCATGGAAACCGGCTTCGGGCGGTTCATGGGTGACACACAGGTTGTCTCGGCCATTGTCACCCTGACGTTTGATTGCCGCCGCTCTGCATTTTTTCAACCCCATGCCATCGGCGCACTCAAACTTGTTGATCAGGGCTCTGTGACAATGGGAACAAAGGGTGCCAAGCACGGCGAGCTCGGCCATACGCAGTTCCTCCCTGGTAACGCGATGAACTACGGCGTTGATGGCAACGGCGACGGGCGGGTCGATTTTTACAACCAAGCCGACGCGCTGGCATCAACCGCTAATTTCCTGCGTGCCAAGGGTTGGAAGCCCGGCAAAGGCTATCAGGAAGGCCAGCCGAACTACCGCGTTCTCAAAGAATGGAACGCGGCGACCGTCTATCAGCAATCACTGGCGATCATGGGTCGCAAGATCGACGGCTAATAACGACCTCCCCGCGTCGCATCAAGACATGACGGGGGGGGCTTCGCTTGCCACCCTTCTCAAAAAGGAGGCGCATATGAGCGAGCACTACAGTGACAGACGCAAAATCGACCCAAGCAAGGGCGCAACGCTTGGCGACGGCACCCCCAACGACAATGACCGCATTGAGATTGGCCCGACGCAACTTGCCTTTGCTGAGTGGGAAACCGCTGGCCTGACCCTGCCCAACATTGCCAACATGCGCACGTATCGCTGGAAACGCCTGACGCAGATGATTGTGGATCGTGGTTATGGCGGCTTGCTGATGTTTGACCCGCTCAACATCCGCTATGCGACTGACAGCACCAACATGCAGCTATGGAATACCCACAACCCGTTCCGTGCCGTGTTGCTCTGCGCCGACGGTTACATGGTAATCTGGGACTATAAGAACTCGCCTTTCCTCAGCACTTTCAACCCCTTGGTGCGCGAGCAACGTGGCGGGGCCGGTTTGTTTTACTTTGATCGCGGCGACAAAACCGACATCGCCGCCGACGTATTTTCCAATGAAGTGCGCGAGCTGATGAGCGCTCATGCAGGCACCAATAAGCGGCTAGCGATCGATAAGATCATGATCCCCGGATTGCGCGCGCTAGAGGCGCAGGGTTTTGAGGTGATGGAAGGCGAGGAAGTCACCGAGAAGTGCCGCTCCATCAAAGGCCCTGATGAAATTCTGGCCATGCGCTGCGCCAGTGAGGCTTGTGAGAATTCCGTTAAGGCGATGGAGGATTTCGCCCGCCTCAACGTGCCTCTCGGCAACACCTCCGAGGATGACATCTGGGCTGTTCTGCACGCCGAAAACATCAAACGCGGCGGTGAATGGATCGAAACCCGCCTGCTCGCCTCTGGCCAACGCACCAACCCTTGGTTTCAGGAGTGCGGCCCGCGCATCGTGCAAAACAACGAGATCATCTCGTTTGACACCGATCTCATCGGCTCCTATGGCATCTGCGTCGACATTTCTCGCTCTTGGTGGGTCGGCGATGAAAAGCCCCCTGCCGAGATGATCTATGCCATGCAGCACGCTCACGAGCACATCATGACCAATATGGAGATGCTCAAACCCGGCGTGATGATCCCCGAACTCACAGCCAATTCGCACAGGCTTGACGACAAGTATCAGGCGCAGAAATACGGCTGCATCATGCACGGTGTTGGCCTATGCGACGAGTGGCCGCTGGTTGTTTACCCCGACGGTGAAGTCCCCGGCGCATTCGACTATCCCATCGAAGAAGGCATGGTGATCTGCGTTGAAGCCGCCGTCGGAGAAGTCGGTGGCGCGTTTTCAATCAAGCTCGAAGACCAGGTCCTGATCACCGCTGACGGCTATGAAAACCTGACAAAATACCCGTTCGATCCGGCGTTGATGGGGGAGGCTTAGCCGCTTTCACCTTCGCGTGACGTTTGTTGCGGCTCCCTTGCGCAGAGCGTGCTGAGGGCGCAAGTTGGTGCTCAAAGGAGCCTGCCATGCCAGCTGAAAAACTCACCTTTTCGGGCCACGACAACCATCAACTCGCCGCGCGGCTTGATATGCCCGAGGGCCCCCATCTTGCCACTGCGCTGTTTGCGCATTGCTTCACCTGCTCAAAAGACATTCCTGCCGCGCGCCGGATCGCACAACGGCTGGCCGCGCAAGGCATCGCTGTGCTCAGGTTTGACTTCACCGGCCTCGGACATTCGGAAGGTGAGTTTGCCAACACCAGTTTCAGCTCCAACCTGAGCGACCTCAAAGCCGCCGCCGAAGCGCTGGCCGCTAAAGGTATGGCCCCTGACATGCTCATCGGTCACTCGCTTGGCGGTGCTGCAGTAATTGCCGCCGCAGCAGATATCCCTTCCGCAAAAGCTGTTGTCACACTCGGCGCGCCCTTTGATCCCGCCCATGTCGCCGAGAACTTCAAAGCCGCGCATGAAGCAATCTGCCGTGAGGGCGAAGCGCAAGTGTCCCTTGGCGGTCGTGCCTTCATAATCAAGCGCGACTTTCTCGAAGATATCTCGAAACAAAACCTCACCGATGCACTCAAAGGCCTGCACAAGGCCCTGTTGGTGCTGCACGCGCCGCTTGACGAAACAGTCAGCATCGACAACGCTGCCGAGATCTTCATCACCGCCAAGCACCCCAAAAGCTTCGTGACACTAGATAAGGCAGATCACCTGATCAGCCGTGCCGAAGACGCCGAGTATGCCGCCGAAGTGATCGCTGCTTGGGCCGCGCGCTACCTCGACTTACGCCCACCTGCCCCGCCCATCGGCGCGCCCGAAGGCATCACGCGGGTTTCGGAAGCCGACCCGAACGGCTTCTTGCAAGACATCATGGCAGGGCCACTGCACCACGCCCTCGCCGACGAGCCAGAGGCCTATGGCGGCACCAACCGCGGCATGTCGCCTTATGGCCTGGTGTCGGCAGGCCTTGGCGCTTGCACCTCAATGACGATCCGCATGTATGCCCGCCGCAAAGGCTGGCCGCTTGAGCATGTGAGCGTTGACGTGAACCACAACAAGGTTCACGCGCAAGATGCTGGCTCAACGGGGAACCAAGGTCAGACCAAAATTGACAGCTTTCATCGCAAGATTACTCTGACAGGAGAGCTCAGCGCAGATCAACGTACGAGACTTCTGGAAATAGCCGACAAATGCCCCGTTCACCGCACGCTCGAGCGCGCCAGCCACATCGAGACTGTACTAGCAGAAGTGCTTTAGTTTCCGCGCGCTTGCTCGATAGCGGGACGGATCGTACTCTCGATCACCCGCTGTGTTATCGGGCCGGCGTGGCGTAAAATGACAATGCCGTTGCCATCAATAACGTAGGTTTCAGGCACTCCATAAACGCCCCAGTTGAGCGAAATGCGGCCATCCACATCAGCACCGAGCGCTGTATAGGGGTCGCCCAGCTCCCGCAGAAATTTCAGTGCATTCTCAGGCTTGTCCTTATGGTTGATGCCATAAATTGGGATGCCTTCTGCCGCCAGCGCTTCCAAATTTGGATGTTCGACCCGGCAAGGCGCACACCAACTGGCCCAGAAGTTCACCAGTTTCACGCCGTCCTTGCGCAGAGTTGCGTCGTCAAACAGCGGTTTTTCACCCAGCTTTGTAACTGCAACAGCTGGTGCCGGCTTCCCCTTTAACGCAGAGGGCAGCGCATCCGGATCATCGCGCATGAGGCCGATAAGCAACATCGCGGCCAATGCGCCAAAGATCAGAGGCGGTGCCAGCATCAGCGGCGATATCTTGGCCATTACTTACGCTCCTTGACGCGGTCTTCAACCTCACGAAGCGCGGCTTTCATGCGCCTTGAGCGGCTGAAACTCATCAGCACAAGCACCAAAATCAGCGTCAGCGAAACCGCATAGGCCGACAGGACTTCAATTGCGTATTTGCCAAGAAACCCTATCAAAATATCATCTAGGTTTGTCCATAAATCAGCCATCACGCCACCTGTTCTCGCGCCAACAAGGCCCGCATACGCCGCGCTCTAATTTCGGTGTTGGTGCGGATGATCACCAGCGTCACAAACAACAAGACAAACCCCGCGATGCACAGCAGCGCCGGATACCAGAACACATCGGCCACGTTTTCTGCTTTGTCGAGCGACAGTGACGCGCCTTGATGCAAACCTTGGTTCCAGAAGTTGACGGCATAGCGACTGAGCACCGCAAAAACCGACCCCACAAGGCACAGCACAGAAGTAAGATCAGCAGCGGTGTCGTCATCGTCAATCGCCGCCCAAAGCGCCATATAACCGAGGTAAAACAAAAACAGGATCAGAAAGGACGTCAGCCGCGGGTCCCACACCCACCAAGTGCCCCACATTGGTTGCCCCCAGATCGCGCCGGTAACAAGTGCGATCAACGTCATCACCGCGCCGACAGGTGCCGCAGCACGGGCCGCTAAAGCGCTCACATGATGCCGCCGCACCAACCAGACAAGCGAGGTGATTAGCATCATCACCCAGATGTTGATCGCCATCATCGCGCTCGGCACATGCAGGTAGAAGATTTTGATAGTCGCACCTTGGCGGTAATCATCCGGCGTAAAAAAGAAGCCCCAGACAAGTCCGCCAACAAGGCACAGCAGCGCCGCACCTGCCACATATGGCAGCACACGCTCGCTGGTGCGCATAAACTTCAGCGGGTTCGCATATTCCCAAAGCGACGCCATGTTGCCTCTCCTATTCTTCATCGTGTCTTGCCCGAAAACCCAAGCAAGTGCCAGTGACAGATAGTCACCTTATCGCAAGTTTACCCGCAACACCGCGGCGCTGGCGAAGGGCAGCAACGCCAGTGCTCCTGCGCTAATGCCCGCCAACATAAACATCGGCGCTGAATAATCCAAACCCTCGGCGCCGCGCCGCGCCATTTCAGCTCCAAAGATCAAAGTTGGCACATACATCGGCAACACCAACAAGCTCATCAGCAGCCCACCGCGCTTAAGCCCGACAGTCAGCGCCGCCCCGAAAGCTCCGATCACCGAAAGCGCAGGTGTGCCCAGCATGAGCGAGATCATGAGTGCCGTGTAGCCCGCCAGCGGCAGGTTCATCAGCAAGCCAAGCACCGGTGCAGCAAGCACCAGAGGAAGGCCAGTTGTGACCCAATGCGCCAACGCTTTTACCGCGGCAACGCCTTCAAGCGGCAACGGAGACGTGGCCAGCAGGTCAAGCGAGCCATCCTCAAAATCGAGTGCAAAAATGCGATCAAGTGACAACAGGCAAGCCAGAAGTGCCGCAATCCACAGCACCCCGGGCGCGATCCGGCTGAGCAGAGCGGTATCAGGCCCGACACCGAAAGGCACCAGCACGACGACGATCAAAAAGAACGCCAAGCCAAGGCCAAAGCCCCCCCCTGCCCGCACCGCAAGGCGCAAATCACGCACCAGCAGCGCAATCACAAAAAGGCCTCGTCTGCGCTGTCATTTGCCCCGCCTTTGGCTTCAAACGGGTTCAACTCAAGCACTTGCGCATCTTCGAGTCCAAGCTCGATATGCGTGGTCAGCAACGCTATGCCACCGCGTGCAAGATGCGCGCGCACTACGTCAGCAAACAGTGCAACCGAGGCTGCATCAAGCGAAACGGTCGGCTCATCGAGTATCCAAATCATGCGCCCTGTCACGAGCAAACGCGCTAGCCCAAGCCGGCGTTTTTGACCGGACGAGAGCGTGCCAGCATGGCGTGTTCGCAGCTCGTTGAGGTTCAGTCTCTCCAAGGCCGTTTCAACGTCATCGGTGCCGAAGACGTCCGCCCAAAAACGCAGGTTTTCTTCAACACTCAGCGTTGTTTTAAGCCCGTCAAGGTGAGCCGCGTAGCACACTTCATCAAGGTCAACGCTGACATCCCCGCTCACAGCGGGTTGCAGGCCGGCAACGGTGCGAAGCAGCGTGGTTTTCCCAATGCCGTTTGGCCCCCGCAAGATCAACGCTTGGCCGGATGCAACACAAAAGCGCACGCCTTGTAAAAGCGGCAAACCACCACGCGACACTGTCAGGTTTTCAACGCGTAGCTCCATACAGGTCATACAGGCAAAGCGGCGAGCGCAACGCGCCGGCCTTCGGCGGCAAGCACATTGTAGGTGCGGCAGGCCGCAGGCGAGTTCATCACTTCAACTCCCATGCCAGCAGCCTCGATATCGTGCCTCAGCCCTGCTGGCAGATGCGCAATGTCAGCTCCCGTTCCGACAAAAATCACATCGACGCTCTCAGCCAAAGACAGGAGCGCAGCACTGTCGTCATAGCCGCCCCAGGAGCTGACGCCCTCGGCCGTTAAAAGCATCCCGCCTTCAACTTTTTCGCCCATCACCCTAAAGAAACCTTTGCCGTATCCGTCAACCGGTTGCGCTTCGGAAAACTGCATGTCGGTCAGTTGCATATCATCCCTCCCAAATGGGCAAACTGCTGATCGCCGCGCTAAACACTACGAGATAAGCCACATAGCGATACATCTTCTCGCGCGCAGGATCAAACAATGCGCCACCCGCCATATTGCCCAGCATCGCAGGCATAATGAAGATCAAACCAAGCCAAACAGGCACAGCCGCCAGATACCCCTGCAGAGCGATCCAACCGAGCAGCATAAAATCAAAGGCGAAGAGAAACACCAGCGTGTTGGCGCGCATGATGCTCGCGGGCTTGGTGCTGGCGGCATAAAGCAAGATCACCGGTGGGCCGGGCAAACCAACAGCCCCACCAGTAACACCAGACGCGACCCCCGCACCATACATCACCTTTGGAGTCAGCGCACCACGATAGCGAAACCCAGTGATCAGTAAAAGCGGCACAGCGATCGCTAATGTAGAAACTGCGTAGCGAAACACCTCGGCAGGCACCGCAAACAACAGCGCGAGACCAAGCGGCAGCGTCAGAAGTGTGGCAATGCCAAGTCTGGCAATGTCTCGTGGTTCGCCTGCATTCCATGCCTTGCGAAGCAAGGGGATTGGCCCGAAAATGTCCATAACAGTCAGGCAGATCAGCGCCCAGACCGGCTCCATGAACTTACTGGCAACCGGCACAAAGATCAGCGCCGATCCGAAACCGGAAAAGCCACGCACAAGCCCGGCTGCAAACACCGCAACAATCAGCCAGACAAGCCCATCAAAGGCCAGTGCCTCGCCGAGTGCCTCAGGCATCCACGTTAGCATATTGGTTGCCTGACGTCGCGTCCGGTTTAGACCAGTCGCGCTTGACACCAAGCCAGAGCAGAATCGTTGACGCTACAAAAATCGACGAATACGTGCCGACAATCACGCCCCATATCATCGCGAAGACAAACCCGCGAATGCTGTCTCCGCCGAGCACATAAAGCGCTATCAAAGCGAGCAAAGTCGTCACCGACGTCATCACTGTGCGGCTCAGCGTTTCGTTGATCGATTGGTTGAGCACTTCTTTCAGCGGTTTCTTTTTGTAGCGGCGCAAGTTTTCGCGCACACGGTCAAAGACCACCACTGTATCGTTCAGCGAATAGCCGACAATCGTCAACAGAGCCGCAATAATCGCCAGATCAAACCTGATCTGCAACTCGCTGAACACACCGATCGTCAGCAATACATCATGCACCAACGCGGCCACAGCTCCGACAGCAAACTGCCACTCAAAACGCAGCCAGATGTAGATAAGCACCGCGCCAATAGCGAGCAGAACCGCAATCACAGCAGTCTTGATCAACTCGCCCGAGACTGTCGGGCCGACAGAGTCGATCGCACTAAATGTAATGTCCGGCGCAACAGTCGAAAGTGCATTCAACACGCTCTTCTCGACCTCTCCGGTCACAGCTTCAGCGCCCTCTTGTGACTGAATACGGATCATCGCAACGTTTTTGTCCTCGCCAAAAGTCGGATCAAACACTTCGGTGATCGTCACATCACCAAGATCAAGCGGTTCGAGCGCCTCTCGGTAGGCCTTCACATCAACCGACATGGCGCTATCGGTGCGAATGGTCGTCCCGCCGCGAAAGTCGATGCCGTAGTTCAGGCCCTGCAACATGAAGCTGGCAAATGCCAGAACCATCAGCACTACCGAAATGCCAAGCCAAAGCTGGGGCCACGAGAAGAAGTTCCAGTTGGTGTCTTGGGGAACCAGTCGCAAGCGCATGATCACACCTCCAGCGTTTTGGGTTTGCGGCGTTCAAACCACATTACAACGATCAACCGCGTCACGAAAATTGCCGTGAACACTGATGTCATGATGCCAAGGCCAAGCGTGATCGCAAAGCCGCGCACGGGGCCGGAGCCGACAGCATATAGAATGACCGCAGTGATAAACGTGGTGATATTGGCATCAATGATCGCCGAAAGGGCTTTTTCATAGCCAAGGTCAATCGAGCGCGCTGGCCCTTTGCCGGACTTTGCCTCTTCTCGGATGCGCTCGAAGATTAGCACATTAGCGTCAACAGCCATACCGATGGTCAGCACGATGCCGGCAATCCCCGGCAAAGTGAGCGTTGCCCCCAATAGCGAGAGCAAGCCGAAAATGAGCCCGACGTTGATGATCAACGCGATATTAGCGAAAACTCCGAACATTCCGTAGCTGAGGAACATGAAAATCAGCACGCCTGCAAAGGCAACGATACAGGCGATCTTACCCGCTTCGATATTGTCTGCGCCAAGCTGTGGGCCGATGGTGCGTTGTTCAAGGAACTCAAGGCCAGCAGGCAAGGCACCCGCACGCAAAAGCACAGCGAGGTTTGTGCTTTCTTCGAGGTTGAAGTTACCGGTGATGATCCCCGAACCACCCGCAATGTGGCTCTGAATAACAGGTGCCGATATCACCTCGTTGTCGAGCACAATAGCAAAAGGCGATCCGATGTTCTCGGCGGTGTAGTTGCCGAATTTGCGCGCCCCTGACGTGTTAAACCGGAAGGACACCGCAGGCTGGCCGTTCTGGTCAAAATCAGGCTGTGCATCAACAAGATCCTCACCAGTGACAACGGGCGCGGTTTCCAGAATGTAAAACACACCCTCCTCGTCAAGCGACGGGGCGACAAAATTGCCGGCCCCCGCTGGCGCGTTCTCGTCGCTCGCACGGCTGACAACAGGGTGAAAGGCCAGTTGCGCCGTCTTGCCAATAATCTCGATCAGCTCGGCAGCACTGCCAACCCCCGGAACCTGAATAAGAATACGATCCGACCCCTGGCGCTGAATGCTCGGCTCGCGTGTGCCGACTTCGTCAATACGGCGACGAATAATCTCGAGGCTCTGGCTAACGGTGCGCTCGTCAGTGGCAAGCTTTTCAGCCTCCGACAGCGTGACAACAATGAGCCCGTCATCAACGCGCACTTCAATGTCATTGGCGCCTGCGCCCGACAGGCTCGCAACAGGCCGTGCAAGCCCGCGAATAAGACTGGCTGCGCGGTCAATCGCCTCAGGCTTGGAAATCCGCACCCGCAACTCGTCGTCAGCGCCTTTCTGGAGGCGCACAGTTCCGACAGTTGCCCGCTCTTCGCCCAACATATCGCGGATCTCGGGCCACATGCCCGCCACGCGCGTTTTGTAAACATCCGAAACCTGCACCTCGGCCAGCAAATGCGCCCCGCCGCGTAGATCAAGCCCGAGGTTCACAAGGCTTGACGGCAAGTAGCTTGGCCATTGACCCGCCTGATCTTGCAGGCTGGGCGACGTGCCACCAAGCTCGATCGCCTTCAGAGCGTCGTTGTGGGTTTCAACCCGCGTGTAAAAGCCGTTTGGCAAAGCCAGAATGAGGCCAACAACAACCGTGAGCCAAATTAGCACACGTTTCCAGGTATCAATTTGAAGCATGCAAACCTCTTGCGCAGATGTTCAGCGAGGCTTTCCCGCTTGTCGTTTGTCTAGGGCGAAAAGCGCTTAGCTCTTGGCTGGCTCGGTCTTATTGAGAACCTGCGCGATTGTTGACTTGATCATCCGCACTTTTACACCATCAGCGATCTCGACTTCAACTTCACCATCGTCACGCACTTTGACGATCTTACCGATAATGCCGCCCTGTGTGAGCACTTGGTCGCCACGGCGCACCGCGTCGATCATCGTCTGATGCTCTTTCATCTTCTTTTGTTGCGGCCGGATCAGCAGGAAATACATAATCGCGAAAATCGCGGCCAGCATAAGTAAATCTTGTGGTCTCATTGATCGTCCCCATCTCGTTGTCACCTATAGGGCATTGCCCCAAAATCCCGACCTACCTAAGCCCGATGCGGCTCGTATGCAATGGCCTCAATGGTCAAAACTGGGCGCAATTCAATGCGGTGCCCATTCCCCCGTTTACCTGCCCCTGTCAAATAGGCCATAACGCGTCCACACGACTCAATCATGAAGGACAGTAGAGATGCACGATATTCGCGTGATCCGTGACAACCCCGCCGCTTTTGACGCTGCTATGGCGCGCCGTGGGCTTGAAGCTGTCTCTCCTGAGTTGCTCAAGCTTGATGAGGCTCGCCGTGGCAAGATCCTTGCCGCGGAAACGGCCCAAGCCGAACAGAACAAATCCGCCAAAGAAATCGGCGCGGCCAAGGCGTCAGGCGATGACGCGTTGTTCAACAAGCTGCGTGAAGACGTCGCCGCCAAGAAGACCGAAGTCGCCACGATGCAGACCGAAGCCAAAGAGCTTGACGCACAACTGTATGACGCCCTCTCCCGCCTGCCCAACTTCCTGCATGACGATGTGCCCGATGGAGCCACAGAAGATGACAATGTCGAAGTGCGCCGCTGGGGCACGCCCGTTAAGCTGACATTCGAGGCCAAAGAGCACTACGAAATCGCTGGCGTCAAAGCCGGAATGGACTTTGAAACGGCCGCCAAACTCTCCGGTGCGCGCTTTGTGGTGCTTTCAGGTGCCGTGGCCCGCATTCACCGCGCCCTCGCCCAGTTCATGCTTGATCTGCACGTCGACACACACGGCCTCACCGAAGCGTGGACGCCGGTTCTCGTGCGCGAAGAAATGATGTTCGGCACAGGGCAGTTGCCCAAGTTCGGTGAGGACAGCTACAAAACAACTGACGGCTGGTGGCTCGTGCCGACCGCCGAAGTCACGCTCACCAACATCGTCAATGGCGCAACCGTGGACGAGAGCTACCTGCCCAAGCGCTTTGTCGCCCACACCCAGTGCTTCCGCTCCGAAGCAGGCTCTGCTGGCCGTGACACATCCGGCATGCTGCGCCAACACCAGTTTGAAAAAGTCGAGATGGTGACAATCGCCCACCCTGACACCTCAATGGACGAGCACGCCGCCATGACGGGCCGCGCCGAAGCGGTGCTCGAAGCGCTCGGCCTCGCCTACCGCACGGTTGTTCTGTGCGCCGGTGATATGGGCGCAGGCATGCTCAAAACACATGACATCGAAGTGTGGTTGCCCGGCCAGAACACCTACCGCGAGATCAGCTCTGTTTCCGTGGCGGGCGACTTCCAAGCACGCCGCATGAACGCCCGCTTCAAGCCCGCCGACGGCGGCAAGCCCGAGTTTGTCCACACGCTCAACGGCTCCGGCCTCGCAGTCGGCCGTGCGCTTATTGCTGTGCTGGAAAACGGTCAGCAAGAAGACGGCTCTGTGCGCCTACCCGAAGTGCTGCACAGGTATTTGGGCGACAAGTCTACGCTAACGGCTGAGGGCGTGTTGGTGTAAAACAGAGCACTATCGTTCGCTGATTTCCAAACCAGTCAAAGATTGAAGTAGTTCTTTGGAGTGCGAAGCCAATGCCTGCGCTTGCCGCGAAGCATAGAGATTAATTTCGCGTACCTTCTCGCGGTCAATTTCACTAGTTAGCGGAATTCGCCCTACTTCATCGCGCAACAAAATAAGCACTCGTTTTGGCGAAATGGGAACCCATATCTCGAAGCTTGGGTTATCAAGTCCATTTGAACCGCCATTTCCAATCCGATAAACATACAAACTAGATAAAACGAGAGAGTGTTTGCTGGAAACAACTGCCCATCGTACAGAAAACCCTTCAAGGGCAGCGCTCACACGATCTGAAGACGCAAGGGCGCTTTTGACACGAATAGACCGGCCTAGTGCTTTGACTTTGTGTGGGGCACTGTACTTCGCTTCATAGCCATCTATTTCGTTAGATTGAACTCCTTCTGTTCGCATAGCATCCACAACGATGTTAATTAGCTCCCGTCCAATTGACAGATCATCAGCAAAATCGCTAACAAACTCTGGCGTTCGTTTTATAAAGTGAAAAACTGCATCTCGAAGCACCGCTAAAGGTTCTCCAACAACCTCTGCAACACGACCAGAGCTAAAAATACCCTCAATCTCGCTTAGGAATTTCCCCCAATAGTCATCGAGTGAGCCGTAGAACTCTTTTTCAACTTTGTCAGAAAGCGCGTCACTTTCAACTACCGTATAGAAATCTCTGATTTGAAACGTTGAGGCTATGTTTCGCCGCTCAATTGCGCCAAACTTGCCCTCTGCATCTTTTTCACAATACCAAACGTTTTGACGACTATCACCAAATCCAAACCGCCGTTGGACCGTTTGCGGCACCTAGTGGTGCTTCTTGGTTCGATGTTGAGCCATGGCTGCATTCTAAACTCGAAATACTTGCATATCAATTCGATAGACAGCAGGCATCCCCCCTAGTCCCGCCGCCCCTGCGTGTGTTTGCGCAGCTTGGAGGGGCCTGCCTTCTTGCGACCTTTGAACGGGTTCGCATCTGACTGTCCACGCATGAACATCCTGATCGGCGTGCCCGGCATGTCGAAGTCTTCACGCAGCCCGTTGACCAGATAGCGCGAGTAAGCTGTCGGGATTTTGTCGACATGCGAGCACATCACAACAAAGCCCGGCGGGCGGGTTTTGGCCTGTGTCATGTAGCGCAGCTTAATGCGTTTGCCCTGTGGTGCGGGCGGCGGGTGCGCTTGCACCATACCGTCAAGCCAGCGGTTGAGCGCCGCTGTCGGAATGCGGCGGTTCCACGTATCGTGGGCGCGCAGTACGGCGTCACGCAGGCGCTCGAGCCCGCGGCCCGTCTTGGCCGACACTGTGATCAGCGGCGCACCGCGCAACTGCGGCAACAGGCGTGCGAATTCCTCGATAAGCTCCTTGAGTTTGTCTTGCTTGTCTTCCTCGATGTCCCATTTGTTGACAGCAATAACGACAGCCCGCCCCTCGCGCTCGGCAAGGTCGGCAATGCGCAAATCCTGCTGTTCAAACGGGATCGCAGCATCAAGCAACACGACAACGACCTCGGCAAACTTCACTGCACGCAATCCGTCGGACACCGAGAGCTTCTCGAGCTTGTCTTGCACCTTGGCTTTCTTACGCATGCCCGCCGTGTCAAAAATCCGTGTTGGCGTGCCCGACCAGTCGATGGTCAGTGAAATCGCGTCACGGGTAATGCCTGCCTCGGGGCCGGTTAACAGCCTGTCCTCGCCTAGAATTTTGTTGATCAAGGTCGACTTACCCGCATTCGGGCGGCCAACCACAGCAATCTGCAATGGGCGGTTCACTGTTGGCGTGTGGTCGGGCAGCTCTTCACCGTCTTCGCCAACCGCTACATCAACCTCAGGCGCATCGGCCTCGGCGCTCTTTGCATGGGCGTCAACCGAAGGCATGATTGCCGTATACAGCTCCATCATCCCCTCGCCATGCTCTGCCGACATGCGGATCGGATCGCCCAGCCCAAGGCCATAAGCCTCCATCACACCAGCGTCAGCTGCGTTGCCCTCGGCCTTGTTGGCGGCAACAAACACAGGGCTGCCCTTGCGGCGCAGGATATCGGCAAACATCTGGTCCGCAGGTGTCACGCCGACGCGTGCGTCGATGATAAACAAACAGGCATCGGCCATATCAACGGCGCGTTCAGTCAAGCGGCGCATGCGGCCTTGCAATGACTCGTCGGTGGCGTCTTCAAGCCCCGCCGTGTCGATCACAGTAAATCGTAGATCAGCCAGCTTGGCCTCGCCTTCACGCAGGTCGCGCGTCACGCCGGGTTGGTCATCGACAAGCGCCAACCGCTTGCCAACCAAGCGGTTGAACAGCGTCGACTTACCCACATTCGGGCGTCCGACAATGGCGAGGGTGAAACTCATGGCACTTGCTCCAGCACAAATGGGTGCGAAAAAACGCTGCCTATAGGGCTTTGACCCTAGCGGAAAGCGAAAAGTTGGCCTTTGGCTCCGACAACATACATCGTGCCGTTGACAAACACAGGGCTCGTTGTTGCGCCACCGGCGATCTCGGCACTGCCGATCAAGCTGCCATCACGAGGGTCAAACGCGCGGATCAGCCCATCGTTAGAAGCCACATAGAGCCGCCCGCCAGCCAGAACCGGGCCGTAGTGCGCAAATACAGCTTTCTGTTTACGCGGCTTGTCTTTGGTAAAGAACGGCAGTTTAACGCCCCAAATGCGGCTGCCGTCAGACGCGTCCAGACGCACGAGTTCGTTGGCATCAGAGACCAGGAACACTGACCCGCCCGCAACCCAGACAGGGCTCATCGCGCCTTCTTCAGCAGTCCAGATACGGCTGCCGTTGCCTGCATCAATTGCCACGGTGCGCCCGGAGTGTGTGCCTGCATAAAGCGTCGTGCCTATAATAACCGGATCACCGGTGATGTCCGAAATACGTGTGCGTGACAACCCGCGCCGCTGGCCCGAAATCACCGCATCCCAAAGGCGCAACCCGCCCTTGCGGAACGCAGCCTGAAGTTCACCCGACCCGAAGGAGAACACAACGAGTTGATCGTTCACCGCCGGTGCAGGGCCACCCATAATATTGTTCTTGTCAGAGTTCGCACCGAGTTGCCACAGGATGCGTCCGCTACTGGCGTCAAGCGCCCATGCTGTCGCGTCTCCAGCCACAAGGTAGACAATCCCGTCAATGACTGTCGGATGACCCGATCCGGAAGCATCGAGCTTTTGCTGCCAGAGTTGTTGGCCGTTGTTGGCGTCAAGCGCTGTCAGCAAACCAAAACCTGACGACACAAATATTGTGCCGTTCTCGTAGGCGAGCCCACCGCCGGTCGCGTCACGTCCGGCGTCGCGTTCTGGCACGAGGTTCACACTCCAGACAGGGGCACCGCTGGTTGCGGTGGCACTGACACGCGCCTCGCTGTCAAGCGTGAAGACTTTACCACCGGCGACAACCGGATCGGCAGTGATACGGCCGTGCTTCGTGTCACCGACCCCGATACTGGCGCTCCATTGCAACTGCATCGCACCGCCATACGCCGGATGTGACACACGAGTAGCAGGGCTACCGTGGCGTTGTAACCAGCTGCTGTTGTTTCGAACACTGGCCAAGGAAACCGGCGCCGAGCGGTTTTCACCGACGGTTGCCAGCGCCTCTGTTGTTTCAGCGCGCAGGGGTTCGCGTTTGCCTGCCAGAATAACCTCAGGTTCAGCGCAAGCGTTGAGTAGGCCAAGACATGCGAATCCAATCGCCAAGCGGCCAAACAGTTTACTGTGCGCACTGCCTACCAGAAATTGTGATTTGCTCATCTCACCAGCCCTCAATATTTTTGCACTGCTTACCAGCACTTGGCCTCAAACACAAAAGCCCATGTAGCGGCCCTTATTCCGAGGCTGCCTCTTCGGCGTTTTCCTCCGGCGCACTCAACTCACCGCCCAAAGCGACAATCAACTGACTTGCCCGCCGACGCAAGCCTACAGTGCTTTCCTCGTCAGAGACAATGGCCTGTAGCGCTTCAATGGCTGTCTCGGCTTTGCCTTCTTCGACATCAATCAAGGCCAGCTGTTCTTGAGCCAGCAGGCGCAATTGCGGGTTCGTGCCTACAAGCGTCTGATAGCCCGCGCGTCGTGTTGCGGCGTCTACTGTCTTTGCCTGAAGGCCAAGCAGCTTGAACGTGGCGATCTGGCGGTAAACCAATGGCGTGTCGGCGCTGTTAGAAATCGCTTGCAAGGCAGCAATCGCAGCTTCTCTGTCGTCGGCGGCCGTTGCTTCCTGCGCCTTGAGCAGCGCAACAATAGCTGCCGTGCCCGGGTTTTCTGGCGTTATCGCTTCGAGGGCGGCGCGTCGTTCAGCAGTATCATCGTTTTCAAGCGCGGAAATGATGCTGTCTCCCATCGCCTGCTCCTGCGCCATACGTGTCGCCTTGCGGTATTCGTTATAGGCCGCACCGCCAACGATCAGCAAAACCAGCGCAACAGCGATCCAGCCGTAGCGTTTCATCAGCGCAAACAGCCTATCTCGGCGCACTTCTTCGCTGACTTCTTCAATGAAACTATCTGTATCGCTCACGCGTGGCCCCCTAAGTTTTTCCCCTCTTAGCCTGAAGCCTTGCTGCTGCCAAGGGCTGCCAGCACCGATCAGCCTATTGGCTCGTATAAAAATGCCTGTTTTCGGGCATGACATGAGCCGCATTCTGAACTAGACAGTTTAGCAACCTTCGTTTCCCGACCCAAAGTTGCAGCCAAAGGCATATTATGCGGATTATTCCTCTCCTGACAGCCCTCCTCGTGACGGCATTCTTGTTTTTGTTGGTGATCAAACGTGAAAGTTTACTCGGCTTTGCCGGTGCTGAGGCTGCCGAAACCGAGCAGACAGGCGATTCTTCCAACGCGTTGGCCACAAAAGATACCCCTGAAAAGCCAGCAGTCGGGGTGATTGCCGTGCATTCAAGTGCCCGCGAGATCGACAGCGCTGTGCTTTTGCGTGGCCAGACTGAAGCTGCACGCGAGGTTGTCGTGCGGGCTGAAACCACCGGGCAGATGATTTCCGAACCGCTGCGTAAAGGGGCATTTGTCGAACAAGGCGAGACGCTCTGCGTGCTTGATCCAGGAAGCCGTGCCTCGAACCTCGCCGAGGCCAAAGCACGTCTCGCCGAAGCACAGGCCCGCGTGCCAGAAACCGAAGCACAGATTCCGCGCGCCCAAGCTCAACTTGAACAGGCCAAGGCCCAACTTGTCGAAGCTCGCATCAATGATAACGCAGCGCGCAAACTCTCCAAAGGCGGTTTTGCCTCCGACACCCGTGTTGCTCAGACAGAAGCCAACTTGCGCGCCTCCGAGGCCGGTATCAAGGTTGCCGAAGCCGGTGTGAAAACCGCCCAATCGGGCCTGTTGGGAACACAAGCCGCGATCCAGTCGGCCGAGGCCGGTGTTGCCGCCGCGGCGAAAGAGATCAGCCGCCTCACCCTGCGTGCGCCGTTTGGTGGCATCCTTGAGAGCGACACTGCCGAGCTCGGCGCTCTGCTTCAGCCCGGTGCAGCCTGTGCAACGGTTATTCAGCTTGATCCGGTAAAGCTCGTCGGCTTTGTGCCGGAAACCCAAGTCAGCCGCGTTGCGCTTGGGGCCCGTGCTGGTGCCAAGCTGACAACAGGCCAAACCCTGACCGGCAATGTCACCTTCCTCGGGCGTTCGGCTGATCCGCTGACCCGCACCTTTCGTGTCGAAGTCGAAGTTCCCAACCCCGATCTCGCCGTGCGTGACGGCCAGACCACAGAAATCATCATTGCCGCAGAAGGCTCCAAAGCCCATCTCGTGCCGCAATCCGCGCTGACACTTAATGACAACGGAGACCTCGGCGTACGCCTTGTTGACGCTGACAGCCGCGCCCTGTTTGCCCCCGTAACCCTGCTGCGTGACAGCAAGGAAGGCGTCTGGCTCGCCGGCCTGCCCGAAGTGGCCGATGTGATCATTATCGGCCAGGAATATGTGATCGACGGCGTGCCTGTCGCGCCGACCTTCGAGGAGCCAGCCCAATGACAGGGCTTATCGACTGGGCCGCCGACCGCGCCCGAATGATCCTTGCGTTTATTGCGCTGTCCCTGCTTGTCGGTGGCTTCGCCTATGCCAACCTGCCCAAAGAAGGCGAGCCCGACATCCAGATCCCGGGTCTGTTCATCTCCGTCCCCTTCCCCGGCATTTCAGCCTCCGACAGCGAAACCCTGCTGGTCAAAGTGATGGAAACCGAGCTGGCCGATCTTGATGGCCTCAAAAAGCTGTCTGCCACTGCTGCCGAAAACTATGCAGGTGTGTTTATCGAATTCGAGTTCGGCTGGGACAAACCCGCCGTCATGGCCGATGTGCGCGATGCGATGAACGCCGCCGAAGCCAACTTTCCCGAAGGCGCCGAGAAGTATACCATCAACGAGATCAACTTTTCCGAATTTCCGGTCTTGATCATCAACCTCACTGGTGATGTGCCCGAGCGCACGATGAGTCAGATCGCCGAGGCGCTGCAAGACAAGATCGAAAGCCTAGATGCGGTGCTTGAAGCCGGCATCGCTGGCAAGCGCGACGAGATGCTCGAAGTGCTGATCGATCCGCTCAAGCTTGAGGCTTACAATGTCACCGCCGGTGAGTTGATCAACGTGGTGCGCAACAACAACCAGCTCATCGCAGCGGGCGAAGTCGAAACCGCGACAGGCACCTTTGCCGTCAAAATCCCGTCGAGCTTTGATGAGCCGCGCGACGTTTACAGCCTGCCGGTCAAAGTCAACGGTGACCGCGTTGTAACGCTTGGTGACTTGGCCGAAATTCGCCTGACATTCGAAGACAGAATAGGTACGGCAAGGTTTAATGGCGAAACGACAGTGGCGCTGCAGGTGGTCAAGCGCAAGGGCTTCAACCTGCTGGACATGGACAGAGACGTAAAAGCCGTTGTCGCCGAAGCCTCTGCCGCGTGGCCGCCCGAGCTGCAAGCCGCTGTCTCGGTTGGCACGTCAAATGATCAATCGCGCATTGTCGGCTCGATGATCTCGCAGCTCGAAGGCTCGGTTCTCACAGCGATTGCCTTGGTGATGATCGTCGTGCTCGCCGCGCTAGGTGTGCGCCCTGCTCTGCTGGTTGGCTTCGCAATCCCGACGTCATTCCTGCTCTGCTTTGCCCTGCTGGCGCTCATGGGCATCACCATCTCAAACATCGTCATGTTCGGCCTTATTCTTGCGGTTGGCATGCTTGTGGATGGCGCCATCGTGGTGGTCGAATACGCCGATAAGCGCATCTCCGAGGGCACAGGCCCTATGCATGCCTATGTCGAAGCTGCCAAGCGCATGTTCTGGCCTGTGGTCAGTTCGACGGCAACGACGCTTTGTGCGTTTTTGCCGATGCTGTTCTGGCCCGGTGTTCCGGGGCAATTCATGGGCATGCTGCCTGTCACGCTCATTTTCGTGCTCTCGGCTTCGCTGGTTGTGGCGCTGGTTTATCTTCCGGTTCTGGGCGGCGTCACTGGCCGGATGAGCCGTGTATTCGGCAACGCCTCCGATGCGCTGCGTGCGGCTGCACCCTTCTGGTTGCGCGCCCTCTTGGTGTTGCCTGCGCTCTACCTCGTGTTCTTGGGGGCCATGCAAACGCTTAACCCTGACTACCTTCTAACCTCTGATCCGAACTCTTCGGCCTTTGGCAAGCTGCTGCCGGGAATTGTGATTTTTCTAATCGGTGCGGTTGCTTCATCTATCACTCTCGGCGCGGCGCAGATCGAGCGCACACGCAAGCCTGTCAGCTCAGGCCGCAAGCGCACACTGTTCGGGCATTTCATCAAGTTCATCGCCGGCAATCCGATCATGCCGATCGTCTCTGCGGTTTTGGTGATCTTCTTTGTGAGCAGCGTGTTTGGCTACTACGGCAAAAACAACAACGGCACCGAGTTTTTTGTAGAGAGCGAGCCTGAAATGGCGATCGTCTATGTGCGGGCACGGGGCAACCTGTCGATGGCACAAAAAGATGCGCTGGTGATGCGCGCCGAGAAGATCGTGCTGGCTCACCCGGGCGTTGACAATGCCTTCTCCTTTGCTGGCGAGGGCGGGCTCAACAGCAACACTGGCGGCGCTCAGGCTCCGAAGGATACGATCGGTCAGGTTCAGTTTGAGACGATCCCGTGGGAAGACCGCAGCGACCGCCCCGAGCTTGACGGCGACTTGGTGCTTGATGAACTCACCGCCCAGCTAGAGCAAATCCCTGGCATCCAGATTGAAATTCTTGCGGCGTCGCGCGGGCCAGCCTCGGCCAAGCCTGTTCATCTGCGCCTGAAGGGCGATGACTGGGAAACCCTGCTCGCCTCCACTGAAACAGCCCGCGCGCGCTTTGACGCGACGGCTGGCCTCGAGTTGGTAGAAGACACCCGCCCCCTACCCGGCATTGACTGGCAGCTTGATGTCGACGTTGAAGAAGCCGGCCGCTACGGCGCCGACGTGGCGACAGTCGGTGGTATGATCCAGCTGGTAACCCGCGGTATCCTGCTCGACACCATGCGCGTTGACAGCTCTGATGAAGAGATCGAAATTCGGGTGCGCCTCCCCGAAGAGCACCGCGTATTGTCAACGCTTGACAGCCTCAAGTTACGCACCACCGAGGGCCTCGTGCCACTAAGCAACTTCCTGTCGCGCAAGCCTGTAGCCAAACTTGCCGAGATCAACCGCGAGGGCCAGAAGCGCTACTTTGATATCAAAGCAGGCGTGACCTCGGGCTTAACATTGCTCAGCAACACCGAGACCGGCGCTGAAGACGTGGTGAAGACCGCTCTCTGGGATGCTGATGAAGCCCTGCGCGATGACTACACCGAGCGCGGCTTTGAAGCCTTGCCGCTGACACCCGCTGACAGGATCGCGGCGCTCACCAAGTGGATCGAAACCGAGACACCGCTGCCCGAAGGCGTGAGCTGGGAATGGACGGGCGATCAAGAAGACGAAGCCGAAAGTGCTGCCTTCCTACAAAGCGCATTCTCGGGTGCTTTGGGCCTCATGTTCATCATCCTCTTGGCGCAATTCAACAGCTTCTATAACTCCGCCCTGGTGCTTCTGGCAGTGGTCTTGTCAACAGCGGGCGTGCTCATCGGCATGTTGGTGATGGATCAGACCTTCTCGATCATCATGACAGGCACAGGCATCGTCGCGCTGGCGGGAATTGTGGTGAACAACAACATTGTCCTGATCGACACCTATCAGGAATACTCGGCCTATATGCCACGCGTCGAGGCCATCGTGCGTACAGCAGAAGACCGTATCAGGCCGGTTTTGCTGACAACAATCACAACAATGGCAGGCCTCGCGCCGATGATGTTTGGCTTGTCGCTGGATTTTATCGGCGGCGGCTATACAATCGACAGCCCGACTGCGCTCTGGTGGAAGCAACTGGCAACTGCCGTCGTCTTCGGCCTCGGCATCGCGACAGTCCTGACGCTGGTGTTCACCCCGTCCATGCTGGCTCTGCGGATCTGGGTTTCAACCTACCTTGGCTGGAGCGCGCGTGCCCTGGCGGCCCTCTCTCTCGGCTCCGCCAGCCGCGTCGCAAAGGATATGGCGCTGCAAAGCGCTGCCCGCCGTGTGAAAGCCCCGGAGCTTATCTGGGGCGACGACATGGATGACTTCGAAAACCAGGATGACGTCACGGATACGCCCGAAGCAGATGAAGTGAAAACCGTGCTGACCCGCGCAGGCAAGCTTCCCGATGACGACGGTGTTAAAGCCGCAGAATAACTCAAGCAGAGTAACTCAAGCAGAATAGTTTAAGCTCTGTAGCTTAGGCCGCGTCTTGCTCGCTGGCTTGACGCGCCCAAAGGCTCGCGTAACGGCCTTTACGCTTCAGCAACGCTGCGTGTTTGCCTTGTTCAACAATCTCACCATCTTCCAGAACAATGATCCTGTCGGCATCCGCAATCGTTGACAGGCGGTGGGCAATGGTGATCACTGTGCGCCCCTCACCTGCTGCCTTGAGCGCAGCCTGAATGTCTTGTTCTGTCTCGGTGTCTAAAGCCGAAGTGGCCTCGTCCAGCAGCAAAATGGGTGGGTCTTTCAACAGGGTGCGCGCGATGCCAACCCGTTGCTTCTCGCCGCCCGAAAGTTTGAGGCCCCGCTCCCCAACATGCGTGTCATAGCCATCAGGCAAGCTCTCGATGAACTCGTGTATCTGCGCCGCCTGAGCGGCAGCAACGATCTCGTCCTCACGCGCACCATCACGCCCATAAGCGATGTTGTAGCGTATGGTATCATTGAACAGCACAGTGTCTTGCGGCACAACGCCGATGACGTCGTGAAGGCTTTCCTGCGTGACGTCGCGGATGTCTTGCCCGTCAATGACCAAAGCTCCGTCTTGCACATCATAAAACCGAAACAACAAGCGCCCGATGGTTGACTTGCCCGAGCCGGAAGACCCAACGATAGCCACTGTCTCTCCCGCACCAACCTCAAGGCTCACCCCCTTAAGAATGGCCCGCTTGGGCTCATAGCCAAACTGCACATCCTGCAACGACACAGCACCACCATTGATGCTGATGTCCGGTGCATTCGGCGCATCCTTGATTTCGGAAGGCTGGCCCAACAACCCGAACATTTCACCCATATCAACAAGGCTCTGGCGTATCTCGCGGTAAACCGAGCCGAGGAAATTGAGAGGCATGGTGATCTGGATCATATAGGCATTGACCATCACAAAATCACCAACCGTCAGTGTGCCGTTCTGCACGCCCATCGCGGCCATGACCATCACGACAACCAAGCCCGTGGTAATCAAAACCGCCTGCCCGAAGTTGAGGAAAGACAGCGAATAGGCGGTCTTGAGAGCCGCGCGTTGATAGCCCGCCATCGCGGCATCATAACGGCTGGCCTCACGCCCTTCTGCGCCAAAATACTTTACCGTCTCAAAGTTGAGCAGGCTGTCTATCGCCTTTTGGTTGGCATCGGTATCCTGATCATTCATCTCGCGGCGCAGCTTCACGCGCCATTCGGTAACTTTGAAGGTAAACCAAACGTAGATGCCAATAGTGACAGCCACCACAACCAGATACCAAACATCAAACAAGTAAAACAGAATGCCCGCGATCAGCAAAAGCTCGAGAATCAACGGGCCAATCGAGAACAACAAGAACCGCAACAAAAATTCAACGCCCTTAACACCCCTCTCGATGATCCGGCTGAGCCCGCCTGTCTTGCGGGTGATATGATAGCGCATCGACAATTTGTGAATGTGCTGGAACGTTTCAAGCGCGAGCGCACGCAAAGCCCGCTGCGCCACGGCCGCGAACAACGCATCACGCAACTGCTGAAAGCCGTTGGCCAACAACCGCGCCATACCGTAGGCGACGGTAAGACCAATCGCCCCAAGTGCGAGTTCACTAACGCCGGCCCCAGTGAGGGCATCGACCGCCTGTTTGTACAACATCGGTGTGAACACTGCGATCAATTTGGACAACAACAGCGCCAGCATCGCGAGCGTGACGCGGCGCTTCACCCAAGGCTCGTTGTCAGGCCACAGGTATGGGGTGACGCGGCGAATAACACGCCAGCCGGAAGAACCCTCGCTCTGAATGTCGCTGTTGCTCATGCCCTGCCCCCAAATGTCCGGTCATAAGCAGATAGGCCTCTTTATGGGCAAGTGCCAGTGCGGCAGGAAAATTACTCTGTTGGCAAATCAAAAACCTGACCGGGGTAGATCAAATCCGGGTCGCGGATACGGTCCTTGTTGGCTTCGTATAGCTGCACGTATTGCGTGCCATTGCCAAAGCGCTCGGCAGCTATTGCCCAAAGCGTTGCACCGGGCTGCACAGTGACTGCCGTCACTTGCGCGGCTTGCAGCTTGGCGGGTTCTTCGCGCTTGAAAGGGGTCTCGACGCGTGACGTGACCGCACCACTGGCATCAACCTGATCGACCCGAAGAGTATAAACCCCCGTGTCGACATCAGGCAACTCGGTGCGCCAAACGCCTGTGTTTTGCACCGGTTGCGTCTTGACGGGCCTGTTGTTGAGATAAACCCGCACATGGCCCTCACGCGGCGCTCGGCCAGAGAGCTGCACATCACCCTGCTCTGAATAGGTTATCGCATCAATCGCGACTTCACTCAGCAACTCGGGTGCAGCGGCCGGTTGCACGACTTCGGCACCGTCTTTGCTTATCTGGACAACAGCTTGCGCCGTTTGCGCAGTCGTTTGCACAGTTGTTTGGCTGCTCGCAGGTTCGCCTTGCTCTGCTGTCAATGCGAGCAAGGGAGCCACCACAAACTCGCTCGCACCCAAAATGCCGCTTTCAACTTCGCGCAGGCTCAAAATCCGCGCAGTGTTGCTTGCCGGCAGCTTGCCCAAATGAGCAAAACTGCCGTCAGCACCCGGTGTAAGCGTTGCCAGCACCTCGCCATCAAGCAAGACATCAAGTGCAAAACCGGCACGGCCTTCGCCGGCAAGTGTCAGCCCACCGTCAGTGTCGACGCGGACGATGTCAAACTGTGGCGCTTCAGGCGGGGTTTGCGAAGCTTCATCAATTGTCTCTGCTGTTGGTTCTGTCGTTGGTTCTGCAACTCGTGCCGCCTGGTCTTGCATGGCGGGTTCAGTTGCAACCGGCGTGCTTGTGGTTGTCAAACCCGGCGCTGCAACCGCTGGTTCGCTACCCTGTCTGTCCTTGAAAAGGACAACACCGCCGACAACTACAGCGACAACGGCCCCGACACTCAGTATCATTCCGGCGTTGCCGCCAAACATGCTGGCAAATTTGCTCATTGCACTCCCCAATCCGGCATTCATATAGGCTGCACGGTTGAGAGAGCATACCAAACTGGCTATGACAAATCAAAACATGATCATTTGCGGAGCATCAAGCCATGCCAACACATTCAATCTGCGTTTATTGTGGCTCTCGTGAGGGCGCAAAACCCGATTACATGCAATCGGCAGAGAGCTTTGGCAAAATCATCGCAGATGAGGGCTGGCGGCTTGTTTATGGTGCGGGCGACGTTGGCCTGATGGGCGCGGTGGCGCGTTCGGCGCAGGCCGCAGGGGCCGAAACCTTCGGCGTGATCCCGACACATTTGCTAGATCTTGAAGTCGGCAAACGTGATCTTACGCGGTTTATCGTCACCGAGAACATGCATGAGCGCAAGAAAGTCATGTATATGAACGCCGATGCGATCGTGGTTTTGCCTGGTGGGGCCGGTTCGCTTGACGAGTTTTTTGAGGTGCTGACTTGGGCGCAACTCGGGTTGCATACCAAACCGATCGTGGTGTTAAACATCGCCGGCTATTGGGCGCCGCTGATGGCGCTGGTAGATCATGCGATCAGTGAGGGCTTTGCCGATGCCTCGCTCAAGGCGTTGTTCACGGTGCTCGACACAGCCGACGAGGCCGCCGTCTACCTACGGGCAGCCCTGTCCTGAAGCAGCGCCGCCAGAGAATACAACAGCAACCCGGCCCAGATCATCGCGAAAGCCAGCTGATGCCAACCGCTGAAAGGCTCACCAAACACCACCACCGCGCAGAAAAACTGCGCGCTCGGGTTGATGTATTGCAGCAAGCCCACTGTCGAAAGCTGCAAGCGTTTGGTTGCGTATGAAAACAACATGAGCGGCAAAGCTGTAAGCAGGCCCGCAAACACCAGCATACCGCTCTCCCAAGCCGCACTGCCAAAGTGCCCCTGCCCGCGCATATGCACCACAGCCAGCACCACAAGTGCAACCGGCACCAACATGCCAACCTCAGCCGTAACCGAGACCACCGGCCCGATATCCAGCTGCTTCTTGACCACGCCGTAAAGGCCGAAAGTGAAGGCCACGATAAGCGATATCCAAGGCGCAACGCCAAGCCCGTATGTCAGCAGGCTCACCGCTCCTGTCGCCAAAGCAACCGCAAGCCACTGCACCACGCCCAGCCGCTCACCGAAAACAATGCGTCCCAAGAGCACGGCGACCAATGGGAAAATATAGTAACCCAAAGCGGCTTCCGTGGCCCTTCCGACTTGTATAGAAAAGATGAAGCTGAACCAGTTTACCGAGATCATCAGCGCAGCCAGCCCGATGATAAAAGCCGCCCTTGGCGTGTTAACAGCGCCCTTTAGCGCCGCTAAACGCCCCTGCACCGCAAGCAGCCCCGCAAAGATAACAAACGACCACAGCGTGCGGTGCGCAAGTATCTCAAGCGGCGGGATATGCGCCAACGCCTTGTAATACAGCGCAGAAAAGCCCCAGACCAAACAGGCAACCGCCATCGCTATAATGCCTTTAAGGCTTTCGTTTTGCACAGCAAACAGCTCCCAATGACGGCATATACGACAGTTAACACTAAATTGAATCAATTCTTGGCGAAGTTGCAATGCATTGTTATCGTGATGCGTGAATAATGAAAGAATACCCCACAATGCGCCACACGTTGCCACTGGCACCGCAGTTCTATGTTACAGCACCCCAGCCCTGCCCCTACCTTGAAGAGCGGCTGGAGCGAAAGCTGTTCACAGCCCTGCAAGGACAGGACGCACAAGAGCTCAACGACGAGCTCTCCCGTCAAGGTTTCCGACGCTCGCAAAATGTGCTCTACCGCCCGTCCTGCACCGACTGCGCAGCTTGCATGTCGGCCCGCATCAAGACGCAAGAGTTCACACCCTCCAAAAGCCAGAAACGCGTGCTCAAACGCAATGCCAGCTTTGAGCGCCGCGTTACAACAACTTGGGCGACCGAAGAGCAATACGAGCTGTTTCGCACCTACCTCGACAGCCGCCACGCAGACGGCGGTATGGCCGACATGGATGTCTTCGAGTTCGCCGCGATGATCGAAGAAACGCCGATCCGCAGCCGTGTGATCGAATACCATGACCCCGACACAGGCAAGCTCGTCGCCGTCTGCCTCACCGACGTGCTGCAAGACGGGCTTTCCATGGTCTATTCCTTCTTTGATCCAGCCTATGAAAAACAGTCACTCGGCACGTTCATAATCCTTGATCACGTGAAGATCGCCCGCGAGCGAGAGTTGCCCTTTGTCTATCTTGGCTACTGGGTGCCCGGCTCGCCTAAAATGGGCTACAAAGCCAACTTCTCGGCACTCGAAATCTACAAGAACGGCGACTGGCAAGCTCTGGGCGATGCCTCCGAGCACGCCACTGGGGCGCACCCGCTCTCAACCGCACCGATCGCCGAGCAAGTCGCCAATATCTCGCTCCCCGACTTGCCCGCACATCGTCGGATATAGCGAGCGGAAATAGCGAGGCAAGGCTCGCGCACGTCAGGATGCCTCTAATCAGGCCTGCTCTTCAAAATATCGACTTGCAGGTGTGGATGCCCGTCACTTGTGCGTTCTGCGGTGTGCCCTTTGGGGCCGACAACTCCGAAAATACGCTGCCGTATGTTAGAAAAGCTGTCATGCGACACAACGTCAACAGCCTCGTCCAAATGCAGGTTAAGGCGAAACCACTCCGGCTTGGTTTCCGCAACCGCAATCACCGTCGCCACAAAAGGCTGCGACAAATAGATGCCGCTGACACGGTCCCCCACGGCCCAGCTAACAGCACCGTGACCGACAATTGCAGCGAGCATCGTGTTCCAGTCTGAATACCCGTGCTTGTGAGCCACCATTTCAAGCGATTTAGCATGGCCAACCGGCGCGCCCTCCTCTCTTAGTTTGGCGCGCAAACGCTTGGCTTGCTCTTTGGCTTGTGGCGCGGTTGGAAGATTAACACTCATGGCGCTGTTCCTTTCGCCGTATGGAAGAGACCCCAGCGTAAAGATTGGCTCACGGCAACCTGCCGCAACACCACAATCGTAAGGCAAAGCAGCATTACCTCGGCCAGTGGCCCAGCATACCAAACGCCGACTTCGCCTAGCCAAACAGGCAAGAACAACGTCAGCGGGAGCGCAAAAACATAGGGTTTCGACAGGCCCAAAAGCGCCGCCTTGGTGGCCGAACCGATGGCTTGGAAGTAGCTCGCCATCATCATCAATGGCCCCATCATAAAAAACACACAGGTCATTATCGGCAAGATACGCGCAACCTCGGCGATCACTGCGGCGTCATCTACAAAGGCCCCTGCTATCTGGCTTGGGATGCTTGTCACCACGATCTGCACCGTCGAACAATAGACAAAGGCTGCCCAAAGCCCGATACGCAGGCTGGCGTCAGATCTCTGATAGAGCGTCGCGCCAAAATTGTTGCCGGTGATTGTCTGCATCGCAAATGACAGCCCCAGCAAAGGCACGAAAGCAAAGGTGATGACCCGCGTGATGATGCCATAGGCCGTGATGGTATCGGGGTAGTTCGGGCTGCCGACCGACTGCAACGACGTAATGATAGCCGCCGAACCAATGGCTACACCCATGAAGTTCAGGCTTTGTGGAGCACCAAGGGCAAGGATACGCCCCCAATGCCGTCGAACCGAATACCGCAGGATCGTCGATGGCCGCAGGGATGTCTCGCCATAAACTCGGAACAGCAAAATGATCGTGAACGCCAACGCTTGTGCCGCGGCTGTGCCAAAGGCCGATCCAGCGACGCCCATCTGAAACGGCACGATCAAGACATAGTTAAAGCCAATGTTTGCGAGGGAAACCAGCAAGCTCATCGCCGCCATAAATCCAACGCGGCCCTCGTTGCGCAAGGCATCCGAGTTGACGGAAAGCACGAACAACAAGGGCGAAAAGAACACTGTGATGCCGAGATAGACCAGCCCCATCTGTGCCAGCTCTTCTGATCCACCTGCCGCCAGCAAAGTCACGCCTTGTCCCAAGAAAACAAACAGCACGATCAGCACCACGCCAAGCATCACAGCCAAGCCATGCGCCCCGACAAAAACGCTACTGGCCTGCTCCATGTTTCCGGCCCCGAGGTTGCGGGCAAGAAGACTCGACATGCCATTCGATACCAGCGTCGAAACTGCGACAATCAACATATAGATCGGAAACATCAGCGTGACCGCCGCCAAGGCCTCAGGGCCAACATAGATGCCCAAGAAAAGCGCATCGGCCACCGACAGGAGACCATTCATCGCCATCACAAAGATGATCGGCAACGCGGTTTTTAGATAGGTGGTGCCAAGCGGCCCATCCGTGAAGGAATTTGTATGGGTGTCAGACATAACCCGTATCTCTCAAGCCAATCGCGTTACTTATGACAGGACCCGCATTACCATCCGCGCGATATGCGGAAAGAGTAGAATAGAGATGTTACGTCGCAAGACTTAACGCAGAACTTAACCAAGACAGAATCGTCAGCGGGAGGCAGGCGTCTACAGCCTTCGCCTGAGCTATCCGCCGTGTGAAACTTCGTCAAGGCAATTTGAAAACCGTTAACATGCACCTACCCTTACGCCGGCTCCGGTAGCACTTTTGTGCGCCGCGATGCAGCGTCAAATCTGTGCATACGCGTTATGCACTCAAATATGCACTGTGGTATGCACCCGAGTCACCTGCGAGCGGCTCGCATATTGCCGCATTAACACTCTTGCTTGCCAGCTGTCTTTACCGCCTGCAAATTTTCACTTATGCCGCAAAACTGGCAGAAAACGAAACAATAGTTCAAAAATTGCGCTAGAAACATTCATTTTCGCATTTTCAAAGGCCATTTCACGGTTGACGCCCCTTAGCGAGCCGCCTAATGTCTCGCAAACGCAGCATAAAGGGCCAGTTGGATGACCAACCTTGTCGTGATTGTTAATGTAAGGCGCATGGGCTGGTAACAGCACCCTAGAGGTTAACCATGCGCCCCCAAGATCGGGGGCTTTTTTATGTGCGAATACAACGTGTTGAAACGGAGTTTGAAAATATGTCACGTCAGATGACCGGTGCAAAAATGATAGTTGAATGCCTGAAAGATCAGGGCGTCGACACGATCTTTGGCTATCCTGGCGGGGCCGTCCTGCCGATTTATGACGAGGTCTTCCAGCAAAACGCCATCCAGCACATTCTCGTTCGCCACGAACAAGCCGCCGTCCACGCCGCCGAAGGCTACGCCCGCTCGACAGGCAAGCCTGGCGTGGTGCTCGTAACCTCTGGCCCTGGTGCAACAAATGCTGTCACTGGCCTTACGGATGCGCTGCTTGATAGTATTCCGATTGTTGTCCTCACGGGGCAAGTTCCGACATTTATGATCGGCAACGACGCCTTTCAGGAGGCCGACACAGTTGGCATCACGCGACCCTGCACCAAGCACAACTGGTTGGTTAAAGAAACAGCGGCGCTTTCGGAGACCATTCACGAGGCGTTTCATGTCGCCACGACGGGCCGCCCGGGGCCTGTTCTGATCGACATTCCGAAAGATGTTCAGTTTGCCTCGGCCGCATATACGCCGATCAAAAAGGCCCGCGTAAGCCACTATCAGCCTCCTGTTAAAGGCGATATGGCCTCGATTGAAGAGCTTGTTGCCGCAATCGAAACAGCTAAGCGCCCTGTTTTTTACACCGGCGGCGGGGTTATCAACTCGGGCCCGGCTGCAAGCCAGCTTCTTCGCGAACTGGTTGAAGCAACCGATTTCCCGATCACCTCGACGCTGATGGGCCTTGGTGCCTACCCCGGGTCTGGCAAAAACTGGCTTGGTATGCTCGGCATGCACGGGCTTTACGAGGCCAACCTCGCAATGCACGGCTGTGATCTTATGATCAACATCGGCGCACGTTTTGACGACCGGATCACCGGTGTTGTCGACGCCTTCAGCCCGGGCTCGAAAAAAGCGCATATTGATATCGACCCATCCTCGATCAACAAAGTTATTCACGCCGACATTCCGATAGTTGGCGACGTGGCCCATGTTCTCGAAGATGTGTTAAAGGTTTGGAAATCACGCGGTCGCAAAACCGATAAATCCGGCTTGCAAGAGTGGTGGGCAAAGATCGACGACTGGCGCAGTGTAGACTGCCTGAAGTTTGAACAGGTCAGTCAGGTGATCAGACCGCAGCACGCGCTGTCACGGCTTGAATATCTAACCAAGGATCACGACCGATACATCACGACCGAAGTTGGCCAGCATCAGATGTGGGCTGCGCAATACCTTAACTTCGATGATCCTAACCGCTGGATGACGTCTGGCGGCCTTGGCACAATGGGCTATGGTTTTCCGGCTTCTGTTGGCGTGCAAGTCGCTCATCGGGACAGCCTTGTTATCAACGTCGCCGGAGAGGCGAGCTGGCTTATGAACATGCAGGAAATGGGCACTGCGGTGCAGTTCAAACTGCCTGTAAAACAGTTCATCCTCAACAATGAGCGCCTTGGCATGGTGCGCCAGTGGCAGGAACTGCTGCACGGCGAGCGATACTCTCATTCGTGGTCGGAAGCCCTGCCTGATTTTGTCAAACTGGCCGAGGCCTTCGGCGCCAAAGGCATTCGTGTTGACCACGCCGATGACCTCGATGAAGCGATTAAAGAAATGATCGCTTACGACGGGCCGGTGATCATGGATTGCCTTGTTGAAAAGCACGAAAACTGCTTGCCGATGATCCCGTCAGGCGCGCCCCACAACGAGATGTTGTTGAGTGAATCAAGCACCAAAGATGCCATTGGGAGCAAGGGGGCCGTGTTCGTATGAGCGCTGCCTGCCCTCCCTCAGTTTGACCTGTGAAAAAGGATATTTGATATGTCTGCATTGAAGATCAAAAAAGGTGCGAACAAGCACTCGGCTTACAACTTGCGACCAACGTTTAGCGACCAGCAAGAGACACATACGTTGGCTGTGTTGGTCGACAACGAGGCCGGTGTTCTGGCACGCGTGATCGGGCTGTTCGCGGGTCGAGGTTACAACATCGACAGCCTCACGGTTGCGGAAGTTGATCACGAAGGCAAACTCTCGCGGATCACCATTGTCACGACCGGCACGCCGCAGATCATTGAGCAGATCAAAGCACAACTCGGGCGCATTGTGCCTGTGCATGAAGTTCATGACCTCACGGTTGAGGGCCCCGCAGTTGAGCGCGAGTTGGCTCTGTTCAAGGTTGAAGGCTCCGGTGAGAAACGGGTTGAGGCGATGCGCTTGGCAGATATCTTTCGCGCCAATGTCGTTGACAGCACGCTGAGCAGCTTTGTGTTCGAGATCACAGGGGCGCCAGAGAAAATTGATGCTTTTGCTGAATTGATGCGCCCTCTGGGTCTCAATGAGGTTGCACGCACGGGTGTTGCTGCTCTGTCGCGCGGAAACGCGTGACACGCCTGAAGCGCTAACGTCGGATTGACGCTAGGTTTACAAAAAGTAATGCAAGTTTGTTTTGTTACGCTGTGCAGCTGAGCCGGAACGGAACCACGTTTTGCGCTCTGTCGACAGGCGCGCGCACCGGTGCGGCCTGCTGACTGCTTGCGTCATCCATGACCGCGCGTAGGTTCTTAGCCAGCGCGGGAGCATGGCACTCCGACACAAGCTCAGGGTTTTGCGCAAGACGCATTTGTTCACCATCCGAGACCTGGAAATGGACAAGATCCCCAGCGTCTAGCTGCGGCCCATCAAAAATAGAAGTTTCACTGCCAACATAATACGCTAGATCACCGTGATCTTCGCACCAGATTACAGCTTTCTTGTCGATTGTGTCACTCCAGAGCACTACACCGTACATTTACTTCCCCAAACCGTTCACGTCCCAAAGTACCTGTCCCCAAGGTCCTGTTGTGGGTCTAATGTAGACTAAATTTTAGCAATTCTGTCTTAAAGTGAAACCGCTCAATGAGTGTCGCACTGTCAGAATATGTGTCTCGAAATCAACAAGGTGACGCCATTTAGCATCAAATATGACGCGAAAAAGCATCAAAACGATGCGAATTGGCATTACTTTTCTGCTCTCGCTGCGTAATACTGGCTTAACATCTCAAATAAACCTTAAGTTGAATGAATCGAAAGTTGCGGAGCACAATGGCGTCTGAAGAATCCAAAAAAAATGATCCGGTTCAGCTGAGATCAGTCTTTGGGGCAAATTTGCGGCAACTGTCCGCGCGGTATCCTTCTGTCGCGGGTCTTTGCCGTGAGTTGGGGATCAACCGAACACAATTTAACAGATATCTTTCTGCCGAGAGCTTCCCCCGTCCTGACGTTTTGCACCGGATATGTAAATTTTTTGATGTCGATGCGCGCGTGCTCTTGGAACCCGTCGACAGCATTGCCCCTAAAACAGTTGATGTCTTTCATCACCCGATCGTCGAAGATTTTCTTGGAAAGAGCGGCAGCAGCATTTCGGAATCCGAGTTTCCCAGCGGCGTGTTTCGTTTTAGCCGTCCGAGTTTTGTTAGTGAGGAGCAGTTCGTGATCGGCCTGCTTTATGTCTTCAGGCGTGACGGGCAAACTTTCGTCCGAGGCTTTGAAGCCAAGCAAGCAATGCTACAACAGGGTATCGAACCGACAGTCAGAAACCGTGAGATCAGGGGCATCTTGATCAAGCAGGAACAAGGTGTTGCGATCCTGGCGGCACGTCGCGGCAGCACAACTTGTTCCTTTAGTTTCCTGTCACGCGTGGCCTCGTTTCAAAACAATTACTGGGAAGGTTACGCAGCCCGAACGATCGCGGAAAGTATCACCGGACAACGGGTTGCACGTATGGTTTTCGAGCATGTTTCCGGCAATACGGAGGCCATGCTTTCGACCGCAAGGCTCGGGGGGCTTTGCAGCACAGATGACCTTCCGGCCTACCACGCAAGGCTTTTGCGACTGGGGCAGGTCTTTCAGTAATTCAGGGCTCAAACCCCGCGCGATAAAGATGCCAACTCGCATGGCCAATAAGCGGTAACACCAGAAACAAACCGAGAAAAACCGGCATCATGGCGATGAACGTGCTGACCGCAATAAACACGCCCCAGAGCAGCATCAACGGCAGGTTTTGTTGAACCGCGTTGAAGCTGGTTATCATGGCGGTGACAAAGTCGATTTCGCGATCAAGAAGCATTGGCATTGAAAACACCGTAATCATAAACAAAATCACCGCAAACACGGCCCCGACAGCCGTTCCGACGGCCAGCATCGTGAGGCCGTTGCTGGTGAAATAGATATCAAGCGATGACGACACATTTGTCATTGTCGAAAGCCCCATGAACAGCGCGAAAATCATGTGTGCGATGAAGAACCAGAACAGGAATACCATCAGGATTATCACGCAAAGCGAGGGCAGCTGCCGGCGCGTTTGATGAAAGACGATGGTAAATATTTCTTTCATTTTCAAGGGTGTACCTTGCTCGAGGCGGTGGCTGACTTCATAGAGAGCGACTGCGGCGAAAGGGCCGAACAGCGGGAAGCCGACCGCCGCAAAGACCAGCCAGTATGTCTGCCCTGTGAGGCGGGTAACTGCCGCCATGCAGAGACCGAACACCACGCATATTCCGGCGACAATAAGCCCGTAAACCGGCGCGGCAAGCATGTCTTTCCACCCCTTCAGAAGGGCGGTTTTGATGTCGGCAAAACCGATCAGATTATGCTCGGGCGCGCCATGCGCTTTGTTGAGAGAATGTGAGCTCATACGCCTGTCCTTTCAGGGCCAAGTTAACACTTTGAGGCTTGGCAAAATGCCCTGCACAATGCGTGCATACCACAGTGCATACAGCAGTGCATAATGCGTGCAGACAGTTTGTCATCCGCCTGAAAACTCCGGATTGTTAACATGGCGGACGCTGCTCTGAGTGTTTGTAAGCGTTGTGCCAGGCCTGCCCGATTTGCAAAAGCTTCGCATCCGCGTTGCGTGGCCCAAAGACTTGCAGACCCGCTGGCAGGCCCGAGGCACTCATATCAATCGGCAGGTTTATGCAAGGCAGACCAAGCAAGCCAACGGGCGTCACGATCTGCATCCAGCGGTGATAGGTGTCCATGCCCTGCCCTGCAATCTCGGTCGGGTAAGTCCACTCTTTGGGGAACGGATAGAGCTGTGTCGTCGGCAGGATCAACGCGTCATACTGCGAAAACAGTTGCGCACAGGTTTTGAACCAATCCGAGCGGATGACGCTGGCATTGTGAACATCCATCGCTGAGAGCGCGAGGCCGCGCTCGATCTCCCATATGGCTTCGGTTTTGAGCTGATCACGCTTTGCGGCGTCATCGTAAAACACCTTAAGTCCGGCCCCGACTTGCCATGAACGCAAGGTTATCCAACTCTCCCAGATTGCCTCGGCCGCGAACGGCGCGGCAAGGCGCTCCACGCTCAGACCAAGCGCCTCAAGCTGCGGTATAGCCGTCTCGGAATGCTCCAGCAGCCCTGCTTCCATAGGGAAAGCACCGCCCCAATCTCCGAGCCAACCTATGCGGCGGCCCTTAACGGGCGTGTTGATGCTATCAAGCGTCGCGTCAACGTTAGCTTCGTGCGGTTGGCGTAAATCAAGCCCTGATTGTGTATCAAGCAGCGCAGCCAAGTCGGCGGGTGTGCGTGCCATCGGCCCCGATGTCGCTAGCTGGTGTAGGTAGCTGTCGCCTGCTGGCTCGGACGGGACGCGGCCGTAGGTTGGCCGAAAGCCATAAACATTGTTCCAAGCGGCAGGGTTGCGCAGGCTGCCCATCATGTCAGAGCCGTCAGCGACCGAGAGCATACGTGCTGCGAGGGCTGCCGCCGCACCGCCCGATGAGCCACCTGCCGACAGCGCTGTGTCAAAGGGGTTACTGGTTGCGCCAAACACGGGGTTGAATGTATGCGAGCCAAGCCCCCACTCGGGCGTGTTGGTCTTGCCGATTATGATAGCCCCCGCAGCGCGCATACGGGCGACCACGAGGTCATCTTCTTCGGCAATCGTGTTCTTGAACATCGGGTTGCCCATTGTCGTTGGCAGCCCCTTGGCATTGGCGAGGTCTTTCACTGCAATGGGCATGCCGTGCAACCAGCCATTTGAGGGGCTTGCATCGGCTTCGGCGGCCTCGGTGAGCAAAGCCTCGGCATCCCGCAGCGAGACGATAGCGTTGATGCGCGGGTTTACGGCATTGATCTGGTCGAGCGTGGCTTGCATCAGATCGCGCGCGCTGAGTGTTTTGTCAGCGATCGCCGCTGATTGCTCAAGCGCTGTCATATTGGTGATGTCGTGCATTGTCCCTCCCCGACGATGGTAGGGCTATGCTGGCCTGCGACGGGCGCGAGCGCAAGGGCCGACGGGGTGTTCAGCCCTCGCCTTGAGCTTCGGCGCGGGATTTGCCGGCAACATCAAGTGCCAGCGTGGCGGCCATAAACCCATCAAGATCACCGTCGAGCACGCCTTTGGTGTCAGATGTTTCGTAAGCAGTGCGCAGGTCTTTGACCATTTGGTAGGGTTGCAAAACATAGGAGCGGATCTGGTTGCCCCAACCTGCGTCACCTTTGTTTTCATGCATCTCGTTGACGGCCTCGTTGCGACGGTCAAGTTCCATCTGGTAGAGCCGCGATTTCAGCGCTTTCATGGCGATGTCGCGGTTCTGGTGCTGTGATTTCTCCGAGCTGGTCACCACGATGCCTGTCGGCGCGTGGGTGATACGCACGGCTGAGTCGGTGGTGTTAACGTGCTGGCCACCTGCCCCCGAGGAGCGGTAGGTGTCGATGCGGATGTCGGCGGGGTTCACTTCGATCTCGATGTTATCGTCCACAACGGGGTAGACGCCGACCGAGGTGAAGGAGGTGTGACGCTTGGCGGCGCTGTCAAACGGCGAAATGCGCACCAGGCGGTGCACGCCGGACTCGGATTTGAGCCAGCCATAGGCGTTATGGCCCGATATCTTGTAAGTCGCTGATTTAATGCCCGCTTCCTCGCCTTGGGACTCGGACTGAAGCTCGACTTTGTAGCCCTTCTTCTCGGCCCAGCGGACATACATACGCGCCAGCATCGACGCCCAATCACAGCTTTCGGTGCCGCCAGCACCGGAGTTGATCTCCAAAAACGTGTCGTTGCTGTCGGCTTCGCCATCCAGCAGCGCTTCGAGCTCTTTCTTGGCGGCGACTTTGGCGAGTTTGGCGATTGCGTTCTCGGCGTCGGTTACGACTTCGGCGTCGTCTTCCATCTCGCCGAGTTCGATCATCTCGAGGTTGTCAGCGAGGTCTTGTTTGATGGTGTCATGCGTGGCCAGCGCGTCGACGAGCATTTGCCGGTCACGCATCAGCTTTTGGGCTTTCTCGGCGTCGTCCCAGAGATTCGGGTCTTCGACCCTGGCGTTAAACTCTTCAAGCCGGTGCTGGGCTGTCTCCCAGTCCATACGTTGGCGGAGCAAGTCGAGCGATTTTTCGATCTCGGTTGCGAAGTTCTGGGTTTCGGCGCGCATGGGTGTTCCTAGCTGTCTGACTGAGACAGGTGATATCGCAGCAGCCCCTCAGCGGCAAGCTTAGTAAAGCCCACCTGACGAGAGCGTGCCGAAGCCGGCTTTTGGGCCAACAACGGCTTTTTTGCCGGTTGATGTGGTCACTTGCTTGGCGGCGTCGACTTCCTTGTAGAGCGGCAGGTTTTCACCCATCGCAAAGCCACCATCAAAGGTGATGCCAAAGTCGATCTCTTCGCCCGCGCGGAAACACTCGGTGACCACATGGTCACCGGAAGCGTTAGGCGAAAGGCGCGCGCCGGTGTGGCGGTCGATTTTGATGAACAGGCAGTCTTCCGGAACGCGGAACTTTCCGGCGCCGTATTTCTTGATCGCCTTGGACATGAAGCGCTGGAACACCGGACCGCACATTCCGCCGCCATAGGCGCCTCTGCCGAGACTTCTGGGGTTGTCAAAACCAATGTAGCAACCCGCGACGATGTTGTTGGTGAAGCCGATAAACCAGACATCTTTGGCGTCGTTGGTTGTGCCGGTTTTGCCAGCAACAGGCACGCCGAGGTTTACAAACTTGCGGGCTGTGCCGCGATCAACCACGCCGCGCATCATCGAGGTGAGCTGATAGGCGGTAATGTCGTTCATCACCCGCTCGCGGTTCGAGGTGATACGCGGGCTACGCGAGCGCGGCACTGTCGGATCAAGACACTCGGGGCAGAGACGCACATCGTGGCGGTAAACGGTTTTTCCGTAGCGGTCTTGCACACGGTCAATCAGCGTCGGTTCGACCCGCTCACCACCGTTGGCGAACATCGCGTAGGCCGAAACCATTTTGTAAAGCGTGGTCTCTTCCGAGCCCAGCGAGTTGGCCAGAAAGCGGCCCATATTGTTGTAGACGCCAAAGCGTTCGGCGTAATCGGCGACAACATCCATGCCGACTTCCTGCGCCAAACGAATGGTCATCAGGTTGCGGGATTGCTCGATGCCGGTGCGCAGCGGTGTCGGGCCGTAAAAGCGGTTTGACGAATTGCGTGGCCGCCAAAGCCCCTGCGGGGTGTTGATCTCGATCGGCGCATCCACCACGATCGTGGCGGGCGTATAGCCGCTGTCGAGCGCCGAAGCGTAGACAAATGGCTTGAACGACGAGCCGGGTTGTCGGCGGGCCTGTGTGGCGCGGTTAAACACCGAAGCCTGATAGCTAAAGCCACCCTGCATCGCGATCACGCGACCGGTGTTCACATCCATCGCCATAAAGCCGCCTTGCACCTTTGGCACTTGGCGCAACGTCCAGCGGATAAAGTCACCCGCGCCGTTGTTGCCAGAAGTCATACGCCGCACCAGAACAACATCACCGCGTTTGAAATTGTCGGCAAAGCCACCTTTCATCCAAGAGATATCCTTGCGCGGCACGACATGCGGCTGTGCTTCAGTCTCTTGCACGCCCTCGATACCGAGGCGAAGGCGGTTCTCGCCGACCTCAAGCACAACTGCCGGATACCACTGGCTTTCGAGCTTGATATCGCGGGGCACATTGGTGTTTGCCAAGGCCTCACGCCATGCCTCTTCGCTGGCAAGGGCCTCTTCTTCAAGGGTCTTGCCAGTGCCGTGCCAACGGCCAATGCCGCGGTCATATTGCTCAAGCTGGCGCTGAAGCGAGCTCGCGGCAAGCTCTTGCATCTCGGGTTCGATAGTGGCGCGCACAGTCATGCCACCGGTAAAGAACTCCTCCTCGCCAAAGTCCTTTGACAGCTGGCGGCGGATTTCATCAGTAAAGTAGTCACGTGGCGGCAGTGATTTGCGGAAAGGCTCATAGTCGCCGTTCTGCACCGACAAGAGCGGAGTGGCGCGCTCGCGTTCATAAACTGACTGGCTGATATAGCCGTTCTCCATCATCTCTTTGAGAACAAAGTTGCGGCGCTGTGTCAGCCGTTCTTTGCGGCGGACGGGGTGATAGCTTGAAGGCGCTTTTGGCAAGGACGCAAGAAAAGCAGCTTCATTTGGCGCCAGCTCCCCGAGGGTTTTGTTAAAATAGCTTTGCGCTGCCGCGGTGACACCAAACGAGTTCTGCCCCAAGAAAATCTCATTGAGGTAGAGTTCAAGTATCTGCTCCTTATCGAGGCTTTCCTCAAGCCGCGTGGCGAGGATGATCTCTTTGATTTTTCGCTCGGCCTTGCGGTCGGCAGACAAAAGGAAGTTCTTGACGACCTGCTGGGTGATCGTCGAGGCGCCGCGCACGCTGCCGCCCTTGAGCGCATCAAGCGCCGCCGAGGCGATGCCGCGGGTGTCGTAGCCATCGTGGGTGTAGAAGTTTTTGTCTTCCGCACTGATGAAAGCGTATTTGATCAGCACCGGGATTTCGTCTGCCGGAGTGAACAACCGCCGCTCTTTTGCGAACTCGTCCAGCATCCGCCCCTCGCCGGAGTAGATCCGGCTAATGGATGGCGGCTGGTAACTGGCGAGGCTTTCGTGACTCGGAAGATCACGGCCATAGATGTAAAACACCGCCCCGATGGACAGCGCCACAGCCATCAGGCCAAGTGTGACAAGGCTGAAAAGACCGCCAAGTGCCGAGAAAAAGAATCTGATCACAAGGGCCCCCTGCTGCGCTGGCTTTGTTTATACGCCTTGGGCGTGGGAAGGTCAAAATCCTCAAGCGGGGAAGTTGGGCTATTTTTCGCCAGTTTTGGGCGCAGAATTTTCCACGTCATTGGCGCACAACACGGCTGAGGGCTTCGTCTTCGATCATCCAGGCAACGATACCATCGCGCAGCGCTTGTGCCATTTCGATCCGCCAAGCTTGATCTATGATGTTTGCAAAGTCGCGCTTGCTTGAAAGAAAGCCAATTTCTATCAGCACCGAGGGGATATCAGCCGCTTTGAGCACCGAGAATGCCGCCGAGCGGTGCGGCCTGCGGTTGAGCGGCGCACCTTTGTCGGAGATCCCTTTGACCAAAGCAGCAGCAAGGCGTTCGGTGCGTGGTTGGGTTTCTGCGCGGGCCATATCGAGCAGGATATCAGCAACGGCGTCGTCCTGACCGCTCAGGTCAACACCCGCAAGCATATCATCGCGGTTGTGACGCTCGGCCAGAAGTGCGCTGGCTTCGTCCGTCGCTTCGTCAGACAATGTATGCACCGTGGCACCGTGTGCGTGGCCCTGTCCGAGCGCGTCTGCGTGCAACGAGATAAACAGATCGGCCCCCGCCTGATGCGCCAAGGCCACGCGCCGCTCAAGTGACACGAAGCTGTCGTCTTCCCGTGTCAGCAGCACGTCAACCTGCGGAACGCGCGACAGCTCGTCTGCCAGTTCGCGGGCAAAAGTGAGCATCAGCACCTTTTCCTCATGGCCATCGTGCGAGGCCCCCGGATCGATCCCGCCGTGACCCGGATCAAGCATGATCGTGATGCGGCCTTCATTTTTGACTTTAGGTGTGTGTTTTGGCACGGGCCAATCGCCCGAAGCGGGCGCTCCTGCGGTGGCGACAAAACTGTCGGCATCCGTGCGCTGCAACACCACCGAAAGCTGTGCTTGTCCGGTGTCGGCCTGCCGCGCCATCACAACACTTTTCAGCGCCATAGGGGCTTCGAGCTCGGCCACCAACCGCGACCAACCAGGCCGGAAACCGCCGGTGCGCACCTCGGAAATACGGTCTGACTGATCCAGTTTCGCGGCGCCGGCACCGCCCCAGTCAACCTCTCGAAAGTCGATCACCAGCCGCCTCGGGGCATCAAGCGTAAACACTCGGTATGGCACAGTCTGGCTCAGGTTAAGCAGCAGTTGCACATCGCGGCCACGGTCTTTCATCGCGCTGCCCTCAGGCAAGAATCGCGCCAAGCCGCTCAGCTCTTGCGCGTTCATATGAGGTGCGCTTAGCAGCAGCGCCGAAAGAATATAGACCAAAAACCTGTTCATAACCGCTCGTTCTTTTTTGTCACTATACCGCAGCCCACATGCATTGAACAACGTCGAACAACAGCCATGCTTTTTCTTTGCACAAATACTTGTCTTTCAGCGCTATGAGCCTTTGAAATAGGCTTTCAGGCGCGATAGCCCTTCTGTAATATCTTCGCTTGAACGCGCATAGGACAGCCGCAAGGTCTGGTGCCCACGAACAGGGTCAAAGTCCATCCCCGGTGTCACCGCAACACCCGCTTTATGCAGAATATCAGAGGCCAGTTTGCGGCTGTCGTCGGTCATGTGGCTGACATCAATGTAAATGTAGAATGCCCCGTCCGGCGGGGCGAAGTTACTGAGGCCGGCTTTGGGCAGCTCCTCGATCATCATCGCGCGGTTGCGTTTGTAAACCTCAAGGTTGCCCTCAAGCTCGTCAGCACTGTCCATCGCAGCCAGTGCCGCGACCTGGCTGGCATGTGGTGCGCAGATAAACATGTTCTGCGCCAAGCGTTCGATAAGGCGGATATGATCGTCAGGCACGACCATCCAGCCAACGCGCCAGCCCGTCATCGAGAAGTATTTGGAAAAGGAGTTGATCACATAGACATCATCGCTAAGTTCCAATGCGCTCACCGCACGGCCCTCGTATTCGACACCTTGGTAGATCTCGTCAGAGATGAAGCTGACGCCTTCAGCCTTGCAGGCATCAATCAGTGCTTGCATGGCCTCAGCCGTCAGCATCGTGCCGGAGGGGTTGGCGGGTGAGGCCACGAGCAAGCCGTCTAACCCCTGCCCTACAAAATCGGTTGGCACGGGTTGAAAGCGGTTTTCCAGCGTGGTTTGCAGGCCGACAGGCGTGACGTTCAGCGCCTTGAGGATCTGCCGATACGACGGATATCCCGGCTCACCGATGCCCACTTTGGCGCCTGCGTCAAACAGCGCTGTGAAGGCAAGGATGAACGCGCCTGAGGAACCCGGAGTGATGATGATGCGCTCAGGGCTGACGGTGACGCCGTGCTTGTCGGCATAGTGCTGTGCAATGCGGGCGCGCAGTGCGGGCAAGCCGAGCGCCACAGAGTAACCGAGCGGGTCGTGCTCCATAGTCGCGCCGAGCTTGGCGCGGGCCTGTGCGGGGGCCGCGGTGCTTGGCTGGCCCACTTCCATATGAATAATGTGCCGCCCTTCAGCCTCAGCCACGCGCGCCTCTTCCATCACGTCCATCACAATAAAGGGATCAACGACACCACGGCTTGAGTTCTTCATCACTTTCTCCCTACACTTGCTTTGAGTGATACCCGAAAGGCTGATACCGTCAATGCAAGCACGACGACTGTTTCAACATTTTGCTGTTTTTCTGGCGCTTGCACTGGTTCTGGCGAGCCCTGCAAGGGCTGTGTCTTTGCTGCGTGATCCGGACATCGAGCACGCCTTGCGGCAAGTTGCCAAACCGGTGCTTGATGCCGCTGGCCTGCCCTCGTCGCGGATACGCATTCTGGTGGTCAATGAAAGCTCGCTCAACGCTTTTGTCATCGATCGCGACCACATATTTATCCATCAAGGCCTGATCTTACGGCTGAAAACCGCCGAAGAGCTACAAGCCGTGATCGCCCATGAGGCAGCGCATATCGCCAACGGCCATCTTGCGCGACGTCCGGTAAATGCGCGTCACGCCAAGACGCTGGCAGGCTTCGGGCTGGCTTTGGCGGCGGCGGCAGCAGCGTCAGGCAACCCCGAGGCTGGTGCGGCAATCGGCCTTGGCACGACAAACGCGGCGATGCGCGGGTTTTTCGCCCATACCCGTGCCGAGGAAGCCTCTGCGGATCAGTCAGCGTTGCGTTACATGGCCCGCGGCGGTGTTGATCCGCAGGGCGCAGTTCGGGTGATGGAGCTTTTCTCAGGCCAAGAGCTGCTGTCGGCCAACCGCCAAGACCCCTATGCCCGCTCGCACCCCCTGTCTCGCGACCGTCTGCGCGCCATGAAAGCCGGCGCGGCGACACTCAAACCGCGCGCGGGTAACAAGGCCACATCAGCCTATTGGTTTGCGCGCGCGCAGGGCAAGCTTTCGGCGTTTACCCGCGCACCTAAATGGACATTGCGCCGCGCGGGTGACAGCGGGCACAAAGACATAGCCCAGATGCGCAGGGCCATTGCCTGGAGCCGGAGCGGCAAAGCCAACCAAGCCTTCGGTGCGATGAACAAACTGATCGCATCTTCTCCCAAAGATCCATATTTGTATGAACTTAAGGGGCAGCTTTTGCTGGAGAAGCGACAGTATAAGGCAGCGGTTGCAGCCTATAAGAACGCCGTGTCGCTTGCCCCGCGTGATGCGCTTGTTCTGGGGGCTTACGGGCATGCTTTGCTGGTGTCAGGCAATCCTAAAGCCGCCTTGCCACAGCTGGAACGCTCGATCGCACGAGACCGCCGCGATGCCCGCACAATGCGTGACTTGGGCGGCGCTTATGCGCGCCTTGGCAACGCGGGTATGGCCAGCCTGCTCACCGCCGAACGCTATGCGTTGCTCGGACGGATGAAAGATGCCGGCATTCATGCAAAACGCGCCACGAGCTTGCTAAAACGCGGCTCACCCGGTTGGCAACGGGCGCAAGATGTGCTTGTTGCTGCTCAAACCTCACGGAGAAAGAAATGATCAGAACAACCGCCGCTCTCGTGCTTGCAGCCGGCCTCGCCTTTACGGCAGCCAGCCCCGCTCAAGCTTTTGATGTCACGCAGATGAGCGAGGCCGAGCGCGCTGCGTTTCAGGCTGAAATCAGAAGCTATCTGCTTGAAAACCCTCAGGTTGTTATGGAAGCCGCCGCAGCCTTTGAGCAACAGCAAGTCGCTGCACAAGCCGCCAATGATGTTGATCTTGTAAAGGCCAACGCGGCTGACTTGTTTGAAGACGCCTCTTCCTGGGTTGGCGGCAACCCCGAGGGTGACATCACCATTGTCGAGTTTATCGATTACCGCTGTGGCTATTGCCGCAAGGCGCATGATGAAGTGGCGCAGTTGCTCAAGAGTGACGGCGATATCAAGCTGATCATGAAGGAGTTTCCAATCTTGGGTGAAGCTTCGACCCTGTCGTCACGCTTTGCGATTGCCACACGCCTCACGGCAGGCGATGAGGCTTACAAAGCGGTTGGCGACACGCTGATCAAGCTCAAGAGCGACGTGAACGAAACAGTGCTGCGCGCTGTTGCCGAGAGCCTTCAGCTTGACGCTGACGCGATCTTGCTTGCGATGAACAGCGCGGAGGTGAATACGATCATAGCCGCCAACCACCAACTCGGCCAGCGCCTGAGCATTTCGGGCACGCCGACGTTTATCATGCAAGATCAGGTAATGCGTGGATACATGCCGCTTGACGCGATGCAAGGCATTGTCGCGGCGCTGCGAGACGAACGCGGTTAAATGACTTTAAGCGGGATCGGAGCTTTCGGCTTCGATCTCGGCTTCAATTTCTGCGGCACGCTTTTCAACCAGCTCGACGATATGCTCGACCATGTCCTGGTTGCCGAGCTTGTGGTCTTGTTTGCCAGCCATATAGACCATGCCCGTGCCTGCCCCGGCACCGCCGCCGGTGAAGCCGACATCGGTCATCATCGCTTCGCCCGGGCCGTTGACCACGCAGCCGATGATCGACAGGCTCATGGGCGTGTGGATATGTGCGAGGCGGTGCTCTAGAGCTTCAACCGTTTTGATCACATCAAAGCCCTGCCTCGCGCAGGAGGGGCATGAGATGATGTTCACGCCACGGTGACGCAGGCCGAGGGATTTGAGGATTTCAAAGCCGACTTTGATTTCTTCTACAGGATCCGCCGAAAGCGACACGCGGATGGTGTCGCCGATGCCCATCCACAAGAGGTTGCCAAGGCCGATAGCTGACTTGATTGTGCCGGACACCAGCCCGCCCGCCTCGGTGATACCAAGGTGAATGGGCGCGTCGGTTTGCTCGGCGAGTTGCTGGTAGGCGGCGGCAGCCATGAACACGTCAGAGGCCTTGACCGAGATTTTGAACTCGTGAAAGTCGTGATCTTGCAAGAGCTTGATGTGATCCATACCGCTTTCGACCATCGCGTCGGGGCATGGCTCACCGTATTTGTCGAGCAGGTGTTTCTCGAGCGAGCCAGCATTGACGCCTATACGGATAGAGCAGTTGTGGTCACGCGCGGCTTGGATGACTTCCTTGACGCGGGCCTCGTTGCCGATGTTGCCGGGGTTGATGCGCAGGCATGCAGCCCCTGCTTCAGCGGCTTCAATGCCGCGTTTGTAGTGGAAGTGGATGTCGGCGACGATTGGAACCGAAACTTCGCGCACGATCTCTTTGAGGGCTTTGGAGCTGTCTTCATCCGGCACCGAGATGCGCACGATGTCGGCCCCCGCTTCGGCGGCGGCTTGCACTTGGGCGATGGTGCCTTTGATGTCGGTTGTCAGCGTGTTGGTCATCGTCTGCACGGCGATCGGTGCGCCGCCGCCGATGGGCACATTGCCAACGTGGATCTGGCGGCTTTCGCGACGGTAGATGTTGCGCCAAGGGCGGACGGGATTGAGCGACATAGCTGCCTCGCTTATGCGGTTTGGAGTGTTGGTTCCGACATAAGCCTGCCGTGGTTCAGTTGCAACTTTAGTCTTGCAAGACCTCAAAAGCGCCGGCTGCGTCGATCTGTGCAACCGCGCGGGCGAGCGGTTCGCTGGCTTCCCAGTCGGCTTGCTCAAGCTTGCTTGCAACATTGGCTGCAGAAAGCTGGAGGTTGTCTGCGACAGCGCCGCGCGCGCCGTAGGGGCCGTATGTCTGGCCGTTGGCGGCGAAGTAGATCGCGCCTGCGTCGCCTGCGCGGATGGTCGCGGGTTCGTTGGTTTGCGGCACGGTGTAAATGTCACCCGGTTGCATGACGGCTTCATGCAGGATCGAGCCTGAAGCCGAACGCACCCGCATCCAGACTTCGCGCGTGGCGATGACGGTGACGACATCCTGCCCCTGCTCAAACACTTGCGGCACGGCAGCAACTTGACTTGGAACAGCTGCGCCAAGCTCGGCGAGCACAGCCGCAAGCTCGGTGTCACGCGACAGGTTCGCGCTTGGTAGTGCGCTTGTGAGATCAGCGGCGGCAAGCGAGAAGTTCTCTGTTACAGAGCCGCGCGGGCCGGTCGGGCCAAAGGTTTGGCCGTTGACGGCGTAATAAATCGAGCCGCTTTCGCCAACGTGTATCGTTGCGGCGGCATCGGCGCTGTCTGATTGCGGCACACTGTAAGTGTCGCCTGCCGACATAATGCCAGAGAAGATCACCTCGCCCTGCCCGTCTTTGATCCGCACCCAAGCGGGGCGTGCGGCAACGACAGTTACACCCTCGCCCAACGTGGCGCTGGCAAGCTGTAGGTTGCTATCCCCAAATGCGCCGGTTTCAGCAGAAGGGCTTTGATCGGCAAATGTGCCAAGCTCGGCGGGGTTGAGTGTCGAGATTGGGGCATCACGGGCGACGAGCACAGGCACTTCAAGCGCTTGTGGGCGGTAAAGCCTGTCAAACCCATCGCTTGACGCGGTCTGCACGGGGCTGCCGCTTTCGTCGGGTGCCTCGAGCGCTGGAGCGGCCGGTGCAACACTGTCGAGCGGATCAAGATCAGCGAGCACGTCAGGCGTGTTTTCAACCGGAGCCAGCTGCACGCGCTGCACCTCGTTGAGGACTGTCCAGCCACCAAAGCCCAGCGCGCCGACAAGCGCCACAAGCACCAGAAGCGAGCCAACCGCGCCCGGTTCGATCCTTGTGAGGAAGCTTTCAGCCGCCGGAGAGAACGGAGTGTTCACATCAAAAATGGGGTCGCTGGGTTTGCGATTTTCGCGCTTCGGCTTGACGTTGTCATCCTTGCGCGATGAAGCGGCATCTGACATGCCATGCGCCGTGGTAAAGCCGCTCTCTGCGCAAAAGGCAGCAAAAGCCTTGTCACTGTCCATGTTGAGGTAACGGGCATAGGAGCGCACATATCCTGCGATGAAGCCAGGGGTGTCAAAGGCGTCGGGGTCACAGTTTTCGATGGCGGCAATATAGCTGGCTTTGATGCGGAGTTCGCGCTGCACATCAAGCAAGGATTTGCCCATTGTCGCACGTTCGCCACGCATCATGTCACCGAGACGCAGATCAAAATCGTCGAACCACTTGGGATCGTCGCTCTCTTGCTCTGCTATGCGCTTGTTTTTGCGCCAATTCATTGCGTGCTGCCCTTACACATCCTGCGAATCGCGACGCTTGCTGCGACGCTTATCCCCTCTTTGATTACAAAGTGTTACCACACCTCAAGGGGTTTTGCACGTATTGGTGAATTATCCGGCTAATTCAGCGCGATTCAGCGCACAATGACTCCAGAGGGCGTCCATTGCGCTCACCAGCGCATCCATCTCGCGCGGGCCGTGCACTGGCGACGGCGTAAAGCGCAACCGCTCAGTGCCGCGAGGCACGGTCGGGAAGTTGATCGGTTGCACATAAATGCCGTAACTTTCGAGCATCATATCCGAGAGCTTTTTGGTGTGCACAGGATCGCCGACGATCACCGGAACAATGTGACTGCCGTGGTCGATGATCGGCATCCCTAGGCCCTTGAGGCGCAACTTGAGGATCGCGGCTTGCTCCTGGTGCTTTTCACGCAGCTCTGGGTTTGTCTTGAGGAAGGCAACCGACGCCGCCGCACCCGCAGCAATCGCCGGTGGCAATGATGTGGTAAAGATGAAACCCGGGGCGTAAGAGCGGATAGCATCGCACATTTTGGCAGAGGCGGCGATGTAACCGCCCATCACGCCGTAAGCCTTGGCCATAGTGCCATTGATGATGTCGATACGGTGCATCAGCCCGTCACGCTCGGCAACGCCGGCACCGCGGGGGCCATACATGCCAACAGCATGCACTTCGTCGATATATGTCAGAGCGCCAAACTCGTCAGCGAGGTCACAAAGTTCTTTGATCGGCCCAAAGTCACCATCCATCGAGTAGATGCTTTCAAAGGCGATCAGCTTGGGGGCGTCAGGGTCGTCAGCCTCAAGTTTGGCGCGCAAATCGGCCACGTCATTGTGCTTGAATATCCGCTTGGCACCACCGTTGCGGCGCACGCCTTCGATCATGCTGGCGTGGTTTAACTCGTCAGAATAGATTATCAGGCCGGGAAACAGCTTTGGCAGGGTCGAGAGCGTCGCATCATTGGCAATATAGGCCGAAGTGAAGACCAAAGCCTCTTCTTTTTGGTGCAGGTCAGCCAGCTCGGCTTCAAGACGCTTGTGATAGACCGTTGTGCCCGAGATATTACGCGTTCCGCCCGAGCCTGCGCCGGTTGCTTCGATGGCCTCATGCATGGCAGCCAGAACAACAGGGTTTTGACCCATGCCGAGATAGTCGTTGCCGCACCAAACGGTGATCGGCTGCTCGGAACCATCCGGCTTACACCACGTGGCATGCGGAAACTGGCCATTTTTGCGTTCGATGTCGATGAAGGTTCTGTAGCGGCCTTCTTCGTGTAGATCGTTCAGCGCTTTGTCGAGCTTGGCGGTATAGTCCACGCGCAGTCCCCTTTGGTCTTTGGTTTGGCAAACTTCGCGGGCAGCGCAGAATCCCAATATTCACATTAGTGAATTTCAGTAAGCCACGCCAGCCCTCTTGCACAGGCTACATTTTGCCGCGCCGCCTGTTTTTGACGCAGATCAAGAAAAAATGACTTTCCCAGGCATGTTTTCTCGGCTGGACAATCGGTTTTGCACAGTTAGGCTTGCCCAAAATTCCAAACTAGGAGCGCCTCTGATGAGCCTGAACGATGTTCTAAGCACGATTGATTCTAACCTTCCCGCCGCCACAGACCGCCTACTTGAGCTGCTGCGCATCCCTTCAGTGTCGACTGACCCGGCTTACGCCGAGCACTGCCAGACTGCCGCCGACTGGCTTGTCGCTGACTTGAAGAGCATCGGCGTTGAGGCCAGTAAGCGCCAGACGCCGGGGCACCCTATGGTCGTTGGTCATGCCGAGGGTGCGGCAGGCAAAGACGGGCCGCATGTTTTGTTTTACGGGCACTACGACGTGCAGCCGGTTGACCCGATCGAGCTTTGGGACCGCGACCCCTTTGACCCCGCGGTTGAAGACACTGCCGCCGGTCAGGTTATTCGCGGACGCGGCTCATCTGACGACAAGGGCCAGCTGATGACTTTCGTGGAGGCCTGCCGCGCGTGGATCGCGGTGCATGGCGCCCTACCCTGCAACATCACTTTCTTCTTTGAGGGTGAAGAAGAAAGCGGCTCGCCTTCGCTTATTCCGTTTATGGAAGAGAACGCCGCTGAGCTCACATCTGACATCGCTTTGATCTGCGACACAGGGCTGTTTGAAAGCAAGGTTCCTGCGATCATCACTATGTTGCGCGGCCTGGCCGGCATTGAAGTCGAGATCGAAGGGCCGTCCCGCGATTTGCACTCTGGCATGTATGGCGGCTTGGTGCGCAACCCCTTGCATGTGATGGGCGGGTTGATTGCTGGTCTGCATGACGAAAACGGGCGCATTACCCTTGAGGGGTTTTATGACGATGTGCCAGAGCTGTCCGATGACATCCGCGCGCAGTGGCAGGGTCTTGGGTTTGATCACGGCAAGTTTCTTGGGGATATCGGCCTCACTGAGCAAGGCGGCGAAGTCGAGCGCACCCCGCTTGAAAAGCTCTGGTCTCGACCGACTTGTGAAGTCAACGGCATGTGGGGCGGCTACACTGGCGACGGTTCAAAGACTGTGCTGCCGAGTAAGGCCAATGCCAAGATCACCTGCCGCCTTGTGGGCCAGCAAGACCCAGACAAGGTGTTGCAATCCATCAAGGACTACTTCGAGGCCAATGTGCCGTCTGACTACAAAGTTAGCTACAAAGGCGGCAAAGGCGCTCCGGCAGCGCAGATGTCTGTTGCCCACCCTGCGTTCGAGCAATCGCGTAAGGCGCTCTCTGACGAGTGGCCAAATGCCGCCGCTTACGTGGGCTGCGGCGGGTCTATCCCGATTGCGGGATTTTTCAAAGACATTCTCGGCATGGACGCCATGCTGATCGGGTTTGGAAAGGACGATGACCAGATCCACTCGCCCAACGAGAAATACGATATGGAAAGCTTCCACAAAGGCACACGCTCCTGGGCGCGTATTCTGGATGAGATCAGCAAGGGCTGAACACGAAAGGGCCTGCGCAAAACCAACTGCGCAGGCCTCCGTATCACTTGCCTATTGGCCCTTTTTGACGCGGCTACTCAAACTTCGACGCTGCGATACAAGCAGACCTTTGCGTTTAGCCACCGATGACTTGATTCATCGAGATTGACGGCTGTGAACAGCCCGCTTCGCCAACGATACGCGCCGGAACGCCAGCAACGGTTTTCTTCGGCGGCACATCGTCAAGCACAACCGAACCTGCAGCAATGCGTGTGCAATGTCCGATCTTGATATTGCCAAGCACTTTCGCCCCAGCGCCGATCAAAACACCATCGCCGATCTTCGGGTGACGGTCTTCTTCTTCCTTGCCGGTGCCGCCCAGCGTGACCGAATGCAACATTGAGACATTGTCGCCGACAACAGCCGTTTCACCGATAACAATAGAATGTGCGTGGTCGATCATGATGCCTTTGCCGATGGTCGCCCCCGGGTGCGCATCAAATCCGAACATCTCGGACGAGCGCATCTGGAAGAAATACGCGAGGTCTGTCTGGCCATTGCGCCACAGCCAGTTGGCGACGCGGTACGCCTGCACGGCTTGAAAACCTTTGAAAAACAACAAAGGTTGCAGAAAGCGATGGCAGGCTGGATCACGGTCGAACACAGCGACGATATCAGCGCGCGCCGACACCGCCAAAGCGGGTTCGGCGGCATAGGCCTCGTCACAAATCTCGCGCAGAATCTGCTCGGACATTTCCGGCGAAGACAGCTTCACAGAAATACGGTAGGCCAGCGCTTTTTCGATGCTGCCATGGTGCAGAACCGACGAATGGATAAGCCCGCCAAGCAGCGGTTCGTCAACGATCGCCTGCTCGGCTTCGTCGCGAATGCGCGCCCAAACAGGGTCAAGCTCGGCTAGGTGTGACTGTGTTTTGGCCATGGTGTTTCTCCAAAGGTCTGTGCGATGTGTTAAGGCACTATATAGACAGTTGGGCGCAGTTTCCAAACGCAAAGCTGTGATCACGACTATCACGGGGTGTGACGATTGGTTTTGAGGCCACATAAGCAAAAACGGCCAGAGAGCTCTCCGGCCGCTTTGTTTTTGTCTTAGGCGCTTGCCTACAAACTGACAGTTAAGTTCGCGGCGGCCCCAAGCCCGTAAGTTGCCGAGACTTGTGAAACATGCACTTCAAAGCCTGTCCCTGCTCCGTCGGCTGATATGTTGGTTGCCGTGTAAGTCCATTCTGGCGTGCTGAGCGGCTCCTCGCGCAACACCGACCCGCCCTGAACAATGCGCAGCACGTAGCTCTCGCTTTCTTCGCCAAGAGGTACATCAAGCCCTTCCCAACTATCGCCATCAATACGCGTGCGCCGGATCCAACTGAAGTGCAAATCGCCTCCATCAAGCTTGTAGGTAACATGCGCAGGGCTAAGAGGCTTGAGCCCGACTCCGCTGAAAGCCGCGGTAGTGTGGGTATATGACGGATCGTCGTAGCTGCGGCTCGCAGGGCCAACACGGTAATGGCGCTCCAGCCCACGTTCGCTGGCAGGCAGGCCGAGTTGCTCGGGCGTGCCGTCAAGTAAGACAAAATAGCTGCCCGCAGGCCAAGCCGACGGCTGCCAAGCGTTTGTGCCCAATTGCCCACGGAGCAAGCGCGACAGCTCATATGTTTTGTCGCCCACAAGAACCGCCTCCTGAAACTGGAGGATCTCCCAGTTTTCAGGGCTGCCATCTCCCACGGCGGCAACATTGCCACCATTGAGCAGCGCCATCTCGGTCACTGATGAAAACGTCCCCGATGTCAGTTTGACCGTAAGCTTACCACCGCGATCAAAGAGTGCCGGACAGGCCTTTGGCAAAGGGGCTTCAAGCACACCAAGCGTCGAGCGGCGCGTGATGAGCCGCTGAAAGACGTAGCCTTGATCATCCCCCGAACCATAGAGCGCAGCACTTCCCGGCCAGGGCTCGGCCGTGATCGCAAGGTGCGGCGCATGCGGAACTTCCGCGCCGGTCATAAGCGGCAGATCGAGAAACAGCGGGAACACCGGCACTGGTGGCGTGAAACCTGGCAAAGCACTTACGTCTTCCTCAACCTCAATGGGGTTGTAGCTCTCCGGCTCTATGCGCAACGCTTCGACGATTTGCTCGGCACCAAGCTCGACTTTGTCGATGCGCAGCTTAACCGGCCCTTCTGGCAGGTTCAGCGTCAGCACGTCACCCGCCGCCACATCAAGCCGTGAGGGCGGTAATGCAAAGCGCAGGGTGTCGCGTGCAACCCGCGCCTCTGACAACCAGCGCTCGACGATCTGTCGCCCGCGCCCGCGGCGCATCACTAACGGGAGTTCCGAAACAGCGACTGCGTGGGTTTCATGGTCGGGCAGCACGGCTTCTTCTGCGATCACATCAAAGTCGGCGTCGCTCTGGATAAAGCGCAGACGCACACGCCCCATCAACTCGGCCTCCGAGGCCCGCGTGCGCTCGATCTCGGCCTCGACTTCCTCAGACAAAACCACATGATCGGCCTCAAGCGTGGCGTCTTCCAACCCGTCTCGCATTATGAAGTGCATCACGCCATCGCGCTCGACAGCATCAAAGCCATAGGCCAGCATCAAAGGCTGTAACGTCGCGCGCCCCTCTTCAACTTCGCTGACATAGTAGCCTTCAACCACGCCCTTAAGATCAGACACATCAAAACTCACGCAGCCCGCGCGGCGGCAGACCTCGTCGACCACAGAGGCTAATGTGCGGTTTGAGGCGCGCCCCGTGATCCAATGCCCACGCGCATAGTTGCTGGCGTCTGACCAAACTTGTGGCAAAGCGGGAAAATGCGGATAAGGCCGCGCATCCCACGCCCAAACAAAGGCACGGCTCATGTCCAGCATCGGAGCGTTGTATTCTGTCGAAACAGGGTTGTTCTCCGGACGCTGCCAGAACCGCATCATCGCCCTTATGTATTGCGCTTGCAGGTAGTCATCTTGCCTGCCGTTCGAGTAATGGGGAAGCGCGCTTTCCGATGATTTTGGGTCGACAAACTTGTTGGGTTGGTTGGTGCCCTTGTCGACTGCGGCGCAGCCAAGCTCTGTAAACCAGATCGGCTTTGACTCAGGCACCCAGTCAGTCGGCGTTTCGGAGCGGACACCGTTTACCCGCTCGTGGTGATCAGAGCTCCAAAAATTGACGATATCCTTGTAGCGCCACACCCAAGGCTCGGAATGTGCTCCGTCGGTAATCGGCGTTCTGATCTGTGCTTCACGGGCTTCATCGGAGTGGTAGAACCAGTCATACCCTTCGCCGCCGAGGATGTTTTCTTCCAGATACTCAAGGTTGTAAATGCTGCCATAGTTTGCATCTGCGTGGTCTTGCCCGTCGCGCCAGTCAGACATCGGCATGTAATTGTCGATACCGATAAAGTCGATGTTACTATCCGACCAAAGCGGATCGAGGTTGAACAGGCGGTCACCGTTTTCTGCAAGCCCGAAATATTCTGACCAATCCGCACAATAACCGATCTTGGTCTCGGCCCCGAACAAGCTGCGCACTTCGGCGGCAAGCGCTTTGAACTGGGTGACCGTTGTAAAGCCCGCAGCACCGCGCACTGCACTCAAAGCTCGCATTTCCGAGCCGATCGAGAAAGCGTCAACGCCGCCCGCAGCCGCACAGAGCGCCGCGTTGTGCAGGATGAACCGGCGGTAACTCCACTCTTCGGGGCCGCTATAGCTGACAGCACCTTCGCTTACTGTAAAATCGCTGGCTGTAGCTGTGCCAAAGAAGGCCGCAACTTCAACGTCGGCATCGGGTGTGCCGTCAGGGCTGGTTGTCGAGCCGGGTGCGGCGGACAGTGTGATACGTCCGCGCCACGGGAAAGCAGGCTGGCCCGCAGCGCCTGTATAGGGGTCGGGTAGCGTGTTGTCGCCGAGCTGATCCATCAAGATGAACGGGTAGTAAAGCACATCAATGCCCTGCTCGTTCATGTGGGCGATCGCCTCGATCACCGCAGCATCGGCTGGCGTGCCGCCGTAAACCGGCCTGTCTGTCACGTCACGTGCCACGGCTTCAGCAAACTCGCGGCTCACACCGGACACGCTCCAAGCCATGTCTGCATCGTGCTCGACTTGCTCAACCTTTGGTTTGATCTCACAATCACTGCAGCGCAGATCATTGCCAAACCAGCTGACAATCAGCGAACTGGCTTTGAGGTTTGGCAGCTCTGTTTGCAGCCGCTCCGTCGCGACAGTGAAATCAGGCTTACCCGCAGGCGTGTTCACATTCGCCAGCGCCGCATTGCCAGCGCCGTAATCAAACCGCACCGGGCTGGTGGCGAGGGCATACTCACCACTGCCCGGCATCATCGCCACGGCCTGCGTGGCGTGAGCGATGTCTTCGCCGCCGTCAATGCCCTCGGCCTGCGCCGCGCGCATCACCTCAAACTCGAACTGCGGCACGCGGTTGCCGAATTGCTCAAGGCTCAGGTCTTCCATCACCAGATAGGCGGTGCCGCGATAGGCAGGCACTTGGCCAGCGCCTTCAACAGCCTCCATCTTCGGATCAGGCATCTGGTCGTCGGCGCCTGTGTAAACCCGCATGTTGAGGCTATCGGGGTTGATCTGCACACCGTCGGCCCAGACACGGCCTACGCCGCTGATAACCCCCTCACACAGACCGACAGCAAGGCTGACAGTATAGCTGTATTCGCGGGTCTTGGGGCCGGTAGCCACGCCCTTGCCTCCGCCCGATGTGCTAACGCTTTCCGCAAACTGCGTCGCCCAGATCACATGCCCTGCGACGCGCATGCGCCCGAAAACCTGCGCCACAGGGTCGCCTTCGCCCGAGCTTGTCAGCCGAAAACGCTCCACTTTGCCGTGCTCGACAGCGGATGAGCCTGCGCCCATTATGCTCTGATCAATCGCACGGCCAAGGCTGGCCCCTGCAAAACGGCCCAAAGCTGTCATCGACAGGCCCAAAACCGAACCGCCAAGAGAGCCGCCTATCGCGGCCCCCGCTGCTGAAAGTAGAATGGTCGCCATTACTGCCCCTCCTCGGGTAATCTGTCCGGAAATCTGAAAGCCGCAACGATACGGCGTTGCCACGGCGGGGTAAGCGGGCTTTCCAGCACGCAATGCCCCGAGTAGGCATGAATGAATGTCGGCTGCTGTCCGAGTTGCGCACGCAAGCCAAGGTGCTTTGCGACAGCCCCCCCGCGCATGCGAAAGAGAAGAACATCGCCTGCCATAGCCTCATCTCGTGGCACTTCCTGCATGTGGCGCCTGGCGGCGCCCCAAAGGCGCTCGTCGCCCTGTGGCTCGGCCCAGTCATAGGTGTAAGCAGGGACAGCTTCCGGCTCGGCACCGTAAAGCCCGCGCCAAACCCCGCGCAACAGGCCAAGGCAGTCCGTTCCCACGCCCTTCACCGAAGCCTGGTGATGATAAGGCGTGCCAATCCACACGCGCGCCTCCTTTACAGCTTTTGCTCCCTGCATCAGCGACGGCTCCCGCCGCTTGTCTGCCCTGCTTGCACGGGTTGCACAGCAAGCCAGCTGTCGCCGGGCACATCAGGGAAGCCCTGAAAGTTCAGCAGATTATGGAACTTGATCCGGCAGGTGCTCATGCGCTTGTCACAGCCGGCAGTGAGGCGGATCTGATCGCCCGCAACAATGCTTGCGCGCATCGGGTGCCACAGCTCGATCACCCGCTGATCTTCTTCAAAGTAGTCGCGTTTGATCACCCCTTTGAGGCCCGCGCAAGCGCCACTTAAGGCCTCAAGCGTGCCAAAGGTAAACCAGCCGTCGTCAAAGCCAGTCATGTCGTCAAAACGAAACACACGGCCCTCCTCAACCACCTCAAGCGCGCGCTCTTCAAAGTAACCCGCTTCCGAAGTGTCAAATTTGCAGCCGCCGTCGCCGAGCACCGCTGTGCATGGCTTCTGGTAGACCCGCCCCAAAGGACGGTTCAGCGCTTCGGTCAGCCCACGCAGCTCGGCGTGAAAGGCCCCGTCGCCACGCCGCAACTCGCCCAGCGAACCGCGAAACACCATGTGCCGCGCATTCACATCAGCCCAGTTGAGCATCCATGTGCGCACTTCAGCCCCGTCATAGCGGCCCGCTTCAATGTCGGCTTCCGTTATCGCGGCATCCGACAAAGCACCCATCGTCTCGGTGTTATCAACCGACAGTCCTGTGCTTTGTTGCAGGGTCGCCGTGGTCATGCCGCTGTCTGGCTTGAAGTCGATGCCCTCAAAGCTCAGCGTCTTGTCATGATCGGTAAAGCCAAGCACAGTTCCGTCGCGGCGCGTGAGCGCCCAAGCGCGGCATACTGTCGTCAGGCCGGTCTGCAAATGGGCGAGCAGTTCGCCTTGCACGCCGCCCATCAGACCCGTAGCTCCACGACTGGCACTGCAGGCACTTCTCCGGCCTGAAATGTCGAGGCAGATATCACGATCTGATCCGTGTCAAAGCGCACTGGCACGTCAAACTCGAAACCCGCCGTCACGTCCATACCTTCGTTGGGCGCGTGCTCAAACGTGATGATGCCTGTTTCGGTATCAACCTCGTAATGCACTCCCTCGAGCTGCTCGACACCTGCGATACCAACCCGCACAGTGCCCTCAACAGGCTTGGTCACGGGCCGTGCATATGTCTGCTCGCCCGAGCGGTAGATCTTCATCAGCTGATAGCTCGTGGTCTCCTCGTCGCCCTGCGCGATCACCTCATCCTCAAAGCTCACTTCGCGACTCGGAACACCTGTTTTGAAATCAGACCAGTCCTTCCAGCGGAAACCGTGCATGCGGCCTCGGCGCGCTTCAAAGAAGGCCAGCACCTTGTCGATGTCATCCATCGAGCGCAATGAGAGCCCCGCGTCATAGCGGCGGCGCGAGTGCTCCCAAGGGGTGTTGCGCTCTTCAAAGCCGTTGGCGAGCGTGACAACATCAGTGCGGCGCTCGGGGCCGCCAGACGAGCCAAAGCTCAAGCTGGCGGGAAATCTTACTTCGTGAAATTGCATGTTATCTGCTCCCTATCGGTTGCGGTTGCCACGGGCGAGCACACGGCCCATCTGCGCGGCGATCTGGCTTTGTGAACGGCGGAAGCCCTCGGCATCGGGCGTTGTGATATTCATCACCACGTTGACACTGCTGCCGCCGCCGCCTCGCACACCGAGCTTGCCATCAGAGCCGCGCGAGAGTGGCATGATCGCCTCTGGCCCTGCCTCGCCCATAAGGCCGGTGCCGCCGCGCATCGGAAAGGTCGTCGGCCCGCTGACAACGCCGCCATTGGCAAAAGGCATGACGCGGCCCTGGGCAAAACTCCCACCCTTCTCGAACCCGAAAAGACTGCCCATCAAGCCGCCGATCCCCTGCGACAACAGCCCACCAAAGTGATCCGTGACAGGCTTTACCGCCGCCGCATATGTGGCGTTGATCATCGACTGGGCGATGGTGCCGAACACATCCGAAAGCTTCATGCCGTCAAGAACCACACCGTCAACCGCGCGCCTTAAGCCGCCGCTGAGGCCCTTCTCAAGGCTGGCAACATCATGGCCGGTTTCCGAAATACTGGTGCGCATGCGTTTGAGTTCGGCGTCAAAGCTGGCCGCCATGCCCGCTGCGGCTCCGAGGCTTTGCTCTAGCGCTTCGGCTTTCAAGTCAAGGTCATCTAAACTGTCAAAATCCATCAGGTGTTCCCTCGTTTTTTGTGTCGGGGTAGGCCTCAAGCAATGCTTCAAGCCCCGTGCGGTCCATTGGCCGCATCGTCGCTTGCGGCCCAAGCATGATCATCAGCTCAACAGGTGTCAGCGCCCAGAAGTCGGCAGGTTTCAGCCGCAACTGGGTGAGGCCAACTCTGAGCAATTGTGACCAGTCAAACTGCTGCATCTGCGCCCTCATCCGGCAGCACAAAAGCGCGCGCAAGCAAGAGCGCCGCCGCTTTGGCAGCCTGCATCGGCCCACCTTCGATATCAGCGTTCAGAAGGTCGCTCGCGCGCCCCTCCCAACCGCCACCGCGCAGGCCAGCGACAATGAGCTTCATCACGTCACGTGTTGAAAACCCGCCCGCTTCAAAGCGTTGCACCAGTTCAACAAGCGTGTCGGTTTGCAGGCCGGCTTCCAGCTCGGCCAGTGCCCCAAGCGTGAGCTTGAGAACACGGCGTTGCCCGTCGATTACCAGCGCAACTTCCGAGGCGAACGGATTTCCCATTATGGTGCTACCGCCGCTGTGAAGGTGAGCGCACCAGCAGAGTTCAGCGCAAGCTCATAAGTCGCCTCGCCGTTGTAGCTGCCCGAATACTCGATCGAGCCAACTTGAAACGGCCCCTCGATGGTGCCGAAATCAGGGATGATCACCTGAAAATCAGGGGTCTCACCGTCAAAGAAAATCTGCCGCGCGCGCTCATCGCTGGCCCCGTCCTTGAACACGCCCGAACCAGACACCGAGGCCGACCTAACCCCGGCTGTTCCAAGGATCTCGCGCCATCCACCTGCGCTCTCAAGGCTGGTCACATCAACGCTCTCGGCATTGAAGTTGAGCCGTGTTGCGCGCAGGCCGGCGACAGTTTCAAACAAGCCGCCGCCTGTCAGGTCAATCTTGATCAGCAGGTCTTTACCGTTTTGAGCAGTCATAGTATTTCTCCAAATTATCCAATGATATCAGTCGTCTTGCACCCGCGCGCGAAAGCGCAAGTCAATGCGCCTTGTGGCGCCTGTGCCTTCACGCGTGGCGCTGGCACGGTCAAAGTTGAGGTAAATCAGCTTGCCGCGAGTCAGTGTCAGATCAGCATCAACAAGCGCATCCGACACGGCCCCTGCGACATCTTTTGCCGCCTGAAAACCGGCGCTGTCAGTGACCACCGAGATGGTGAAAACATGCTCGGCTCCCGCTCCGGTTTTGTCAGACTTGTCATAGGCCGCCTCAGGCCCAAGCGCGATATAGGTTGCTGGCAGGCTGCCGGAGGGAAGCGCATCATAGATCGCCGTGCCGACAAGTGTGCTCAAAGCCGCATCACCGGCCAACTGCTGATATACTGCCGCCTGAAGCGGTGAGGAAACTGCATAGCTCATGCCACCAACTCCTCATCTGCAAAGCACGTCAGATAGCGCAAATCCGTGCCGCGCTCGGTGACGGCCTCAATGCGAAACACGCGAATGCCTTCCCGAAAGCGCTGCTCGGGCAAGGGCCGCATCGAAGAGCCAACAGGTGCTGCGCGCAAAGTGATCACGTAGCTCACCTGCGCCAGCGGCACAGCCTCGCCCTCGGCCTCACGGCCAGAGCGCGAGCGCACCTCGGCAAAGACCTCGCCAAGCACGTTCCAACTGGTGGTGAAGCCGCCTGCGCCGTCAGGCACACGCACTGGCGTTTCCAGCAAGAGCTTGCGGTTGAGCCTCGGCAGGCTTGCAGCGCTCATTGGCCCGCCCCCGCAAACAACCGCACGGTGCGGTAGCGTTCTATCAGGCTGCTGACGCCGAATGGCATGTAGCCTTCGCCAACGCTGGTTTCGTTGCGATACTCGTAGTAATACGCCGCCAACAACAACACAGCCTGAGCGATATCGCCGGGCAAGTCGTCCCAGTTAGGGCCAAAGCCCGCCGTAAAACGCATCTTCACCGAACCGTTACTTGGCACGCAAGGCAACACGCTGGCCACAGGGCAGAGCCTTGGTCGCTGCATGTCTTGCACGAGCTTGTAGTAGTTCGCTGCCAAGACGTCGGCTTCGTCATTGCGGTTGTAATAGGTGACACTGCTCACCGCGCTCACAGGGGCCACAGGCAGTGCCTGCCCCGTCTCGTCACGCCATTTTGTCAGCGACCAGGAAAAATCCCTCTCGATCAGGATCTTGCCCGTGCGTGCCTCGATCGCTGACAGGGCGGCGCGCAAAAAGCTTTCAAGCACAGCGTCTTGCAGGCTGCCCTCGGCAAATCCGGTGCCAAGGCGCAAGTGGGCCTTGAAGGCCTCGACAGGCAATGCCGCTGTGGGCACGGCTGTTTCTTCAGTTAACATCATGGAAAATCTCCAAACTTACGCCCTCACGAGAGACGCGCGGTGCCAGTGTTGCTCGGACGGAGGGGAACAGCTGGGCAGCACCTTTGACAGCACCGCGCGCTCAGGAGGCAGGCGAACCCGCCCCCTGACCTCCGGCCTTTACGAAGTGCCGAACTTGAGCAGCTTGATCGCTGCAAAGTCGCTCACATCGCCGCCAACACGCTTGGTTGCGTAAAACAACACATGTGGCTTGGCGCTGAACGGATCACGCAGCACGCGCAGATCAGGGCGCTCGGCGACAGTGTAACCTGCGTTGAAGTCACCAAAGGCAATCGCAGTCGCGTCAGCCGCCACATCGGGCATGTCTTCGGCGATCAGCACAGGGTAGCCCAGCAAGCGCGCAGGCTCACCGGCAGCAAGGCCGTCTGACCACAGGAAGCGGCCGTCAGCGTCTTTGAGCTTGCGCACAGCGCCGGCAGTTTTCGAGTTCATTACAAAGCTCGCATTGGCGCGATACTGCGCACCGAGGGCATAAACGAGGTCAATGATCGCTTCGCCACCGTCAAAGTCACCGGCGACACCCGTTGGCACATAGCCAAGGTTGCCCCAGACCCAAACATCGTTGTCAACAGACGGGTGTGTCAGCATACCTGTTGGCTTGTCGATGCCGTCACCGTTGATGAAAGCAGCGGCTTCCGAGCGGGCGAACTTGTCGGCGATACGGCCCGCGAGCCAGCCTTCAATATCAAATGCTGAGTCATCAAGCAGACGCTGCGAGGCTTTCGGCAGCGCTGACAGTTCGTGCAGCGCAATGGTGATACGGTCGATCTGCGGCGTGCCTGTTTCGGTTGCCGAAGCTGTTTCAGTCGCCCAGCCAGCACCAACATCGGTGTGGTCAACCAGCACGTCATATGACGTGGCTTCAACTTGCACGACATTGGAAATCGCACGGATAGAGGCGGTTGATTCCAGCACCGAAATGATGCTCGCTGCGGTCTGTGGATCAACGAGGTAGCCGCCGTCAGCCGCCACAGATGTGCTCATGGCTTTGCCTTCAAGCTCAAGGCCGCGCAGGCCGTCGTCATCACCTGAACGCAGGTAGGCGTTAAAGGCCTTCTGGTGCGGTGCGTCAAGGTCTGCAGCACGGGCAAGTGGCGTGCGGGCGTGAGTGTTTGTTTTGCGGTCAAGCATGATAAGTCGCTCTTCTTGTTGTTTCAGTCGGTTGCTAACGTCGTTCTGGAAGCCTCTGAACTCATTCGTAAATTCGCTCATAGCTGATTTGGTCTGGAGCACAGGGGAAGCTGAAGACACAGCTTCCTTGGCCCCTGCTTTCGCTTGGGTCTCACTCATCCGAGTTGTCCTTTCTGGTTACGTCACGGTTTCGTTGTGGTGCGCCTAGTCTTGCGCCAACTCCTGGCGCGCACCCCTGATGGCGGCGGCCATATCGCGCAGGTTTTCAGCATCAAGGCTGTCGCCCTTCGCCCCCACCCGCGCACTGGGCAACATCGGGAAGGTCACAAGCGACACCTCCCAAAGCTCCAGCTCCGTCAAGAGCCGCTGGCCCTTGTCGTTCTTGCTCGCTTTTTGCGTGCGATATCCTATCGAGAGCCCGTCAATCGCGCCCGCCTCAATCAGCGCCGCGGCTTCACGGCCCTTCTGTGTGCTTTCAAGCAGGCGGCCCTTCACATAAAGCCCGCGCGCGTCCTCGCGCACCTCGTCCCAAATGCCAATCGGCTGGGTCGGGTCATGTTGCCATAGCATCTTGACGCTCCGCCCCTCCTTGAGCAGCGCCTTCAGGCTGGCCGCATATGCGCCCTTGGCAACAACGTCACCGCCCTGATCACAGGCGCCAAACAGGCTGGCATAGCCCTCAATCGTGGTGCCGTCTGTCACCGTCAATTCGGCGTCAAACTGGCAGAACTTTTGCTCCAATCCGCTCTCGATAATCATGTTTAGTCTCCTCAAGTAACTTCAGTGTGGCAGAACAGCGCCTTGCATCATGAACGACATCAACCCGCCCAGGATTGCTGCAATAATCAGCCAGACAAGCCGCCCGATATGGCCGTCAATCTTGTCAAGCCGCGTGTCGATCTGGTTGAACCTTGCGACCATGAACTTGCGTTTCTCTTCACTCACCGCGCGGTCTGTCTCAATCGCTGCAACAGTCAGCTCAAGTGAGGTCAGCCGCTTTTCGATATGCCTGAACATCACCCGATAGCCCTCAAAGGGCAGGATCGTTTCCGGCAGATCTGCTACGCGACTTTCATCACTCATCCGCAAGGCCTCCTGCCGCTGGCAAACCGAGCAAGCGGCGCTTCTCTTCCGTGGTCAGGAAACTTGCGCTCGCCACACGGCTCCACTGCGCATCACGTTCAGTCGCGAGAGCAGAAACCTGATCAAGATCGGGCTTCAAGGTTATGATTTCACTATCATAACTGCCAATCCAGCTCGCAATTTTTGCGCACACACGTTCCGCCAATGGCAACACTGTCAGCCGGTAGAACGCGCGGTTGGCTTCCTGGTAGTTCGCATAGGTGGCGTCCCCCGGAATACCGAGCAGCATCGGCGGCACCCCGTAAGCCAAAGCGATCTCGCGCGCAGCGGCTTCTTTGGTCTTCTGGAACTCCATATCGCTTGGCGAAAAGCCCATCGGCTTCCAGTCAAGCCCGCCCTCAAGCAACATCGGCCTGCCCGCGTTTTGTGCGCCCTGATAGTTGCTTTCCATCTCGCTCACCAGGCGGTCATACTGATCGGCACTCAGTCCGCTCTGCCCGTCCGCACCGCGATAGACAATCGCCCCCGAGGGCCGCGCCGCGTTATCAAGCAGCGCCTTGGTCCAACGCGAGGCCGAGTTGTGCACATCGACTGCCTGCGCCGCCGCTTGCATGGGCGAAAATCCGTAGTGGTCATCTTGCGGATGAAAACTCTTGATGTGGCAGACACTTGGGATGCCCTCACTCACGTCAAAGCGGTGTTTGCGCCCCCCAACCGTGTAGTCATAGGCCACAGGCCAGCCGTCCGATCCAGGGATCAGGCTCATCCGGTCCGAGCGCAGCACATGCAGCTCATACGGCAGCCCCGTGTCTCCACCGACAGCCTCAACGTAGGCATCGCCAGAGAGCAGAAGCTGACCATAAAGCGCTTCCAGCAACTCCGCACGCCCCTGTGCGGGGTTGGGCCGCGTGATCAGGCTTAAAAGCGGGTGCTCTTCAAAGCGCATCTCGCTGTTTTGCAGCACCAATGGCAGCGCCGCGGCGGCCTCCGAGATCATCTTGACCGCGCGAAATCCGATCGGGTTTCCTGCGAAGCCTGTGCGCGTAAGCGTTGCCGTATCACGCGGGCTCCACGCCACACGCCCCGAGCTTTGAAAAGCCACAACTGGCCCCGCCGCGCTGGCTTTCACTTCGCTGGGCTGGTTGACCGTCGCTTTGCGAAAAAAGTCAAATACCGGCATTATGCACTCCTAAATTTGCGAACTAAGATAATCACTTACCCGTCGTTCTTGATGTTTTACCGCAAGTTCGGTTGTTGAAAGCACTCTGAAACAAAAGGTTTAAAACTTCTTAACTACAGCGTTCGCACCTGCGGGCGGCGCCACTTCGCTGCCGGCGCAATCATCAACTCGTTAAGCGCCCAAACCAGCGCATCAACGCGGTCGGGGCTGCCTTTGCCTTCAAAGCCTTGCAGCGTCATCTGGCTCATCTCGTCTTCAAGTTCGCTTAAGCCCCGCGCGTGGCGAACGCGCCCCTGCTCATAGAGCGCCGCAACCGGCTCGGCCCGCGCCGTTTTGCCCTTGCTGGCGTGCACTTTCTTAAGCGGCACCAAGGCATCAACCTGCCGGATCACCTCTTCCACGAGATCACCGCCTTGGTTCACCTCGGCAACAAGCTTTTCTGCCCCCCAGCGTTCCATCGCCGCGACAGCCGCGCGCGCCCATGTGTCGGGGCTCACGCCCTGCACTGTGGCGTCTTCGAGCACGTAAGCGCACCAATCCTGCACCGGCCCCTCGGCGACCACACCCGCAACAATAATGCCGCAAGCATCCGAGCTCGCCTTGCCGCTCACCGGCGGGTCAACCGCGACGACGATGCGGCTGAAATCCGGCAGCTTTTCAGCCTGCACAGCGGTCAGGGTCTTCGGCGTCCAAAGCGCGCCCTCGGCCTCGTCAACCAGCACACCATCAAGCTCTTGTCGTCCAAGGCGTGTGCCGGCGTAGCGCGCCTGCACCTCTTCCAGGAACCCCTTGGCAAGATTGGCTTTATTGGCCTCGGTCGGGGCCTGTGTCACAGCCGTCGCGGGCCGCTCAAGCAGCTCTTTGAGCAGGCCAATGTTGCGCGGTGTCGTTGTCACACATACACGCGGATCATCGCCCAGACGCAGGCCAAATTGCAGCATGTCCCAAGTGTCACGGGCCTTCTTCCACTTGGCCAGCTCGTCAACCCAAGCGCCGTCAAACTGCGGGCCACGCAGGCTTTCAGGGTCATGCGCAGAAAACACCTGAGCAATCGCACCGTTGGGCCAAACAAGCTGCTTGCGCCCGGCTTGCCACTCGGGCCTCCTGTCGGGAGGCGAACACGCCAGAATGCCGCTCTCGCCAAAGATCATCACCTCGCGCACCTGATCAACCGTTTCGCCAACCAAAGCGATGCGCTGACACGCGCCCGCATCCTGCGGCCCCGCTCCTTCAACTTGCATGCGCACCCACTCGGCACCAGCGCGGGTTTTCCCCGCACCGCGCCCGCCCATGATCACCCATGTGCGCCAGTCTCCTTCAGGGGCGAGCTGGTGTGGCATCGCCCAGAACTCGAACAAAAATGGCAGTGCAAGCAGCTCGATTTGCTCCAGCCCGTCAAGAAACGCTCTCTGGACAGCCAGCGGCTCTGAGGCGATCCAACTTGCGCCCGATGTCAGCGCGGGCGGCGTCAAGGTCAAGCTCTGCATGTCGCGCATCTGCTCGGCTACTGTGTCTGCTATCTGTCTCAAAACGGTGCTCCATTTCCTGTGCAATGGTGATCCACTGCGTCACATCTTCGAGCTGCGCGGTTACGCCAGCCAGCTTGTCTCCGGCTTTGAGCCGCTCGCGCAGCGCACATAAGTCAATCGTCAAAGCGCCCATTTCCTGCTTCAATGCCGCGACAGATTGGGCGATCTGCATCGCCGCGACATCAGGGGTCAGTTCATTCATACTGTCAGTGCCTCATGTGGGTGTTACCTCCGCCCGACATGCAGAAATCTCGCGACATCTGTGCAGCTTCATAACGCTAGGCAGAGCTGCGTTTTCGCACAAGAGACTTGCCCGAGGAGCGAACGCTCGAGTTAAGAAAGGGTTAATTTATCAAGGGGATACACGAAAAAGCGCGCCCTGACCTTACTCAGAACGCGCTCACATTTTCAGGCCTCTTTCGGGCCGCTTTTACAGGCTCAGCTTGTCGCGCATAAACGCCAGAGCAACCGACAATCCATCAGGGGCAATTCCGTGGGCTGTGCCCTTCATGATGTGGGCAAAAACCTCTTTGAAACCAGCCTCTTGCAGCGCTTCGGCGGCCTCGGGCAGTGACTGCGGCGGCACCACATCGTCAGCATCCCCATGCACCAGCAAAACAGGCGGTTTTGACACGGCTTCGTCCTTGAGCAACTCAGGCGCCAATAGCCGCCCCGAAAAGGCGATAATACCCGCGACTTCATCCTCGCGGCGCGGGGCCACTTGCAGCGCCATCATCGTGCCTTGGCTAAATCCGAACAGCACCATCTGCTCTGGCAGCAAGTCTTCATCGACCAAAATGCCGTCAAGAAAGGCGTTCAAATCCTCGGCCGCCGCCCGCATTCCACGCTCTGATTCTTCCTCGGAAGAGTTGTCGATCCAGGCAATAGGAAACCACTGAAAGCCCATCGGCGCACCGGCGCAGGCCTCCGGCGCATCGGGCGCTATGAACAGCGTGTCAGGCAGGTGCTCACCGAGCGGATCAGCCAGCCCCAACAAGTCAGCCCCGTTGGCGCCGTAGCCGTGCAAAAACACAACAACTGATCGTGTGCTTCCCGATACCGGCTCGCGGCGTGTCGCTTGTAATGCGCGTGTCATCTGATCCCTTCCCTGTTTTTCATCTGCTTGTAATAGGCCCAAAGAATACGCGCCGCAACCGAGCGCCAAGGTGACCAAGCTTCAGCCATTTCGCGCATCTGCTTCTCCTTGGGTCGCTCCGCAAGGCCGTATAGCGCGCGCGCCGCTTCCTGCAAGGCCAAGTCGCCATGCGCAAACACATCGGCGCGCCCGAGGCTGAACATCGCGTAGATCTCTGCCGTCCATGTGCCAATGCCCTGCACGGCGGTGAGCATCTTGATCACCTCATCCGAGCTCAACCCGGCAAGCGCCTCATAATCTATCGCCGCCGCAGCCAAAGCCCGTGCATACTTCGCCTTCTGGCGGCTCAGCCCCTGCGCACGCAACTCTTCCTCGCTGAGCGCCAAGATAGGTGCTTCCGAGGTCAGGCCAGCCGCCACAAGCTTGCCCCAGATCGCATTGGCGCTGGCGACACTCACTTGCTGGCCGACAATCGCGTTGAGCAGCTGCGCAAACCCCGCAGGCTTAAGTCGCAAAGGCAATGGCCCCGTCGCCGCAAAGGCCTCTCGCAAGATCGGGTGCTTTGCCGCAAGCGCCTCTGCTCCCTCATGCACACAAGCATCTGAGGTGATAATGCGCTCGCTCATATCAAGCTCTTCGCCCAGTTCACCACAGCCTCGACACTGTCAAACACCAGCCCCCCGGGCGGCTCCGGGCGGCGGATCATCCCGACTTTCAGGCCAAGTTCACGCGCCGCATCAAGCTTCGCCTTAGCGCCCTCGCCACCCGCATTGCGCAGGATCAGCCAGTCAATGCCAAGTTCCTTGAACAGTGCCACCTCGCCCTCAACCGTAAAGGGCGGATGCCCAACCAAATAGCGCCCGCCATCAAACGGAAAATCACCGCTGGCCTCACCAATCTGGCGCGCGATCACCTCGCAGCCAGGCAGGTTCGCATAGGCTTCAAGCCCTTCGCGCCCCGTGGCGACAAACACCACAGAACCGCGTTCAACATGCTCTGCCGCCTCCGCCTCACTGCCCAGATCAACCCAGTTGTCCCCAGCCAGCCGAGGCCACTCGGGCCGCAAAAACCGCGCATATGCCACACCCAAAGCCGCAGATTCTTGCTGCACCTTGGCACTCACAACGTGGTCAAAGGGGTGTCCCGCATCAAGCACTGCCTCGGCCTGCGCAGGATCAACCACTAGCTTCACACCAGCGGCATCAAGCGCCTGCTCGATCGCCAGCGCCTCACCAACGCCAGCCAATATCAGAACCCGCGTCATGTCGTGACCGGAAACACAAAGCAGCGGTCGCGTCGGATGGTCAGCCAAAGCACAGTACCAAGATTTGGCAGAAATACATTCGGAACAGTCACAAGCAGCTTGGAGCCGTCGTGATCCATGCGAAACTCAACCAGACTCTCGCTGCCCATGAACCGCGCGCGCTCAACAACACCGCGTGCCGGGGTGCCGTCAGTCGCGGTCGGGTTCGGCCCGCGCCCGCCTCTGTCAAAGTCGACTTTAACGTGCTGCGGCCGAATGATAATCTCAACCTCCTGCCCGTCAGGCACCCCCGGCGCAAGGAACTGCCCAAAAGGCGTTTCTGTCAAAGCGCCGCGCACAATGCCCCGCAATACGTTGATATCACTAAAAAACTCAACCGCACCTCTGTCTTTCGGCGCGTTGTAAATATTATAAGGCGCGCCCTGCTGCACAATCCGCCCCTCACGCATCAGCGCAATCTCGTCGGCCATACGCATGGCTTCTTCCGGCTCATGAGTCACCAGCAAAACGGCGGTGTCTTCCTGCTTCAACACATCCAGCGTCTCGTCACGAATCTCATCGCGCAATCGGTTATCAAGGCCGGAGAAAGGCTCATCCATCAGCATAATGCGTGGCCTCGGGGCAAGCGCGCGCGCCAAAGCAACCCGCTGCTGTTCGCCGCCCGAAAGCTCGTGTGGATAGGCGCGCTCAAAGCGCGCAAGGCCAACCCGCTCTAGCAACTCGCGCACCCTAAGTGCCTTGTCCGCCCCGCTGCCTTTCAACCCGAAACCGACATTCTGCGCCACGCTCAAATGCGGGAACAGCGCGAAGTCTTGAAACATCAAACCAATCTGCCGCCGCTCCGGTGGAACCCGAAAAACAGTGTCGCAAATCAGCTGGCCATCAACGTAAATCTCGCCGCTGTCTTGCTCGTCAACACCGGCGATCATCCGCAAAGTCGTGGACTTGCCACAGCCAGAAGGCCCAAGCAAACACGTCACCTGCCCCGGCTGGATGCTCAACGAAACATCATCAACCACAATCCGCCCGTCAAACGCGCGTGTCACATTGCGAATTTCGAGCCTCGGAACCTGTTGCACCACGCTTGCCTCATGCAGTATCCGATGATTTTCATCGAGTTCACGCAGCCTTACCAGCCCCCCTCCGCCCCCGCAAGCAAACCGTTAAAGCTCACGCGTAAGGCTGGCCTTTTTCTTGGTTCAAATATCCAAATTCGCACACAAGAACCACGAACCAGCTGTTCAGGTTTTGCGCCGTGCTTCGCACGTCGCCCGAGGGCGGGGGCTGGCTTTCAGCCAGCCCCCGCCCCACCGCGATGCCGTAAGGCAGCGCAATCTTCTGCTTGCGAATAGACTGCTCTAGCGCTCGTCGTCCCAGACAATCGGCTCCGCGTTGGGATCGGGTTTGCCAATCCCCTTGAACAGCCCCTTGAACGGAAACACCCAGACAACCCCGAGCACCACATAAAGCGCAAATTCGATCAAGATCGGCGGGCGGCCAATGTAAGTGACCATCAAGCCAACGAGCCCCACACAGAGAATGATGTAAAGCGGCATACCGACCACAAGAAGCAGCACCACAAGCCAACGCCGCGCACCATATGAAAGCTTGTCAAACATCAATGATCAATCCGCAAACGGGTCAGTGACAAGGATGGTATCTTCACGCTCGGGGCTGGTAGAAACCAGCGCCACAGGGCATTCGATAAGCTCTTCTACGCGACGTACATACTTAATCGCCTGAGCCGGAAGCTGCGCCCATGAGCGCGCGCCTTCTGTGCTTTCTGACCAGCCGTCCATCTCTTCATAGATCGGCGTGCAACGCGCCTGCGCATCCGCCGCTGTCGGCAAGTAATCAAGCCGCTTCCCGTCCAAGTCGTAGCCCACGCAGATTTTTAGTGTCTCAAACCCGTCCAAAACATCAAGCTTGGTGAGGCAAATGCCGGTGATGCCCGAAGTTGCGCAGGTCTGGCGCAAAAGGGCTGCATCAAACCAGCCGCAACGGCGTTTGCGGCCCGTGGTGGTGCCAAACTCGTGCCCGCGCTCGCCAAGCATTTGCCCGTCAGCATCATCAAGTTCGGTCGGGAAAGGCCCCTCGCCCACGCGTGTCGTATAAGCCTTCACAATGCCCAGCACATAATCAATCGCCGTTGGCCCAAGGCCGACACCCGTCGCCGCTTGGCCTGCGATCACGTTTGAGCTTGTCACAAACGGATATGTGCCAAAGTCGATATCCAGCAGCGCGCCCTGTGCACCTTCAAACAAAATGCGCTTGCCCGCCTTACGCTTCTCGGCCAGCACTTTCCAAACCGGTGCGGCAAATGGCAAAATCTTCGGCGCGATTTCTTTAAGCTGCGCAATCAGCGCATCACGGTCAATCTCGTCAAAGCCGAGGCCGCGGCGCAGCGGGTTATGGTGCTGCAATGCACGATCAACACGCGCTTCAAGCGTGGCCTCATCGGCCAAGTCGGCAACACGTATCGAGCGCCGCCCGACCTTGTCTTCATAAGCCGGCCCAATGCCGCGGCCCGTGGTGCCGATCTTGGTGCCTTTGCTCGCGGCTTCCTCGCGCACGCGGTCAAGCTCGCCGTGGATCGGCAAGATAAGCGGCGTGTTTTCCGCGATCATCAGGTTCTCGGGGTTGATAGCAACGCCTTGCGCCTCGATGGTTTCGATTTCGCCCAGCAAATGCCAAGGATCAAGCACAACACCGTTGCCGATCACCGACAGCTTGCCGCCGCGCACAACGCCGCTCGGCAGCGCATGTAGCTTGTAAACCTTGCCATCAATAACAAGCGTGTGGCCCGCATTATGCCCGCCCTGAAAGCGCGCGATCACATCAGCACGCTCAGACAGCCAGTCAACAATCTTGCCTTTGCCTTCGTCGCCCCATTGTGCGCCGACAACCACTACGTTCGCCATATTAGCCTCTCAAGTTTCAGGGTTTTACGAGTCAAACCCGTGCTCGTATATCGCGCTGCGCCCACGGGCGAAACCGCTAAACTGCCGCAGGGCGCATCAGAGGGCGCATTATTCAGGTGCGGCGCGCCCATAAAGAAGCTAACACCCCCGGATGCGACAAAGCCTCAGAGACCACGCCATCAGCGTTTGCAACGCCAAGATCGCCCAGAAAGGTGAAGCCGTCGGCCTGTCGTTCTATGCCTTCTTCGCCAACAAGAACACCGATCCCGAGGCGCTCATGGACGTGGCCGAATGGTGGATCAAGACCCATAAGCTCGATCACTTCGAGAAAGCCGTGAAGATCCGCGAGATGATGCGCGCAGGTCTTTAGCTTTCGTCCTTCAGCAGCTTGCCAAACGCCTGCAATGCGCCTTGAACACGCGCGTTAAGCTCGGTTTCGGTCAGCTCGGGCATTACCTCAATCACCCGTTTGATTTGCATATCACCGACCCGCAAGCCGAGAAACCACCCTGTCAGCTGCGCTGCATTCTGCCCGTGCTCTTGCGCCAATGGCTGCATGATTTCTGCAAACAGCGGCTGCACCGTTTCACGCCCCCCTTCCGAGAGCACTTGCCCAAGTTCGCCCGAAGGCTCTGCCGCTGCCGCTCTGTTAAGCAAGATTGCGCGCTCGCCGCAGCACAAGCAATCTGGGGTGACTACTCGCCAACCTGGCAGGTCTGGAACATCACCCGCACCGTCGCCTCGGGGCTAGACTTTGCCCTGGCGCTGTCAGGGGCGCTTGCGCTCATCACCCGCCCCTAGACAAAGCCGCCAGCGACGGGCAAAACCGTGTGAACAAGGAGTGCATCATGGGGTTCATTTTACGCTGGCTGGCCGCGCTTGGTCTTCTCACCGCAACTTTCAATCCGACTGAGTGGAACTACGCCAAATGGGTGCAAGCAAACTGGAGCGAGCAAATGGCGCTCTCTGTTCTGTTTGGCCTCTTGCTGCTGATCGGCTACATCATCTACCTGCGCGCCACCCTGCGCTCGATCGGCTTGTTCGGCATGTTGCTTGTCCTCGCCCTCGTCGCTGCGTTGCTCTGGGTGCTACTTGATTATGGCTGGTTGTCGCTTGACAACGCGCAGACAAACACTTGGCTCGGCATCATCGCCCTCTCTTTGGTGCTCGGCGTTGGCCTCAGTTGGTCGCATGTGCGCCGAAGCCTCTCAGGGCAGGCTGATATGGACGATATTGACGACTAAACACAGATCCACCCGTCAATCGTTAACGCGGCTTTTGCGCCCAAACCTGTCTGCACGCATTATGCATATGTTTATGCACTGCGGTATGCACGCGAGTCACAGCGGGATTTTTGCTCAAAAGGTTAACGTCAACGCAGCGCACGCCAGCTTAATCTTAACAACACGGGTTGCAGGGGCAAAGCCTTTCGCCTACATACCAGCCAACCAGATTGAAGGCTTGAATACCGCATGGAAAACGTCGTTCTCATCGTCCACCTACTTCTCGCTCTCGCGCTTATTGGCGTGGTGCTTATGCAGCGTTCCGAAGGCGGTGGGCTGGGCATGGGCGGCGGTGGCGGCGCAGCAACGGGCCGTGCCGCAGCAACCGCACTTGGCAAGGTCACATGGATCCTCGCGATCGCCTTTATCTGCACCTCGATTTCACTGACAATTCTGGCGGCTCAGAAATCAGCTGGCGGCTCGGTGATCGACCGCCTGAGCGACGTTTCAGTTCCCGAACCTGCGTTAGCTGACACTCCTGCTGATGCGCTCCTTCCCCCAAGCCAGGGCGAAGATGCACCGCTGGTTCCGACAGCCGACTAGGCCCTATTTGACCACTACAGCTTGGCACTGAGAACGAATTCACAACATTATGTTGCGTTTCCATTGCCAAACCAAGACGAATCTACTATTGCTCAAATCCCGTGATGATGCGCAGTTTTTCGCTCCGCTCATGGCATTTTTGAGCGTTTCTGCGCGCGTAAATCACGGGGGTTCACACCATGGCACGTTACATCTTTATCACCGGTGGTGTTGTCTCATCTCTTGGCAAAGGCCTCGCGTCGGCGGCTCTCGGAGCGCTTCTGCAAGCCCGTGGTTTTTCCGTGCGTTTGCGCAAACTTGACCCCTATCTGAACGTCGATCCGGGCACCATGTCACCGTTCGAGCACGGCGAGGTTTTTGTCACCGATGACGGCGCCGAAACCGACCTTGATCTGGGCCACTACGAGCGCTTCACCGGCGTCGCCGCGCGCAACACCGACAGCGTTTCCTCGGGCCGTGTCTACTCAACCGTGCTCGAAAAGGAGCGTCGCGGCGACTACTTGGGCAAAACCATTCAGGTCATTCCGCACGTTACCAATGAAATCAAGGAGTTCCTTGATGTTGGCGATGATGAAGTCGACTTCATGCTCTGCGAAATTGGCGGCACCGTGGGCGATATCGAAGGCCTGCCGTTTTTTGAAGCGATTCGTCAATTTTCCCAAGATCGACCCCGCGGACAGTGCATTTTCATGCACTTAACACTTTTGCCTTACCTTGCTGCTTCGGGCGAATTGAAAACAAAACCAACCCAACACTCGGTAAAGGAACTTCGCTCGATCGGTTTGCAGCCAGATGTTTTGGTCTGTCGCTCGGAGCAGATTATCCCGGAAAAAGAGCGCGCCAAGATTGCCCTTTTCTGCAACGTGCGCCCCGAGGCTGTCATTCCGGCTTATGATCTCAAGTCGATCTATGAAGCGCCCCTCGCCTATCACTATGTCGGTCTTGATCAGGCGGTTTTGGATGCCTTTCAAATCAGCCCCGCGCCCAAACCCGAACTGAAAGTTTGGGAAGACGTTAAAGACCGGATCACCAACACCGACGGGGAAGTGAACGTGGCGATTGTTGGCAAGTATACGCAGCTTGAAGACGCCTATAAGTCGATCAAGGAAGCACTGATGCATGGCGGCATGGCCAACCGCGTTAAAGTAAATGTTGAGTGGGTTGACGCTGAAGTATTCGACAAAGGCGATGCCGCACCACACCTCGAAGGGTATCACGCGATCCTGGTTCCCGGTGGCTTTGGCGAGCGCGGAACCGAAGGCAAGATCAAAGCTGCGCAATTCGCTCGCGAGCGCAAAGTGCCCTACCTTGGCATCTGCTTGGGCATGCAAATGGCAGTGATCGAGGCCGCCCGAAATGTGGCCAACATCAAAGATGCCGGATCAGAAGAGTTTGACCACGAAGCTGGAAAAAAACGTTTTGAACCAGTGGTTTACCACCTGAAAGAATGGGTGCAAGGCAACTACAAAGTCACCCGAAAAGCCAATGACGACAAGGGCGGAACAATGCGTCTCGGGGCCTATGACGCAACGCTTTCAGAGGGCTCGAAAGTGGCCGAAATTTACGGCGGCACTGCGATTGAGGAGCGTCACCGTCATCGCTACGAAGTCGATGTGAAGTATCGCGATCAGCTTGAAAAACACGGTCTGCACTTCTCCGGAATGTCCCCAGATGGCAGCCTGCCCGAGATCGTTGAGTGGAAAGATCACCCTTGGTTTATCGGTGTGCAATTTCATCCCGAGCTCAAATCAAAGCCCTTCGCGCCGCACCCGTTGTTCGCTGACTTTGTGCGCGCCGCGGTTGAGACTTCACGCTTGGTTTAAGTCCCCGCCAGCTAGGGTCTGAAACCGCTGTTTTGCCACTTTGCGAAGCTCCTGACGCCAATCTGCGCAGATCTTCATCCGGTTCGGCACGGGGCTTGTCAGCTCTGCAAAGGGAAGCACAGGAGGTCGTGACGCCGGCACAGTCAAAACGCGTTCCCGGATCACCCAACGCCCCACTTTCCCCGCTGCTTTGTCAAGCTGTTGACAGGACAACCAGTTGTCAAACCCGACTGGTCTATCAGCCAGTTTGAGGGGGTGTTCGCTGTCAAAAAAGCCCGAGTTGATCCTGAGGCACAGAGCATCAAGGAGACGGCACATCGCCCGAAACTCCTGCGGAACTTCATTTTTGTGCAAGTAGTTAAAGCGCATCGGGTCCGCGTTGATGAAGCTCTGCAAAGCAGCCGTCAAACGCACGCCCTTGCGCGAGGTGGCCCACTCCAGAACCGGCAACGGCACTTGCTGCCAGTCGGCCTCAAATAGCAACTTTTCAAGCGCCAAAGGCGTCGCGCGTTTTATCCGTGCGAGCTTTGAATTGTGACTATAGAGTAGCTTCAGACGATCTTGTTGAGCAGTCATAATGTCTCTTTATAGTTGGCAGCCAGTTTGTCGTTTTGTAGCCCACACCTGCGACATTATTTGGGAGAAAACATGGCCTTCGCGTGGTTTTCACCATGCGTTCGCTTGACGCCGCCGCAGTTTAAGCCGAGCTTAAGGCAGATATTGAGGGAGAGACAAATGCCAAAGGGTTACTGGGTCGCGCATGTTGACGTGAAAGACCCACAAGTTTACCAGAAATATGTCGCCGCCAATGCAGCTCCCTTCGCGGAATTCGGCGCAAGGTTCATCGTGCGTGGCGGGGCCCAAGAAGTGCAGGAAGGGGCCGTCAAAATGCGCACGGTGGTCATCGAATTTCCGACCATTGAAGCAGCCTATGCCTGCTATCGTTCGGAGGGATACCAAGCCGCAAAAAGCATTCGCGACCCTATTTCACAAGGAGATATGGTGATTATTGAAGGATATGAGGGTTAGTATGGATCTGATTGAGCGTTTCACCCAGTTGTTTCACAAACCGTCTTCAGAGCCCCTCCCCGAGCCCGATGCGCAACTTGCTTTGGCAGCTCTTTTGGTGCGCGTTGCGAAGTCCGATCATACTTACAGAGTTGAAGAGATATCACGGATCGACTTGCTGCTGGCTGAGGTGTTTTCGCTCAATCCTGTTGAGGCCGCAAAGATGCGCGCAACCAGTGAGAAACTTGAAGCCGCAGCTCCCGATACCGACCGTTTTGCACAGTTGATCCACGACAATGTCCCCGAGCCCGAGCGCATAAAGACCCTGCAAGCAATGCACGATGTCATGCTGGCAGATGGCGTTGAAAAACCCGAGGAACAAAGCGTTATCGACGCCGCCTGCAATGCACTCGGGCTAGACAAAAAGTTGCTCAAAGGCCTCACGAAGAAAGCAAACAAATGATCAAAGGCCTGTTTGACAGACTTCTGGGAACAACCGAAGACAGCCCTCGTGACGAGGATGCCCGCCTTGCCATGATCGCAGTATTGGTGCGGATTGCACGCGCTGACCATGACTATGCTGAAGTTGAAAAACTCCGTATCGACGCAATAAGCCAAGCCCGATACGGCCTTGATAAGAGTGCCGCAATGGCCTTGCGAGCAGAAGCTGAATTGCTTGAGGCCGAGGCCCCCGACACCGTCCGCTTCACGCGCGTGATCAAGGAAGCCGTGCCATATGACGAACGCCAGGCCGTGCTTCAAACCATGTGGTCGGTCGTGCTTGCCGACAACACCCGCGACACACATGAAGATGTTTTGATGCGCATGGTTGCCAATTTGCTGGGCGTTTCCGACCGCGACAGCGCGCTTGCCCGACAACAGGCCGCCTCACAATAGGCAGTTTTCGCCCTTGATCCAATCAAACCCCTTGGCAGAGGCAATGGCATCTGGCAAGTTGCCACAAAATTTGATCAAATTCCGGTGTCACATGACCTTCGACTACACGTCTCTTCGAATAGCAGCCTGCGATCTCAACGGGCAAATGCGCGGAAAACGCTTGCCAACCGAGTTTGCGAACAAAGTCGAAAAGGGAGCGGTACGCATGCCCGTTTCAGCGCTCAATGTTGACATTTGGGGGGCTGACATTGAAGACAGCCCGCTGGTTTTTGAGAGCGGCGACGCAGATGGGTTTCTCATGCCGACGGGCCGTGGGGCGTTGCCGATGCCTTGGCTGTCGTCTGATGCCGCCTTGGTGCCCGCAACCATGCTCAATGAAGACGAAAGCCCTTTTGAAGGTGATCCGCGCCGCGCCCTTGAGCGGGTTCTTGAGCGCTATGCCGCACGCGGATGGCAAGTGCGTGCCGCCACCGAGATGGAGTTCTATCTGGTGGATGACCAGAAGGGACTTGGCCCTGTAAGTCACCCGCAGACCGGCCGTCCACTTGAAAACACTGAGGTATTGTCGCTCGCTGAACTCGACGCATTCGAAAGCTTCTTTGATCAACTCTATCAGGCTTGCGATGAAATGGGCATACCGGCTCAGTCAGCTATTGCCGAAGCGGGAATCGGGCAATTCGAGATCGACATTGATCACCGTGATGCGCTTGAGGCCGCTGACAATGCATGGCTCTTCAAGGCCTTGGTAAAAGGCCTCGCACGCCAGAATGATATGGCGGCAACATTCATGGCAAAACCCTTTGCAGACGATGCAGGCACAGGTCTTCATGTGCACTTTTCAGTCGTTGATGCTGAGGGAAACAACATCTTTGATGATGGCAGCGAGTTGGGCAATGCCACGCTGTTGAATGCCGTCGCAGGATGCCTCGAAGCGATGGCAGCCTCGACTCTGATCTTCGCACCACATGGCCCAAGCTACGACCGCATGGTGCCCGGTGCTCATGCACCAACGGCAATCTGCTGGGGCTATGAAAACCGCACCGCAGCCCTGCGCATCCCTGCCGGACCGCCGCAAGCGCGCCGCATTGAACACCGCCTCGCTGGAGGTGACATCAACCCGTATCTGCACCTCGCGGCTGTCTTGGGTGCGGCCATTGATGGCATCGAACGAGAAGCTTTGGCCCCCGCGCCGATCGCTGGAAACGCCTATGAGGAAGATCATCCGCAACTAGCGACAAGCTGGGCCGATGCCATCCACCAGTTTGAGAACGATGCCGCTATCAAGCGTATCTTCCATCCGCTTCTGATCGAGAACCTCGTTATGACAAAGCGACAAGAAATGCGCTTACTTGCCCAAATCGAGCCTGAAGATGTCTGGAAAACCTATCTTGAAACGGCTTAAACCTCTACTTGCCAGAGTGGAAAAGGCGCGTTAGCGTAAATTTGATCAAATAGGTGACCCTGATGAAAATTGGCATACTACAAACTGGCCATGCCCCTGACGAAATCCGTGACGAGCAAGGCGACTATGATGATATGTTTCGCAGCCTTTTGGGCGCGCGCGGATACGAGTTCATTACTTTCAACGTCGTAGAAGGCATCTTCCCTAGCGGGCCTCAGGACGCAGACGCCTGGCTCATAACAGGCTCCAAGCACGGCGCCTACGAAGATCATCCTTGGATCCCACCGCTCGAAGCTCTGATCCGTGATATCAAAGCTCTTGGTTTGCCGATGATCGGCGTTTGTTTTGGTCACCAGATCATTGCTCAAGCCCTTGGAGGAAAAGTAGAAAAGTTCAGTGGCGGGTGGGCCATTGGACGGCATGACTACACGATTAACGGTGCCAACATGTCGTTGAACGCTTGGCATCAAGACCAGGTTGTCGATCTGCCAGAGGGCGCGGAAGTGATCGGATCGAACGCGTTTTGCGCCAATGCAGCGTTGCTGATCGACGGCACAATTCTAACGATCCAGCCTCACCCCGAGTTTACCGCTGATGTGATCGACGGGCTGATCAAGTATCGCAGCGGCACCGTCCCTGACGCTCTGGTCAAATCTGCCCGTGAGAACCTTGGATCACCAACCCAAAGCGACAAGTTTGGCGAATTGATGATCGCTCACTTGGAAAAAGCAAACCGCGGAGACCGATCATGACTGACACCTGGATGAAAAAACTGCCCGAAAGTGCAGCGGCCTATCTGGAAGGCCGCCGGCTTGACGAGGTCGAATGCATCGTTTCCGACTTGCCCGGCATCGCCCGCGGTAAAGCTGTTCCGGCTAAAAAATTTAGCCGCCAAGAGTATTTCCACCTGCCTGATTCAATATTTTACCAAACAATAACAGGTGGTTGGGGTGAAGCCGCAGGAGATGGCGGGTTCATTGAGCGAGACATGATTTTGAGGCCCGATATGAGCACAGCCACAGCTGCGCCCTGGACAGGTGACTGGACATTGCAAGTCATCCACGACGCCTATGACCGTATGGGAGACCCGATCGAATTTGCCCCGCGCAACGTGCTCAAACGGGTTGTCGAGCTTTACCGGAAGCAAGGGCTTAAGCCTGTTGTCGCACCAGAAATGGAGTTCTTTCTGGTGGCACGAAACCTTGATCCTGCCAAGAAGATCGAGCCAATGATGGGCCGGTCAGGGCGGCCTGCCGCCGCACGGCAAGCCTATTCCATGACGGCCGTTGACGAGTTTGGCCCCGTCATTGACGACATCTACGACTTTGCCGAAGCGCAGGGTTTCGAAATCGACGGAATTACCCAAGAAGGTGGCGCAGGGCAGCTCGAGATCAACCTTGTGCATGGTGATCCGGTCAAGCTTGCTGACGAGGTTTTCTACTTTAAGCGGCTGATCCGTGAGGCTGCATTAAGGCATGATTGTTACGCCACATTCATGGCCAAGCCAATTGCCGACGAGCCTGGCTCGGCGATGCATATTCACCACTCGGTGCTTGATATCGAAACTGGCCAGAACATCTTTTCCGGCCCCCAAGGCGGCGAAACCGATGCGTTTTTTCAATTTATTGCCGGCCTGCAAAACCATATGCCAGCAGCCATCGCGGTGATGGCTCCTTACGTCAATTCCTACCGGCGATATGTGCGCGATCACGCCGCCCCTATCAACCTTGAGTGGGGGCGTGACAACCGCACAACCGGCATTCGCGTCCCGCTTTCTGGCCCCGAAGCGCGCCGCGTTGAGAACCGGCTCGCTGGCATGGATTGCAACCCCTACCTCGGGATCGCGGCGTCATTGGCCTGCGGGCTGATCGGCATTCAACAGGAAGAGCGCCCCGACAAGCAATTCAAAGGCGACGCCTATGCCGGTGACGAGGATATCCCCCGTGAAATGGGCGCTGCGCTTGATCTGTTTGACGAAAGCAAAGCGCTTCACGACATGCTCGGCCCAGAGTTTGCGCGAGTCTATTCGATCGTCAAACGTGCTGAGTATGAAGAGTTTTTGGGCGTGATCTCCCCTTGGGAACGCGAGCATTTGCTGCTGAACGTATGAACCTTCTTTACAGCAACGACACACAGGGGGCCTTCCCTGACAGCTGGTATGCAGCAACGGCTCACCCGCGTGAACCGCATGCGCAATTGCGCGGTGATGCAGAAGCCGATGTTTGCGTTGTCGGCGGAGGATACACCGGCCTCTCGGCTGCATTGCACCTCGCAGAACGCGGTTACAAAGTCGCCTTGGTTGAGGCTCACCGCGCGGGTTTTGGTGCCTCCGGCCGCAACGGCGGTCAGCTCGGATCAGGCCAGCGTGCCGAGCAGGACACGCTCGAAAAGCTCGTTGGCGACGCTGATGCCATGAAGCTTTGGCACCTTGCCGAAGAGGCAAAAACTCTCGTTAAAGATCTGATTTCAAAACATAAAATTGACTGCGCCTTAAAGCCTGGCATCGCCCATGCCTGTTTTAGCGCGCGCGAGATGCAGCATGAGCACGCCTATGTCGAACACCTCCAAACCCGCTATAACTATGATCAAATCAAGCCTCTCGACGCCAATGAACTACACACAATCTGCCCTTCTCCACGCTACAAAGGCGGATCCCTTGACATGGGCGCCGCCCATTTGCACCCGCTCAACTACGCACTCGGGCTCGCAAAAGCCTGTGAAGCCGCTGGCGTCACGTTTTATGAAAACACCCATGTGCACAATATTGTAGAGGGTGACACCTTAACAATCCGTTGCGATACGGGCCGCATTCGCGCCAGGCATCTGATTCTCGCTTGCAACGGATACTTGGGCGGCCTCAACCGGCGCGTCGCGGGCCGCGTGATGCCGATCAACAATTTCATCGCCGCAACCGAGCCCTTGGGCGACGATGCCGCAAAGGTGCTTTCCAAAGATGTCGCGGTGGCCGATAGCAAATTCGTGGTGAACTATTTTCGCCTCTCCGCCGACAAGCGTCTTCTCTTTGGCGGCGGTGAAAGCTACGGCTACAAATTCCCCGACATCGACAAGACCGTGCGCAAACCTATGGCCGAAATTTTCCCACATCTTCAAGATGTTAAGTTCACCCACACATGGGGTGGAACTCTTGCCATAACGATCAACCGCCTGCCCTATCTAGCACGGTTTGGCCCAAACATACTGTCAGCTTCAGGCTACTCCGGCCATGGCGTCGGAACCGCAACCCACGCTGGAAAACTGATGGCCGATGCCGTCGCAGGCCAAGCCGAGAGCTTTGACATCATGGCCAAGATCCCAACAAGCCCGTTCCCCGGTGGGCCCGCGTTTCGCACGCCGCTCCTAACCCTCGCAATGACATGGTATGCCATGCGCGACAGGCTTGGTATCTAAACCGTTAAGGCTGCGTTCAACAAGGTTAACACCAGAAACCGCCCTGTGACTCGCGTGCATACTGCAGTGCATACCACAGTGCATAATGCGTGCAGACAGTTTCACACCGATCATTTGGTTAACAAACCTGCCCTACTTTTTCTTGGTGCAAATATCCTGGGGGTGCGGGGGCAACGCCCCCGCCTGAGTCGCGCGCGCAGCGCGGGAAACTACCCATGCACAAAGTGAATCTTCTCAAACGTTCCACGCCACGCCGACACTTCCGCGGCCAATGCGTCAGCATCATTGCCCCTCAGCCCGCGGGCAATCAACCCCGCCATTCGCGGCATATCCTCGACAGTCATCCCCCAACGCGCCAGCTCGGGCGTGCCAAGGCGCAGCCCGTTCATGTCCCCGGCAACCTCGTCAATCGGCAGGCCGATGCCGCAGGCCAGAAAACCGGCCTTGCGCAGGGTCTTTGACGCCGCCTGCCCACCGCCAAAGGGTGCGGCTTCAAGCGCGAACTGGTGTGACTGCGTGGCACTGCCGCCGCTCGTAAACACCTTCAGCCCAAGCTCCGCCAGTTCCTCTGCCAGCCGCTGACTCAAGGCGATCATCTGCGCCGCATAGGCCTGCCCGAAGTCGCGCCAATCGAGCATGGTCACTGCAAGTGCCGCCGTCTTGGCCGCATCAAAATTAGCTGTCATGCCAGGAAAGGCGATGGCATCCAGCCGCTCGGCCATCTCGGCGTCATTGCTGACTATCAGCCCGCCTGCAGGCCCGCCGAGGCTTTTGTAAGTGCTCATTGTCATCAAATGGGCACCTTCGCTCAACGGGTTTCGCCAAGCTTTGCCAGCGATGATCCCACATTGGTGGGCCGCGTCAAACAGCAGTTTCGCGCCGACGTCATCGGCAATCTCGCGCACTTCAGCTACGGGGTGTTCAACCAGATTGAGCGAGCCGCCAAGGGTGATCAGTTTGGGCTTTTCGGCCTTTGCCAGCACGCGCAGCGCAGCGACATCGACGGTGTAGCCGTCGGCCAGCACCGGAGCCGGCAGGGAACGCAATCCGTAAAGCCCCGCACACCCTGCGGCGTGGTGGGTGACATGGCCGCCGATGCTCGCGGGTGGCGCGATAATGGTATCGCCCGGTTTGCAAGTCGCCATGAAGGCATAAAGGTTGGCGATCGCGCCAGAGGGCACGCGCACTTCGGCAAACCTGGCATCGAACACTTCTGCCGCGAGTGCCGCTGCGATGACTTCGATCTCCTCGATCGCCTCCAGCCCCATTTCGTATTTGTCACCCGGATAGCCAAGCGAGGGGCGCGAGCCGATGCCCGAACTCAGCAACGCTTCTGCGCGCGGGTTCATCACGTTGGTCGCGGGGTTGAGGTTAAAGCACTCAAGCTCGTGGATACGTTTGTTGTCCTCGGCAAGTTGCTCCAAGCGCGAAAGCAGCCCGCTTGCCGTCTGCGTGGCCGTCTGGTTTGATATCCGTTGCACGAGGGCCTCGCTGTTTGCGGGCACCCAGTCTCGTTTGGCTAGTGTCATTGCTCTGTCCTTTGCTGTGTTGACCAAAGATTGGCCCAGACTTGCGCTTGCCGCAAACCAGAAGGGTGCTAAGTTAGCTTTAGAAAATCTAAGGGTAGAAAAAATGAGCGTATCGCCACCCCGCCCTAAGGGGCCGCCGCTTAACGCCTTGCGCGCTTTTGAGGCGGCAGCGCGGTTGGGCAGTTTCACCGCAGCTGCGAGTGAACTCTCGGTCACTGCTGGCGCAGTTTCCCAACAGATCAAGACGCTAGAGAGCTGGGCGAATGCCCGCCTGTTTGAGCGCCGCGCGCAGGGCGTTGTTCTGACGGTGGAAGGCCGCGCGCTTTCAGTGCCGCTCACCCGCGGGTTTGACGCCTTGGCTGAAGCGGGCAACATGCTTAAGCGGTTCAACCCCAAGCGGGTGCTCAACTTCGCCACTTTGCCCAGCATTGCGCAGCTGTGGTTGCAGCCGCGTCTGCCTGCTCTTAGATCGGCATTGGGAGAGATCAGCCTGTCGGTTTATGCGCTTGAAACACCGCCCGACCTAACCCGCACGGCGTTTGAATGCAGCTTGTTTCTGCGCGAACCAAGTGGACAGGCCGGTGAGGTTGTTGTCGCGGACGACGCTTTGCTGCCGGTTTGTGCGCCCGAAGTGGCCGCGCGGCTCCAAGCCCCCGAAGACTTGCGCAACGAGGTGCTGCTACAGGACGAAAGCTGGCAAGAGGACTGGGACGTTTGGGCGCAAGCCGTGGGTTTTGAGACGCACCAAAACCAACAAAGCGCAGGGTATTCGCTTTATGCAATGGCCCTTGCCGATGCTGTTGCAGGCTATGGCGTCTTGCTTGGGCATCGTGTCTTGGTTGCTGCGGCCCTTGAGGCGGGCACATTGGTTGCGCCCTTTGAGCAGGAGGTTGATCAGGGCCGCGCTTTGGTGCTTGAGGCCTCTGATGCCGCGCCGGAGGGGCTTGCGGCGTTGCTGGCTTAGCTTGCCGCGCTCTCGGCCTTCATTTCCCAGCGGCCGCTTTCTTCTGACCAGTATTCAGCCGCGCAGCCCGCGCTTGTGAGGGCTTTCCACTGGGTGCGGGCCTGGGCGACAGCGTGCTCTTCAAAGCCGTTGAAAAGAACACAGGTGCGCTCATAGGCATTGACTTCATCGGCAGAAACCTCGGCACCGTCGATGGTCATAAGAACCGTGGCCTGGTTGCTCGCCTCGCCTGTTGTCAGGAGCACGGGCTGCTCTGTGTCGTGCGGCCCGCCTGCAATTCCGTGGGGCAGAAAGCTGTCGGGGGCGCCTTGCCAGAGCCGCTCGTCGAGCCAGCTCAGGCGCGCGGGGTCAGGGCCACGGACAGCGACGTTCCAACCACGGCCAAGCGAGGCCGTAAGAAGCTGCGGCAAGGCAGCCTCCAGCGGACGCTGCGTGAGGTGGTAGAACATCGCCTTACCCATGTGCCTAGGCCTCTGCTTCAACGGTCTCGTAGTTGTCGGCGATCATCCGGTTGAGCGCCATGACGCCCCAGCCTGTTGCTCCGACGGGCGCATAAGGCGACTCTGCCTTCAGGCTCGCTGTGCCGGCGATATCAAGGTGGATCCAGGGCGTGCCCTCTTGCACGAAACGGTGCAAAAACGCCGCGGCAGTGCATGAACCTGCGGGCCGTCCGCCAACGTTTTTCACATCCGCGATGCGGCTTTTGAGCTGCTCGTCATAGCCCTTGCCGAGCGGCAGACGCCAAGCGCCCTCCCCCTCGGCTGCTGCGGCTTTCAGGAAGCTGTTGCAGAAGCCGTCGTCATTGGCGAACACACCGGTGTTTTCGTGGCCCAGAGCGATCACAACTGCGCCTGTGAGTGTCGCCAGATCAACCATCGCGGCAGGTTTGTATGTCTCTTGAATATACCACATGATGTCGCAAAGAACGAGGCGGCCTTCAGCGTCGGTGTTGATCACCTCGATGGTGTCACCCTTCATGGATTTGACCACATCCCCGGGGCGTGTGGCGCGCTCGCTTGGCATATTCTCGACAAGACCGACGATGCCGATGACGTTGGCTTTGGCTTTGCGTTCGGCGAGTGACTGCATGGTGCCGGCAACCGTGCCCGCGCCGCCCATGTCCATTGTCATGTCTTCCATGCCGGCGGCTGGTTTAAGGCTGATACCGCCCGTGTCAAACACCACGCCTTTGCCGACAAGCGCCACAGGTGCCGCACCCTTTTCACCGCCAAGCCACTCCATCACCACAACTTTTGAAGGAGAAGCAGAACCGAATCCGACGCTGAGAAGGCTGTGCATGCCGAGTTTGGCGAGTTCGTCTTCTTCCAGCACTTTGACTTTAAGCCCGACTGAAGAGAGCGCTTCCAAACGGTTGGCGAACTCGGTGGTTGTCAGCACATTCGCAGGTTCGTTCACCAAGTCACGGCTGAAATGAACGCCACGGGCGATGGCCAGCGGTGTTGCGCAGGCGGCTTCAAGTTCGGCGGGTTTGGGGCAGATCACCAAGACAGCGCCTTCGTTTGTGGTGTCGGCGGTTTTGTGCGGGGTGAACTCATACATGCGCAGCGCAAGCCCGAGGATGATATCGCTTGAGCGTGGCATATTGCCAAGGCTCAAAGTGAGTGCCGCTTTGCCCTTCACCTTCGCCAGAGCAACGCCAGCTTTGCGGGCCATGTCGGGTTTGGCTGTGCGGGTGAGTTTGACCACGTCAACAGCCTCGGCCTCCATGCCAGCAGGGTAGCCCATGCTGATCACATCGCCCTCGGCGGCTTTTTCAAAGCGCTCGCTCTCGACAAGACGCTTGAGCGCGCCCTTGGTGAGGCGACTGATGCGGCGGCCGTCTTTGCCAAGCCCGCCATCAAGGCCAGCCACAATGGCCACACGGCCCGTGAAGGTTGCGAATGCATCGAGATCAAGCTCGCTAAAGCGATATTCTGCCTGTTTTGACATGAGGTTCTCCTTTGGTTCGGTATAGTGGTAGCGCGACCACAAGATATTGACCAGATAGGAGTTTACCCCATAGGCGGAATTCCTATAAAGTCGAGCAAAGAACACAAATCCGGGGGGATGTTCGTGGCCAGATTCGACCGCTATATGCTCTCGCAGCTGATGGTTCTGTTTGGCTTTTTCTCACTGGTTCTGGTGGCGATTTACTGGATCAACCGAGCCGTGAAGCTTTTTGACCGCTTGATTGGCGACGGGCAAACCGCGATGGTCTTTGCCGAGTTTACCGCCCTCACCCTGCCCTCGGTTATCCGCGTTGTGCTGCCGATCGCAGGCTTTGCGGCAACGCTGTATGTCACCAACCGCTTGAGCACAGAAAGCGAGCTGACGGTGATGCAGTCAACCGGCTTTAGCCCCTGGCGGCTGGCGAGGCCTGTGCTTTACTTTGGCATCATCGTCGCGTTGATGTTGTCGGCGCTCACGCATTTTCTGGTTCCCTCGTCGCTCAAACAACTGAACCTGCGCGAAGGCGAGATTGCCAGCAATGTAACGGCCCGCTTGCTGACGGAAGGCACGTTTTTGCACCCGACTGATGGTGTGACCTTCTACATTCGCGAGATCACACCTGACGGGCGCATGGTTGATGTTTTTCTGTCCAACCGCACCGACCCGAACGAAAGCGTGACTTATACTGCCGAGGCAGCATATTTGGTGCGCGGCGAGACCGGGCCGAACCTTGTGATGGTCAACGGGCTGACGCAGCGGCTGACCCTGGACAGCGGGCGCCTAAACACCACGCATTTTGCCGATGTCTCCTATGATATCAGTGGGTTCCTTAAGCAAGACGAGGCAAAGAAACCCCTGCTCAAGTTTTTCACCACCCCCGAGATGCAGCGGACGCCTGTGCATATTCAGGTGCAAACCGGCGTGACAAACGGGGTGTTCGCTGAAGAGTTCCACACGCGGTTTGCCCAGCCTTTGTTCGCGATTGCGGCGGTGCTGCTTGGCTTTGCGACACTGCTTTCGGGCGGGTTTTCGCGGTTTGGCATCTGGCGTCATATCATGACAGCGCTGTTGCTACTGGTGCTAATCAAGGGGCTTGAAGGCGTGATGGCAGAGCAGGTTTTAAGCAACCCTGCGCGGTGGCCTATGGCCTATGTGCCGTCGCTGCTAGGGTTGGCTCTTGCGGCGGTTTTGCTGGCGCGCTCGGCGGGGCAGCTGCCTTCTCTGAGCGCATGGCGACGCCGGAAAGCGGCGATGTCATGAAGCTGCATCTCTATTTTGTGCGCAAGTTCCTGTTTACCTTCCTCGGCCTCATGGCCGCGTTCTTTGTGTTGCAATCGCTACTGGATCTTGTTGACCAGACCCGCCGTTTTCAGGCGCAAGATGTGAGCTTTGGCGGCTTGATCCAGCTGACGCTTTTGAACGTGCCGCAAGGGCTTTACCAGATACTGCCCCTGGTGATGATCCTTTCAACGATTGCGCTGTTTTTGGGGCTGGCACGCTCGTCGGAGCTTGTTGTTGTGCGCGCGGCGGGGCGTTCGGCGCTCAAGGCTTTAGCTGCGCCCGCAGTTGTGGCCTTTCTCATTGGTGTGTTGGTCGTGGCGATGTTCAACCCCATCGTTGCGGCCACGTCAAAGCGCTACCACGAGCTCAGTCAGAGCCTGCGGGACGGCGGCAGTGATGTGCTGTCGATCTCTGCTGACGGGCTTTGGTTGCGTCAGGGAGGCACCGGCGGTGCCGAGGGGCAAACCGTTATCAGGGCAGCATCAGCCAACCCCGAGGCAACCGTGCTGTATGATGTGAGCTTTCTGGTTTACTCGCCGTCGTCCGAGCTGGCCAGTGGCCCCGTGCGACGGATCGAAGCCCGTGAGGCGCGGCTGGAACCGGGTGCTTGGCTGCTGAGTGATGCCGTGAGTTGGCCTTTGCTGTCAGGTGTGAACCCGGAAGCAAAGGTTGAACGCAGCACCGAGCTCAAGTTCCCCTCTACCCTCACCCAAGAGCGCATATTGGAGAGCTTCGGTGCGCCGAATGCGATTTCGATCTGGGAGTTGCCGAGGTTCATAGCCCAGCTCGACCAAGCAGGGTTTTCGACACGCAGGCACTCGGTCTGGATGCAGATGGAGCTGGCGCAACCGCTGTTTTTGCTGGCGATGGTGCTTGTCGGGGCGGCCTTTACCATGCGACAGGCGCGCGGCGGCGGCACGGGTTTTGCTGTGCTGGCCTCGGTTTTGCTTGGCTTCGGGCTTTACTACATCCGCAATTTCGCGCAGGTGCTTGGGGAGAACGGGCAGATACCGGTGATGCTGGCGGCATGGGCACCGCCTGCCGCATCGATCTTGCTGGCTTGGGGGCTTATCTTGCATAAGGAAGACGGATGAGAGCGCGGCTTTGGACATATGCTTTGGCATTTATCTGTGCTGTTGGCCTGCCTGCGCTTGCTCAGGAAGCGCCCGGCCCTGCGGTTTTGGTTGCCGACACCGTGTTTCTGGATGGCAAGAGCCGCCTTGTGGCCGAGGGCCGTGTTGAGGCCCTATATGGCGAGACGCGCATCATAGCCGAACGCATTGTTTATGATCGCAGCACCGAGCAGCTGAGCATTGAAGGCCCGATCCGCATAGAACAAGGCGACAACACCACCGTGCTCGCTGACAGTGCCGAGATGGACCCGAGCTTTCAGAATGCCTTGCTTAAGGGCGCGCGCGTTGTGCTAGACCAACAGGTGCAACTGGCGGCCTACCAGATGAACCGCGTTAACGGGCGCTACTCGCAGCTTTATAAAGCCGCCGTTACGTCTTGCAGCATATGCAATTCAAATGAGCCGCCGCTCTGGCAGATACGGGCGCGGCGGGTTGTGCATGACCAAGCCGAGAAGCAGCTATATTTTGAAGGCGCGCAACTCAGGGTCAAAGACATTCCGGTGTTTTACTTTCCCTATCTGCGCCTGCCTGATCCGACACTCAAGCGTGCGAGCGGGTTTCTGATCCCGTCGTTCAGCTCCAGTTCGATCCTCGGAACCGGCATTCGGGTGCCTTACTTCATTCGTATGGGCGACCACAAAGACCTGACGCTGACACCCTACCTGAGCAACAAAACCCGCACGCTCGAGTTTGCTTACCGGCAGGCCTTTAGCAAGGGTGATGTCGCCTTTTCGGGCGCCATTTCACGCGATGACGAGTTGCCCGGCGAGACACGTGCCTACCTGTTTGCCGATGGTGCATTTGATTTGGGCAATGACTTCAAGCTGGCATTTGACCTGGAAGTGGTGCGCGACAAGACCTACCTTGTGGATTACAAATATTCCGACAAAGACAGGCTTGATAGCGAGATAGCCCTGACCCGCACCAAGCGTCACAGCTTCACCCGCGCTGCGCTGACGGGCTACTACACCCTGCGTGAAAACGAGGCCAACAGCACCATCCCGTCGCTGATCGGTGACTTCGAGCACGAGCGGCGGTTTTTCCCACGCGGGCTTGGCGGCGAGCTGCGGATGAACGCAGGGCTGCACAGCCATTACCGCTATTCCAGCCTCGATACTGACAGCGCCGATGACGACAGCATTGTTGACGGCCGTGATGTGACCCGCCTGAGTGCCGAAGTCAGCTGGCGGCGGCAGTGGACCTTTGCCCAAGGTCTGCAAGCCAGCGCGATGCTCGGTGTGCGGGCTGACCAGTTTTCAACCGCACAGGACGCGAGCCTGCCAGCATCGACAAGCGAAGTCACCCCGATGGCCGCACTGACCCTGCGCTATCCGTTCCAGAAGCGCAGCAAGACCGGCGCGCGGCATATCCTTGAGCCGGTGGTGCAGTTTGGCTGGGTCGGCGGAGACAACCCCGATGTCGCCAATGACGAAAGCACGCGTGTCGAGTTTGACGAAGGCAACTTGCTCTCGCTCAGCCACTTCCCCGAAGCTGACCGCCAAGAGCGCGGCGCGATGCTGGCCTACGGCATGAGCTGGACACGGCAAGGGCTGAAAGGCTGGGAAAGCAACCTCACTTTCGGGCAGGTGTTGCGCGAAGAAACGCAGGTTGATTTCTCGCAAACCTCGGGCCTTTCAGGGCGGCACTCTGACGTGTTGCTCGCAGGGCAGATCCGCTCGAGCGAGGGGTTGTCCTTTACAGGCCGCGCGCTGTTTGACACCGATCTTGACCTCTCCAAAGCCGAAGCGCGGGCCAGCTACCAGCAACAACGTTATGGCGTTGGGGCGAGCTATGTCTGGCTGGGCGCTGACGCCGCAGAAGACCGCGCAGCAACAGTGGCCGAGCTGTCGCTTGACGGGCTTTACCGCTTTAACCGGCATTGGACGGGCACCGCCAACATGCGCTATGACGTAACCGCCGAGGAGGCCGCCGAGGCGGGCATCGGCCTACAATATCGCAATGAATGTGTGCGGGTTGACCTTTCGCTCTCGCGCCGCTTCACTTCTTCGACTATTCTGTCGCCATCCACCGATATGAGCCTGACTGTCGGCTTGCTCGGGTTTAACGCCGGAACACGGGACGCCTCTTACGCCCGTCAATGCAGGGACTGATTTTGATGACCAAATTCTCACCGTTCAAGTTGTTGGGCTTTGGCCTGTTGGCCTTAACGATGGCGTGCTTCAGTGGCGCCTCGGTGCAAGCGCAGAACCTGTTCAAACCTGCGATCAAAGTGAACGACAAGGTGATCACCGGATTTGAGCTTCAGCAGCGTGCCCGTATGTTGCAAGTGTTCCGCTCGCCCGGCGATCCGACCACGGAAGCCCGCAAGCAACTGATCGAGGAACGCCTCAAGATTGATGCGTCCGAGGCCAACGGAGTGCTGCCATCGCGGGGCGAGATCGAAGCCGGTATGGAAGAGTTTGCGGGCCGTGCGGGCATGACCACCGAGCAGTTTTTAAAGGCCCTTCAGGGCGCAGGCGTCGAGGCGCAATCATTCCATGATTTCGTGTCTGCCGGTGTTGCTTGGCGGGGCCTGGTGCGAGCCAAGTTTGGCAGCCGCGTTGAAGTGAACGACGGCGACATCGACGCCGCGCTGAACGCGACCGGAGGCTCGAATGTGCGGGTGCTGTTGTCGGAGATCATCATTCCGGCGCCGCCCCCCCGTGCTGCGCAGGCACAGGCGCGAGCCGAGCAGATTTCAAAAGGGGCGTCTTTGCAGGCCTTCGCCAGTGCGGCGCGCAAATACTCGGCGTCGCCATCACGCGGGCGCGGCGGCAAGCTTGACTGGATGCCAGTCACCCAACTGCCGGCACAGCTGCGCCCTCTGGTGCTCGGGCTTGCCCCGGGTCAGGTTAGCGAGCCGATCCCTATTCCCGGTGCGATTGCGCTGTTCCAGATGCGTGCCATCGAAGAAGGCAAGACTGTCGCGCCCGAATATTCAGCCGTAGAATACGCCGCCTATTACATTGCTGGCGGGCGCTCACCAGAAGCTTTGGCGACGGCCAAAAAGCTGCGCAGCCGTGTTGACACATGTGATGACCTATACGGTGTTGCCAAGGGCCAGCCTGAGGAAGTTCTGGAGCGCGGTGCCAAGGCTCCGGCAGAAATTCCCACGGATATTGCGATGGAACTGGCGAAGCTGGACAAGCATGAAATCTCGACAACGCTGACACGGGCCAACGGGCAAACACTTGTGTTCCTTATGCTTTGCGGGCGCACTCCGAAAGTTGCCGAAGGCGTAGAGCGAGACGAGATCGGCCTTGGGCTGCGCAACCGTCGCCTGAGCAGCTATGCTGATGGCTACCTTGATCAACTGCGCACAGAGGCGCGGATTGTTGAATACTAGGCCCATTGCGCTCACCGGTGGCGAGCCGGCGGGTATTAGCCCCGAGCTTGCACCTATGGCGTGGGCAGCGCTGAAAAGCGAACTGGCTTTCTGCTATCTTGGCGACCCTACGCACCTGCCTGCGGGCACCATTTTCGAGCTTGTCCAAACCCTTGCTGAAGCCAGCGATGTCATGCCGCGCGCCCTTCCGGTGTTGGCGCATGACTTTGGCACTCCGCGTGTTGCCGGAGTGTCTGACGCGGGCCACGCCGAACATGTGATCGAGGTTATCAAGCAGGCCGTCGGGCTGGCGTTGAGCGGTGAGGCCTCTGCGGTCTGCACCCTGCCCATCAACAAGAAAGCGCTCAAAGACGGGGCGGCTTTTGCCTTTCCCGGTCACACCGAGTTTCTGGCACATCTGTGCGGCGGTGGGGAAAGCGTGATGATGCTGGCCTCGCCCGAGTTGCGGGTTGTGCCCGCGACGATCCACATTGCTTTAGCCGATGTGCCGAGCGTTTTGACGCGTGACAAGCTGCGCCATGTTATCGAAGTCACTGCCGCTGATTTGCGCAGGCGTTTTGACATTGCTGCGCCAGTGCTGGCGATAGCTGGGCTGAACCCGCATGCGGGCGAAGGCGGCGCTATGGGCACTGAGGAGCTGGACTGGATTGCGCCGCTACTTGATGACATGCGTGCCGAAGGATACGCGCTTGCAGGCCCCCTGCCCGCCGATACGATGTTTCACGCCGCCGCGCGCGCGCGTTATGATGCGGCGATTGCGATGTATCATGATCAAGCGCTGATCCCGATTAAGACACTAGATTTTGACCGCGGCGTAAACGTGACGCTTGGCTTGCCAATTGTGCGCAGTTCGCCAGACCACGGCACGGCTTTTGACATCGCCGGAACGGGCAGAGCCAACCCCTCTTCGACCATTGAGGCGCTGAAGCTGGCGTGGACTATGGCGGGCAAATCATGAGCCGGATCGACAACCTGCCTTCTCTGAGCGAGGTGATAAAAGCGCATGAGCTGTCAGCCCGAAAAGCGCTTGGTCAGAACTTTCTACTTGATCTCAACCTGACGGCCAAGATCGCGCGGCAAGTCGGTGATTTGGCTGGCTCTGACGTGCTTGAGATCGGCCCCGGGCCGGGCGGTCTGACACGCGGGTTGCTATCTGAGGGCGCACGCAAGGTTCTGGCCATCGAGAAAGACCCGCGCTGCATACCTGCGCTTGACGAGATTGCCGCCGCTTACGAGGGGCGCTTGCAAGTGATCGAGGGGGACGCTTTGCAGGTTGACCCATTGCAGCACCTGACACAGCCCATCCGCGTGGCCGCGAACCTGCCCTACAACATCGGCACCGAGCTTCTGGTGCGTTGGCTGACGCCGCAAGACTGGCCGCCGTTCTGGGAGAGTCTGACGCTGATGTTCCAGCGCGAAGTTGCCGAGCGTATTGTCGCCAAACCGGGCAGCAAGGCTTACGGGCGTCTGGCGCTTTTGGCGCAGTGGCGCGCCGATGCGCAGATTGTGCTGACTTTGCCGCCTGAGGCGTTTTCCCCTCCACCGAAGGTGCACAGCGCTGTTGTGCATCTCACTGCCTTGAAAGAGCCGCGCTATGAGGCCGATGCCAAGGTGCTTGAACGGGTGGTTGCCAAAGCCTTTAACCAAAGGCGCAAGATGCTGCGTGCCGCGCTCAAGGGCTTGGCACCTGACTTGGAAGACCGTTTGATCGCCTCGGGTATCAAGCCGACAGACCGCGCTGAAGTGGTCGGGCTTGAGCAGTTTTGCGCACTGGCGCGCAACGTCGCCAGCTAACACGACAAAAGAAAAACCCCGCTGCTTGAGCGGGGCCTTGTGAAGCTACGATTGTTGAAGCTACGACTGTGAAGATACGACTGTGTAGTCTTTATTCAGCGGCTTCCGGGCCCGCTTCAGGGCTGGCATCCGGTTGCGCCTGCGGCTGTTCGCCATCGTTTTTCTTGCGGCGTGGCTTGCGCGGGCGCTTGGGCTTTGGTGCCGTTTCTTCCGGCGTTGCAACCAAACCGCTGTCGCCTGCAACATCGGGCTGAGGGGCCGAGGCTGGATCAGTCGGTTGCTGAGCCTGTCCGCTATTTGACTCGCGTTCCTGACGTTCGATGCGCTCGTTGCGCTCGCGGTCACGCTCGGCTTGGCGGTCACGGTTCTGGGCTTCTTGTTGCTCGCGTTTGGCTTCCTGCTCGCGCATGGCCTCGGCCAGCAAGCGCAGGTAGTGCTCGGCGTGCTGCTGGAAGTTCTCGGTTGCAACGCGGTCACCTGCGAGTTGCGCATCACGCGCCAGCTGGTTGTATTTCTCGATGATCTGTTGCGGCGTGCCGCGCACTTTGCCTTCTGGCCCCGAGCTGTCAAACACCCGATTGACGACATTTACGCCCGAGCGATTGTTATTGTTGCGGTTGTTCTTCGACCGCGAACGCGATTTTGATGATCTCATGTTTTCATAGCCTAGGCTTGTTAAGTGGCCTTTGTTTGATTTGCGAACATGCTGAGCACATTTGACACAAATCCAAAGATTTCTGGCTTGGGTGTATGCGGGACCGTCACCAAGGACATCCACCGCTTACCCCTTCAGTAACCATGCCAGCGCATGATTCACAAGGCCCAAATAGGTAAATTGCCTATGTTTAGGGCGATTTACCCCTATTTAGGCGGGTTTATGCGCGCTGACCACGCGATCACGGCTATCGAGGTCGGGTAGAACCTGAACCTGCGCGAGCCCTGCATCTGCCATCATTTGCGCGACTTGTGCACCCTGTGTCGGGCCGATCTCAACTAATATCCGCCCGTTTGGCTTAAGAAACCCCGGCGCTTGGGCGCAGATCCTGCGGTAGGCCGTGAGGCCATCGGCTTCATCCGTGAGCGCCATACGCGGCTCGTAGGTGAGTTCAGGCTCGAGTGTCAGCATTTCCTCAGCGGTAACATATGGCGGGTTAGAGACGATAAGGTCATAACTTCCGCGCACGACAGAAAACCAGTTAGACACCTCGAAGCTACATCTATCAAGCACAGCGTGCTCTTTCGCATTTACATTTGCAATCACCAGCGCAGCCTCGGAAACATCTGTTCCTGCCCCAACGGCTTCAGACCGCTCCGCCAGAAGGGTGACAAGAATACAGCCCGAGCCTGTGCCAAGATCGAGCACCTCTTCAAACGGCTCTGAAAGCGCCGCCTCGATGAGAGTTTCAGTATCGCCGCGCGGGTCAAGCACATCTGGTGTGATTTTGAAATTTCGCCCGTAAAACAGGCGGCTGCCAAGGATATGCGACATCGGCTCGCGTTCTGCGCGGCGCCTTACGTTGGTCCAGAATTGATCAAGCTGCTCTGCAGTTAGCTCGTCACGCAGGTGGAGCGTCATTCTGGAGGGCTCAACAGACAAGGCCTGTGCCATCAGGTTTCTGGCGTCCTTCGGAGCTGAGGTGATCTGGGCCGCCGCCATCACGGCAACCGCATCGGCGATCTCCGCAGAGGCCTGCGTCACCCGTTCATCTCCGCGAGCAACTGCGACTGATGATCGGCTATCAGCGCGTCGATGATCTCGTCCAAGTCGCCCTGCATGATCGCGTCAAGCTTATAAAGGGTGAGGTTGATCCGGTGGTCACTCATCCGCCCTTGGGGGAAGTTGTAGGTGCGGATGCGCTCGGAACGATCACCGGAGCCGACCTGTTCGGCGCGGTTGGCGGAGCGCTCGTCATGCACTTTCTGGCGCTCGGCATCAAACAGGCGGGTCTTGAGCACCTGCATCGCGATCTCGCGGTTGCGGTGCTGTGATTTCTCGGAACTCGTCACAACTATGCCTGACGGGATGTGGGTGATGCGCACAGCAGAGTCCGTGGTGTTCACGTGCTGCCCACCCGAGCCAGAGGCGCGCATGGTGTCGATGCGAATGTCGTTGGGGTGGATTTCAATATCAACATCTTCGGCTTCCGGCAGCACGGCTACAGTCGCCGCCGAGGTGTGAATGCGCCCGCCGGATTCTGTTTCGGGCACCCGCTGCACGCGGTGCACCCCGCTCTCGAACTTGAGGCGCGCAAACACGTCTTGGCCGGACACACGCATGACAGCTTCCTTGATGCCGCCAAGTTCGGTGCTGCTTTCTTCAAGCATCTCGACCTTGAAACCACGCGCTTCGGCGTAGCGGTGATACATGCGCAGCAAGTCTCCGGCAAAAAGCGCCGCCTCGTCACCGCCGGTTCCGGGGCGAATTTCGATCAGGGCGGGCCGCCCGTCAGCGGCATCTTTGGGCAGCAGAGACAGTTGCAGCGCCGCCTCGGCCTCGGGCAAGGCGCGGCGCAGCTCGGGCAGCTCTTCCTCGGCAAGCTCTTTCATTTCGGGGTCAGCGAGCATGGCCTCGGCTTCGGCGATGTCACTCAGCAGCACGCGGTAGGCCTCGATCTGCTCTACAACGGGGCGCATATCGGAGTATTCTTTGGCCACGGCCGCAATATCAATATCGCCCCCTTCGGCCATAGAAGCCTCAAGGAACTGGAAACGTTGGATGATCTGCTCAAGGCGCTCTGTGGGAACCATATGCAGAGATGTGGATTATTGCGCGCGTTTGGTCAAGCTGCGAGTTGGTGCTATACTTGGCGTATGTTTAGGAATCCATCCATCATACTGCTGCTGGCTGGCTTGAATTTGGCAGGCTTGCATTTGGCGGGCCCGGCTTGGGCTGATCAAGAGTTCAACGGCAAGACCGTCGACTGCTATTGCACAGACAAAGCCGGAAGCCGGGTTGAGCTTGGCGAGCAAATTTGTTTGCAGGTTGATGGCAAGATGTTCATGGCGCAATGCCAGATGTCGCTGAATGTGCCGATGTGGCGCAAGCTATCGGATGGCTGCATGAGCTCAGAGCTGGTCGATCCACCGCTCCAGTCGTTTGGCATTAACGCCAAAATCTGAACGCCCGAAGCGCAGGCGCGCGTGCATGATCAGATTTTGACCGTCTTGCTTAACCGTGGTGTAATCCGGAAAGCCCCAGAACGCCGTGCGGCTGATGTAAGTGATCATCCCCTCGTCAACACCGCCAGCAACAACTTTGGTGCGCGGCTCGGCTTGGGCAATCTTATCCAACGCCGCTAAGCTGCCCTCGGCAACCCTGATCGCGCCACCTTCAAAGTCGCGCTCTTCAAGCCCGTCACGCAACACATGAAACCGTGTGGCGCTGCTCGGGGCGAGACGCACATATATGCCAAAAGCCAACACCGCAACGACCAAAAGGCCGATAATCAAGCACAACTTCATGGGCTTTCCTTTGGTAAAATACTCGAAACCTTTGGGTCAGCCTTTGCCAAGTTTCCGCCAGCCGAGCAAGCAGATAATTTCCATTGCCACATGCGCCCCTGCGACAGCCGTTGCACCTGAGGGGTCAAACGGCGGGGAAACCTCAACAATGTCACCTCCGACGATGTTGATACCGGCCAAGTCCCGCAGGATGATCGAGGCCTGCCCCGAGCTTAACCCGCCCCAAACCGGTGTTCCCGTGCCAGGCGCAAAGCCGGGGTCGAGGCCGTCGATATCAAAGCTGAGGTAAGTCGGCTTGTTGCCAACAATCTCGCGCGCTTTCTTAGCCACGGCAACAGGGCCGGTTTCGTGCACCTCGCGCGCGTCGATTATGTTCACACCGAGCGTGTCATCGTTATGGGTTCGAATACCGATCTGCACCGAGGTTTTCGGGTCAACGATGCCGGATTTTACCGCTTTGTAAAACATGGTGCCGTGATCAACGCGGCTCATGTCGTCGTCGGCCCAGGTGTCGGTATGGGCATCAACTTGAATGAGCGAAAGCGGCCCGTATTTCTCCGCATATGCCTTCAGGATCGGGAAGGAAATGTAGTGATCGCCGCCCAAAGCCACGCTGGCAGCACCGGAGGCCAGAATTGTCCGGATGTGGCGCGTGAGCGCATCGGGAAAGGCCGGAATATTGGCATAATCAAACGCCAGATCGCCGTAGTCGATGATCTTGAGATCATCCAGCGGGTTAAACCCCCAGCCGTAGGGCGCATCGGGGCTCTGCAACGCGCTCGCCTCGCGGATTGCCCTTGGCCCGAGCCGTGTGCCAGGCCGGTTTGTGACGGCTTGATCAAAGGGAATGCCTGTGACCGCCACGTCAACACCCGCGAGGTCTTTTGTGTAGCGACGACGCAAGAACGACAGCGCGCCGCCAAAGGTGTTTTCATAGCTCACACCACGGTCATCTTTGCGGGTGAATGCCTCATCGACGAATTTGCTTGAATCTTCCAGTGCCATGTTTTGCTCTCTTCTATCTCAGCCCAAGGGGGCCGCTTTTTCCACCAGCCGCGCCAGAAAGCTGGCACCGATCGGGGCGATTTCGTCGTTAAAGTTATACGCCGGATGGTGCACCATCGGCCCGTCGCCATTGCCGACAAAGGCATAGGTGCCCGGGCGTTGCTCGAGCATGTAAGAGAAGTCTTCGGCAGCCATCATCGGTTTGGTTTCGTCTGTTACCATCGCGTCGCCAACGACTTCGCGCGCCACCTCGGCGGCGAAGGCTGTTTTGGCCGGGTCATTGACAGTCGCGGGATAGCCGCGGTCGTAGTCAAGCACCGCCGTGACGCCAAAGCTTGCCGCCTGCCCCGCAACGATCTCGCCCATGCGCTGTTCGACCATGTCGCGAACGTGTGGATCAAAGGTGCGCACTGTGCCGCAAATGCGCGCAGTGTCGGGGATAATGTTTGTCGCTGTGCCGGTGTTGATCTGGGTGACCGAAACAACCAGCCGCTCTTGCGCGTCATTGTTGCGACTGACGATGGTTTGCAGCGCTTGCACGATGCTGGCGGCCGCGACGACGGGATCAACCGTGGTATGTGGCATCGCGCCGTGCCCACCAACGCCGTTGATGTCGATGTAAAAACTATCGACGGCTGCCATGATCGGCCCTGCGACCATGCCGATCAGTCCTGCTTCAAGGCCGGGGCCGTTGTGGATCGCGTAGACTTCATCCACACCGTATTTGTCCATAAAGCCCTCTTGCACCATGGCCTCGCCGCCGCCGCCGCCCTCCTCGTCGGGCTGAAAGATCAGCACGACTTTGCCTTTGAAGTTGCGGGTCTCGCTCAGGTATTTGGCCGCGCCGAGCAGCATCGCTGTGTGGCCATCATGGCCGCAAGCGTGCATTTTGCCGGGGGTTTTGCTGGCGTAATCAAGCCCTGTAATCTCGTCCATCGGCAGCGCGTCCATATCGGCGCGCAGGCCAATCGTTGGCCCCTCGCCCTGCCCCTCGATCACGGCGACAACACCGCTTGTCGCCCAGCCCGTGCTGATCTCGGTGATGCCAAACTCCTTGAGACGCTCGACAACAAAACCGGCTGTTTCGTGGCACTCGCGGCCCAGTTCCGGGTTCATATGAATGTGACGGCGCCATGTTTTCATTTCGTCGGCAAGGCCGGCTATGCGGTTGATCACGGGCATGTTGAGCTTCCTTTAGCTGTGCAGTGTTTCGATAAGGCGGGCAAAGAATGACGCACCGATGGGAGAAATTTCATCATTGAAATCAAACTCTTGGTGGTGAACGGAGGGGCCTATACCCTGCCCGATGAAGTAAAACGCACCGGGGCGTTTGTTGAGCATGTAGGAGAAATCCTCGGCGCCCATTTCAGGCGGCAGATCGGTGATCACCAGCTCCTCACCGACAACTTCGCGCGCGACGGCGGCTGATTTTTCAACCTGCGGCGCGTGGTTCACTGTCGCCGGGTATGAGCGCTCGTAGGCGACCACAGCCTCCATCTCGAAACTCGTGGCCTGTGCTTGAGCGATCTCGTTGATCCGACGCTCGGCCAAGTCACGGTTGTGCTCGGAAAACGTGCGCGTGGTGCCGCTGAGTTTGATCTCGTCAGCGATGATATTGCTGGCTGTGCCACCGTGGAACTGCGTCACGGAAATCACGATGGGATCAATCGGATTAGAGTTGCGTGCTGCTATCGTTTGCAGCGCAAGGCCGGTGCTCATCGCGGCGATCATCGGGTCTTTGCAAGTGTGCGGATAGGCAGCATGCCCGCCGACGCCCTTGACGGTGATCTCCCACTCATCCACAGCGGCCATGATCGGGCCAGCGGCGGTGCGCAGCTCGCCTGCAACGGCGAAAGGATCAGTGTGCAAGGCATAGACTTCGTCGATGCCAAAGCGCTCCATCATACCCTCTTCAACCATGATACGGCCGCCACCGATCGCCTCTTCAGCGGGCTGAAAGATCAGCGCAACTTGGCCCTTGAAGTTGCGTGTCTCAGAGAGGTATTTGGCCGCGCCAAGCAGCATGGCGGTGTGGCCGTCATGGCCGCAGGCATGCATTTTGCCGTCGATCTTGGAGGCCCACTCGGCACCGGTTTCTTCCTGCATCGGCAGCGCATCCATGTCGGCCCTGAGGCCCGTGCAAGGCCCCTCGCCAGTGCCCTTGATGATTGCCACGACACCTGTGCGTGCGATGCCTTCATGTACTTCGTCGACGCCGAATTCCTTGAGGCGCTTGACCACAAAGGCCGCTGTCTCGTGGCAATCAAGCGCCAACTCCGGGTTCATATGAATGTGCCTGCGCCAGCCGGCCATTTCATCGGCAAAGCCAGCGATGCGATTTATAACGGCCATGTCTTGCGCCCCTCGTGTGCTCGTTTACCCTAGGAGTGAACACCGAAGAGAAAGCAGGCGCAATGGCTGATCATACACTTATCAACGACCCGCAAGGCGGCATCCCGCGGCTGCGCGAGATCATGCGAGCGCTGCGCGACCCTGACAGCGGCTGCCCTTGGGATATCGAGCAAACTTTTGCCAGCATTGCGCCCTACACCATCGAGGAGGCCTATGAGGTTGCTGACGCGATTGAACGGCAAGACTGGACAGAGCTGAAGGGCGAGCTGGGGGATTTGCTGTTCCAGTCGGTTTTTCATGCGCAGATGGCTGAAGAGGCCGGAATGTTCAATCTTGATCAGGTGGCTGACACCATGTCTGACAAGATGGTTGCGCGACACCCGCATGTGTTTGGCAGTGAGAGCCGCGACAAGTCAGCCGAGCAGCAAACCCGCGACTGGGAGGCCATCAAAGCCGAGGAACGCGCCAGCAAAAACGAGGCCGGAGCGCTTGACGGTGTGGCTGTTGGGCTGCCCGCTTTGCTGCGCGCTTACAAGTTGCAAAAACGTGCGGCGCGGGTTGGGTTTGACTGGCCATCGACCGATATGGTCTTGGACAAGATCGTTGAGGAAGCTGGCGAAGTCATTGAGGCGCGCGATCGCCTCGGGCAGGCTGAACTCGAAGAGGAACTTGGAGATTTAATGTTTGTTTTAGCAAACTTGGCTCGACATCTTAAGGTAGAGCCAGAAGCAGCTCTACGCGCGGCCAATGCCAAGTTCACGCGGAGGTTTGGTCGGGTTGAGGCGCTTCTGGCCGCCCAGGGCAAGCGCCCCGAAGATAGCAACCTCACCGAAATGGACAGGCTCTGGGACCAAGCAAAGGCAGAGGAAAAAGCGTGAACTCATTCCTGATTTAATCATTCAGGTATTGACCTGACTAAATTTGTCGGATTAAAGCCTTTGTGAGACATATCTGGAGAATGACGATGTTTGACGCCCCTAAACTCACGCTTGGCCTTTTGGCTTGCTCGCTCGCCGCACCTGTGCTGGCTGACGAGATCAATATTTATTCCTACCGCCAGCCAGAGCTGATCAAGCCGCTGACCGATGCCTTCACGGCCGAAACCGGCGTCGATGTAAACGTGGCCTATCTGCAAAAAGGCATGATCGAACGGTTGCAAGCCGAGGGCGCGCGCTCACCTGCCGATTTGATTTTCACGGTTGATATTTCACGCTTGAACGATGCCGTTGAAGCCGGGTTGACGCAGCCAGTGACCAGCGAAACGCTGATCGCCAACGTGCCAGCGGCCTATCATGACCCTGACGGGCATTGGTGGGGCATGACAACCCGCGCGCGCATTGTTTATGCCAGCAAAGAGCGGGTGAAAGACGGTGAAGTCACCACCTATGACGACCTCGCCGACCCTAAGTGGAAGGGCCGCATTTGCACGCGTTCGGGCACGCATGCTTACAACGTCGCTTTGACCTCGGCTGTGATGCACCACCTCGGGACAGAAGGTGCGACGGCGTGGCTTACTGGGCTGAAAGCCAACCTCGCGCGCAAGCCACAAGGCAATGACCGCGCGCAGGTTAAGGCGATCTGGGCAGGTGAATGTGATATCGCTATCGGCAACACATATTACATGGGCAAGATGCTCGCCGACGACGAGCAAAAGGCCTGGGCTGACAGCGTGAATGTGGTGTTCCCGACGTTTGCGGGCGGCGGCACGCATGTTAACATCTCTGGCGTGGCCATGGTCAAGACTGCACCAAATGCAGATAACGCCTTGAAGATGATGGAATTCCTGAGCTCACCGGAAGCGCAAGAAATCTATGCGCATGCCAACTTTGAATACCCCATCGCCCCCGGCACGAAGGCCGACCCGCTGGTTGAAGGTTGGGGAAGCTTTGAAGCTGATGCCGTCAACCTGATGGACCTCGCAAAGCTGCGTAAGGATGCGATCAAGCTGGTTGAAACGGTTGATTTTGACGGCTGATTCTGACCGCTGAAAACACCGGAGGGGCGCGCCTGAGGGTGCGCCCTTTTACGTTGTTATCAGGGTGATTCCGCCCATTTCGGCAAGTCGGGATTTGTCGGCCTCATAGCGTTCATCAAGGCGGGCCTTTTGCGGATCGGTGAAATGGGTAAACCGCAAATCATCTCGTCGATCGGCATTGTCACGGATCACAGCTTGCCAAGCGGCGCGCTCAAGGGTTTGGCCGCTGCGATAGATCTCCTGCAACTGGTGCATTGCCGCGTCTGTGGCCGATGTGTTGAGGTCGCGCCTGGGCTCTTGGTAGGTTTCAGCCGCCGCCCCTGTTAACCTGCCGAGCAGCTCACGGCTTTTGCCACGAACAGCGTAGTCAACCACTGTCAATTGCTCGGGATCGAGCACATTGCGCAGGGCTTGCACGGTTTCGACCCAACCGCCTGAAAAATTGCTCATAGCCTCCGCGTGCTCGGCAAACGGCTTAACGGCATTGTCTTCGGCATGTTTGCGAAAGCCGGAGATGAACAGGTCATCATAGGGGCGGATCACAAAAACCACATGCGCGACTTTGCCGTCAATTGCCTCAAGCGCATCGCGAAACACTTGCAGGCGGGGTTTGCGGTTTGGATAGAGCTTGCCTTTGAAGAAATGCACGATCACGCCGGGCAGGTTTTCCTCGGACAAGATCAGTTTTGGCTTATCGGTGACTTGCTTTTTGAGGGTGCGCTTTACTTTGCCGACGAAGGCTTGCTGCTCGTCCGGCTTGTGGCGCGGGCGCGGCAGGCGCATGCGCAACTGCCCGTTAGGCGCGCCGTCGCGCCCCGGATAGGCAAGGTCGAACCCCTCACGGGCAAGCTGTTCGCGATTAACGGCCAGACAGTTCTGAAAACTCGAAGTGCCGGTGCGATGCGCGCCTGCGTGAAGGTAGATTTTCCTGCTCATAAGCTCTGTCCTGTGGTTACGCCGACTGTCAGCCAGAATGCGCGCATTTGCAACGGCTCATGGCGGTTCGTGGCGGCTTGCGGTGGACAAGGGGCGCAACTGTTGCCACTGTCTGCAAAAAAGGAGCAGCCATGAGCACGCCACGCAAGATCATCATCGACACCGACCCGGGGCAAGACGACGCCGTGGCCATTCTGCTCGCCCTCGCCTGCCCTGACGAGCTTGAGGTGCTCGGAATCACCTGTGTTGCGGGCAATGTGCCGCTGGCCCTGACGCAAAAGAACGCACGCATTGTATGCGAGTTGGCCGGCAAGCCGGAAGTCCGCGTGTTTGCAGGCTGTGACGCACCGCTGAAACGCAAGCTTGTCACCGCCGAGCATGTGCATGGCAAGACCGGGTTAGACGGGCCAGTGTTACCCGACCCTGTGATGCAACTTGAAAGCCAACATGCCGTTGATTTCATTATTGAAACCCTGCGCGCTGAACCTTCTGGAACCGTAACGCTCTGCCCGCTTGGGCCGCTGACGAATGTCGCAAAAGCCTTTGACCAAGCGCCCGATATTGCTGCGCGCGTGCAAGAGATCGTGCTCATGGGCGGCGGGTATTTTGAGGGTGGTAACATCACCCCCACCGCCGAGTTCAACATTTATGTTGATCCTGATGCCGCCAAGATCGTGTTTGAGGCCGGTGCGCCGATTGTGGTGATGCCGCTTGATGTCACACATAAGGCGCTTGTCACCAAGCCGCGCAATGACGCCTTTCGCGCCCTGGGCACGCCTGTCGGGCTGGCCGTTGCGGAAATGACCGATTTTTTTGAGCGCTTTGACAAAGAGAAATACGGCTCGTCGGGGGCACCTTTGCACGACCCTTGCGTAACGGCGTATTTGCTTAAGCCCGAGCTTTTCACCGGGCGGCATATCAATGTCGAGATCGAAACCGTTTCGGAGCTGACCCTTGGCATGACTGTCGCAGATTGGTGGCGTGTTACGGAACGCAAGCCCAACGCAACATTCATCGGCGACGTCGACGCTGACGGCTTTTTTGCGCTGCTCACAGAAAGGCTGGCACGGCTATGAAACTGCTACACATTGCGCAGGTTGATGACCTTGAGAAGCTCTTGCCACTTGTAGAGGGCTTCCACGCTCACCAAGGTATCGAGATGAGCTATGAAGCGCGGTTAGGCGCGTTGCAACCGCTGCTTGAAGGTATCCCGCAGGGCGTTTGCTACCTGATCGGCCCACGCAAGGCACCAGTTGGCTATATTGTTGTTTCCTTTGGATATTCCGTCGAGATGGGCGGAATTGATGGAATGATTGATGAGTTTTTCATTCGTGAGAAAGTGCGCAAGCGAGGCATGGGCAGTGAAGTCTTGATGACGCTGCTTCCGGCACTGCGCGAGCATGGTGTCAAAGCGTTGCACCTTGAAGTTGACCGCGCCGATGAAGGCGTGCAGCGGCTTTACCGGAAGGCCGGATTTGAACCGCGTGAGCGCTACATGCTGATGACCCGAACGCGCTAGAGCACTTAGCGCCGGTTGATCAACACGAGGCCGACGGCAACAAGAACAAGCCCGCCGATGATTTCGGCGCCGATAGGTTCATTCAAAAACATCCAGCCGAGCGCCACGCCGCAGACCGGAGACAGGAAGCTGAACGAAGCCACGCCGGACGCGGGGTAAATTTTGAGCAGCATGAACCACATCAGATAGCCAAAGCTGGCAACGGCGAGCACTTGAAAGGCGAGGCCCGCATAGTGAATGAGCTGCGGCTCCCGCACCAACGGGCCGAACAGCGGTGCAAGCAGCAAAAGCAACGGCGCCGAGAGAAAGAGCTGCCAGAACAGGCCGACTTCGGGCGGCTCCTGCCCCAAAGAACTGAGGCGCAGAACCAGCGCGATACCGCCCCAAGTGAGCGCAGCACCAAGTGCGAGAAAGTCCCCTTTCAGGCTCGCGTGTTGGCCGGACGGGTCAGCCAGAACCCACACGACACCCGCCATCGCCAGCACAAGCCCCAAGCCGCGCGCGGGGGTGAGCCGCTCACCCGGCAGCGTAAAATGCGCCGTGAGGGTGAGCCATACCGGCATCGAGTAAAAGATGATCGAAGCGCGCGACACGCTGGTGAAATCAAGCGCCAGATAGAGGCAGACAAACTCGGCGGTGAACAGAAGGCCTAAAAGACCTGCTGCGTTGTAGTGTTTGCGATCAATGCGGGGCGAAATGCGCCGATAGCGCATCCACGCCAGCATTACGACAACCGCCAGAACCGAACGCAAGCCAGCCATAAACACCGGTTGAAAGCCCGCATTGGAGACCTTTATCACCACTTGGTTAAAGCCAAGGACGATGGCGAAAGCCGTAAGGGCTATGGCGCCGGCTTTGTCGATTTGATCACGTCTTTGCATGTGCGCATCTGGTCGCGTAGCGCTGGCAAGGTCAAGCCGTAAAGCGCCGTGCTGGAAAAGCGCTTGCGCCCGTGTTAGGCGGGGTCATCACGCGCGCGAACAAACAGGCAGGCACATGGATATTTTACAAATTACGTCGATGCTCATCGTAACGGCGGCCGCTTTCGGGGCGATCAACTATCTCTTCCTCAAACTCCCGGCATCCATCGGCATTCTGGTTGTGGCATTGCTTGCATCTTTCGTCGTGTTGGGCACCGATCTGATTTGGCCGCAGCTGACAATAGCCGAGGAAATGCGCTCGTTTATCCTTGGTATTGATTTCTCGGATGCGCTGCTTGAGGGCATGCTGGGGCTGCTGCTCTTTGCCGGCGCATTGCATGTGAAGCTCTCTGATCTGAAGACAGAGTGGCGCGTTGTTTTCTTGATGGCGACGATGGGTGTGGCGCTTTCGACTGTGATCGTCGGGTTCGGGTTTTCGTGGCTGACTGGTGCGCCGATCATGATCGCGCTGGTGTTTGGCGCGCTGATATCACCGACTGACCCTGTTGCCGTGCTTGGCGTTTTGCGCGAGGCCAACTTGCGCAAGAGCCTTGAAACAAAGATCGCCGGCGAGTCCCTGTTCAACGACGGTGTTGGGTATGTGGTGTTTCTGGTGCTTGTGGGCTTGGCGTTTCCCTCCACACACCATCACGACACCGGCCTTGCGGCTGCGGCGCAATTGTTCTTTCAAGAGGCTGTCGGCGGCGCCGTCCTCGGCATTGTGCTCGGTTGGCTGACGTTTCGCCTCATGCGACGGATCAACGACTACTCGCTTGAGGTTCTGATCACCCTCGCGTTGGCTTTCGGCGGCTACCAGATCTCGCTTTATCTGCACGCCTCCGCGCCGATCATGGCGGTTTGTGCCGGGTTGTTCATTGGTGATATCGGCTCAAAACACGGGATGAGCGAAGAGACACGCAAGTATGTTGAGGCTTTCTGGAAGCTGATCGACGAGATTCTCAACGCCGTGTTGTTCTTGCTCATCGGCTTTGAAGTGTTTGCTGTGGCGTTTGAAACCAGCTTTGTGGTCACGGGAATCGTTTCTATCGGGCTGGCGCTTTTTGCGCGGCTGGCTGCTGTGGCCGTGCCGGTGTTGATGTTGCAACCGTTTCGGTCTTTCTCAAACGGGGTGATCCCGATCATGACATGGGGGGGCCTCAAGGGCGGTATTTCGGTTGCGCTGGCGCTGTCCCTGCCTGACAGCGAGTGGAAGCCGATGGTCCTGGCCGTCACTTACATCATCGTGATTTTCTCGATCGTCGTTCAGGGCCTTACTGTCACCCGTGTTGCCAACCGGTTTGGCCGCGAGCCGGACTTGATGTGATGACGCGGTATTCCGTTTTTGACGTTTTCTCTGATGCGCCTTTTGGCGGCAACCCTTTGGCTGTTATCCATGACGCCCAAGAGCTGCCTGAAGCCACGCTGCAAAAGATCGCGCGGGAGTTCAACTTCTCGGAGACGGTGTTTTTGTACCCGCCCGTTGCCTCTGCGCACACTGCCCGCGTGCGGATTTTTACGCCGACGATGGAGATCCCCTTCGCGGGGCATCCGACGATCGGCACCGCTGTTGCCTTAGCACAGGCGGGGGCTGGGCCTGACATGGTGCTTGAGCTAGGCGTTGGGCCGATTGTTGCCAAGGCCACAGCCGAGCGCGCCGAGTTTCACACGCCGGTTCCGCTGAGCATTATGGCCGAGCCGGACCCTGCCCTTGTGGCGGCAGCATTGGGGTTGAGCGGTGATGACATCAGGGTTGATACGCACACGCCGGTGTTGGCATCTGTTGGCCTGCCTTTCACGATCACAGAGCTGAAGACCCGAGAAGCCTTGGCGCGCTGTGTGACTGACATAACGGCCTTTCGCAAAGGGGCTGCTCTGCATGAAGGCGCGCTTGATTTTGCCCAGTTTGCCTATGTGCGAGAGGGCAACCACGTTGATGCGCGGATGTTCGCTCCGCTTGACAACATGCCCGAAGACCCGGCCACCGGCTCGGCCAGCGCGGCACTCGGAGCTTTGCTGGTGAAGCTGTCAGGCGATCCGGTTGACCTCAGCATTTTGCAGGGCGAAGACATGGGCCGCCCCTCGCAGATCGGCCTTGGGGCTGACACCGAGGGCGTGACGATTTCGGGCGCAGCGTGCCTAGTTATGAGCGGAACACTGCATCTATAGGCTGGAAAAGCAGCACGGATTTCGCTAGATTCGGCGGTGTATGTTAGTGGGGCGAAGATGAACGACACAACAACCATCATCGAGCGTTGCGAAGCCAAGGGCTTGCGCATGACAGGCCAGCGCCGCACCATTGCGGCCGTTCTGCAAGACAGTGAAGATCACCCCGATGTCGAAGAGCTATACGGGCGAGCCTCAACCCTTGATGATGGTATCTCTATTGCCACGGTTTACCGCACGGTGAAGCTCTTTGAGGAGGCCGGAATACTCGACAAGCTGGAGTTCGGCGACGGGCGCGCCCGCTACGAAGACGCCAAACGCGAGCATCATGATCACCTGATTGACATGACCTCCGGCGAAGTCATCGAGTTTGTCGATGCCGAGATCGAAGCCCTGCAAGAGAAGATCGCCCAGAAGCTCGGCTATGAGCTTAAGGGACACCGGCTTGAGCTTTACGGTGTGCCGCTAAAGAAAGACAGCTAACGCGCATTTTGCTTGCACCTTTTTGCCAATAGGCAGACAGACGAATAGCAACACTTTCGGATCTCTCATGAACAATCTTCGCGGCATTCTCCTCATCACTTTGGCTATGGCGGCTTTTGCGATCGAGGATTCGTTTATCAAAGCCCTGTCAGGAACAGTGTCGCGTGGGCAGATACTGCTGATGCTTGGCGCTGGCGGCGCGCTGGTGTTCTTCCTTTTGGCTCTGCGCAAGGGCGAAAACGTGATTGCCAAGAACACATTCTCCAAGGCACTCATCTGGCGCACCCTGTCAGAGTCTGTCGCCGCGCTGTTCTTCATCACATCGCTTTCGTTACTGCCGCTCTCGACTGTTGCTGCCGTTTTTCAAGCTACACCATTGGCAATAACCCTCGGCGCGGCCTTGTTCATGGGCGAGCAAGTTGGTTGGCGGCGCTGGAGCGCGATCATTGTTGGGTTCATCGGTGTTTTGATCATCATCCGCCCGGGGTTTGAAGGCTTTCAACCGGCCTCATTGTTTGTGATCATAACAGTGTTCGCCATTGCGGCACGCGACTTGCTGACACGGCTGATACCTGAAGGCACCTCTTCAACAGTGGTGTCGTTTTACGGCTTCTTGTCGTTGGTTATCGCCAGCCCCGCACTATTGGCTGTCTCTGCAGCGCCGCGGGCTTTGGCCGGCTTCGAGCTTGGCTACATCCTCGCGGCTATCTGCTTTGGCGTGGTTGGATACTACATGATCGTCGCTGCCATGCGCACCGGTGACACGGCGTCGATCATGCCGTTTCGCTACACACGGCTGATCTTCTCGATCATCCTTGGCGCTGTGTTCTTTCGCGAATCCCCTGATGCGCTCACATACCTCGGCTCTGCGATTGTGATCGGCTCTGGCCTCTATACCTTCCTGCGCGAGCGGCAATTGGCCAAAGTTGAGGCGCAGACAGCTCTATAAAAGCTCATGTTAGCGCTACAGAGGTTGCGCCCCCGTGTCAGGGCGCTAAGACCTTGCACGACTTCTCTTTATGCAAGGACATCGCCATGAGCACGATCATCGACATACACGCCCGCGAAATTCTCGACAGCCGAGGCAACCCGACTGTCGAAGTTGATGTGATCTTGGAAGATGGCACGATGGGCCGCGCGGCTGTGCCTTCGGGCGCGTCAACCGGTGCCTATGAAGCCTCCGAAAAACGCGATGGCGACAAGAGCCGCTACTTGGGCAAGGGTGTGCTTGAGGCCTGTGCGTCTGTGAACGGCGAGATCGCCGAAGCCTTGGTTGGTGTTGATGCCACCGAGCAAGTCGCCATTGACGCCGCGATGATCGAGCTTGACGGAACGCCCAACAAATCCCGCCTCGGGGCCAATGCGATTTTGGGTGTCTCGCTCGCTGTGGCCAAAGCCGCTGCCGATTACTGCAGCCAACCGCTGTTTCGCTATGTCGGCGGCACCTCGGCGCGCACCCTGCCCGTTCCAATGATGAACATCATCAACGGCGGCGAGCACGCAGACAACCCTATCGACATCCAGGAATTTATGATCATGCCAGTCAGCGCGACCAACATTCGCGAGGCTGTTCGCATGGGTGCGGAAGTGTTCCACACGTTGAAAAAGGAGCTGACGGCGGCTGGCCTTTCAACCGGTATCGGCGACGAAGGCGGCTTTGCGCCAAACATTGCCAGCACCCGCGAGGCGCTTGATTTTGTTTTGAACGCGATCAAAAAAGCGGGCTACAAACCGGGTGAAGACATCTACCTCGCTTTGGATTGCGCGGCGACAGAATACTTCGAGAACGGCAAGTATGAGTTCAAAGGCGAAGGCAAATCGCTCTCGCCTGCCGAGAATGTCGACTACCTTGCCGCGCTCTGTGATGACTACCCGATTATCTCGATCGAAGACGGTTGCTCGGAAGATGACTGGGAAGGTTGGAAAGCCCTGACAGACAAACTCGGCGGAAAGATCCAGCTGGTGGGCGACGATCTCTTCGTGACAAACCCCGAGCGCCTGCAAATGGGCATCGACCAAGGCTGCGCCAACTCGATGCTGGTGAAGGTCAACCAGATCGGCACGCTGTCTGAAACGCTCAAAGCCGTCGACATGGCGCACCGCGCGGGCATGACCAACGTGATGAGCCACCGCTCGGGCGAGACCGAAGATGCAACGATCGCCGACTTGGCTGTTGCCACAAACTGTGGCCAGATCAAAACCGGCTCACTGGCGCGGTCTGATCGGTTGGCGAAGTATAACCAGTTGATCCGCATCGAGGAAGTCCTCGGTGAAACAGCGCAATACGCAGGCCGCTCGATTTTGAAGTAAGACAATCTCGATTTGGTCCAGCCAACGGGCGTGCAATTGTGCGCCCGTTTTTTTGTTGCCCTACAAATTAGTTAATCTCGAAACCTAGACGTTAACCTCTTGTTAACTATATTGAGAGGATGCGACACTTCTTGATCTTCTGCGCTTTCACAAGCGCCGTAATAAGCCCTGCATCAGCAGCCCCGTGTGACCCCAATTATTCAGGAGCCTGCGTCCCCATCGCCTCGGATGTCGACTGCGCCAGCGGCTCGGGCAACGGGCCAGCATATGTGCGCGGCCCCGTGCGCGTCATCGGGAAAGATATCTATGGGCTTGATCGAGACAACGACGGAATTGGCTGCGAAAACGGCTAGGCTTCTTAGCTCTGCGTCACGTCGTGCCCATAGAGCCAGTCAAACTGCTTGAGCATTAAACTCGGGGCCACGCGCCCTCCAAGCCTTAGCGCCGTATGAGCAGCAAAACGCATTGGTAGGAAGCTTAGGTGATACTTCCAAGCATTGCCTGTCGCGGCTTTAACGACGCGCTTTGTGCGGGTGATGCGCTGTGATTGATAGGCTTGCAGGCCCTGCTCCAAGCTGCCAGCCCCCTCAAGCGACTGCCCAAGCACCCAGGCATCTTCCAGCGCCATAACGGCCCCCTGCGCCAGGAAAGGCAGGGTTGAATGAGCGGCATCTCCCAAAAGCGCAAGGCCTTGATCTTGCCAGCGCGCGGCGACGTCGTGGCGAAACAGCCCCCATTGATGAACGGCTTGCACCTCTGCAAGCATCGCCCTTGCATCTTCACCAAAGTCATCAAAGGCGGCGCGCAGGTTCGCGGGGTCATCTTGCTGTGACCAACTCTCCGAAAGCCATTGATCACGCTCTTGCACAGCCACGAGGTTAAGCTCTTTGCCTCCGCGCAACGGATAGCTGACGAGGTGTCGCTTGGGGCCCATGTGCACTTGCACGTCGTTCAACCGTCCGAAGCTGTTTGGCACCACGGCCCGCCATGCGACATGGCCGGTAAAGAACGGCTCTTGCGGCCCGTTGAGCGCGCCCCGCACGACAGAATGCACGCCGTCGGCCCCGATGATCAGATCAGCTTCATGCGTTGCACCGCCAGCAAGTGTTGCAGTCGGGCGCCCCCCGTTTTGCACCGCTTTCACTTGTTGGGAGAGCAGAACTTCAACGCCGGCCTCGCGCGCGCCGTCAAGCAAGACATTGATCAGGTCAGATCTATGCAGGAAGTAATACTTTTGCTCAGGGGTTTTGGCCAGATCGAGCGGCAGCACGCCAGCGCCTTGGTAGTCTTTCAACCAGATCTTTTCAGCCAGCACCGCCCCGCTGCTCACCAGCGGCTGCTCAAGCCCCATCGCCCGTAACACCGCCAAGCCGTTTGGCGAGACTTGCAGCCCTGCCCCGACTTCGGAAACCTCGGAAGCCTGTTCAAGCACCGTCACCTTCGCGCCACGCGTGGCCAGCACCTGTGCCGCCGCCAGCCCGCCGATACCGGCGCCGATGATGGTGATATTCAGGGTCTCAAGCATACAGGCTCCAACAAAAAAGCGCCGAGGAGTGACCCGGCGCTTTGGTATGTCTGATTGTGATCATGGCCTCAATCGTCGCGGTGAACTTTTTCGCGGCGTTCGTGGCGCTCTTGCGCTTCAAGGCTCATCTGCGCGATTGGCCGTGCATCAAGACGCTTGAGCGAAATAGGCTCGCCCGTGACTTCGCAATAGCCATACTCGCCTTCATCAATGCGGCGCAGCGCGGCGTCGATCTTGGAGACAAGTTTGCGCTGGCGATCGCGGGTGCGCAGCTCTAGAGCGCGGTCGGTTTCCTCTGAGGCGCGATCAGCGACATCCGGAATACTGCGCGTGCCCTCTTGCAGCGCCTCGATGGTGTCGCGGCTGCCTTCAAGGAGCTCTTCTTTCCAGCCGTTCAACTTGCGGCGGAAGTACTCGGTCTGGCGCTCGTTCATGAAGGGTTCATCTTCTGCGGGGCGGTAGTCATCAGGCAGAAAAACCTCTGCTTTCATTGTACTTTCCTTTATTTCCACACGCGCTTTGCTCACATCAATTGCTCAATTCGCGCTCCCTATGGCGCGCTGATACTCCCCTAATAAAGGTTTGTCACTACCCTAAAACTATCGATAACATCGCATTGCGGCGAAAACCTGTCTCAGGTAGGTTTGCCGCTGAAAAAGTGATCAGATGGACCTCGCACAAGATGAAATTTAACGGAACCGACGCCTATATCGCCACAGATGACCTTAAAACAGCGGTCAATGCTGCGGTCACGCTTGAACGCCCGCTTTTGGTAAAAGGCGAGCCAGGAACCGGAAAAACCGAGCTTGCGCGGCAGGTGGCCAGCGCACTTGGTATGAAGATGATCGAATGGAACATCAAATCAACCACCAAGGCGCAGCAAGGGTTGTATGAATATGATGCGGTGAGTCGTTTGCGCGACAGCCAGCTAGGCGAAGAGCGTGTGCATGACGTGGCCAATTACATCAAACCCGGCAAGCTTTGGGAGGCCTTTGCAGCCGACGAGCGGGTCGTGCTGCTGATTGACGAAATCGACAAAGCCGACATCGAGTTCCCCAACGATTTGCTGCAAGAGCTCGACCGGATGGAGTTCCATGTCTACGAAACCGGCGAGACCATTAAGGCCAAGAACCGCCCTGTGATCATCATCACCTCAAACAACGAAAAAGAACTGCCGGACGCGTTCTTGCGCCGCTGTTTCTTTCACTACATCCGCTTTCCGGATGCTGACGTTATGCGCAAAATCGTTGAAGTGCACCATGCCGGCATCAAGGAAGCCCTGCTCACAACGGCACTGACGCAGTTTTACGAGATACGCGAGCAAACAGGGTTGAAAAAGAAGCCCTCGACTTCCGAAGTACTCGATTGGTTGAAGCTCTTGCTGGCCGAAGACCTCTCGCCAGAAGACCTCAAGCGTGACGGGGCCAATGCCCTACCAAAACTGCACGGCGCGTTGCTGAAGAACGAACAAGACGTGCACCTGTTTGAACGGTTGGCCTTTATGGCGCGACAGCAGCGATAAGCGCCCGCAATACCTGCGAGCGCATTTGCTTTATGCACCTGTGACTTGCACCGAGTTGTTCGGTTCAAGCTTGATCGTGCCTTGTTTTTTGATGTGGTCTTCCACCACATCCCATATCTGCGGTCCTTCGGTGCCTTCATTGACACTCGCCCAACCAGCCACAACGTAGGTTTTAGCTGGGTCAATCTTTTCACCGGTCTTAAGCAGGGTCATGTCGGTGATCCGTTCGCCCTGCGGTTTGCTCACGTCGATCTTGTAGCCCATGCCGCCGATACGAACCATGTCGCCGCCCTGCTGGTAGTATGGATCGGGGTTGAACAGGTTATCGCCCACATCTTCCAAGATCGTGTGGATGAATTCCCCAGTCATTTCAGAGCGGTAGGCCTCGCCGTAGCTCATAGACGTCACGTTCCAGATATCCTCACGGGTGATCTCTTGACCGGGCAAAATGCTTGGCCCCCAACGCACGCCGGGTGACATGGCAATATCGGCCTCGCGCTCGCTTATCAGCGCGTCACAGATCAGGTCATCCCATGAGCCGTTAAAGTTACCGCGACGGTAAAGCAGGCTCTCGGTCTTGCCGATCACCTCTTTAAGCTCCGCCTCATAAGGCGCGCGCTGAGCATCGATCAGTTTGGCAACATCCGCGTCGGGCGTGATCACGTCAGAGAAGATCGGGATGAGCTTGTGTTTAATGCCCTTCATCTCGCCATCACGCACATCAAGATCGATCCGGCTGACGAACTTGCCGTTAGAGCCAGAGGCGATGATGTGCGTTTTGCCGATGAGAACAGGCTCGGGCAAAGCGTCATGGGTATGACCCGAGAGGATCACGTCGATACCGTCAACATTTGAAGCCATCTTCTTGTCGACGTCAAAGCCGTTGTGGCTGAGCAGGACAACAAGTTCGGCCCCCTTGCCGCGCACTTCTGCAACCATCTCGCGCATGTTGTCTTCGCGGATGCCGAAGGAATACTCGGGGAACATCCAACGCGGGTTGGCGATCGGCATATAGGGGAAGGCCTGCCCGATCACAGCGACTTTCACACCACCGCGCTCAAACATTTTGTAAGGTTTGAACAGCTCTGCGGGCTCGTCCCACTCGGCGTCGAAAATGTTCTGGCCAAGCGAGGTAAACGGCAGGCTTTCAACCAGCTCGTTGACCCGCTCGGAGCCGAGGGTGAATTCCCAGTGGAAGGTCATCGCGTCAGGCGCAAGTGCGTTCATAACGTTGACCATGTCTTGGCCTTCGGTCTTGTGGCAGGTCATCGAGCCGTGCCATGTGTCACCGCCGTCAAGCAGCAGCGCATCGGGGCGGTCAGCACGGATCGCGTTGATCACTGTTGCCATACGGTCAAGCCCGCCAACGCGGCCATAGCCCTGCGCCAGCGAGGTGAAGTCATCATATGTGAGCGCATAGGCCGAGGGCGAGCCGTCGGATATCCCGTAGGCCTTGCGAAAGTCAGCGCCGGTGATGTGCGGCACCGCACCTTTGTTGTCGCCCATACCGAGGTTAATGCTCGGCTCGCGAAAGTAGATCGGCTTGAGCTGCGCGTGAATGTCGGTGACGTGAATGAGGCTTACGTTGCCGAATGTTTCGAATTCGAGCAGCTGATCTTGCGTCAGGGTTTGTTGGGCGGCAAGCCGGCCCCAATTGCCAAAACCACTTGCGCCGTAGAGCGCCGATGCGGCCATTGAAACCTGCAAAAAATCGCGACGTGAGATCATGGCTGAGGGCCTTTTCGCTGGGCATTATTGGTGCAACACATGCACAAAACCTAATGCGTTAAATGGGAAAAAGGCCCGCGCCAGAGAATGACACGGGCCTTCGCTTGGATTAGTTGCGGACTGAAGGGCCTTCGACTGACAGGCCATTGCCGCGGCTTGTCACGTAAAGCTCAAGTGCCACGAACTCGGGGCTACCCGGGTTGAATGTTGCGGCGCGTGTGTCACGGATGCAGCCTTTGAAGCGGCTGTGTGAGCCGTTCAGCTTGGTGTTCTTCAAGCGGTAAGTCGGAAAACCGTTGACTTGGCCTTGGCTGAGGTGATCAGCGCGGATCATGTTGCCGTAGTTGTCTTCGTGGCAATTTGCACAGCTCAGGTTGAGTTGCCCAAAGCGTGTGTAATAGATGTCTTTGCCTTGCTCCCAAGTAGACTGGGCCGGGCCGTCGATCGCGACGTTCACTGGCATGCCACGCGACACTGACGAAAGTAGCGCTTCCAACGGAAGAGCGCCGCCTTTGTCGTATCCATAGGCTTCTGCGCCCATCTGGTTTACGCGGCAGTCGTTGACTTGCATTTGCAAGGTGCGGACTTCTTCAGCGCCGTCATTCCACTTGGGGTAGGTCGCTTTGACACCGGCCATCTCGGAAGACTCACCATGGCAGCTTGCGCATGATTTGCCTTCAGAGCCTTCAACCGTGTTCCAGATCACTTCGCCATCTTCGACACCGAGCATGCCGGGGTTGTCAAAGTCGTCCATTTCCATGGCTTGCGTTTCGTCCGAGCGGAAGTGCCAACCTGACATAACTTTGTCACCCAAAGCGCCGTCCAAGTGGGCAGGCGCTGCGGCTTTGGTCGTCATTTCGATTTCTTCGTTGATAACCAGCGTGTCATCATCGGCGTCGGCCATACCAAGTGTTGGCAGAGCGAGCGCGACAGCACTGATCAGGGACATTGTCTTGAAGTTCATGCTTTTCCTCCCTTGGAAAGCGCCCTGCCCTTCTTTTCGGGGCAAGGTGCTATGCATTGTTGATCTTGAGATCGGCGATCAACCGATCGCGACCGACTTTGTTTCATCGTAGACCGAACCGTCATCGTCATACCATGTGAACTTGAAGTCACCGGCTTCTGGCACGGTTGCTTCGAATTCGAAGTAAGGGTTTGTCGAGATCGCGGCTTCGAGCGTCACATCAATGACTGACTTACCGTTAAACTCGCAGGTGAAGCGGTTGATGATCGAACGTGGGATCAAGTTGCCGTCACTGCCTTTACGCTGGCCTGATTCCATCTTGTGGCTGATCAGGGTTTTCAGCGTGACAACGTCACCAGCTGCTGCCTTTTTAGGCGCTTTGACGCGGGGTTTTACACCATCTGCCATGTCATATTCTCCTGAGTTAGCCGCCGCAGCCGCCGATTGTTACTTTTACGGTTGAAGCCGCGCGCGCAAAGCTGCCGTCTGCCATTTTGGCAATGGCAACAACGTCTTGCGTGCCAGCAAGGCGCATACGTGTCGATGCGCTCTGCGAACCGGCAAGCTCGCCGAAGTTGAATGTCGCAACCCCTGGTGTCGGGTTGCCAGTTGCCAACAGCAAGATCGACATCGCGCCGCTCGCGTCAACGCTGACAGGCACAGTGTTGCCGTTCTCGGCAATCTCCGGTGCAGTCAGGGTGATGCCGCCTTCGGCAACCTCTGCACCGCCAGTGAACGCAGCGATGGCTTCGTCGGCAGCAGCACTAACCTGAAACGGCATGAATGAAAAAGCAACTGCACCTGCCCCAAGGGCCAATGTGTCACGTCGTGAGAAGGTCATATTTCTCTCCTTAAGTGTCGGTTGAAGTGTGCGGCGCGAAGCCTGCTCACTCTTCTTTGAGGGTCATTAGAAAGGCGACAACATCTTCGATCTCTTGAGCAGCAAGCAGCGGATCAAGTGCGCCCTCTGCGGCTTTGCCAGTATAGGCGTTGCCGGGGCGGATAAAGCCGTCAACCTTGTAGTAAGCCGGCATGATCGTGCCGTCATATGTGAGTTTCGAGTTGGTTAGGATGCCGCGCAATTCTGCTTCATTCCAGCGGTCGCCAACACCATCAAGGGCGGGGCCGACGTTGCCAGGAAACGACACATCGGCATAGGCCTCAGAGGCGTGACAAGCCACGCAGTTGCCGCGCTTCTTGGATGTCATAATGGCCTTGCCCTCTTCGGCATTGCCCGCGACTCCGGTAAGCGACATTTCGACTGCGCCATCTTCGGTGAATGCCACGTCAGCAGGTGCGACGGTTTCGGCAAAAGAAGCGCCAGCGGTCAGCGCTGCTGCGACTGTAAGTGTTGTTAGTTTCATGTTTCCTCCCTTGGCACCTCGCGTTGACGGCAAGGTTCGCTTTGTTCACCGTAGTAGAGCCCCCGTATCGGCGCAACAACAAATTCATAGAAATGAATTTACGGCTCATTCCGCGATCTGTGTTTGCAGCATACGCGCATGATACTTTTGAAACGGCTCGTCTCCCTCATAGCCGTTTTCGTTGACCCAAGTGAGCATATTGAGCGTCGTCCACTTTCCGAATGCTCCGGGAACTTGCGCAACAGCGGCTTGGGTTGCGGTTTTGCCTTCAGGCACCTCTTGCGGGAAATAGAGAATCATCGGGGTGAACAACGCCCCCCATTTTTGAACCATTTCCTTTTCCGGCAGGGTTTGCCCGTCAAAGTCGGTGACTTCGACATCACCGAACATGTTGATCTGCACAAAGAAAAAGTTCTCTTTGATATAGGCCGCAACCTCGGGGTCGGGGAAGACTTCCTCATGCATCTTTTTGCAATAGATACAGCCACGTTGCTCAATGATAATCGCAAGCCGCTTGCCCTCGTCATTGGCTTCGGCAAGGTCTTCGCGAAGGTCCTTGAAAGTGTCGCGCATCCAGGGTGTTTTGTGCAGCCCGTCGTCGCCCATAGTGGCGGCGAACAGCGGCAAAGCGAGGCTGAATGTCAAAAGAAGTGTGAATATGCGTTTCATATCGTGGTCCTTTATCCGAGTTTCTGGAAGCTTGGCATAACTTCGATCATCCAGTTGGCGATGACCGAAACAGAGTTCGTGGCGATCAGTATCGCGAAAAGCACCAGCATCGCACCCATAACTTTTTCGACATGCCCCTGATAGGCACGAAAGCGCACCATTGCTGCGAGGAAGGGTTTTGCGAACACCGCCGCGACCACGAAAGGCAGTGTCATCCCGAGGCCAAAGAATGCCAGCAAGAGCGCGCCGCGCCAGAGCTCGCCCATTCCGGAGGCGACCATCAGGATCGTCGCCAGCACGGGGCCAACACAAGCTGTCCAGCCAAAGCCGAAAGCCAGCCCCATGAGGTAAGCGCCAAAAACTGTCGAGGGGTCGGCTTTGCTTTCCATACGCGCCTCTCTGTAGAGAAAGCCGATGCGGATGATTCCGAGAAAGTGCAGCCCGAACAGGAAGATCACCGCGGCGGCGACATAGCGCAAGACATCGCGCCACTGCGCAAAGGCCTGCCCCAGTGCCGTGGCGCCGAGGCCCATGAGCATAAATATCGTGGTCACACCCAGCGCGAACATGATCGCCGAGACGACAAGCCGTTTTTGCGCGCCCGGGGTGATCTCGCCGTCGCTGCGCAGTTCAGACATCGAGATGCCCGCCATATAACTCAGGTAAAACGGCACCATTGGCAAAATGCAGGGCGTGAAAAACGCCACTAGTCCGGCAAGGGCTGCGCCCCAGTATGTCAGTTCGGCCATCATCAGTCCGGTTCCTTGAACATATTACATATTCAGATTATGTTGAGTGTTACAGAACAGTCAATGGGATACGGCCATGTTGCGCGCCCTTATCATATCGCTCGGGCTTGGCGTTTTTGCCGCCCTCCCCGCTTTTGCGGTCGAGTTAATTATGGTTGAACAAAAGGGCTGTCACTATTGCCGCGAGTGGAACGAGACAATTGCGCCGATCTACCCGAAAACCACCGAGGGGGCCTTTGCACCGTTGCGGCGTGCTGATCTGTTTGAAGGGCCGCCTGAAGGCGTCACTTATGCGCGGCGGGTGAATTTCACGCCAACATTCATACTCATCGAAGATGGTGCAGAGCTTGCCCGCATCGAGGGCTACCCCGGAGAAGATTTCTTTTGGGGGCTGCTTGATATGATGCTAAAGGCTAACACCACTTATACCGACACGCCAGATTGACCGGCTCAGGGCCAGAGCAGATTTAAGAGGACAGGACATGGGACTTCCCCAATTCAGCGAAGAGCTGACAGATGACGAGCGTGACCGTTTCATGGAAAACGCAACGAACGCGTCCAATTTTCTCAAAACTGTCAGCCATGAAGGGCGGTTGATGATCCTCTGTCACTTGGTGACCGGCGAAAAGTCGGTGACCGAGCTTGAAGAGTTGCTGTCAGCCCGTCAGGCGGCGGTGAGCCAGCAGTTGTCGCGTTTGCGGCTTGAAGGTTTGGTGACACCACGACGTGAAGGCAAGGCTATCTACTATCGGCTTGCTGACGATCGGCCCAAGCGCATTCTTGAGCTGGTCTACGATATGTTTTGCAACTAGCCAAAAGGTGCTGACGGCGCAGAGGAGAGCGCCGCTAAAAGGAGACTGAGGGAGGGAGAAGCGCGGCATGTTTGATACGGTATCGGAAAGCACACTCATGATGCTCGCCGGTCTGTTCGGCGGCGTTCTTCTGGGCCTCGCCGCCCGCCTCGGGCGGTTTTGCACTTTGGGCGCAATTGAAGATTTCCTCTATGGGAACAGCGGCTTACGGTTGCGCATGTGGTGGCTGGCGATCGGCGTTGCTGTGCTTGGCACTTATGGGCTCGGTGCTGCGGGCATGGTGAACATCGAGCAAAGCATTTACCTCTCGATCCGCTGGATGCCGCTGGCCTCGGTGCTTGGCGGCTTGATGTTTGGCTACGGGATGGCCCTTGCCGGCAACTGCGGTTTTGGCGCGCTTGCGCGGCTTGGCGGCGGAGATATGCGCGCTTTTGTTTTGGTTCTGGTGATGGGCGTGAGCGCTTATGCCGTGCTCTCCGGGCCGTTGGCAGGCCTGCGTGTCTTGGTGTTCGAACAGGTTGACACCACGACGCCGCAGGGCTTTGCGCAAGCGTTGTCAGGGTTTGCGGGGCTGAGCGCATCTACGCTTGGCATGCTCGTCGGCGGGTTGATAATCCTGCTGACGCTCGCCTCACCGGACTTGCGCTCCAAACCTAGCAGCGCCTTTTGGGGGGGGATTGTCGGTGTCGCAATCGTTTCGGGCTGGGCGGCGAGCGGTTACATTTCCCAGAACGGCTTTGAGGCCATCTCCCCTGTCTCACACAGTTTCTCTGCACCGATCGGTGAAGCTCTGGTCTATACCATGACCGCTTCCGCCCGCGCACCGACATTTGCTGTTGGCTCAGTCTTTGGCGTGTTGCTTGGGGCCTTTATCGGATCACTGATCAAGGGGCATTTCCGCTGGGAGGCCTGCGAAGACCCACGCGAACTCAAGCGCCAGATCGCCGGTGCCGCGCTCATGGGGGCCGGGGCTGTTGTCGCGATGGGGTGCACTGTCGGACAAGGGCTGTCGGGGTTCTCGACGCTCAGCTACTCTGCCCCAGTCACCTTCGCCGCGATTTTTGCCGGTGCCGCTTTTGGCTTGCGGCAACTGATCGTCGGGTTTCAGCCTGCAGAGTGAAGCCTAGTCAACCCGCACACCAGCCAGGATTGGCCCAAAACCCGCGCGCTGAATGATCACAGCGCTTTTCATGTCAGGCGCGCTGCGCACCGACAGCGAGAGCGGCTTGTGCATGTTCCATTTCCCAACAACTTTAAGCTCATGCACGATATTGGCGTAAGCGATGCTCTTGCCGGTGTTCTCTCCGCGTTTGATGCGGGTTGTCTCCGACGGCACATAGCGCACCAAAAGCACGGTCGCCTCTCCGGTTTTCACACCCTCCTGCGCTTGGGCCGTAACAAGCAGCTTGCGCCCGTCTCGTTGGGCGGCGAGCGTCACGGGCGGCTTCGCTGTCTGATAGCGTCTGATCAGCTTGTTCACATCCTGCGCATGGTTGCCGACAACATGCTCATTGCCCTGAATGATCATCTGCGGCGTATAAACAGAACGGCGCCCAGCAACATGAGCATAGGCACGCTGGCGCTCGGCGTAAGCGGGCGCGCCGAACACGTCTTTCCAGCCGATGTAATCCCAGTAGTCGACATGCAGGCCAAGCGCGATCACATCGTCGCGCGCGGCCAGTTCGGTCAGGTATTTGTCAGCCGGAGGGCAACTTGAGCAGCCTTGGGAGGTGTAAAGTTCAACCACAATCGCCTGTGTGCTGCCAGCATTTGCATGTGCTGTCAGTCCGGCGAGGAACATCACGGTCAAGGCTAGGCTGCGCCACATAGGTTGTCTCCGATCAAATGTCTTACACCCTCCTAGCGCGATGGCTCTGCAATAACCAATCAAGGTTTTGCGAGGGATACGTGAGATTTGTTTCAACCGCAGCGACACAAAAAAGCCGGCCTCGCTTGTGAGCCCGGCTTAAGCTTGCGTTGTTTCGCACCTTAGCTGATCGAGACAAGCTCGATATCAAAAGTCAGGTCTTTGCCTGCCAGCGGGTGATTGGCGTCTAGCACCACTGTGTCGTCGTTCACCTCGACAATTGTCAGAGGCATAACTTCACCGCGCTCGTTTTTGGCTTGCAGCTGCACGCCGACCTCCATCGGGATTTCGTCAGGAAGCTCGGAGCGCGGCACAGTCTGGCGGGCTTCTTCATGCACGGGGCCATAGGCCTGCTCACTGTCGATCTCGACTTTCTTTTTGTCGCCGGTCTTCATGCCTGGCAGCGCCACGTCAAGACCGGGGATGATCATCCCTGACCCGACTTCAAACTCAAGCGGATCGCGGCCTTCGCTAGAGTCAAACACCGTGCCGTCGGCCAATGTGCCTGTGTAATGAATACTTACGGTATCGCCCGATTTGACTTCGCTCATAAAAATGTCCTGTTCTGTTGGAAAGTTGCTTTACGAACCTGCACTACCAGCGCAGGTTTTGGATCGCCCAAGACCCTACGCAGGCTCTTTCCAGAATGCAAACCGATCACCGCTGTTGACCTTTGGCGCGCTGCAAGACAAGCTTGCGTCAGTCACTTTTGGGGAAGCGATAATGCCAATCACCACCTGCGTATTTGATGCCTACGGCACACTATTTGACGTTTCAGCAGCCGCGCGAGAAGCTGCCAGCGAACCCGCCTTTCCGGCGCTTGAGGGCAATTGGCAAGCGCTGGCTATGCATTGGCGCGACAGACAGTTGCAATACACTTGGCTGCGCGCCGTCACCGGTGATCACTGTGATTTCTGGCAAGTTACCCAAGACGGGCTTGATTGGGCGCTTGAAGCTTGCGGCCTGGCGGGCGACGCGGCTTTGCGCGAGCGGCTGTTGCAGCTCTACTTCGAGTTGTCGGCCTACCCCGAAGTGCCCACAATGCTGAGCGCCTTGAAAAGCAAGGGGTTAACCACCGCGATTCTCTCTAACGGCTCCCCTGCGATGCTTGAAGGCGCGGTCGGCTCGGCGGGTTTGACAGACTTGCTGGATGCGAACCTGTCTGTTGAAAGCGTCGGCGTGTTCAAGCCCTCCGCCAAAGTCTACAACCTTGTTGAAACCGAGCTGAACGTCAGCAAAAGCGAAGTGCTGTTCGTGTCTTCAAACGGCTGGGACGCAGGCTGTGCTGCGGCTTACGGCTTTCGTACCGCGTGGGTGAACCGGCTCGGCCTGCCGGTTGACCGCCTGCCCGGCACACCGCACCACGAGCTGACGGATTTATCGACCTTGCCAAAGTTGATTGCTGCAAATGCCTGAGTTTGTAACGTCCGACAAGCTGCGCTTGTATTTCACCGACGAAGGCGAAGGCACGCCCATTGTCTGCCTTGCGGGGCTGACGCGCACGCACCGCGACTTTGATTTTGTGGCGCCGCACCTTGAAGGCGTCCGCCTGATCCGGCTTGACTATCGCGGGCGCGGGCGCTCGGATTGGGCCGATCCGGCCAGCTACACGCCGCTCGTTGAGGCAGGTGATGTGCTTGAACTGCTTGATCACCTCGACATTGGGCAGGCGGGCATTCTTGGCACGTCACGCGGCGGGCTGATCGCCATGACGATCGCCGCAATGGCCCCTGCCCGTTTGCTTGGTGTTGCGCTCAATGATATCGGGCCGGTGCTCAACCAGGTCGGCCTTGAGCGGATCGGAACGTTCATCGGCAAAAAGCCCTCCCACAAGAGCTACGCCGCGCTTCTTGAAGTCTGGCCCGACCTCGCGCAAGGCTTTGACAACGTCCCTCTAAGCCGCTTTCGCGAGGAAATTGTCCGCCTCTATCACGAGACAGACGCGGGCCTCGAACTGACATATGACCCGGCTTTGCAACAAGGTGTTCATGCGGCGCTTGAGTCTGATCCGGTTGATCTCTGGCCTTTCTTCAACGCACTCAAAGGGCTGCCGCTTTGCGCCCTACGCGGGGCCAACTCAAACTTGCTAAGCGCTGAAACCTTCGCTGAAATGCAGACCGCAATTCCACAGATGATCGCGGCCGAAGTTGCTGATCGCGGGCATGTGCCTTACTTGGACGAACCCGAGGCGCTCGCAGCCCTCAAGCAATGGATTGACCAGCTATGAACATCGAAATGATCCGCGCTGCGGCCGCTCGCCTTGAAGGCCACGCGCGCCGCACACCTCTGCTCAACTCGCCGTTTCTGGACGAAATCGCCGGCAAGCCGGTGTTCGTGAAGGCCGAGTGTTTGCAACATACCGGCTCGTTCAAGTTCCGCGGCGGTTGGTCGGCTCTGACGGGGCTAGACCCAGCCAAACGCACCGGCGGTGTGATCGCTTTTTCGTCAGGGAACCACGCGCAAGGCGTGGCCTACGCCGCTCAGATGCATGGTGTGCCTGCGGTGATCATCATGCCGTCGGATGCGCCAAAACTAAAGATCGAGAACACACGCGCTCTTGGTGCTGAAGTGGTGCTCTATGATCGTGCCTCCGAGGATCGCGACGCACTGGGTGACAAGATTGCGCGGGAGCGTGGGCTGACCCTGATCAAGCCTTATGACGAGCCTCTCGTTATCGCTGGACAAGGCACTTGCGGGCTTGAGATCGCAGCAGATGCGCAGGCGCAAGGCGTTGAAAACGCTGATGTTTATGTCTGCTGTGGCGGCGGCGGGTTGACCTCGGGAATCGCCCTCGCGCTTGAGGCGGACGCGCCCGGCTTTACCGCCCGCCCCTGTGAACCTGAAGGGTTTGACGATGTTGCAAGATCTCTCAAGTCCGGCAAAATCGAGCACAACGACAAGCTCACCGGCTCGCTTTGTGATGCCATCATCACCCCCGCTCCGGGCGAGCTGACCTTCCCCATAATGCACCGTTTGTGCGGCGCGGGTGTTGTCGTCAGCGAGGCCGAAGCGCTCAAAGCCGCAGCACTGGCTTATCAGCGGCTCAAGATCGTGGTTGAACCCGGCGGCGCTGTTGCCCTGGCGGCGGCGCTGTTTCACCCTAACGCAAGCGACGCGCCGAACCTGATCGCTGTGTGCACCGGCGGCAATGTCGACGCTGACATCTTCGCGCAGGCTCTCTCAACTTTGTGAGCGCGGTGTGAGCGGTTGACACAGCTCACACGGCAGCAGACCATGCCGCAAACCCTCAACCAAAGGCCCGTCATGACCCGTTTTACCATTGCCTCTTTCAACGTCAAAAACCTGATCGGCGCCAACAAGGAATACTACAAATTCCAAGAATACACGCCCGAAGAGCACGCTTGGAAGGAAGACTGGCTCGCAGATCAACTGCTGTCGATGGACGCCGATATTGTCTGCTTTCAAGAGATCTTCGAGGAAGATGCGCTCGCCTCGGTTTTGAGCGAGGTTAACACCCGCTCGGAAGCGCTAAATGCCGCGACAATTCCTGATAAATCAAAACGTTACCATCGCCGCGCCATTTTCCGGAAGCTCGGAGTGAGCGGCTATGCTGACGCGAAACTAGCCTTCGCAGCAAACGCCGCTGACACTGGCGAGCCCGGCGAGCGCCGCCCCGGCATTGCTGTGGTGTCACGCTTCGGCTTTGCCGAGTCACCAGTGATCATTCAAGATCTGCCCGAACCGCTTGTCATCCCCTTTGCACCCCTGCGCGGGCTTGATGCCGGCGAGGCAGGTTTCTTTAGCATCCGGCGCCTGTCACGGCCTATCTTGAAAGTTAAGGTGCCCGTTGGCGAACAGGTTGTCACGGTGTTCAACTGCCACCTCAAGTCAAAACTCGGCGAATACATCGTGCCTGCCGGCGCTGATTTTGCCCCCGAGCAAGACCTGACGCAATATGACGCGGTCTCGCGCGCCCTTGGCAGCATGCGCGCCGCGACACGGCGTATGGCTGAAGCTTGGGTTTTGCGCCGCGAGATCGTCGCCGAGCTTGAAGCTGGCAACCCCGTCATGGTGATGGGCGACTTTAACGATGGCGAACATGCTGTCAGCTCCGAGATCATCGCCGGTGAGGTGCCGTTCAAGAACTACCAATGGATGTTGCGCCACAACGCCAAGCACTATGGTGACCGCTACACAGCCGAGGAAAACCTGCAAATTCGCGGTGATGTCGAACGGATGCGCCTGCACTCGGCCGAGAAGCTGTTTGTGAAACAGTCCCTGCGTGACATGGTTTATACATCGGCCTTCGGCGGGGTTTATGAGTCCATCGACCAGATATTTATGTCGCATCACTTCCTAGCTGACAGTGACGGCCAGATCGGTGAAATGGAGTATTTCTCTGTGTTCAATGATCACATTACCGACGGCTCGCACCCCGAAGCACCTTACAACAAATTGGCCTCTGATCATGGCCAGATCATCGCACATATCCACATGAACGATGGCAACGATAGCTCTGAATATTAAGAGAAAAATAAAGTTATGCACATAGCAAATCTTAACAACGCAATGCTGCACTATCGCGTTGACGGGCCTGACAACGGCGCGCCTCTGGTGTTTGCCAACTCGCTTGGAACCGACCTTCGCATTTGGGACGCGGTCGTGGCGAGTTTACCCGCAGGTTTGCGCATTATCCGCTATGACAAACGCGGGCACGGGCTGTCGGAGGCCCCGCCTTCCCCCTACAAAATGGGCACGCTTGTGGGCGATGCCGAGCAGTTGCTTGATCACCTTGGCGTCAAAGACTGTGTGTTTATCGGCCTGTCGATTGGCGGGTTGATCGCACAAGGGCTTGCTGCCAAGCGGCTTGATCTGATGCGCGCTATGGTGCTGTCAAACACCGCCGCCAAGATCGGCACCCGCGACATGTGGAACGCGCGGATCGCGGCGATAGAGACCGGCGGCATCAAGTCCATTTCTTCCGCAACAATGGAGCGTTGGTTTTCCAAACCCTTCCGCCAGACCAGTGATATGCTTGCTTGGCAGCACATGATGGAACGGCAGCCACAAGACGGATATATCGGCTGTTGTGCGGCTATTGCCGGCACCGACTTTATCACGCCAACTTCAGGCCTGCGCCTGCCGACACTGGCCATTGCCGGCAGTGAAGACGGGGCGACCCCGCCCGATCTGGTGCGCGAAACCGCAGAGCTCATTCCTGGATCGCGCTTTGAGTTGATGCGCAATGCCGGACACCTTCCCTGTATCGAACAGCCGGAGGCCTACGCCCGGATTTTGACGAGCTTCCTACGCGACATCGGGCATTTTTAAGCGCAGCTTAGTGGCCCTTTGCCCGCGCGGCCTTCAACTCGCGCCGACGCGCATGCAAAACGGGCTCGGTGTAGCCCGACGGTTGTGAGCGCCCCTTGAAAACCAGATCACAAGCGGCCTGAAAGGCGAGCCCTGTATAGCTTGGCGACATTGGCTCATAGAGCGGATCATCGGCATTTTGAGCATCAACAACTTCAGCCATTTTGCGCAGAGCGGCCATCACATCTTGGGCATTAACAACGTCGTGATGAAGCCAGTTGGCTACATGTTGCGCAGAAATCCGGCAGGTCGCGCGGTCTTCCATCAAGCCTATGTCATTGATATCAGGAACCTTTGAGCAGCCGACGCCCTGATCAACCCAGCGCACCACATAGCCGAGGATGCCCTGCAAGTTGTTTTGCACTTCGCGGCTGATCTCATCCTTTGACCAAGCAGACTCCGCCAGCGGTATCTCGAGCAATCCGTCAACTCGCGCGCGCCGTCCGCCTGCTTTAAGCTGATCTTGCACCGAAAATACATCAACCGCGTGATAGTGCAGTGCATGCAGTGTCGCCGCTGTTGGCGAAGGAACCCAAGCGCAATTCGCGCCTGCTTTCGGATGTACGATTTTTTGCTCGAGCATCAAAGCCATCTGGTCAGGTATCGCCCACATGCCCTTGCCGATCTGCGCTTTGCCCGAAAGCCCGCATTCAAGGCCGATGTCGACATTAAGCGCCTCATAGGCTTCGATCCAGCCCTTGCCTTTGATCTCGTCTTTGCGCGCAAATGCCCCTGCTTCCATCGAGGTGTGTATCTCGTCACCGGTGCGATCAAGAAAACCGGTGTTGATGAAAGCCACCCGCGCTTTGGCAGCGCGAATGCACTCCTTGAGGTTCACAGACGTGCGGCGCTCTTCATCCATGATGCCAATTTTGACAGTGTTTGCAGGCAAGCCGAGCAAGCCTTCGACGGCTGTAAAGATCTCATTGGTAAAGGCAACTTCTTCAGGCCCGTGCATCTTGGGTTTTACAATGTAAACAGAGCCATGCACCGAATTTCCGCTCTCACGCTTAAGGTCATGCATGGCGATCATCACGGTCATCGCGGCGTCCATAAGGCCCTCAAATATCTCGCTGCCATCGGGCATCAGGATTGCTGGATTGGTCATCAGATGCCCGACATTGCGCACCCACATGAGCGCGCGGCCTTTGAGCACCAGCGCGCTGCCGTCGGGCGCGGTAAAGCTGCGGTCGTCTGCAAGGCGGCGGGTGGTTTCGCGCCCGCCCTTGCTGATCACCTCTTGCAAGTCACCCTTCATCAACCCCAGCCAATTGCTATAGGCCTGCGCCTTGTCTTCACCGTCAACGCAGGCAACGCTGTCTTCACAATCCATGATCGCCGAGAGCGCGCTTTCAAGCCGAACATCGGCCAGATGAGCTTGGTCGTCGCGGCCAATAGCGTGTGAAGCGTCAAACACCAACTCGACATGCAAGCCATTGTTAACAAACAAAATGCTATCAGGCGCGGCTGTGTCGCCACGGTAGCCGGCAAATTGCGCAGGCTGTTCAAGCGGTTGCCCGTTCACAAGCAGCGCGCCGTTTTGCACCTGATATCCGGTCGCCTCGGCATGGCTGCTGCCGTTCACCGGAAATGTTTCATCAAGAAATGCGCGCGCACGCTCCACCACACGTTTGCCGCGCTCTTTATCAAACCCGCCGCTCGGCTGTGGGCCTTCCAAGGCATCAGTGCCATAGAGCACGTCATAGAGGCTCCCCCACCGGGCATTGGCCGCATTCAGCGCATAGCGCGCGTTGGTGATCGGAACCACAAGCTGCGGGCCGGGTGTTGACGCGATCTCGGGGTCGACATTTTCTGTCTCGATCTCGAAGGCCTCTCCCTCGGGCAGCAAGTAACCTATCCCCATCAGGAATGCCTTGTAAGCCTCTGCATCATGGGGCTTTTCGCGGTTGTCCACATGCCAATCGTCAATTTTTTGTTGCAGGTTTTCGCGCTTCGCCAACAGTGCTTTGTTTTTCGGCGTGAGCTTTTCCAGCATTGCTGCAAAGCCGCTCCAGAATACGTCGGCCTCGATACCGGTGCCGGGCAGCACAGCCTCTTCCACCAAGCGCAGAATATGCGTGTCAACTTGCAGGTTGGCTCTTGTTTCGCGGGCTGTCATGACGCTCTCCTTGGCTGTTGTTCGAGTTTTAGGGACAAAGTTTCCTATAGGCAACAAAACCAGACAGGTGAGTTTGACGAAAGATTTTATCAAATAACCTTATAATGCCCTCGCCTTCTTCAAATCTAAGCAAATACCTCCCTTGAAGGCCGTAGCTCAGGCGCATACCGTCAGCTCAAACACCACGCCGGAGAGCCAGATGACCAACCAGACAAAATACCTGAAAGACTACACGCCATTTGGCTACTCCGTTGAGAGTGTCGAGCTCACATTCAAGCTCGCGCCGCTTGCGACACGGGTGATCAGCCGCATTCGCTTTGCGCCCAACCCCGAGGCAACAGACAAGCGTTTTTTCCTGCATGGTGAAGAACTTAAGCTGATTTCCTGCGCAATCAACGGTGAGGCTATCGCACCGCGCCTGGTTGAAGGCGGGCTTGAGGCAGATGTGCCCGAAGGCGCGTTTATGTTTGAAGCCGAGGTGGAAATTTCCCCGCAGACCAACACAGCACTTGAAGGGCTTTACATGTCAAACGGCATGTATTGCACCCAGTGCGAGGCCGAGGGCTTTCGCAAGATCACATTCTACCCCGACCGCCCCGATGTGATGAGCACCTTCAAAGTCCGCGTCGAGGGGCGCGAGCCTGTGCTGCTCTCTAACGGCAACAAAGGCACGCAAGGCGACGGCTTTGCCGAGTGGCATGACCCTTGGCCAAAGCCTGCCTACCTCTTCGCGCTGGTCGCCGGTGATCTGATCAACCACCCTGACAGCTTCACCACCCACACTGGCAAGCACGTTGAGTTGAACATCTGGGTGCGCCCCGGTGATGAAGATAAGTGCGCTTTCGGGATGGAGGCCCTCAAGGCGTCGATGAGTTGGGATGAAGAGGTGTATGGCCGCGAGTATGATCTCGATATCTTCAACATCGTCGCGGTCGATGACTTCAACATGGGCGCGATGGAAAACAAGGGGCTGAATGTCTTCAACTCCTCCTGCGTGCTGGCCTCGCCCGAAACCTCAACCGACGCCAACTTCGAGCGTATCGAAGCCATCATTGCGCATGAATACTTTCACAACTGGACAGGCAATCGCATCACCTGCCGCGACTGGTTCCAGCTTTGCCTGAAAGAAGGGCTCACTGTTTACCGCGATAGCCAGTTCACCTCTGACATGCGCTCGGCTCCCGTGAAGCGCATCAGCGATGTGATTGATCTGCGAGGCCGCCAGTTCCGCGAAGACGGCGGCCCGCTGGCACACCCCGTGCGCCCTGACAGCTTCGTTGAGATCAACAATTTTTACACCGCCACAGTCTATGAAAAAGGCGCCGAAGTGATCGGCATGCTCAAGCGGCTTGTCGGCGATGAAGACTACTACAAAGCGCTTGATCTCTACTTCACCCGCCACGACGGCGACGCGGCCACGATTGAAGACTGGCTGCAAGTCTTTGAAGAGGTGACAGGCCGCAGCCTTAAACGCTTCAAGCGTTGGTATACTTCTGCAGGCACGCCGCGCCTGACGGTGACAGAGAAGTTTAACAACGGACGCTACAAGCTTACGTTTAAACAAGTAACACCGCCAACCCCCGGCCAGCCACAGAAGAAACCGCGGGTTATTCCCATCGCCGTTGGCCTGCTCAACCCCAATGGTGATGAAGTCGTGCCGACCACTGTTCTCGAGATGACAAAACGCCAGCAGAGCTTCACTTTTGAGGGGCTAACTTCCAAACCTGTCCCTTCGATACTGCGGGATTTTTCCGCGCCGGTTATCTTGGAAAAAGAGACAACCAACGCCGAACGCGCCCTCCTCTTGGCCCACGACACCGATCCCTTCAACCAGTGGGAAGCCGGCCAAGCCCTGCGCCGCGCGTCGATGATCGAGATGATCACAACAGGTGCCGCCCCTGACAGCGCCTTCCTTGACGCCGTTTCGAAGGTTGCTCGCGACGACAGCCTCGAGCCAGCCTTTCGTGCGCTGGTGCTGCAACCCATCGCGCAAGACGACCTCGCCCAAAGCCTGCAAGACGCAGGCCACACCCCCGACCCACAGGCAATTTACGAAGCGAGCGAAACCATGGCACAAAGCCTCGCGCAGAGCCTCGCTGACAGCCTTCCGAGGCTCTATGCAGACACGACAGTTGAAGGCCCTTACCGCCCCGACGCTGAGGCGGCTGGCAAACGCGCCCTCAACATGCGCGTGCTCTATATGATGACGCGCACAGACGGTGGCGCACAAGCACGGGCGCAGTATGCCCGCGCGGGCAACATGACCGAGCAAATGGCGGCGCTGAATGCGCTTCTCTCTGATGAAGCTGGCCAACATGAAAACAACGCCTTCTTTGAGCAGTGGCAAGGTGACAGGCTGGTGATGGACAAGTGGTTTGCTTCGCAGGTCGCTTTTGCGAGCCCGCAGAACTGCGCCGATACCGCCGAGCAACTCACCCGACACCCGCTGTTTGACATGAAAAACCCCAACCGCTTTCGCGCGGTCTTCGGGGCGCTGGCGATGAACCATGCAGGCTTTCACCACATCTCTGGCAGGGGTTATACTCTGCTCGCGGATTGGCTGATCAAGCTTGACGCGATCAACCCGCAGACCACGGCGCGCATGTGCACAGCCTTCCAGACATGGAAGCGGTATGACGGCGCCCGCCAAGCACTTGTTAAAGCGCAACTTGAACGCATTTTGGCGACAGAAAGCCTTAGCGGTGATACAACCGAAATGGTCAGCCGTATTTTGGAAGGTTAAGCAGGTATGCCTATCATTCTTGCCGTCATCGCCGCTGTTACAGGTGTGTTGTTTTTTATCATGCGCGCGCGCAACGCAGCGGACGCAGCCAACGAGCTGTTTGATATGGCAAATGACGTGCGCCTCGCGGCGCGGCGCTTTGGCTTTCAAAGGAACACCAACGTGCACCCTGCCGAAAACATCGAAGACCCCAACATCGCCATCACTGGCATTGCGTCAGCTTTTCTGGAGCTTGAAGCCTTGCCGACCTCCGAACAACGGGAAGCGCTTGCTTGGGAGCTGTCAAAAACACTGAACATCAGCAAAGATGACGCCGACGAGCTCTGCATTCTCGGGCGTTGGCTGGTGAGCGAATGTGGCGGAGCAGGAGCAGCCGTAACGCGGCTATCGCGAAAGCTGTTCCGGCTGGACCCACAGAAATTTGCGCCCCTCCTACAAGTCATAAACGGGGTGCTTGCACAGTCCGGCAGTGATGGGCTCAACACTCGGCAAACCGAAGCGCTTGATGATGTGAAGCGCGCCTTCAAAATCAGATGAACGCTCAAAACACCACCGTTCCCCTACACCATCAGCGCCGCGGCCGCTCACTTGCCGCCCTGCTGACATTGGCGGCGGTCTTCGGCGGGCTGTTGCTGCTTGTCGCGGTGATTGACCTCAACCTCTGGATCGCCGGCGTTCTGGCGCTTTTTGCGTTGCCCGCGGCTTGGGAGGCGCTGACCGACCCGCTTTCAACCTTTGAGCTGACCGCCCACAACATGAGCTGGAGCACCCCAACGGTGAACGACGAGCTTGCTACAAACCTCATTTTGCGGGCCCGTTTTGATACGCGACTTGATCTGTCAGTGAAGGTAACGCTGTTTCTGAAAGATGGCCGCAAACTGCGCCTGCCCTACGCCTGCACCCCGCCCCACGAAGCGCTTGAAGCCGCTCTCAAAGACCTTGGCATCGCCACCGAGCGCCATCATTTTTCGCTTATTGGTTAGGTGTCTAGCTGGTTAGCTGTCTGGCTGGTTAGGTATCCGGCCAACACATAACAGCCGCCACGATGCACAAACGGCCCAACCTCTGGCACCTCCGGGGCGAAGATGCAGACTTGCGTCACCGAGCACTTTCGGAGATGTTTTGGACGCAAGCAGCACGCCTGAGGACAGACGCGGCAGAGTAAACCGAGGCAAGGAGAAGCGCGATGGACTACTATGATCTGGGGTCATACTCCCGAATAGTTTCAACCACATCCAAGGATGCTCAGCTCTGGTTCAACCGTGGGTTGGCGTGGACATATGCTTACAACCACGAAGAAGCGATTGCCTGTTTTCAACGCGCTCTGAGCGAAGATCCGGCTTGCGCAATGGCCCATTGGGGCATCGGATATTGCATCGGCCCGAATTATAACAAACCCTGGGAAGCCTTCGAAAGCGACGAAAAGCCAAGCTGCATTGCCTTGGCGCAATCTTCGATCAGTGCAGCAAACAGCTTGTTGGATCAAGTCACACCAGTAGAGCGGGCCCTGATTGAAGCGCTGCAAGCGCGCTATCCGGATGTTTCAACCATTGAAGATTATAACCCCTGGAACGACGCCTTTGCCGATGCAATGCGCAAAGTGCATGCCGAGTTCAGTGATGATCTGGACGTTTGCGCCGTTTTCGCCGAAGCGATCATGAACCGCACCCCTTGGGCCTTGTGGGATCTTCCAAGTGGGCAACCGGCCCAAGGCGCGGACACACTTGAAGCCATTACCTTGCTGGACAATTCGCTTCAGTCCTTGCCCGGTGCGTGGCAACATGCCGGACTTTTGCACATGTATATTCACCTGATGGAAATGTCCCCCCATCCCGAAAAAGCGCTGCGTCATGGCGATGCCCTTAGCACGCTTGTTCCCGATGCGGGGCATTTGCTGCACATGCCAACCCATGTTGACGTGCTGTGTGGTGATTACATGAATGTGGTGTTGCGCAACGAAGCGGCGATTGTCGCGGACGAGAAATACCTCGCACGCGAAGGCGCAGACAACTTCTATTCGGTTTACCGCTGCCACAACTATCACTTCAAAATATACGGCGCGATGTTTCTGGGCCAGCCCTCTGTCGCCATCGAGACAGCTGATGCGCTCATTGCAACGTTGCCAGCCGACACCCTGCGCCCGATGGCCGACTGGTTTGAAGGCTTCGTGCCGATGAAGCAGCATGTGCTTATCCGGTTTGGCCGTTGGCAAGACATCTTGGCCCAAGAGCTGCCCGAAGACGAAGAGCTGTTTTGTGTGACGCTTGCGATGATGCGCTATGCCCGAACGGTTGCTTTGGCAAACTTGCACCGGATGAGCGAAGTGGATGCAGAAAAGGCCGCGTTTTATGCGGCAGTCGCGCGCGTGCCGGAAAGCCGGATGTTGTTTAACAACACCTGCCAAGACATTCTGAAAGTCGCAGAGCAGATGATGCTCGGCGAGCTTGCCTATCACAAGGGCGAACACGAGGCTGCCTTTGATCACCTCCGCCAGTCTGTCATAATTGATGACAGCATGCCCTACGACGAGCCTTGGGGCTGGATGCAGCCAACGCGTCACGCCTTGGGTGCGCTGCTATTGGAACAGGGTCAGGTCGAGGAAGCCGAAGCCGTTTATCGCGCTGACTTGGGCCTTGATGCAACGTTAAGTCGGGCTTGCCAGCATCCGGGCAATGTCTGGAGCCTGCACGGGCTGCATGAGTGCCTCACAAAGCGAGGGGAAACCACCGAAGCAGCACATATCAAGCTGCAACTGGACAAAGCCACAGCCCGCGCCGAGATACCGATCAAAGCGTCGTGCTATTGCCGCCAGCAGTAACGTTGCAACCCCACCACGACCCGACCGGACCACGCCTCTCAAGTCAGGAACGAAAAGCACCTCAGCCCAAAACCGGACGCTCGCGACTAAACCCGCAAAGAAACTTAGGCGGGACAAAGCCGCCCTTTGCTCGTGCCGTCAGCACCCACGAAGCATTACTTCCTCTCTGCAGAAATATTTTGCTGCCGGACACCCGATGTCGATGAAACGGTCATTGGAACTCTACATTAGACGCAGAATCCAATCAGCTCTTTTGCTGAAGTCAGCAAAATAATCGTGCCCAACCATTACGGCCTTCTGATCTTTGTTCCTGATGCACATAAAGCAAACGAAATGCTGTATAATATGAAGTAGAGCCCCATGGCATCGCTGTTAGGTGTGAACTGCATCGTGACAAACACATGCGTTCCTAAAGAAATCAGCACACAAGCACCCATTACGGCAATGAAAACCCGATCAAAACGGTTCGCAACGTGCCATCGGAGCACACAGTGTAAGCCCAATACGAATAGAGGCCCAAAAAAACCTAGGGAGATGCATGCCATAGCAAGATAGCCAAAAATCCCGGCATTGTTGGGGCCGATCTCGGAGAGAGCCGCAAAAAAGAGGATGCAAAATGCAGCAACCCCTATGAGGAATATGCCCAAAAACTGTACCAGAAGTTTTCTCAACGTGGCCTGTCTCCAAGTAAAGGCGTTCACAGATACTACTTCAATTAGGGACATTAAGGATGTTCGAAAATTGACTTTTGTAAGACTATTGAAGCGATCAAATAGCCAGCGAGCTGTAGATTCATCGCCCTAATATTGGCGCGCGCAGAGAGAAAAGGGAATTAAGGCCACTTACCAGATCGATCTGCTTTCATTCCGATGATTTGTTGCAAGGGCAATCCGATTTTGACCCCCAAAGACTCAGCGGTTTTGTTGACACAGGATACGATGCCTTCTTCCCAGACAGACCGGCCATTGCCTATTTTGGCGGCCCAGTGCGACACCCCCGCCGCAGGGATTTGCTGATCGTCCAACCCTGACAGTCGGGATATTCCCCAGTCATCCGCGCCTCCTCCAGCGTCGTTGAAGGCCACAAAACGCCCCGTTGCAGGCAACGCCAAACCGGGTGGTTTTCCCAGCACGCCGCCATGTGACCCCATCACCAAAATCGACCCATCATCGCCCGAGTTGAACAACGATCCGCTGTCAGCAATCACCAGTGACGCGTGCAGGCCTTCAACCCGTAAATTGTAGCGCCCTTCGGCCACTTCGGCGAAGTCACCAATAGGCATTGGAGCTGTGGCCATCAAACGTGCGGCCTCGGTTACATGCTGGCCAGGTTTCACGCCCACGGCAAGCGCAGGGTCGTTCGCAAACGAAATCACACCCCGTTCTGCCATGTCCGCGCCGTCGCCAATGCGACAGGACATGCAGTCAACCGCAGCTGCCGCCATACCGATGTCAGCGAGCGCAACTATGCCGCCAATCCCGGCTTGATCACGCCCAATGCCCGCGTCGTTAAACACCACTGCACGCAATCCCGCTTTGGCGGCCAACATCGAGGGGTAGACCCCTCCATGCGAGGCCGAGATCACAACGGAACCGCGGTGGACATCCGTTACCATTGAAATAGAATCTAGATAATTCCTCATGCCTTCTCTCCTATCCAATGACCCACTGCGCAAAACCGACGCTGAACAAAGGGAATAGCGCGACCAATAGCAGAACAGAAATTAGTACCGCCAACATCGGTGCCATTTCCCGCATAACTGCAACTGGGGAAACTCCCGCTTGCGCAGAAACGAGATACAGGATCACGCCCACGGGCGGTGTCAACAATCCGATCACTGTTGACAGGATCAGAACCACGCCGAAGTGCACCACGTCGATGCCAACCGCTGTAACTGTAGGCAGCAACAAAGGCCCAAGGAGCACAAGGATCGTGATAGGGTCGAGCATCATCCCCAAGATCAGGGTTAGCAGGACAACCAGCAACAACAGCAACTGTGCATTCAAATCCTGCGCCACGATGAAATCGGCAACGGCCTGCCCCAATCCGGCCGTGGCGAGGATCCAGACAAAGCTGCCCGCGCTGGCCACAATTACGAGCAACCCAGCAGAAGCGCGTGCGGCTTCGACCAGGCATTGCCACAGGTCAGAAACCCCGACACTGCGATAAAAGAAAAGCCCAATGATGGACGCATAGAGCACCAAAAGTGCCCCGATCTCTGTCGCTGTAGCCAGCCCGAGACGCAGCCCCGCCACCACGATCACGGGCATCGCCAGCCCCAAAGACGCAGAAACCGCCGCTGTGCGAACGTCACCCCAACTGGCGCGCGGCCCTGTGGGAAACCCACGACGGGATGCTATGAACGCACCCAACACAATCAAGCCGCCCGCCATCAAAAAGGCAGGCACAATGCCCGACATAAACAGCTGGGTCACAGATGCGCCGGTAAACAGCGCGTAAATCAGCATCGGAATAGAGGGTGGCAGGATTGGCCCGATCGTTGCCCCTGCTGCCGTAATCGCACAGGCATAAGGCGCAGGATATCCGGCCTCTCGCATTGCGGGAGTGATAATGCCAGAAATCGCGGCGGCATCTGCGACAGCCGATCCGGACACACCCGCAAAGCTCACATTCGTCAACACATTAACATGGCTTAACCCACCTTGGCGGTGTCCTACCAATGTGCCAGCAAACTTGAATAACCGCGCGCCAATTCCAGCGCGGCTGATGATCTCACCCGCAAGGAAGAAAAAAGGGATTGCGACAAAGATGTAGCTGTTCACACCTTGCACCAAACTCTGGGCAAGGATCATCGATGGCACAGTTCCAGTCACCAAAGCGTATGTTACGGCCGCGCCAGCCATACTGAGAAACACCGGAACACCCATGCACACCAAGAACAGCAGGACACCAAAAAGGAGAAGAAGGCTAAGCATCAGAGATCCTCCGCGCAGACCGCAAACTGCCAGCCAGTGCCAGTAAAATGCCTGCCACGATCAGTGGAGTGTATTTCCACCACGCAGTTGCATCTACGGTGTCCAGCATTATCGATTCATAAACAGCAACCAACGGGCGGCTGATAACCACCAGCGAAACGCCCGCCGCGATCGCCAACCCGTCAAATGTTAACAACAAGGCCAGGCGTGCCTTGGAAGGCAGTACGTCCGGCAGTAAGTTAACGCTGATATGTTCGTCTGACAGCCATGCTCGCGCGGCACCGAATGCCACGAACCACACCATCAAAATGACTGAAACTTCCTCCGCCCACAAAATCGCAGCCGAAAAGGTGTATCGCAAGACGACTTGTGCGAGTGCAATTGCTGTGACTGACAGGATCAAACTTGCGAGACACCAATCAAGGCCCCTCGCAAACCATTTGTTACAATCGCGTATCATCAGATCGCCTGGATCTTGGCGAGCAGCCCTTCTGGCCAGACTTTACCATCCATGTCTTGCGCAGTTTCTTGAACAGCATCTTGAAAGGCCTGCCGTTCGGGCTGAATGATCTCGATTCCTGCGTCTGTCATGGCTTTGCGCGCTTTGGCTTCGTTTGCAGCAAAGTCTGTTGCCATATCCTTCTGAGTCAAGGTTATCGCCTGGGCCATGGCCGCCTGTACATCGCTGCCAACCATGTTGAATTTCGCACCGCTCATCCACAAGCCAATGCCTGAAAACATGCTGTTCAGTTCGGTATAGTATTTGGTCACAGGGATGTATCCCAAGTTTACCGTGTCGATGATCCCGTTGTCCTGCCCTTCAACCATTCCGGTTTCGATAGCGTTGTAAACTTCAGGAGATGACATCGGAATCGGGTTTGCGCCCCAAGCCTTGAAGCTGGCGATAGTAATCGGATTTTCGATGGTACGCAGTCGCAGCCCCTTCATATCTGCGAGTGTTTCAACCCGTGTATGCGCCGAAGAAATTCCGCGTGGTGCGCGGTCGCCCATGTAGCCAATCCACTTGATATTTGTGGCCTTTTCGACTTCATCCATCTGGCTCGCGAACAGGTCGCTCTTGATATAACGCCGCCAGTGATCCAGATCATCAAACAGGTAGGGTTGCGACACCACACGGAACGTCGCGGCCTCTTTCATCACGGCCATTGCTGCAGGGTCGATCAGGTGGAAATCAATGACTCCGACACGCAGTTGCGCCCACAGTTGTTTCAATCCACCCAGCGTGCCGCCAGCGTGAGATTCAATCAAAATCTCCCCATTTGTCAGTGTCTTAAGGTGCCCCGTAAAGTAATCGACAGACTGCTGGTACGCAGATTGTGTCGGGGCAACATGTGCCAGCCGCAGCTTTGTTGCCGCTGATGCGGATGTGCCTGTGGCCATAACAGCTGCCGCTGCTGCACCACCTGCAAGGACTGCCCGTCGGTTAAGTTTTTGGTGAAAAGGTTTCATTCGCTGTACTCCCATATCGCGATTAAGCTGTCTAATGCCGTTCGAGTTAAAACCCGAACGGGTCTTTGTAGTCTGCGTTCACCCATGTGATTGGGGCTTCGGACCAAACCATAATCATTGCGCCAAACTCGGTTTTGATGCTGGTTGTAGCACCGGGATCAACGACAAAAAACGCACCCGCTTCTTGCCATTCGCCGCCCACGCAAAGCGCGCCACCAACCACAAAAATGTCTAGTGGCTCATGTGTGGTGAACTCCGGGATCTCGCTATAGGGCAGAAGTTGCATATGCGCGCAACGACGGTTTTCACCTGATCCGATGTAGTCAAACAAGACACGGCGCGACACGCGCTCGATCTCGGTGCGTGCCAAGCGCACACCGTCAACCTGTATGTTAATGTCTGGGCTGACTTCGGGATGCTCGTTGACGATTTCGCCCGCATACGAGCCCGTATGTAGAGAGTTGTTTCCCGCCATATCTTCGGAGGGGTAGATCACTGGCGCTTCCAGCCGTGACACCATCAAGGTATCTACATAGGCCATCGCCGAATGCGTCGCCCCAGCCAAGTTTACACCTAACATGCCCCGTCCTGCATAGCCGTCGTAATCCGCAAACCCGCCTTCCAGAAAGTAGCTTGTTGCTGGGCCAAGGTGTTGGTGAATACCGGTTTCTGTCATCGAGTCTGCGCGCAGATATCCGAGATACTTACCTTCCTCGCGGCTTGCGCGAACCGATGCCAGCGCCATGCCTTTCTTGTCAGCTTTGCGCCATGTCAGGTCTTTGGCGGCATATCCGTAAACACCTGGCTGGGTCCGTTTTTCCATAAGCATGAGTTGATGTCTCCCTTTGTAACATCTGTTACTTTAAGTAACTTTTGTTACAAGTCAATATGGTTTATACTCGACCAAGACATCTGCACCGCGGAAAACTTACGATAGGGCAAGTAACATCATGGATTTAGAGAGTTTTCAGAAAAACAAAGAAATAGAAAAGGGGCGCAACGACACCCAGATTATAGACACGCTGTCGTTCAAAATGCTTTTGGCGGCGAACCGCATGGTGCGTGCGTTCAACGATGGCCCCGGAAAAACGTTTGATATCCCCCTAACGGATTGGCGCTGCGCGATGGTTTTGGCGAGCAGCCCCGATTCTTCGGGTGAGCAAGTCTCGCGATTTTTAGAGATGGACAAAATGGCCATAAGCCGTGGTTTGCGAGGTTTACAAAAAGCCGGTCTCGCTACGGTCAAAGCCGACCCAACCAACCGCCGTCGCCAATTGTGGTCCCTGACCGCAAAAGGTTGGACACTTTATGATACTATTGTTCCCATGGTTATGGCGCGGGATGAAACGATCTTTGGAACGATGTCAGACGAAGACAAATCAGCCCTCGCCGCAGCATTCGAGCGTGTTTCACCGAGGTAGCTTTAACGTTCTGTTTCGTGGTGGCGATGTGGGATAATACACACCGCCGCCCTTGCTTAAAAGCCTTCGAGAACGAGTTTGCCTTTGGCTTTGTTGCTTTCAATAATTGCATGTGCGCGTTTCACCGTCGCCGCATCAATCTTGCCCAGCGTTTCTGTTGCTGTGGAGCGTATTTTGCCCGCATCGAGCAGATCAGCGATCTCGTTTAGGATATCATGCTGCCGCGAGATATCAGCGGTCTGGAACAGAGATCGCGTGAACATCAACTCCCAATGGATCGAAACAGCTTTTGGCTTGAATGGCATAACGTTCAGCGGATCGGGCTCGTCGATCAGGCCAAAGCGCCCTTGCGGCGAGATAAGCTCGGCGGCTTGCTCGATATACTGATGCGTGTGCGTGGTTGAGAAGACATAGCCAGGTTGGCCGAGCCCCAGCGCCTCAACCTGTTGGGGCAATGGTTTTGTGTGGTCAATCACGTGATGCGCCCCCAGATGTTGCGCCCATTCCTGCGTTTCAGGCCGCGATGCGGTCGCAATCACAGTCAGATCGGTTTTGGCCCGCAACAGCTGGATCGCAATGGAACCAACTCCGCCGGAACCGCCAATGATAACGACGGCAGGCGCTGCTCCGGGAACCGGATCGGCAATGCGCAAACGGTCAAACAACATTTCATAAGCAGTGAGTGCCGTCAAAGGAAGCGACGCTGCCTCGGCATATGTTGCCGACTTAGGTGCGTGTCCCACAATCCGTTCATCAACAAGATGGTATTCCGCGTTCGTCCCCGAGCGGTCTATTGCGCCCGCATACCAAACGATATCGCCGGTTTTGAACATGGAGACGTTTTCACCGACTTCAACAACTTCTCCAACTGCATCCCACCCTAAAATCGCCGGAGCATCACCCTCGGGGGGACGGTTGCGACGGATTTTGGTGTCAACAGGGTTGACCGAAACGGCATGCACCCGAACCAACAGATCACGTCCCGAAGCCTTAGGTTTCTCAAGCGTTATGTCGATCAGGGCATCATCACGATCCAACGCGCCTGCAGTCATGTATCCAACAGCTTTCACGATATTTTCCTTTAGCTAAGCAAGTTTTCTTTGAGTGCATTTTTAAGGGAATTTCATGCACCGACTATCGGTGCAATTCGGCAATAACTATGCCGTTGCGCGGGGTAATGAACCCAAACACCTCTGTTAATGTCCGCGTTCTGTTGTAGGCAACTTCAAACGACTTCGGTGACAAAGTTCATATATTGCTTCATGTCACCAACCACGGCTTGCTCCATGAGTGCGCCAGTTTCTTCGGCGTATGGCTGATGAAAGTGGATATCCCAGACATCAGATTCTTTGCGCCAGTGTTCATAAACGACCAGCTCGTCATCGGCCCCATCGACTGTGTAAAGATCAAACAGGATATTACCCGGTTCATTCTTGGTATGTGTGATGTGCGTCTCGAACTGGGCCAGCAACTGTTCACGATACTCAGGCTTCAATTTGAAGATGAAGAAGATAACAAAAACCTCGTCATCGGCATTTGGCGACTTTGAATGATCCGGGGCAGGTTTGGTGTCGGACACATTTCTGATTGTAACAGCCGTCTGCGACTTTTCTACAAACGCCATTAGGTTCTTGGTGTAAGGTTGGGCTTTGTGAAACTCCTGAGCATCCTCTTGAAGGCGCTCATAGGCAAAGAACCTGTTGGGGTTTCCATTGTCGACAAACAGCCGCGCTTCTTCAAACCCTGCTTCGTTTTCGGTGCCTGCTTTGGCCTCAAGAAAAGCCGCGCGGAAGCCCTCGGTGTGTTCTGGTTTTACGTCGAATGTGAGAATGCGGGTGAGCATGGTTTGCTCCTTTCAGTTTTCGATTATGGTTGGATTAGAATGGATACTGGCGCGGTGTTCGCTGCACGGTGATCCAGTGATCTGTCGTGAACTCTTCAATGGCCCACTCGCCGTTGAACCGGCCCAGACCAGAGTTTTGCTCGCCTCCAAACGGTGCATTTGCATCATCCGCGATTGAGCTGTCATTTACATGCGTCATGCCAGTCACGATGCGCTTGGCAAACGCGACGCCGCGCTCCAAATCACCGGAAAAAACGGCACCCGAAAGGCCGAACGTGCTCGCGTTGGCAAGTTCCAAGGCGTGTTCTTCATCACGGGCTTTTTGAATGCCAACAAGCGGGCCAAAAATTTCTTCCTGTGCGATCTCCATGTCAGGCGTCACATCTGCAAAGACATGTGGCGGCATGACATTCCCTTCGGGGGCGCCTTCCAGCAGGACGCGCACGCCCTCCTCCTTGGCGAGAGCAATCTTTCCCTTCAGTCCCTCCAACTGTTTGGCGTTGATGATCGGGCCAATTGCGGTGTCTTCGCCCGAAGGGTCGCCAAACTTAAGTGTCTTCGCGTGGGCGACAAACTTCTCGACGAACTCATCATAGATCGGCGCCTCAATAATGATGCGGTTGATTGCCATGCATATCTGCCCTTGGTGCAAAAACTTGCCCATGATGGCGGCCTTGACGGCATCGTCCACATTTGCGTCAGCCAGCGCCACGAATGCGTTGTTGCCACCTAGCTCCAGCGCAACACGCTTGAGATGCTCGCCACCGCCCGCAATGCGGCCAATGCCGCGGCCCACAGGTGTTGAGCCAGTAAAGGAAATCATCGACGGGATCGCATGCTCGACAAAAGCGTCACCCATGTCAGAGCCTGCGCCAATAACCACGCTCAACACACCGGCTGGCAGGCCGGCTTCCTCAAAGATTTTGGCGATCAGCAAACCGCCGGTAACTGGCGTATCGCTGGCGGGTTTCAGCACAACCGCATTGCCAAGCGCCAGTGCGGGCGCGACGGAGCGCTGCGACAAGTGGAGCGGAAAGTTCCAAGGGCTGATCACGCCGACCACACCCAATGGCTTGCGATAAACGCGGCTTTCCATGCCGGGCAAGTTAGAGGCCAGAATGCGCCCCTGCACGCGGTTGGGAAATGTTGCGGCTTCTTCTGTAATATCACGGGCCGAGCCCAACTCGATCTCGGCTTTGATACGGGTGCTGCCAGACTCGCGGATCAGCCAGTCGATGATTTCATCATGACGCGCGTCAAAAATTTCAACGGCGCGGCGCATGACAGCGGCGCGCTCGGAGGGTATTGCCGCCGCCCAGGCAACTTGCGCTTCTTTAGCTTTTGCATAGGCGGCATCGAGATCGGCTTTGTCAGCCATCTTGATGGTTGCAAGGCTCTTTCCTGAGTACGGATCCGTGCTGTCGACACTGCGATTTGCGGAACCCGCCCGCCATTCACCGCCTATATATTGCAGGTGCAGATTGTCGTAGTGGTTTGCTACGTCTTTCATAGTAATTCTCCTGCCCGACACTTGTCGGGCTCTAAAATTGGGAGGTGGTCTGAGCGCCTGACCTCAAAACCCTTCAAGAACGATTTTACCGCGTGTCTTGCCGCTTTCGATCTGCTTATGCGCAAGGCGCAAGGTTGCGGCATCGATTTTGCCGAGCACGTCAGTTACTGTTGATTTGATCTTCCCAGCATCGACCAGCTTTGCGACTTGGTTCAGGATTTCGCCCTGAACCTGCATGTCCGGTGTGCGAAACAATGGGCGCGTGAACATGGTGAAGTTGTGGATCGACACGGACTTCATACCGAAGGGTTGCAAGTCCACTTTGCCAGAAGCATCGACAGGGACCATCCGACCTTGCGGGGCGATCAACTCTGCAATCTCGGGCATGTGCGCGGCGCTGCCATTTGTCGACAGGACAAACCCCGGTGCGCCAAGGCCAAGTGCAGCAACTTGCGCCGCAATAGGCTCACGGTGGTTGATAACGTGATGCGCGCCAAGTTCCTTGACCCAAGCCGTTGTTTCTGGCGTCGAGGCCGTCGAGATGACCGTCAGATCAGTTGTCGCTCGCAACACCTGCAACGCAATCGTGCCGACGCCGCCAGACCCGCCGATCACCAAAATGGTATTGCTGCCCTCAGGAACAGGGCGCGTCACTTCAAGGCGATCAAACAAGGCTTCCCAAGCGGCCAGCGTGGTGAGCGGCAGCGCGGCGGCCTCTGCGTGGGTAAGGGTGCTCGGCTTGTGGCCTACGATGCGCTCATCAACCAGATGGAACTCTGCGTTCGTGCCGGGACGATCCATCGTTCCGGAATAGTAAACCTCGTCGCCGACATTGAACAACTCGGCGCCCTCGCCCACGGCTTCCACCACGCCCGAGGCATCATAGCCAAGAACCGTGTAGCCGCCTGCAGGGTCTGCCATCATCTTGCGCGCAGCAGCGTCGGCCGGATTGAGAGAAACTGCGTGGATCTTGACCAGCAGGTCGCGGCCTGTTGCGGTCGGTTTGTCGAGGGCGATATCAACTAGCGCATCATCTCGGTCAATCTCACCGGGGGTGATAAAGCCAACAGCTTTCATTGTCATATTCCTTCGATGTGATGTTAAACTTCGGTCAAAATGTCTGCGTAGGTCAGACGTGATTTTGGCAAAGTCGCGTTGTAATCTGTTGCTGCATCGCTGTAGCCGATCGGAACGATAACGAGGCTTGTCAGCCCTTGCTCGGCAAACCCGAACTCCGCGTCAAGCGCCGCCGGATCAAAGCCCTCCATAGGAGTTGCATCGATCCCGAGTGCTGCCACGCCTAAAAGGAACTGACCTACGTTCAGGTAGACTTGTTTCTCGTTCCACTGCTGCACGTCTTGCAAGACATCTTTGTGCAGATTGTGGAACATGGTGCGGCCAGCGGCCATTTGCGCCTTTTGCGTTTCCGGATCGCCAACGTAGCGGCCATCGGCCTCTTCCTGATCCAACACTTTTTGCTGGTAGGCATCGGGAACAGCGACCCGCGCTGCAAATACGACCACATGCGAGGCCGCCCGGATGGACGGGCTGTTGAACGGAAATTTTTCGTCAGTGCCCTTGGCGACCCGCGCTTTGCCCGCGTCGGTAGAGGCCAAAACGAAGTGCCAAGGCTGGTTGTTGGTGCTCGACGGGCTGAACCGCAACAGCTCCTTCACCTTCGCGATATCGACATCCGATATCCTTTTGGCAGCGTCATAGCCTTTGGTTGTGTGTCTTGCTTTGACAACATCAGTGATGTCAAAACCTGATTGGGCGGTAATCTTGGTGAGCGCGTTCATATCAAACCTCATGTGTTGCTGTTGAGGTCAAAATACGGGAATGCAGCTCAGCGACTATCGCAGCATTTCGGCAATGATTGTGTCGCCACGTGGAAGAATGAAACTAGGGCAGCAACCCGCCATATCGTGCTTTGTTGGTTGCCACGATCTTGTCTTGCATGAACGACAAAAATGCCCGAACCCGCGCAGGCATCAGCCGCCCCGGAGGGCGCACGGCCCAGATGTTGCTTTGGGGCACAACGTCATAATCCGGCAAAACACGCACCAAGCGCCCTGCCAAAAGATCAGGCCCCGCGTGCCATAATGCGGGCCGCCCGATCCCCATACCCGCGACCACCCATTCTCCGACAGCATCTCCGAAGTTTACGGATACAGGCCCGCTGACGGGGACATCATGCTCAACCCCGTCTGCACCGACGAGACGCCAGTTTTGTGTCTTCCCCAGCGGCATGCAGGCATGATGCGACAGGTCTTGCGGCGTCTGTGGATGCCCGGCTTTTTCAATGTATTCCGGTGATGCCACCAGCCAAACAGGGTTAGCGTCGATCTTTTGCGCCAACAGGCTAGATGGCGCTAAGGGGCCGATCCGAAATGCCAGATCAAAGCCCTTCTCAACAATATCGACGACCGTGTCCGACAGATCCAGTTCAAGCGAGACATTCGGATATAGCGCCACAAACTCCGGTATGAACGGGATGATATGCGCGCGCCCGAACGAAGCAGACGCCGTAACACGCAACGCGCCCGACACTGCATCCTTTGATTGTGTCAGCACAGTTCGCACGTCTTCCAGCTCGTCCAGAATGCGCTTTGCGTTCTCGAGCAAGACCTCTCCATCGGGCGTAAGCGACACCGAACGCGTGGTTCGGTTCATCAGCTTTACACCAAGCTCTGCTTCGAGCGCTTTTATGCGTTGCGATGCGTTGGTTGGCGAAAAATCAAACTCCGCCCCCGCACGGCCGATAGCCCCAAGCGTGGCCGCTCGCACGAACAGCTCCAGTGTCTTGAGATCAAATGACATCGTAAGCCTCCCGGGACTTTGCTATGTCGCTGTGCTTTTCGCCGGCCCATATCACCAGCGGTTTGAGCAATGCGAGCAGCTGAAACCCAAGCGGTGTCAAAGCATAAGACACAGCAACAGGCGGCCCCGCATAAACAGTGCGCGTGACATAGCCGTCACGCTCCAAGCTGCGTAGGTTCTCGGTCAGCACGCGTTGGGTGATGTCGCCAAGCGTCCGCTTTAGCGCGCCAAACCGCAGCGCGCCATCCTCAAGAGCAAGGACAAGCAACACCTGCCATTTGCCAGTCACTTTTGAGAGCACTTGCCGCACAGGGCACAGCTCGGCGTCTTGTTTTGAAAGGGCAGTTACCTGCAGCATACCTGGTTCCTAAATAGTGCGTAATTGATACCTAGTTCGAATTTGATACTTACTTATTTCATGAAAATCAACTGAGTCGAAAGAGACAAACCATGACCCCAACTGAAATCGTGTTGAACACGTTCGCGGCAATATTCATCAACTTTGATCCGCAAGCCGCAGAGACATCGCTTGCGCCAGATTACATTCAACACAGCCCCGCAGTGCCAAACGGTGCGGCACCAATTCTGGGGTTCATTCCCGCCCTTAAGGAGTCGGGTATTAGCGTCACCACACATCGCACCATCAGTGAGGACAATCTTGTTGTTCTGCACAATACTTATGACAACGCCGCCCTATTGGGTGCTGACACGCTCGTGGCGTTTGATGTCTTTCGTGTCGACGGCGGTAAAGTCGTTGAGCACTGGGACAACCTCACACCTGTCACCGCGCCTAACCCGTCGGGGCGCAGCCAAACAGACGGCGTTGCAGAAATTACCGATCTGGCCGAGACTGCCGCAAACAAGGCGCTTGTGACGGGTTTTGTCGAGACAATCTTGATGAATGGTCAGGTTGACCAGATCACAGATTTCATCTCGACAGAGACCTATATCCAGCACAATAGCAACATCGCAGACGGCCTTGACGGCCTTGGTGCTGCGCTTGGCGCAATGGCGGAGCAAGGAATCTCGATGGTCTATACAGACCTGAATATCGTCGTCGCCGAGGGCAATTTTGTGTTCACGGCATCTGCCGGTAAACTTGGTGATACGCCAACAGCCTTCTTTGATCTGTTCCGCGTCGAGAACAACCGCATCGTTGAGCACTGGGACGTCGTGTCAGACATTCCCGCAGAGATGGCGCACGACAACGGCAAATTCTGAACGCCGCAAAAGACAGGCAGCGACGAAAACTAGCGTCGTTGCTACACTAGATTCGAAACATTTGTGATGAGGTGCTTCATGCCCGACAACCTGCAAGCCAACAAGCGCAACGCAATTGCGTTTTATGAAATGATGTTCAACACCTGCCAACCACGCGCTGCAATCGAGCAGTTCGCAGGCGATGATTACATCCAGCACAACCCGCATGTGGCGGACGGCAAGGAGGCCTTTATCGAATATTTCGAACGGATGGCCGTCGAATATCCAGGCAAAGTGACGCATGTGAAACGCGCGATTGCAGAAGGGGACCTTGTTGTTTTGCATTGCCATCAGCTTTGGCCCGGTAGCGATGACTACGCCGGAATGGACATTTTTCGTTTTGATGACAATGGCAAGATTGTCGAACATTGGGATGTATTGCAGGTGATCTCGGATACCTCGGCGAATGACAATGGTTTGTTCTGAAAGCACCAGAGAACGACGAAAGTAGCATTGGCATAACCCAAAGCCATCTAGGGGGTGCACTCAACACATGTTTTTTAAGCTTCGTTGGCGTTTGCACTGCCGCGGGGCAACGCCTGTCCGGAAAGCCCCGCGAAAGCCATATCAAGACAAGTCGGCATTGTTCGATATCTGTTGACGTTCATAGGACTTAGTTCCTAGGCTGCTTCCACAGGGCTTAGATACGCTGCCTTTGACACACCTAGTAATCGTGGGGACTTACCAAATGATGCATGTTCAGAAATCACTTAAATTTGCGGCCTTTGCACTGGCGCTCGGGCTAAGCGCAACTGCGGCTTCCTCGGCAGACCTTGTGATTGGTATGCAGCAAGAGCCGACGTCTCTTGATCCGACAGCTGATGCCACAGCCTCAATTGACGCCATGATGACAATGAACGTTTACGAGGCGCTCACCATTATCGCCGAAAACGGCGAGGTTCAGCCAAACCTGGCCACCGCATGGAAGGTGTCGGATGACGGGTTAACCTATACCTTCACTCTGGCGGAGGGCGTTAAGTTCCATGATGGCACCACGCTTGACGCACAAGACGTGATTTTCTCGTTCGAGCGCGCGATGGCCGAAGACAGCGTCAACCCGTCCAAGGACATCTTCAAACCAATCGAAAGTGTCACAGCATTGGATGCCGGCACGATCGAAATCAAACTCAAGAACAAAGACGCATTTTTCCTGTTCAACATGGGCCAAGGTGACAGCGCTATTGTCGGAGCTGAATCGGTTGCGACCAACAATGCCAAACCCGTTGGCACCGGCCCGTTCAAATTCGACAGCTGGACGCGTGGCGACCGTCTGACGCTGGTCAAAAACCCCGACTACCGTGATGCCGACGCCGTGGCGCTCGACAAGGTGACATTCCGGTTCATTTCCGACCCAGCAGCCGCCACCGCAGCAATGATGGCCGAAGAGCTTGACGCCTTCCCCGGCTTCCCTGCCCCCGAACTGCTGGAGCAATTCGAGGCCGATCCGCGCTTCCGCGTCAATCAAGGCAACACTGAAGGCGAAGTCATTCTTGCAATGAACAACGCCAAGCCACCGTTTGATAACGTCGAAGTGCGCCGTGCCGTTTCTATGGCAATCAACCGCGACGAGATCATTGATGGTGCGATGTATGGCAAGGCCACGCCCATCGGCAGTTTCTACCCGCCGCACGGCAAGGCCTATGTTGATCTGACGGGCGTTTACCCCCCTGATACCGCCAAGGCCAAGGCAATGTTTGAAGCCGAAGGTGTGGCAGGCCAGACCATGACCCTGCGTGTGCCGCCCTTCCCCTATGCGATGCGCTCGGCCGAAATCATTCAGGCGCAGCTTGCCGACGCCGGAATTGATGCCAAAGTCGAAAATGTTGAATGGGGCTTCTGGATCGACGAGATCTACAAGAAGCACAACTACGACATGACAATCATCGCCCATACCAGCCCCAACGACATGGGCAATTTTGCGCGCGGGCCGAAGTATTTCTACGGCTATGATGACCCCAAGATGACCGCCCTGTGGGAGAGCATTTCAACCGAGGCCGACCCTGAAAAGCGCAACGCCCTGTTGAAAGAAGGCCAAGAGCTTCTGACAGAGCAAGCGGTGCACGGGTTCTTGTTCCAACTGCCGTTGCTGGGTGTTTTCCGCAACGAAGTGCAAGGCTATTGGACATCGGCTCCTGTGCTTTATACCCCGCTTAAAGGTGTCTCCAACGGTTGAACGTGTTTGGGGATAGGGAGGGGTTCGCCCCTCCCGAAACAACATATCGCACATGATGTATTTTCTGATCCGCCGCACAGTCGGCTTTATCGCAACGCTGATTGCTGTGTCGATCGTGGTGTTTGCGGTGATGAATATTCTGCCGGGCGATCCGGCGCTGACCATCCTCGGGATGGACGCAACAGATGACGCCCTCGCCGCGCTGCGCGAAGATCTGGGGCTGAACGAGCCTCTGCTAGCACGCTACTTTGGCTGGGTTGCAGGCGCACTGACCGGCGACTTTGGCCTAAGTCATTCCTTTCGTGTCCCGGTATCCGAGCTGATATCCGAGCGGCTGGCAATGACGATCTCACTCGCCGTTGCCGGCATGTTGCTGACATTGCTAATTGCGCTCAGTGTTGGCATCTATGCCGCCTCCCGACACGGCAAGGCAGGTGACTGGGTAACAATGTTCATCAGCCAGCTTGGCATCGCGGTGCCTGCGTTCTGGCTCTCGATCCTGCTGGTGCTGCTGTTTGCGGTGAACCTGCGCTGGTTGCCGCCCGGCGGCTTTCCCGGCTGGTCTGAACCGGTTGCAGCCATGCGCTCGCTGATCTTGCCAACCGTCGCACTGGCGCTTGTGCAATCAGCGGTTTTGGCCCGCGTCACCCGCTCCTCGGCGCTCGAAGTCATGCGCCAGGATTTCACCAGAACAGCCCGCGCCTCCGGCCTTTCGCAACGGCGTATTTTGTGGCGGCATGTGCTGCCCAATGCACTGGTGCCGATTGTCACAATCGTGGGCATGCAGTTTGCCGCGCTGGTGACCGGAACAATCGTGATCGAAAACGTGTTCTACCTGCCCGGACTGGGACGGCTGATCTTTCAATCTATCGCCAATCGCGACTTGCCGACAGTGCAAGCGCTGGTCATGCTGTTTGCTATAATCGTTGTGACAGCCAACTTTGTGGTTGATCTGCTCTATGTCTTGATCGACCCGCGCTTGAAAGCCCGAGCATGAAGTCGTTGCCCGCAAATTTCGTCATTGGAGCGGTGTTGGTCGCCCTGGTTGTCGGCGTGGCTGGCCTGTCGCTGATCTGGACGCCGCATGATCCGACAGCCCTAAACATTCGCGGCAAATTCGGGGATCCCTCCGCAGTGAACTGGCTGGGCACTGACCAGCTTGGCCGCGACATTGTCAGCCAGTTGATGGCCGCAGCGCGCAATTCGATGACAGTCGCTTTGGTCGCGGTGTTGCTTGGCGGCTCTATCGGTGTTGCGCTTGGCCTGCTGGCCTCCGCCATCGGCGGCTGGATCGAAGACGGTGTTATGCGCCTTGCCGATCTCGGCTTTGCCTTTCCCGCACTGTTGTTTGCGATTATGCTGGCAGCGGTGTTCGGCCCCTCACTGACCAACGCAGTGCTCGCGATTGCCTTCATTAATATCCCGATCTTTGCACGCGTTGCGCGCGCCTCTGCCAACCAGATATGGACGCGTGAATATGTTTTGGCAGCACGTGCAGCGGGCATGAACAAGTTTACCATCACCCGTGATCATATCCTGCCCAATATCGCCGCGGCCGTGATCGTGCAGGCGACAATCGAGTTTGCCGTCGCGATACTGGCCGAAGCTGCTCTGTCATATCTCGGCCTTGGCGCACAACCGCCCGCGTCAAGCTGGGGCCGGATGCTGTCAGAGGCGCAAACTCTGATGTATCTTGCGCCCGAACTCGCCTTCTATCCGGGCTTTTGCATCGTTATCGCGGTGCTTGGATTTGGCCTGCTTGGCGACGGCTTGCGTGACATCACCGACCCCCGACTTGCGAGGGCGCGCTGATATGTTCGAGATGGTCGATGTAACGGTTCGCTTCAATGCCGGAGAAGCCCTGCGAGGGGCTTCATTGCGGATCGCTCCGGGTGACCGTATCGGCATCGTGGGGGAAAGCGGATCGGGGAAATCCATGTTGGCGGCCTGTCTGATGGGCATGGTCCCCGACGCGGCAAAGCTGAGCGGGTCACTGTCAATTGACGGCACCGACATGACCGGCGCTGCCGAGGCCACATGGCAAGCCATTCGCGCACGTCGCACTGCGATGATTTTTCAGGAACCGATGTCTGCCCTGAACCCGCTGCGCCGCGTTGGCGACACTGTCGCCGAGCCGATGCGTGTGCATCTTGGCCTTAGCAAATCAGATGCCCGCAATCGCGTGATCGCGTTGTTTGAAGAGGTTGGCATCCCCGATCCCGTTTCAAGACTTCGGATGTTCCCGCACGAGTTGTCAGGGGGGCAACGCCAGCGCGTGCTCATCGCCCTGGCGCTGGCCTGTGATCCCGAGTTGCTGATTGCCGATGAGCCGACAACCGCGCTGGATGCCAATGTCGCGCTCAAGATCACTGATCTTTTGGTGCATCTCAGCCAGTCACGTAATATGGCGCTGGTGTTCATCAGCCACGATCTCGCTGCCGTTGCCCGCGCCACAACAGATATCGCCGTGATGTATGGCGGCGATATTGTCGAGCGGGGGCTGACAGCTGAAGTGCTTGCTGACCCCGTTCACCCCTACACCCAAGGTTTGCTCGCCGCGCGGCCCGATCCGCAAGCGATCCCGCGTGATGCCAACGGCAGCCGCCGCCGGTTGCCGACAATCCCGGGCACCGTGCCGCCGCTCTACGCGATGGCCCAAGGCTGCCGGTTTTCAGGGCGCTGTTCGGTGGAGCGTGAGGAATGCGCCTCCGTCAAACCGATGCCCGTTGGCCCGCGCCATGCAACGTGCCACGCCGTGAAGCGAGGTGAAGCATGACTTTGCTTACGGCGCACAACCTCACCCGCAGGTACCCCTTGCCCAGAACAAAGCTGCTGGGCAAAGCGCCGTTTCTGACGGCTGTGAGCAACGTAAGTTTTGAGATCAACCCCGGAGAGACCTTTGGCGTGGTCGGCGAAAGCGGCTCTGGCAAGTCAACGCTCGCCCGTATGGCTATGGCGTTTGAAGCACCGGATGACGGGACTATCCTGTTTGAAGGGCAAGACATCCACGCGTTGAATGCCCCGGATTTGCGCCGCCTGCGTCCGGACTTCCAAATGATCTTTCAAGATCCGTTCAGCTCACTTGATCCGCGCCGCAAGGTAGGCTGGTCGATCGCCGAGCCGCTGCGCGCAATGGGCATAACCGCACCCGACCGCGTGGCTGAGTCCTTTGAACAAGTCGGCCTGCACGCGGCCGACGGCGACAAATACCCTCACGAGTTCTCCGGCGGGCAGCGTCAGCGCATCGCGATTGCCCGCGCCATTATCACCCGCCCCAAACTGCTGATCGCCGACGAGGCCGTCTCGGCGCTTGATGTCTCCGTGCAGGCGCAAATCCTCAATTTGCTGATGGATTTACAAGACTCGCTTGGGCTTGGCATCCTGTTCATCAGCCACGACCTCGCCGTTGTTGCCTCGATCTGCGACACGCTTTTGGTGATGCAACACGGCAAACCTCTCGAGTATGGCCCCGCGGTTGATATCCTGCAAAACCCCAGCCATACCTATACGCGATCCCTTTTGACTGCCGCCGGAGACAAACCGTGACACGTTTCATCCACCTCACTGACCTTCATGTTTCACATCCCGATGCAAATGACCCCAAAGACATGGGCACCAGCCGTGCGGCCCTGAAACGCGTGGTCGGTGCCATCAACGCGATGGACCCTCAGCCCGAGTTCGTGGTCGCAAGCGGTGACCTGACCAACATGGGCGATGTTGCGAGCTACGGCCTCGTGCGCGATTTGCTCGCGCCGCTCAAAGCGCCTGTCGTTTTATCCATAGGAAACCACGACCTGCGCGCCGGGTTTCGTGAGGTGTTCAGTGGCGATAAAGGCGACGCGCCCTATTTTCATGACGTGGTGCATGGCAACCTGCACGTCATCACCCTCGACACGAAGGTGCCCGAGAAAGTCGCAGGATCAATCTGCGACGCGCAATTTGCCTTTCTCTCGGAGGCGCTGGAGCGGCATGCAAACCTGCCTAAACTGATCGTCATGCACCACCCACCAAGGGTGGATGACACCGGCCTGCCCTGGGGGACGATTGATCTGGCCGCAACCGAGCGGCTTGCGACAGCGCTCAAAGGACAGAATATAGCGGGCATCCTGTCCGGCCACATCCACATCAACCAAGTTCACTACTGGAACGGCATACCGATCTGTATCAACAGCGGCTTGAACTACACCGTTGACTTGTTGGAACGACAGGATCTGCGCTTACTTGAAGGAACAACAATGACGATTTGCGAACACCGCGCCTCAGGACTGTCGGTTAGCTTTGTGCCACTCAGCCCCGCTCAAGCCGATCTTGGCACAATTGACCGCGCCAGATTGTTGGCCTTCACATGAACACGCCTTCACGCCACATCGCCGTCGCAGGCACCCACAACATTCGTGATCTCGGCGGATACCTTACCGCGCGCGGAACGATGGTTCCGCAACGCCGGTTCTTGCGTGCAGACTGCCTGCACAGGCTGGCTCCCGGTGGCACCAAGCGGTTGATCAACGAGGGCCTCAGCTCTGTGGTTGATCTGCGGACAGCCCAGGAAACCGCCTCTGCACCAAGCTTTTTTGAAGGCCTGCCAGAGGTCGACTATGTCAACATTCCGCTGTTTGATGATCTGTCGCCTGCCGCACTTGCCAACGTCCAAGCCCCGGGGCTGCATCCGTTGGTGCCGTTCTACCTTACCGCGCTGGACACCCGCGGTGCGGCCCTGCGTGATATCCTGACTCATATTGCCCGCGTAGAAAGCGGCGCAGTTCTGTTCAATTGCACGGCGGGTAAAGACCGCACCGGCATCATTGCTGCGCTCCTCTTGGGCTTGGCCGGGGTATCAGACGAAGACATCATCGCCGACTACGTTCTGACAGAAAAAATGATTCCCGATCTGGTCGCGGAATTCCTGTCAATCTCGCGGGACAACGGCGGAGATGTTGAAAGCTACGCAACCCTGCTTGAAAGCCCGGCCGATACGATGGCGAAAATGCTGGCTCACATAAAGTCGCAACATGGAACGATACAAGACTATGTAATGGGTCTTGGAATTCAGCCGGCTGACCTAACGCGCCTGACAGATCGACTAAGTATCGAGTGACATGGAGCCTGCGAGCCTGCCGGTTTTCTACGAATGGTAGACCAACCGGGTCTGGCCGTCGTCTAGAACATGCAAGGCAGGATCGCCTGACATTTCACAGCTCGTTCTCGTCAGTGGCAAGGGCCTCGTCCGGTGCACTTGCCGGCACGTCTGTATCTCCGAGCCCTACAGGCCGCAATTTGGGGCGCAATGATGTGTGCGACACACAGTATGACTGCTTGCGCGTCCATGCCGACATCTCGTCGCGTTTTGATCTTGAGTGCATTGGCCCCCAGTCTTGTGTAACACCACGGTAGCGGTGTTTTTTACCGGGGTAGAAGCCGTGGATGATCTTGTCACGCGCCACAGTCTTGGTCATGATGCGTGTCGCACAAGACAGGTTGTCAGCGCCGTTCTTGAGCGCCTGCCCTGTGCGCGCCTTGCAACGATAGAGCCGCGCCGTTGAGGGCAAAATCTGCAACAGCCCATACCAAAGCCCGCCACCGCCCACAGCGTCTTGGCGATACGTGCTTTCGTGTTTGGCCAGTGCCGACATAAAGCCAACCCAGAACATCGCGCGGCGGTATTCGTCGTTTTCGCGGTAGGCCGGGCACCATGTTCGGTAATCCGCAGGCACGGTTTGCACCAGCGGTTTGCCATGCGAGAGCACAGCCATCATCGCCGCGCGTGTCCAGGCCTTGTTGCCGGGGCGGTGCTCCCAGCGGGTTTTGGGCAGAATATAGGGCCGCGCACGCGGGCGGATCTTGCCCAGGTAGGCAGCCTCGACCGAAGCATACTCGTTTGTGCGGGCATGCGGGCGGATTTTGGCGAACTCGGGCCCGGGCGGGCTGACGTCTTCGTCTAGCGCCAAAGGCATTACAACAGGCGCAACGACAGCCTCGGCGGCAGCTTCTGGCGTCTCCGTCTTGTCTGTCTTGGTGTCCGGCGTGTCGGCAGGTGCAACCTGAGGTTTGAGCACAGTAAGCGCTTGCGCGGCGATCTCTTCAGCCGTTGCAGCAACGCTTTGCGCCTCGCCAGAAGACGGGACAGACAACACAACGAGAAGGCCGGCAGCGGCCAGTAAGTTTTTAAGCAGATTCAACATAACCCGCGGAATGAACCTTATTTGGCGAAGAAAAGCAATATTAACCCGCAGCGTGGACGCATTGTTTCGCAAGCACGAACAGTGCCGTATTTTCGGCAAGCAATACCTGATTATCAGCCGAGAAGCGCCGTTTTTTGGCCCAATTAGGCTGTGATACGGAGGGCCACACATAACTAACGGATGTAAACATGGCGCTGTTGTCGAACTTCACCCAACGTAAGACAAAGGCGCGCAAAGCGCGCGCTCAGGCGGCCAAACATGCCGAAGACGAACACAAACCTGACGCCAAACTGGCCAATCAGCCGAAACCGGTTTCACACCACCCCGCGCGCCACTTTGCTCTGGCGCTCGAAACACAACTTGTGTTGCCCCTGTCTGAAGACCCACCCGAAGAAAGCTGTCGCATCCGTGTGCAAGACCGTGGGCAGTTTCTGTCGCGGCAAGAACGCTGGGAAGAACTAAGCCGCGAAATCCGTAGCACCGACAACCGTAAAGTCGCCACACATTGCGGCATGCCACATGCCGATTTGTTAAGCCTAGGCGCGCGCACCGATGTCGTGCTGGCCGCCGAACAGGCGATCATTGACGGGCAAAGCCCCAGCCTTGATGGCATTGAAGCACTGGAAGAGGTGCTGGCCGAGTTCTCAAATGACTATGCGATAGCTTCGATCGTTGCGCAGGCACATATGGATATCGGCTGGGCGTGGCGCGGCTCCGACTGGAACCACGAGATCGCGAAACGCAACCAGCAGCTTTTTGAAGCGCATTTTGCCCGCGCCCGCGAGATCCTCACAAGCTTTGAAGCGACGACCAGGGTTTCTCCGCTGCTGGCCAGTTCAAGTTGTTCGCTGGTTGTCGCTCACGAGCAACCCGCCCTACAAATCGGCAATGCATATGAACGCCTGATAGACCTGAACCCGCAAAACACCGCACCGATGCGCACCTTGGGCAACCTGCTGTTGCCGCGCTGGTTCGGGGATTATGAAGCGCTCGAACTCGAAGCCCGTCGCACCGCCGGACGTGGACGGGACACATGGGGCAACGGCGGTTATGCTTGGGTTTATCTTGACGCATTGCGCGTTGATCAAGGGGCCGCTCGCGCGCTCGATGTCGACTTCTTTCTCGACGGGCTACGCGACATTCTTTATCTGCAGCCTGATCAGCACATCGCCAACCTTCTGGCGGCTTACACGGGCATCACAATGGCCCCCTCACGCACGCCGATCGAAGCGCCAGATGTTGTGCGCGACGTGCGCCAAGCCATTCACTCAATGTTTGATGTGATCCTGCGTGACAACCTCAAAGAACTGCACCCCCTGCTCTGGGCAGAAGCCGATCTCGGCCCTGATCCGGGCACTTTCCTGCCCCCGCGCTCTGCTCTTTTGCGCAAAGGCCACGACACCGCGCGCAACGCGATTGCCCACCATTTCATCAGCGAAATCCGCTCTGGCTTCACACTTAAGTTCGGCAATTCCGGCCTTAGCCTCGTGCCGTCAAGCTAACAAGCTCTTGCTCCGCCCTGCCCGCTGTTTTAGAACGCCTCTGATCTGATTGTGATCTGATTAAAGGATGATGGGCCATGCTCGATCTTAGCTATGAAACGCCAACCCCGAAAGTGATTGCAGGAGCAAAGCACGATTGGGAGCTTGTGATCGGCATGGAGGTGCACGCGCAGGTAAGCTCGAACTCAAAGCTTTTCTCCGGAGCCTCGACCAAATTCGGCGCCGAGCCGAACGCCAATGTCGCCTTTGTTGACGCCGCCATGCCCGGCATGTTGCCCGTAATCAACGAGTTCTGCGTTGAGCAAGCCGTGCGCACGGGCCTTGGCCTCAAGGCCGAGATCAACCTGAAATCTGCCTTTGATCGCAAAAACTATTTTTACCCGGACCTGCCGCAAGGCTACCAGATTTCACAGCTCTACGAGCCGATTGTGGGCGAAGGCGAGATACTCGTCGACATGGGCCCCGGTATGGCGCGCAACGTGCGCATCGAGCGCATTCACCTTGAGCAAGACGCGGGCAAATCCATCCACGATATGGACCCCAACATGAGCTTTGTTGACCTCAACCGCACGGGCGTTGCTCTCATGGAGATCGTCAGCAAGCCCGACATTCGCGGGCCAGAAGAAGCCGCCGCATACGTTGTGAAACTGCGCCAGATCCTGCGCTATCTCGGCACCTGCAATGGCGACATGCAAAGCGGCAGCCTGCGGGCTGACGTGAATGTCTCGGTTTGCCGCCCGGGGCAGCACGAGAAGTATATGGAAACGCAGGACTTCTCGCACCTCGGCACCCGATGTGAGATCAAAAACATGAACTCGATGCGCTTTATCCAAGCCGCCATCGACTATGAAGCGCGTCGCCAGATCAAAATCCTGGAAGACGGCGGCGAGATCGACCAGGAAACGCGCCTCTATGATGCCGACAAAGGCGAAACCCGCTCGATGCGCTCAAAAGAAGAAGCGCATGACTACCGCTACTTCCCCGACCCCGACTTGCTCCCGCTGGAGATCGAGCAATCATGGGTCGACGAGATCGCAGCGACCCTCCCCGAGCTTCCCGATGGCAAAAAAGCGCGCTTCATGGGCGACTATGGCCTCACAGAATATGACGCTTCGGTGCTGACAGCCGAAGTCGACAACGCAGGCTACTTTGAAGATGTCGCCAAGGGCCGTGACGGCAAAATTGCCGCCAACTGGGTGATCAACGAGCTCTTTGGCCGCCTCAAAAAAGACGACGACAAAGCGATCACTGAAAGCCCTGTCAGCCCTGCGCAACTCGGAGGCATCATCGACCTTATCGCAGCCGACACCATCTCTGGTAAGATCGCCAAAGACCTGTTCGAGATCGTCTATACCGAGGGCGGCGACCCTGCCGAGATCGTGGAAACACGCGGCATGAAACAAGTCACCGACACCGGCGCTATCGAGGCCGCGCTTGACGAAATCATCAAAGCCAACCCCGACCAAGTTGCCAAAGCTCAGGAAAACCCCAAGCTCGCAGGCTGGTTTGTTGGCCAGGTGATGAAAGCTACAGGCGGCAAAGCCAACCCGAAAGCCGTCAACCAACTGGTGCAGGACAAACTCGGCAGCTAGGTTGGACTACGTTAAAATCATACACTTGCTCTGCGTTATGGGCTGGATGACTTCGGTTTTCGCCGTCCCGCGCGCGCTGATCTTTTGGAAGCGCGAGTATACGCAGCTTGGTGCCTTTGGCCCGACAGGCGACCTCACCGTAAGGCTCTACCGCTTCTCGGCGGGCCTTGGCGTAATCGGCGTGCTCACCGGCCTCTGGCTCGGCTGGCAGGTCTGGTCTTTCGCACCTTGGGTCTGGCTAAAACTCGGCCTCGTCGCCCTCTTGGCCGCGCATTACATCTGGACAGGCGTGCTGGTGGTGCGCGCTCGAAAAGGCGAATTCGGCGAGAGCGACACATATCTGCGCATCTTCAACGAAGTCTCGGTGCTGGTGGTGATCGCCATCCTCGCAACCGTTGTTTTCAAACCCTTCTGAGGTCACACATGAGCAAACCCTTTATCTCTTCTATCATGCCCGTTCGCCCCGAGTGGATCGACTATAACGGTCACCTCAATATGGCTTACTACCATGTGTTGCTCGACAATGGCGTCGACGAGTTATGGCGTGATTTCGGTTTTGGCCCCGACTATATCAAAGCCTCCGGCTGCACGACCTATTCAGCCGAGTTTCACATCTACTACCGCCGCGAAGTGCATGAAGGCGACCGCCTGCGCGCCAGCTTCCAGATAATCGACCACAACGACAAAAGCATCCACTTTGCCCAACAACTCACCCATGAAGACGGCTGGGTCTCTGCTGAAGGCGAAGGCATCGTGCTGCACATCGACCAATCCGGCCCCCGCGTCGCCCCCTTCCCGAGCGACAAACTGGCCCAGATCGCAGCACTCTATGAGCAGCACAAATCCCTGCCTCGCCCGGAGTTTGTTGGCAAAACTATGGGCATAAAACGCAAGTAGGCAGGCGAGAAGTCAACCGCGCCGACCACAGAGAATCCGCAGAGAAACCACAGCGGACCCACAGGGAATCCACAGGGAACCCCCAGAAAACCCTGTTCGCGACGCACTTGTAGGCGGTTGAAGAAACACCCAACGAACCTGCCGCGTTTGAACAAAATCCGGCAGTAAACTTGGTAGTTAATCCGGCAGTAAACCCGGCAGTAAACTCACGCTCAGCAAATAGCAGATTTGACTATTTTGAAAAATTGCTAATGATGAAGCTGGGAGAACCTCGTTTTGAACACGTCACCGTCGAGACATGCCGATGCTGTTTTTGCATCGGTACATTCTAATACGGCCGCCGCACGATCACGGCTGGCTGCGTCTTGGCACCGTTCTATGTTGTCTCATGGCCTTGACCCCGCACTTGACGCCTCGCAGCCCCATCTTACCGGCCAGGAGTTGGCTCAACGACAAGACGCATTGGGGCGCGTGCTCGCGATCGCGGCACCGGAGTTGGATTGTTTGTTCGAATTGGTCGGCAGCTCCGGCTGTGGCGTTGTTTTGACAGACGGCGAAGGGGTGATCGTAGATCATCGCTTTTCTGATGCTGACAAAAGCGTCTTTGAGGGCTGGGGCTTAGGCGTCGGTGCTGTCTGGAGCGAGGCGACCGTCGGCACCAACGGTATTGGCACCTGCATCACAGAAGAGCGCGCAGTCACCATCCATCGCGATGAACACTTTTTGGCTCGCAACACTGGGATGAGCTGCATTGACGCCCCGATTTTTGGAGCAGATGGGCAACTGGTTGCAGCACTTGATGTGTCTTCGGCCCGTGCCGACCAAACTAAAGCCATCAATGGGCTGATCGCTGAAATGGTGGCCCGCGTCGCGCGCACGGTTGAGGTCAACAATTTCCGTGCAAGCTATCCGAAGGCACGTATTATTATCGCGGATCAAGATGACACGTCTAACTCAACGCTGTTGGCTGTCGATCAGGATGACGTCGTAATTGGTGCAACGCGTCGAGCCCGAAAGGCTTATGGTTTCGCAATTCAAGGAGCATTCACTCCAATCGCCGCCAGCGATCTGTTCGGGCGCGGAGACGGACCCGTGGGGTTAGAAAAGGCGGAACGTGCTGCCGTGGTTCGCGCATTGGTGCGGGCCAACAACAATGTCAGCGATGCGGCTCGAGACCTAAATGTATCGCGGGCAACCCTATACAGGCGGATGAAACGACTTGGTTTATCCGAATAAGCCGGCGCCTTGTCTCAAATGTGAGACACTTTCGGAATAGCTCCTCGATCTGCTGCTTCACATACAGGTCTCGAATTGCTTGGCTGTCAGCATAAGGGATCATTGATGCATGGGAGGGCAGCAGTGAAATTAGCTGACCAAATAGAAATAGCGGCCGATCGTCAGGTCGTCTGGAACGCCATTCTGGATGCAGAGGTTCTCAAGGCCTGCATTCCTGGGTGTGAAGAGCTGACCGGGTCTGTTGAAGACGGGTTTGAAGCTGTCGTCGTTCAAAAAGTTGGCCCCGTAAAGGCCAAGTTCAAAGGCGACGTTGAAATTTCCGATATTGTCAAAGGCGAAAGCCTGAAATTGTCCGGCAGCGGCAAAGGTGGGCCCGCAGGTTTTGCGTCGGGCTCGGCGGATGTTCGACTAAGTGACACAGACACGGGCACCTTGCTTGAGTATGACGTCGACGCAAAAGTTGGCGGCAAGCTGGCGCAACTTGGTAGCCGGATCATTGATGGCTTCGCAAAGAAACTTGCAGGCCAGTTTTTCGAGCGGTTTCAGGAGGGGCTGGAGCCCGAGATGGACGAAACCGAAGCTACAGAAGAAACAGAGACGAAAAAAGGGTGGATCAAGCGCGTGTTTTCAACATAGCGCCCCCAATTCTTAATCATTTTCTAGGGAGGAAAAAGATGCCGAAGATTACCATGAACATCAACGGGCGGGACATGTCTGCAGAGGTGGAAAACCGCACTCTGCTGGCAACAATGCTGCGTGAAAAGCTGCACCTGAAGGGCACGCATGTTGGCTGCGATACCAGCCAATGCGGTGCTTGTGTTGTGCATGTGAACGGCAAGGCTGTGAAGTCCTGCACGATTTTTGCCTCCGAGCTGGATGGTGCGACCGTCGACACGATCGAAGGGCAAGCCAACACGGATGGATCGCTGAACGTGATTCAACAAGCGTTTCAGGATCATCACGGATTGCAGTGCGGCTTTTGCACGCCCGGCATGGTGATGAGCGCGGCCGCCCTTCTGAAGGACAACCCCAAGCCCAGTGAAGCCGAGGTTCGTGAATACCTTGAGGGGAACATCTGCCGATGCACCGGTTATCAGGGCATCGTAAACGCAATTATGGCTGCGAGCGGACAAGACGTCCCCTCTGTGGCAGCAGAATAGGGAGGATACCAAATGCCAGATGGAGGAATTGGTGCGCCAACCAAGCGCAGAGAAGATACGCGATTTTTAACAGGTCGCGGAAAATACACAGATGATATTACGCCTCAAAATACATCCTACTGCGCCTTTGCCCGCAGCCAGGTTGCGAATGGCAAGATCAACAGTATCGACACAAGCCAGGCGACTAAAATGCCGGGCGTTCTGGCTGCGTTTACCGGCGAAGATTTCGTCGAGGTTGGCTCAAACCCCGCCGGCTGGCTGATCAACAGCCGTGACGGCGAGCCGATGAAGGAACCCAAACGCCCGGTGCTTGCCCACGGCAAAGTGCGTCATGTGGGTGACGCCTATGCCGCCGTTGTGGCCGAAACGCTCGAACAGGCGATGGACGCTGTTGAAGCCATTGAAGCCGACATTGACGAACTTGATGCCGTCGTTGACATGGCCTCGGCGGTGGCAGACCCCGGAACGCTCGTTCACGATGAAATCGAAACGAATATCTGCTTTGATTGGGGGTGGATCGAAGACAACCGCGCCGCAACTGACGAAGCGATCAAGAACGCACCTCATGTTACGACGTTGGAACTGGTCAATAACCGGCTTGTGCCCAACGCTTTGGAGCCGCGAGCCTCGATAGGTGAATATGACCCCGGAACCGGCGATTATAAGCTGACGACCACATCCCAAAACCCGCATTTGTCGCGTCTACTTGTGTCGGCATTTGTGCTTGGCATTCCCGAAAACAAGTTGACGGTGCTCGCACCCGATGTGGGCGGCGGATTTGGCTCCAAGATTTATCACTATGGTGAAGAAGCTTTGGTTCTGGCCGCGGCCAAAAAACTGGGCCGCCCTGTAAAGTGGACAGCCACGCGCACGGAATCTTTCCTCTCCGATGCACATGGACGCGACCACGTCACAAAGATCGAACTTGCTTGCGAAAAAGACGGGTCTTTCATTGCGTTCCGCACAGAAACACTGGCCAATGTCGGGGCCTACCTGTCAAACTTCTCGACAGCGACGCCAACCTTTTTGCACGGCACATTGATGGCAGGGAACTATACTGTGCCGAATGTATATGTGAACGTCAAAGCGGTGTTCACCAATACGGCACCAGTTGATGCCTATCGCGGGGCCGGTCGCCCGGAAGCAACATTCTCGCTTGAACGCGTGATCGACAAATGTGCCCGCGAGCTGGGCATCGACCCTGTTGAGATCCGGCGCAAGAACTTCATCAAAAAGGACCAGTATCCTTTCGCCACAGCTGCCGGTCTTGAATACGATAGCGGCGACTATGATGCCTTGATGGATGGCTTGGAAAAAGTCGCCGATTTCGCCGGATTTGAGGCGCGCCGTGCAGCCAGCGCAAAAGAAGGCAAATTGCGCGGGCTTGGGATCAACTCCTATGTCGAGGCATGTGGCATTGCGCCATCAAACCTCGTTGGCATCCTTGGTGCACGTGTCGGTCTCTATGATGCGGCGACTGTGCGGGTGAACCCGACAGGCAATATCTCGGTCATGGTTGGGGCACACAGCCACGGCCAAGGACATGAGACAGCCTTTCCACAGATCGTAGCAGATATGTTGGGGGTTGATGCTCAAACCGTTGACATTGTGCACGGCGACACCTCGAAAATCCCCTTTGGAATGGGCACTTACGGGTCTCGTAGCCTTGCAGTCTGCGGATCGGCTGTGTTCCGCGCGACGGAAAAAGTGATCCGCAAAGCCACGCTCATTGCAGCACATATGCTTGAGGACTCACCCGAAAACATCGAGTTCTCCGATGGTGTATTTGCGATCAAAGGAACCAATAAAACAGTCGGGTTTGGTGATGTCGCTTTGAAAGCATACATCCCGCATGACTACCCGATCGACGCGATAGAACCCGGCTTGGAAGAAACGGCGTTCTATGATCCGGCAAACTTCACCTATCCTTCGGGGGCCTATGCCAGCGAAGTGGAAGTTGACCCGGAAACAGGCAAGGTTACGGTCTGCTCGATGGTGGCGCTGGATGACTTTGGCGTGGTCGTAAACCCGATGATCGTCACCGGCCAGGTCGAAGGCGGTCTGGCGCAAGGCATTGGTCAGGCGCTCTTGGAAAATGGTGTCTATGATGAAAACGGCCAGCTCTTGTCAGGGTCGTTCATGGACTACGCCATGCCGCGGGCCGATGACTTGCCGAGTTTTGTTGTCGATCATAGCAACGAAACGCGCTGCACACACAACCCGATAGGCTCCAAGGGCTGCGGTGAAGCGGGGGCAATCGGATCACCTCCGACCATTGTGAATGCTGTCGTAGATGCGCTGGCACGGGGTGGGCATGATGTCGATCATATCGACATGCCCGTTTCGCCTTCGCGTGTTTGGGCGGCGATGAACCCATAAAATTCTATTGGCCAAGGACAGGGCTTCGCCCCTGACTTGTGCCGCAGAACAAGGACATGAAACATGTATGATTTTGATTTGGTACTTCCGGCCTCAGTTGCCGAAGCAGCAGCCGCAATGAAAGCTGACGGTGCCCAGGCCTTGGGTGGCGGGCAAACACTTTTGCCAACAATGAAGCAGCGGTTGGCATCACCCGAGGTGTTGGTGAATCTGTCAGGACTAAGTGAGTTGGTTGGCGTCAGTTCAGCCTCGGGCACTCTCAGCGTTGGCGGGGCAACCACCCACGCGCAAGTTGCAAGCGAGGCTTCGGATTTTCCCGGGTTGGCCGATTTGGCAAACCATATCGGTGATCCGGCTGTGCGAAACCGCGGCACAATTGGCGGCTCACTCGCGAACAACGACCCCGCCGCCTGTTACCCCGCTGGTGCGTTAGGGGCAGGTGCGACGATCGTGACGGACAAACGCGAGATATCTGCCGATGATTTCTTCGTTGATCTGTTTGAAACCGCGCTCGAAGAAGGCGAAATTGTCACCGGCGTAAACTTCCCGATCCCAGATGTGTCGAACTACCAGAAATTCGTCCAACCGGCGTCGCGGTTTGCTTTGGTCGGTGTCTTTGTGGCCAGGTTTGGAAGCACCGTTCGCGTGGCCGTCACCGGTGCCTCAAACGGCGGCGTGTTCCGATGGTCTGACGCAGAAGCCGCCCTAAGCAAGGATTTCTCTGCTGATGCCGTAAACGGGTTAGCCATCGCCGCAGATGATCTGATCGCTGACCTCCATGGCTCGGCAGAGTACCGTGCGCACCTGATCGGCGTCTTGACGCGCCGCGCTGTGCAAGCTGCGTCTTAAGCACCCCAAAATTGGGGCGAACGCCAAAGCACTGGTGTTCGCCCCAGCCAACACCAACGTCCGCTCGGTTAACGACGCGCCGCTTTGCGATTTGGCCAGAAATCGTCTGCACGCATTATGCATGTGTTTATGCACTGTGGTATGCACGCCGTAGGCAGCGCCTTGCTCCCTGCGGATTTCCGCCGTTAACTTCTCTGGATACCGCGCCGCAAGACTGATAGTGTCGCCAAGCTAAATTGCATTAAAGCGAGGGCAGAGCAGTGTTTGAGTATAAAGTGGTTCCAGCGCCAAAGCGCGGCATCAAGGCCAAGGGCGTCAAGACACATGAAGCGCGTTTTTCGCATGCACTTCAGCAACTTATGAATGAAGAAGCCGCTGCAGGCTGGGAGTTTTCGCGCGCCGAAACCCTCCCCTCCGAGGAGAAATCCGGCTTTAGGTCAGCCACAGTTGTCTACCGTTCGGTGCTCATTTTTCGCAAACCGATTCTGGTTGAACAAGAGACTTACCATGAGCCGGTTGCTGCTGTGCCCGTCCCTGCACCCGTTCCGGAAGTGATGCTTGAGCCAGAATACGAAGAGCCCAGAATCACCGCCGAAGCGAGCGACTTTGAAGAGCCTGATCAGGAAAGCTCTAACGCCAAAGCGTGAATTTCGGTGTTGAGTGATCCAAGAGCTTTTTGAACTGCCCGATGCCGTGCAACGCGTGTCATTGCTGCAAACTCTTCTGCTTTCAAACGCACACGAAAATGGCTCTCGCCTGTTCCGTCGTCACCCGAGTGCCCCGCGTGTTGTGAAGATTCGTTAATGACTTCAAGGTATTGAACCGCAAACGCCGAGTTCAGTTTTGCGCGAATTTCTGCTTCTTTACTCATAGAATTTTTCCTTTTTGCCCTTTCACCTTCTGCTAAATGCAGTAAACTCACCAGCCATATTCGACACAGGAGTTCCCCATGACCAAGTCTGATCCATTCGGTTTTGATATGTCCGTGTCATCGGCCAAAAAGAAGAATCCGCGAGGCCGCCGCGGCATGTCAGGTGAATCAGAAACATCGACCCGCCAGTGCCACCAGGAAGGTTGCACAGAAGCCGGCAAATACCGCGCCCCCCGCGCCCCTGATGTGCTTGATGAGTTTGTCTGGTTCTGCAAGGAACACATCCGCGAGTATAACCTCAAGTGGAACTTCTTTGACGGCACGACCGAAGCCGAGATGAACGCGCAACAGTCAAAAGACAAAGTCTGGGAGCGCGAAACCAAACCGATGGGCGACCCTGAAGCCCGTGCTTGGGCGCGCCTTGGCATTGAAGATCCGCATCAGGTTTTGGGGGCCAATGCAACGCAGAACCCAGGTAAAGGCGGCGGCGGCGCGCGACGTTTGCCCTCCAAAGAACGCCGCGCCATCGAGATTTTGGAAGCCAAAGATCACTGGTCAAAAATCGAGATACGCAAGGCCTACAAAAAGCTCATCAAAGTGCTGCACCCTGACATGAACGGCGGTGATCGCAGCCAGGAAGAACAGCTTCAAGAGGTTGTTTGGGCTTGGGATCAGATCAAATCGAGCCGCAGCTTCAAGTAAGTTTGCGGCGAATTACCGTTCCCATCCAATGCGTTGCGCCCCAAAGGCCGAGCCAGAGAACGGCGAGTGGCGTGAAGAAGTTGAACATCAGCCAAAGGCCAACCAAGTCGTAGTGCTGTGCGCCAAGGCCCAGCAGTCCTGCGATCCATGCGCCGACGATTGTCGCTCCGAAAAAGCAGACCAGCGAGACAATCGCACCTTTCCAGCCCCCCTGCCCAAGCCACGGCGACACTGCAAGCCCCGCACAAAACGCGCCGAGCGTGGCGAGTAAGACGAACACTTCGCCGCTCATGTGATGACTGATCGTTCTGCCAAAACCCATCAGTGTCCAAACCGCCGCGACGCTGCCGGCAAAGCCGACAACTGCGGCGAGTGCGGCGTATAGTTTCATTTCTTGTGGCGTTGGCTTTTGTGGTTTTTGCATGTTTCTGCCCCTCTCGGCTTGGTGTTTGATGAGGTCAGAATAGAAATACGCCCCGCAGATGTTGCGAGGCGTTTGTGCAGATTTTGCACAGTTTCGAGTGGTTCGGTCAGGCGGCTTTGAAAACCAGGCTCGCGCCGTTCAGGCAGTGCCGCTTGCCGGTTGGCTTTGGGCCATCGTTAAAGATGTGGCCAAAGTGACTCCCGCAGCGGCGGCAATGCACTTCTGTGCGCGGATAAACAAGCTTGTAATCGTTCTCGGTTTTTACCGCGTTGGAAAGCGATTGATAAAAACTCGGCCAGCCGGTGCCACTGTCAAACTTGTGCTTGGATGAGTAGACAGCCAAGTCGCAGCCTCGGCAGTGAAATGTGCCTGCGTTGTAGATCTTGTCGAGCGGTGAAGACCCTGCCTTCTCGGTTCCGGCTTTGCGCATGACCTTATATTGCAGCGGTGTCAGCATCGCCTTCCACTCCGCGTCAGAGCGCGTAACTTCATATGCTGCATAGGCGGTTCGGGTAAACGTCAGGCTTGCGCCTGCACCCAAGGCAGCGGCAATAAAATATCGGCGGTTCATGGCAAGTCCTTTCGGTTGGTGTCGGGTAAAACATAAGCGGTTTACGGGCTGCTTAACAGTAAACAGCCCGCAAGTTCTTGTGATGATCGTTACAATCCGCTGTTACTCGGCTGGCAAGATCACTGTGTCGACAACGTGGATCACACCGTTTGACTGCGCCACATCAGCGATCGTCACGTTGATAGTGCGGCCTCGCTCGTCTTCGAGCATGATCTTGTCACCATCATATGTGGCGTTCAGTTTACAGCCACCAACTGTGGGCACGATGTGCGCGCCGCCATCGTCGTCGATCATCCCTTTAATTGCCATCGACATCGCATCGGCACTGACAACGTGACATGTCAGAACTTTGGTCAGCATGTCTTTGTTCTCTGGCTTGAGCAGTGTCTCGACTGTGCCGGCTTTGAGCGCTGCAAATGCGTCATTGGTTGGGGCGAACACAGTGAATGGCCCGTCACCTTGCAGAGTTTCGACAAGACCAGCGGCCTGAACAGCCGCAACCAGAGTTGTGTGGTCCTTGGAGTTCACGGCATTCTCGACGATGTTTTTGGTCTCATACATTGCGGCTCCACCAACCATCGGGTTGTCGGCCATAGCAGCTGTAGCGATCGTGAGAGCGGCGGCGCCTGTCATAAGTGTCTTAAGCATAGTGTTTCTCCTCTGTAGGTTTCGAGCTTTCCGACTTGAGTGTCGGTGCTGATGAAGACACGCAGAGGCGCGCAGAGAAGTTTCAAAAAAGATGACAAAAAGATGGTAAAAACTTCTAACGCTTTGCATTTAAAGCATTTTAATTTCACTGAACTGGCTTAAGCGTCTGTGACAGAGCCGATTGCCAAGACAGGACCAGTTGCCGAACCTGTCGGTGATCCGCCCTCGGGTTCGTCCGAAATCGCCAGGACTGCACCTTTGAAGCGACTGCGCAGGGCTTCGTCGATGATCATCACACTGCGCTCGGCTTCGGGCATAACCCCGAGCGAGATAGGCGCATTGTCACCTTCGATAAGCCAAAGTTCAAACGAGCGTCCGGCTTTGGCGGCGCCCGCTTTGCGTTCGATCTCAAGCTGGCCACTGTCTTCAAAGTATTGAGCAGTCATAAGTACCGACGCGTCTTCGGCGGCGATCTCGGCGGTGTAGTTCGGTTTATCGCCCCCGACAAAGAACACTGCGGCCAAGACCAAAGCGGCCGAGACTGTAAGAGCGGCAAACAGCCCGCGAAGACCGCCTAAGCCGCGTTCAGGTTCGGTCTTTGGACCAAACAAGCGCGCATCCAGTGCGGCTTTTACCGCCGCGGGCGGCTGGGCGGGATCAACCTCATCCGCGATATGGACCAAGCTTTCGGACCACTGAGCAACGTAACCCGCCAAAGCAGGCTCGGCTTTCAGGCGCGCTTCAAACGCGGCGCGCTCCTGCTCATTGAGCAAGCCAAGCAGATACTCGCCAGCGGTGGCGCGATCTTCAGTATGCTCGGGCGTCTCGCTCATCTGCTTAGGCACTCCCTTAGGCTTATCAGGCTGCGGCGCAGCCATGTTCTCATGGTGTTGAGCGGCACGTCAAAATGGTCGGCCAACTCGGCGTAGGTTTCCCCCTGAAGATACACGCGGCGCACAGCTTCAGAGCGGTTTTGCTCCAGCTCACCCAAACAGGCGAGCAATTGTTCACGCCCCGAGGCCCGCACAGCAAGCGCTTCAGGGCCTGGCGCGGGATCAGCCAATATCTCGGTCAGCTCACCCGTCGCCTGCGCATCGCTGCTTTGCCGCTTTCTCAACCGATCAATAGCCGCATTGCGGGCGATCGTGATCAACCAAGTCATCGGGCTTAGACCGTTGGCCTGATAGCGTCCGGCGTTGTGCCATATTTTGACGAACACCTCCTGCAAAACGTCTTCTGATTCTGCGCGATCGTTTAAGACACGAAGGATCACCCCAAAAAGTTTCGCCGAACTTGCAGAATAAAGCGAATCAAACGCGTTACGGCTACCCAAAGGTAGCTTTGATATCCAGTTTTCAAGCTCCTCACGGGTCGGCATGTTCACTCCTATGGGCTCAGCCTATCGGATTCTCTATTCTGTAGCACCAAACTTCTGGCACGGGCTTGCCCTTCCCTTGAAATTGCGTCACGACTTTCCCAACATTTTCGAGTTTAGAAGGAATGCTGTAATGGCCGACGGAATGATCGACATCGATGCGAAACCAACCAAGGAAGTGTCCGTTCGTGACGTGTTTGGTGTCGACAGCGACATGAAAGTTCCGGCCTTCGCCGACAACTCGGACCGCGTTCCCGAGCTTGACAGCACCTATAAGTTTGATCCCGACACGACATTGGCTATTTTGGCGGGTTTCTCGCACAACCGCCGCGTGATGATCCAGGGCTATCACGGCACGGGTAAATCAACCCACATCGAGCAAGTTGCCTCACGGCTCAATTGGCCCTGCGTGCGGGTGAACCTCGACAGTCACATCAGCCGGATTGACCTGATCGGTAAAGACGCGATTAAGCTGCGCGACGGCAAGCAAGTCACCGAGTTCCACGAAGGCATCCTGCCTTGGGCCCTGCGCAACCCGACGGCGATTGTGTTTGATGAATACGATGCCGGCCGTGCTGATGTTATGTTCGTCATTCAACGCGTGCTGGAAGTTGACGGTAAGCTGACGCTGCTAGACCAGAACGAAGTGATCACGCCAAACCCCTACTTCCGTTTGTTTGCCACGGCTAACACCGTAGGCTTGGGTGACACGACCGGCTTGTATCACGGCACGCAGCAGATCAACCAGGGTCAAATGGACCGTTGGTCACTTGTGGCGACATTGAACTACCTGTCAGTTGACGCCGAGACTGCGATCGTTTTGGCCAAGAACCCGCATTACAACACCGACGCTGGCCGCAAGACCGTTAAGCAGATGGTTAATGTGGCCGACCTCACGCGCACCGCATTTATGAACGGTGATTTGAGCACGGTGATGTCACCTCGCACGGTGATCGCCTGGGCACAAAACGCCGAAATCTTCCGCGATGTCGGCTATGCATTCCGCCTGACTTTCCTTAACAAATGCGACGAGCTTGAGCGCCAGACAGTTGCCGAGTTCTACCAGCGTCTGTTTGATGAAGAACTGCCGGAAAGTGCCGCAAGCGTGAGCATGGGATGAGAAGGGTTTCGGATCAGCTTCGCCGATCCGACCACGGTGCGCTAATGCGCGCCGATGAAAGAAAAAAGGGGGCTAGCCCCCTCGGCTTCGCCTCACCCCCAGGATACTTAAACCAAGAAAAAGCTCCAGGTGTTTGTAATGTCTAAGCCGAGTGACAACCCAGCAGATCCGTTCAAGAAAGCGCTTGCCGAAGCCACCAAGGTTATGGCCGATGATACTGAGTTAACTGTGTCTTATTCGGTTGATCCAGCGGGGGTGTCGGGCGACACGATGCGCTTGCCGCAAGTCTCGCGGCGGATGACACGGGATGAAGTCTTGCTGGCGCGTGGTACAGCGGATGCTTTGGCGCTCAAGCACAAGTATCACGACACGGGAACGCATGCGAAATACGCACCGTCTGGAGACTTGGCTCGCGACATTTATGAAGCCATGGAAACTGCCCGGTGCGAAGCAATGGGCGCGCGAGACATGCCTGGAACGGCTGGCAACATTGATGCCAAGATCGCTGATGACGCTGCACGCGCAGGCTATGAGCAGATTAGTGATCGCGCAGAGGCATCATTGGCCACCGCTGCAGGCTATCTTGTGCGACATCTGGCGACGGGGCGCGCGTTGCCCGCTGGTGCGGCCAATATCATGGAGCTTTGGCAGGGGTTCATGGAAGAGCAAGCCGGCGAGGCGCTCGAAGACGTTGGCGAGCGGCTTGATGACCAACAGGATTTTGCGCGGTTTGCGCGGCGGGTGATCTCTGATCTTGGCTATGCTGACCAACTAGGCGATGATCCAGATGCGCCTGACGACGAAGGTGAAGACAGCGACGAAACCGCCGAGCAAGACGAGGATCAGCCTGACAGCACTGGCCAAGACGACACTGACGACGAGCAGGCCGACGCCAGCCCCGAGCAGAGCCAGGAAGAGACACAAGATGCCGCCGAGGCGCAAGTGTCGATGGATGAAATGGCCGATCAGGAACTTGGCGACGAGGCCGAGATGCCCGATGGCGAGGCCCCGCTTGAGCCGCCGCCCCCTGCCCCTGTATCGGATGCCGACCCTGACTATCTGGTGTTTGATGAGAGCAACGATGAGGAAATTCTAGCGGAAGACCTCGCCGAACCAGCCGAACTTGAGCGTTTGCGGGCCTATCTTGACCAGCAGCTTGAGCCGCTTAAAGGAGCGGTGAGCCGGCTTGCCAACAAGTTGCAACGCCGCCTTCAGGCGCAACAAAACCGCTCTTGGTCGTTTGACCAGGAGGAGGGCATTTTGGACGCTGGCCGCCTCGCGCGGGTGATCGCCAATCCGACGACGCCTTTGAGTTTCAAGGTTGAGCAAGACACCGAGTTTCGGGACACTGTGGTGACGCTACTGATTGATAACTCCGGCTCGATGCGTGGTCGCCCGATCTCTATCGCTGCGATCTGTGCTGACGTGTTGGCGCGCACGCTTGAGCGTTGCTCTGTGAAAGTCGAGATCTTGGGCTTTACGACCCGCGCTTGGAAGGGGGGCCTTGCGCGCGAAAAGTGGCTTGGTGAGGGGCGTCCGCAACAGCCCGGTCGCCTGAATGACTTGCGCCATATTATCTACAAAGGTGCTGACAGCCCTTGGCGTCGCAGCCGCGACAACCTTGGCTTAATGATGAAAGAAGGCCTGCTCAAAGAGAACATTGACGGTGAGGCGCTTGAGTGGGCGCACCGGCGTATGAGCAAACGGCCCGAGGCGCGCAAAATATTGATGGTGATCTCGGACGGGGCGCCAGTGGATGATTCAACACTGTCGGTTAACCCAGCCAATTACCTTGAGAAACACCTGCGCGATGTGATCGCTATGGTCGAGAAAAAGCGCGCGGTCGAACTCTTGGCAATTGGCATTGGCCACGACGTGACGCGCTACTATGACCGCGCTGTGACCATCACCGATGTCGAGCAACTCGCCGGTGCCATGACCGAACAACTCGCATCCCTGTTTGACAGTGACCCGCGCGCGCGCGCCAAGTTTATGGGCATACGCCGTGCCAGCTAAGTGAGGTGTATGTGAACGCTCGCAAACTCGTCGACAACAACCCGGGAGGCAGTGCCGAGCGCTCTATTCCCGGTGTGCCCAACTAGCGCAGGCTCAGGTCTAGAGCCGCATGAGGGCTCGCTATAAGCGATGGGCTATCTCCAAACCGGTGCCAGCTGTTCCTTGCAAGCCGCCCAGGAAGCCATGCGAACGGCTTGAGTTTCCACTTTCGCTCACTGGAAATCCCCCCTACCATTTTCGAAATACTGCAGGGGGATCCATGTTTCAGTCATTTGAAAACCGCGCCGATGCGTCTCAAGGGGCAGCACGCCTGACGCGCCTGCGTGAGCAGCTTCAAAAAGAAGGCCTCGCTGGCTTTCTCATCCCCCGCGCTGACGTGCATCAAGGCGAGTATTGTGCCCCGCATGACGAGCGTTTGTCTTGGCTCACAGGGTTTACCGGCTCGGCTGGTTTTTGTGCAGCGCTCACTCATGGGGCTGGTGTTTTCATCGACGGGCGCTACCGCACGCAAGTCAAGGAGCAGGTTGATACAGCAGCATTCACGCCTGTGCCTTGGCCTGAAGTGCAACTCAAGGACTGGCTCAAGCAAGAACTTCCCGAAGGTGGCGTAATCGGGTTTGATGCCTGGCTGCACGTTGCGCAAGAAATAGAAACACTTGAAGCCGAGTTGGGCAGCATGGGGTTTGTCTTCCGCCCAACGGCTAATCTGGTTGACCAAATATGGCAGGATCAACCCGCGCCTCCAGCTGGTATGATCGAGCCCTACCCCGAGGCCCTTGCGGGTGAGAGCCATGCATCAAAGCGCACGCGCCTTAGCACCGAGCTACGCGCCAAAGGGCAATCAGCCGCGGTGATCACTCTGCCCGACAGCATAGCGTGGTTGCTCAACATTCGTGGCTCCGACATTCCGCGCAATCCGGTTCCTCACGCTTTCGCGATCTTGTTTGATACCGGCCAAGTGTCGTTGTTTGTCGACAGTGCAAAAATCAGTGATGAGCTGCGTCTGCATCTGGGTAGCGACATCAACATTCGCCCGCCCTCAGCCCTTTTGCCGACGCTGCATTCCCTACGAGGTGCCGTGCGGGTTGATCGCTCCTCTGCTCCTCTTCGCATTGCCCTTGAGCTTAACGAAGCACAGGCAACAATTACTTGGGAGGAAGACCCCTGCATTCTTCCAAAAGCGCGCAAAACCAAGGCCGAGATCGCTGGAACTCAGCAAGCACATCTGCGTGACGGTGCTGCCATGGTCGAGTTTCTCACTTGGCTCGATGCGCAAGCCCCTGACACAATTACAGAAATTGACGTTGTCACCGCACTTGAGGCATTCCGGAGTGCAGGCAGCGACTTGCTCGACATCAGCTTTGAAACCATCGCCGGAACCGGGCCGCATGGGGCGATCATGCACTACCGTGTCACGGAAGAAAGCAACGCCACGCTCAAAAACGGTGAGATCATCGTGATCGACAGCGGCGGTCAGTATATCGACGGCACGACCGACATCACCCGCACAGTGCCCATTGGCCAGGTTGGCGATGCACAGAAAGCGGCTTTCACGCGTGTGCTGCAAGGTATGATCGCGATATCGCGGTTGCGCTTTCCCAAGGGGCTCGCGGGCCGAGACCTTGACGCCATCGCACGCTATCCGCTCTGGCTCGCCGGGCTTGATTTCAACCACGGCACAGGCCACGGCGTCGGGGTTTATCTCTGTGTCCACGAAGGGCCACAGCGGCTGTCGCGTGTCAGCCACACCCCACTTGAAGCCGGTATGATTTTGTCAAATGAGCCTGGATACTATCGTGAAGGGGCCTTTGGCATCCGCATCGAAAACCTGATAGTCGTGCAAGAGGCTTCGCAGCTTGACGGGGCCGATGCGCGTGACATGAACGAATTTTTGACGCTCACTTATGTTCCGATTGATCGCCGGCTGATTGACGTTGAACTGCTCAGCAAAGGCGAGCGTGAATGGCTCGACAGCTATCACGCCACCTGCCGCCTTAAACTTGATTCTCGCCTATCAGAAGCGGCGCGCTTATGGCATCATGCCGCGACAGAACCGCTCTGACATATCCTTGTAACAATCTATGCTATGATTACGCAAAGCGAGGCGAAGGGAACGACATGACTGAAAACATTACAATCACCGAGGCAACAGGAACTTGGGTTGTCCGCGCTGGCGGCGCCGTTTTGGGCGAAAGCAAAGCCGCGCTTGAGTTGACCGAAGGCCGCTATCCAGCGGTCGTTTACTTCCCGCGCGCTGACATCGCTATGGCCTTTCTCGACGAGAGTGACCACAGCAGCCACTGCCCCCACAAAGGCGATGCGCGTTACTTTTCTATTGTCACAAAGTCAAAGACGATCGAGAACGCGGCATGGAGCTACGAAGCCCCTTTTCCGGCTGTGGACATGATCAAAGATCACTTGGCATTTTATGCCTCTGACGACGTCACTGTCGAGCGCGTTTAGCTAGCTGTGTTCTTCTGCTGCCGTGTCTGCCAAGGCGCGGTTGTAGGCTTTCAGTGCATCAACATGCAGCAACGCTCCCCAAAGTTCGGGCGGCGCGTCTTCACCTGACAGGCTGACAACCGGCAAAAAGCTCGCCCCCGAGCGCTCGAACAGTGGCATCGCAACTTCTAGCGTGCTGTTGCCATCAACATAGGCGCCGTCTTCTACCATCTGCCACAGCCTGTCTTCATCCGGACAGCCAGCCTCGCCCTTTTGGCGCATCAGGCTGGCGACACCGAACATTGCCAGCAAGTAGGCCTGTGGGCCAGCCGCAAGGTGCACATTGCGGCGCTCAAGCTGGGTAAGAAAGAACGAGCGATCAACAAGTTTCGAGCCAAGCGCCGTCGACATGCTGACAGCGACCATCACAGCGATCGCGGTTTGCCAGTCACCTGTCAGTTCAAAAACGATCAGCGTTGTCGAGATCGGCGCACCAAGCACTGCCGCCGCGACCGCCCCCATGCCTGCGAGCGCATAAAGCGTGTGTTCACCCGAAACTTCGGGGAAGATGCTTGTCGCGATCAATCCGAAGGCCAACCCTGTGAGCGCGCCGACCATCAACGAGGGCGAGAACACCCCGCCGCCCATGCGCCCCGCCATGGTAATGCTGACTGCAATCACCTTGAGTACCGCAAAAACGACGGCCTCCCAGAGGAGCAACTCACCAGTCAAAGCCGCCGACGTCGTCTCATATCCAACGCCGATGATATGCGGAAAGAACACAGCAATGCCGCCAAGTAAAAGCCCTGTCAAAGCGGGCCTCAGCCAGCGTGGAATACTGAACTTGGCTTGGATATGGCTGGCAATATCCTCTCCGATAAATATTGCCCGCATGAGTGCAGCCGCGACAACGCCACAGAGCAGCCCGAGGATCAGATAGGCCGGAAGCTCGATGTAAAACGCCAGTTCTGACGCCACAGGCAGGCTGAACTCGGTGACATTGCCAAACTCGAGGCGGCTAATAATCGTTCCCGACACCGAGGCGATGACAATTGGCGCAAAGGCGTGCACAGCAAAGTGACGCAGCACAACTTCAAGCGCAAACAAAGCTCCGGCAATCGGCGCGTTGAACGACGCTGAAACAGCCGCTGCGACGGCACAGCCGAGCAAGTCACGCCCGGTGATACCGTCAGCGTGCATTTTGTCGTTCACCCAGCTTGAGATAACCCCCGCCAAATGAACGACAGGACCTTCACGCCCCGAAGAGCCACCCGTGCCCAGAGTGATCAGAGAGGCCAGAGCCGAGGCAATGCCCGCCCGCTTCTCCACGCGGCCATTTGACAGCGCCGCTCCCTCTATCACATCCGCAACAGTGCGCACCCGCCCGTCAGGCGTAAAACGGTGCAATATCAGCCCGACAGCAAGCCCGCCAATCGCCGGAATAAGCACGATCCAGAACCACGGCAGCGTGCTGGCAAAACTGTGCAGCGTGCTCACATCGTCGGTGCCGTAAAGATAGCCCTGCAGCAAGTTTACACCCTTGCGAAACAGTAATGCAGCAAAGCCCGCCGCGATGCCAATGACCAGCGCGATAAACCAGAACTGAATCTGGCTTGGTCCACGCTCTCGCAACACCTTGAATGCCTTGACCACCTCAGCGAGGCCTTCGCGGACCTTGTTCTTAAGAAAAACCGATGCCATCGCGTTCTATCACCCTGATATTTGGCATTTTAATCAAATTCTATCGAGCTCACCTTTCCCAAATGACTCAATTTGCCTAACCTTAAGCAGTTGTCAGCTTTTGTCACGCACGGGCATTGGCTTTCAACCCATGCTGCGCCTGAACTGGCGCGAATTCTGGCGCCACCGCGAAGGCGGCTTGGGGCCAGAACCAGATTGGAAATGTAAGGTGGAACTTAATGAGTATCGAACACGCTGTCGAAAAGCTACAGGTGCTGCTCGGTGCGCGCTTGAGCCTGAATAACTCTGATCTTGAGCTCCATGGCCGCTCCGAAACCTACCATGCCCCCGCCAACCCCGATGCAGTCGCCTTTCCACGCAACACCGAGGAAGTTTCAGCCTTGGTCAAGATCTGCGCCGACGAGCATTGCCCTGTCATAGGCTTCGGTGTTGGCACCTCTCTTGAGGGGCAAACCCAAGCGCCGCTTGGCGGTATCAGCGTCGACTTTCGTGAGATGAAAGCAATCCGGACACTGCGTCAGGAAGATATGGATGCAACCGTCGAGCCGGGCCTGACGCGCGAAGAGCTGAACGATGAGTTGCGCGCCACCGGGCTTTTCTTCCCCGTTGATCCGGGCGCCAACGCGACATTGGGAGGCATGGCCGCGACCCGTGCATCAGGCACAACCGCCGTGCGCTACGGCACCATGCGCGACAACGTTCTCGGGCTGGAAGTGGTGCTGGCCGACGGGCGTATCATCCGCACCGGCACTCGGGCGCGCAAGTCTGCGGCGGGTTATGATCTCACAGCACTTATGATAGGGTCCGAAGGCACGCTGGGGCTGATCACCGCGCTCGACCTGAAGCTGCAAGGCCAGCCCGAAGCTGTCACGGCCGCGATCTGTGCTTTCGAGAGTATAGATGCCGCCGTCAGTTGCGTGATCGAGACCATACAGCTTGGCCTCTCAATGGCGCGGATCGAGTTTGTCGACACCGCCTCGGTTGCCGCGTTCAACAAGCAATCAAAGGCCGGAATGCCCGAAATGCCGCATCTTCTGCTTGAGTTCCACGGCACCGAGACAGGGGTTTCCGAGATGGCAGCGGTCTTTGGTGATATCGCCGCCGATCATGGTGGTCTGGGCTTTGAGTGGGCCACAAAGCGCGAAGACCGCGATGCGCTCTGGCACATGCGTCACAACGCGTTTTATGCCATCAAACAATCGCGCCCGGGCTGCCTGTCGATCGTCACGGACATCTGCGTGCCTATCTCGCGGCTGGCTGACGCAGTGAACGAAACCATCGCCGATCTCGCAGCCTCCGGCCTTAGTGGGCCCATCCTCGGTCATGTTGGCGACGGGAACTTTCATGCCATCCTTCTGGTTGATCCTGACAGCCCGCAAGAGCTGAACTCCGCGAAGCTTGCCAGCGAACGCATGGTCAAACGCGCTCTCGCGATGGGCGGCACCGCCACAGGCGAGCACGGCATCGGAATAGGCAAACTGCCCTTTATGACGGCAGAGCATGGCGATGGCTGGGAGGTGATGGGCGACATCAAAAAAGCGCTTGATCCGCTCAACATCATGAACCCGGGCAAGCTGGTTCCGCCTTCAAACTAGGCTGCCAAAGCAGGCTGCCAAACTATAGCAAAGCCTTGGCCGCGGCGCGCGCCTCATCGGTGATAGTGTCGCCCGAAATCATCCGCGCGACTTCATCGACTCGTTCATCGGCATTCAGTGCCGCTACCGTCGACAGCGTTACACCTTTGGTAACGGCCTTCGAAACCCGCCAGTGGTGAGCGCCCAAAGCTGCAACCTGCGGTGAGTGGGTCACGACAAGCACCTGCCCATCTGCACCGAGCGCCTTGAGGCGGCGACCCACGGCATCAGCCGTAGCGCCCCCAACGCCGCGGTCGATCTCGTCAAAGATCATCGTCACGTTGGACGCCTCATTGGTTAGGCACACTTTCAGCGCCAGCAGAAAGCGGCTCAACTCGCCCCCGGAAGCGATTTTTGCCAAGGGGCCAGAAGGCGCACCGGGGTTGGTGGCGACAGTGAAGCTGACAGCATCGGCCCCCTCCGGCCCCGCATCGGCCTCGGTGATCTCGGTGGTAAAGATGGCCCGTTCCATCTTCAATGGCGCGAGTTCTTTCATCACGGCCTGGTCAAGTTTCGCTGCCGCTTTGCGCCGCGCGGCGCTCAACTTTTCAGCTGCGGTTTGGTAACTCGTGTCAGCCAATTGAGCCGCTTTCTCCAAATCGGCCAGTTCGGCATCCGAGCCATCAATCAGTGTCAGTCGCCGCGAGAGTTCGCGCGTGAACTCGCTCAGCTCATCTGGCAGGACATCATGCTTGCGGGCCATAGCACGGATAGCAAAAAGCCTTTCTTCACAAGCCTCTAGATCAGACGAGCTAAAAGACAGAACACTCAAAGCTTGTTCGATAGCATCAGCCGCCAGCGCCAACTCGTGACTGGCGCGCTCAAGTGCTGCGATCGGTTGCACCATGAGCTCGGCAGGTTCGCCGCCAATGCTCTCAAGCCAACGGAGCGCCTCATGCGCGGTGCCTTCAGCGCCTTTTTCCGAGCGCAGAGACTGTTGTGCACGAGCAATATCGGCACCAACCTTTTCAGCCGCCTGCATGCGGCGACGGTCTTTGTCGAGCGCTTCATCCTCGCCGGTTTGAGGGTTCAACTCTTCGAGCTCGGCAACCGCGTGGCGCAGAAACTCTTCCTCCTCACGCGCGGCGGCAATGCGCACTTCTGCTGCGCGCTTCGCTTCAAAGGCTGCACTGCGGGCCCGCCAAAGCTTGCGCAGTTCAGTCAGCTTTGGCGCCAAGCCAGCGTAATCATCAAGCAAATCGCGGTGCCCTCGGGGGTTCAACAAGCCACGATCGTCGTGCTGGCCATGTAATTCGACCAAGTGCTCCGACAACTGCCGCAACAGCTCTCCCGAGGCGCGCCTGCTGTTCACAAACGCTGTTTTGCGGCCTTCTTTGGTGTTGATACGGCGCAGGATCAGCTCATCATCGTCCGGCAATCCGGCTTCAAGCAGCAAAGCACGCACCGCATGCCCTTGCGGCACGTCAAACACCGCTGTTACCTCGCCCTGTTCGGCACCGCTGCGCACAAGCTCCGCCCGCCCGCGCCAGCCAAGAACAAACCCGAGTGAATCAAGCAAGATCGACTTGCCAGCACCGGTTTCGCCAGTGAGCACGTTCAAGCCCGCTTCAAACTCAAGTTCGAGATGGTCAATCAACAGGATGTCGCGGATATCAAGGTGGCGCAGCATGTGTTACTCCCCCACTCGCAAACGCGGCGGCAAAGTGCTCATCAGAGCCACTTGCCCTTGATGGTCTGACGATAGGCTGCGGCCAGCCAGTTGCCTTTAAAGAGCTTCGGCTCAAGGCCGCGTCCTGTCAGCAAACTATAGCTTTCTTCGTACCATTCAGAGCCGCGGAAGTTGTGGCCCAATACTGCAGCCGCGGTCTGCGCCTCTTTGTTCAGACCAAGCGACAAGTACGCTTCGACAAGCCGGTGCAAAGCCTCGGCGGTGTGCGTGGTCGTTTGAAAGTCTTCCACAACAACGCGAAAACGGTTGATCGACGCGGCGAAATGATCGCGCTTAAGGTAATACCGCCCGATCTCCATTTCCTTGCCTGCGAGATGGTCAAAAGCAAGGTCGAACTTGAGCACAGAAGAGCGTGCGTATTCGCTGTCAGGGTAGCTTTCGATCACTTGTCGCAGGCTTTGCAATGCCTGAAATGTCAGGCCTTGGTCGCGGCCCACATCGTCAATCTGGTCATAATAGCTGAGCGCCAGCAAATACTGTGCATAGGCGGCGTCTTCATCAGTTGGGTAAAAGTCGATGTAGCGCTGCGCCGAGGCGCGTGAATTCTCGTAGTCTTTGTCTTTATGGTGAGCAAAGGCCTGCATAATAAGCGCGCGCTTGGCCCAGCTTGAATAAGGGTATAGCCGCTCGACTTCACCGAAATAGCGCGCACCCTCTTCATAACGACGCTTGTCCATTTCAAACTCGGCGCGCTCAAAGATTTGCTCGGCCGAAAATTCCTCAAGCGGGATATCGCCACGACGAACCTTGTCAGCGTTGCTGCAAGCAGACACAAAGATGGCGATCAAAAGAAAGCCGAAAACTCTCGTAAGAGATACTCCGCTTTTCATGCTCTCAATCCCACCCTGTTCAATAAGTCATTCATGGCTTTACAGAGCAACTCCTAGCATAGAAATTTGCAAGGCAAAACGCCTGAATCGCTCGTTTGTATCTGATTTGATAACGCCCCTGCGCGGTGCATGCAATTGCTTGTGCTCAAACCGTTGTTCAGGCGACTTCGGGCAGCTCGCCAAGGTGCACGCCAGCGCCCGGAAGGCGTGCGGCAATCCCGGGAGTGCAGCGCACAAAACAATAAGCGCCTTCGGTGTCAAACAGCTCGCGCAGCAAGGCGTTTGTCATGGCGTGGCCAGCGCGTGAGCCAGTGTAGATGCCCAGAATTGGGGCACCCGCGAGGGCAAGATCACCCAGAGCATCAAGCATCTTGTGACGCACGGCTTCGTCTTCATGGCGCAAGCCGCCCGGGCTGAGCACTTTGTCGCCCTCAACCACAACCGCGTTCTCAAGTGTGCCACCTAGGGCAAGCCCCTGCTCGCGCATTGCATCAACATCGGACTGACGGCAAAAAGTGCGGCTGTCGCAAAGCTCGCGCACGAAAGAGCCATTGGCCATGTTCAGCGTTTTGTGCTGGCGGCCGATCGCCTCGTCGGTAAAATCAATGCTGAAGTCGATCTTCATCTCGTCAGCAGGGCTCAGGCGCGCCCATGCATCGCCGCGCTTCACGCTGACTTCGCGCAAAATCTTCAAAGCCCAGATAGGCTCTTCAAGTTTGCGCAGGCCGGTTTCAAGAATTTTACGCACAAACGGCTCGGCGCTGCCATCAAGAATTGGCACTTCAGGGCCGTCGATCTCGACCAAAGCATTATGAATGCCACAGCCGGCAAGCGCCGCCATGATGTGCTCGATGGTCGAAACAGATACGCCGCTGGCGTTGAGAATTTTTGTGCAAAGCTGGGTCTGCTCGACAGCATCCCAACGTGCGGGCACAACGGCATCGCCCAAAGCGATATCAACCCGCAGGAATTTAACCCCGTGCCCAGCAGGTGCCGGCTTGATCACAAGCGTCGCCGGCTTGCCTGAATGCAGGCCAGTGCCGGTAAAGCTAATTGAGGTTTTGATCGTATTTTGCAAGGTGCTCTGTCCGAGTTGTCTCGTGTTGTAGCCTATGTAGGTGATGAGCGTCTCGGTCTCAATTCACTCTTTGTAACCAGATGAAACATGAGTGTAACATCTCGGCAGAACCTCGCCCCCCAAATCTCAACCCATTGGTTTAAAACAATAAAGCCGCCTCACGAGGAGACGGCTTTACGCTGGTAATGTGATCAGGCTTAGTTGGCTTGACGCCGCAGGAAGGCCGGAATTTCGATCCGTTCCTGATCAGCATCGCCTTGTTGGGCCGGTGCTGCACTGCCCGCTTGGGGCTGTGTGCGTTGCGCCGGAGCCGCAGCACGTGGTGCCGGAGCGGGTTGTGCGGCTTGCTCTTCAGGCTCATGGCCCGTCATGCGGTTGATCAGTGAATTGATACCAAAACGTGGCTTGTCTTCAGCGGCTTGCGCTTCAGGTTCGCCGTTTTTAGGCTGGTTGCCATGCACGGCAGCTTTCAAACGGGCCATCGCTTCAGGTGAAGGTGTGCCTGGAGCTGGCGCGCGGGGCGCAATAAAGGCGTCCGGCGTTGCGTCAAGCGTCTCTTCACGGCGCGCTTGTGGCTGGTAAGCCGGAGGCGGAAGATCGTCGCTTGCCGCTGTCGCAGGGGCGCGCGAAGCCGCTTGAGTTGGCGCCGGAGTCGGTGCTGGCGCTTGTTCTTGTGCAAAGGTTTCTTTTGCTGGCTCCGGCTCGGCTTTGCTTTCAGGCTCGTCACGGAACAATGAAGGTTCCGCCTGCGCTGCTGCGGGCTGTGGCGCAGGAATTTCCTGTTCAGCCGGTGCTGCAGCTACAGTGGCAGGGCGCAGTGGCTCGGCCAATGAGCGGCGCGGAACCGGAATGTCGTTCCCTACATCGCTGGCGTCAATACCTGTCGCAACAACGCTCACGCGCATGCCGCCTTCCATATCGGTGTCAAGCGTCGAGCCGACAATGATGTTGGCTTCCGGATCAACTTCCTCGCGAATGCGGTTCGCCGCTTCGTCGAGTTCAAACAACGTAAGGTCGTGACCACCAGTGATGTTGATAAGAACTCCTTTCGCACCGCGCAGACTGATCTCGTCGAGCAGCGGGTTGGCGATGGCTTTTTCGGAGGCCTGGGTTGCGCGGTCTTCGCCGGTCGCTTCGCCTGTGCCCATCATCGCTTTGCCCATTTCGTCCATAACGGCGCGAACATCGGCAAAGTCGAGGTTGATAAGGCCCGGGCGAACCATCAGGTCAGTCACGCCCTTCACGCCTTGGTAAAGAACGTCGTCAGCAAGCGAGAACGCTTCTGTGAATGTGGTTTTCTCATTCGCCAGACGGAACAGGTTCTGGTTCGGAATGATGATCAGCGTATCGACAACCTTCTGCAGCGACTCAACACCGTCTTCGGCCTGCTTCATGCGCTTGCCGCCTTCAAACTGGAACGGCTTGGTGACAACCCCAACGGTCAGAACGCCAAGTTCGCGTGCGGCTTGCGCAATGATCGGAGCAGCGCCGGTGCCGGTGCCGCCGCCCATGCCCGCAGTGATAAAGCACATATGTGCACCCGCAAGGTGATCAACGATTTGCTCAATGCTCTCTTCTGCTGCCGCTGCGCCGATCGTGGCTTTGGCGCCTGCGCCGAGGCCTTCAGTGACTTTCACACCGAGCTGGATCTTGCTGCTTGACCTGCTTTGCTGAAGCGCCTGCGCATCGGTATTTGCAACCACAAACTCAACACCGTCGAGCTCTTTGTCGATCATGTTGTTGACTGCGTTACCGCCTGCGCCGCCGACACCGAAAACGGTGATGCGTGGCTTTAGGTCTTCTTGTCCGGGCATTGTGAGATTGAGTGTCATGTTTTCCGTTCCGCCTGATGTCTTTTCCGAAGTTTCGGATGTTTTTTTAGCCTGTTCCGCCCCTTTTCTACCTTGCAACAAGGCTCTCGTCACGCAAAAAACGGCGCAAAACCACAAAATATGGCAATAATATGACGAAGACTCGCGGTATTTCGCTTATTGGCCGAGATATAGCGGAAATGCCTCAGGGAGACACAAGGCACAAAACGACCTGCCGCTGGCGTGCGGAAAATTTGAAAACTGAAATTGGGCCCTGCTCGGCCTGATCGTATTTGTCACGCTTCTTTGTTGAGCGTTAGCTTTTTGCTTAACACATTTATACACACCCTGCCAACCGTTCGCGCAAGAATACTTGCGACCAGCAACTCCCCCCAAAATGCCTAGCAATAACCCGCGCCCGCTCCAGCTCTGCGAGCACCACTTTCATCGCGTCATACTGTCGTCAGAATTTGATGCAACTGATCGTGCGAGCTTTAGAAAACCGCAAAGCGGGGCCGGGTATGGAAGATAACAAAAGTCTCGAAATGCATCTGGAACGTGCTGGCGCGCGCTCAATGCAAAATGTGCTTTCCACTTGGCTAAAGGTCAAGCTTTTGGGGGTGGCCCTTGTTTTGGTCTTCACCGCCGGCGCCTCCCTATACTATTTTCTTTGCGAACGCTCCCACGGGTCTGCGATCGCGCTTTTTGCGGGTGTCGCAATTTTGCTCGCCTTACTGGCAAACACCTTCCGAACGCAACTAACGCTATTGCTGTCGCGACGCGTTGAAAAGCTCTACCGAAAGCGAGAAGACTCAGGCAAATCCAACCGCCCGTTCAAAATTGCATTCACCACCATCGGAGTGATTGTGGTTGCCGTGATGACAAAATCCATCTGGCAACCACTATGGGACACCGGCCTTGTCGAGGCCTACAACAGAGGCTGGTTGCCGTCATTCTTGGTGCTTTTGGCGGGAATAGCTTGTGCGGTCTACACAGCAATGACGATGTCAAAAAGCGATAAACACAGCGCCACACGCAGGTTTGACAATGAAGCACAAGAAACAGCAATCACCAAGAAGCTGATGTGGCTCTATGGGCTGGCAGCAGTCGCGCCGGTTCTTTGCATGCTCTTTTTAGGCTTATCAAGCTGGTTTATGACACGCTGACGGCCTCTACCAGTTGTCGCGGAACCAGCGCACCACGCGCTTGAGAGAACGCGCGGGGTATGTGTCAACCGGCAGTTCAAAGTCCCACCATTCGTCCTGTGGATGCGCTGCGAAAAGCGAGAGGCCAACGGCGCTGGCAAAGCCCGGCCCTGTTGCGGCTTGCGGCAGTCCTTGCACCCGCAGCGGCCGCCCGAGGCGCACTTGCTGGCCTAGAATGCGGCTCGCAAGCCCATCCAGCCCCGGTATCTGGCTCGCCGCGCCTGTCAGCACAATCTGCTGGCTTGGCAGGTGGTCAAATCCGGCGGCATCAAGCTTGGCGCGCACCTCTTCAAAAATTTCTTCGACACGCGGGCGCATAATCCCGATCAGCTCGGTGCGGCTCACTGAGCGGCGGTCATGTTCCCAATCACCCGTGTCACCGCCGATGTCGATCATCTCGCGGTCGTCCATTCCGGTTGCGACAACACCGCCGTAGAAAGTCTTGATCCGCTCCGCGACCCCCATCGGCACTTGCAGGCCCATCGAAATGTCGCTGGTGACATGGTCACCACCAAGGCGCACGGCGTCGGCGTAGATCATGTGTTTCTTGATAAAGATAGACAGCCCTGTCGAGCCGCCGCCCATATCAATACAAGCCGCGCCCAGCTCTTGCTCGTCTTCGACAAGCGCCGCGTAGCCCGCAGCATAAGCCGACGAATAGATGCCTGCCAGCTCCAGATCGCAGCGGCGCACACAATGCGACAAGTTCTGAACGGCACTCGCGTCAACTGTCAGCAGGTGCATGTCTGTGGCCAGCGTCTGGCCCATTTGGCCGCGCGGATCAGCAAGACCGGAGCGATGATCCAGAGCAAAGTTTACCGGCTGCGCGTGCAGCACTTCGCGGTCTTGCCCGAAGTCAGGCACATCGCAAGCACTGAGCACGCGACTTACGTCTTGCTCGGTGACAACGTGGCCCTCAAGCCCTGTCTCACCGACAAGCCCGTATGAGCGCGGATCAGCGCCAGAGAAGCAAGCGATCACATGATCAACCCGAATGTTGGCCATCTTTTGTGCAGCCTGAACAGCGGTGCGAATGGCGCGCTCGGTCTCGGCCATCATCTCGATCTCGCCGAAGCGCACCCCGCGAGAGCGTGTCGTTGCCGCGCCAATCACGCGAAAGCCCGCTTGCCCTGCCATCGGCATCGCCGTTTCGTCGGCCAGATCAGAGCCATCAAACCGCAGCACGAGGCAGGCGATCTTTGAGCTTCCGACATCGAGAATGGCGACAACGCCCCGTTGCATTGCAGCCTTGCGCATCGCGCGCATCGCGCGTTGGGATTCATAGAGCTCTAGCATTATTCTTGTATCTCCGCCTCAGTCGCGCGGGCTTTCCACCGTTGCTTAACTGCATCTTCATTCAGTCTGATCGTCACGCGCTTGGCCAGCCGCATATCAACTGCAGCCACATCACGTTTTAGTAAATCTCGTGCGCTGTTCAGCGCCATAACCCGTTGCAACGCCTGCACGGGGTTTTTCTCGGGCAGCATGATGCGCTGACCGCGATCAAGCACAATGTCCCATCGGCGCTCGCCCATACGAGCCAACCCGCGCATACGTTTGTGAAGCGGTGTTGCGGTGCGTATCAGCTGCATCGCCTCCGGCAAATGTTTGGCGGCGCCCTCGCCCGCAATCAGCGGCAAGTCGGGCCGTGACATGCGGCTCGGAAGAGCGCGAAAAGCTACGCCGGCATTGTCCACCAACTCGATACCCTCATAGGTGCGCCAGATCGCTATGGGTTGGCGTTCCGTCACATCAATCTGCAAAACGCCGCCGGTTCTGATGCGCACTGTCGCCTTTTTCACAGCCGCCAGTTCGGCGACATTGTTGCGGATGTCTTCCAGATCAAGCTCAAACGAGCTCAGCGGGAAATCAAGCGGAACCACAGCGCGTATTTCTTCCGCTATAGCTGTGCTTGCTCCATCAACCGCCATCAGGTTGACCATAAACTCCGGGCGGTTCTGAAAATCGTCGCGCACATCAATCAGTGCCATGTTGAAGCTCTCGCGGCGGGCTTCATCGGCAAAATACGCCAGCCCCAACAACAACGACACGCTGAACGGCAAACCAATCCGCATAGCCTTGCGAAACACCGGTGTCAGCATCAGCCGCTCAAAGCGGTAGGCCCAGCGGCTCGGCGCCGGATCCGACTTCTGAATGCGCTTGGCTGTCGTGGGCTGTTTGCTCAGCGGTTGCATGATGCGTCCTCCACCAGCCAGCCGCACAGCTGACCAAAACTCATATCAAGCGCACCAGCCTGTTCAGGCGTCAGCGATGTCTGCGTCATGCCAGGCTGGGTGTTGGTCTCAAGCAAGAACAGTCCGGCAGCCCCTTTGCTGTCATCCCAGCGGTAGTCCGTGCGGCTCACACCCTTGCATCCAAGCGCTTCATGCGCCGTGACGGCGTAGCTCATACACAGATCAAAAATGTCTTGCGGAATGTCGGCAGGGCAAACATGCAACGAGCCGCCCTCCTGATACTTGGCATCATAGTCATACCAGCCCTCGGTGATAATCTCGGTAACCGACATTGGCTGGCCGTTCATCACACTCACCGTCAGCTCACGCCCGGGCACATAGGCCTCGACCATCACGGTTTCGGGCATGTCTTCGCTCAGCTGCGGCGGGCTGTTTGCGGCTTCATGCACAAGGTAAACCCCAACCGAGCTGCCCTCGTTGAACGGCTTCACCACATAGGGTGGCGCCATAACATGCTTGGCCGCAACCTCGGCTTTTGGTGCCAGAAGACTTTCGACAACAGGCAGGCCGTGCTGGCGGTAAAGCTCTTTGGTGCGCTCTTTGTCGATCGCCAGTGAAGAGGCCAGAACACCAGAATGCGTGTAAGGGATTTGCAGCCATTCAAGCAGGCCCTGAATGCAGCCGTCTTCGCCCCAGCGGCCGTGAAGTGCGTTAAACACCACGTCCGGCGCCAAGGCCTTCAGCCGCTCGGCAACATCGCGGCCAGCGTCAAGTTCGGTTACTGTGTAGCCCTCTGATCGCAGCGCTTCGGCGCACTCACGGCCCGACGAAAGAGAAACCTCCCGCTCAGCCGATGGTCCACCCATCAACACCACAACATTAAGGTCTGTCCTGCCCGACATCCCAACTTCCGCCTCAAATTCGGAGCCTATTTAGCGGCCCTCGTTACTGACTATTCTATATGTATTAGTCTTGCCTGACTATTGATCTGCTCGTGGGGTCGGTTCACCAACCCTCATGATTTCCCATTCTAACGTGATTTGGGCTGAATCGTAAACCTTTTTTCGCACTTCTTCGCCCAAACCTTCAAGGTCTGCGGCAGTTGCGCCACCGGCGTTGATCATAAAGTTCGAATGCATCTCGCTCATCTGTGCGCCGCCACGTGTGGCACCGCGCATACCTGCATCGTCGATCACCTTCCACGCCTTGAGCTCGTGGGTGTCATCGGCCTGCCCTGTCGAGCTAAACCCAGCAGGGTTGCGAAAGGTGCTGCCAGCGCTGCGCTCTTTGGTAGGTTGTGTCTCGTCACGTTTCTTGAGCTGGGCCTCCATGCGTGTGTGCAACGCCTCCGGCACACCGCTCGGCCCCTCAAACACCGCCTCAACAAGCACCCAGCCCTCGGGCAGCTCTGTTTGGCGATACTGAAACTGCAAATCGTCAGCCGTGAGCGTCACGATCTTGCCGTCGCGGGTTACAGCCGTGGCCTCGGTGAACACATCCGCCGTATAACTTCCGTAACAGCCCGCGTTCATCTTCACGGCGCCGCCAACAGAGCCGGGGATCGTGCGAAGGAATGTCAGATCAACACCCGCGTCAGCCGCTTTTCGCGCCACATGCGCATCAAGCGCCGCAACACCGGCGCGCACACGGTTGCCCTCAACTTCAATGTGGTTAAAACCGCGGCCCATCTTGATAACAACGGCCCTGAGCCCGCCGTCCCGCACGATCAGGTTGCTGCCAACCCCCATCGGAAACACTGCAACATCACGGCTCAAAGCGGCCAAGAACTGCGCGAGATCCTCAACATCGGCCGGCATGAACAACCAGTCCGCAGGCCCTCCGACACGTAGCCATGTCAGCTCACTGAGCAGCTTACTTTCTACAAGTTTACCGCGCACTTCAGGCATTGTGTCAGACATCACTCAAGCCCCGCGTATCCAGCGCATCAGGTAGACAACCGGCCAGCGCAACACGCTCATTGCCGCCAGCAACACCAGAAAGCCGACGATCGGCCCGTTCTGATAAGTCACAAAGCCAAGCAGCGGAATGCCCAAAGCGATCAGCACATAAGCGCGCGCCCAGTAGTTATCTCGGCTTGGCAACATCGCCAGCACATTGGCGGCAAGCCCCCAGATGCAGGCAAGGATCAGCGAAAGGCTCATTCCGGCAGCTCCAGGTCTTCGCCGCGCACATACTTGCGCCAGATAAACCGCAAGGGGTTGCGAAACATCGAAATGAAGCCAGCAAAGGCCAACCCGCTAAATATCCAGCCGTGCACATATCCGATCCAAACGATGATGAAAGGTGCCGCAACGAGCAAGATCACCGCTGGCACATATTGCTTGCCAATCCGCAAAAACGCCGTCGCCGTCGCGGCGAACACCCAGAGAATGCCAAGCCAGAGAGGTGTGCTCACAAATTTGCTCCAATCGTCACAGCCAAAGCGGCCAATGATGCGACCAGCCCGAAAACGGGCACAGCCATCGACACGCGAAACGGCGCATCCGGTTTCGAGCGCTTCAACACGATTAGCGCTGCATTTACCAGCACAAAAACCGACAGCAGTATGCCAGCAGCGATTTCGGCAAGCTCGGCGACCGGCAAAACAAGTGCTGCGCCCATGACGCCGAGACCAACAAGTGCCGTCGCCAGCACAGGCGTACCCCATTTGCGATGCGCATGGTGAAAGATCGCCATCATCGCGTTGCGCTTGCCAAGCCCGAACAGCACACGGCTGGCCATAACGATCTGCGCCAGCACGCCATTTAACGCCGCGGCAACCGCGATCGCTGACAAAAATGCCGCCTGACCGCCATAGGCCTGCGTCCAGACAAGCGCCAGCGGCTGCTCGCTTTTTGCCAAGACCTCAAGCGGCACAGCGCGCACCGCAGCATAGGCCACGAACGCATAAAGCACCGAGGTGATCAGCAGCGAATACAATATGGCGCGGGGCAAAACGTGGGTCGGATCTTGCACCTCTTCGGCCATGTTGACGATGTCCTCGAAACCGATAAAGGCAAAGAACGCCAGCACCGCCGCCGAGGCGATCCCTCCCCAAACGACAGGCTCGGGCGCGGTAAAGCTCACCTGTGCCTCGCTGCTCAAACCCGCATAGACAACAAAGCCGAGGCCGATCACCTCAACCACAGTGAAAATCGCCGCTAGCGTCAGGCTTTCAAGCACACCGGCAAGCGCCACAAGGATCAGCGCTACGCCCATCAGCATAATCGTCGGTTCAAATTGAAAGCCGGTCAAGGCGATCAGATACCCTGCGCCGCCACGCAGCACTGCCGCCGCCGAAACCGTTCCCGCAAGCACAATCGCAAACCCGACGAACACCGCCAAACCCTGCTTGCCAAAGCCCGCACCGACATAAGCCGCCTCACCCGCCGCTTCCGGAATACGTGTTGAGAACTCGGCATAGCTTAAAGCCGTCGGTGCAGCGATCAGTCCCGAGATCAAAAACGCCAACGGCGCCCAAACGCCTGCCTCGGCCGCAACGGCACCGACCAACACGTAGATACCCGCGCCAACCATCACCCCAACGCCATATGCCGTCAGCAGTTTCAGTCCGATCTTGCGTTTCAGTTCATCTGCCATGTCATGCTCCTTGTTGTAAAAAAGCAGTCTAAACCAGCTACAAACCTTCCGCCTTGATTAGGCTCAATTCACTCTATTTCTTGAGCATTTCCGGCAGGTTATTCGCCCAAGCGCTGATCGTGCCGGCGCCGAGACATACGACCATGTCACCCGCCTTGGCCTCAGCCCTGACCAAAGCCGCCAAGGCCGCTTCATCAGGCACAGCCTGCGCGTTGCGGTGCCCGTGCGCGATCAACCCACTGATCAAATCATCACGGCTCGCGCCCGCGATAGGCTCTTCTCCGGCGGCGTAGATGTCCGTGATCCCGACAACATCGGCCTCGTTGAAACAAGCGCAGAACTCTTCAAAGTGGTGGTGCAGGCGCGTGTAACGGTGCGGTTGGTGCACGGCAATAATGCGTCCCTCGCAAGCCTGCCGCGCGGCCTTGAGCACGGCGGCAATCTCGGTCGGGTGGTGGCCGTAGTCGTCAATGATCGTCACGCCATCAACCTCGCCAACCCGTGTAAAGCGGCGGTTTACCCCGCCAAACGCCGCCAGCGCCTCGCGGATTTCGTCAAGCTTCATGCCCAAATGCCGCGCCACGGCAACCGCGCTCAAAGCGTTTGAAACATTGTGGTCGCCCGGCATCGGCAGTGTGCAGCCGTCAATGCGCTTGCCCTCGCTTTGCAAGATCACATCAAAACAGGCCACGCCGTTTTTGTAATGCAGGTTCACCGCGCGCACATCGGCTTGGGTGTTAAACCCGTAGGTCACAACGCGGCGGTCGGTCAGTTTGCCGACCAGCGTTTGCACGTCACTGTCGTCGGTGCAGCACACCGCAAGGCCGTAAAAAGGGATGTTAGAGACAAACTCGTAAAAGCCCTGATGCAGCGCTTCCTCGGTGCCCCAATGCTCCATGTGTTCAGGATCAATGTTGGTAACAATCGCGATCGTTGCTGGCAGGCGGTTAAAAGTGCCGTCACTCTCGTCGGCCTCGACAACCATCCACTCGCCGTCACCCGAACGCGCATTGCTGCCATAGGCATGAATGATACCGCCGTTCACAACTGTCGGGTCAAATTTTCCGTGATCCAGCAGCGCTGCAACCATCGTCGTCGTTGTCGTCTTGCCGTGTGTCCCCGCAACAGCAATGTTTGATTTGAGGCGCATCAGCTCGGCCAACATCTCGGCGCGACGCACAACAGGCAAGCCCTTGTGACGGGCTTCGTCAAGTTCGGGGTTGCCCGGTTTGATCGCCGACGAAATCACCACAACCTCGGCATCAGCAAGGTTCTCGGCCCGCTGGCCTTCAAAGATCAGCGCGCCCATTTTTTCGAGCCGCTCGGTTATCTTGGAGCGCTTCAGGTCACTGCCCTGCACGACATACCCGTGGTTGAGCAGCACTTCTGCGATGCCCGACATGCCGATACCGCCGATGCCGACAAAATGGATAGATCCGACATCGCCGGGCAGCTTGGTTGCGGCTGCGTTCATACTATTTACCTCTTTGTGCCAACTCTACGGTCAGCTTCACAAGTTCTTCTGTTGCTTCCGGTTTCGCCACTGACAGCGCCATCTGGCTCATCAACCGCGCTCCCTCTTCGGTATCCATCACCGCAAGGATCTGCTCGGCCAGCACCTCAGGCGTCAACTGGCTTTCGGGAATTACGATCGCCCCGCCCGCTTCCGCAAGGCCTCGCGCATTGGCTGATTGATGGTCGCCTGCTGCGGCAGCGTATGGAATAAGGATAGAGGGGCGGCCAATAACGCTGATATCAGCGACACTTGAAGCCCCCGAACGCGAGATGATCAACTGCGCTTCGCTCATCCGCGCAGGCACATCATGAAAGAAAGGCTCAACCTCGGCAGGAATGCCGTTTTGCGCATAAAACGCGGCCACGCGCTCGCCGTCTTCGTCGCGAGCCTGATGGGCAATGCGCAGATGCTCCAGCAAAGCCGGGGGCAGCATCGCAATCGCCTTTGGCACCATGTCGCTCAGAATTTTTGCGCCTTGCGAGCCGCCGATAACCAGCAGCGACATCGGGTAGGCCCCGGGTGTGATATAGGCCGCGCCAGCACGTTCATGCACTGCGCCACGCACCGGATTACCGGTGTGAATACCCTCAACACCCTCAGGCAGCGTGGTCGGCCAAGTGCCGCAGGCGACAACATCAACCCGCTTGCTAAAGATACGGTTCACACGGCCCAACACACCGTTTTGTTCATGGATCATCCGTGGCTTGCGCAGCAACCAGGCCGCGCCCATAGCCGGTATCGTCGGGTAGCCGCCAAAGCCGACAACCACATCGGGCTTGTCGCGCAACATGCGCATAGCGGCGCGCAGTATGCCGCCAGCGATGCGAAATGGCACAGCAAGTTTCGAAGTGATACCACCGCGGGCAAATGTCGCCGAGCTAACTTGCTCGATCTCGACGGAATGCGGGAAACCGCCGGTGTAACGAGCGCCGCGTGCATCGGTGCTCAGCTTGACACGCCAGCCGCCGCGCAACATCTGCTCGGCAAGCGCTTGCGCAGGGAACATATGTCCGCCCGTGCCGCCTGCCGCGATAATAAGAAGCGGCTGTTTTTTGGTCATCGCTTTTGGCCCCTGAAGAGATCATCTATCTCCCCTTGCGGCCTTGTGCGCGTAAATGCAAGGAGCATGCCTACCGCAATACCCCCCGCAATAAGCGAAGAGCCGCCGTAGCTGACGAAGGGCAGTGTCATACCTTTGGCCGGCAACAGCTTAACTGCAACCCCAAGGTTGATCATCGCCTGCACGCCGAACATCGCCGCAAGGCCCGTGCCCGCAAGCCGCACAAACATGTCACGCTCGCTCATCAGCCGAATGGTTGAACGAAAGACAATACAGGCATAAAGCGCAATGATAATCAGCACCAGAACAAGCCCGTATTCCTCTGCCGCGACAGCAATGATAAAGTCGGTATGGGCGTCAGGCAGGCTCCACTTCACCTCCCCCTCACCGACACCAACGCCGAAAAACCCGCCTTCGCGAATGGCGTTTGTTGCATAGCCAAGTTGGGTGCGCGGATCGATCTCGGGGTTAAGAAAACCGTCAATGCGCCGCGCGAAGTGCTCGGAAGCCGTGTAAGCAAAAGAGCCGCCGGCAACCACGATCCCGGCCAAAGCAACCAGCACGGTCATCGACGCACCGGCAACGAAATACATAACACCCCAAGCAAACAGGATAAGCGCCGCCTGCCCGAAGTCAGGCTGCATCGCCAGTATGAGCACAATGACGACAGTCATCGCCAAAGACAGAAGCTTGCCCGGAGGCCCGCCGATCTGAAAGCTCGCCGCCATCAACCATGCCGACACCACCACAAATCCGGGCTTGAGAAACTCGCTCGGCTGGACAGAAGCAAAGCCGAGCGAATACCAGCGCATCGCGCCTTTGCCGTGATCCGTACCAAAGAACGGCAGCCCGCAAAGCGCCACGAAGGCGGCCAAAAAACCGATCACAGCCAAACGTCGCACAAGCGTCGGCGGCATCATTGAAGTGATCATCATCGCCATGATCGCCAGCGCACCAAACAGGCCTTGCCGCTGCACATAGTGAAACGCGCCAAAACCGTTGCGTGCTGCCAAAGGCGGGCTCGCAGCCAGCCCCAAGAGCAACCCGATACCAAATAGCGCCAAAATGCACGTCAGCGTCCATTTATCCAACGTGCGCCACCACTTCGGAAGCACAGGCTCACCCGTCCGCACGGGAACCGTGCCATACACCATCTCAGTCATCTGACTATCACCGCTAATTCTGCCTCAAATCGCCCCGTTCTCGGGGTCTATCCCGACACTCTAACATAGTGATTCGCCCCTGTGAAGTAGGCGATTCGCAGGCAGGTCGCGGGCTCGCCACTTTGACACTTACTGTGACGTTAACAGCGACGTTAGGAGTACCTGTGCAAATTCACACAAACTCTGTGCATAGACAACGGGTGGTAAAGCACGCCGACAACCCCCACGTTACGAACATATGCAACAAGGAGACTCTCATGAAATCCACACTTCTCGCAGCCGCGTTTGCTGCCGCAACCGCCACAGTATCAGCCACAACCGCCTTTGCCGCCCCGGTAAAATACGATCTTGACGCCTCGCACAGCCAGATCGTTTTTTCGTATGTTCACCAAGGCTATTCAACAACTTACGGCATGTTCTCGGGTTTTGAAGGCGAGATCATGTTTGACGCAGACGCGCCTGCTGCTTCAACTGTTTCGGTTTCTTTTCCTGTCGACACAATGCTCACAGGCTGGGAAGCGCGCTTCAAACACTTCATGAGTGAAGACTTCTTCGGCGCCAGCGATGACAAAGATGTGAGCTTCAAGTCAACGGCCATCAACGTGACCGGCGAAGCGACAGCCGAGATCACAGGTGATCTGACACTCAACGGGATGACAAAAACCGTCACACTCGACGCCAAACTCAACCAGACAGGCGAGAGCCGTGATGGCAAACCGATGCTCGGCTTTGACGCCCAGACAAGCATTCTGCGCAGCGACTATGGCCTCGGCAAGTTTGTGCCTTACGTGGGCGACGAAGTCTCGGTGATGATCTCACTGGAAGCGGTTGCGGCCGAGTAATCAGCGTATTTCACATCAAAGCTTCGGCCCTAAAGCTCCGACCTCTGTGGTCGGGGCTTTTTTTATGCCTGACACCAGCGGCTAGCGTGTGGCCGTGAGCGTGACATTGATCCCGACAACAAAGCCGACCTCGCCCTCACTCTTGTAGTTGTCGCCGATAGCAAAGTCCCGCCTGTCAACACTGCTGCTGCCGGTCATTCGCGCTGTATCCCCCTCGATCGTTAGCTCAAAAGGCAGCTCGACAGCGACGGTAGCCGCTTTCAGGTTCAACATTCCCTTAGCAATGTAACCCTCTGATGCAGCGATGATATCCGCCTCAAACACCGCCACAGGGAAACTTTCCGCATCAAAGAACTCGGCGCCAAGCGCGTCCGATGTGACAGAGCCAAGCGTCAGACTGGCGACCGCGATCTCGACACGCACTGTCCCGTGTTTGCCCTCGCTCGCTTGCTCGTCAAAGCTGATCTGGGCAGTCCAGTCAGCAAAGCTTCCAGCGAGCGGCGCGCCAAACTGCTGGGTGACAATCTCGAGCTGGCCTTGCGTCACTGTCCACTCGCTTTCAACACGCTCCAACGAGGCGGTTGGCGCAACTTCACCCTCGCCGCGCGGCAGGCCCATCAATGACGCCAGAAGGATCACCACAGCATAGAGAGAAAACCCTGCAACAGCGGGCCTTTTGCTGTGCGTCTGTGCGGGCGGCACCGCGGCAATGGGCTGACCAAACCACATACGTCTGAGCGTTCCGTCACGGTCAAGCAGCGCGTGTTTGAACGCTCCGGCCACATGTAGCGCCAGTGAAGCAAGCAACACCTTAGTCATCACAAAGTGCCAACTGCCAAAGAAATGCGCCACGGCCTCTGATTTGGGCACCAGCGGCAGCCCCTGCCCGAGCGGCCACAAGATCGGCGCAAAGCCCTGCGTTGCGGCATGGTGTAGCCAGCCCGAAAGAGGAACGAGCACCAGCGACAGGTAAAGCAGCCAATGCACCAACTCGGCGAGAAATGCCTCCAAGCGGTTATCGGCATTCAGCAAACCCGGCTTCTTCTGGCCAAAGGCCCAAATGATGCGCGCCAACGCCACAAAGAAGATGGCCACGCCCAGAGTCTTGTGGATCGAAAACAGCTGCGCTTTGAACGCCAGTTGCTCGGCACTTTCATAGGGCAGCCGGTTGGCAACCACGCCCAGAGGAAAAGCTGTCACGATCAGCAGCGCCGTCATCCAGTGAAAGGTTTTGGTAACGCTGCCGTAGGCGGCATTGGTGTTGTGTCGAGGCATCGGAAACTCCTTATTCGCCTCAACATTAATCTGTCGGTCGGAATACGCAATCGCCGCCAGCGCACAGTCACCCTGCGCGATTGCACGTCTTGCCACAGACGGTCACGCAGCCTATGCCGCAGCAATGCGAGTCAACACACTCATCCTTGGCGCCGGTGCCGCAGGCCTCATGTGCGCGGCCAATGCAGGCCCGAACACGCTGATCATTGATCACGCCAAAAAGGCTGGCGAAAAGATCCGTATTTCCGGCGGCGGCCGCTGTAACTTCACCAATATGTATTGCGATCCGGGCAATTTCATCTCAGAAAACAAGCACTTCTCCAAGTCGGCCCTGTCGCGCTACACACAATGGGACTTCGTTGATCTGATCGCCAGCCACGGCATCGCCTATCACGAAAAAACCCTCGGGCAGCTATTTTGCGACGGCAAAGCCACGCAACTTATAGAGATGTTTCACGGCCTTCTGGCCCAAGCAGGCGCGCAACTTTGGCTGCAAACTTCGCTGGCTGACCTCACCCATGACGGTAGCAATTTCACTGCAACGCTTGAGCGTGACGGCCAGCGCAAAACCATAACTGCTAGCAATGTCGTCGTCGCCACAGGCGGCAAATCGATCCCCAAGATGGGGGCCAGTGGCATCGGCTATGATATCGCCGCGCAATTTGGCCACAGGCTAACAGAAACCCGCCCCGCGCTGGTGCCCTTTACATTCTCCGACGCGCCCTTTGCACCGATGTCAGGCACCGCCCTGCCAACCCGCGCCACGGCTGGCGGGGTCAGCTTTGACGAGGCAACCCTGTTCACGCACCGCGGATTGTCTGGCCCGGCAATGCTGCAAATCTCCTCATACTGGCGCGAGGGCGAAGAGATCATCCTCAACCTTGACCCCGACAACACCCTGCTGAAGGCCCTTCGCACGCAACGCCAAACCTCTGGTCGCAAGCAGTTGACAACCGAGCTCGCACGGCTTTTACCCGCCAAACTTGTTGACCATCTGACAGTTGAACTCGCCCTCACAGGCAACCTCGCCGATCAATCGGACGCCCGCCTCACCGAGATCACCGACGCCTTGCAAGCATGGCACCTCAAGCCCACAGGAACCGAAGGCTATCGCACCGCCGAAGTCACCCTCGGGGGTGTCGCGACCGACAAACTCAGCTCTCAAAGCATGATGTCCGCGCACCAACATGGCCTCTACTTTATCGGTGAATGTGTTGATGTCACGGGGTGGCTTGGCGGGTTCAACTTCCAATGGGCTTGGGCTTCAGCTATGGCTGCGGCACGGCATATCACTGCCGTAAAGCAATGACAGCGAGGCCGCGATGAGCAATTTTCTCAACACCATCACCGACACCCTCAAGCAGATCGAAGCCGACGGACTGATGAAGCGCGAGCGCGCCATCACCACACCGCAGGGTGCGCGCATCACCGCCGAAGGCCGCCCGATGCTCAATCTTTGTGCCAATAACTACCTTGGTCTGGCCGATCATCCGGCGCTGATTGAAGCCGCGACAGAGGCCATGCAAAACCACGGTTACGGCATGGCGTCGGTGCGCTTTATCTGCGGCACTGCCGATCTGCACCGCGAGCTTGAAAGCGCCCTTGCGAGCTTCCTCGGCAAGGATGATTCAATCCTGTTCGCCGCCTGCTTTGACGCCAACGGCGGGCTGTTTGAGCCGCTGCTTGGCCCCGAAGACGCGATCATCTCCGATGCGCTCAACCACGCCAGCATCATCGACGGCGTGCGCCTGTGCAAGGCCAAGAGGTATCGGTATAAAAATAATGATATGAATGACTTGGAAGAGCAGCTTAAAGCAGCACGCGAAGCAGGCGCGCGTCATATCATGGTTGCCACCGACGGCGTTTTCTCGATGGACGGCACACTCGCGAACCTTTCTGAACTGACCAAACTGGCTGAACGCTACGACGCGATCACCATGGTTGATGACTGCCACGCAACCGGCTTTATGGGGCCGCAAGGCGCCGGAACGCCCGCACATTTCAACGCCCCTGTCGACATCATGACCGGCACCCTTGGCAAGGCCCTTGGCGGGGCACTTGGCGGCTATATCGCTGGCCCACAACCGGTGATCGACCTCCTGCGCCAACGCGCGCGGCCCTACCTGTTTTCAAACGCCCTGCCGCCGTCAATCACCGCCGCCGGCACCGCCGCTTTGAAGCTCGTCATAGAAGGCGACAACCTGCGCAAACAGTTGTTTGACAATGCCGCCTATTGGCGCGCGGGGCTTACAAAGCTCGGCTTCACCCTCCTTCCCGGCGAGCATCCGATCATCCCTGTGATGCTCGGCGAGGCACAGCTCGCGCAAGACATGGCCGCTGCGCTCGACAAACGCGGCGTCTATGTTTCCGGCTTTTTCTTCCCCGTTGTGCCCAAAGGCCAAGCCCGCATTCGCACCCAGATGAACGCCGCACTCACCCGCGATGACCTCGACACAGCCCTCACTGCCTTCGCCGAGGCGGGCCGCGAAACAGGAGTGATTTCATGAGCAGCAATACGCAGCCACAGGATGCAGTTGCCTTTTACTCGGAGCACTACGCGCAGCTAGAAAACAAATACAACAGCCTCTCAAGTGACGAGGTCTATGCCCCCGTAGCGCATCTCTTGCCGCAACCACCTGCTAACTGTTTGGACATTGGCGCAGGCTCGGGCCGCGATGCACGTTGGTTTGCCGAGCTCGGCTATAATGTGATCGCAGCAGAACCTGTGGCAGGTTTTCACGACAAAGCCAGCCACCGCGACCCGCGCATAACCTGGGTGCATGATGGTCTCCCCGATCCAAGCAGCTTGCTGCGTGATGCAAGGCAGTTCGATCTGATCACATTGGCCGCTGTGTGGCACCATCTCGAGCCAAACAAACGCGCTCCAGCGGCGATCTCACTTGCCAAGCTCATGCGTCCCCAAGGCCGTCTAATTCTATCATTGCGCCATGGGCCTTCACACCCTGGCCTTCCGGTTTACGAGGTCAACGCGGCTGACACTGCGGCGCTTTTTGGCACCGCTGGTTTTCGCGAGCTTGAGCGCCACACCGCAGCATCTGTTCAAGACAGCAACACTACCGCAGGCATTCGCTGGACATGGCTAGCGTTTGAGTTTGAAGGGAACAACCGATGAAAAATTCGATGCAAGCCCTCGTCAAAACCGCGCCGCAGCCCGGCCTCACTCTCCAAAGCGAGCCCCTGCCCGAGATCGGCCCGGAGGATGTGTTGATCAAGATCAACAAAACCGGCATTTGCGGCACCGATCTGCACATCTGGAACTGGGACGACTGGGCCGCACGCACCGTGCCGACCCCCCTGATCACGGGGCATGAGTTCGCCGGTGAAATCGTCGAGCTGGGCCGTGATGTGCATGATTTGCAGCTTGGTCAACGCTGCTCTGGCGAAGGGCATTTGATCGGCAAGAACTCCCGCCAAAGCCGTGCAGGCAAGTTTCACCTTGATCCGCAAACCCGCGGCATCGGTGTCAACGAACCCGGAGCCTTTGCCCAATACATGCGCCTGCCTGCCTTCAATGTTGTGCCCCTTCCCGATGCGATTGATGACGAGATCGGCGCGATCCTAGATCCGCTCGGCAACGCCGTGCACACCGCGCTGAGCTATGATCTGGTCGGCGAGGACGTGTTGATCACCGGCGCTGGCCCCATCGGCATCATGGCCGCCTGTGTCGCCCGTCACGTCGGCGCGCGGCATGTGGTGATCACCGACATCGACCAACGCCGCCTTGATCTGGCGGCACAGGTTGCCGATGTCGTGCCCGTGAACGTCGCCGAGACCGACCTGCACGAAGTCGAAGGCGCGCTGAAGATGAAGGAAGGCTTTGATGTCGGCCTCGAGATGTCAGGCAGTCAGATGGCGCTTGACCAGATGGTCGAAAACCTCGTCATGGGCGGGCGTATTGCGCTGCTTGGTATTCCGCCGGGCAAAAGCCCTGTTGACTGGTCGCGCATCGTTTTCAAGGCGATCACCATAAAAGGCGTCTATGGCCGCGAGATCTTCGAGACTTGGTATAAGATGATCGCCATGCTCGAAAACGGCCTTGATGTGCGCGGGGTGATCACCCACCGCCTCAAGCTCGCGGACTACGCAAAAGGCTTTGAGGCCATGCAGCAAGGCTCCGGCAAGGTGGTGCTCGACTGGACGTGAGTTACTGCTGAATGCTCTCCAGGTAAGCCAGCAGCGCCGCCAAAGGCCGCGGTGTTGGCGTCATCACACCGTCGCCTGTCGCGATCGGCACGCTTGGGCCTTTGAGCATCAGCCCGAATTCCGGCATTTCGACATCTTCGCGCGCCTGCCGCGAGTAACCGTCGATGTATGACAACACCTGATTAACAGGAAAAGCACCGTCGTTGTCGCGTGTGAGTTGCGTCAGGTTGGCTGGCTTGACGCTCAGGTCAGCCGCCAGAACGCCATCACCGCGCCCGCTTTGGCCGTGACACATGGCGCAATTGTTAGCATAGACTTGCGCCCCTTCGCTGGCATCAGGCATCGCGACATTCATGCAAGCCGCTGTAAACGCAGCCAAAACTGCAATTCCTATTATTCCTGTTGTGCGCATCTACCTGCCCTCGTTGCTGTGCTCTTGTGCTCTTGTGCTCTTGTGCTCTGTTAGGTTCAAAACCCTGCACGCGGCTTTGATCTGGATCATTCGCCGCCTGCGTGTCACACTTAGCCTAACACCGCACAACCGAGCTCGTAAATGCCCCTTACAACCAGCCAGTCCCAAACCTTTCTTGCTGACAATTTTGCACCCTGGATCAAGGCGTTAGACCTGCGCATCACAGAGATAAATGCGGCAGGGGCAACACTCGAAATGCCGATCACCAACGAACTTACCCGCATGGGCGACGTTCTCTCAGGTCAGGCGCTTGCTGCCTTGGCTGATACAAGCATGGTCTTTGCCTGTTTCGGCTTGTTTGATGGGCTCACCCCTGTTGCGACAACCAACCTTGAAGTGCAGTTCCTGCGCCCCGGCCTTGGTGAAAAAATTCGCTGCGAGGCACATATCGTCAAGCCCGGGAAAAAGCTGATCTTCACGCGCGCCGACATGATAGCGAGGCCTTCAAACAAACTCGTCGCCACAGCCACGGCAACCTTCTATCTCGCCTAAGGATACCCCATGCAAAGCACCTATACCTACGCCTCGATAATGCTTGCTGCCGGCATTGGCATTCCGGTTCTGGCCGCACTTAACGCAGCACTTGGCACCCGTCTGGGCACGCCCGTCGCAGCCGCCATGATCCTGTTCACCGTGGCGCTGTCAGCAACCGCGATCATCCTCGTGCTGACAGGGTCTCACACGGCCCTCGCAAAGGCACATGACGCGCCAAAGCACTTGTTTCTCGCCGGTTTGCTTGTGGCCTTCTACATCTTGTCGATCACATGGGTCGCCCCGAAATTCGGTGTCGGCAATGCTGTGTTCTTTGTGCTTTTGGGGCAGCTCATCTCAGCCGCGCTGATAGATCATTACGGCCTGTTTGGCGCGCGCATATCACCGCTCACCCTTAGCCGCTCGGCGGGCATTGCGCTTATGGCCTCGGGTGTCTGGCTCACCCAGCAGGCCTAAAGCACTTCGCTTTCTCGCAGTGTCTCAATAAAAAGGCGGAGCGCGTGCAAGCAATTGATGCTCTGCAAGCTTTGAAATCAAGTTGTGCTTCAACTTAATCTCGAAACGCTTTAGGCCGCCTGCTCGACAAAACTGATCTGTGCGTCCGGAACAACTGCCGTCAGCCCGTAAAGCGTGATATCAGCTCCGGTTGACAGCTCAACAACCACGCCGCTCGCTTCAACGCGCTGGTCAACAATCGTGGGCGTTACACCCGGCTCGTGTATCACCACAAGCATGTCTTCTGTGGTGTCAAAATCAAGGATGCTCACGCCAGTCGCCACATCCGAGAAGATGTTGAAGCTGTCGGCCCCTGCGCCGCCTGTGCCCTCGTCGCCCTCGCCGAGGTAGAGCACGTCATCGCCGCCACCTGCGCTCAGGTTGTCCATGTCGGCATCCGAGCTCATGCCCGCGTTGCCGTTGAGAATGTCAGCCCCTTGGTTCGCGTAGAGCGTGTCCGCACCCACGCCGCCTGTGAGCACATTGTCGCCTTCGCCAGCGTCAACTCTGTCATTGCCAGCGCCGCCGTCGAGCGTGTCGTTGCCGACGTTACCATTGATGTTGTCATTACCTGCACCGCCAAGGAGATCATCGTCACCTTCGCCGCCACGCAAGAAGTCGTCGCCTTCGCCGCCGTCGAGCGTATCGGCACCCTGCACGCCCGAGAGGTCATCGTTGCCCTCAAGGCCGTTGATCACATCGTCACCGACGGTTCCGGTTATGACATTCGCTTGCTCATCCCCCATGATCGCTTCAGCAGGTGTGTCAGAGTCTGAATCAGTGCCCGCATCGGCGCCAGTATCACTGTCCGCATCGCTGTCCGCATCGGTGTCGGTATCTGTGTCGGTATCGGTGTCGCCGCCGGTGGAAATCGTGTCACCAGTTTCAGATCCGGTGTCAATTTCATCTTCAGCTTCGTCGCTGCTGTCCAGCACATCCAGCGGCACCAGCATAAGTGGCAAACCAACCAGCATCATCAGAACCATTGCACTCAACATAACGCGCCCTCTCACATTTCAGGCACAACAATGGTGCCCCGTTACGTCAGAGCTATACTGTCAATTTGTCAAAAATAGGTTATGAAGCGGGCCTTATCCTGCCGCCAATGCCTGCATTTGCGCCCAGAATGCGGCGTCAACCTCGACTGCATCAGCAGGAGTTTTCCCCTGCCCGGGCATGCGCGCGCCCTCATCCTGTGCAATCGCTTCGCTCACCTGTGCAAGCCTTGCGGCAAAGGCATCAGAGCTGCCCGGATCAATCAGCATATAGAATTGCCCGAGGTCATGCGGCGCACCCTCCGGCGCTTTCAGGGGCTTCACATCAACACTGGCAACACCGCCTGTCATCCCCGCTGCCAGAAGCTCGGCCATCAGGCCAAAGCCCCATCCCTTGTAACCGCCCATACTGACAAGCGAGCCTTTGATCGCGGCGTCAGGGTCGGTCGTTGGGGCACCCGTGCTGTCCAAAGCCCAACCCGGCGGGATGCTTTTGCCCGCCGCCTTGGCCATGGTGATCTTGCCGAGCGCAACGGTGGTGGTGCTCTGATCAAACTGCATGGCCACACCGCCCTGCCCGTCAGGCACCGAAAATGCGATGGGGTTGGTGCCGATCACCCGCGTTTTTCCCCCGGGAGGGGCCACAATAGGTGAGGCGTTGGTCAGCCCAAAGCCGATCATCCCCGCGCGCGCGATTTGTTCGGTGAAATAGCCCAGACTGGTGCAGGTGTGCGCATGACCAATCGCCAGCGTGGCAACGCCGCATTCGCGAGCCGCACTTAAAGCTTCCGGCAAGCCGCGCTGAAAAGCCGGCTGCGCAAATCCGAACCCTGCATCAACCTGCACAGTGCCGGGTTTGACCCGTCGCACATCAGGCTCGACGGCACCGTTCACGCGCCCACTGGCGAGTTGCTGACAGTAGCTCTCAAGGTAATACAAACCGCAAATCTTGTTGCCGACGCTCTCGGCCTTGCCCACGGCATCGGCCACGCTCTCGGCAATCCAGCCTGCCGCGCCATGCTTTTCAAGCGCACGCTTGGTCAGTTCGGTGATGTCTACAATGCTTACGTCTACCATGCTCAGGCTCCCCTAATCGGCAGTGACAAGCACGCCCTCTTCAAGCTTTACCTGCCGGTCCATGCGCGCCGCAAGCTCAAGATTATGCGTCGCCACCAACGCCGACAGCCCCGTCTCGCGGGCCAGTTCCATCAGGCTTGTGAACACCTTCTCGGCGGTGGTCGGGTCAAGGTTGCCCGTTGGCTCATCTGCCAGCAACAGGCGCGGCGCATTGGCAAGCGCGCGGCAAAAGGCAACGCGCTGTTGCTCGCCGCCCGACATATCAGCAGGCCTATGATCTGCACGTTCAGCCACACCGACACGGCCCAGAATGTCAAACGCCCGCGCTTTGGCGGAAGTGCGTGACACACCGTTGGCAAGCTGAGGCAGCATCACGTTTTCCAGCGCGCTAAACTCGGGCAGCAGATGATGGAACTGGTAGACAAAGCCCACATCCTCGCGGCGCGCACGGGTGCGGCGGCGGTCTGACTGCCGGCTGAAGTTCTCTCCGCCGATCTCAACAAGCCCCGTGTCGGGCGTGTCCAGCAGGCCGGCAATATGCAGCAGCGTTGACTTTCCCGCCCCCGAAGGCGCAACCATCGCCACGATCTCGCCCTCTTTTAGCTCAAGATCAATGCCGCGCAGCACCTTAACTTCGTTGGGCTTTCCGGCGTTGTATGTCTTCTTGATCCCCTTAAGGCTCAGCACAGATTGACTACTCATAGCGCAGTGCCTCCACAGGGTTCATCCGCGCCGCACGGCGCGCCGGAAAGATGGTGACAATAAAGCTCAGCCCAAGGCTCAGGCTCACGGCGCTCATCACGTCATTGAGCTGCAACTTGGCAGGCAAAAACGATATGCCGCGGACGGAAGGATCCCAGATTTCGCCGCCGGAAAAGCCGTTGACGATGGCAAATATCGGGTCGATGTAGATCGCAAAGAGGCAGCCCAGAAGCACGCCCAGCGCCGTGCCTATAATGCCCGTGAACGCCCCGCAAATGAAGAACACCCGCAAGATCGCGCCTTCCGTCAGGCCAATGGTGCGCAAAATTCCAATATCGCGCCCCTTGTTTTTGACCAGCATAATCAAACCCGAAACAATGTTCATCGCGGCAATGAGCACAAGGATCGACAGGATCACAAACATTACGTTGTCTTCAATATCAAGCGCATTCAAAAAGCTGCCGCTGGCATCTTTCCATGTCCAGGTCAGCGCCCGATCACCCGCAGCGCCGATCAGTTTCAGCGCCATGTCGTCAACCTTCGAGGGCTCCTCGACCATCACCTCGATCTCGTCAGCAAGCCCTTCACGGTTGAAGAAAAGCTGCGCCTGATCAAAGGGCATGTAAACCCGCGTGCGGTCGATATCATAGCGCCCCGCGGTGAAGATATAGACAACCTCAAACGCCTGCACGCGCGGGCTGGTGCCAAAGGCTGTCTTCACACCGTTGGGGCTGATAACCTTGATTTTGTCGCCGGTTTTCACCGCCAGCTCGCGCGCCACGCCCGAGCCGATGGCGACACCCTCGGCAAAGCGCGCAATGTCGCCTTCCTGATACTGCGGGGTCACCACCCGCGGGATGGTCAGCAAGTTTTCCTGAGTGATGCCGTAGACTTCAACACCAGCATTGCGTCCGCGTGAGTTGGCCATGACCTGCCCCTTCACCAGCGGCGCAGCCCGCGTCACGCCCTCGACAGCGCGCAGCCGCTCGGCCATCTCGTCGTAGTCGTTTATCGTGCGGGTCAGCAGGCCGTTCTCCTGCACTTCAGCGCTGTTAAACACTGTCACATGCGCATTTGCGCCAAGGATTGTATCAACAAACTCGGCCCGAAACCCCGAGCGCACCGCCAGCGTCGCAATCAAAGCGGCAACCGCCAGCATAATGCCGATAAGGCTGATCCATGTCATCACACTGACACCGCCCTCGGCCTTGCGGGCACGCAGATAGCGCCAAGCGATCATCAACTCGTGGCCGGCAAATGGCGGACTGGAAAGGGCCATAGGTTCTGCTCTCTTGTTTTTGCGGCAAACTGGCCTCGCCCTGCGCCGAGGTCAAGTGAAAGCCGCAAGGATGCGCAGACTCAGCGCGCAATCGCCTCTAAATAAAATGCCAACGCGTCTTCTAGCTCGGCAATAGCGACTTCCACGTCATCTGTTCCGTAGCTATCGAGGGACGTGATCAGCACAACTGTATCTTCCCCAAGCGGCTTCCACAAACGGCAATGGCCCGCGCGACGGGTGTTTGGCACCACTTTGCACATATAGCCCGACGCTTCGTCGCCTTCAAAAACTATGCCCTCCGCCTTGGTCTTGCCCTGTTGGCTCATCTCGTGGCGCAGGCTGGTTTCGTCACGCTTCATCACGCTAAGCGAGCCGATCCTTCTAACAAAATGTCCTTGATATCCTTCGCAAAACTGCGCTGGCGTGTCCCCGCTGCACGCAAGGTGAATCGGATATGCCAGTATGCTGGGCATAATCCGCATCTGATCGGCCTTTACAAGCGTATGCCCGCCCTCTGTCACCTTGCACAAGCGGCGCATGTCTTCCTTCCGGCGTATTCCGGTGACGTAAGTCAAAAAACCGCCCTGCCCTTCAAGCTTCACCGCGCCGCCAAGCTCCGGCGGCAAGTGATACTCCCCTTGGCCGATTTGCAGCGGAATATGGCTTTGCGAGCAAATATCATCAGGAACCGTCTGCCGTGCAAAACCGGCCCCGGCAATCACCAGCGCAGGCAGCAGACATAGGGCAATGCCCCGCGCCATGTTAGGCACCCAAAACCACACCACCAAAGCCCAGACCAAAGCAAAGGCCGGTGTAAGACAAAGCGCAATCAAACTCCAAAAATGCGCGGTGGTCACTTCGCGAAACAGATCGCCTTCGATCAGCACCAGCCCCAAGACAAGCGCCGCCGCCCCAATTCCCAGAAAGGCGCCCAGCCGCCAAGACACCCTCAACAGTGCAAACAGGCAGACCGTGCCAACCCCGATCCCCAAGGCAAAAAGCCCTATGACAATAAACGTCTCGCTGAGTGGGAACATATCTTAAACCTCTTGTCGTTTGCGTGAAAACATACACCGCCCGAGGCCAAGTAAAAGCCAAAGACTGCCAAAACCCGCCAGAAATCCGGCGCCCGCAAAAACGCCACCTTCAAAGCTCAGCGGGAGCGCGGGCTTGAAGGCCTCAAGCGCACGGCTGCTAATCTCTCGGTCTGTGAAGCGGCGCATCTCGTAAGCGCGGGTGAACGGGCCAGCACCTTGCAGCGCGGCCAGATCATCTGACAACCGCGCGTGGCGCTCGATGGTGCCAACCACAGTATCAGCCCGCGCCGCGCCCATATCGCCGCCCTTGGCGAGATCAACCAGCGCCGCCTCACGGCTCAGGCCCAGCGCATCGGCATCGGCGTCAAACTCGGCAACGAAGCGGCTTAATTCATCAACAGCACCGCCAAGCCGTTGCATGTATTGCTGGCTAAACTCGGGAAACTGCGACAGCCCTGCCGCTCCCGCAAGCCCGCCCGCGAAAGTCAGCGCACGCAGGATCAACGGAACACCGCCTTGACCATCGCCTTGTCAAGCCTGCCGAAGGTTGCCAGCTTCGGGCAGTGGTTCACCGACAGCGTCACGCCGTAGCCGTTGGTCCAGTGCACGGCCCAAGCCGCGGCGTTCATCTGGCCGGGCATGCAAAACGCGCCGACATGCCAAAAGTTGAACCCCTTGCCGAACCTGCGGTAAAACGCGCCCATGCCGTAGCGTGTCGGCTTAAGATAGCGGGCATTCGGAAAGGCATTCGGTTGCTTGGCAATCGCACCCTGCCCGAAGTTTTTGGCAAAGAAGCGCGCATAGTCTGCGGCGCTCATCTGCCAACCACCAAAGGGCAAAAACCCGCGTGAAAGCTTTGACGGCCTGGCGCCTTTGGGTGCGCAGTAGCTCGCATACGAGCGCCCCGTCGCAACCTCGATGACAGCCCCCAAAATCGCGTAGTTCTCGTTGTTGTAAAACACTTTTCCGGCGCGTTTCGTCTGGCGTTTACGCCCCAAAGCTGCCTGCGCATCCTGCCAGTGCTGCGGCTTTGCTGCGCGGAAGTTTGCCACCATCGAGCGCTGCGTAGCATCTGGCCCAAGCCCGGCCGTGTGCGTTAGCAGTTGCGCAACCGTTATCTGCTCAAGCTTGGGCGTGGCAAAGGTGATGCGCTTGCTCAGCAATGGCCCGATCCGGCTGTTATAGCGCAGCTTGCCGCTGTCGACAGCACGCTTCACACAAACCGCTGTGATCGCCTTAGACAGCGAGGCAATCTCGACAGGCGCGCGCGCGTTCATGTTCAGCCCCGCCTCATGCACAACGCGACCCTTGTAAGTCACCGCTAAAGTGCCCCTGTCAGCGCCCAACTCAGACGCCCAAGCGCGGAAGGTGCTTTCGATCCGCGCGATCGTGGCGCTGTCTTGCGCCGCGACAGGCACCGCGGTGAAAGCCGTAACAAGCGAGAACGCCAACAAGAACAAACGCAACATCAACAAGTCTTCCTTATGTGCTCAAGCGTGGCGCTAGCAGATCTGCGGCCCAAGGCTGCGGCCCGCCTTCTCCTATAGCCCCTTTACCATGTGATCTTTGTAAATCTCTACAAGCTTGGCAACGGCAGCCTCAGGCGGCAGCTCTTCGCTTTCGCCCGTGCGGCGGCTGGTCAGCTCGACAACACCGTTCTTGAGGCCGCGTGGCCCAACGGTGATGCGCCAAGGCAGGCCGATAAGATCCATCGTCGCAAACTTGCCGCCAGCGCGCTCCTTGCGATCGTCATACAAAGGCTCAAGCCCGGCAGCTTCCAAAGCCGCCTCAAGCGCTTCACAGGCTGCGTCGGCCTCTTCGTCGCCCTGCTTGAGGTTGACAATCCCCGCATGAAACGGCGTCACGCCTTCAGGCCAGATGATGCCGTTCTCGTCGTGGCTGGCTTCAATGATCGCACCCAACAGGCGACTAACGCCAATCCCATGCGAGCCCATATGCACAGCCACAGGCTTGCCGTCCGGCCCCTGCACTGTCGCGCCCATTGCTTCCGAGTATTTGGTGCCAAAGTAAAATATCTGCCCGACTTCAATGCCCCGCGCCGTCATCCGCCGCTCTTCGGGCACCTCGTTGAACAGCGCTTCCTCGTGGGTTTCGTCGGTGCGCGCATATTTGGTGGTGAACTCTTCCATCACCCCCGCACATTGCGCCACATCGTCATAGTCGATCTCGCGGTCGCCAAAAGTCAGGTCGGTCACGGCGCTGTCATAAAACACTTCGCTCTCGCCCGTTTCGGCCAAGACCAAGAACTCATGCGTGTCATCGCCCCCGATAGGCCCACTGTCGGCACGCATCGGAATAGCCTGCAAACCCATGCGCTCATAGGTGCGCAGATAGCTCACAAGATGGCGGTTGTAGGCATGCAGCGCGTCTTCTTTGGTCAAATCGAAGTTATACCCGTCCTTCATGTAAAACTCGCGGCCCCGCATCACGCCAAAACGCGGACGCACTTCGTCGCGGAACTTCCACTGGATCTGATAGAGCGTCAGCGGCAGGTCTTTATAGCTGTTCACATGGCTGCGGAAAATGTCGGTCACCAATTCTTCAGCCGTTGGCGTAAAGAGCATATCACGCCCGCCACGGTCTTTGATCCTGAGCATCTCTTCGCCGTAATCGTCATACCGCCCGCTCTCGCGCCACAAATCAGCGCTCTGAATGGTCGGCATCTGAATAGGAATATGCCCGGCACGCGCTTGCTCTTCATGCACAATATTCTCGATCTTGCGCAGAACCTTAAAACCAAGCGGCAACCACGAATAAATGCCAGCAGCCGACTGCTTGATCATCCCCGCACGCAGCATGAGCCTGTGCGACACAATCTGCGCCTCCGCAGGGGTTTCTTTAAGAACGGGCAGGAAATAACGTGACAGACGCATAGCAGGCAAACCTTATATTTCGTTTCCCCCCGTCTATGGCTTTGCTCGCCCCTCGGCAAGTCCCGCGCGCAGGCTTCCTATCTCCGCCTGCGAGCGCTAGGCTACACCCAACCCAACCCGCGAGCGCGCCAATGTCAGACAACAACATCACTATCGGCCTAACACTCCCCGCCAATATCGCGATCACACTGGGGCTGGCCCTTGCAATCGTGATCGGCTCGGCGCTCATCTACTTCGCATTGCCCTCCGGCAAACCCGCCAACACAAAGCACAACCGCGGCGCACAGGATTTCCTCAAAATCCTCGCCATCCTCCTCGCCCCTGTCTGGCTGTTCCTCTTCGCTCATATCCTCTGGGCGCTCTGGCAACTCGCCGTCACGTTTAGCCCCACAGAAAAAGGCAGCGACCTACGCTGGCACATCCTCGCCTTCGTTGGCCTGATAACGGCCCTCGGCGGGTTGCTCTCCGCCCCGCTCGCCCTCGTCCGCGTCTGGACAACCGAGCGCCAAACCCGCACCGCCGAGCAAGGCCATATCACCGAGCGCATCACGAAAGCGGTTGAGCAACTTGGGGCCGAGAAAACCGTCAAAAAGCTCAACGACGACGGCCAAACCGTCGAAACCTCCGAACCCAACATCGAAGTCCGCATCGGCGGGCTGCTCTCACTCGAACGCATCGCCCAAGACAGCACAGCCGACGACAAAGGCCGCGACCACGTTCGCGTCATGGAAATTGTCTGCGCCTATGTGCGCGAGAACTCCAACGCGACACCGCCACAAGATTTCCCCGAGCCAGATTGGAAACCGCTGAAAGACGACCCAACAGAAAAACAACGAAAAGCGCACATCGCCGAGCGCGAAGCACGGCTTGGAAACTTCGTTACTGAATCTATAGCCTTCAAATGGGCGCAAACCCTGCCCAAGCCCCGTGCCGACATACAGCAAGCGCTTGATATCTTGGGCCGCCGCGGCAGCGCGCAAAGGCAGGTTGAGGCCCGCTGGGGCAAAGATGCCGCGCTCAATGCCACATGGGTGTTTGACACGCCCTGTCCGCACCTCCCTGAAGAGCCAACTGAAGCCCCCCTCAGCCCTGACATCCTAAGAGCTTACAAAAGCAAGCTTGATGCGTGGAAGCAAAGCATCGATGCCTACCAAGGCTACCGCCTTGATCTGCGCGGCGCAAACCTGCAAGGCGCAGATATGTCAACGGGCATCTACGCCGGAGCACGGCTTGAGGCCGCGCGGTTGGAGGGGGCAGACCTCTTCGGAGCGCGGTTGGAGGGGGCATACCTCTT
>NZ_JAHKQI010000005.1 GCF_018860975.1 Lentibacter algarum
TCTGGCCCAAACTTGATCACCCATCGATACACGGTCGACCGATCAACGGTGATCCCGCGTTCTGCGAGCAGATCCACCACGTCCTGATAGGATAGCGGAAACCGCAAATACCAACGGACGGCGCACAAAATGATCACTGCTGGAAACCGATGACGCTTGAATGGCTGTTTACTTGGCATAATGGCCCCTTTCACAACTATAATCGCAAAATTTCGCCGGTTAATGCAACAGTCCCGCTTAGGTTAAGGCGTTGCGGTAATCGCGCGGACTTTGGCCATTGTGCGTACGAAACAGCGTTGAAAAGTTCTGCATGTTTGAAAACCCGTGACGGAATGCAATCTCGCTGATGGATTGATGGGCAAACCGACCGTCGCGCAGGTTATGGGCTACCGCCTCAAGCCGCTTTTGGCGGATGTAGGTGCTTAGCGTTACGTCTTCTTTGGCAAAAATCTCACCCAGCCGGCGCACCGACATGCTGATTTCATCAGCAACCATCTTGCGGTCAAGATCGGGATTTCCAAGGTTGTTTCGAATGAACGATTTGGCGCGCAGCAGCACGTGCTGTTCCGGCGATGAAAGTTCAACCTTGTCCCCACTCTCAGAGGCAAGGCCTGTCGCGATCAAATCAATCAACGTGTCTTGCAGCAGGTTTTGCAGCATCGGATTGGGGGTATTCACATGCTCCGAAAACGCGAGGATATTCTCGCGCACTAGTTTGCCGATCCCCGATTGTCCGTCGATGGTGCGCGCTGTCAGGCTTTCGGCATTAGGCAAACGATCCATCAATTTACTGGCAGGAAGTTGTACAACCGTCTGGCTAAAATCATCGGACAGTTTCAGGCTGTACGGGTCCGTGCTGGAATAGAGAGCCATGTCACCAGGACGCAAAAGCGCGGTTTTCCCGAACTGAGTCACCTGGGACGATTCGGCTGTTTGCAGGCTCAACAGGAAATATGCATCCGACGCAGCCCCGATGTCTCGTTTGCGCCGATCCACCGTATGGGACAGCCCCGCAACCCGCGAAATTGACAACACAGAATGACGCGCGATGTCTATCAAACCCCTGAAATGGGTTCGGTTTTCAGCATCGCACCCTAATTTCACATAGCTGTCACAGACCGATTCTTTCCAATAGGCAATGCGGTCAGCCGGGGCGACGTCGTTCGTGTCGTAGCGTGTTTGAATATCCATAAAAACTAGTCCCAAAGTTAACTAATCATCCCCAGTTTGCACCAAAACACAAGTTTTTCCGCCCTTTTTCAAAAGCACGACACCATGAAGCTGTGCAGGGTTATTGGCAGCAAGCGGAGCACAACTTGCACCAAAAGGAGGAAACCCATGTCTACGCAATTCAAAGTCGCCGCGGTTCAGGCCGCACCCTGTTTTCTGGATCTGGACGCTGGCATCGACAAAGCCATCGGCCTGATCCAAGAAGCCGCCAAGAACGGCGCGCACCTGATCGCGTTCAGCGAAACATGGCTGCCCGGTTACCCAAATCACATCTGGTTGGGCCCTGTCGCGTGGCAGATGCAGTTCGTTGGCCGCTACTTCGATAACTCCATTGAGGCGGGCAGCGAACAAGAGGCACGCCTTGCCAAAGCCTGCCGCGACAACAACATCCAGCTTTCCATGGGCTGTTCGGAACGTGCGGGCGGGTCTTTGTACATCGCCCAGTGGCACTTTGATGAAACAGGGGAGGTCGTGAACCGCCGTCGCAAGCTAAAACCAACCCATGTTGAACGCACCGTTTACGGCGAAGGCGACGGGTCTGATCTGAACGTCGTGCAGACCAAGATCGGTCGTGTCGGCCAACTGGCGTGCTGGGAACACCTTCAGCCGCTGTCCAAATACGCCATGTATGCGCAGGATGAACAGATTCACATCGCGGCTTGGCCGAACCTGCATCTTTACAAAGATATGGCCTATGCCCTTGGCCCCGTCGTCAACAATGGCGCGTCGATGCTTTATGCTGTTGAAGGATCGTGTTTCGTAGTTGCCCCCTGTTCGCTTGTCACCAAAGAAATGCAGGACATGCTGTGTGACGGCAACAAAGACATGGAAGCGATGATGCCGGTTGGCGGTGGCCACACGCGCATCTTTGCGCCCGACGGGTCAGAACTGGCGGAACATATCCCCCATGATCAAGAAGGCATCATGTACGCAGACATCGATCTGCACATGATCGGCTATGCCAAAAACGCCGCTGATCCGGCGGGACACTATGCCAAACGTGACAGCACACGCCTGCTGATCAACCGCAACAAACAGTCCGCTGTCGTCAATTTTGATGATGCGTCCGGCTGGGAAGAAGTGGTCGAACAGCGCAGCGCGGCCATCGATACAGCCGCAGAATAACCGAACCTCTGGCCTCGCAGTGTTTGCGGGGCCAGTGATGCGATCAGGGAGACGCGCATGTCAGACCAAGAACCAGCAATTTCAAATCCGGATGATTTTTACACGGATGCGCAGCGCAAACTGCAAGCCGAAAACGGCCACGACAAACTGGCACTGGCCGTTGTCGGCGCCATCGTGCGCGATGAGCTTGAAGACTATCACATCGACTACATTCAAAGCCGCGATTACTTTTTCCTGTCCACCGTAACGGCGGACGGCGAACCAACGGTCAGCTACAAAGGCGGGCCCGTGGGCTTCGTGAAACACCTAGGCGACAACACGTTGTTGTTCCCCAACTACGACGGCAACGGTATGTGGTTGTCGATGGGCAATATCGATGCGGCCAGCAAGGTCGGCATGTTGTTCATGGACTTTGAGACACCGTGGCGCATCCGTGTCCAAGGGGATGCCAAAATCTCCACAAACCCCGATCTGATGGCGCATTTCCCGGGCTGCAATATGGTCGCCCAGGTCAAAGTGACCCGCGTGTTCCAGAACTGCGCCCGCATGATCCACAAACACAAACGGGTTGAGGAAAAATCAATCTACGTGCCAGACGCGGACGGCAAACAGCCCTACCCCGCATGGAAACGGATCGAACCCCTTCAGCCTTTCTTGCACCCCGACGATCAGGGCAAGGCCGAAAAGGCCGGCGGTTTGATCAGCGAAGAAGAATACATGGGCAAAGTCATGGACGGCTCGTCGTAACGGCGCGCAGGCCCTGCCCCTAGAAATCCAACAGGAGAAAACCAATGAAACTGACAACAACCCTTTTAGCAGGGGCGGCGGCGCTATGCCTTGCCTCATTTGCAAACAGTGCTGCGGCAGACGGCCATGGCCCCAGCTGCGGACTAAACACAGGCGAGGCCGCAACAGGTGAGCCGATCAAGGTTGGCGGCATCAACGGTAACGCCCCTCCCGGTGACTTTTCAGGCGGCACAGACGCAGCTGCGGCTTATTTCGATTGCGTAAACGCCAATGGCGGCATCAACGGTCGCCCCATCGAATACATCGTTGAAAACGATCAGTGGAACCCTGAACTGGCAGGCCAAGTTGCCGCCAAACTGGTGAACGACGATGGCGTTGTCGCGCTAGTCGGGAATGGGTCCGTCGTGTCCATGGCCGTGAACGCGAACCTTTATGAAGAAGAAGACGTGATGGTCATGGCCTCGGGCTGTGCGATTTCCGAGTGCTACGAATCTTCTAACATCGTGTCCACCAACCAAGGCCCCCTGCCATCCGGCATCGGCGCGCTGACCTACGCGGTTGAAGAGCTGGGTACAAAAAACGCCGCCTGCATCGGCTTTAACATCCCCAACAACGGCGGTTGGGCTTGCGATTGGATGGAAGATTACATGTCCAGCCAAGGCCTGACAGGCACGTCCATTCTGATGGATCCAACAGCGGTCGATCTGAACTCAGTCTACCTTCAGGCTCTGTCCGAAGGCGCTGATACAATCCTGTTGATGCTTCCTGCCGGTCCAGCGATTGGCCTGCTGAAGGTCGCCGAAGAACAAGGCGGTCGCGATTTGTTCAAATGGGTCTCCCCCACACCGCTGTATGAACCCGGCGTGGCTGACGTGCTGGGCGACTACTGGAACGACAACCTCTATATCCACATCGAACTCGCGCCTTTTGACAGCGATGGAGCTGACAACCAGAACTGGGCCGCCGTTGTCGAGGCGTTCGGCCAAGACGGGGATCGCCGCGATACGTTTTCCCAGTCAGGTTATATTTCTGCCAAGTTCTTCGTAGAGGCCTTGTTGGAACTGGACACTGACAGCATTGATCGCGCCACCGTCAGCGATGCGATTCGTGCCATCAACGGTGCGGAATCCGATCTGCTCTGTGCGCCATATTATGTCGGCGATGCAGACCGTCACATGCCCAACAGCACAGGCCGCATGGTGGCTTATACAGGCAGCGCGTTCGAAGTGGTCCGCGACTGTTTCGCCATCGAGAGCAGCTACTTTGAGCCGATTCGCGCCCAAGAAGCCGCCCTCGGCATTACACAATAACCTCCCTGAACTGGTCGGCGGACGCTCTGTCCGTCGGCCACTTTTCACCGAATTTTTCATCCAAGGATGTCCGCCATGGTTTACGGCCTTTTCCTCGTCTCCGGACTCGCTGTTGGTTCGCTTTACGCCTTGGGCGGTATCGGGCTGGTAATCCTGCGCAACTCTACCGGCGTGCTCAACTTTGCCTACGGTGCGATTGCCGCGTTTAGCGCGATGTTTGCATGGCAGGTCACGGATTGGGGATTGCCGGGTGTGATCTCTTGGATATCGGCCGTCTGCATCGGCATTCTTTTGTCGGTGGCTTACGGCCGCCTGATCGCCCCGTCGCTCGCGTGGCGCGAACCTGCTGTCAAAGCCATCGCAACGCTTGGCTATATGCTAATTCTTTTGGGCTTGATCGGATTTATCTGGGAAGACGCCCTGCGCAGGATCGACCTGCCGTCTGACAAAATCGGCCTGTCTTTGCTGGGTGTGCGCGTCACCCTGACCCGCATCATCGCCTTTGTTGTCAGTATCGCAGTTGTCATCGGCATGGTGCAATACTTGCGCCGCTCCAATATGGGGCTGAACATGCGCGCCTTGGCCGACAACCGCGACCACGCCGCGTTGCTGGGCATCCCGATTGTGCGGACCGAAACCATCGCTTGGGGGATTTCCGGCGCTTTGGCAGGGTTCACGGGCCTGATCTTTGGCAGCCTTGTGCGTCTTGAACCCACTGTAATCACCTTCATGGTTATTCCCGCTGTCGCTGCGGCGATTTGCGGGCGGCTAACGTCCCTGCCGTTGACGCTGGCGGGGGGGCTTTTCATAGGTGTCGCGGAATCCATGCTGACCCTCTACAAGCCTGCCGCGCCCTTGCGCACTATGGCCCCCTTCCTGATCGCCGCCCTTGTTATCATTTGGATGCAGCGCGGCCAGAAACTCACCTTCGCGAAAGAGGTCTAGGATGCCCCGTTCTCAAATCACGCCCCTTGCCATACTGCTGATCGGGGTTCTGATCTTACCGCTGATCCTGTCGTCCCTTTGGGTCAAGGTTGTCACCTCTGCTGCGATCTTTGCCCTTGGTGCGGCGGGAATTTCGGTGCTGTTCGCACAACTTGGCCTGATCAATCTGGCGCAGATCGCGCTGATCGGGGTCGGCGGTTGGGTCGCCTTGCGGCTGAACTACGCCACGCCGCTGCCGTTCACGGTGATTGTTGTTATCGCGGGCGTGGCCACGGCCTTTGTCGGGGCAATCCTCGCATTGCCTGCATTGCGGATGCGGGGGCTGTACCTCGCACTGGTGACGCTGATGGCAGCGGGCGCGTTTCAAATCCTGTTCAACGCGTTTCAATTCCCCAACGGCGGCGAAGGGTTCTGGGGCGTCGCGCGCCAATCGGCGGCTGACATTCGCCGCCCCAGTGTGGCGCAAAGCGATGTTGGCTACCTGCGCTATACCCTTGTCATCATGGCTGCCGGATTTGGACTCGTGGCGCTGCATCGCATCACCGGACCCGGCCGTGCGTGGGCGATGATCCGTCAATCAGAGGCCAACGCCATGGCCGCTGGCATCAACGTGACGTTCTATAAAATCTGGGCCTTTGCCCTGTCGGGCCTATTGGCCGGGATTGCGGGTGCATTGCTGTCGGGCGCGCTTGGCCAGCTTGATGCGCGCAGTTTCCTCGCGTCCGAAGGGATCTTGCTATTTGCCCTAGCGGTTGTTGGCGGGGCCTATTCTTGGGTCGGCGCGATCATTGCAGGCGTTCTATATAAACTGCTGCCCGCGTTGTTGAACGACTGGGGCCTGTCCGCAGACCTCGCGCTGATCTTGTTCGGCGCTGCTCTATTGCACGCGATCATGACCGCCCCGCGCGGCATCGCGGGTCAGTTGCTGGGTGCATTGCAAAGGAAACCGTCATGATCACCATCGAAAACCTGACCGTGAAATACGGCGGCGTTGTCGCGCTGGACAGCTTAACCCTGAATATCAGCGATGACGTGGTCGGGCTGATTGGTCCCAACGGCGCAGGCAAAACTACGCTGACAAACGCCTTTTCGGGTTTTGCGCCAGTAACGGACGGAAAGGTCGTGATTGACGGGGTAAACCTGTTGCACATGGCACCGCACAAACGCGCCTGCTGGGGCCTCGCGCGGTCATTTCAGAAGGTGCAGGTCGTCGATGACATCACTGTCGCCGATCACCTGCGCACAGTGCTGACAGCCAACGGCGTGCCGCGCAGCGCACGCAATGCCCGAATGTCCGAGGTACTTGATTTCACCAACATAACCGACGAGCGCGACACCCTCGGAGCCGATCTGAACCCGTTTCAAAAGCGCATGACAGAGATCGCCAAATGCCTCATCGACCGCCCGCGGATCATCCTGCTCGATGAACCGGGTGGTGGTCTATCTGAAGGGGAAATGCAGCACTTGCGGTTCATCATCCGCGAGACAAAGTCGCGTTTTGGCGCGCAGATCATCATGGTCGACCACGACGTTGATCTGATCCGCGATGTCTGCGCGTCAACGGCAGTGCTAGATTTTGGAAAACTGATCGCCTTTGGTCCCACCGAAGACGTGCTGCGCGATGAAGCCGTCAAAGCCGCCTATCTGGGTCGCTAAGAAAGGAACATTACCATGTTAAAAGCGAGCAATCTCACCATCAAATCCAACACCCGTACTGTGATTGACGATGTGTCGCTTGAGGTCGCCGAGGGCCAGATTGTTGCCCTTCTTGGTCCCAACGGGGCCGGAAAATCCGAACTGGTGCTGTGCCTTGCCGGGGTCATGCCACTGGCGTCGGGTGCATTCGCGGTGGATGAAACCTTCCTGAACGGTAAAGGCATTCAGACCATTCGCGCAGCGGGCGTCGCAACGGTGCCCGAAGGTCATCAGGTCTTGGGTGGCCTGAGTGTGCTTGATAACCTGAAAGCCGCCGGCCACACCCTTGATCCCCGCACCCGCGCCACAGCAGTTGAAAATGCTTTTGTGATCTTCCCTGAGCTTGTCAAAATCAAAAATCAGGCGGCGGGGTCCCTGTCCGGAGGGCAACAGCAAATGGTCGCCATTGCTCAGGCTCTGGTTTCCAAGCCACGATTTTTATTGATTGACGAAATGTCGCTGGGCCTTGCGCCCGTTATTATCGACCGGTTGATTGACGTGATCCGTGACCTGCGCACCAAGGGTATTGGCATCCTGCTGATCGAACAATTCACTCAGCTTGCATTGGATGTGGCTGACTATTGTTATGTTTTGTCCCAGGGAAAACTGCGGTTTGAAGGCCACCCTGAGCAGCTCAAGAATGATCGAACCATCCTTGAGCAGGCGTATTTGGGCGTCTGAATTACGGTGACTTGAAACAAGCAGCTGTGATGGATTGCCTTAACGCCGCCAATCCGCCAATCCGCGCCCGTACATCAAACTGGGGTGAAAAAATTACGCAGCGCGCTCCAGACTGGTGTCGCAATGGCGTCAAGCCAAACAAGGTTCAACACGATTGGCGGCGCTGAAGTGGCTGGGATCATCAACAGCGGAATTGAATGTCAGAACGGCGACATCGTGCCATAGAGAATGCAAAATAGCGGTCAATGCGCGACGCAGGCTCCATCACGGCATCGCATTTTCCTAGCCTAGGCCCAAGAAAGCACCATTTGAACGCGGTCTTCCAAATCCTCGAGCAACGCTTCTGCCGACCAACCTGCACGGCTGCGGTGGACGTATCCTTGCCGTAGATCATTCAGAAGTCTGCCACGGTGAAGCGCAGGAAAATCTTGCGGCAGGTTTCCCAACTTAACTTCACGTTCGAATTTCAGTGCAAGGCGCTGATCGGTTGCTTTAATCGCGCTCTCCATGCGCTCGGCGACACCCTCGACTTCGCCAACGGTTGTTGCAACGCAGGAGGCTAAGAAGCATCCTTTTGGCCCACCCTCTTGCTGAGTTGAATATGTGACAACAGTTGTCAGAAAGTCGCGCACAGCTTTGGTGATATCGGGCTCAGCCTCATATGCGACAACAGGTGCGCATCCGTCTACATCCGCATATAGATCAATTGTTTTGAGATAGAGACCGCGTTTATCGCCAAACGTTGAATAAAGGCTCGGGCCGCTTATTCCCATGGCCGCGGTCAAATCCTTCATAGACGTGCCGTCATATCCCTTCGCCCAGAACACATTCATCGCAGCTTCAAGCGCCTCGGCTTCGACAAAGCTACGCGGACGACCAATTTTTTTTGTATCGTTCATAATAAAAGTCCTTGACGGCTACACATTGTTGTTTATGTATCGATCACTATAAAAGTCAAGGAACGATCAAATGATGCCCAAGAAACCTGAACCGGGAACGGCCTTCCCTTCTGTAATTGTCCCTCAACTGGCGGGCGACACAATGGATTTAGGTAAACCACGCGACGGTTATGATTGGAAGCTTATCGTTGTTTATCGGGGCAAGCACTGCCCGGTCTGCACGCGCTATCTCAACGAACTGGAAGAAATTGTTCCGCAGCTGAAGGAATTGCGCATCGATGTCGCAGCAGTCTCGGCGGACACCGAACAGCGCGCAGCTGATCAAATTTCTCAGGTTAACCCAAGTTTCCCCGTCGGTTACGGCCTTAGCATAAAACAGATGCAGGACCTTGGCCTCTACATCTCAAGCCCACGCCACGGAATTGATGTCGAAGCGCCCTTCGCTGAACCGGGTCTTTTTCTGGTCAACGAAGATGGCGAACTGCGCATGGTTGAAATCGCAAACGTCCCCTTCATCCGCCCTCAACTAACATCTCTGGTCGGGGGGCTCAGGTTCATGCGCGGTATGACCGAAGTGTTTCCAGCCAATGGCACATACGCCTGATCACACCGCGAATTCAAAGGAAAAACAAATGGATATGACGACAGATCACCCGCAAGCCGTGGCCGTAAAGGCGACGCTTGATGCTTTGATCAACGGTGTTTCAGGGCATGGACTTGAGGTGCTTGATAAGACCTATCACCGCGACATGCAGATCTACATGATGCAAGGCAGTGAAACGCTCGTGCGCAACGACAAACCGGGTTTCATGGCCTATATCGCCACCGTTATGGGCGACGCCGCCGGCGAACATAACGTCTGGGCGCGCTATCACCTTGTCGAGGCGAATGACGAAGAAGCCCACATTTTGATCAGCCGCAAGAATACACTAACCGGCAAAGAAGAGATCATCACACTCAGCATCGACTTTGTCTTTGAGGACGGCCGCTGGCAGATCATCCGCGAAGTCATCCTGACACCCTCACAAGAATAAACGCAGGTTTCGGCTTGAACCCCCTTTCAAGACCCAAAGAATGGAACTCAAAATGAAACTCATGACAACACTCGCGACCGCATTTCTGCTGTCGCCGCTCGCCTCTTTTGCAGATGGGCATCAAGCCGAACTCGAAGCAGAATTGCTGGCCTTCAACGACCGCTTTAACGCCTATGCAGAAGCCCATGACGTCGACGGAATTGTCTCTTTGTATGGCGAAGAGTCGCTTTGGATCGCGCCCAAAACACCCCCGGCCCCTGCTCCGGTGCTAGCGCGTCAGACTTTCTCGTTCTTGGTTGCAAACGAAGGTAGTATTTCTCACACCGTTGACCATCTCACGATATCTGATGATGGCACTCAGGCCGTGATGATCGGCGATGCCATCGTTCTGGTTGAAAAGGCAGGTTTGGACTTTACCGGCACCTATCTGTTTGTGCTCGAAAAAGAAGGCGACACCTGGGAAATCGTAGCGGACATGTTCAACCAGCACGTCGAAGAATAATTGTTCAAATCGGTGAGCGCTGGACCTGTGTTTTGTCATCAACGCATCGGTTGAGCGCGCGCCGAAAATCACAAATTCAAAAGTTTCAAATCGGGAAATCCCATGTCTATTCTTTTTGAGCCCACAAACCTTGGTCGCTACACGGTCCCAAACCGGATCATCATGGCCCCAATGAGCCGCAATCGCGCGCGCAAAGACGGCGTCGTGACAGATGTTGTCGCAGACTACTACGGTCAACGCGCCACCGCAGGTTTGATCATTTCGGAATCGATCATGGTGAATGATTGGGCCAACGGAATGTGTGCCCCTGGCCTGTACAACGCCGAACAAATAGCCGCGTGGAAAACCGTCACGGACAGGGTTCACGAAAAAGGTGGTCTGATTTTCGCGCAGCTTTGGCATGCGGGTCGCGCGGCACATGACTCTCTAATGCCAGAGGGGCGCGATTGCGCTGGACCTTCTGCGATTGGCATCAGCCGCGAGATCATGACATTTCAGGGACCGATTGCCGCAACACCGCCGCGCGCGCTGACATTGGACGAAATTTCCGAGCTGCGCACCGACTTTGCACAGGCGGCCAAGAACGCCCTAGAGGCCGGGTTTGATGGTGTCGAAATTCATGCCGCCGCCGGCTATTTGATTGACCAGTTTTTGCAAGATGGCGCCAACCAACGAGACGACATCTACGGTGGCTCGGCCGCAAACCGTTATCGGTTCCTGAATGAAATCACCGACGACGCAATTGCCATATGGGGTTCTGATCGCGTTGGCGTGCGGCTGTCGCCAAAATCCGATTTCAATGACATGCATGACAGTGACCCTGTCGCGACATTTACCCATGTGATCAGTGCCTTAAATACCCTGAACCTGGCGTATCTGCACCTCAGCGAACGCCTGCCATTTGTGCCGCCCAATCCCGAAGATGCCGTTGTCATGGACGCATTGCGCAAACATTGGGATGGCCCGTTAATTTCAAACGGTGACTTTGACGCGCAAGAAGGGGCAGCCCACATTGACGCTGGCAAGGCGACGATGATTTCCTATGGGCGGCCATTCATTTCCAATCCAGATCTCCCTGCGCGTTTCAAGGCCTCAGCGGAACTGACTGCGATGGACCCCGCGACAATCTACGGCGGCGATGCGCGCGGATACACGGATTACCCGCCTCTTGCTGAAGGTTCATTGTAACATCGCAAAACGGTGTCCAATCTCTTCGTTCACCACATCGAAGAGTAACACAAACTAACGATGGAAGGTGGCAGGTCATGATGCGGGCGGTACAAACTGACCGAACCGCGCAGGACCTGCTCCCAGATCGTCAACCTCTCCTATGCAATACCTAACGTTTTAGGTTTCTCCTATCGGAACTCAGAGACCCCCGGTTGGATAAGCTCTTTTGCAACCCCGTGACCGGAATGGATTGCGGCCTGTATCATCCCTGGAACCAAACAATCCCCGATAACTTTGACGTTTGTTTGCGACCCTGTGGCCTGAAATTCTGATGCCAAATTGTTGTTTGGCAAACGGGCCCCAACAAAGACCAATGTTCCAGCATCCCGTGATTTTTCAACCTCAACGGCATAGGAATTCAGGAAGCTCACCGTTCTGATCAGCAAGAGTTCTATCAACTTCTTAGCTACAAAGGCGACGTCGATCTGGAGGCTAAACTTGGCGAATGGGAGCGGTTCTACAACTTCGCCAGACCCCACGGCGCGCATAACGGTCAGACCCCTTACGAAGCGCTCAGAGACAAGCTACAACAACGAGGAAAGTGCCCTGAGGGTCTGTCCATTTTACAAAATGATGAGCGACAAGAGAATGTTCCGAGATCTCTGGGAAAGAACCAAGACCGTTGCCGCAACCTATACCGGCACCTTCATTGTCGTCATGTTTCTCAATCAGCTGTTGTTCTTCGGGCTTTGCCTCAACCCGATTTGCCTTGTCGCCGCCATGCCGCATGTTTTGCTTATCACTGTGGCAGTTGGCAGTTGGCTCAATAAGATAGGGAACTGGGGCAAGGGCGACGCTGACACAGCAACGCAAGGGCAGCAGGCCGATCAACCAAGCATTCCGCAAAAGATCGAAGGCGCTTTAGACGCAGTCAATGACAGCCTTGAGACGGCAAACAAACGCCTGACCTTGTTTAACATCAAGCTCGAAGCCAAAGGCGTCTACTTCGCTGAAAAATGCCTTGTTCAGTCGCGCCTTGAGGTCGCAGAAAGTAGGATGAAGCTCGGCAAACGCTTTAAGCAAGATCCTGAATTCAAGCAAATCAATGCGCGTGTAGAACGTCAGTTCCAAGATGCAGGAGAGAACAAACCTCAAGCTGAGCCAGAGCTCAAAACTGTTGCGAGATACATAGTTCCGCAAGGGTTGGAACAGCTGGGTGACAAGGCGCAAATCCTTGGCGAGCTCAATGACATCGCTTTGGCGCATTACGGATTTCTAACCGATGTTAAGCGCAAACTTGATAAGAACGCCGAGCTGACCGAAGCGTTTGAAATGCTCATGAATGAGGAACGCGCCGAGCAGATCTTTGCCTATATCATGGCAATTTCTCCGCCAGATGCGCAGCGGCATGACACCCGCAAGGAAGGCAACCAGACAGTCGCCGGTCTCTATGGGTCTCTGTCAAACGAGCTGTTCGGCAATTGGAAAGGTGGCTTTGCGTGTGACGTTCACACAGTGCACAGCCGGCATACGGGCGTTGACGCTTTCGGGCATGACACATGGGACAACACCCGAAGCAAAATCGGAGAGTTGGTTTACCAGCTGAAGTATCTAAATGAGTTCTCAATTGTTCCCGAGATCACCAAACTCATTCGCAATCACATAACTATTGAAGGGTTTGATTATATCATCCCCGTTCCCGCTTCTAAGCCCCGTGAGAGACAGCCGGTTGATGCCGTCGCGCTGGCTTTGGGTGAACAACTCGATACTCGTGTGCTCACCGGGTTTTTAGGCAACTCCGGTGAGATTGAACTCAAAACAATCACTGATCCGGCTGCACGAGAAACTGCGCTAAATGCAAACATCAAGGCGATCGGAGGCGAAGACATTTCAGGGAAGAAGGTCCTGCTACTGGACGATGTCTATAGATCCGGTGCAACATTACGCGCATGCTGTTCTGTGCTAAAAGGGGCAGAGAATGCGGGTGAAGTTTGGGTTCTGACAATGACACGAACGCGGAAAAACATATGAACACAGTCTTTCTGTCGGGGTCGCGCAAACTCTCTCGACTTAACGGAGCAATCAAAGAGCGCCTTCAAGCGATCATCGACCAGCAGCTTACTGTGATCATTGGTGATGCAAACGGAGCCGACAAGGCGATGCAGTCCTATCTGGCCCAAGTCGGCTATCCGAACGTTACCGTCTTTTTTGCGGGCGATACCTGTCGAAATGTGATCGGGCCTTGGTCAGCGGTGAGAATCTCTGTTGATTCCAAACTCAAAGGCCGCGCCATCCACACTGAAAAAGACAGGGCGATGGCCGCGAAAGCAGATTTTGCTTTGGTTCTCTGGGATAGAGAAAGCATTGGCTCTTTAACCAACGTTTGCGAGATGGTGCTTCTAAACAAAAAGGCTAAAGTCTATGTGTCTCCGGCCCAGAGCTTTGTCAGTGTAAGCAGAGCTGAAGATATCTCAGCTCTGCTAGAAGGCTGCACTCCAGAGGAGGTCAGCGGTTTTGAGGCTGCGCCGATCCTGGGTCGACACCTTCGAGCGCTGGGAATCTCAGCACAGTCAGGCTTTGATTTCTAACAGACGAAACTTACTTCAACTCCTTCAGCATTTCCTTCTCATACGCAGCCAGCTTCTCGAAGTTGCCGTCAGCAACTTGGTTTGCCCATTCGGGGTTTGCGATCAGAGCGCGGCCTACAGCAACCAAGTCAAATTCGTCTTGCTCCAACCGTGTTATCAGGTTGTCGATGCTTGCGGGCTCGGCTGCATTGAAGTTTGCGCTGCCGTCTTCAGGCAAAAAGTCGGCGTTCAAGCCAACCGACCCAACTGTAATCGCTGGCTTGCCTGTCAGTTTGCGTGTCCAGCCGGCGAGGTTTAGGTCGCTGCCTTCAAACTCCGGCTCCCAAAAGCGCCGTGTAGAGCAGTGAAAAATGTCAACACCAGCGTCACAGAGCGGGCCGAGAAAATCGCTCAGGGCTTCAGGTGTTTCACACAGTCGGGCCGTGTAATCCTGCTGTTTCCACTGCGAAAACCGAAAAATGATAGGGAAGTCTTCGCCAACTGCGGCACGACAGGCCGCGACAACTTCCAAAGCAAACTTCGAGCGTGCAGCCAGATCACCGCCATAAGAATCGTCGCGCTGGTTTGTTCCGTCCCAAAAAAACTGATCAATCAAATACCCATGCGCACCGTGCAACTCGATTGCATCAAAGCCAACGTCTTTGGCGTCTGCCGCCGCCTGAGCAAATGCTGCGACAACGTCATCAATGTCGTCTTGGGTCATCGCATGGCCAGTAACTTTACCGGGGGCAACCATGCCACTTGGGCTGTGGCCAGGTGTGTCGCCACCCGGCATAACGCCCGGGCGTCGAATTGCCCCGACGTGCCACAACTGCGGAGCAATCTTGCCGCCTTCAGCATGCACGGCATCCACAACCCGTTTCCAACCTGCCAATGCATCGTTACCAGCAAAGGCTGGCACATTGGGGTAGCCACTTGCTGCTTTATGCCCGACAAAGGTGCCTTCTGTTATGATCAGCCCAACACCACCCGCGGCACGCCGGCGATAGTAATCAACGACCAGATCATTGGGAACGTTTCCGGGAGAATACGTCCGTGTCATCGGCGCCATAACAATACGGTTTTTTAGGTTCAACTTGCCAAGCTCGGCGGGGCGAAAAAGAGTATCAACATTGCTCATGGCATAGTCCTTCAAGATGCGTTGTTTTGTGGTGAGCCTAACAAGCCCACAAAGCAGCGCAATTGTTCCGCTGGGTTACAACACAGGCAACGCTTGCTTGATCTTGAGACGCAAGGCGGTATTACAGTCGTAACAACACATCCGCACAAGGGCGCTCGAATGACAAACCATCTCTACAAAAACGATCTGCCCGACGGGCTAGACCTAGGGCCAATCGTGGCGATCGACTGTGAAACAATGGGCCTGCATCCGCACCGCGACAGGCTTTGTGTTGTGCAGCTGTCGTCGGGTGACGGCAACGCACACCTTGTGCAAGTCGAGAAAGGCCAGACATCAGCGCCAAACCTTTGCGCCATGCTGACAAATCCGGATGTGCTCAAACTGTTTCACTTCGGGCGCTTTGACATCGCGGTTTTGCAGCACACATTCGGTGCGCTCACCGCTCCTGTCTACTGCACCAAAATTGCCAGCCGCCTTATCCGCACATACACCGACAGGCACGGGCTGAAAAACCTGCTGCAAGAGCTGTTGTCAAAGGACATTTCCAAGCAACAGCAAAGCTCCGACTGGGGCGCTGACACCCTCAGCAAAGCACAGATCGAATATGCCGCCTCCGACGTGCTCTATCTGCACGAGCTTCGCGAAAAGCTGGAAGTGATGCTTGCCAGAGAAGGCCGTGACGAGTTGGCGCAAGCGTGTTTCCGCTTCTTGCCAACCCGCGCTGTCCTTGATCTGGAAGGTTGGCCAGAAACCGATATCTTCGCGCATTCGTAACGCCGCAAATCAAGGGCAACCATGCAAAGCACTATCGACAGGCATACGCGCATCGTCGCTTGGGCGAAAATCATCCTGCCGATCATTGCGCTGGGCCTGTTGTCTACTCTGTTTTTGCTGTCCAAAAGCACTGATCCGATCTCGTCGATCCCGTTTTCGGAAGCCGACATTGAAGAGCGCACACGCAATCAGCAAATCTCGTCTCCCGAAGTGTTCGGTGTTACTTCGCGCGGTGACTTGGTCTCGCTCAACGCGGCATTTGCCAAGCAAAGCGATGAAAACAGCGATATCACCATCGCCGAGCAAGTTAAGACAAGTATCAAACTGGTGTCTGGCGCTGACGTGAATATGCAAGCAGGCGTCGCTCAGTATGACGCGAAAGGCGGCCGCATTCGTTTGTCTTCGGCAGTTTTCGCGACAACAACTAGCGGCTTTTCTTTCGAGGCGTCCGGCCTTGATATCAATATGCTCAACCTGTCGGTCATTTCTGATGGGCCAGTCACGGGCCGGGGGCCAGCATCATCCCTTACAGCCGGACAAATGACTATCGAAGTGCCCGAAGGTGAAAAAGATGCTCATCTTCTTTTCTCAAATGGTGTTAAGCTGATATACACACCTCACAAACCCGAGGATTAACATTTGAACCGCCTTAAAGCCCTTTTGATCATAGCCTTTTTCACTCTGCCCCTTTCGGCTTCCGCACAGGGTGCAAGCATTGCCTTTGGCAACGTCAAGCAAGACACCTCCGGCCCGGTTGAGGTTGCGGCTGACAATATGTCGATCAATCAAAACACTGGCTCCGCAACACTTACCGGCAATGTGCTTGTCGGGCAGGGGGCTATGCGCCTTTCTGCAAATGTTGTGAACGTGGTCTATAACGCCGACCGCTCGCAAATCAGCGAGCTAAAAGCTTCCGGTAAAGTCACGCTTGTCAGCGGGCAAGACGCCGCTGAAGCCGCGAGTGCGACTTACAACATTAACACCGGCATCATCACGCTATCAGGCAATGTATTGCTCGTGCAGGGTGCAACCGCCATAACTGCCGACAAGATGCGTGTAGATACAAAATCAGGCACGGCCCGTATGGAAGGCCGCGTAAAGACGGTGCTCAATGTCAAACAGTAAAGATCAGTCGCCCAACTTGTCAGTCGCTGACGGCCATCAAGGCCTTGAAGTGAAGAACCTGCGCAAAAGTTACAAGCGCCGTCCGGTTATCCGTGATGTGTCCCTGTCGCTTAAGCGCGGTGAGGTTGTTGCACTTTTAGGGCCAAACGGCTCTGGCAAAACAACGACCTTCTATTCTGTCGCTGGCCTTGTTCAGGCCGAAAGCGGTTCTGTGCTCATTGACGGTCGCGACGCCACTGACTTGCCGATGTATCGCAGGGCGCAACTTGGTATCGGTTACCTCCCGCAGGAGATGTCGATCTTTCGAGGCATGTCGGTAGAAGACAACATTGCCGCTGTGCTTGAAATTTCTGAACGCGACAGACGCAAGCGGCGTAAAAAGCTTGAATCACTGCTGTCGGAGTTTTCAATCGAACATCTGCGCCGGGCGCCCGCTATGGCCTTGTCCGGCGGCGAGCGGCGGCGCGTCGAGATAGCCCGTTGTCTGGCGGCCGACCCGGCATATTTGCTGCTTGATGAGCCTTTCGCCGGTGTTGATCCGATCTCGGTTGGCGACATTCGTTCGCTGGTTGCTGATCTTAAAAAGCGTGGGCTCGGTGTGCTGATCACCGATCACAATGTGCGCGAAACGCTCGAAATTGTTGATCGTGCCTACATCTTGCATGATGGCACAGTGCTTATGTCAGGCGCGCCCGAAGAGGTCGTGCAAAACGAGAACGTGCGCCGTGTTTACCTTGGCGACAGTTTCCGCATCTCCTAGCGCCTTAACCTGTCTTTAACTTTGTTTATGTTGACAAACCCCTGCTGTCTGGCCTCAAATGAGGTATGACAACTCGACACTTCGTCAGGGCGAACAGAACTGCCAGCCTTTTGGGCCACGGCCTAAGACAAGCTAGAGAAATGTCATTTCCCAGCACGAAACAGGCTTAAAATATGGGGTTCACCATGTTTACGCAGGATTCGTGACATCAAAAAACAGGAGAAAAGATGCGCTACCAAATCAGTGGAAAGCAAATCGACATTGGGTCGGCCCTTCAACAGCATGTTCAAGATGATCTCGGAGCAGCAGTGGCAAAATATGCCGAGCGACCGACTGATGCGAATGTGGTTTTTTCAAAGAGCGGTCACGAGTTTATCTGCGAAGCCACTGTGCATCTGTCAACTGGCCTTACTGCGTCTGCCAAGGCACATGCCAACGAAATTTATGCGGCTTTCGACAATTGCAGTGAGAAAATGGAGAAGCAACTTCGCCGCTACAAGCGCCGCCTGAAAGACCACCACAAAGAGCGCGCCGAACCGGTTGAACTTTCTGGCGGGGCCTCGTATATCCTCGCTTCAGAACACCAAGATGAGGATTCGGAACCCGAGACCCTGCAACCAATGATCATCGCTGAGATGGAAGCCAAAATTCCTTCCTTGTCTGTCGGTGAAGCGGTCATGCAGATGGAACTCGCAGGTTCGTCGGTTCTTGTCTTCCGTAATGAGGGAAAGAACGGGCTCAATGTTGTATATCGCCGCGATGACGGCAATATCGGCTGGATAGACCCGACAAGTTAACAGGCACGTCCTTTCATAGGACAAACGCCTTGGAGCAGTTTGCAACCATGGAAATGTCCGCAATTCTCAAGCCTGAAGCGGTGCGAGTAATCTCTTCCGCTTCAAGCAAAAAGCGCCTTCTTCAGGAGCTCGCCGACACGGCGGCGTCTGTTTACGGTATTGATGCCGGATCAGCCGTGATTGCCTTGCAAGAGCGCGAAAACCTTGGCCCGACAGGTGTTGGCAAGGGCGTTGCTCTTCCACATGCGCGTGTTGCCGGTCTCAACGAGGTCGTGGGTGTGTTTGTGTCGCTCGAAAAACCGATCGACTTCAGTTCTGTTGACAAACAGCCGGTCGATTTGGCCTTTGCGCTCTTTGCTCCGAGTGATGCAGGGGTTGAACACCTCAAGGCGTTGGCGCGGGTGTCACGCGCGCTGCGTGACGCTGATCGCTGCACCAAACTGCGCTCCAACAAACTGCCGTCAACGCTTTACACAATCATCACGGAAGAGGCCACGCTGAACGCAGCCTAGGCCTGTTTCCAGCGGCTAAACCCGAATACGAGATAGTCGCGCTGGTAAGCCGTCGCGACACGCGCCTCAACTTCATCGTCATAGATATCTTCTAACGTAAACGGTGTGTCTGCTTCTGGAGTGGGCAGACTCACCTCTGTTTGCGCACCGGCTTGCAGCGCGAGTGCAGGCAAATAGGCCTCTAGTTCATCTTCGCGCAGAACAAAGTCGGGCAAAGCGAAGTTTCCCATACCTTGCAAAATGCCAGCTTGAGTGCCCCACGATGCGTCAGATCGCACCGCAGTTTGGCCCGCGACATTGGCTTTGACAAAGTCCAGAAACGCCAAAAAGGCCTCGCGGTGTTGCTCGACTGTCCAACTGTCGTCCGGGGTGTCCTGCGGAATGGGCAGTTTGTGAACTCGCTTCAGCGTGCGTCTGATTTCAGAAAAACACGCAGGGCCTTTGTTCAGGATCCGCTCACAAAAGGCGTGGTGCGCACGTGGGGCGGGGTGCCTGAGCACACTAAAACTACGGTGCCCCGGGTGTTTGCGCATCCATTGTCGCAAGCTTTTTTGAGTGAACTCACCGATCAGCTCGTCGGTGCTCACCCCGTCAAGGCCAGCCATCCATTGTCGCACTTCCTGCTCAGGGGCTGAGCGCACCGGCAAGAACAACAGCGGCGTCTTTGCACAGGCAGTATAACTCGGCACGGCAGCGCCGCGCCGTGGCTCGAAGTTGGGCGTGCGCGTCAGATCAAAGCGATCGATCTTGGCCAGAGCGTTCTGCATATCTTCGAAGTTTTCAACTTTTTCTGACAGCGGTTCGGGGTTCTGACGTTTGAGGTTTTTGTCGAGTCTTTCAAGCCGGGCGTCTTGCTGCAAAAACATTGCCAGCCCGTTGGTCACGTCAACATCCTGAAGGTCTTCATAGGCCACATAAAACGCAGTCTGGCCTGTGGTTTGCAACGCTTTCATCAGCCGTAGCTGAAATGACTGCAACTGCTCCAAATGGGCGTCAAATTCACGTGCATCAAAAACCGCGCGCGCGTCTTTGCGTTTCTTGACGTTGGTCAGCTTCCACTGGCCGGTTTCCTTTGCGATCTTCCAGCTAACGTAGCTTTCAGCAGGGTTGCGCGTCAGAATAATCTTTGCGCAACGCTCGTCGCCGAGTATCTCGTTCAAAATCCGCGGCTCATGATCATGAAAAAACCGAAAGCCGGCCATGCCCTCGGTATTCTTGATCGCTGTGATCAGAACACGAGGGTCTGCATTGCGCGCATCTTCACTGACTCCGAGGCAGTCGTCTCGGTTCGGATAGCCGATAAAATGCGGATTGAACGCCTCGCCCAAACAGCTCACCCCATCTAGAGCATTCAGGTTGGCTTCAAGAAAGTTGGAGCCTGTGCGCATTTCTGCAAAGACAACGAAATAGTCAAACCGATCACTCATAGCTTACCTTACCAAATAGGGCTTGGAGGAGGGTTTCTGCAAACCAACAGGGTTCCCGACAACAGGGAAGTCACCCATCAGGTACGGGTGCATCCCTTGGTTTTTCAGGTTCTGCAAGAACTGCCCAAACCCCGTCAAGTCGTTCATCTTAGGTGCCTCCGTCAAGCGACGCAGGCTCTTGAAGCCGATCTCATCAATGATGGTTTGCATATGTTCCATCGGGTTTTCGATAAAGTCTGCCATTGTCCAAATGCGAATACGAGCTTTTGAGTAGGGCGAGCGCAGAACATCCAAAAACTCGCTTTCAAGCTTTTGCATTTCGGCAGCCTGTGCGCGCAACTCGCTGAAGTTCTTGTTTGACCGAAAAAGCGGCACCGCCCATGCGCCACTGATAACAGAAATTTGCGCATTGGGATCACGACTGAAAAACCAGTTCATTTTGTCACTGTCCGCGGGCCCGTGCTGAAAGCACTGCCGTTCGCCTCGGGTGTTCCAGATCAGGCTGGTTAGAAATGCCGTCGGATTGTAGTCACGAATCTCGGCGCTGTTGCTTAGTGCACCATTGATAACAGTCTGCTCACCCGAATAGTGCACGCGGTCTGGAGCAAACAAGTGCCCGTGAACACGCGTGCCTGTGGCCTTGGCGAACCAAGGCTCAAAGTCTTCGAACAAATCCGAGAAGCCTTGCAAGACAGAATACTGCCCCGAGGTTGTGCCGTTTTCCCAGCCATCATTGGGAAAGCGCGAGTGCATGTAGAGCCCCGGTCTCCCACGCGTCCGCCGGTCAACCGCCTTGGCAAATATCCGGTCGATCTTGCCTGGATTCGGCTCGGTTCGGCTGTTCTGAGTTTCACTTTTTGACAGGAACACCTCATACAACCGGCTTGCGTGCGGCCAGATTTTGCGTGCAACAAAACAATCGGAGCGGCGCAAAAGCTGCAAGTGATCATCATAGAAAATATGCGGCTTTCCCTGAAAGTCGAACTTTGACAGCGTCAGGGAACGGCTTTCGATCTGTTGGCTGCGTTGCCGTGCGAGCGTTTGGAAATAGCTCTCGTCAGGGATCCAGACCTGCTTGAAAAACGTGTCATACTGATTGCGGTCAGGGTCTTCCAAAATGGCCGACAGGGTTTGCCGCGTCAAACACCACCACTGGCTGCCCATATGCGGGATGATGCCATTGGGCATTTTGCGTTTGAGGCGCAACAGCCGCTGGAGAGCAACATACTTGTCGAACATCTTGCGGTTTCTCTTCCAACTAAAAGGGAAACGCAGGGTAAAGCGTTCGGCATCAAGGCCGCCAACCGTCCAGGGAACATCGGCAGTTGTGGCGCTTTCAATAAAGTCGGTGTTGGGCCTGTCAGCGAGGTAATCCACCAGCTCTTCAACAGGTCGCAGCGGCAAACATGAGCCGCTCGAAAGGTAGACGTGTCGCACATCGGAGTATTCCGACAGCATCATCTCACTGGCCTCTTGTGTGGCTGCGACAATGCCCCAAGTGCCCCACTCACAGCGGTGCCGTTTGGTGAAGGAGACATTGTTCAAATCAGCAAGTGCTGTTCGAAAACTGTTGTAGGTGCTCTTCTCCACGACTTTGTCGATGTGGATAACAACCGGACAGCCAGCGGCGTTCCAATGGCGAACAATTTGCTCGGCGCGGCCAAAAGCCGTATGCACCAGCATGATGACGCCAACACCACTCACGCCCAGTTCCCCTTCGACATCAGACCAAGAATTTCCAACTGCCGCCAGTTGATATATTTCTCGCTCCATTTGCACCAGAGATCAGGGTTGTCTTTCAGGTTCTCGGCATAGGCCTTGTATTCGACACTGGCTGCATAGTGCTGTTTGCGGTTCAGCTCTTCAGCGGCTTTAACCGTGAAGGTGTCAAGAAACTTGGTATGCAACAAAACGCCGCTGGCCTTCTCGCCGCCCCACTCGTCGTAGACAAGGTTAAGCCCGCGCGGAAGCAGCATATGTGTAGAGCTGACGTAAGTGTATTTCCGGTCCCACTTCACCAGCGGGATCTTGTTAAGCGCCGGCGCTTTCTCGGGAGTGTCCTTAAAAAACATGCGCGCACGCGGGCCGCCCTGTATCCACAAGTTGCCGAACTTTTTGTTCTTGTTGATCATGTAATTGCCGGCATCAAACCACGAGGTGATCTCAAGCGGGTTTTGCCCCTCGCGGTAGGGCTGCTCGTCAATCCGGCCTTTAGGATACATATCCAACAGCATGGCGCTGAAGCTCTTGATCGAGCTCGCATCGAGCCAGTCAGTCAGCGCGCGAATAGGGCGCGTGTCGCAGAACGGGTAAACAAGGAACTCGTCCGGATCAACCACCAATGCCCAGTGCCCATGCGCGTGCTTCATCTGTAGCCAGTTCAGCCAGTCAACACCAAACCGCGAGCGTTTATAGCTGCTGCGCGTGTGCCAAACCGACACATCGGATTGCTCCATCAGGTATTCAAGCGAGCCATCGTCGCTGTCATTGTCGACAATGAAGAAGTGATCAACGCCCAGGTCGCGATAATATTTGAGGAAGTAGGGCAGCCGCACCCGCTCGTTGCGCAGGGTTGAAAACACCAGAATGTCGTCATGCCTGATGTTGGCTGTGTTGTTTGTCATAGGGTTCAGTTCACGGCGCTTGCGAAACGCCCTGATGCGCCAGCGCCGACGCTGCACTCTTAACCGATATGATTGCACAAAGCCCAATCAACAAACCCCAATTCAACGCCCAAAAACAGCTTACCCGGACATCATACTCATATCTCGCTTAATACGAGGTTGAAATGCGCAGCCCAAGTTGGCGCTTTGAAAGGCTTGCTGCTCGCCTCGCGCCCTGTTTGTTTGCTTTCGGACAAAGCCATTATTCTTCTAATCCAAAGATAACTGTCATTTACGCTTGCGTAAACGGGAATATCCTTAAGTACTTCCCTGTAAACGGGAAGTTCGGGGCAGATCACAGGCACACCCTTTGCCGCGGCCTCCATAACCGGCAGACCATACCCCTCAACAAGGCTAGGAAACAGCACACCAGCAGCGCCTTCAAGCAACGCCGCAATCGCCTCGTCGCTCAAGCCTCCAAGCTCATGCACAGACACGCCTTTGAGCCGCGAATTGTCGAACTTGAAGAAAAACTCTTCGTTCATCCAGCCGCGGCGCCCGCAGAATAGCAGTTCCGGCATGTCTTGCGGCGGTGTTTGCTTTTCCAGGCGCTCCCAGATTTTGAGTAACATTGAGTGGTTCTTGCGCGGTTCAAGCGTGCCGACGCAAACAAAATAGGGTTGCATAGGTGGCATACCCTTAGGCAGTTGGCTTGCATCAGGCACCGGCAGATCAACACCGAGGTGCGCCACTACGCTCTTGGGTGTTCGGGCGTATTCCGCAAAATAGCTCTCTGTTGTGGCGCGTGTTGCTGCCGAATTATAGATCACCAGATCAGCAGTCGCACTCACCCGCTTCAGAAAATCACGAAAGCGCTCAACTGCCTCGGGGGTTTGATATGACGCATGATCAAGCGGGATCGTGTCATGCACAAAAACAGCGATCCGCGCGCCGTCAATGGCCCGAACGCCGTGCACAACGGCATCACTATAGTTGCTATGTCCGGTGTTCAGGTAGGTTGTTCGTGTGGGCAAATGCGCCTTTAGCATGGTCGCAAGCCTGCGCCTTGTGCAGCGCGCTTTCGCAAGCTTGCGAGCATCTGCCAAAGCGCCGAGGTGCCGCGCATCTAGCCTTGAAGCAAGGCGCATCACCTTTGCCGCGCGGCCCCAAGAGATTTTGCCATCAAACCTCTCGCTCAACTGGCGCAAGCCAGCCTCATCTAACAGCAAAAACCCCAGAGGAGTTTTGATCAAACCCCAAAGCGGCACATCGTCTTGCATTAGTGCGTCAAGGTAGGCCCGTTCAACGCGGTCAACACCGGTCACTGTGCGCCCGGCTCGGCTGATCAATCGAGTCAGATCAAGCAGGCGGGCAGGGTGCGCATCACTTGTCATAATGCCCCGTTTGGTGCCATTTCCAAGCATCAGCAACCATGTTCTCAAGGTTCGAGCGTTGCGGGTTCCAACCGAGTTCGGCTTCGGCACGGGTCGAACCGGAGACCAGCTTGGTGCAGTCACCCGCACGGCGCGGCCCTTCTTCACAAGGCACTGGCTTGCCTGTCACCGAGGCGGCTTTGCTCATCACTTCACGCACCGAAAAGCCCTCGCCTGTTCCAAGGTTAAACACGCGGCTGCCCTTCTCGTCTTTAAGCCACTTCACACCCAGAATATGCGCATCCACCAGATCGCAAACATGCACATAATCTCTGATGCAAGTGCCGTCTGGCGTATCGTAGTCTGTTCCAAAAACCGTCAGCGCTGCGCGTTTGCCCGCAACTGCGTCAAGGATCAATGGGATAAGATGAGTCTCGGGCTGGTGGAATTCACCAACTTCAGCTTCAGGATCACAGCCCGCTACATTGAAGTAACGAAAGATCACAGACTGCATACCATCACTGGCTTCAAAATCGCGCAGCATGTCTTCAATCGCGCGCTTGCTGGCGCCGTAAGCGTTGATCGGCAGCTGCACGGAGTTTTCGTCAAGCACGACATTGTCTTGGTCGCCATAAGTTGCGCAGGTTGAGCTAAAAACAAACCTCTTGCAGCCGGCACTTGCTGCCGCTTCGATAAGGTTCAGTGAGCCTTCAACATTGTTGCGCCAGTATTTTCCGGGCTTCTGCATGCTTTCGCCAACCTGGCTCAACGCGGCAAAATGCATCACGGCGACAGGCCTGTGCTTTGCAAACACCTCATCAAGACGCCCGCGATCAAGCAGGTCACCTTCCTCAAAAGGGCCAAACTTAACCGCGTCTTTCCAGCCGGTTACCAGGTTGTCAAAAGTGATAGGGTTAAAGCCCGCAGTCTTTAGCGCCTTACAAGCATGCGAGCCGATGTAGCCCGCTCCGCCAGTGACCAATATGTTTTCCAAGCTGCACCTCTGATGGGTTCTTGTCCGCTTACTCAGCGGCTTTTTGTTGGCTTACGACGTTTTGGATGTATCCCATCAAGTCGTCACGCAGTTCAGGCCGCTCTAACCCAAATGAAACCGTGGCCTGCAAAAAGCCTGACTTAGAGCCGCAATCAAACCGGCGCCCCTTAAAGCGGAAACCATGCACAGGCCGCTCTTCCGCGATCTCGGCAGCGATAGCATCGGTCAGCTGAATCTCTCCGCCGGTTCCAACATGCTTTTTGTTGAGGTTGCGCAATACATCCGGTGTCAAAATATAGCGGCCGATCACAGCAAGGTTTGACGGCGCTTCGCCAGCTTTTGGTTTTTCAACCATACCATTCAACGACACCAGCGCACCCTTGTCTTCCTTCACGTCAAGCACGCCGTAAGAGCTGGCTTGCTCTTTGGGAACTTCCATCGCAGCGACCATACAGCCGGGCGCCTCTTCATAGGCTTCAACCATCTGCTGCAGACACGGCTTGTCAGCGGCGATAACGTCATCGGGCAAGATCACAGCAAAAGGCTCGTTAGAGATAAGCCGGCGTGCGCACCAGACAGCATGCCCAAGCCCCAGCGCTTTGTGCTGGCGGATATATGCAATCGCGCCGCTTTCCATGTTGGTGGCTTGCAAAGTCTCGAGCAGATCATCCTTGCCCGTCTTGCGCAGTGACTGCTCAAGCTGAGGCGCTTCATCAAAATAGTCCTCAAGCGCACCCTTGCCGCGTGAGGTCACAAAGATGAATTCCTTGATGCCGGCGGCCCGCGCTTCATCAATCGCATATTGAATGAGCGGCTTGTCAACCAAAGTCATAATCTCTTTGGGAACCGACTTCGTTGCCGGCAAAAAGCGCGTTCCGAGGCCAGCGACCGGAAAAATGGCTTTTGTAACTTTTCTCTTCATAACATTGTCCTCAATAAATCCATCACGTCATGTTCGCGCGTCGGTTGGCGCAATAATGGCACGAATAGGGTTAACGTAATATACTCTAAGGGAGCAAAATTTGGAATTAGTGGGGAATTTTTGAGACTGTGGCGCATTTGCGCGCGTCAGTCAGGCAAGCCACGCGCCAAGGCAACCCGCGCCTGCTCTCTTTGCAGGCGGGTTTTCAAACGCAACAGTTGAAACAGAGGCTGATTTCGCTCGCTACGTCCAAACTGCCCGCCCGTTTGCTCCCAATAGCCCGCGTCGACAAACCGCAGGTGGTGAAAGCGTGTATCGAACGAGAACAGAAAGAGGGATACATTCGCGCCTTCAGCTGCGAGGTCTGCCGCTTTCTTGCGCAGCCTTGTCCGATTGCGCCAGCGGCCCGAAAGAACCCGAGAAGTCGCTCGGTGCTTGGAAAATGGCAGGAATTCCGTCTTGAGCATGTGTTTTTCAGGCAAATATTGCTCGATCGGGCGCTCTTTGCCCGCTTCAAAGCCTGATTCCAATGTCTTGAGCAGCCGCGCGGCTTCTTTTGCGTTCATCAGCCCGCGCTGCTGTTGGTCTCTTAGTCGCTCAACCTGTTCCTCAGCCATCTCGGAGCACCGTGGCTCCAACGGTTGACCATGTTTGCGCAGCAACGCAACTATGCTCGCCCCGACATCAAACAGATCAGTTACAGCGCGGTCGTCACGCCGCCTCGGGCTGGCCTTGTAAGCATGATGCACCTCAGCCAGCGGAACAAGCACAGTCTTGCCGCCGGTTTTACCCAAGCGCAGGTTCAGGTCTGTTTCATCGAGGTAAAAGTGAAAAGCTTCATCAAACCCGCCAAGCTCTCGTAGCGCTTTGCGCTGCACAGCCATGTTGCAACCTTCAGTCTTCACAACAAAACCCTCGCGGGTTTTCGGGGTAAACGGCTCAAGCCCAGCGGCCTCAAGCGGCAAAGCCACGCCTTGGAAATTCACTTCACGCGCAGCCCATTGTAGCGAGATACCGTTGCGCCCACGCACATAACCGCCCGTGCAAGTCACGCTTTCGTCTTCAAACGGGGCAATCAAATGCGCAAGCCACATCGGCTCGGCTGCCGCGTCATCGTCGATAAAGGCAATTACTTCACCAGCTGCCTGCGCCACGCCCTTGTTGCGCGCCGCCGAAATGTTGGCCTCATCAAAGCGCACCAACTTCACGTCGCTGTCAAAAACCGAGCCTGTTACAGCCAAACAGCCAGCTTCATCAGCGACAACCACAATCTCGAAAGGCTCATAAAGCACCCCGGCCAGCGCTGTTAAGCACCACAACAAACTTTCAGGCCTGCCGCGGCTGACAACAACAACGCTGACGGTTGGGTTGCTCATTACGCAGGCTTAAGCTCAACGCTCGGCGCGTAAGCAATGAAAAACGGGTTGGCGTAATCGGCTTTGCCATAAGTTAGCGGCTCGTGGTTATCAAAGCGCACAACTTTTCCGCCCGCGCCGTGCAAGACGGCGTGGCCCGCGGCGGTATCCCATTCCATCGTGCGACCAACACGAGGGTAAATGTCGGCTTCGCCTGTCGCCACAAGGCAGAACTTCAGCGAAGATCCGGCTGATTTAGAGTCTGAAACAGCGTATTTATTAATGTAGTCATCTGTTGCCTGATCACGGTGCGACTTTGACGCCACCACAAGCAGCGCAGCATTATCACTGTCAGCCACAGAAATAGCCCGCGTCACGCCAGCCGACTTTTTGTCAAACGGCCCGTCTTCCTCAACGGTGCTGCCGTCAGCAAGGGTGTAAAACATCCGCTCTTTGGCAGGTGCATACACAACACCGCGCGTCGGAACTCCGTTCTCAACATAAGCAATGTTCACCGTAAAGTCGCCACGACGGTGGATGAACTCTTTGGTGCCATCAAGCGGATCAACGATCAGAAAGGTATCTGCCTTCTGCTTGTGGGAATCAGCCTGCTCTTCCGTCACCAGCAGCACGTCGGGAAAAGCCGCTCGCAAACCCTCTGAAATCAGCGCATCGGCGGCTTCGTCAGCTTCTGTCACGGGGCTGTCATCTGACTTTGACTTAACCTCAAAATCGTCGCGGTCATAAATTTCCATGATCTTGTCGCCTGCGATAAGAGACAACTCGCGCATAACCTGCGTCAGCTTTTCGTAATCCATAGTGCCTGTCCTTGCCTAACTTTGCGCACGCCTTCGTGCTTTGTTGCCACGTGCTTTCTTCCCCCTTATGATAGCTGCGTAACTGTTCGGCAAGAATTGCCTTATAGAACAAACCGCAGAAGGCGGAGCAGGCATAAGATGTTTCAGGTTAGACAACGCAGGTCAGCATTCACATCAGCGCTCATTATCTTTGAGCTAATCTACCACTCGGTGGTGCATTCTGTGCGGTCGTCGCACGGCAACGCAATCATGTCATTGCTCACCAACCTCATGCAAATGGGGATCATGGTGTTGGCTTTTTATATCATGTTTACACTGCTTGGCTTGCGCAGTGCCGCTCTGCGCGGTGACTTTCTGGTTTATATCATGACAGGCATCTTCCTTTACATGACACATGTGAAGGCGGTTGGTGCCGTGTCAGGCGCTGCGGGGCCGTCTTCCCCGATGATGCTGCACGCTCCGATGAACACCATCGTCGCAATCGCGTCGTCGGCGCTGGCTTCGCTTTACCTTCAAGTGCTGTCGATGATCGTGATCTTGTTTGGCTATTACATGATCGGCAACAGGTTCACGATAGAAGACCCGATCAGCGCCATCGCCATGCTTTTGCTGGCGTGGTTTACCGGCTGTGCTATCGGGTTGGTGCTGCTGGCGATCAAGCCGTGGTTCCCCGGGTTTGTTTCTGCCTTCACACTCATCTACCAGCGCGCCAACATGATCGCGTCCGGCAAGATGTTCGTGGCCAACACCTTGCCCGGTTACATGCTGGCGATGTTTGACTGGAACCCGCTGTTCCACGTTATTGATCAGTCGCGCGGCTTTGCGTTCATCAACTACAACCCGCGCTACAGCAACTGGGAGTATCCGCTGCTGGTCGGTGTTTCGCTGATCATGATCGGCCTGATGGGCGAGTTCGTGACTCGCCGCAGCGCTTCGACGTCTTGGAACGCCCGCCGATGATCCGGCTCCCGGCCTTTCTATCGACCTAATTCTGAAGTTGGAGTCCGGCCAAAAGCTTGTCTCGGGGTGCTGCTCGCTTAGGTAACCACACGCATCGTAATGTTTATTCGCCCGCCGTCAGGCAGCAGCGTGCTGGTGCCGTGTTTGACACGGTCAACGCCGTGATAGGCCAGCCGTGCCTCACCGCCCAGAACCAGAACTTCACCAGAGCGAAGCCAATGCGAGACAGTCTTGCCGCCGCGCTCGGTGCCGCCAATCCGGAACAAGCCATCGTCGCCCAAGCTTACTGAAACAACAGGCTGGCTATAGTCGGCCTCGTCGTTGTCTTGGTGCAGGCCCATACGCGCGCCCTCGCCGTAGAAGTTGATCAAGGCACAGTCCGGCTGACGCGCATCGGGGGCAATGGCGTTCCAGATATCAAGCAAGCTCTGTGGTATTGGTGGCCAGTCTGTTCCGCGCGGGTGCTTGGGCTCATAGCGGTAACCTCGCCTGTCTGACATCCAGCCGCAATTGCCCGCCGAGGTCAGCCGCACACTCATTTTCTTCCCAAAGCGGGTTTCGGGTGAATAGAGCGGCGCGGCGCGGGCGATCTCGCGGATGTCTCCGACCAGCTCAAGCTGAGATTCAACGCCAAGTGCCTCAAGGTAGATATCCGCCCCACCGAGGTTAACTTTTTGCTCAAGATTCATCGCTAACTCTCAATTCGTCACAAAAACACGACTTTTTGCCAATTCAGCATGCTTAGGGTGCTTGCAGGGGCAATTCCGGCTCCTTATATACCCATCGAAGCGCTTAGCACGGGTTCGCCGCGTTAGGCTAACAGTACGGCGGCAGATGCCATAACGGGTCTGACCCTCGTAACATCGCCTTACCGCAAGAAGGGATTATATATGTCTAAAGTTATCGGTATCGACCTCGGTACAACAAACTCTTGTATCGCAATCATGGACGGCTCCGCCGCCCGCGTCATTGAAAACAGCGAAGGTGCTCGCACCACGCCCTCAATCGTCGCTTTCACGGAAGACGAGCGCCTTGTTGGCCAGTCAGCCAAGCGCCAAGCCGTGACCAACCCTGAAAACACAATCTTCGGTGTGAAGCGCCTTATCGGCCGTCGCAACGACGATGCGAACCTTGCCAAAGACAAAAAGAACATGCCGTTCAATGTCATCGACGGCGGCAACGGTGACGCATGGGTTGAAGCGCGCGGCGAGAAGTATTCACCTTCTCAGCTGTCAGCCTTCATCCTTGGCAAAATGAAAGAAACAGCCGAGAGCTACCTCGGTGAGGAAGTGACGCAAGCGGTTATTACCGTTCCTGCGTACTTCAACGACGCCCAACGCCAAGCCACAAAAGACGCCGGCAAAATCGCTGGCCTCGAAGTGCTGCGGATCATCAACGAACCGACGGCTGCTGCGCTTGCCTATGGCCTCGACAAAAAAGAAACCCAAACCATCGCGGTCTATGACCTCGGCGGCGGCACGTTTGACGTGACCATTCTTGAAATCGACGATGGCCTGTTTGAAGTTAAATCAACCAACGGCGACACGTTCCTCGGCGGTGAAGACTTTGACATGCGCATCGTTGACTACCTCGCAGGCGAGTTCAAAAAAGAGCACGGCGTAGACCTGACACAAGACAAAATGGCCCTCCAGCGTCTCAAGGAAGCTGCCGAGAAAGCCAAAATCGAGCTGTCATCATCTGCGCAAACCGAGATCAACCAACCGTTTATCTCTATGGGCAAAGACGGCCAGCCGCTGCACATGGTTCTCAAACTGACCCGTGCCAAGCTTGAAAGCCTCGTCAGCGACCTGATCAAAAACTCGCTCAAGCCTTGTGCCGCGGCGCTCAAAGACGCTGGCCTCACAACCGGCGACATCGACGAGATCGTTCTTGTTGGTGGTATGACGCGTATGCCCAAGGTGATCGAAGAAGTTTCAAAGTTCTTCGGCAAAGAGCCAAACAAAGGCGTGAACCCTGATGAAGTTGTTGCCATGGGCGCGGCCATTCAGGCTGGTGTTCTGCAAGGCGACGTTAAAGATGTTGTCCTGCTCGATGTGACGCCTCTCTCGCTCGGTATCGAAACGCTCGGCGGCGTGTTCACACGTCTGATCGACCGCAACACAACGATCCCGACGAAGAAGTCACAGATCTTCTCAACAGCCGAGGACAACCAGAACGCCGTGACGATCCGGGTGTTCCAGGGCGAACGCGAAATGGCCGCCGACAACAAGATCCTTGGTCAGTTCAACCTTGAAAACATCCCGCCCGCCCCGCGCGGTCTGCCGCAGATCGAAGTCACATTTGACATCGACGCCAACGGCATCGTCTCTGTTGGCGCGATGGACAAAGGCACCGGCAAAGAGCAGAAAATCACCATCCAGGCTTCAGGTGGTCTGTCAGATTCAGACATCGAGCAAATGGTGAAAGACGCTGAAGACAACGCCGAGGCCGACAAGGACCGCAAGGAACAAGTCGAGTCGCGCAACCAAGCCGAGAGCCTCATCCACTCGACTGAAAAGTCGCTGGAAGAGCACTCTGACAAGGTTGACCCGACAACAGTTGAAGCGATCGAACTCGCGATCGCCGCCCTGCGTGACGACCTCGACAAAGAAGACGTTGCAGCCGACAAGCTGAAAAGCGGAATTCAGAACGTAACTGAAGCCGCAATGAAGCTTGGTGAAGCGATCTACAAAGCCCAGGCCGAAGAAGGCGAAGATGCCCCGATGGCGGCTGATGAAGGCGGCGAAGATGACATCGTTGATGCCGACTTCGAAGATCTCGGCGACGACGAAAAGCGCAGCTAAGCTGTAGCCGAAACCAAAGCATGAGGCCGGTCCGTTTACCGGACTGGCCTCATATGGTTTCAGAAAGGGGTCTTCCCAATGGCAAAACGCGACTATTACGAAACGCTTGGTATCTCCAAGGGCGCCTCGGCTGATGAGATCAAAAAAGCCTATCGCAAAAAAGCGAAAGAGCTGCACCCTGATCGCAACACCGACAACCCCGAAGCCGAAGCGCAGTTTAAAGAAGCGGGCGAGGCTTACGAAGTCCTTAAGGACGACGACAAAAAGGCCGCCTACGACCGCTACGGCCACGCCGCTTTTGAAGGCGGCATGGGCGGCGGCGGTGGCCGGCCCGGCGGCGGACAGGGTGACTTTTCCTCTGCCTTCTCCGATGTCTTCGACGACCTGTTCGGTGACTTCATGGGAGGCCAGCGCGGAGGCGGACGCCAACGCGCGTCCCGCGGTGCTGACCTGCGATACAACCTCGGCATCACGCTTGAAGAAGCCTACACCGGCCTGCAAAAAACCATCGCCGTTCCCACGTCTGTGGCCTGTGAAGGCTGTAACGGCACCGGCTCTGACGATGGCTCCGAGCCGACAACATGCCCGACTTGTGCAGGCATGGGTAAAGTTCGTGCGCAACAAGGCTTCTTCACCGTCGAGCGCACCTGCCCGACATGTTCAGGCCTCGGCCAGATCATCAAAGATCCTTGCAAACTTTGCGGCGGACAAGGCCGTGTTCACAAAGACCGTTCGCTCGCGGTTAACATACCGGCTGGCGTTGAAACCGGAACTCGCATTCGCCTCGCTGGGGAAGGTGAAGCAGGCATGCGCGGCGGCCCAACCGGCGATCTCTACATCTTCATCGAGGTCGCTGCGCACAAGATCTTTGAGCGAGAGGACGTTAACCTATACTGTCGCGTCCCTGTTAGCATGGCTTCGGCAGCGCTGGGTGGCGACATCGAAGTGCCAACAATTGACGGTGGCCGCTCGCGGGTGAAAATCCCATCCGGCTCACAGTCAGGCCGTCAAATGCGCCTGCGCTCAAAAGGCATGCCCGCCCTACGCGGCGGCGGCGCTGGCGACATGTTCATCGAACTCGCCGTCGAAACGCCGGTGAACCTGACCTCAAAACAAAAAGAACTGCTTAAAGAGTTCGAGGCGCTGTCAGAAGACAACAACCCCGAAAGCTCAAGCTTCTTTTCGTCGGTCAAAGGGTTCTGGGACAGTATGAAAGGTTAAGCTTTCAAGTCAGCTATTCAAAAGGGCGCGCTTAAGGGTGCGCCCTTTTTTGTTGCGTTCAAGCTTTGTTCAGCGTTCCCTTGCCAAAGCGGCACCACGCAAGGAACGACTGATATGACCAACCGGAAGCTGTATCTCGGCCCACTAACCGACAACAGACGCTGGGATATGGTCAACATTCGCCCCGACGACGTGCTGGTTGTTACGCCGCCCAAATGCGGCACCACGTGGATGCAAACCATTGTGGCTTTGCTTCTCTCCGGCGATCCCGAAGTCGAAACAGAGCTGATGGTAAAGATGCCCTGGGTTGATATTCGTTTCCGCGAAATGCCAGAAATCGCCGCGCAGCTTGAAGCAATGACGCATCGCCGCAGCATGAAAAGCCACACCCCGATGGACGGCTTGCCGCTTGATGATCATGCGCACTATCTCTGTGTGTTTCGCCATCCGCTTGACGCACATTTCTCCTACCGTGTGCATCTTCGCAATCTCCCGATACGGTTTTTTGATGGCTGGTATCCTGAAGATGACCCAGACGGCATCACCATGCGCCGCTTTCTTGACGGCGGAGCCGAGGGCTTTGACGGTGACGCCATGCCGCTCGCGCATATCATCCGGCATTACAAAGCCGCCAGCGCCCTCGCAAAGCGGCCCAATGTAACGATGTTTCACTACGCCGATATGACTCGCGATCTGGCAGCCACTTTTTCTAAAGTGGCCGGTCTGCTCGGTATCGTGCATGCGCCTGACGTTATGGAGCAACTGATTGCAGCCGCGCGCTTTGACAATATGCGCGCAAATGCCTCGCGTTTTGCGCCTTCGGGGGGCAAGGGCATGATGAAGTCTGACACTGATTTCTTTCACAGCGGCACGAGCGGCAAATGGATTGGCAATCTGACAGATCAGGAAATGGCGGCTTACAATGCCCAGATGGACGCCCAGCTAGCGCCAAAAGAGCGAGCTTGGCTGGAGTTCGGCACTGTTGATAAAGCCTGAACATACCGCACGTTAGCTTAACATTTGGCGGCTTCGTTGATAGCTCAAAACTGTCAGCACGCATTATGCACTGGCGTATGCACTGCGGTATGCACGCGAGTCACACAGGGTTTTTGAGGTGAGTCGCTTCGTTAACGCCTTCTTCATCAAGATTGCGCAAACTGTTGTTTATGACCCAGCAAATGCAATTTTCCGAAGCCCCGATGCCGCTTTTCGAGAGTGATGAAGTCGAGAGCCTTCCAGCGCTTACAAAGGGCAAGCAACCCTCCTACATCGCAGATCATCGCGCCCGATTGCGTGAGCGTTTCCTCAATGGCGGTGCCGACGCAATGCCGGACTATGAGTTGTTAGAGCTTGTCCTCTTTCGGGCAATTCCCCGACGTGATGTGAAGCCCTTGGCGCGCGAGCTTCTGGATAAATTCAATGATTTCAACGGTGTAATCAGCGCCTCTTCCGAGCGTTTGCTAGAGATCAAGGGGGTTGGAAAGGCGGTTGTATGTGAACTCAAAATCGTCGCTGCCTCTGCTCAACGCCTCGCCCGTTCCCGCGTCATTCAGCGTCCGATCGTGAGCAGTTGGGACGCCCTGATCGACTACTGTCACACCGCCATGGCTCACCGCGACACGGAGCAATTTCGCATCCTGTTTCTTGATCGTAAGAACACCCTTATCGCCGATGAAGCACAGGCTAAAGGCACCGTCGACCACGTGCCTGTTTATCCTCGTGAGGTCGTTAAGCGGGCGCTAGAGCTAAATGCTAGTGCATTGATTTTAGTACATAATCACCCGTCAGGTGATCCGACTCCATCAAGTGAAGACATTGCAATGACTGAGCAAATCAACCTCGCTGCGCAGGCTCTCGGACTGACAGTGCATGATCATCTGATCATCGGAAAATCGACCGAGCTAAGCTTCCGATCAGAGGGCTATCTCTAGCGAACCCAAACCTCGACGCGGCGGTTAACCTGCCGCCCCCATTCCGTGTCATCACAGGCCATTGGCATCGATTCCCCGTAGGCATTCACACCAATGTCCATCTGCGTGAAATCAGCCGATTCCGAGGCCTTCACAACAGCATTCTTGACAACTTCCGCCCGCCGTTTTGATATTTCTAGGTTGGCCGCCGCAGCGCCTTCACCGTCACTAAACCCTATAAAAACAAGGCTTCTCCCGTCATATCGGCCAGCTTCCAGAGCTCTCGCGAGTTGTGCAACATTCGAGCGCGACTGTGCATCTAGCCGGATGGATCCGGCTTCAAACCGAAACGACGTTGTCAGCCGCTTCATGCCGCGCAACTCACTGAGCATTGTCTGCAGGTTTTCTAACGGCAGCTCGTCTCCCGCGACAGATATGGCATTGGCCACGCGATCACCCTGATAATCCAAGGAAATTTCCTCAGGGGCCTGATCAACAAACCCCGCCCTACGGATAACCAACTGCGCGGCAGGGCTGCGTGTATAAGACAAAAAATCGCGCGCAATTTTAGGCAATCGTCGTGCTGGCAAATAGAGAAACATCGGGGCGGTCAGTGGGTAGTCTTCCGTCTTTATGTTCCGCCGCGTCGCACGCAAAGATCGCTCGCAACTGCCTGACAACGTTAGTATTTTAGCATCTACTGTAGTTGCTCGGCTGGCCAGGCCTATACCAAAAGGGTCAACAGAGACGCGTGTTGCGAGCTCAATTCCTTGCGTCGCAAAATGAGTTTCCGGCGCGGGCTTGGCTAGGTCGCTGCGAAGCAGTCGCTGCAAAGCGGCTCGCCCCGGCCCCACTTCAACGTCACGCATGTAAGGTGTAATTTCTGCTTTCTGCGGTCCAAGCTCTTCCCAATCATCAAGGTCGCCAGAAAATATTTGAGCAAGCTGTGTGAGGCTAATTTGATTTACCGGATTCTGGTTTGAAACGATTGCAACAAGAGCATCCAGAGCCAACACCCGCGCCCGCCCCTGTGATGTCATGTCTCCCATCCCGGCTTCGCGTGCGAGCTTCCGTTCATGGCTAGTTATCTCGCGAAGAGACATCACAATATCGGCTTGGTCGGTGAGTAAGTCGGCAAAGCCTTCATCGCTTGTTGAAAGATGAAGGTATATTATCGCCTGGGTTTTACCCGTGTCTCGCGATAGCAGCGTGTAAGTTGTTTCAGTCGGAGAAGGTTCTGTGCGTTGGGCTTTCATGTTGTTCTCAAACGCAAAAGCTTCAATCAATGCTGGCAAAAGGTCCCGACCCATTTCAGCAGCACCGGACAGATCGATTTCCGCAACAAACGCACCTAAGTTTGGACACCCCGGCCCTTCACAGTCAACTCCTGCGCCTTCGATGGTGAGTTCACCGTAGTCGGTTTGAACGCGGTAAAGTTCGCCGTCAAAGCCTAACAGCGTTCCGGAAATTTCCACGGTTCCATCGCGTGATGTGAGTAACACATCTTGTGCCCAAACTATTTGGACGCAACTGAAAAGAGCAAGTGCGGCGAAGAACGCCGCACACAGTATCCGTTTCAATGTGGCCTCGTAGATCTAAATCAGTTCGAAGCTACTTTCAGGTTTTTAACCAGATTATTCAACACAAGAAAATCACCAACGGTATCGCAATCGGGCATCGTCATGTCGAGGTTTTGAACCTTTATGCCTCCTGAACTGTCGGTTTGAAGTGTCTGCGCTTCGATATCCTGGCCGCAGTTTGTTGCAGTGATTTCGATGTCAACGCTTAGCAATACTTCACCCTCAGTTTTCGCAATGCTGGTTGGAAAAGTGTAAACTTCAGCTGTGATAGGATTGTCGAGAGTGGCATCACCAAGTTGCAACACAAAGCCGCCTTGGCCCGTAGCTGCGTCAGCGATAGAGCCTGGTGTATCGCTCCAAACATGACCTTCGGTACCATATTCGGCGTCAAACTCGCGGGCATGTAAGCTGATACCCGATGTGCCCTGCACTTGAACCGCTGCGCGATCAAAACTTGGCAATGTGTCAACATTTGTTGTCACAACAGCACCTTCACCGCTCGCAAATGACGCGATGAAAACAGCGGTTTCAGCCAATGCAGGAACGGTTGTTTCTAGTGTGCCTATGCTGTCAGTAGCCTCGGCAAACATCATGCCGTTGTGGTGGATGACGACACGTTCGTTTGGTTGGCAAGGCGCTTGGATAGTGAGGCTCACAAGAGCCGCTGCCTTTGGAGCGGCAAGCATTGTGATCTCGCAACTGTCATTCTCAACAGGCACCGAACGCACCGGTGACTGGCTCTCGGACTTTCCAACGTCAAGCGCAGCAAGGACAGAGGCTTCGGCGTCTGAGCCATCTGAAGCGGTTAACTTGATGTCAGAAATCTCAACAGGCAGTGGCATCGCTTGAATAGCGGCCACTTTAGCTGCTTTATCATTCGACGCCATTTGCATTACTTGACCAGTCAGCAAGATTGTTGCCAATGTCGCTCCGGCTATTCCGTATCGTTTCAAGTCTGGCATTTTCGCCTCCAGCCGTAATGGTTTGGCAAAAATATCGGTGTGAAATCGGGCGGCCTTAAGGCGGTGACGCGGTCAATATCGGGCGATTTTATGCAGCTATTTAGGCAAACCGCCCGTGGCAATGCTTGAATTTCTTTCCGGATCCGCAAGGGCAGAGTTCGTTACGCCCGGGGTTGCCCCAAGTGGTCGGATCGTTTTCGTCAAAGCCCTCGACGGCAGGCTCGGCCGCAGGAATCGCACCTTGCTCCTCTAGTGACGCCAAGGTCTCTGCCTGCTCTTCAGGAGAGAGCGGGCGCACGCGACCAAGTTGCCGAGTGACATCTTCCCGCAAGCTATTGAGCATCGTTTCAAAAAGTTGAAAGGCTTCGTTCTTGTATTCATTCAGCGGATCGCGTTGGGCATATCCACGAAAGGAAACAACCGAGCGCAAATGCTCAAGCGTCAGAAGGTGGTCACGCCATTTTGCATCAATCGTTTGCAAGAGAACCTGTTTTTCGATCAAGCGCATTGTCTCGGGGCCAAAGGCTTTGGTTTTAGCATCCAGAAACTCGTCAGATGCCGCTTCAAGGCGCTCAGCAATGTCGTCGTCATCAACACCTTCTTCCGCAGCCCATTCGATAACAGGCACATCAATGCTCAGATTTTCGATCGCGGCGGCGTAAAGGCCTTCGACGTCCCACTGATCGGCGTAGGACTTTGGCGGCATGAAGCGTTCAACAAGGTCGTCAATGACTTCATTTCGCATGTCTCTAGCAATCTCTGAAAGGTCTTTCGCTTCCATGATATCACGGCGTTGTTTGAAGATAACTTTCCGCTGCTCGTTCATCACATCATCGTATTTCAGAAGCTGTTTGCGAATGTCAAAGTTGCGGCCTTCTACTTTCGCCTGTGCTCGCTCAAGCGACTTGTTAACCCAAGGATGCACGATCGCTTCGCCCTCTTTCATTCCGAGCGTTGAGAGCACTTTGTCGAGTCGTTCAGATCCAAAGATGCGCATAAGGTCATCATCAAGACTGAGGAAGAATGATGAGCGGCCCGGGTCGCCTTGGCGGCCGGAGCGGCCGCGAAGCTGGTTGTCGATGCGGCGGCTTTCGTGACGTTCAGTTGCCAAAACGAACAGCCCGCCTGCGTCCTTTACCTTTTGCTCCCAATCTTTGTGCTCAGCTTCAATCTTGGCGCGCACTTCTTCATTGTCATCATCGGGGGAGGCGGCGATTGCCTCCATTATCTTGAATTCGACATTGCCGCCAAGTTTGATGTCAGTGCCGCGGCCGGCCATGTTTGTAGCGATCGTTACCGCTCCGAGTTTGCCCGCATCTGCAACGATCTGGGCTTCTTGCTCGTGTTGACGAGCATTCAAGACATTGTGCTTAACACCGGCTTTTGTAAGCAGCTCACTCAGGAACTCTGACTTTTCGATTGATGTCGTGCCGACCAAGGTAGGTTGCCCCTTGGCGTTGGCCTCTTTGATTGTTTCAACGACAGCTTTGAACTTTTCATCGGCAGTGCGGTAGACGGCATCGTCGTCGTCTATGCGCTCGACAGGGCGGTTTGTGGGAACCTCAACAACCCCGAGGCCATATATTTCCATGAACTCTTCGGCTTCGGTTACGGCCGTGCCTGTCATGCCGCCGAGTTTGTCATAGAGGCGGAAATAGTTTTGGAACGTAACCTGTGCCAACGTCACGTTTTCAGGCTGAATATCACAGCCTTCCTTAGCCTCAATCGCTTGGTGAAGCCCCTCGGAAAGGCGACGACCTGCCATCATACGGCCTGTGAATTCGTCGATCAGGACAACTTCATTGCCTCGCACGATGTAGTCTTTGTCTTTGGTGAAAAGCTTATGCGCGCGCAGCCCTTGGTTCACGTGGTGAACGATGCTTGTGCTTTCGGGGTCGTAGAGGCTTTGATCTTTCGGGAGGATTCCTTCGAGCTGTAAAAGCCCTTCCAGAAAATCGTTGCCTTCATCTGTGAAAGTCACATTCCGGGTTTTTTCATCAAGCGTGTAGTGCTCGTCCGTAACGCGAGGAATAAGCTTGTCGATAGAGACATAGAGCTCTGATCTATCTTCGGCGGGGCCCGAAATAATCAGCGGTGTGCGCGCTTCGTCGATCAGGATCGAGTCAACCTCATCAACAATCGCGAAGTGGTGCACCTTTTGGTTAATCTGGCTGAGTTCCGACTTCATGTTGTCTCGCAAGTAGTCAAAACCGAGTTCGTTGTTTGTCGCGTAAGCGATATCGGCAGCGTAGGCTTCGGCCTTTTCAGCTTCGGGCTGCTGCGGGTAAATAACGCCTGTAGTCATACCGAGCGCCGTAAAGACATTGCTCATCCACTCGGCGTCGCGCTTGGCGAGGTAGTCGTTTACAGTGACGATATGCACGCCTTTACCCGTCAGCGCATTGAGGTAAGCGGGGAAAGTCGCAACAAGGGTTTTGCCCTCGCCGGTTTTCATCTCGGAGATATTGCCCTGATGCAGAAAAATACCGCCCATGAGTTGTACATCAAAAGCGCGCAAACCGAGCGCTCGTTTGGCGGCCTCTCGGCAGTTCGCAAAGGCTTCAGGCAAAACAGCGTCGAGGCTTTCTCCGCCTTGCACCCGCGCCGAAAGCGCTTTTGTCTTTTCGATGATCTCGGCATCAGAGAGTTTTTCAAACTCGGGCTCAAGCGCGTTAATCTGGTTAACGAGCGGCAAAGTTGCCTTTACCTTGCGGTCGTTCGGGGTTCCGAAAACCTTTTTGGCGAGTGATCCAAGTCCAAGCATGTGCAGTCCGATCCGGTCGTTTCTTTTTGTTCACAAGACATTTGCTTGCTCCGGAATAACGCGCGCCGTAAAACAGCGAGGAACAGTCAGTGTGTCTTGGCCTTAAAGCGATGTAAGCTTCGGGTCTGGTAGTGTCAACGTCACGCGGCAATCAAGCAAGATACAAAGGATCAAAGATGTCAAAACACCTCAGAAAATCAGCCATTTTGCTAGCGGCGCTTCTTGTTGCGGCGCCGGTGGCAGCTGATGAAAAGCCAGTGACAGGTGACAGTGTCGTTGCGACAGTTAATGGCACCGAGATTACAGTTGGTCACATGGTTGTGGCACGTATGGGTTTGCCCGAGCAATATCGGCAGCTTCCTGACGAGATGCTGTATCAGGCACTGATTGACCAGTTGATTAACCAAGCCTTGCTAGAGCAAAGTTATAAGGGCGACACGCCCGCTCGTGTGCAAAAGTCACTTGAAAATCAGAAGCGCACTTTGGTAGCGAGTGAGGCGATTGAGCTATTGGTTGCCGAAAAAGTGACCGAGGAAGCGTTGAAAGCTGCCTATGAAGAGAAGTTTGCTGCGGCAGCCCCGAGCAAGGAATACAACGCTGCTCACATTCTTGTTGAAACCGAGGATGAGGCAAAACTGCTGATTGAAAAGTTGGATGGCGGTGCCGACTTTGCCAAACTCGCAGAGACTGATTCAACAGGGCCATCCGGGCCCAATGGAGGTAGTTTGGGTTGGTTTGGTGCTGGGATGATGGTTGCTCCTTTTGAGGATGCAGTGAAAACCATGGAAGCAGGTGCGATCTCGGCGCCGGTTAAAACCCAGTTTGGGTGGCACGTGATCAAGCTGCTCGAAACACGTGTTGCGGAAGCTCCGGCATTTGAAGAAGTGCGCGATAGTCTACAACAAGACCTCTACACAAAGACGGTCGAGGCTGAAATCGAGCGGCTCAAGAAGCTGGGAAAGATCGAGATTACAGACCCGACAAGCATTGATCCAGCGTTGCTAAAAGACCAAACTATGGTTGGAGAATAAGCTTGGCAAAAATTGAGAACGTTTCGCCACTGGCGCCATCGGCTTTCCCTGAGTTGCCTGAAATCGACGGCGTTACATTCGCCACTGTCGAAGCGGGTGTGAAGTATCAAGCCCGAACGGATTTGATGCTTGCCCGACTAGCACCCGGAACCAGCATCGCTGGTGTGTTCACGCGCTCGGCGACACGCTCGGCTGCGGTGCTGGATTGTCAGGAGAAAATCGGTAAGTCGGCTGTAGATAGTGCGGCGATTGTGGTGAACTCCGGCAACGCGAATGCCTTTACCGGATCGGGCGGTGCGGAGTCTGTGCGACGTATCACAGAGGCTGTAGCGACCGAATTTGAGATACCTGAAAGCCGCGTTTTCACGGCTTCAACCGGTGTGATTGGCGAGTTGCTCCCACATGATAAAATTGTTGCGGCCCTACCTACGCTTTCGGCTGCGTTGAGTGCCAGCAAAATGCAAGACGCTGCTAAGGCTATCATGACGACTGACACCTTCGCGAAGGCGTCAACTGCGCAAGTAATGGTCGGGGGCAAGAACGTAAGCATCGCAGGTATAGCCAAAGGTTCGGGTATGATCGCGCCCGATATGGCGACGATGCTGGTTTACATTTTCACCGACGCAATGGTTGAACAGACTAAGCTGCAAGGTTTGCTGAGTGAATTGACAGGGCCAACTTTCAACTCGATCACGGTCGACAGCGATACCTCAACTTCCGATACACTGTTGCTTTGTGCCACGGGTGCTAGCGGCGTCGTCTGTGATGAGGATGCTGCGTTCAAGCAAGCGCTACACCAAGTGATGCTCGACTTGGCGCATCAGGTTGTAAGGGACGGCGAAGGCGCGACAAAATTTGTCGAAATCAATGTAACGGGAGCGGCTAGCGAAGCAGATGCCCGCAAACATGCGCTTTCGATCGCAAATTCACCTTTGGTCAAAACAGCAATTGCTGGAGAGGATCCGAACTGGGGCCGTATCGTTATGGCTGTTGGAAAGTCAGGTGCCGCCGCTGACCGCGATAAACTGAGTATTTGGTTTGGTGATATTCTGGTTGCGAAAGAAGGCTGGGTTTATGAAAAATATCGCGAGGAAGATGCTGCCGAACATATGAAGGGAAGCTCGATCTCAATCCGTGCCGACATAGGAATCGGTAACTGCGACAGCACAGTCTGGACTTGTGATCTGACGCATGGATACATCGAGATAAATGCGGATTACCGATCATGAAGATGCTCTTGGTGTCGGCGGTTGCGCTCATCGACAAAGACAACCGCGTGCTCTTAGCTAAGCGGCCCGAAGGCAAAGCTATGGCAGGCTTGTGGGAGTTTCCCGGTGGCAAAATCGAAACCGGTGAAACACCCGAAGAAGCACTTGTGCGCGAATTGCGTGAAGAGCTTGGTATTGAAACATGGAACAGTTGCCTTGCTCCGCTTACCTTTGCGTCGCACGGCTATGAAGATTTCCATCTGATGATGCCGTTATTCGCCTGCCGCAAGTGGGAAGGCATCGTGACTGCCCAAGAAGGACAAGAACTCGCCTGGGCGCACGCAAATGAGCTGCGCAGCTATCCGATGCCCGCGGCAGATATTCCACTCATTCCGATATTGCGAGATTGGCTATGAGAGCGCTGGCAAGCCGCTAAGCCTGCCAGCCAAAATCTCTTAGTCGAGCGAGCGTTCAATTTCTTCACGCTCAAAGATCTCGATAACATCACCAGCGCGAATGTCGTCGTAGTTCTCAAATGCCATACCGCATTCTTGACCTGACTGAACCTCGGCGACCTCGTCTTTGAAGCGCTTGAGAGTTTTCAAAGTGCCTTCGTGAATGACCACGTTGTCACGCAGCAAACGAACACCAGCTGAACGACGCGCGACGCCTTCAGTAACCAGACAACCCGCGACTTTGCCGACGCCGGTAACTTTGAAGACTTCTCTGATTTCGGCGTAACCAATGAATTTCTCACGAATTTCTGCCGATAGCAGGCCACTTGCTGCAGCCTTAACGTCATCAACCAGGTCGTAGATCACACTGTAGTAGCGGATCTCGACGCCTTTTTGGTTGGCGGCGTTGCGTGCAGGTGCGTTGGCACGCACGTTGAAGCCAAACACAGGCGCGCCTGAGGCCTCGGCGAGGCCAACGTCGCTTTCCGTGATGGCGCCAACGCTTGAGTGCAAAACACGCACGCGGACTTCGTCGTTGCCAATTTTGTCCATCGCCTGAACGATGGCTTCGGCACTACCTTGCACATCTGACTTCACGAGTATTGGCATTTCGGTGACGTTTTCGTCCTCCTTCGCCTTCGCCATAAGCTGCTCAAGTGATGTTGCAGCACCGGCGGCGGCGCGTTTCTCTTTCGCGGCTTTCTCACGGTACTCTGCAATTTCACGGGCTTGTGCGTCGGTATCAACCACGTTGAGAACATCGCCAGCCTCAGGCGTACCGTTAAGGCCGAGAACTTCGACAGGAACCGATGGCCCTGCTTCTTTGATACGCTCGCCCTTGTCGTTGATCAAAGCACGGACTTTACCGAATTGCTCGCCGACAACAAAAATGTCGCCTTGGCGTAGCGTGCCGTTTTGAATGAGAACCGTGGCAACAGGGCCGCGACCTACATCCAATTGAGCCTCGATAACAGCGCCTTGGGCTGCGCGATCAGGGTTTGCCTTCAACTCCAGAATTTCGGCTTGGAGGGCAATAGCTTCAAGCAGCTCGTCAAGGCCTTGCTTGGTAATTGCAGACACTTCAACATCCTGAACATCACCAGACATTTTCTCAACGATCACTTCATGTTGAAGCAGATCGGTGCGCACTTTGTCCGGGTTTGCATCGGGTTTGTCGCATTTGTTGATGGCTACGATCATCGGAACTTCAGCCGCTTTGGCGTGGTTAATCGCTTCGATCGTTTGTGGCATCACGGCGTCATCAGCCGCGACCACGAGCACCACGATATCTGTCACCTGAGCACCGCGTGAGCGCATCGAGGTGAAAGCCGCGTGACCAGGAGTATCGAGGAATGACAGCAGTGCACCGCTTTCTGTTTTGACCTGATAGGCACCAATATGCTGTGTAATACCGCCAGCTTCGCCCGAAACAACTTTCGCTTCGCGGATCGCATCTAGAAGTGACGTTTTGCCGTGGTCGACGTGGCCCATGATAGTGATCACAGGCGGCCGTGGTGACAAGTCACCTTCGTCGTCTTCTACCTGAGCAATCACGTCTTCAACATCGGCATCAGACACACGCACAACTTTGTGGCCAAATTCCTCGATTACCAACTCGGCGGTGTCAGCGTCGATGGTTTGGTTTTGAGTTACCATCATATCGTTTTGCATCAGCACTTTGACAACGTCTGCAACGCGTTCAGCCATACGATTGGCAAGTTCGCTAACAACAATCGCTTCTGGCAACTGCACATCGCGAACGATTTTTTCGCGTTCGACATTCTGGCCCATTGCCTTTTGACGGGCTCGTTCTTGTTGGCGCTTTATCGCTGCCATTGAGCGTTGACGCCCACCTTCACGGCCTGACAATGCTTGGTTGAGGGTCAGTTTACCGCTGCGGCGTCCAGCGTCATCGCCACGGCCTTTGTTTTGCTTACTGCGATCTTCGCGTTCCTTCTCAGGTTTGCGGCGGTCGGCAGGCTGTGGTTTGGCTGCACGGGGGCCTTCCTCTTGCGGAGCAGGGGCCGCTGCGGCGCGCTTTGTCGCCTCTTCAGCTTCACGCGCTTCGCGTTCTTTCTCTTCCGCTTTGGCGCGGGTGCGCTCTTCACGCTCTTTCTCTTCGCGCTCTTTCGCTTCCGCTTCTTGGCGGCGACGCGCGCGGTCTTCATCGCGTTGCTTCTCGTCGGCTTTTCGCTTTTCTTCCTCTTCGGCTTCGCGTGCTTTCGCAATTTGAAGGGCTTTCAAGCGGCGCTCCATCTCAGCATCTGTAATGCCACCCGGGCGGTTCGAAGATTTTGCTGAAGGTGCGGGTTTTGACCCGGCAGTTGCGGGAGAAGCAGCCGTAGGTTTAGGAACGACAACGCGCTTGCGTTTCGTTTCCACCACAACGTTTTTCGTGCGGCCATGGCTAAAGCTCTGCTTAACATTGCCCGGGCGCGGTCCACCGCTAACACCGAGAGTTTTTTTGCCGTCGCTATCGCTCATCTAGTTACTCATCCTTTCATGTGCTTTTCAGCACTTGGGGCTCGCAAGCCCTCTAGTCTTGTTGCTTCCTCTATAACACGTGCGGCCAAACCGCCAGCATCTAAGGCTGCATGAACAGCGAAATCTCTTCCGAAAGCGCGCCCGAGTTCCTCTTTTGTGAGGCATTCAAAGCTTTTTCCGTCGCCCCATAGGCGAATTCGCGATTTTTCTCTTGTTGAACCGTCACTTGCTTGCAGCAAAACCACTGCGCGCTCGGCGTTGGCCCATTCTTTTACTTTGGTTGATCCGGTGATTGCATTGCCGGACTTACGCGCCAAGGCGAGCAGGCTAACGACACGATCACAAACGGCCTTTTCCACATAACTTGCCAAGTTATCAGGCACCTTCACAGGAATCTTGGCTGAGCGGGCAAATAGGCCCTTCTTGGCGGCCAGTTCTATTGCGCCACGATCCGACTTTACCCATATGCCGCGCCCTGGAAGCTTGCCCATAGCGTCAAACACCAATGTTTCGTCAGGCCCAACAACAAACCGCGTCAATTGAGATTTAGGGCAAAGTTCCGCCGTTGCAATACACTTGCGCATTGCTCCAGCAGAATTTTGCTCTTTCTCGACGAAATTTGTTGTCATAGTGGCTCCTACTTAGCCTTCCAGCTCTTCGGTTTCGCCATCGTCTTCAGAAACTTCAAGATCAGCAGGATCAACCCAACCAAGCTGAATGCGCGCTGTCATCACAAGCTCTTGGGCTTGTTCAAGCGTGATACCAAAGGGCTCAAGAACGCCGTCATCTTTGATGCGTTCGCCGTCGTTGACTGTCCAACCACCGGCCAGCTCCCAGTCAGCGCATGTAGCAAAATCTTCCAGTGTTTTCACATCATCTTTTGCAAGAGCCTCAATCATTTGCGGTGTCAGATCACCAAACATTACAAGGCTGTCTTCCACACCCAGCGCGCGGGCATTTTCAAGTGCGGCCTTGGCTGCGGCTTCAAGCACATCACGCGCACGGGCCTGCAGCTCTTCAGCAGTGCCTTCATCAACACCATCAATCACCAGAAGTTCGTCTCTTTCAACGTAGGCAACTTCCTCAAGTGTGGTGAAACCTTCTGACACCAGAAGCTGGGCAAAGAATTCATCGAGATCAAGTTTGGCCATGAACAGACCAGTGCGCTCTTCGAACTCTTTTTGACGGCGTTCTGATTCTTCGGCTTCTGTCATGATCTCGATTTCGAGAGCAGTTAGTTGCGAAGCGAGGCGCACGTTTTGGCCGCGACGGCCGATGGCAAGGCTCAACTGTTCGTCAGGAACAACAACTTCGATACGCTCGGCTTCTTCGTCAAACACAACTTTGGCAACTTCAGCCGGCTGCAGCGCGTTTACAAGGAACGTCGGCACGTCTTCATTCCAGGGGATGATGTCGATTTTTTCACCTTGGAGCTCGTTGACAACAGCTTGAACTCGGCTGCCGCGCATACCGACGCAAGCGCCGACAGGGTCAATGCTGCCGTCATAAGAAATCACGGCGATTTTGGCGCGTGAACCCGGGTCACGAGCAACAGCTTTGATCTCGATGATGCCTTCGTAGATTTCTGGCACTTCCATTTTGAACAGCTCGGCCATGAACTCGGGCGAGGTGCGCGACAGGAAGATTTGCGGCCCGCGTTGCTCGCGGCGCACATCTTTGATGTAGCAGCGGATGCGGTCATTCGGGCGATAGCTCTCGCGGCCGATCTTTTCGTTGCGACGCAGGATGCCTTCACCGCTGCCCACATCCACGATAACGTTGCCGTATTCTTCGCGTTTGACAATGCCGTTGATGATCGTGCCGGCGCGGTCTTTGAACTGCTCGAACTGGCGGTCACGTTCGGCTTCGCGAACCTTCTGCAAAATCACTTGCTTGGCTGACTGCGCGGCAATACGGCCCATCTCAACCGGTGGCACTTCTTCGATGAACTGCTGGCCGACTTCGGGGTTTTCCATGTATTGCTTGGCTTGCTCAACGGTGAACTCGGCTTGGTAGTTTTCAAGCTCTTCATCCGTTACAACCGTGCGCACACGGGTAAATGTGGCGCGGCCTGTCTTGCGGTCAATCGCCACTCGAATATCCATCTCAGCGCCGTAACGGCTCTTGGCGGCGCGTGCGAGACTTTCTTCCATCGCTTCAATGACAAGCCCGGGCTCGATCATTTTCTCGCGAGCAACGGCCTCGGCTGTTTGCAAAAGTTCAAGCTGGTTGGCTGATGTAATTGCCATGTCTTAGTCCTCCTCAGAACCAGATGATTGTTCGATATCTACTTGTCCGCCGTCGGCATAACTACCAGCGGCTTTTCTTTGACGGAGCATCTCTTTGATCAGCTCGTCGGTCAGGATCAGTTTGGCTTCAGCAAGCCAGTCAAATTTGAGACCAATGGTGCCTTGGTCGATGGTGAGCAGCACTTCGTCTCCGTCAACACCTGCAAGCGTTCCGCGAAAGCGTTTTTGGCCGTCGATCATCTCGCTGGTTTCGATCTTGGCTTCGAAAGTATCGAAAGTTTCAAAATCCTTCAGGCGCGTCAGGGGGCGGTCGATGCCGGGGCTGGACACTTCAAGGTGATAGGCTTCGATGATCGGGTCTTCCACATCAAGCACCGCGCTCACCGCATTTGAAATGGCGCCGCAATCATCGACCTCGATGCCGCCTTCAGGACGCTCGGCCATAATTTGAAGTGTAGGCGTTTCTCCGCTTTGCAAGCGCAAGCGAACGAGCTCGAAGCCGAGATCTTCAACAATCGGTGCAACAATATCTGCCATGCGGCGATCGAGTGCAGTTTTGGCGATCAAGTTTGTCATATTCTCATTGCTCACACAAAAAAGCGGGCCCGCGGCCCGCTACAAGTTTCGGTGGTGAGTTAGTTGCCCAACCCGCCGCTGTTACAGGGTCTATACGCAGAGTCGTTTCCGAGTGCAAGCACCTATTCAGAGCTAAGCCATCAACTCATCCATGACTCGCACGAGCTCTGAGCTGATCTTCGGCTCGGAAAGCGCATGGCCTGACATCGGGATCATTCTCAATGCGCCAAGGCTCCAGCGGTTAGACAACTCATTAGCGGAGGTTGGAGGGCAAATCATGTCAAGCCGCCCCTGAACGATTGCGCCGGGGATGTCTTTGATCGCCGCCACTTCGTCCAGGATAAAGGAGTCATTGTCGAGAAAGAGTTTGTTTTGGAAATAGTGGTTTTCAAGCCGCGCAAAAGCATGACTGAACGGGCCATCGGGCGTATGTAGTCTGCCTGTCGAACTGGCAGAAGCGAGCGCGTTCTCCCACGCCGTCCAGATCTTGGCGCAATGTGAAGCAGTGGCCTTGTCGTTCCCGAAGAGCCGTTTGTGGTAGGCGGCAATCATATCGTCGCGTTCGTCAGGCGGAATCGGTTTCACAAACCCTGCCCACGCTTCAGGCCAAAAGGCGCCCGCGCCACCGCCATAGAACCAGTCAAGTTCGCTCTGACGCCCCAAAAAGACACCGCGCAGTGTAATAAACTCGGCACGACTCGGGTGTGTAATTGCGTAGACAAGCGAAAGCGTTGCGCCCCACGATCCGCCGAACACCATCCAACGGCTGATGCCAAGCTCTTTTCGTATGGTCTCGATGTCGCCAACGAGATGCCAAGTTGTGTTGTCATCAACCGAAGCAAAGGGCTTAGAACGTCCGCAACCGCGTTGGTCAAACAAAATAATCCGGTAATGCTCGGGGTTGAAGAACCGCCGCATCGTAGGGCTGGCACCACCCCCCGGGCCACCGTGCAAAACCACAACAGGCTGTCCATTCGGGTTGCCTGATTGCTCGACATAAAGCGAATGTCCTTCACCTGCGTCAATCATACGCTTATCAAAGGGCTCGATTGAGGGGTAAAGTCTCGGCGAGGCAGGGGTTTTATCTTGAGATTCGTGCATATCGTAACTTCCCCCAAGCTGGGCGTAATTCCAAGGGCAACATCGTGCAACAGAAGACAAACACAGTTGATCCGGCCGAACTTGCCAAATTTGAAGCGATGGCTGCCGAGTGGTGGGATCCAAACGGAAAGTTCCGACCGCTGCACCTGATGAATGCCTGCAGGCTGGACTACATTACGAAACAAATCGCTGCTGAATTCAATCGTAATCTCGCGGATTCGCTGCCGCTAAAGGGCTTGCGCATTCTTGATATCGGGTGCGGTGGTGGCTTGCTCAGTGAGCCGCTCACCCGGCTTGGCGCGACCATTGTTGGCGCTGATGCCACCGAAGTAAACATCCGTGTCGCCAAGTTGCACGCCGAAGGGCAGGACTTGAACATCGACTATCGTGCAACAACCGCGGAGGCGTTAGCCGAACAAGGTGAGCTGTTTGACGTTGTGGTAAACATGGAAGTTGTCGAACATGTTGCTGATCCGCAAGGCTACCTGAACGAAGTTTCACGGCTTCTAAGCCGGGGTGGACTGCATATTTGCTCGACGATCAACCGTAACGCCAAGAGCTTTGCAATGGCGATCGTTGGCGCTGAATATGTAATGCGTTGGCTGCCAAAGGGCACTCACGACTGGAACAAGTTCATCACGCCGGACGAGCTATGTGAGCAGCTGAAAAACGCTGGAACGACTCCGATTGATCGGAAAGGCTTTGTTTTCAATCCGATCAGCTGGGCATGGCGAATTTCCGACCACGACCTCAGCGTTAACTACGTGACCGCCAGTAAAAAATCCTAGTTTCTTTCCAGCGCCGCGCGCAGTTCCCGTAAAACAGGCAGCGCCGCACGAACGCTCTCTGATCCAAGTTCTTGCACCAATCCTGCAATCACCGGACTGATCGCCGAAAGGGCCGTATTGCGCGCACGAATTCCTGCGGGGCTGATCGCGACAAACTTGCGGCGAGCATCATCCCAGTCAGGGCGCACATGCACATAACCCGCCCATTCCAACTTCGAAATCGTGTTGGTCATGGCGCCGCGTGTAACATGAAAAGTGCTGGCGAGCTGCGCTGGAGATTTTTCACTGTTGGCGTGCTCCAAGTGTGTGAGAACCGAAAAATGCGAGATCTCCATCCCGTTGGGCAATACTTTAGAAAGACGGTTGCGAAGTAGCTGATCGGCCGACAAAATTTCACTAACCAGCGCAATCGCCAAGGCGTTTTGTTTGTCACTCATAACTTAATCTCAAAGGCACGGTCTTGAACGAGAGAGCCAACGCGGCGGCGTGCTTTTTCGACTTGGCTGATATCCAGTTCAAAGTAGCTGACGCCGACGTCAGTGCCCCCATCTACAAGCACTTCTCCCCAAGGGGAAACGGCGAGCGAATGACCATAGGTGCGCCGTTCACGTCCGTTTTTTACGTAGTGAACACCTGTTTGAGCAGGTGCAATCACGTAAGCTCCATTTTCGATGGCTCGAGCGCGCAGCAAAGCCTCCCAATGTGCTTTGCCTGTCGTTTCGGCGAAGGCTGCTGGCACAGTGAGTATCTGGGCACCGCTTTGCGCAAGTGTTCTGTAAAGATGTGGATATCGCACGTCATAACAAACCGTCATGCCGATTTTGCCAAAGGTGGTATCGGCCAATACAGCTTTGTTTCCAGCGCGATAGGTGTCTGACTCGCGGTAGCTTTCAGTTTTGGAAATATCTACATCGAACATGTGAATTTTGTCATACTTCGCCACGATCAAGCCGTCAGGAGAGATTAGAAACGAACGGTTGGCAAGGCGTTCGGTGTTGTCCTCACTGTGCAACCCAAGAGAACCGATCAGCAGCCAAATTTCCCTTTGTTTCGCCACCTGTCGCATTTGAGCGAGGAAAGGATCATTTGCTTCAGTGGTCAGAACTTCGAACTGCATAGAGCGCGAAGGAGCGATGCAATTTGAAACTTCGGGGGTCAAGATAAACTCGGCACCTGCATCTGCGGCTTGGGCAACGAGCCGCAGCGCTTCAGAAAGATTTTTCTGAGGGTCTTCACCAGAGCAAAGCTGAACAAGTGCGGTCTTCACGATTAAAGCCCTAAGATAGCATCGAGTTTGCCGGCACTTTCAAGTGCGTAAAGATCGTCACAACCACCAATGAGGATATTGTCGACAAAAATCTGGGGCACAGTGCGCGCCCCATCGGCACGTTTGATCATTTCGGGCTTAATTTTTGGGTCAGTCAAAACATCGTATTCGACGAAGTTGACCGACTTGCTATTCAGCAATCGTTTGGCCGAATGGCAAAAGCCGCAAAGTGGTGAGGTGTAAATTTCAACTTGTTTCATGGCGTCCTCGTTTCATACCGTTACATATGAACTAGCCACTCTTAACCGCGCGCGCCACAAAAACCGCAGAAATACTGCCAACACTATGTTCTTTGAGTGCTTCGGCGGCGGCAGAAAGTGTTGCGCCAGTGGTCATAACGTCATCAATAAGCACAATGTTGCGGTGTTCAAGTATTTGAGCTTTCGCCTGATTCACTTGTATGGCTCCTTTCAAGCAAGCTTGCCTTTCCTCGTAATCAAGTTTCGCAAGGCTTGGTGTGCGCCGAACGCGCTTCAACGCATCGGGCATGTTTTGGTATCTACCAGTGTCAGCAAGCGCTTTGGAAAGGAGCGCTGACTGGTTGTATTTGCGCCGTAATAGTCGTGTCCAATGAAGCGGAACAGGAACAAGCAAAGGGTTTTGCGGCAAGATAGGTTGCAAGGCGGCAAAAAGCCAACCACCGGCAGCAGTCGCGATCTCTGATCTATCGCCATACTTAAGATCCCAGATCAACTTTCTGGTGTTGTCTTGGTAGAGCAAGCAAGCTCGGGCTGCTGTCCATGGTCGAGGTGACGCAAGGCAATCATCACATGTTTCGGTATGCGCCGACTTTCCTGGAAGCGGCGCACCACAATAATTGCAAACGAGCCCGGCGATGAATGGCGAGTTTAGCCAACATTTGCTGCAGAGCCCTGACTGGCTTTCGATCGAAACACCGCAGTTCAAGCAACTCGACGGGTAGAGCGTTTGAACAATTGTTTGTAACCCTGATCGCCAACCCATATTCAAAGCCCATGCAAGTTAACCAACACACCGACCGCAAAGCGCTGATGCAAAAACGCAAGCGAGCCTCGATTGGCAAGGCTGATTTCGTCAGCTTAGCTGCTCTCGATGAGGTGCAGTATCGGTTAGACTTGGTTAACAGAACGTTTAAAAAGCCACTTTTGGCCGGTTGGCAGGGCGGGCTTTGGGCCGAGCAACTGGCAAGCTTTGATCAGACCGAGGACGCTGAAACACTTGATGTCTCGAGCAAAACGCATGATCTGATCGTTCATGGAATGTCTTTGCATTGGTCAAACGATATTGTTGGCCAACTCATACAGTGCCGGAATGCTATGTTGCCTGATGGGCTGTTCATTGGTGTCATGTTCGGCGGTGAATCACTGCAGGAACTGCGCAAGGTTCTTGCTGAAGCGGAGTTGCAGTTCTACGGTGGCCTGTCTCCAAGGGTGGCCATGATGGCAGAAGTCAGAGATGCGGGGCAGCTGTTGCAGCGGGCGGGGTTTGCACTGCCGGTTGTTGACAAGATCGAGCTGAAAGCAAGCTATGAAAACATTTTTCATCTGATCCGAGATCTGCGCCATATGGGTGAAACGAGCGCATTGCATTTGCGCAAGCGTAGCTTTGAAAGAAAAGGGTTTTTTGAGTTGGCTAACGAGCTGTACAAGCAGCATTTTTCGCAGGATGACGGGCGAATCATTGCAACTTTCGAGGTTATGTTCCTGACAGGCTGGACGCCACATGAAAGCCAACAAAAACCGCTTAGACCCGGCTCTGCGAAAGCCAGATTGGCTGAGGCGCTCTCGACGATTGAAGTTCCACTGAAAGATTGACCACAACCAAACGATACGGTTTAGAGATACTTATGACACAAGCAGACAGATCTGTGGCGTTGCGCCAATTACCCAAGGCGCACCCCGAATTGAAAAAGCCGAAAATCGGAGTGTTGCTGGCAAACCTAGGCACACCGGATGACTACAGCTACTGGCCTATGCGCCGATATCTAAGCGAATTTTTATCGGACAAGCGGGTGATCGACTACCCTGCCTGGAAGTGGCAACCGCTACTGCAACTCGTGATTTTGTCAAAGAGACCATTCAGCAGCGGCGCGGCGTATAAGTCGATCTGGAATAATGAAGCGAATGAAAGCCCGTTGATGACGATCACCAAAGAACAAACGGCTGCGGTGTCAAAGCTGTTGGAGCAGGAGTTCTCGGGGGAGGTCGTGGTTGACTTTTGCATGCGCTATGGCAACCCGTCTACCGAAAGCAAAACCGCTGAAATGATTGCGCGAGGCTGCGATAAAATCCTTTTTTTCCCGCTCTATCCGCAATACGCGGGCGCTACTTCGGGCACAGCAAATGACGAGTTTTTTCGCGCCCTAATGAAGCAAACGTGGCAACCGAGCGCACGCACTATGCCAGCCTATTTTGGTGACGAGCGCTACATTGCGGCTCTTGCCGACTCGATCGAGACACATGTTGGCGCTATGAAAAACAAACCTGAAACGCTTGTTGTGTCCTACCACGGTATGCCTGAGCGGTATTTGCAGCAGGGTGATCCATATCACTGCCAATGCCAAAAAACGACGCGACTCTTGCGAGAGCGTCTGGGATGGACAGACATAGACATCATCACGACATTTCAGTCGGTATTCGGGCCTGAAGAGTGGCTCAAACCTTATACTGTGAAGGAAGTCGCGCGACTGGCCGCTGAAGAAGGCAAGCAAAACATCGCTGTTGTCGCTCCGGCATTCTCAGCTGATTGCATCGAGACTCTGGAAGAAATTAATGAAGAAATCCGCGAGGCTTTTGAGGAAGCCGGTGGAAAAGAGTTCAGCTATATCCCTTGCCTGAACGCGAGCACAGCACATGTTCAATTGATCGCTGACTTGATCAAAGAGAATTTGCAAGGCTGGTAAAAGCGATAAGGCACAAAAAAACGACAGCTCGAGAGCTGTCGTTCTTAAAGTCTTTGAAGCTCAGAGCTTAGCTTGCAGCAGCGGCCGCAACAGCTACAAGGATCAGAAGCGGGATAATCATGCCGCCTGAAGAGCTAGCAGCTTCTTCAACGATCACAGGTGCTTCGATCATAGGATCTGACATTGAACCGGCTTGAGCAGCCGAGGCAGCGGCAACGAGTGCGGCAGCAGCAACGATATTTTTCATTTTCTTCCTCCAGAACTGGGTGCAAAGATTACCAATGCCCCAAACAATTTGTCATGTACTTATTCTTAATCAGCAAGCGCAGCAAAATGCAAACCTATTAGATGCATAAATTGCAAAACTTCACCTCAATATCGTCAAATAAGCAACACTTGTGTGCCCACTTTAGTAAGTGAGAAAAGTTCGGCGATCTGCTCGTTGTATAGCCCGATACACCCGTTTGATGATCGACGGCCAATTTTGCGCGTGTCATGGGTGCCGTGAATCCGATAATATGTCCACGAAAGATAGAGCGCGTGTGTGCCCAAGGGGTTGTCTGGGCCGGGGCCAACAAATTTGGGCCATTCCGGGTTGCGCTTAAGCATAGAGGGTGTTGGGCGCCAACTCGGGCCTTCAACCTTACGCACAATTTTGGTGCGCCCGCGGCGGGTAAGATCTTCGGTGAGCGGAACACTTGTCGGATAAAGCTTGTAAATGCTTTCATCTTCCGACCAGTAGTGCAGCGCGCGCGAAGTTGTATCAACCAACACAGCGCCGCCTTTCAGGCTATTGAAATAGGGCTGCCACTTCAGCGAACGGAAGCTTGAGATGTTGCGGCGCACAACTTCGTTGATGTCACGTTCGACCTCAACGGTTTCGTCGCCGTTAACATCAGCTGTTTGGGCAATGGCAGGGGCAGCCAACAGCGAGGCACAACCTCCGACAAAACCACGTCGATTGAGAGAGAACTTAGAATCAGACACGAGTGACACTCCGAAAAGGGAACATTTATGTCTTATTATTGCGGTTTGGCCTCACTATCAAATCAATCTGCATAAATAAGCCGAGAGTTGCTTAACTGCGTTTGATTGATCACAGTTTGCGAGTTAAACCCGACCTAACGTGAATTTTTTGTTCGAAAGGGGCGCAATGCGTTTTCTTGGTAGTCTTTTAGCAGTTGCGATCTTGTTGTCGGCCTGCGCAACAACAACCACTCCTCAGTTGGGAGCGGATGGCAAGCCATTGCCTAAAATGTATCGGATTTCTAAGGGGGCAACCTCGAAAATCCAATTCCGCATGCTTGATTCGGTTAATGCACTGCGTCAGGCAGCTGGCTTGAATGCCGTGCAGCTAAATGCGCAACTTCACGCCGCTGCTGCAACGCATTCGCGCGATATGTCGGTGCAAAACCGTCCTTGGCACTTCGGATCTGACGGCTCGTCGCCGATCGACCGTGTGCGTCGTGTCGGATATCCTGGCGTTTTGCTTGGCGAAAATATCTCGGAAACTTACGAAACCGAACTTGAAACGCTAGGGGCTTGGATGGAGCAACAGAGCACACGCGATGTTATCCTTGATAGCCGCGCCCAAAACCTCGGGTTTGCATGGTTTCAAGAAAGTTCAGGCAAAATCTGGTGGACGCTGATAATCGGCGGATAGCGTCGGTAGATATCACTTTCTGATTGTGATTGGCGTGCCATTTTTGACCATAGCGTAGATTTCTTCCATTTCGCGGTCTTTGACGGCGATGCAGCCTGCTGTCCAGTCACGCTTTCCGTTACGGTATTTCTTGGGGCGCCCGTGAATAAAGATATCACCTCCCGGGCTTTTGCCGAGTGAGCGTGCCTTAGCGATGTCGTTTGCATTCGGATAGGAAATACCGATCGAAAGATGAAACTGGCTGTCTGGATTGCGACGGTCGATCGTATAACGCCCTTCGGGAGTTCTGCCGTCGCCCTCGACTTCCTTGTGGCCGTCGGGGGAAAAGCCCAAGCCGACACGATAGGCTTTAATCACTTCGGGGCCGCTTAACAGAAACATTCTACGTTTGGTTTTATCGACAACGACATGAGTGATCTCAGGCCCGTTATACGTTTTAAACTTGCCGCAACTCGCGGTGAAACAAAGGGTTAGGGCGAGAAGTATGTATGAAATGACCCGCATCGTGCTGCTCTCTTTTTGCCTTTTTAGCAACTTTTAGCAGAAACAGGAACTATCGCTAGCCATTTTGTGCAGTCACGGCGCGTAACCCGTGAGAAATGCTTCTTTAGATAAAGCATAGCATTGCGCAACGGCCCGAACATCAATTGATTCGGGAGAACCACGTGCGGCGCTCTTCTCGCCGATTTGGCAAAGAGCGGAAAAGGCGGAAAATCCGAGATTGAGCGCGCAGCCTTTTAGAAAGTGCAAGCATCCCTCCAGTTCGCTGAGGTCCTTGCTCGGCAATTTGGCAAGTGCGTCTTCTACTTCAGCTAAAAAGACCTCAACGATATCATCGAAGTCTTCAGCTCCGATGTCGTCTTTGAGCTCGGTCACTTTGTCCCAGTCAATCATGGCGTGCCTCTTTGGATATGCTCAGTATGGACCGGTAAAGTTAAGGGAGCTTGAAGAGCAGTCTAAAACTGGAGAGATTTTCTACACTTCAAATTAAGTTGCGGCGGGTATTGGTGCTGCAAGACGGAGGGCGCTGTGCGTGGAGTTAAGAAGTGCAAAGTAATAGGCAAACAGAGGAAACCTCGCAGAAGGAGAAATACCTTGTTCTGGTTGTTGACGACAGCAAGCTGCAACGAACTATCCTGCGTGTTAGCCTGAAAAAGTGGGGCTACCGTGTCGCCGAGGTTACTTCCGGGAGTGAAGCGGTCGAGTTTTGTGAGCATACATCGCCTGATTTGGTGATCAGTGACTGGATGATGCCTGAGATGGATGGAATCGAGTTTTGCAAGCGCTTCAAGGCACTGCAAAACGAGAGGTTCGGTTACTTCATTCTATTTACCTCCAAGAGCGAATCAACAGAAATTGCGCAGGGGCTGGAGAACGGAGCTGACGATTTCTTAACCAAACCTGTCAGTTCGACAGAGCTGCGTGCGCGGCTGGTTGCAGGCGAGCGCATTCTTGAAATGGAGCGGGAACTAAAGCGCAAAAACCACCTGATCAATGCAACTTTGGATGAACTGAAAGCGCTATATACCACGATCGACAATGATCTGATTGAAGCCAAGCAACTGCAGCAGTCGCTGGTGCGCGAACGCTACAAAGACTTTGGCACCGCGCGCATTTCACTGCTGTTGCAATCAAGCGGCCATGTTGGCGGTGATCTGGTCGGGTTTTTCCCGATAAATGATGAAGAAGTCGGCCTGTATGCGATAGATGTCTCTGGTCATGGAATCAGCTCTGCATTGATGACAGCGCGGCTGGCTGGCTATATGTCGTCTGCTTCCAAAGACCAGAACATCGCGATTGTGAAGCATGCGAGCGAGGGATACGTCCCGCTTGCACCTGCTAAGGTAGTCACCTCTCTCAATGACTTGGTTTTACGCGAAATGACGACCGAGCATTACTTCACGCTGATCTATGCGATCGCCAACCTGAAGACAGGCCGAGTACAGTTGTCACAGGCCGGGCATCCGCATCCACTGGTTCAGCGCAGAAACGGAACTATCGAAAGCCTTGGTGCCGGGGGGTTGCCAGTGGGGTTGCTGCCAGACGCAACCTATGAGGAGTTCGAAACCAGCCTTGAGTCAGGGGACAGATTGCTACTTTTCTCTGATGGTGTGTCAGAGTGCATGCGTGATGACGGAACATTGTTTGACGATGAAGGTGTTGTCGAGTTTTTGCAGACCCGCTCGGATTCCAACAGCGCGGAATTGCTCGACAACCTAGTGTTTACGCTCGACAGGTTTGTTGGCGGTAATGATTTTTCTGACGATGTTTCGGCCATATTGTGGGAGCGGAGCTAGCAGGAGACGGCGCAACGCACCCCCCAAGACTTGCACCTGTGCCTTGTGACGATTAGGTGCTGCATCTAGGCGCTGATAGGGTGATGATATGACGCAAGCAGAAAACGTAAAATGGGATGAACAGGTTTTGCCGTTCGAGCTCCGCAATTCTGACATTCGCGGGCGGGTTGTTCGGCTTGATAAGACAGTCAATGATATCCTTGCGCAACACAGCTATCCGGCAAAAGTTGAATCACTGATTTCTGAAATGGTGATCATTACTGCGCTTTTGGGCAGTATGGTAGAACCACGCTGGAAGCTTTCGTTGCAAGTGCAAACTGATGGGCCAGTGCGCATGATCGCGACGGACTATTATGCCGCCGGGCAGGACGGTGGCGCAGCCAAAATTCGCGCCTATACAAGTTATGATGCTGATCGTCTTACCGAGGGTGCGCCGTTTGAACAACTTGGGCAAGGCTATTTTGCTGTGCTTGTTGATCAGGGAGAAGGCACAAAGCCATATCAAGCGCTTTCAGCGTTGACGGGGAGTTCTATCGCCGAGGCGGCAGAGGGGTATTTTCAGAGCTCAGAGCAGATCGACACGAAACTACTTGTCGAGCACGGTGAGACTTACCTGCCAAACGAGCAGTCACATTGGCGCGCGGCGGGCATTTTGCTGCAACATGTGCCGCGCTCGCGCAAAGAGATGGCGAAGGTTGAAGAGCTTGACGAACGTGAGCACGCACGCCGCAAAGATGAAGACTGGTCGCGGGTGAACATCTTGCTTGGCACGGTTGAAAACCTTGAGCTGTTGGGGCCATTTGTGTCACCGCCCGACCTTATCTGGCGCCTGTTCAACGAAGAAGCGCCAGCAGTTTATGAGCCCAGAAAAGTGCAGTTTGGTTGCACTTGCTCTGAAGAGCGGGTGCGCAACAGCCTGTCTATTTATGGCGTGAAGGACATTGAAAAAATGACAACGGAAGACGGCTTGGTGACCGCCGACTGCCAGTTTTGCAACCGGCACTTCGCACTTGATCCGGCAAGTGTCGGGAAAGACGGGAGCACGGCTTGAAACAGCAGCTTGATCAGTTGTTTAACGCTTTGGCGCGTAAGGCCGAGCCGTCTTCGGACTTTGATCTAAACTTCCAGACGCCGTCAAAGTTTGACGCTCTTCGGGCAGCAGCTGTTCTGGTTGCCTTCAAAGAAGATAACGGCAAACTAAGCCTCATCCTAACCAAACGTGCCAGTGGGTTGCGTCATCATCCCGGGCAAATTGCCTTTCCCGGTGGTAAGGTTGAGGATAGCGACACTTCAGACGAGGCTGCGAGTTTGCGGGAAGCCGAAGAGGAGATCGGACTTGCGCCCAGCTCTGTCGAAATCATTGGCAGTTTACCGACCCACACAACGGTTACAGGTTTTGCAGTGCGGCCTTTTGTCGGGTTGGTGCGCGCTCCTTTCACACCGTTGCTTGACGAGGGGGAAGTTGCCGAGGTGATCTATGCGCCTTTTGACCATGTTCTTGATCAGTCCAAATACCTCGTTCAAGGACGAAACTATTTTGGGCAGTTCCGGAAGTATTACACGATCCCCTATGGGCCGCATTACATTTGGGGTGCGACGGCGCGGATGACTTATGGCTTGGCAAAACGGGTATTGCTTTGAAAAGCATAGGTGGAGAATGGGTTTCTAACGAAAGCGCTCAAGCTTTTTTGAGTGCAGCGGAGAAGGCGGGGTTCGAGGCGTATTTTGTCGGTGGATGTGTGCGCAACGCTCTGCTTGGCTTGCCAGTGAGTGACATCGACTTGGCAACCAATGCCCGCCCAGATGACGTTGTGGCCTTGGCTAAGGGGCTGGGCTTCAAGCCGGTTCCGACAGGGCTTGATCATGGGACGATCACGGTTGTCGGTCTGCAAGCGGTGTTGGAAGTGACGACGTTTCGTCACGATGTCGAGACAGATGGGCGACATGCTGTGATCGCATTTTCCGACCAACTCGAAGTTGACGCCAAGCGCCGTGATTTCCGGATGAATGCGCTTTATGCTGACAAATCAGGCAAACTGTATGACCCGACAGGTGGGCTTGAAGACATTACTGCCAAGCGTTTGCAATTTGTCGGCAATGCGCAAGAGCGTATTCGCGAAGACTACTTGCGCATTGTCAGGTTGTTTCGGTTCGCGGCGCAACTCGGTTTTGGGGCCAAGGGGCTTGATGCGGTAGCTTTGCAAGCATCTGGCAGGTTGTCTTACGGGCTTGGGCATGTGTCGCGCGAGCGAAAGACAGCCGAACTCATGAAACTCCTGAGCGCTGAGAACCCTTTTGAAGTGCTGCAAAGAATGCGCGATTGCGGTGTGCTGCACCGCGTGCTTCCGGGGGCAAGTTTGGCCGTGCTTGAGCGTTTTTTGCAATATGAAGATGATGTGCACCCTCTTGCCCGGCTGGCCAGTTTGACATTCTACACAGACACCAACCAGTTGAGGCTTTCGAATGCTGAAAAGGCGGCCGTTGCAACGCTGAAAAGTTTTGCCCGGTCGGGCTGCTCACCAGAGGTGTTTGCTTACCGCCACGGAGCAGAGTTAGCCTTGCCTGCTGTCAGTGTTTCGTCGGCTGTTTACGGAGATGCTCCGAGCGAACCTGTGCAAGAAAAGATGCGCTGGGCTGCGAAGCAGAGCTTCCCGCTGGCGGCGCAAGATTTGATGCCTCGGTATAGTGGCAAAGCGCTGGGCGATGCTTTGAAGCGGGCTGAAAACGCCTGGATATCTTCGGGCTTCACACTTGGAAAGCAGGCGCTCCTAGACGAGGAATGAGGCGAGCACTTCGTCGTCTGTGATGTCGCGCATTTGAAAGCCGGCACCTTCTGCAAGTGCGCTGAGGTGGTCGAAATTTTTTGCGTTGTCTGTTTCGATTCCGATTAGAACTGTGCCGAAATTGCGGGCTGACTTTTTGAGGTATTCGAAGCGGGTGATGTCATCGTGTGAGCCGAGAAAACCGAGAAAATCACGCAGAGCACCAGGGCGTTGGGGCATTTTGAGAATGAAGTATTTCTTCAAGCCAGAATAACGCTGGGCACGTTCTTTGACCTCAGGTAGGCGCTCGAAATCAAAGTTGCCACCAGAGGTTACGCAGACCACGGTTTTACCTTTGATATCAGGGGGCAAATCCTTCAGGGCATCAACAGCGAGAGCTCCGGCTGGTTCGAGCACGATGCCCTCGACATTGAGCATTTCGATGAGGGTTGTGCAGAGCCTGTCTTCATTAATGCTTAGGTGCTGTTGGTCTTTATAGTGCTGTAGAATCGCAAAGTTTTCGACACCGATCTGGGCGACAGCTGCGCCGTCAACGAAGGTGCTGATCTGCTCAAGTTTACGCGGCTTGCCGTCGGCAATAGCAGCAGCCAAACAGGCACCTCCGGCTGGCTCGACAAAGCAGTAAGAGGTGTCGCGCTCAAAGTAGGAAGTGACGCCAGCCGAGAGCCCGCCGCCACCCACCGGGAGCACGACCAAGTCAGGTAACTTGCCGAGTTGCTCGGAGATTTCTGCGGCGACGGTTGATTGGCCTGCGATCACATCGGGTGCATCAAACGGCGGTAGAAAAACGGCGTTTTGCGCGGTGCAAAAGGCCTGTGCAGCGTGCAGGGTTTCATCAAAATAGTCACCGATCAGTTCGATCTCGATGAGCTCGCCGCCGAAGGCTTTTGTCTTCATGATCTTTTGCTGGGGTGTGGTAACGGGCATAAATATGCGCCCCTTAACACCGAAGTATTTGCACATGAAAGCAACGCCTTGGGCATGGTTTCCGGCACTCGCGCAGACAAACGATGGCGGAGTTTTGCGGCCTTCCATGGCGTTGTTCATGGCGTTGAAAGCACCACGAATCTTGTATGAGCGCACGGGGGACAGATCTTCACGCTTGAGGTAAATCTCGGCACCATAAAGGCCCGACAAGTAGGCATTGTGCTGTAGCGGGGTTGGCTCAAACACCGAGCGTAACTTGCTGGTGATGGCGTGTGACGTTTTTTGAAAATCTCTCATCTTGTTTTATTCAACCACTAAAGCCTGACTGGCAAGGGGCTAACGCTTGCGGAGCGCCTGAAAAAGAGCTAACCCGCGAGCAACAAGCATGAGGAAAGAACGATGTCAGCGCCAAAGAAAGTTGTCCTTGCGTATTCCGGTGGGTTGGACACCTCCATCATCCTGAAGTGGCTCGAGACGGAGTATGGCTGTGAAGTGGTGACGTTCACCGCCGATCTTGGCCAAGGCGAAGAGCTTGAGCCAGCCCGCAAAAAGGCCGAGCTGATGGGTGTCAAAGACATCTACATCGAGGATGTTCGCGAAGAGTTTGTGCGTGATTTTGTCTTCCCGATGTTTCGCGCCAATGCGCTTTATGAAGGGCTTTATTTGCTCGGAACCTCTATCGCTCGGCCGCTGATTTCAAAGCGTTTGGTTGAGATCGCGGAAGAGGTTGGCGCTGATGCTGTGGCTCACGGAGCAACAGGCAAGGGCAACGACCAAGTGCGCTTTGAACTGGCTTGCTATGCGCTCAACCCCGACATCAAAGTGATCGCGCCTTGGCGGGAATGGGACTTGACCAGCCGCACCAAACTGCTTGGTTTTGCGGAACAGCACCAGATCCAGATCGCTAAGGACAAACGCGGCGAAGCCCCTTTTTCTGTTGACGCAAACCTGCTTCACACCTCGTCAGAAGGCAAGGTTTTGGAAGACCCCGCAGAGCTTGCACCGGACTATGTTTATCAGCGCACAGTTGCGCCAGAAGATGCTCCGAACGAGGCCGAATTCATAGAAGTCGGCTTTGAGCGTGGCGATGCTGTGAGCATCAATGGCGAGGCGATGAGCCCTGCCACGATCCTCACCAAGCTCAACGAGTTGGGCGGCAAACACGGTATCGGGCGGCTTGATTTTGTCGAGAACCGCTTTGTTGGCATGAAGTCACGCGGCATCTACGAAACACCGGGCGGCACTGTGCTGCTTGAGGCGCATCGTGGCATTGAACAGATCACGCTTGATAGCGGTGCCGGGCATTTGAAAGACAGCCTTATGCCACGTTATGCGGAGCTGATTTACAACGGTTTCTGGTTTAGCCCCGAGCGCGAAATGTTGCAGGCGGCGATTGATAAGAGCCAGGAGCACGTAACCGGAACCGTGAAGCTCAAGCTTTACAAAGGCGCGGCGACGACTGTTGCGCGCTGGTCGGATCACTCGCTTTATTCGGAAGCGCATGTGACGTTTGAAGACGATGCGGGCGCTTATGACCAGAAAGATGCGGCGGGCTTCATTCAGCTTAACGCCCTTCGCTTGAAGCTTTTGGCGACACGCAACCGCCGATTTAAGTGAGAAAACTCAGTAAAAACAAGCGGGTCTGTGTATTGTAGCACAGGCCCGTTTTGCTTTTGTTACGCTAGCGTTTCGGGTTGTTAACCTCTTTAGATGCGAGGCGATCGCAGGTGACTCGGGTGCATACCACAGTACATACCGCAGTGCATAATGCGTGCATACGATTTTGCGATGCGGGTTAACGCGAGTTAACTTAACGCTGCGTGCGTTGGTCGGCTTATGGAGCGGGTTGAATGGTTTTGACCGCGTCGATCAAGATTGATTTCATTGCCTCTGATTTGCCCTTCGCGGTGTGCAAGGAGAAAAGCTGCATGTAGCCATCGGGCGAGACAGTCGCGATCATCAATGCTTCGGGTACACCGAGGTTTTTGTAGTCGGCCAGCTCAAGTTGCGTGGTGACAACCCATGCTTTGTGATCTCCGATTTCTTCATATGTGCGTTCAGAAATGTCAGCGCATTTGTAGTTCTCGCAGAGGCCCTTCAGGAAGTTGTCTGTTGTCTTTTCGGCAATGCTGGCGCCCATCAAGGCAAGCGAATTGACTTTGAGATAGGTCATCGCCGAGATCACTGCGAACGGCTCGTGACCATCGGGAGAGGCCGCAACAATGGTCGATTGTTCACCCGTGAGATCAGACTCAACGCTCCATGCGATGTCGCCACCGAGTTGCATGGTGTATTTGGCGTTGGTGTCTTTGAGCTCTACCGGCGATTGGGCGAAGGCGGCAGACGCTGTCGCAGCGAAGGCAAGCGCGAGAAATTTCATAGTGTTCATCCTGTTTTAGGCCACAAGTTCGCGTGCTTCGCGAAAAGACAGCAAGCGCTTTCCGGCTTCATCCCAGAGGTGAAGGCGAGCGTTATGGAAGCTCTCGGGAATTGTCATCCGGTTGATGTTGTCGAGTTCGTCATTGTCGCGCAGCACCTCGGGGAGGCGGTAAAAAGGGATGCGGCTGTAGAGGTGATGCACATGGTGAATTCCGATATTGGCACTGAACCAGTTTAGCAGCGGCGGCATCACATAATAGGAGCTGCCGTGCAGGGCGCTGTCGTGCAATTGCCAGTCTTCATTTTGGTCCCAGTTGGTGTGCTCGAACTGGTGTTGCACGTAGAACAGCCACATGCCGATAGTTGCGGCGATGACTGTTGAGGGGATGAAGATATAGAGTATCGGGCCCCAACCACCGAAGGCATAGAGAAGACCGAGGATTGCGAGCAAGGCGACATTGCTGCCCATCGCGCTGATCCAGTACTTGCGCTCGCTGGTGAGGCCGGCGGGGTAACGCTGTTGAATGAAGAACAGGTAGGCCGGGACAAACCCAAAGAGGAAGAACGGGCTGCGATAAGCGCGGTACTGCAACCGGCGCAGGGGCGTGAGCGCGTTGTATTCATCGACGGTGAGCGTGACGATGTCACCGATGCCACGCTTGGCGAGGTTGCCATGGGACGCGTGATGAATCGAATGTGAGCGGCGCCAGACGTCATAGGGTGTGAGGGTGAGGACACCGAGAGAGCGGCCGATCCAGTCACTTAATGTGCGGCTTCTGAACAGCGATCCATGCCCGCAGTCGTGTTGAATTGTGAAGAGGCGCAAAAGAAATGCTGAAACCGGCAGCGAAAGCGCCAGAGCGAGCAGTGGGCTAACTGAAAGCGCTGCCCAAGCCAAAGCCCAAAGCACGAGAAACGGAATCGCGGTTACGGCGAGCTCGAAGTAGCTGCGCGGCTCGCTAGGTTCGCGATACTTCGCGAGGGTTCTGATCCAGGCTTGGGCTGATTTGGCGCGTGAATGCTCGTTTATCTGCTCGGCTTCAAAGTCGGGTGCGATGTTCATACGTCATTTCTTTTGTTGCTTGCGAGACTGATAGAGCAACGGGGTATTGTGACAAGGGAAATATGCTTCCTTTAGGGCAACTGAGCCAAAAGGTAGCGGATAAACCACTGAAAATTGACTAATTTACCTCAGTCGGTTCATTTTTTTGGCTTCTACGAACCGGCTTGCACAATGGTGACGGGCGTCGCCAACGCACATTCAGGCCGAGAGTTTACGCTGCGCCAGCTTCTCGTAGATTGGCAAGGCATTAGAGAGGAGCGTTTGTTGCTGAGGCGTATCAAGGCTTGGCAATGGGCCTTCTGCGCCGGCGAAGCCATTGGAGTTGTGCACGGCGTTATACCAGTGCGAGGCCCATGCACCGTCGCGGGTGTGGCCGCCTTTGGGCCAGTGCAACATGTTGTCGTCAAAGGTTATGTCGACTGCGGCGCAGAGTTTACGCAGCATTGCCTCGGGCGCTTGGCGGATATCGGCGCTGTCGATGACGATCGGGGTTTGGCCCTGCGCAAGGAGCATCTCGTAGAGTTCAAGCTGTTGCGAAAAGCCGATATCAGCGAGGCCGAAGTTTTGATACTTGGCTCCGAAACTGGCGATGACGCGGGCGGGGTGACGGATGAGGAAGATGTTTTGCACCTCAAGCATCCAGTCGCGCGGCACCGATGGCAGCATGTGCTGGCACATGTGTTTCTGATAGAAATGCTGCGCTTTGGGCTTTGTTAGAGACTGAATTACATCGTCTGCATCGTGGGGTTGGCTGGCAAGAACTGCGTCGCGCATGGGGTGATCAAGGCCAGTTTGCGCGAGGTAGTGCGCGTAAAAGGGCTCATCGACCACGTCGAAGTCGGCGCGGTTACCAAAGGCATACATCATCGCGGTTGAGAGGTTGCGTGGGCCTGACCACATCGCGATGCTTTTCATGCGTCGGCCTCGATGAGTTCTTTGTAAAGCGTGCGAATACGCTTGGTGACGGGGCCCATTTCGGCGGTGCCAATTTGCCTTCCGTCAATCTCGCTGACGGGTGTTTGAGCACCGAATGTGCCGGTGAGAAAGGCTTCGTCGGCGCCGTATGTGTCAACCAAGCTATAGTTGCGCTCGAAAACAGGGATTCCGTCGGCGCGGCAAACATCGATGACTTTTTGACGGGTGATTCCGTTCATGCAGTAGTCCCCGGTTGATGTCCAAACCGCACCTTTGCGCACAATGAAGAAGTTGCAGGCGTTGGTGGTGTTCACAAAGCCGTGCACGTCGAGCATCAGGGCTTCGTCAGCACCGGCTTTTTCGGCGGCGATGCAGGCGAGGATGCAGTTGAGCTTGGAGTGCGAGTTGAGCTTGGGATCTTGTGTCATCGGCAAGCCGCGGATGTGCGGCACTGTAGCAAGCTTGATCGGGCGGGGGATCTTGGGCTGCGAGTGCTCCATGATGATGGTGATCGTCGGGCCTTGCTGGCTCAGCGAAGGGTGCTGGAACGGGCGGGTTTTGACGCCGCGTGTTACCATCAGACGCGCATGTGCGTCGGTTGTCATATTGTTGGCTGATTGTGTCTCTAACAAGGCTGAATAGAGCTGATCGCGGCTCATCCCGATGTCGAGGTCGATAGCTTTTGCGGCTTCAAACAAGCGGTCAAAATGCTCGCCCCAAAACGCCCAGTTGCCGTTGTAAAGGCGCAGGCCCTCCCACACCCCGTCACCGAGCATGAAGCCGCTGTCGTAGACACTGACAACGGCTTGAGCCTTTGGCACGCAGCTGCCATTGAGCCAGATGAGAATTTGCTCGTTGCGGGCATCTTCCTCGGCTGCATGGGTGGTGGTTTTGTCGGCCATTGTGTCAGCTCCTCACGTTTTCCCAACGAGTTGTAACCTCTTTGTGAGGCCTGTCTACAGCAGAGATTTTTGCCGCTAGAGTGAAGCCAAGAGATTGCGGAGGAGTATGAGCAATGAAGTGTAGTGTGAAAGAATTGAAAGCTCTGATGTTGGCGGTGTTGATCGGACTTGGGCTGATGTTGCAAGCGAACACGGCACAGGCCGGACCACGCGAGAGTATCGTTGTGGCGGGCGGTTGTTTTTGGTGTGTTGAATCCGACTTCGAGAAGGTGCCAGGCGTTATCAGCGCCGTTTCCGGCTTTAGCGGTGGAAAGAGCAAAAACCCGACTTACAAGAGCCACGCGGGGCACTATGAAGCGGTTAAGATCACCTTCGATGCGGGTAAAGTGAGCCGCGAAAAGCTGTTGCATATGTTTATGCGCTCGATTGATCCGACGGATGCGGGCGGGCAGTTTTGTGATCGTGGTTCTGCATATAAGACCGCGGTATTTTACAGTGGTGCAGGTGAGAAAGAGCTCGCTCGGAAAGCTGTAACTCAGGCGGGATCAGACCTGGGGCGCAAAATTGCCACCAAGGTGTTGCCGCTGAACGGGTTTTACCCTGCCGGAGAATACCACCAAGACTATTACAAAAGCAGCAAGGTTGTGCTGACCCGCGCGGGGCCTAAAAGCAAGGCGGCGGCTTACAAGTTTTACCGCAAGGCCTGTGGGCGCGACCAAAAGGTTAAGGCGCTTTGGGGTGGTGCGGCGCCGTTTGCTGGCTAGGTTGCGGGCTGATTTTTGAGAAACGCGTCAACTTCGGCGCGGGAGGGGATGGCTTCGGCTGTCCCCTTTTTCGTGACTTGCAGGGCGGAAGCAGCGGACGCGAAACGAAGTGCATCTGTGAGAGACTGGCCCTCGTGCAGCGCGGCGGCGAGGTAGCCTGCGTGGGTATCACCAGCGCCGGTTGTGTCGACAGCTTGCACCGGGAAGGCAGGGTAACGTTGTTCACCCGAAGCTGTGATCGCGCGGCCTCCTTTTGCGCCTTCTGTGATGACAGTTGTGGCGGGGCCGAGAGCGTTTTCTGTGCGGCCTGTGGCCTCGGTGAGTTGCTCAAGCTCAACACGGTTAAGGATCAGAACATCGGTGAGTGGCAAGAGCTTTTCTGTGGCGTCTGCATTAAACGGCGCTGCGGAATAGGCGACGGTAACGCCTTTGCTGCGGGCAAGACTGGCGGCTTCATATGCGAGGTTAGTCTCGTTTTGCAGAAGCAGCACATCACCGGATTGCGCAACGCTCAGGGCAGCTTCAAGCCGTGTTAGAGACTGTTTCATGTTTGCACCGGGGAACACTACGATGGCGTTTTCACCGTGGGGATCGACATTGATGATTGCGTGGGCGGTCGGCGCCTCGACTTCGATGATGCTATCGACGTTGACGTTGAAGGCTTGCAGGCGCTTGACGGCCCATGCCCCCTCAGGCCCGACGGCACCGATGTGAACCACCGGCGCACCTGCGAGGGCGGCGGCCACTGATTGGTTTGCGCCCTTGCCGCCGAGGCCCGTGTGATGCGCTGTGGCGAGCAGGGTTTCGCCCGGAGCAGGGAGGTGCGGCACTTCGTAGAAATGGTCAAGGTTGATTGAGCCAAGGTTGAAGATTGTCACGCGGCGTTACCCCACTTTGCATGCTGCCAATACCGCCATGTTCACGATGTCATTTACCGTGGAGACAGTCGAGCAGATCTGGATGCTTTGGTCGATGCCTGCGAGGATCGGGCCGATAACGGTAGCGCCGGCCATTTCTTGCATGAGTTTGGTGCTGATCGAGGCAGAGTGACGCGCTGGCACGACGAGGATGTTTGCGGGACCAGTGAGGCGCGAAAACGGGTAGTTCTTTTGCGCTGACGTGTTAAGGGCGACATCGACTGTCATCTCGCCTTCGAACTCAAAATCAACGCCGCGTTCTTCTAGGACTTTTGGGGCCTGATGCATCTTTTCTGCGCGTTCGGAACGGGGGTAGCCGAAGGTTGAAAAGCTGACGAAAGCAACGCGGGGTTCGAGGCCCAAGTGGCGTGCGACATCGGCCGAGCGTTCGGCGATTGTTGCAAGGTCATTCTCGTCGGGCCACTCGTGAACGAGCGTGTCACCGATAAGCACAATGCGGCCTTTGTGCAGGAGCGCGGTGACACCGACTGCGCCGTGCTCAGCGCTGGCGTCAAACACCATGTTGATACGCTGCATAACGTGGGCCGACTTGCGGGTCGCGCCGGTAACAAGCCCGTCACCGTGACCGTGCTCAAGCATGAGGGCGGCGAAAACATGACGATCCCGCGCAGCGAGGCGGTGCACATCGTGACGATCAAAACCCTGGCGTTGCAAGCGCTCGTAGAGGAAGGATTTATACTGTGCGAGGTGCGGAGTGTTTGCGGCGTTGACGATTTCGAGCTCGTCCATAGCGTCAGCCATACCTTCAGCGGTAAGCTTGGCCTTTACGTCGTCTTCGCGACCGACAACAAGAGCATGGCCCATGCCTGAACGCTGATATTGCACAGCGGCGCGGAGCACGCGGGGGTCGTCGCCCTCGGCAAAGATCATGCGGGCCTGATTTTGACGCGCACGGGCATTGAGGCCACGCAGGATGCTGGCTGTCGGGTCCATCCGCGACTTGAGGGAGGCCTCGTAAGCTTCCATGTCGATGATCGGGCGACGGGCGACGCCTGTGTCCATGCCGGCCTTGGCAACAGCGGGCGGAATGACGTAAATGAGCCGCGGATCAAACGGCGTCGGGATGATGTAGTCGCGGCCAAAAGTCAGCTTGGTTCCGTAGGCCATCGCGACTTCATCGGGCACATCTTCGCGCGCGAGTTTGGCGAGGGCTTCGGCGCAGGCGATTTTCATTTCGTCGTTGATCGCGCGGGCGTGAATGTCGAGCGCACCGCGGAAGAGATAGGGGAAGCCGAGCACGTTGTTGACTTGGTTCGGATAGTCCGAGCGGCCAGTTGCCACGATAACGTCTTCACGCACGGCGTGGGCCTCTTCGGGGGTGATCTCCGGGTCTGGGTTGGCCATGGCGAAGATCACTGCGTTTTTGCCCATCGAAGCGACCATGTCTTGTGTGACCGCGCCTTTGGCTGACACACCGAGGAAGACGTCAGCACCATCCATAGCCTCTGCCAAAGTGCGGCTCTCTGTGTTGGCGGCGTGGGCTGATTTCCATTGGTTCATGCCTTGCTCGCGGCCTTGGTAGATAACGCCTTTGGTGTCGCACAAGATGCAGTTGTCGTGCTTGGCGCCCATGACTTTGATCAACTCGATGCAAGCGATACCAGCCGCGCCAGCGCCATTGACGACGATCTTGACGTCTTCGATTTTCTTGCCAGAAATCTGCAAAGCGTTGAGCAGGCCAGCGGCGCAGATAACGGCGGTTCCGTGCTGGTCGTCGTGAAAGACGGGGATGTCCATTTGCTCTTTGAGTTGCTGCTCGATGATAAAGCACTCGGGCGCTTTGATATCTTCGAGATTGATGCCGCCGAATGTTGGGCCCATCAGGCGCACGGCGTTGATGAACTCGTCGGGGTCTTCTGTGTCAAGCTCAAGGTCGATGCTGTTGACGTCAGCGAAGCGCTTGAAGAGCACTGACTTGCCCTCCATCACCGGCTTTGAGCCAAGCGCGCCGAGGTTACCAAGGCCGAGCACCGCGGTGCCGTTTGAAATGACAGCGACGAGGTTGCCCTTGTTGGTGTAGTCATAGGCCAGCCCGGGGTTTGCGGCGATGTCCTCACAGGGCACGGCAACACCGGGCGAATAGGCGAGCGAGAGGTCGCGCTGGGTTGTCATCGGGACAGTCGCTGTCACCTCCCATTTGCCGGGAGTTGGCTCAAGGTGAAAGGCGAGGGCATCTTCACGGGAGATCTTTTGCTTAGGCATTTTGAGCTTTCATCAAGTCAGAGTCAGACCGTCATATCCTTTGTGCACAATTCTCTCAACCAAAAGCGACTTTGCGCTTTCGTGTCGTAGCGTGCACCGTTAGTTTGGCAAGAACCGTTCGGGGGAATGCGTAAGTGACTGCTGCCAAATCTGCTGTAACGCCAATGATGGCGCAATATCTGGAGCTCAAGGCGGGCTACCCTGATGCGCTGTTGTTTTACCGTATGGGCGACTTTTACGAGATGTTCTTTGACGACGCGGTTGCCGCGGCTGAAGCTTTGGACATTGCGCTGACCAAACGCGGTAAGCATGAGGGCGAAGACATTGCCATGTGCGGTGTGCCTTACCATGCGGCCGAGAACTACTTGCTGACGCTTATTCGCAAGGGCTTTCGTGTGGCTGTTTGTGAGCAGATGGAAAGCCCTGCAGAGGCCAAGAAGCGCGGCTATAAAGCGGTTGTGAAACGCGATGTTGTGCGACTGGTGACGCCCGGAACGCTGACAGAAGAGAGCCTTTTGGAGGCGCGTCGGCACAACTATCTTGCCGCATATAGCGAGATACGCGGCGCGGCTGGCTTGGCTTGGATTGACATGTCGACTGGTGACTTTCGGGTGATGGAAGTGAGCCGCATGCGTCTCGGGCCGGAGCTGGCAAGGCTCGCGCCAAGCGAAATTGTTTTTGCCGATGCACAGTTCAGCGAGCTTGCCGAAATCGCCGAGGAGCAGGGTGTTGCCGTTACCGAGCTTGGCAAGGCGTCATTTGACAGTGACGGGGCAACCAAGCGGTTGAGTGCGTTCTTTGGTGTCGAAACGCTTGAGGCATTCGGGCAATTCACGCGGGCCGAAGTGTCGGCGCTGGGCGCGGTTCTGGATTATTTGGAGATCACCCAAAAGGGCAAGCTTCCACTGCTCGCCAAGCCTGTCCGCGAGGTGGCTGGTCGGGTGATGCAGATTGATGCGGCGACTCGGCGAAACCTTGAGCTAACCCACTCAATGCAAGGTGCGCGGGCGGGCTCGCTTTTGGCAACGGTTGATCGCACGCTGACAGCGGCTGGTGCGCGGCTTTTGGAGCGGCGGGTGAGTTCGCCTTCTTGCGATGTTGATGAGATCGGCAAGCGGCTTGATGCGGTTGCCTTTGCGCACGCTGACAGCGGGTTTTTGGGTGACACGCGCGAGGTGCTTCGGCATGTGCCTGACATGGACCGCGCGCTCTCGCGGCTTGGGCTTGAAAGGGGCGGCCCACGGGACTTGACGGCGATCAGGAACGGATTGCAGAAAGCGCAAGAAATAGGCTCTAATATGGCTCAAATCGCGCTTCCGGAACTGTTGGATAGTGCTTCCGGTAAGCTGATGGGGCATGGTGCTTTGATCGACTTGCTTGATCAGGCTCTGGTTGCCGAGCCGCCTCTGCTGCAGCGTGACGGCGGCTTCGTCATGGCGGGCTATGACGCTGAGCTTGACGAGTGCCGCGCACTGCGCGACGAGGGGCGCAGTGTGATCGCCAAGATGCAAGCAGACTATGCCGAACAGACCGGAATTTCGACACTCAAGATCAAGCATAACAACGTGCTTGGTTACTTTGTCGAGGTGACGGCGACGCATGCTGACAAGATGCTTTCAGAACCGCAGAGCGAGCTGTTCAAACACCGGCAAACGACGGCCAACCAAGTGCGTTTTACCACGGTTGCATTGAGCGAGATGGAAACGAAGATCCTGAATGCGGGTGGGCGTGCGACCGAGATCGAACTGCGGATATTTAACGAGCTGCGCGGGGCGATACTGGCCGCGCAAGAACCAGTGTTTGCGGCGACGGGCGCGCTGGCGGAGTTTGACCTTACGCTTGCTTTGGCCAGCATTGCGCGTGAGGAAGACTGGACACGACCGAGCGTCGATAACAGCCGTGCGCTTTTGATCAAGCAAGGGCGGCACCCTGTTGTTGAACACGCGCTGCGCAAGCAAGGCGGCGACGGGTTTGTGCCCAATGATTGCGCCTTGGCTGAGGATGATCACCTTTGGCTTTTGACGGGGCCGAACATGGCCGGTAAGTCAACATTCCTGCGGCAAAATGCGTTGATCGCGGTGCTGGCGCAGATGGGCAGTTTTGTGCCTGCCACGGAGGCGCATGTCGGAATTGTGAGCCAGTTGTTCAGCCGCGTTGGGGCGAGCGATGACTTGGCGCGCGGGCGCTCGACTTTCATGGTCGAGATGGTCGAAACCGCGGCGATTTTGAACCAAGCTGATGACCGTGCCTTGGTTATTCTCGACGAAATAGGGCGCGGCACGGCAACTTATGATGGTCTCTCGATCGCTTGGGCGACGCTTGAACATTTGCATGAAAAAAACCGCAGCCGGGCGTTGTTTGCCACGCATTATCACGAGATGACGCAGCTGAGCGACAAGCTTGATCACTGCTCGAATGCGACTGTCATTGTGAAGGAATGGGAGGGTGAGATCATCTTCCTGCACGAGGTGCGCAAGGGTGTCGCTGACCGCTCATATGGTGTGCAAGTCGCCAAGCTCGCAGGGCTGCCTGACAGTGTGATCGAGCGGGCGAAAGTTGTGCTTGATGCTCTGGAAAAGGGCGAGCGCGAGGGGCAGGCAAAGGCTGTGATCGACGATTTGCCGCTATTTTCCGCAACGCCTGCTCCCGCGCCGATAAAGGCCAAAGACAGCGCCGTTGAGGGGGCTTTGGCCGAGGTCTTTCCTGATGAGCTAACACCACGTGAGGCGCTTCAGGTGTTGTATGAGTTGAAGGCAAAACTGGCTGCTAAGTGATTTGCTTCATGTCGGCAAAGAGAGCTTCTGACATTGCTACAGCGTGTTCGATGCGCTGTTTTGGCATGTCAGGGTGCTCGACTTTGATCAGGGTTTCAAAGCAGATGAAGTAGGGCAGAAAGCCGTTAATTTCTTGCTCTGAAAGTGTGAACTTTTCTACATAATAGTTAAAGGCTGCGGCGTCGACGCCGAAACGGCGAGCACCGGACGGGAGCATGCCGCGGCGGGACATATGCACCAGTGCGCGGGCGATATCTTTGTAGAGCGGAGCGTGGTTTGTTGCACCAAGGTCAATTCCGGTGACTGTTCGGCCATCAAAATGCAGATTGTTGAGGTGAAAGTCGCCATGCGCGAGGGCGACGCGCCATTCGGGCAAGTTGATCTGGCGATAGAGTTTTTTCATTTTCTGAAACACGCGCCCTTCGATCTTTTGCAAGACTTCGTGAGGCTGTTTTGCGACGGCGGCTTCGGCCCAGTTGCGCCAGGGTCGGCGGTTTGGTTCGCGCGCTTCAATGCTGTTTTCGGTGAACTTATGCAGCCAGTCTGCGGCGAGATTCATCGGGGCAATTCGAGCGGGGGATTCGAGCGACCAAAGGTGATGCAGCAACCCCTTTCCGAGCGCGAAAGAAGTGACCGTTAGGCCAACATCAGGGCCGAATTCAAGCGGTTTAGAGACTGTTAGTGGCGGTTCGGACATATAGGCCCAAGCGCGGGAAAGTTCGTTCCATTCTTTCTGAGCGAGAGCTTTTGCAGCGTCATTGAGCGCAAGGCGAAACACCACGGGATCGCCATCAAGTGTGCCTTTGAAGACAGCGTGCTTTCGGGGCACGAGGCGTAGAGCTGTGTCAACTGTAGCGTCGCGACCAGTTAAGGCCGCTTCAAGCCGGTCGTGGGCGGCGCGCGCCTCGTGCGGGTAAAGCTGGATGTTGTTCTGGTCGATCTCGTTCATCCCGATAGCCTAAGCGTGGGCGGTTCTGAATTGAACCCATTTGTTTGGGCGGGTATGCTTGCCCCAAATGAGCCTGGAGAGACGAATGAGCGAGACAGCAGTAGCAGAAATGAGCTTTGAGGCCGCGATGAGCGAGTTGGAGAAAGTTGTTGGCCAACTTGAGCGTGGTGATGTGGCGCTTGAGGATTCGATTAAGCTTTATGAACGCGGTGCTTTGCTTAAGGCGCATTGCGCGACCAAGCTGAAGGAAGCGGAAGAGAAGATCGCGGTGATCACGCTTGATGGCGAGGGCAACCCTGCTGGCTTGAAGCCGCTTGATGTTGATTGAAGCGCTTACTTTTGAGCAGGCCCTAAAGCGCGCACAAGCCTTAACCGGAGATGCGGCGAAAACTGCTTTTGGTGCACCGCAAACAGAACCGCATAAGCTGCTATGTGAGGCGATGCTTTATGCGCTCGAAGGCGGCAAGGCATTGCGGGCGTTCTTGGTGATCGAATCGGCGCGGTTGCATGGGCAGAGCCTTGAGGCAGCAACGCAGGCAGCGTTGGCTGTTGAGTGCATCCATGCTTACTCGCTTATCCACGATGACTTGCCCTGTATGGACGACGACGACTTGCGCCGCGGTAAGCCGACGGTTCACCGCAAGTGGAACGAGCACACCGCTGTTTTGGCTGGTGATGCATTGCAGGCGAAGGCGTTTGAGTTGCTCGCCACGCCGGATGTTGGCGCGCATGCACTTGAGCTTGTGCGCCAGTTGGCGGTCGCTTCCGGGCATGAGGGCATGGTCGGCGGGCAGATGATGGACATTGCAGCCGAGACCAGCGAAACGCCGCTGACCATTGAGCAAATCAAAGCGGTTCAACATGGCAAAACCGGTGCGCTTATCAACTGGTCAGCAAAGGCTGGGGCAGTGATGAGCGGAGCGAGTTCGGCAGGGTTAGAGACTTATGGGCGTGCTTTGGGGCTGGCATTTCAGATCGCTGATGACATCCTGGATGTTGAGGGCGATGTAAGTGAAACAGGCAAGGCTGTTGGCAAGGATGCCGACGCGGGTAAGGCGACTTTTGTGTCACTTCTGGGCCTCGATGCGGCAAAACGCCAAGCCGCAGACCTTGTAGAACAGGGCTGCGAGGCCTTATCTGTTTATGGAAGCGATGCTGATTGCTTGCGAGAAGCCGCGCGCTTCGTTATTTCGCGGCGAAAGTAATAGCCCCGAAAGGGCCGAGATGACCGATAAGCCAGACACTCCGCTGCTTGATACGATCGCCAGCCCCGCTGATATGAAACGGCTGAGCGATACTGAACTTGTGCAGCTTGCCGGTGAGTTGCGTGCTGAAACCATTAGTGCGGTTAGTGAAACGGGCGGGCATCTTGGTGCTGGCTTGGGCGTTGTTGAATTGACGGTTGCCTTACACGCACTGTTTGATGCGCCCAAGGACAAGATCATTTGGGATGTGTCGCACCAAAGTTACCCGCACAAGATCCTGACTGGCCGGCGAGAGCGCATTCGTACACTGCGGCAGCGTGGCGGTTTGAGCGGATTTACCAAGCGAAGTGAAAGCCCGTATGACCCGTTTGGCGCGGCGCATTCTTCTACCTCGATCAGCGCGGCACTTGGCTTTGCTGTGGCGCGCGACTTGGGCGGAAACTGCCCTGAGGGACTAGGCGATGCGATTGCCGTGATCGGTGACGGCGCTATGAGCGCTGGCATGGCCTTTGAGGCGATGAACAACGCCGGGCACCTCGGCAAGCGCTTGATCGTGATCTTGAATGACAACGACATGAGCATCGCGCCGCCGGTTGGAGCGTTCAGCAATTATTTGAGCCGATTGTATGCTGAAGAGCCGTTTCAGGAATTTAAGGCCGCGGCCAAGGGCGCGGTGAGTCTGATGCCGCCGTTCCTGCAAGAAGGCGCCAAGCGCGCGAAAGAAATGATCAAGGGGATGGCCGTTGGTGGCACCCTGTTTGAGGAGCTAGGCTTTAGCTATGTCGGGCCGATCGACGGGCATGACATGCAGCAGTTGCTTAACGTGTTGCGCACCGTGAAGGCGCGGGCGACGGGGCCGATCATCATCCATACGATCACCAAAAAGGGTAAGGGTTATGCTCCCGCCGAAGCGCGTGATGACAAGGGCCATGCGACCGCGAAGTTTGATGTGATCACCGGTAAGCAGCACAAAGCGCCGAGCAATGCGCCGAGTTACACCGGCGTGTTCGGGGATACGCTGATTGAGCTGGCGGCGAGTGACGACAAGATATGCGCCGTGACGGCGGCGATGCCGAGCGGAACGGGGCTTGACCTGATGGCCGAGCGCTACCCGAGCCGCTGCTTTGATGTGAGCATTGCCGAGCAACACGGCGTGACGTTTTGTGCAGCTTTGGCAGCGGGCGGGATGAAGCCTTTTTGCGCGATCTACTCGACGTTTTTGCAACGTGGATATGATCAGGTTGTGCACGATGTTGCGTTACAAAACCTGCCCGTGCGCTTTGCAGTTGATAGGGCGGGGCTTGTCGGTGCTGACGGTGCAACACATGCGGGCAGTTACGATGTTGCCTACCTCGCGAACCTTCCGAATTTTGTTGTGATGGCCGCGGCGGACGAGGCGGAGCTTAAGCATATGGTCGCCACTGCGGCGGGCTATAATGATGGCCCGATTGCCTTTCGCTTTCCGCGCGGTGAGGGCGTTGGTGTTGAAATGCCAAGTGTTGGCGAGGCGCTTGAAATCGGCAAGGGGCGTGTTGTGCGTGAGGGCAAGCGCGTGGCGCTCTTGTCGTTTGGCACCCGTTTGGGCGAGGCCGAAAAGGCCGCTGAAATGCTAGCCGCGAAGGGCATAGAGCCAACAGTTGCGGACGCTCGTTTTGCCAAGCCGCTTGATCGCGACATGATCCTGAAGCTGGCGCAGGAGCATGAAGTTTTGATTACGCTGGAAGAGGGCGCGGTTGGCGGCTTTGGCTCGCATGTTGCACAACTTCTGGCAGATGAAGGCGCGTTTGACGCTGGCCTCAAGTTCCGCTCGATGGTGCTGCCGGACTGGTTTATCGACCAGGGCTCACCTGCTGAAATGTATGAAGAGGCAGGGCTTCAAGCCGAGGATATCGTCGCCAAAGTGCTTGGTGTTTTGGGTGTTGCGCAGATCGCTGACAAGCGCGCTTAACCGAGCGTTAGTCTGACTTCTCTTTCAAGAGCTCATTAAGCTTTTCATCGACCGCCTCAAGGCGTGCCATGACGCCGTCGCGGTATGCGTCTGTTTCGGCGGCGCCTTCAGCTTGGTGGGCCTCCTGCATCGAGTTGACGATGAGACCGACGAGCAAGTTTACCACCGCGAATGTTGTGACCAAGATGAACGGCAGGAAAAAGGCCCATGCGTAGGGGTAAACTTCCATGACGGGGCGCACGATGCCCATTGACCAGCTTTCAAGCGTCATGATCTGGAACAGTGAATAGGCTGACTCACCGAGGCTTCCGAACCATTGCGGGAAGGCTTCGGAGAAGAGCTTGGTTGCGATCACGGAGGCGATGTAAAAGATCAGCCCCATGAGCAAGAACACCGATCCCATGCCGGGAACGGCGGCGACAAGGCCCTCAACAACACGGCGAAGCGACGGTGCGACCGAGATCACGCGCAACACCCGCAAAACGCGCAGTGCTCGTAGCGCTGCAAAGCCTTCGCCTGCTGGTGCGAGCGAAATCGCGATAACCACGAAGTCGAAAATGTTCCACCCCGACCTGAAAAAGCGCGGCCCATGTGCGAAGAGCTTGGCGACGAGTTCGGCGACAAAAACTGTCAGGCAGATAGTGTCGAGAATTGTTAGGAATGTCCCGTAAGACGCGACTACGCTTTTAGACGTTTCGAGGCCGAGGATGATCGCATTGAAAACGATCACAGCGGTGATGACAGCCGAAGTTTTCGGGTTCTCGATGAAGTCGGCGATGGCTTGGCGTGTGATCATTGTGGTCTCGCTTGCTGCAATGAAGCGGTAGATAACACGCTGTCGCGAGGCTTCAAGGCGCTTGCAAAATTTGACGGGCTAAAGCAGGGCTTTGAGGCCTGTTTTGTAATCTGGGTAGAGAAGAGAGACACCCAGCTCGTTTTTTATGCGAAAGTTAGAGACGCGTTTGTTTTCGGCATAAAAGCTGCGAGCCATCGGTGTCATATCGGCGGTTTCAAACGGCTCCTCCGGCGGCAGCGGTAGGCCGAGAAGTTCGGCTGCATAGGCGATTACATCTTGCGGCGGAGCGGGCTCGTCGTCGCAGAGATTGTAGGCCGCTCCGAGGTTTGGCTTGGCGATCGAGGCTGCGAGAACCTGTGCTATGTCTTCGACGTGAATGCGTGAAAACACCTGATCAGGCTTGATGATCCGGCGCGCTTTGCCACTTTTGACTTTGGCAAAGGGGCCGCGGCCTGGGCCGTATATGCCGGCAAGCCGAAATATATGTAAGGGCAGGCCGGTGGCGCGCCATGCCGCTTCGGCTTGCACACGCATTTTGCCGCGCTCGGTGGTTGGTGAGAGCGCCGCAGTTTCGTCGATCCACGCTCCCTGACAGTCGCCGTAAACACCTGTTGTTGAAAGGTAACCTGCCCATGTGAGGTTTGGCACCTGTTTGGCAATGTTAGAGCCTGTTTTTGCCAAGAAAGGATCACCATCCTTGCCGGGTGCGGCGCTGATTAGCAGGTGAGTGGCAGCATGCAACGCAGGGCTGAGATCATCTGACCAGAGCAGCGGCGTAACGCCTTGCGCTTTGATACTGTCGAGTTTTTCGGGCGAGCGTGTGGTGCCGCTGACTTGCCAACCCTGAGCAAGGAGTTGTGGCGCGAGCGCGGCAGCAGAGTAGCTGTAGCCGATGATCAGGAGGTTGCTCATATCACGGCTCGCTTGCTGCGCAACTCGCGGAACAGGGCGATAGAATAGAGCACCAGAGCGGCCCAGATCATCGGGAAGGCTATCATGCGGGCTTGGCCGAAGGGCTCATCAAACACAAACACGCCGATGAGGAAGATCATTGTCGGGGCGATGTATTGGAGGACTGCGATTGTGCTCATGCGCAAAAGCTTTGCGCCGTTGGCGTAGATCAGCAGGGGTATTGCCGTAACGATGCCACAACCGAGCAACATAAGTGTATTGTCGGTTGAGCTGATGAACGCGTTTGAGGGGCCTAGCCACACCAAATAGGCCAGCGCGGGCGGTGTGAGAATGAGCACTTCAAGCAAAAAACCTTGATTGGGGCCGATCGGCAGAGACTTCTTGAAAAATGCATAGAGGCCCCATGTGAGGAACATGCCGATCGCAGCCCAAGGCAGGCTGCCGTTGTCGACCGTGAGAACAACAACGGCGGCAGCAGCGAGGGCGATTGCGAACAGTTGCAGCTTGTTGAGACGCTCACCAAGCAGAACGGCGCCTAAGAAGATCGAGAACAGCGGATTGATGTAGTAACCAAGAGCGGCATCAAGCGCATGACCCGAGGTGACTGCCCAAACATAAATACCCCAATTCAGCGAGATAAGCATTGCTGTTATGCAGCCCATCAAGAGCATTTTTGGCGTTGTTAGAGCCTGTTTTATGCTATCAGTGCGGCCAAGAATGACGAGCAAAATACCGGCGATAGGAACAGACCAGATAACCCGATGCGCGACAATTTCAGCCGGTGAAATGTGACTGAGGAGCTTCATGTAGAGCGGTAAAAAGCCCCAGAGCACATAGGCCGTTACGGCAAAGGCGAGGCCTTGTGGGGTGTCTTCGTTTTGAGCCATGATGCTTCCTCTTCAGAGCGGAAGCTTAGGCGGAAGCGTTGGGGGGCGAAACCTGTTTCGTGATCAAATTTTGTTCACCGGTCATCACAGAGCTCAATACTGAAACGCCGTCACGTAAGTCTTGCATACTGGCAAGAGTAGGTCAGGTTGAAGTCAGAAATTTGGGAGAGATACAATGCATCCGACGATTGAGAGAATGATCGAGATTGTGACTTCAGGTGACGAAGGCAAGATTATTGAAATCTTGGCTGACGATGTGCAGTTTATGCCGCCGACCTACTACAAAACCTGGACAGGGGCCGAGCCTGCTGCTGCGCTTTTGGGGCATGTTGGAAACGTTTTCGAGAACTTCAAATACCGACGGATTATGGGTGAAGGCAATGATTGGGCGCTGGAGTTTGAGTGCAAAATCGGGGAGCTGGATGCGGTTGGCGTTGATTTGATCACGCTTGATGACTTGGGCAAGATTGCGAAGTTTGAAGTTGTGATGCGGCCTTACAAAAGCATCGGCGCGCTGCGTGACGCTATGAACGCTCGAGTGATGAAAGACGCGCGGTTTTTGAAGTTTAAGGATGCTTTGCAGTAAAGGGAAAGCACGCCGAACAAGGGCTAGTTGGCGAATTCAATGAGATCCCATGTGTTGCCCCATGGGTCTTGGAAGACGGCGACTGTTCCATAGGGCTCGTAGCGCGGTTCTTCATTGAAGGTGACACCGGCGGCGAGCATGCGGGTGTGCTCGGCTGCGAAGTCGTCGGTATGAAGGAAGAAGCCAACGCGGCCGCCGGTTTGGTTTCCGATGGCTTTCGTCTGTTCTTGATTGTCGGCTTTTGCCAATAAGAATCGCGTTTCGCTTGTTGGCTCGGCGGCGACGAGAACCCAGCGTTTTGTTTCAGTGAGCGGTGTGTCCTCAATAAGGGTGAAGCCGAGCTGCTCGGTGAAAAAAGCGATGCCCTCGTCGTAGGAAGGCACCACGTAGGTGACGGCGGAGAGGCGGCGCATTAGGCTTTGACCCTCTCGGATTTGGGGTCATACATCGGGCGGAGCGAGGCTTTGGCTTTGACGCGTGTGCCTTTGACGTCGATCTCATAGGTTGATGCCAGAACATCGGCGGGCTTTTCACCCTTACTCGGAACATAACCGAGGCCGACAGATGCGCCGAGGGTGTGGCCGTAGCCGCCAGAGGTGAGATAGCCGACGATTTCACCGTCACGGATGATCGGCTCGTTGTGATAGAGGAGCGGTTCGCTGTCTTCGAGCAAAAACTGCACCATGCGGGCGTGCGGGCCACTTTCTTTGCGGGCAGCGACGGCGGATTTGCCGATGAAGTCGGGCTTTGTGAGGTCAACTGCGAAGCTAAGGCCGGCATCAACGACATTGTCTTCTGATGTGATGTCATGGCCGAAGTGACGGAAGGCTTTCTCAACGCGGCAACTGTCCATTGTGTGCATACCGCAGAGCTTAAGGCCAAGGTTTTGGCCGGCTTCATGCAACGTTTCAAACGCGTGTTGAGCCATGTCTGACGAGACATAAAGCTCCCAGCCAAGCTCGCCAACATAAGAGACACGATGGGCGCGGGCGAGGCCCATTCCGAGCTCGATTTCCTGCGCTGTTCCGAAGGAGTTAACCTCGTTAGAAAAGTCGTTGGGTGAGACGGCTTGCAAAAGCGCGCGGGCGTTCGGCCCCATGACGGCGAGGACGCCTTCGCCGGCGGTGACATCGGTGATAACAGCTAAGTTAGAGCCTAGATTGCGACGCAGCCATGTCTCGTCAGCGAGGCGCGTTGCGGCGGGGGTAACGACGAGGTAGGCGGTTTCAGAGAGGCGGGTAACGGTAACGTCTGCCTCTATTCCGCCGATGTTGTTGAGGAACTGAGTGTAGACGATCTTGCCGGTTGGAACGGACATGTTCGCGCCGCATACGTGGTTGAGGAAGGTCTCGGCGTCAGGGCCTTCAACGCGGATTTTGCCGAAAGATGACATGTCATACATACCGATGTTTGTGCGAATGGCTTCATGCTCGGCGGCGCGGTTTTCAAACCAGTTCTGGCGCTTCCAGGTGTAATCGTATTCGGGCTTCTGGCCCTCATTGGCGAACCAGTTGGCGCGCTCCCATCCGGCGATTTCGCCCATGACAGCGCCCTGTGCGAGGAGTTGATCGTGGAAAGGCGTGCGGCGAACGCCGCGGGCTGTGGCCTTCTGACGGAAAGGGAAGTGGTCAGCGTAGAGCAGGCCGAGTGTCTCTTTGGAGCGCTCGAACAGGTAGTGCTTGTTGCCTTGGAAAGGCTGCATGCGCGAGATGTCGACATCGCCGAGGTCAAACGGCTTTTCGCCTGTGTCCATCCACGCAGCGAGGGCTTGGCCAGCGCCGCCCGCTGACTGGATGCCGACCGAGTTGAAGCCCGCGGCGACCCAGACGTTGTCCATCTCGGGTGCAAGGCCAAGGTGGTAGGCGTCATCGGGTGTGAAGCTTTCGGGGCCGTTGAAGAACGTGTGAATGCCTGCTTCGCCGAGCATCGGCATGCGGTTGATCGCTTGCTCGAGGATTGGCTCGAAATGGTCGAAATCTTCTTGCAGTTGGTCGAACTCGAAGCTCTCGGGGATGCCCTCCATTGCCCACGGTTTTGACACAGGTTCAAACGCGCCGAGCAGCATTTTGCCGGCGTCTTCCTTGTAATAGGCGCATTCATCCGGGACGCGTAGCACGGGCATTTGCGTGAGGCCTTTGATGGCTTCGGAGACGATGTAGAAGTGCTCGCAAGCGTGGAGCGGGACGTTGGTTCCTGTCATGCGGCCAACTTCATGGCCCCACATTCCGGCGCAGTTGACGACGTGATCGCAGGTGATGTGGCCTTGAGTTCCGTCTTCACCTTGCCAGTCTACGCCTGTGATGCGGCGGCCCTCTTTGGCGACATTTGTGACTTTGACGCGCTCTTGCACGATAGCCTCGCCTTGGCGTGCGCCTTTGGCGAGGGCGAGGGCGATGTTGGCAGGGTCGCCTTGGCCGTCAAGCGGCAAGTAGACACCGCCAGTGACGCCTTCGATGTTGAGGTGCTCATAGCGCTGTTTGATTTCACTTGGCGAGATTTCCTCAACCTCAACGCCAAAAGCACGGGCCATTCCGGCGGAGCGGTGCAGCTCTTCGAGGCGCTCATCCGTTAACGCGGCAGTTATCGAGCCAACGCGCTTGAAGCCCGTGGCGACACCTGTTTCAGTCTCTAAATTGCCGTAAAGCTCTTGAGAATACTTGGCCAGCTTGGTCATGTTGGCTGTCGCGCGCAATTGTGCGATGAGCCCTGCGGCGTGCCATGTCGTGCCGGAAGTGAGCTGTTTGCGCTCAAGCAGAACGACGTCTTTCCAGCCGAGTTTTGTGAGGTGATAGGCGACGGAACAACCGATAACACCGCCACCAATGATGACGACGCGGGCGTGAGAAGGAAGTGTCATGTTGATGTCTCCGATCTGGTTTTGATCACGTGAAGCACGCTGTTGTGAAAGTCGTTCAAAAACAGCGACCCCCAGAGTTTGAGGTATGGGTTAAACGGGGTGCGTAGGGTGTAGTTTGTTGCGAGGTGAAGGCGCGTTTTGCCATCGGGCAGTTCTTTGAGCCTGTAGGAGCCGCCCGTTAGCTTAAGTTCTCGGCTGTCGGGCGAGACATGCGGGTCGAACGCAGAGAGGGTTTGTTTGTCGTTGAACACGAACTTCCACTCCAGAAACCGGTTTTCCTCGCGCTTTGTGATGTGCTCCTGAAACCGCACCCCCTTTGTCCAACGCAGCTGACGAACGCTGCCGGTTACAACCGCGTCGAGGGGGCGAGGAGCGCGCAGAAACCTATGCGAGAGCGTGCTGATGCGTTCTTCATCTTGGATCTCGGCTATCTCTTCGGTGTTGGCCCAGACAACGCTTGGGCTTGCATCTATGACGATTTCACTGACCACCTGTGCGTTGGTCTCCGGGAAGGTGATGTCAATTCCTGCGAGGGGCAATGCCAGAGGCAGCACGAGCGTTGAGGCGCGTAGAATGTCGCGGTTGAGCCAGTCATGTGTGCGCTTCAGAGAGGCGCGTGCTAGTAAAACGCCGACGTATTGCATCGGTAGGAAAATTGGCACGGCCATTGCAATGCAGATTACGGTTTCGATGTGGAAGATGAACAGAGCGACCGCCAGTATGGCTGTGACTATCAGGCTGCGTTGCCAGTTTTTAGAAGCGGTATGACTCTGATCTGGATCAGTGAGTGTTTGGGTCGCGAGGCCGATCAGGAGGGGGAATAGCAAAACAGCGCTAATGAAAAACCCGCCGTCTCCGAACAGGCTGCTGGCGAAGTAACAAAGATACGCGCCAAAGGCGTAGCCAAGCAAAAGGAGCGCGCCAACAAGGCGAGACGGCTGCTTTGTGCTGCTCATGCGCGGATTCGATCATTGGCTGCGTCCCAGAGGGGCTTGTCTTCTTGCACAACGGCTTTGCAGCGGGTGCCGTAAATGTCGATTTCAAGCTCGGTGCCTGCGATAGCAAGATCGGCTCTAATCATGCCTAAAGCGATAGATTTGTTGACGCGATATCCCCAGCCACCGGATGTGGTTTCCCCAACGATTTCATTGTCTGAGTAGATACAGGACATGTAGGGTGCGTCGGCTTCACCAGCTTCAACTGTGAGTGTGACAAAGCGCTTTTTGCTGCCTTGTTGGCGCTCGCTTTGCAGAGCAGCTTTTCCAGGAAAATCTTGCGGTTTGTCGAGCTTCACGAAGCGATCAAGCCCGCCCTCCAGCATCGAGTAGTCGGTTGAGAGGTCACCCTTCCAGGTGCGGTAACCTTTTTCGAGGCGCAGCGCGTCGAGGGCATACATACCGAAGGGTTTTGCCCCTGCTGCGATGACTGCTTCATAGATTGCGGGCATGTTCTCGTTGAGTGCATGCACTTCCCAGCCAAGCTCTCCGGCGAAGGAAACGCGAATGAGGTGTGCGTCTTTACCAGCCACCGTTGCGGCTTGGTGTGTGAGCCAACCTGTCGAGAGGTCAGCGTCGGTGAGACCACTCAGCAGGTTGCGGGCCTCCGGGCCTGTGACGATAAGCGTATCGCGAGTTGTTGTGACGTCCTGAACGCTGACACTCGCGGGCATGGCGTTCATGAGAATGTCGCGGTCGTGCCACTGGGCTGTCGCGGCGGTGATCATCACAAACTGGTCGTCGCCAAGACGCATACATGACATTTCCGTCAAGATACGCCCGCGATCATCGGAGACGTAGACAAGGTTCATTCTTCCGACTTTAGGCAAGCCACCGGTGACAAGGCCGCGGAGGGCTTCGGCCGCTCCCTCGCCCTGCACCATGAAGCGAGAGAAGCCCGGCAAGTCGAGCACGCCGACGTGGTCGCGCACGGCTTCGCATTCTTCTTTCACGCGCTGCGCCCACGGGCCCTTGCGGCCCCACGTGTGCGTGCTTTGCTCGCTGGTGTCGTCGCCTTCCTGCGCAAACCAGTTGGCGCGCTCCCAGCCGTTGTAAGCGCCCATGACGCCGCCTTGGGCTTTGACTTTGTCGTGCACGGGCGACAGCTTTTTGTCGCGCGCAGCGGGCCATTCGTGATGGGGGAAGTGCATGGCGTATTCGTTGCCGTAAACTTCCATGCCCTTTTGGTTGCAGTAGTCTTGATCGGTGTAGTCAGTGTAGCGGCGCGGGTCGACGGCCCACATGTCCCATTCGGTTGAGCCATCGACGATCCACTCTGCGAGCACCTTACCAGCGCCGCCGCCTTGGGCGATGCCGAAGGTGAACACGCAGTTTTCAAACGCATTCTTCACGCCGGGCATAGGGCCGATCAGCGGGAGGCCGTCGGGCGCATAGGGGATCGGGCCGTTGATGACACTGCTAACGCCTGACTGCGCCATGAGCGGCACACGTTCCATCGCATCGGTGACGATGTCTTCGATGCGGTCGAGATCCTCCTGCCAGAGTTGGAAAGAGAAGTCCTCGGGCATGGTGTCACTGGCGTCTGTCCAGTGTGATTTACAGTTTGGCTCGTATGGGCCAAGGTTGTAGCCGTTCTTCTCTTGGCGCAGGTAGTAAGAGACATCAACATCGCGGATGAGCGGCAGTTTGGTGCCGTGTTCCTTTGACCATGCCTCAACTTCGGGGATCTGTTCGGTGAGCAAATACTGGTGCTCCATCACCATCATCGGCAGGGTGCGACCGCCGTAAGGCTTGAACCACTCGCCAACGCGCTGGGCATAGTAGCCCGCAGCATTGACCACGTAATCGCAAGCGATATCGCCCTTTTCGGTGTGAACGATCCAGCTGTCGTCGGGCTGTTGTGTGACGCCCGTCGCGGGACAAAAGCGCATGATCTTGGCACCCATGTCGCGCGCGCCTTTGGCGAGGGCTTGGGTGAGCTGAGCCGGGTCGATGTCACCATCTGAGGGATCCCAGAGCACGCCGAGGAGATCGTGAGTTTCGAGAAACGGATAGCGCTCTTTCGCTTGCTCGGGCGTCCACATCTCCATCTCGATGCCTTGGTAGCGGCCCATCGCCATTGCGCGCTCGAACTCTTGCATACGCTCTTTGGTGTGAGCGAGGCGGATGGAGCCGGTTTGGTGATAGTTCATCGGGTAGTCGACGGCTTCGCCGAGGCCAGCGTAGAGCTCGGTTGAGTAACGCTGCATGTTCATGATCGACCATGAGGTTGAGAACGTCGGAACGTTGCCAGCCGCGTGCCATGTGCTGCCTGCTGTCAGCTCGTTTTTCTCGAGCAGCACGCAGTCTGTCCAGCCCTTCTTGGCGAGGTGAAAGAGCGACGAGCAACCGACAACGCCGCCGCCGATGATGACAACACGGGCTTTGCTTGGAAAATCAGACATTGTGGTTACTCCCAGATGAGGCGCGCCGCGAGGCCGCCGAAGATGATTGATGTGAGTTTGTTAAGCGTGCCGCCGAAGCGGGAGAGCGTGTTGCGCGCGAGGCCTGCGAAAGCGCCGTAGGCAGACGTGATGATAAAGCCGTTGATATTGAAGATTAGCCCGAGAATGAGCATTTGCTGCCATGCTGGGCCGGCCTCAGGGCGGATGAACTGTGGAAAGAAAGCGAGGAAGAAGAGTGCAACTTTCGGGTTGAGGATATTGGTGATGATGCCGCGTTTTAGGGCGGGATAGAGACTGTTTTCACCTGTTGCGCTTGCCTGAGGATCGCTGTTCCATGACTTATAGGCGAGGTAGAGCAGGTAGCCTGCGCCGAGATAGCGGATGACGTCATAGGCATGCGGTACGGCTTTGAGCGCGGCGGAGAGGCCGACAACCGCGAGCAGCATATGCGTGAGGCCGCCGAGTGTGATACCGAAGGCGGCGGCGATGCCGGATTTCGGCCCGCCAGACATGCCGGACGCCATTGCGAATGCCACATCAGCGCCCGGGGTGAGGTTGAGCAAGATACCGGCGCTGACGAAAGCGAGGATCAGCCCTGTGTCCATATTCAAAAATGTCTCTATCAAGGGCTCATTCCTTCTGTGGCAAGCCATCGGTGATGTCGTAATAGTCGCCTTTGTTCGCTGTAAAAATGTGCTTTTCTAGCTTGATGCCTGTCGGATTTTTGATGCTGCCGAGAGAGAAGCTTGTCGTTGTTTCGTCAAGTGCTTCCCAGAACAGGAAGCTGCCGCAGTCTGGGCAGAAACCGCGGCGGGCGTTCGCGCTAGAAGCGAACCATTTTACGGGGCCAGAGATGTGCAGATCGGCGCGTGCGACGTAGGCTGACGACCACACGCCGCCTGATTGTGCACGACACAATGCACAGTGGCACATTGACGGGCCAAGAGGCGGTGCAGATGTTTCGAAGCGGCAGGCACCGCAGAGGCAAGTTCCTGAAGTCATGCTGCTCTTCCCGAATATGTGCCTAGGGCAATGCCGTAGGCGATGAAAAAGCCGCCCATGATACGGCGAAACCAGACGCCCATGACGGCGCCGAGTGCCAGCTTGCCGAGCCCCGCGCCGAGGGCAGTGTAGGTGCAGTAACTCAGGGTCGTTAGGGTGAGGGCTGTTGGAACGATCACCCACATTTGTGCTAGTATCGGTGTGTTAGGATCAACAAACTGGCTGAAAGCGGCGAGATATCCTGCGACAGACTTCGGGTTGATCGTGGCGATCGCAAAGGCACGCCAATAGACTGAGTTCGCAGCTTGCTTGCCAGCTTTGATTGGCTTGTGTGCGGTGAGGATTGAGCGAAGGCCCAGATAGATCAGGAAAGCCGCGCCGAGGAGTTTGAGGGCTTGAAAAGCTTCGGGTGAGGCGGCGATGAGCGCGGTGATTCCAAGTGCCGAAAGCGCCAAGAACAATGAGGCTTGTGTAAGGATGCCAGCGACGGCTGGCAAAGTGCGCATGAAGCCAAGCTGCATGCCGGTTTGGATGCAGTTGACTGCGTTTGGCCCCGGTGTCGTGACGAAAACGACCCAGAACAGCGCGAATACTGTCCATGCTTCAAAGCTCATTTCAATACACCGGCGGGGCGATCGCCCAAATTGCGACTGCGGGTTTGTCGTAGGGGTTGATCCACTTGAACGGCTCTCCTCGAATGCGAAAACTGTCGCCGGGGTTGATAGTAAAAGCCTTGCCCCCGATCACCAGATCAAGCTTGCCAGAGATCAGATATCCGACTTCTTGGGTTGGGCGGGTGACGGTTTCGCCGATTTGGCTGTGCGGCTCGAAGGTGGAATGCACCATCTCGAAGTCGTCTGTCAGGTCGGGTGACAAGAGTTCTTCCACCAGCCCCGCTTCACCGGAGCCGATGGGCCGCCGTGTTGCTTTGCGCACGACATATCCCGCCTCACCAGCGGGGGCGGGTGCATGTGAAAAAAGCATCGACACCGAAACATCGAGCGCCTTAGCGATGTGGCGCAGGTCGGTGATCGAGGGTTCCGACATGTCACGCTCAACCTGACTGAGCCAACCAACGGAGCGGCCTAGAGTGTCGGCGAGATCAGACAGTGTCAGCCCACGCGCTTTGCGCAGCGCTCGCATGTCGGCGCCTAGGGTTTGTGACATTTGCCGCGATTGATGCATGCGAATCTCGTGAAAAAATCTACAGTAATTTCACGATGGCTCAGGTTGATGAAATTTCAAAGCATTTTTTCACGAACGGGTGAAAACAGCCTCAAGGATGGCTGTAAGGGCGGTTGCATCAGACTCATCGAAAGCTGCTGGTTGGTTGCTGTCGATGTCTAGCACAGCGATGACGTCGCCACCTGCGTTGAACACCGGCAAAACGACTTCAGAGCGGGTTGAAGACGCGCAGGCTATGTGACCGGGGAATGCGTCGACATCATCAACCAGCTGCACTTCGGCCATGCGCGCGGCGGCACCACAAACCCCGCGGGAAAACGGGATTTGCAGGCAACCGTGACCGCCTTGATAGGGGCCGATTTTAAGCAAATCAGGCTCTGTTACGCGGTAAAAGCCTGTCCAGTCAAACCTGTCGTCAGCATGATGCAACTCACAAACAACCGTCGCCATAAGGGCGACTTCATCGGTTTCTCCTTCGGTGAGCGAGGCGATGACTTTGGCGATATTGGGATAGTCGATGCGCATCCCGTTACACGCGTTCGATCGCGATGGCTGTGCCTTCACCGCCACCGATGCAGATCGCGGCGACACCGCGTTTGAGGCCGCGCTTCTCTAAAGCGTTCAGCAAGGTCACAATGATGCGAGCGCCCGAAGCGCCGATGGGATGCCCGAGCGCACAGGCGCCGCCGTTGACGTTCATTTTGTCACGCGAAATACCCAACTCGTGCATGAAAGCCATAGGCACCACGGCAAAAGCTTCGTTGACTTCCCAGAGGTCGACATCGTCTTTGCTCCAACCGATATTTGCGAGCAGTTTTTGCGTCGCTGGGATGGGCGCGGTTGAAAACCAGCCCGGAGCTTGGGCGTGGCTTGCGTGGCCGACAACGCGTGCACGGATGTTGAGGCCCTGGGCCTTTGCGGCGTCTTCAGATGCGAGCACCAAAGCGGCGGCACCATCAGATATTGACGAGGCATTTGCTGCGGTCACTGTGCCGCCGTCGCGAAAGGCTGGCTTGAGCGTCGGGATCTTCTCGGGGCGGGCTTTTGCGGGTTGCTCGTCTTCAGAGATCGTCACATCGCCCTTGCGGGTTGTGAGGGTGACGGGTGCAACTTCTTCGCTGAAGGCGCCTGAGCCGATCGCCTCAAGCGCGCCATTGAGCGAGCCGATGGCATATGCGTCTTGTGCGTCGCGGGTGAACTGAAACTTCTCTGCACAGTCTTCGGCGAAGGAACCCATGAGGCGGCCCTTGTCATAGGCGTCTTCCAGACCATCAAGAAACATGTGATCGAGCACTTTCTGGTGACCGATACGTGCACCAGACCGCATCTTTTCCAGAATATACGGCGCATTTGACATTGATTCCATGCCGCCAGTGACCATGGTCTCGGCGTGACCGAGTGCGATCTGGTCAACGCCCATCATCGTTGCTTTCATCCCCGAGCCACACATTTTGTTGAGGGTGGTTGCGGGAACATCTTCACCCAGACCACCGGCGAAACCGGCTTGCCGTGCGGGTGCTTGGCCTTGGCCTGCGGGCAGAACGCAACCCATGAGCAACTCGTCAACTGTGCGCGCGCCTGCATTATCAAGCGCGGCTTTGATAGCGGCACCTCCGAGCTTCGCAGCTGGAACACCATCAAAGACACCCTGAAATCCGCCCATTGGCGTGCGGGCAGCACCAGCGATAACAACCTGTTTCATAGCAAGACCTTTCTAATTGTCTCTATCTGCATACAGAAAAGAAAGGTTTGTGGTCTAGCCTTAGTCGTGAATCAAGTATTTCTACGGTAGCGGAGCAAGATATGGAATTCAGCTGTAAAGAGACAAGTGATGTTTTGATTGTTAAAGTTGATGCCCCGCGGATTGACGCCGCTGCGGCGATTTCTTTCAAGCAAAACATGCGCGAGATCACTGGAAAAAGCGGCATCAGCCATGTGGTTCTTGATCTGAGTGAAGTCGGGTTTATCGACTCAAGCGGGCTCGGGGCGATTGTTTCTGTGATGAAGCTGATGGGCGGCACCAAGCGGCTTGATCTCGCTGCGCTGACCCCGACGGTTGAGAAGGTTTTTAGGCTGACGAGGATGGATTCAATTTTCACCATCTATGCACAATCAGCTGAAGTAGAAAAAATCTATCAGGCAGGCTGAGATGCGACGGGGAAAAGTTGTAAGCTCTAGGCGAAGACGGGGGCATCTCTTACCGGAGATCTTGTTTGAGTTTCCCGGCGAGAATTTGTCAGTTCGCCATGCGCTCGCGCAACTTCGGCACGAGCTTTCATCACTGGCGCTGAGCGCTGATGATCTTGGCTCGATCGAGATCGTGTTGGGCGAAGTTCTCAACAATGTTGTTGAACACGCTTATTGTGAGGGAGCCTCCGGTTCTATTCATGTGTCCTGTGTGCCTTCAGTACATGTGCTGCGATTCAAAGTAGAAGACCAAGGGGTGATGCTGCCGTTTGAAGAGCTGCCCGAGGGTGAATTGCCAAGTTTTGATAGGCCTCTTGCCGCTCTGCCAGAAGGCGGATTCGGCTGGTACCTGGTGCGCAATCTCGCATGTGATCTGGTGTATCAACGACGTGAACATCGTAATATTCTGGCGTTTTCTATTCCGGTCGAAGGCTGTGCCTAGGCGCATCGCCGGTTTCGTGAAAACTGCCAACTTCTCAAAAATGCCGCAATGCGCTCGAATCTTTGCCGGATTCAGATGTGATATAGGGAGGGTAGCTGCATATAGCTTCCCTCGGCGCTGTGTATTAACAGCCCCCACCCAGTGCGCGGCGTCGAGGCACTTACTTCTCCTGATAAGTTTGGTCTGAAAGCGCATTGGCATTGGTCGGTGCGCAGCTTAGTCTTTTATGTGATTCAGGGAGAGACATATGCGCGACTTTCATTTTCCGGGCAGATCGCCTGTTCTAGCGAGCAACGGCATGTGCGCGACTTCGCACCCACTGGCGGCGAAAGTGGCTGTTGATATCATGGAGCGTGGCGGCAACGCTATGGATGCTGCGATCGCCGGGGCCGTGCTGCTGGGCATATGCGAGCCACAGATGACGGGACTCGGCGGCGATTGCTTTGTGCTTTTTCAAGCCGATGAGAACAGCGATATCAAGGCGCTGAACGGCTCGGGGCGCGCTCCTGCTGCCGCTGACTTGGCGGCGTTGAAAGCCGCCGGACACAAGACGGTGCCGTTGCGAGGGCCAGAAGCTGTGACGATCCCCACGGCTGTCGAAGCGTTTTGCACGCTGTCGGAAGACTACGGAAAGCTGGGTTTGGCCGACATCCTTGCACCGGCGATCCGCTATGCAGAAGAGGGAGTTCCCGTTGCGCAGCGTGTAGCGTTTGACTGGCCCGAAGCGGGTAAGGCTCTACAAGGGCACGGAAAAACACACTATCTATTGAACGGAAAACCAGCGAAAGCGGGGCAGATCTTCGCAGCACCGGGGCAAGCAAAGGTGCTGCGTAAAATTGCGAAAGACGGGCGCAAGGGCTTTTACGAAGGTGAGGTTGCGGAGGACATGGTCGCCGCTTTGGCCGAAGTTGGCGGGGTGCACTCGGCACAGGACTTTGCGCAGGCCGAGTGCTTTTACACTGACCCTGTTGGAGGCCCATACAAAGGCGTCGACTTGCTTGAGCACCCGCCGAACGGGCAAGGAGCGACAGCGAACCTGATGCTCAACATGTTGGCGGAGTTTGACATTGCCGGCATGGATCCGCTTGGCGCTGAACGCGCGCATATTGAAGCGGAAGTTACCAAGCTGGCTTACGATGCACGCAACCGGTTTATTGCTGATCCGGATATGACGACGCATCTGGAGCACATGCTAGCGCCGGAAACAGCCAAGAAGTTGGCCGAATTGATTGACCCAAAGAAGGCGATGAAAGCCGCTGCCGAGCTGAGCGAAGCGGTGCACAAAGACACGGTCTACATCACTGTAGTTGATGAAAACCGAATGTCAGTAAGCCTGATTTACTCTATTTTTCATGGGTTTGGCTCAGGTATCGCCAGCGAGAAGTTTGGGATTTTGCTGCAAAATCGCGGTGCAGGCTTTACGCTTGATGCCGCGCATCCGAACGCTTACGGCGCAAGCAAGAGACCGATGCATACAATCATTCCGGGGATGTTGGCGCAATCGGGTAAGGCGATTATGCCGTTTGGTGTGATGGGCGGAGCGTATCAGCCCTGCGGACATGCGCGGTTTGTTAGTAACATACAGGACTTTGGCATGGACGCTCAAACGGCGATTGACGCGCCGCGGGCCTTTTCAGACGGCAACGCAATGAAGGTCGAGAAAGGGTATTCAGATGCGGTGCGGGCCGAACTGGCGGAAATGGGGCATAGTGTTAACGTGCCTGATGGGCCGATTGGCGGTGCGCAGGCTGTGCTTATCCGTGACGATGGCTTGCTTGAAGGCGCCTCCGACCCTCGAAAAGACGGCTCAGCGATAGGATATTAAGATGACAATTACGCCAGTAAAAGAGCTTGTGCTGCGAGCGAAAGAAGAGATTGAAACACTTAGCCGCGATGAAGTTTGGCGACTTGCGCAAGCGGGTGAGGCGCTTGTGGTTGATATCAGAGACCCGCGTGAGCTTGAACGGGAAGGCAAGTTTCCGGGGGCGTTGAAGGCACCACGCGGAATGCTCGAGTTCTGGTTTGATCCCGCAAGCCCCTACCACAAGGAAGCGTTCGCGACGGACAAGAAGATCATCCTGTTCTGCGCAGGGGCTTGGCGCTCGTCATTGGCAACGAAAGCATTGCAAGACATGGGCGCAACAAATGTTGCCGAAATGGATGGCGGATTTAAGCTCTGGAAGGAAGAGGGCAGGCCTGTTGAGGCTTAGTTGAGCTGGAAGTGCAGCGGGTAGAGGCCGTCTTCAAACGGGCCGAAGAGATCAGGGATGTCTGGGTGATCGACAGGCTGGCCTGAGTAATCGGCGATCAGGTTTTGTTCGGAAACATAGGCCACATAATAGCTCTGATCATTTTCGGCGAGCAGATGATAAAACGGCTGCTCTTTGCGTGGGCGGCTGTCTTCGGGGATAGCGGCATACCATTCGTCGGAGTTTGAAAACTCGGGATCAACATCAAAAACCACGCCGCGGAACGGGTGTTTCTTGTGTTTGACCACTTGGCCCAAGTGATATTTAGCGCGTGTTCTAATCATTTTGTTTTAGCCCCTATAGCAGCACATTAACGCTTCATGAGGGTAAATGTCCATTTTTCACGTCGAATTTGACGGAAACACTGTGTGAAGCATGTGCCAACAGTTTGTCAAACCACAACCTGTAGAAAACACGCAATAATGCGCTCAAAAAGCGTGATTGTGATTTTGATTTGCGGGCGATTGCGCTATGGTGACTGCAAAATAAAAACAAAAATTGCGAGGGGCAGATGAGCAGAATCCTTTGCGCTATCATGGTTGTAACACTTCTTGCCAGTTGTGGCGGAGGGCAATATTCAGACGCGCCACGCGAGCTGGATAATGCATGTGCGATTTTGAAAGAGCGCCCGAAATTTGTGGGGGCATTCCGTGCCGCTGAACGTAAATGGAATGTGCCGGCGCATGTTCTGATGGCGACGCTTTACCAAGAGAGCAAGTTCAAGTCAGAAGCGCGACCGCCGTTCAGGTATACTCTTGGCGTGATTCCCATGGGGCGTCAGTCGAGTGCATATGGCTATAGTCAGGCGCTTGACGGAACGTGGAAGGAATACAAGCAAAAGACCGGCAACTTTAGTGCCAAGCGCAACAACATTCGCGATGCGGCTGACTTCATGGGGTACTACATGAACATCACGCGCGAGCGGAACGGCATCAGCCTGACGGATGCACGCAACCAGTATCTTGCCTATCATGACGGGCACACGGGATATGCGCGCGGCACTTACAAGCGCAAGGCTTGGTTGATGCGGGTTGCTGGCGAAGTCGGGCAGCGTTCTATCACTTACAAGTCGCAACTTGCAGGCTGCCGGGCTTTCAAACGCTTCTAAGTGCGTGCGGGTTAAAAGCGTTTTGAGACAAGTTGTGTCTCAGCTTGAGATTGATACGCCCACATCCTAAAGAAACAGCGCACGTTTCGCATTATTCTTGAAACCCAACAATAATGTGAAACGTTTTAGCGGCCCGCACGTTCTTGCGTGTTGATACCGATGTCAAAAAGCTTGTTGGCCATGCCGACGCCTTTTTGCAGATCACCCAAAACAACTGTCGTGCTTGAGCCGCCATTGTCGTTGATGATCCATTGACGCAGCTCTGTCGGGTTTGACGTGAACTTCAGCTGTATGTTGCCATACTCCGGGTGCGCCGGGTCTTGCGCGGTGATGGTTGTTGCCGTGCCGTCATAGCTGTGACCGACGACCATATTGGCGCGGGCCAAGTCAACATTGCGTGCAAGGATGATCGACAGTGGTGTGCGGGCGAGGGGGTATGTCTCGGGGCCCTGCTTTGTTTTGGGGTCAAAGATCGCCACTGTATTAGAGCTGGCGAGCACCAGAGTTTTCTCGGGTGGGTTATACTCAAACCTGATCTTGCCGGGGCGTTTGATGTAGATCGTGCCGGTGGAAATACTTCCATCATCGTTGATCTGGGTGAAGGCGCCTTTGGCAGTCTTCATCGCGTTAAGATACTTGGACAGAGCGCCGAGCGAGAGCTTGTCAGCGCTGACAGGGCCAGCGAGCGAAAGGGCCAGGACTGGGGCCAGAAAAATATGTTTTAGTTTCATGCTCTTTACCTAATGTGTCGCGCGCGGGTTTGCACGTCTGCTTTAGGGGGAAAGTAAGCAAAGGCCGGCTGATATGCGATATCAACCGGCCTCTTGATGGCGAAAAACCGCCTTAATGCTGTTCAGGAACCAATATCTCGCGTTTTCCAACATGATTTGCCGCCGAGATCAGGCCTTCTTCTTCCATCTGCTCCACGAGCTTCGCGGCTTTGTTATAGCCGATCGAAAGCTTGCGTTGGATGTAGGAGGTTGAGCATTTGCGATCTTTGATCACGATGGCGACTGCCTCGTCGTATTGCGCGTCCTCGCCGTCGGTGTTGCCACCAAGCCCAAGCACGGCGTCGATGTTGCCGGCGTTGTCGTCGGGCGGGCCTTGCACAACACCTGAGACATACTCAGGCGGGCCGTAGGCTTTGAGATGGTTGACGATTTCTTCAACTTCCTCATCAGCGACAAACGGGCCGTGGCAACGGGTTATCTTCGCGCCGCCAGCCATGTAGAGCATGTCGCCCATGCCGAGGAGTTGTTCGGCGCCCATCTCACCAAGGATAGTGCGGCTGTCGATTTTCGACGTAACCTGAAACGAGATACGTGTCGGGAAGTTGGCTTTGATCGTGCCGGTGATCACGTCAACAGAGGGGCGTTGTGTTGCCATGATGATGTGAATACCTGAAGCACGGGCCATCTGAGCGAGGCGCTGGATGCAGGCTTCGATCTCTTTACCAGCGACCATCATCAAGTCGGCCATCTCATCGACGATAACGACGATGTAGGGCATTTTCTCGGGGATGATCTCTTCTGTCTCAAACACGGGTTCGCCAGTGTCGTCGTCAAACCCTGTCTGGACGGTGCGCGAGAATGTCTCGCCTTTGGCAAGCGCATCAGCGACGCGGCTGTTGTAGCCGTCGATGTTGCGCACGCCCATTTTTGACATCTTGCGGTAGCGCTCTTCCATTTCGCCGACTGTCCATTTGAGGGCAACAACGGCCTTCTTGGGGTCGGTTACAACAGGGGAGAGCAGATGCGGAATGCCGTCATAAACCGAGAGTTCGAGCATCTTCGGGTCAATCATGATCATCCGGCACTCTTCAGGTGAAAGCTTGTAAAGCAGCGACAGGATCATGGTGTTGATCGCGACTGATTTACCAGAGCCGGTTGTCCCCGCGATGAGCAGGTGAGGCATTTTGGCGAGGTTGGCAACAACCGGGTCGCCGCCAATGTCCTTGCCGAGAACAAGCGGGAGTTTGTGCGTGCCATCGCCAAAGTCGCGGCCAGAAAGGATCTCGCGGAAGTTAACCATCTCGCGGTTGTCGTTGGGCAGTTCGATACCGATAACCGAGCGGCCGGGAACCGTGCTGACACGGGCCGAAAGCGCTGACATCGAGCGGGCGATGTCGTCAGACAGGCCAATAACTCGCGACGCCTTGAGGCCCGGAGCAGGCTCAAGTTCATACATAGTCACAACGGGGCCGGGGCGGACAGAAACGATCTCGCCTTTGACGCCGTAGTCATCAAGCACGACTTCAAGCATGCGGGCGTTCTCTTCCAGCGCTTCATCAGACAGCTGGTGGCGCTTGATCGAAACAGGATCGGCGAGCAAGTTGAGTGGCGGCAGTTCGTAGGCAGGGCGGTTGTCTTCAAACTTGAATTTTGGCTGCGCCTCGGCCTTGGCACGGGTTGAAACCGGTGCTGGCTTTTTGGGCGTGTGTTGAACAACCTTTTTGTGCTCGGGAACCGGAATTGCCATTGGTTGTGGAGCTGGCTGTGGGACTGGCTGTGGAGCTGCTTGAGGCGTCGGCTGTGCGGCTTCTTGGTAGAGCGGCTCCTCTATCAGCTCATCATCATCCTGCGCAAATGCCATAGGTGCTTCGACAACTTCAGCCATAGGCTGCGCCATATGTGCGCCAGTGAGCGGAGGCTCTGGCGGAAGTTCGGATGTTGGCATGGCGTTGAGAACCAAGGGGTCGGGCCCACGGCCGCGGCCCATTGTGAGAGGCGTGACCGACTTGGCAATTACGTCGGGATCAGGAACTTCGCGCGATTTGATGACATCAGCGATTTTGGCCTTGATGCGGTCATCAGCTGGGCCATGCTCGGCGGTATAGGTGTCAAAATGCGGCTCGGCCTCTACCAGTTCGGGCTCCGGCATTTCTGTCAGCTCGGGCTCTGAGCGGCGGATAAGGCCGGGCATGCGGGCCATTAGGCCAGGCTTGGCGTCAACTTCTGGAGCGGGCGCTGTCATGGGCGGCTCGTTGTGAAGAGATGGCTCGGCTTGGGGTGTGTTTTCAAGCACTTGCACATCTTGCAAAGCAGCCCAATCGGCGGCTTCGGCGCGTTCGATAGCGCGTTGTTCGCGGCGCGCGCGGTTGCGCTCTTGCATGGCTCCAGCGGCAGAAACTGCGCCGGTTGCGGTGCGACCAAGCAGTGTCATCAAAGCTGCGTAAGCCATGATTGTGCCGATCATCAGGAAGCGGGCGAGGTAACGCAGCTCAACTCTTGTGAAGCCGAGAACGAAGGCGCCGAGCGTCAACATTGCTACGCCGAGAAGCAAGGAGATAACTTTGAGGCCAAAGGTTGCGCTGACAGGCAGGAGGCTGAGGAGGCTTCCGAGCACTGTGTCGCCAAACAAACCACCGAGGCCAAAGCTGTGTGTCCAGCTTTCGCTTGGCACGAGGGTTGCGGCGTAGATCGCTAGCAAAGCGATCCAGATGGGCGCGAAGATCAGGCGGCCAACGGCGCGTTCTTCGCCACGGTGTAGTGCGAAGCGGACGCCCCAAGCGGCGAGGGCGATAGCGATGCCCCAGCTGCCCCAACCGACGATCATAAACAGCGGTGCGGCAATTGAAGCGCCAAAGCCGCCGAGCCAGTTTTGCACTGGCGCATCGGTTGCTGAAAGCCAAGAAGGATCAGACGGGGTATAGGAGGCGATCATCGCGGCGGCGGCGGCGGCCACTACCAGCAAAGCAATGCCGATCAGCTCTTTGCCGCGTTTTTCGATGGCCTGCGCCATGTTGCTGTCAAGAAGCGGATCACGTCCACGTGCCTGATATGCCATGTTTACCTCGTCCTTAGTTTTGGATGCAGTTTTTGAGCTTTTCCAAGCCTTGCTGCACGTCTTGTTTTGGGGCCACTAGTGCGACCCGGATGTATGATTTACCGGGGTTGTTCCCGTTCACGTCGCGGCTCAGATAAGCGCCGGGGAGCACCCGAACGCCTGTTTCTGTCCAGAGCTTGAGCGCTGCTTCTTCGCCATCTTCAACAGGAAGCCACAAGAAAAACCCAGCCTCAGGGCCTTGGTAGCCTTCGAAGTCTGCCAAGACTTTGTCGGCAACGGCAAACTTTTCTTGGTAGAGACGGCGGTTTTCGATCACATGCTCTTCATCGCTCCACGCGCGTGCGGCGACCGCCTGTAGGGGTGTCGGTAACGGCGCGCCAGCGAAGTTACGCAATTGCAGGAGCCGCGCGAGGCTTTTTGGCCCACCCGCAGCAAAGCCGGAACGCAGGCCGGGGAGGTTTGAGCGCTTTGAGAGCGAGTGAAAGATCACCACGCGCTCGGGGTGAGCGTTCATTTCGGCGGCGACTTCCAACGCGCTGGGCGGCGGCGTGTCGCGGTAGATTTCTGAATAGCATTCATCAGAGAAAATCTGAAAGTCGAACACTTCACCCAGGTTGATGAGGTCGCGTAGATACTCGCGAGAAGCAACAGCGCCTTGCGGGTTTGACGGCGAACAAATGAACACTGCGGCGGTTTTTTTGAGGATGTCGGTTGGCAGGCCTGCAAAATCAGGCAGATATCCGGTGCTGCGAGTGGCTGGCACGAACACGGGGTTCGCCCCGATAGACGCCGCGCCGACAGCGTACACCTGATAGAACGGGTTGGGCATCAGGATGTTTGGCGTGTCACCGAACTTCTTTTCGGGAACCAGCGCCATACAAGCATTGTAAAGCCCTTCACGAGTGCCATTGAGTGAGAGGATCTGGCTGGCAGCATCGGTTTTGACGGAAAACCGGCGCTCGATCCAACCCGAGATCGCGGTAAGCAAAGCTTCACTACCGTCGTTGCGCGGATAGTTGTTGAACCCGTCGATATTGGCGGCGAGTTCGTCTTTAACCCAAGCAGGAAAGGGATGTTTTGGCTCACCGATGGTCATATGCACGGGCTCACCGCCAGCTGGATGATGATCCAACAGGGCGCGCAAACGCGGGAACGCATAGGCCGGAAGGTTCGAAAACCGCTCGGGAAACATAGTAATACTGCCTCAAGTTCAGGGTCATTAACGCCCTGTTTGAATTCAAATTACTCAAGGTGCGGCGGCGCGTCCAGAAAAACTACGTGAATTCAGACAGTTTGTGGCATTTCGGCCAATGTTAAGAGAGCGCCGTTTCAGCGGCGGCGGCGATGCGCAGCAGCTTTTCCTCTGCAAACGGCGCGCCCATGAAGGAGATACCACAGCTCGGAACGCCTGTTGGTAGAGTTATCGTCGACAAGCCAAGCACGTTTCCAATGCGGGTGTTGCGCAATGCGAGCAGGTTTTCAGTGACGTAATAGTCATGATCTGACAGGAGACGCTCGATATTTGGTGGCATGATCGGGGAGGTGGGCACCAAGACGGCATCATATCGGGCAACACGGGCAGCCCATGTTGCGCGCGCGGTATCAAGAGCGTGCCAAGCGGCAACATAGTCGGGTGCAGCAAACTCGGCACCCGCACGGAAGCGGGCAAGAATTTCGCCAAACATTTTTTCCGGTGCGGCTTCGATCGTGTCTTTCCATGTGCCGTAGGCTTCGGAGGTGAATAGCACAGCGGTTTTGCTCATGGCGTCGACAACTTCTGGCGCTTCGATGTGTTCGATACTTGCACCTGCCGCCGAGAGGCGCCCAACAGCACTTTGAAAAGCGTCACGGGGCGCATCGCGGATGTCGTCAAAGGCGAGGGTATCAAGAATTGCAAAGCGGCGATTTTTGAGGGAGGCATCAGCGAGGTCGATCGGGTCGCGGCCCTCTAGTGCGGCGAGCATCAGCGCGGCATCTTCGACGGTGCGACAGAGCGGGCCGATGGTGTCGAACTTTGCACAAAGCGGCACAACACCATTGAGAGGCAGGCGCTCGGAAGTTGTTTTGAGGCCGACAAGATCGTTCCAGGCCGAGGGGATGCGAACAGAACCGCCTGTGTCAGAGCCAATGCCGCAAGGCGCGAGGTTGAATGCAACCGAGGTTGCTGCACCCGAGGACGAGCCGCCGGAAACAGCCTCGTGGTCATTCACACAGGGCGAAGTTTCGGTGACGGGGTTAAGGCCGAGTCCGGAAAAAGCCAGCTCGCTCATGTGGGTTTTGCCGAGGCAGACAAGGCCCGCTTGAGTGGCATTTTGGAGCACGAGGGCGTCAGTGGTTGGCACGCGGCCTTTGAGCAGGGCTGTGCCTGCTTCGGTGGTTGTGCCTGCTGTATCAAACAAGTCTTTCCAGCTGATCGGCACACCGTCAAGCAGACCGCGTCGCAAGCCAGCTTTCGCACGATCAGAAGCGGCTTGCGCTTCGGTCAGGGCGCGTTCTTCAGTGAGGCGAGCATAGATGCGGCTCTGCATCGGATGGGCTTTGATGGCGGTGAGGTAGGTTTGCGTTAGCTCAACAGGATCAATCTCTCCGGCGGCAATTCCGCGGCCGAGATCACCCATGCTCATTGTCAGCCAGTCTTGCATTTGCCTTGCTCCTTCGCGCGTGTTGGTGTGACCGTAGCGACAGAGTGCAGCATGGACAATCCCGCAGCGACAGGCATATTGCAGGGTATGAAATACGACAGTGATATTGTGATCGTCGGCGGTGGGTTAAATGGCCCTGCGCTAGCCTTGGCTCTTGCGGCTCAGGGGCATCAAGTTTGCATCATTGATGCCCAGCCCGAGACCCTGCGCAAGAACGCTGCGTTTGACGGGCGTTCATATGCTTTGGCACTGGCCTCCAAGAGGCTTCTGGCGCGGCTTGGTATCTGGGAGCAAGTCGCGGGACACGCCGAAGCGATGCAGGAAATCAAGGCCAGTGACGGGCGCGCAGGCGAGGGGCCTTCGCCCTTGTCGCTGCACTTTGAGCGGGGCGAGCTTGAGGAAGGCCCGATGGGCTATATGCTTGAAGACCGTTACTTGCGGCGGGCCTTGCTTGAGGCGGTTGCGGCGCAGGAGCTTGTCGAGATGCTGCACGATGAAGTTGTTGAGCAGGATGTGACCGAGCAAGGCGCTTGGCTGACTTTAGCTTCTGGCAAGGTTCTGAGCACGCGACTGATTGTTGGAGCTGATGGACGTGCTTCGGGCACGGCCGAGAGAGCTGGCATCAAGCGCACGGGCTGGGACTATGGCCAGACGGCGCTGGTTTGTGCGCTTAAGCATGAGTTACCGCATGACGGCATTGCACATCAGTTTTTCATGCCGAACGGGCCGCTGGCTATTTTGCCATTGCCCGACAATCGCGTGTCGATCGTATGGTCAGAGAAAACCGGTATAGCTGCCGAGATCAATGCACTGTCCGACGAAGATTATCTGCAAGTTTTGCGGCCAAGGTTTGGCGACTTTCTCGGTAAGATCAGCCTTGATGGCAAACGCTTTTCCTACCCACTCAAACTGACCATTGCCAACCATTTTGTTGCTGAGCGCGTGGCCCTTGTTGGTGACGCTGCGCATGGGATGCATCCGATTGCAGGGCAGGGCCTGAACGCCGGTCTGCGTGATGTTGCTGCGTTGGCGCATGTGATTGCACACGCCGGAATGATTGGCGAAGACTTTGCCAGCCTGCTGGTTTTACAGCGCTTTCAAGAATGGCGGCGCTTTGATACCGCGACGCTGGCGGCGGCGACTGACCTGTCAAACAAGCTGTTCTCAAACGACAACCCGCTGCTGCGCCTCGGACGTGACATTGGCATGGGCGTGATCAACGCACTGCCCGCTGTGAAACGCAGTTTTGTGCGCGAGGCGGCAGGGCTGTCGGGCGAACTGCCTGATTTGATGAAATCCTAACTCCATAAAAACATGCTTGGTGGTTTTCCTACGTAGGCGTAGCATGTGACAATCTGGCACAGGTAGGCCAGATGCGTGTATAAAAAAGTGGAGGGATATTATGACTTGGTGGCACTCAGCTACTCTCACAACAAAGATCGTCTATGCGATGCTCGCAGGGCTTGTTGTTGGGCTGGCGATAAATTTGACTTACGGCGTGAACGGAATGGTTCAACCTGGCGTTAGCGGGTTCTCGGATTTTATGGTTTACGGCGTGTTCCATACGTTCGGGAAAATGTTCGTTTCGGCGCTCAAGATGCTGGTTGTTCCGCTGGTGACCTTCTCGCTGATCTGCGGTGTTCTGGGCATTGGCGACATTCGCGTGCTGGGCCGTGTCGGCGGCAAGTCGGTGTTCTTTTACCTGCTGACAACAGCGATCGCGATTGCAACTGCGATCATCATCGCTTCGGTTCTCAACATTGGTGCCGGCTTTGAGCAAGGTTCTGTTGCGGTCAAGGAAGTGACGGCCAAGGATGCACCTTCGCTGGCGGATGTGTTGATCAACATTGTTCCAACCAACCCAATTCAGGCGATGGCGAACGGCTCTATGTTGCCGATCATTTTCTTCGCTGTGCTTGTCGGCATTTCGATGCTGATGATGGGCAAAGAGGGCAAAGGCCTGCAAGACTTTGCAATGAAGATGAACGACTTGATGATGAACATGGTGAAGATCGTCATGTCATTTGCGCCTTATGGTGTGTTCTTCCTGATCGCGAAAACCTTTGCTGAAAACGGCCCGGCGATGTTCATGCCGCTGATCGGCTATGTCATTGCATTGCTTGGCTCGCTGGCGTTCCACTGTTTTGTGACGCTGATGTTGCTGCTGAAGCTGTTCAGTGGCCTCAGCCCGATGACGTTCCTGCGCAAGATTCGCCCTGCACAGACGTTTGCTTTTTCGACAGCAAGCTCGAACGCGACGATCCCGGCAACGCTGAGTGCGGTGACAAACCGTGTTGGTGTGCATCCTTCTGTTGGTTCTTTCACAGTGCCGTTCGGCGCGACGATCAACATGGACGGCACCGCGATCATGCAGGGTGTGGCGACCGTGTTTATCGCCAACGTCTACGGTGTTGAGCTTGGTGTTGGGGGCTACCTAACGGTTATTCTGATGGCGGTTCTGGCTTCAATCGGCACCGCCGGTGTGCCGGGTGTTGGCATGGTTATGCTGACCATGGTTCTCACGCAAGTTGGCCTTCCGGTTGAAGCCGTTGGCATGCTCTTGGGTGTTGATCGCCTGATGGACATGTGCCGGACAGCCGTGAACGTGACGGGCGATGCGGTTGTTTCGTCGATCGTGGCCAAGGGCGAAGGCAAGTTGGATATGGATATATTCAACAACCCTGATGCAGGCATAATCATGGACTCCGATTTGCCGCATGTCGACGATGAGGGCCACTTTGTAAGCTAAGGCTTATGCGCTAAAACCACAAAGGCCGGCCAGTAACATGGCCGGCCTTTTGCTTTTGTAATGAGTTAATCTTCGATCTTGCGGGCTTCGCTGAACAGCATCACCGGGATGCCATCGCGGATCGGATAGGCGAGGAACTCGGAAGCGCTGATCAGCTCTTGCGCCTCGGCGTCATACTCAAGCCGGCCTTGGGACACGGGGCACACGAGAGCCTCAAGCATGCGGCGGTCAAACGGTTGTGCGGGTGCATCTGTCATTGGATGAGGTCCTCGTCATTGCCGCCGTGCAAGGCGAACTCGATCAATGTGATAAGTGTTTCACGGCGTGTCGACAAGGAGGGTGCTTCGAGCAGGGCTTGCTTATCTTCGGGCGCGAACTCAAGCAGCATCGAGAGCGAGTTAATGAGCAACTCATCCTCGGCTTCTTTCAGTGTGTCCCAATCAGTGTTGAGGCTTTGCGACGACAGATAGCGGCCCAATAGCTCAAGAAACTTTGCGCGGTCAAAGGCTGGGTCGTGCTCGACGGGGCCGGTGTCCTGTTCGAACCCGTCCCAGTCTACCCGCGCACGGCGGTAGGGGGTGAAGCCTTCGATCTCTTCCAAAATGCGGTAACGTGATACGCCTGTGAGGGTGACCATGTAGCGGCCATCATCTGTTTCGGTGAACTGGGTGATGCGGCCTGCGCAGCCGATTGTGCTCAACATTTCTTCCTCGCGGCCGGGGATGCTGAGCGGTTGGATCATCGCGATCAAGCGGTCAGGGGTTTTGAGGACATCATCCAGCATTGCAAGGTAGCGCGGCTCGAAGATGTGCAAAGGCATGTTGGAACGCGGCAGCAACAGCGCGCCCGGAAGCGGGAAGATTGGGATCACCTCGGGCAGGGTCAGGGGCGTTTGCATGTGTTTAGCTTAGCCTTGAGCGCTGCTTTAGATCAAGATCATCGAGCCGAGCTTTCGACGGCCATTGAGCGCAATCGGGTCTTGCGGGGGCAAGGCGTCAAAGATGGTGAACAGCTGAAGCCTTGCCGCGTTGTCGTTCCACTCGCGGTCACGGCGGAAGAGTTCGAGCAACTCGGTTACGGCTTCCTCAACCTGGCCCGCCGCTTGCAGGGCATTGGCGTAGTCGTAGCGCGCCTGGTGGTCGTCGGGGTTTGCCTCAACTGCGGCTTTCAACTCGGCAACGGGGCCAGCATCGGCGGCCTGTTTGGCAAGCTCAAGCTGGGCGCGCGCGGCTTCAAGCTCGGGCGCTGCGCTGATCTCGGCCGGCGCGCCGTTGAGCACCGCCTCGGCTTGCTCGGTATCGTCTTGTGCCAGATGCGCACGGATCAAGCCACCATAGGCAGCGGCGCTAACCGGGTCTTCCTCGATGACCGCAGCGAAAATCTGTGCGGCGTCTTCGGGGTTGCCTTCGGTCAACATTTCCTCAGCCGCTTCAAGCGCGCCGGCGAGACCACCAGATGTGTCGCCACCTGCGGCCTCGATCATCTTGTTGAGGAAGGCATCAAGCTCGGATGCGGGCACAGCACCTTGAAACATATCGACAGGCTTGCCTTGGAAGAAGCCAACAACTGTCGGAACCGATTGAATAGGCAGGCCTTGCTGGGCGAGCATTTGCGCGAGGCGTTGCTCTTTATCAACGTCGATTTTTGCCAGTTTCACCGCGCCGTTCAGCTTGGTAACCGCCGCTTCAAGCATCGGGATAAGTTGCTTGCAAGGGCCGCACCATGTTGCCCAAAAGTCAACGATCACGGGCACTTCTTGCGAGCCGTCGATCACTTCTTGCATAAAGTTTTCTTCGGTCACGTCGATGATCAGGTTCGCTGCTGTATCAGCAGGCTGGCTCAGGTTCAGGTCCATCATGGTGGTGTCCTTCAAGTTAGGTGTTGCCAGTTAGATGAGGTATCAAGCGGCGCGTTGCAAGGGCTAGCTTAGGTCAAACGTGGCAAAAACCGGAGCATGATCAGAGGGTTTTTCCCAGCCGCGGGCGTCGCGGACGACGCGGGATGAGTGACCGGCGTTTGAGATGTCGGGTGTGGCCCAGAGGTGATCAAGGCGGCGGCCTTTGTCGGCTGCACTCCAGTCTTTGGCGCGGTAGGACCACCAGCTGTAGAGCTTGCCTTCAGGGATGTCCTGGCGTGTGACATCAACCCATGCTCCGGCGTCTTGTGTCTGGGCGAGGTGCTCAACCTCAACAGGCGTGTGGCTGACGATCTTGAGCAGCTTCTTGTGGTCCCAGACATCGTCTTCACGCGGGGCGATGTTGAGGTCGCCAACGAGGATAGCCTTCTCGGGTTTGTTGGCATGAAAGTGGTCACGCATCTCGGTGAGATAGTCGAGCTTTTGACCGAACTTCTCGTTGATCTCGCGGTCGGGTTTGTCGCCGCCAGCAGGGACGTAGAAGTTATGAACTGTCACGCCGTTCTCAAGCTTTCCTGCGATATGGCGGGCATGGCCGAGGCTTGCGAAATCTTCGGCACCTGCTTCAACCATCGGGATCTTGGAGAGGATCGCGACGCCGTTATAGCCCTTCTGGCCACGCGCAACTATGTGATGATAGCCAAGCGCCTTGAAGCCCTCCAGCGGGATCAGCTCAACCGGGCTTTTGCACTCTTGCAGACACAGTACATCGGGCGCTTGTTCCTCAAGAAGTTTAAGCACGATCGGTTCGCGCAAGCGCACGGAGTTGATGTTCCAAGTGGCGAGAGTAAATGACATGATGCGCTCCTAAAGTGAGGTTTGATCATGCCCCTTTGAGGTGGCGGCCTTCAAGAGCGAATGTGCGCTTTGGCCTATGCGGAGAAACTTTCACTTGAGTGCATTAACAGCATATGGTCGTTGACACGCGTTTCGCCGGTGTGTGGTGCTTCGGTCAAGAGGCGCTCAAGCGTGACGTGCAAATCTGTCAGGTCACTGTAGGCAAGTTCGGGCATGTCGTCGGTTCCGGCTTCGGTTTGGCCGTGGGCACAAACGATGCGCAGGTTCTTTGGCAAAATCTCAAGCAGGTGTTTTGTCGTGGCGAGATAGTCGGGCAGCGAAGCGTAGGGCGTTTGCGCGTAAAGCTCACCACGGTAGATGAAGTCGGCGGCGAACAGCGTGGCATTCGCGGGCTCCCATATCGAGACAGAGTCGGGCGAGTGGCCCGGCGTGTGAAGGATATGCAGGCTGCGCTCCCCGAGAGTCAGCGATTGCGCGAGGCTGGCCCAGTGACTAACAGAAAAGCCGGGCGCGGTTTGGCCTTCGGATGCACCGAGAAACATGTCGTCGGGAACAGTGATTTGATTGCCTTTCGCAATGCCTCGCAAGATGGGTAGATCGGCAACGATGATACGCTCGAAGGATGAGATGTTGCCGAGGTGATCGTGGTGCATATGCGACGGAAAGGCAGAGATGTGCGCATCTGTGAGATGCCGGACCAGGGGCGCGATTGGGCGGTAGCCCGAGCCTGTATCAAAGAGCAGGGCTTCGTCGTTGCTCACAAGCAGATAGGACCAATTCATCTGATGGTAGGCAGGCTCGCCGATGGCCCATGTGGACTGATCAAGCTGTTTCAGCGCGAACCAGTCGTTCTCCAGTGTGAGGCCTTGAGCCAGGTTCAGCTCGGCGATCGGGCGTTCAAAAGGGTTGGTCATAGGGTAGTCGAACACCTGGGGTCTGCCTGTGTCAACCGACTTGAAAGAAAAGCAAAAAAGGCCGAGCAACGTGCTCGGCCAGTGATTGACCATCTGGCCAACAGGGAGGTAAACTTTGTTAGGAAACCAAGCGGTAACCGCCTGATTCTGTTACCAAAAGCCGTGCATTTGAGGGGTCGGGCTCGATCTTTTGGCGGAGGCGGTAGATGTGGGTTTCAAGCGTGTGCGTGGTGACGCCGGCGTTGTAACCCCAGACCTCGTGCAACAAGATATCACGCGGCACGACCCCCTCGGAAGAGCGGTAAAGATACTTGAGAATGTTGGTCTCTTTTTCGGTCAACCTGACTTTCTTGTCGTCTTCGGTGATCAGCATCTTCATCGCCGGTTTGAAGGTATATGGCCCGAGGGTAAAAACAGCGTCTTCGCTTTGTTCATGCTGGCGCAGCTGGGCGCGGATACGGGCCAGAAGCACAGGAAACTTGAACGGCTTGGTGACATAGTCGTTGGCGCCTGCATCAAGGCCCAAGATAGTGTCGGCATCGCTGTCGTGACCTGTGAGCATCAGCACCGGAGACTTGACCCCTTGCTTGCGCATCAGGCGGCAAAGTTCGCGGCCGTCGGTGTCAGGAAGGCCGACATCAAGTATGATCAAATCATAGATGGCCTCCTTGGTTTTAACCATCGCGTCAGCCCCGTTTGCGGCTTCAAAGACATCAAAGTCTTCTGTCATCACCAGCTGTTCGCTAAGGGCTTCGCGCAGATCGTCGTCATCATCGACGAGCAAGAGCTTTCTAAGTTGAGCCATGTTGGTCTCCTTTGTATCTGTCTTGTCATCAAGCTAGGCACAAGGCGAGCGAGGACAAGAAATGCTGCAAAGCTCTCACGCGGTCGTGTTTCTGTGCGCCTTATTGTTTCAATTCTGAAACACTTGGCCTAGAGATATGCCATGACGTTTGCACCCGATATAAACGAACTCCTAGCTCGTGCGCGAGCTGATCTGCGCATTGGTGTGCCTGTTTGCTTGCGTGCAAGAGCAGGTGACGCGCTGATTTTGCCTGCTGAAACCGCGGATGAAACGCGGTTTGCGGGGCTGCGGGCGGCTGGCGAGACAGTATTGGCGATAACTGCAAGGCGTGCCGAAACGTTAAAAGCGCGGGCATATGACGGTGACTTGGCAAGAATCACCCTGCCCAAAGAGGCGAGTTTGGCGTGGGTTCGCGCGGTTGCTGATCCGAAGGATGATCTGTCTGCGCCGATGAAGGGGCCTTTGGATAGTTTGCGTCAGGGAGAAGCTACACTTCACAGGCTTGCGATTTGGTTAACCAAGAGCGCGAGGCTCCTTCCGGCGGTTTTGGTAACGAAGGTTAACGATGCCAAGGCACTGGCAGAGCGCGAGCAATTAACCGTGCTGAACGCCGAGGGTGTTGCCAATGCGCTTGAGGCGCAGACGCAGTTGAATGAGGTCGTGCAAGGGCGCGTGCCGATAGAAGCTGCGGAAAACACGCGGCTGCATGTGTTTCGGCCAGATGACGGCAGTGACGAGCATTACGTCATTGAGATCGGCCGTCCTGATCGTAGCAAACCAGTGCTCACAAGGCTGCATTCGGCTTGTTTTACGGGAGATCTGATGGGGTCGCTCAAGTGTGACTGTGGCCCGCAGTTGCGCGCGGCGCTGGCCCAAATGGGGGCTGAAGGCAGCGGCATTCTGCTCTATTTGAACCAGGAAGGCCGCGGCATTGGCCTTGCGAACAAAATGCGTGCGTATAGCCTGCAAGACCAAGGGTTTGACACGGTTGAGGCCAACCACAGGCTTGGCTTTGAAGACGACGAGCGCGATTTCACCATTGGCAGCGCCATAATGAAGAGCCTCGGGTTCTCTTCGGTGCGGCTGTTAACCAACAATCCGGCGAAGATCGATATGATGGAGCGCACGGGTGTTAAGGTTGTTGAGCGGGTGCCTCTGGTGGTTGGCGAGAATGCGCATAACACCAAGTATCTTGCTGTAAAGGCTGCGAAATCAGGGCATATGCTGTGACGCCCGAGACCCTTGTTTTGACAAAGCTCGGCCTACGTTTTGCGGGGCGTTTGTTCCCCTGTAGCATTGGCAAAGGCGGCATTAAGGCCGACAAGCGCGAGGGTGACGGAGCGACGCCTGTTGGTAAGCACCGCATTGTCGGGATGTATTACCGGCCTGATCGTGTGACCCCGCCGCAACCTTGGGCTGTGCCGATTGGCCCGCGCGACTTGTGGTCGGATGCGAGCGGGCAACCGGACTACAACCACCACGTTCAAGCGCCATATTCCTTTAGTTGTGAACAGCTTAGGCGTGCTGATCCTCTCTATGACATTGTGCTGATTACAGACTGGAACTGGCCTGACGCGAGGGCTGGAAAAGGCTCGGCCATCTTTCTGCATCAGTGGCGGCGGGCGGGCTATGGAACCGAAGGCTGCATTGCTTTCCGGCGCGACCATCTGCGATGGATAGCGGAACGGGTGTCGCTTGGAAGCGAGCTGATTGTCAGAGAGGGTTAACGGCCCGTGCGGTTAGGTTAACGGTGGTGCGCAGGTGCCAGAGAGCCTGTGACTTGCGTGCATACCGCAGTGCATATGGCAGTGCATAATGCGTGCTGACAGTTTTGCAGCAAGAGTTAAGGTGAATTAACTTAATGCAGCGCTCGGTGGGTGACGAGAAGGACCAAGAGGCCGACACCGATTATCAGACAAAGCGGCGAGAAATAGCGTCTGTCCAGACTGCGAAACGGCTCTTCCGGTGTGAGACGCGCCCATGTTGGTGTGTAAGCGAACAAGCCCCGGCCGAGAAACACCAAGGTTGCACCTGCTCCGACGAGGGCGGTGAGAGCAGAACGGTTAAACAGGCCGAGGCCGCCAAGCTCGAGCGCTATGAGCGCCACGATTGCAAGCAGTAGAGCGACGACGTAACAGGCCGCCGGCGGTGCCATTGTTGCAATACCTTTGAAGCCTGCCGTTGCGCGTGCGAGCTTGAATTCGTCGGCAATTGGCCACCAAATGCGCAAGCCCCAGAGCAAGTGTAGGGCGGACAAAGCGAGCAACACGCCTGCGAGCAAATAGGATATGACGGCCAAAGGGCTGCTCCGAAATGCCTAAGGATACTGTTTACGGGCGCTGGCTTTTGCGAGCGCCTTGCCGCCTTTCATCGCGGTGGCTGTCCACTCGTAGGTGTGGCGGCCGGACGGTGGGCATGGGCTTTTGTATTTGAACGAGCCCGCCGGAATTTTGACTGAGCCGTTGACTTGCAGTTTCATTTTGCCGCCGCCGTGATTGTAGTTTGGCACGTCAAGGTCTTTCAGGCGGAACTCGATCTGGGTTGTGCCAGGGGGCACATCGTTGAGCGTGAAAGCAGGGTTGCCGACGGTGTTCGGGCTGCCGTTGGTGCAAGACGGGATATTGCCCCAACCGGAGAACGACATTGAAAAATCGGCCATTGCTGCGCTGGCGCTGAGGCTGGCTGATGCTGCAAGGATCGCGAGCGTTTTCATCGGATGACTCCTGTTGTGTCGGGGGCTTATAACACGGGTGTTTTGCGAATGCACTTTATGCCGTTTTGCGCGCAATCAGCAGCACCAAACCGCCGAGCAAAAGCCCCCAAACAGCGCCGCTAAGGCCAAGGATGCTGACGCCGGACGCTGTAAGTAGAAAGGTGATCGCTGCGGCTTCACGGCTGCTGGCTTCGGAGAGGGCTATGGCGGTGGAGTTGGCGAAGACACCGAGCAGGGCGATGCCAGCGAGAACCTCCATGGTTTGGGCCGGAGCGGCTTGAGCAAGGGCGAGGATAACGCCCGCGAACAGGCCGAAAGCGCAGTAAAACAGCGCCGCCATGATCGCTGACCAGTAGCGCAGGCTCTTGTCAGGGTGCGAGTCCTGGCCCGCACAAAGCGCTGCAGTGATCGCCGCGATGCAGGTTTGGAGTGCACCAAACGGGGCGGTTATGACGCTGGCGACGCCAACACCTGTGAGCATCAATCCGGGCTTGGGCGGGTAACCTTCGCCGCGCAACACAGCGATGCCGGGGCTGTTTTGTGTGGCCATGGTGATGATGAACAGGGGCAGGCCAAGGCTGATCGCTGCGGCGAGGGTGAAGACCGGCGCTGTTAGGTTTGGCGAAGTTATCAGGTTTGCAGGCATGATCAGCTCGGAGCCAGATACCAAGGTGAGTGCGAGGGCCATGAGCACGGCGGCTGGCACGGCAAACAGGCGCGAGACGCGGCTGACGAGAAACCATGTGAGCAAGATCGGCACAGCCGTTTGCGGAGCAGAGCCGAGCGCGAGAAACGGCTTTGCGCAGATGGCGATGAGCACGCCTGCGAGCATTGCGTGGGCGAGCGGCAAAGGCACCGCGGCGGCGGCACGGCGCAGTGGGGCAAAGAGGCCAGCGATAATGGTGAGCGCTCCGGCAACGATGAATGCGCCGATTGCTTCGGCAAACCCGCCAGTTGGCGCGACTGTTACGGCAAGGAAGGCTGCGCCCGGTGTTGACCAAGCGACGGAGACGGGTTGTTTGCTGACAAGGCTGAGCACGATGGCTGTGACGCCCATAGCAACGGCCGAGGCCATGAGGCCCGAGCTTGCTTGCTGCGCACTTGCTGACATCGCCGAGAGGGCGGCGAGCACGATGGGAAAGCTGCTGAAAAAGCCGACGACGGCGACGACAAGGCCCATCGCCACGCATTGCAGAGGCGGAAACCTCACAACTCGTAGGCTCGTGAACCAAAGATCGCCGAGCCGACGCGCACATGCGTAGCGCCCAAAGCAACCGCGCTTTCAAAGTCGCCGCTCATGCCCATAGACAGGCCGGATAGCCCGTTGCGCGCGGCGATTTTGCCAAGCAGGGCGAAGTGCAGGCTTGGTTCTTCGTCGGCGGGGGGGATGCACATGAGGCCAGCAAGGGGCAAGTCAAGCGCGCGGCATTCGGCAATAAAGTTGTCGGCTTCGGCGGGGAGGACACCGGCTTTTTGCGGCTCTTCGCCGGTGTTGACCTGCACAAACATTTCGGGGCAGTGCCCCAGTTCTTGCGCGAGGCGGGCGAAGGCCTTGGCGAGTTTTGGGCGATCAAGCGAGTGAATGGCTTCAAACAGCTCAAAGGCCTGTCGGGCTTTGTTGGTTTGCAAGGGGCCGAGGAGGTGCACTTTTGCGTCGGGGTAGGTGTCAACGAAGGCAGGCCACTTTCCGGCGGCTTCTTGCACGCGGTTTTCGCCAAAAAGGCGGTGGCCCTCCTGAAGCACGGCTTCAACACGTTCGTCGGGCTGCACTTTTGACACGGCGATCAGCTTTGTGCTGCCAGCGGGGCGGCCTGCGGAGGCTTCGGCCTTGGCGATACGTGCGGTGATTTCTGAAAGGGACATGTGCGAAAGCTCCGTTGTTCTGTTTCAGATAACAGGAGCGGCTCACAAAAGAAAAGGGCAGGCGCGAGGCCTGCCCTAAACTTAATACTCGTTCTTCTTCTAAAGCTTAGAAGTTGAAGCGAACACCGAAGTCAGCGTTTGTATCGCCAGCGTAGGTCTGAACGATACCACCGCGGAGCGATGTGCCGCCACCGAGGTCGTGGTTGAAGTCGATACCGTAGCTTTCGCCAGCAGCTGAGTCATCAGCGTAGTATGCTTCAACGTTTGTTGCTGCGCCTACGTCAAAACGAGCTGACAGAACGAGACGGTCGCCGGCTGTGCCGTTGTCGGCGTATGCGAGGCCAACAGTTGCTGGGCCGATGTTGCCGCCAACAGTCGCTGTCCACTCAGTGTCAGTTGCGAGTGATGAGTCTTGAACACCAAGAGCAACTGTCCAGCCTGAGAACGTGTACGCACCAAATGCGGCGATACGGTCGTTCGTGTCTGAAGCAGAGATGTGTGCTGAGAAGTCACCAGCTGAGTACATCACTTCGATGCCGTTTGAGCCGTGTGCGCCAGGACCGTTTGATGAGTATGCGTCACCGCCGAAGGCGTATGCTACGTACTCATAGCCAAGGCCTGTGAGGCCGAGGTCGATTGGGTATTGGCCGGGCATCCACTCGAGTGCGCCGAAGATGTTACCAACGCCAACTTCAAGGCCGCCTGAGCGTGCGAAGAAGCGTGCGCCGTTGATGCCTTGCTGGCCCAGAAGCGCGTGACCGCGGTCTTGCTGGATGCGAACGCGTGCACCGAATGTAACGCCAGCGTCTGATTCTGCTGTTGCGTCGATTTGGATACGCAGACGGTGTGTCAGGTCTGTGTCGCCTGTCGCGCCGTCATAACGGATACCGAAACGGCCGTAGCCGCTGAATGATACGTCAGCTGCAGCAACAGAAGCTGTTGCAACGAGAGCTGTCGTAGCGAAAAGAATCTTTTTCATGATTATTCCCTCGAGTTTCATGTCAGTTGCCCAAAACGGGGAATCCGCAGTGGGTATGAACAGTGTTTCGCTCCAAACGGGTGTTCATTGCAAGCATGCTGAATGACCCTACTGTATTGCTGGCGAAAATGGTGCATCCCTGCCACAGTGATGTGACACCTCAAATTTGGCTAAAATGCTCCTTATATATAGGCACCCTCCATAAAGGCTTGCCCCGAGCCATGTGCTTGGGTAGGACAGACATGCAAATAAACGAGCGGAACTCACCTATGCTTAGCCGTGTTATCAAGTCTGTAGCCCTTCTTACTCTGATCTCGTCAGTGGCAGCCTGCGGTGGACGCGGCTCTTCGCTTGGCCGTATCGGGCCAGCGGCAACACAAGACGCCGACCCAGCGACATCATCGACACCGCGCAGATTGCCCCCAAGTGCCGAGACAGGCGACGGTCAGTCGATATGGGACGCGTTCAAACGCCAGAACACCGAAGCAAAAGTTCAGGTAAACCGCTACCTTTGGGCCGCTTCGCTTGATGTGCTCAGCTTTATGCCGGTGCAGTCGGTTGATCCGTTCACAGGTGTTATCGTGTTTGGCTATGGCACGCCTCCCGGCGGCGGACGCTCTTACCGTGCGACAGTTTATATCGACGATCCGGCGCTTGACGCACGTTCGCTCAATGTTGCGCTCTCGTCACGCGGCGGATCGGTTGCGGCTGGCACACAACGTGCCGTTGAAGACGCTATCCTCAACCGCGCGCGCCAAATGCGGATTGCAGACGGCAGGCTTTAGGCTTTCACGCCAAAGCATTAACCCACTCAAGCTGTTTGGGCAGGCATGTGCTGGCGAGGTCGTAGTTTTCGACGATCAGTTTGCGGGCCGCGCGGCCGAGTTCGGCGCGCTCTTCGGGTGCGTCAAGCAGGCGGCAGGTTTCTTCGACCAGTGCGTCCTTATCAAAGAAATCAACCAGCCGCCCGTTAACGCCATGTTGGATAGCCTCTTCGACCGGCGCTGTTTTGCTGGCGACGATCGCGCCCTCAACGCTCATGGTTTCAAACAGTGACCAACTCAGCACGAAGGGGTATGTCAGGTAGACATGCACGCGGCTGACTTTGAGCAGGCTTTGGAACTTGTCATAGGGGATACGGCCGAGGAAATGCACGCGCTGCCAGTCTTTGGTCGGGATACTGCCGCGCACCTCGTCGATGAATATCTGCTTCCATGTGAGCCCTTTGGCGGGGCGTGCGCCATAGCTGACATCATCACCGCCGACGATCAGCACCTTGGCGTTGGGCCGCTCTTTGAGCAGCCGTGGCAGGGCGCGCATGAAGATGTGATAGCCGCGGTATGGCTCGAGGTTGCGGTTCACGAAGGTGATCAACTCGTCATCGCGGGTGAGTGTCTCACCGGTTTCCAGCGTTAGGCTGGCGTTTTCATCGGGTGTCAGCACGTCGGTGTGGATGCCGTCGTGGCAGACAGTTATCTTGTCACGAAACTCGGCCGGGAAGGTGTCGGCCTGAAAGTGTGTCGGGCTGATACCAGCATCAGCGATGTCAAAATGCTCGTGGTTGTTGAGGTTCTTCATCCGCAGGCGCAGGGCTTCGACGGGTTTGATCACTGGCTGGAACTCGGGGTCAAAGCCGGTGTGCGGGTAGTCGGCCTGATGATAGAGCTCACAGTAGAGCCCGAGTTTGGCGTTGGGCCACACGTCTTTCAAAAACAGCGACTCACCCCAGCCGTGGTGGGCGATGATGATATCAGGGGTAAACCCTGCCTCGCGGAGTTTGACGGCCTCGTGGTAACAGGCTTCGGCGCGGGTGAGTTTGGTGTCAAAATCTATCAGCCAAGGGTGCACGTTCTGGCCCTGCCGCGCTTTGAGCTTGTAGGGCAGCACCCGAACGCCGTTCCAGTTTGTCGGTTTGTCCACACGCAGGGTGAGCGCGACGGTCTGGTGCCCGAGCTTGGCCAGCGCAGGCGCCAGGTGTTTGAACTGACCGGGGAAGTTTTGATGGATGAATAGGATCTTCATGTAAGCATGCTCGAGTTGTTTGTGCTCTTTTTACGCAAGACTATGGCACGAGAACGGCGACAACAGGTAAATTTTGTTGCGGGTTTGCTGTGCGTGTTGTGATCGGATGAAAAGCCGGAGGACATGACAGTTGTGGCCGGGTTGAGAGCAACCCGGCCACTGTCTGTTGGACTACTTATACCGTGAGCACTACGGGAGGAGGTGTAGTGCTTTTGGCTTTGTTATCAGGCATTTCCCAAAAGGGAGGAGAAGAGAAATGCCTTTATGTGTAATCAATTTGCCGCATTGCGGCGTGACTTCAAGAAGAAAATGCTGCAAGCGCACAAAATGTTGAGGGGTTTCTTGGAGTTGGTTGAAAATTGATCATCTGCTGTTTTTCTGGGCGGCAGTGCGGCTGACTTTTGGGCAGCTTTTAGACGTGGTGTTGGCGCCTGCGAGAATTGGCGATTTAACCTGAAGGCAAAACACTTTATTAGCTGCGCCTGACACAAATACACCGAGAGACACGCATGAGCCGATATAGCGCCGCCGAAATTGAAGCCAGATGGCAAGAAGCATGGGACAAAGCAGAGGTCTTTAAGGCCGAGCGCGACCCGAGCCGCCCTAAGTATTATGTGCTTGAGATGTTTCCCTACCCGTCGGGCAAGCTGCACATGGGCCATGTGCGCAACTACACGATGGGCGATGTGATTGCGCGATATAAGCTGAGCACGGGGCACAATGTGCTGCACCCTATGGGCTTTGACGCTTTTGGCATGCCAGCCGAGAACGCTGCTATGGCGATTGGCGGGCACCCGAAGACGTGGACATATGACAACATCGACCAGATGGTTGAGCAGATGAAGCCTTTGGGCCTCTCGCTTGACTGGTCGCGGATGTTTGCCACGTGTGACCCCGAATATTACGGGCAGCAGCAGTCGCTGTTCCTCGACTTCCTGCAAGAGGGCTTGGTGTACCGCAAGAATGCTGTGGTGAACTGGGATCCGGTTGACATGACTGTGCTGGCCAACGAGCAGGTTGAAGGCGGGCGCGGCTGGCGCTCGGGTGCGCTTGTGGAGCGTAAAGAGCTGACACAGTGGTTCTTCAAGATATCAGACATGGCAGATGAACTGCTTGAGGCGCTTGACGGGCTTGATAACTGGCCTGCCAAAGTGAAGCTGATGCAGGCGAACTGGATCGGCAAGAGCCGCGGTTTGCAGTTTGCTTTTGAGCGGGTTGATGGCGGTGAGGCGATTTCGGTTTACACCACGCGGCCCGACACTCTCAATGGCGCTTCGTTTGTCGGCATTTCGCCCGATCACCCTATTGCGAAGGCGATGGAGGGCGATGCGGCGGTTGATGCTTTCTTGGCCGAGGCCCGCGCAGGCGGCACCACAGAAGAGGCGATTGAAACCGCTGAGAAGCTTGGCTTTGACACAGGCATAAAAGTGAAGCACCCGCTGACGGGCGAAGAGCTGCCTGTCTGGATCGCCAACTTTATCTTGATGGATTACGGCACGGGCGCGATTTTTGCTTGCCCGGCGCACGACCAACGCGACCTTGATTTTTGCCGCAAGTATGACTTGCCGGTGATCGACACGTTCTTTGCTTTGGACAATGACACGCCGGTTTCCAAGGAAGCCTTCGTGCCCGCCAAGACAGAGAAGGTGCGCTGGGTTGATCACTTTGCGGGGCTTGATGTTGCGACGGGCGAAGAGGCTATCAACATCACGATTGATAAGGCCGAGGCCGAGGGCTGGGGCGAGGGTGTGACCAAGTTCCGCCTGCGCGACTGGGGGCTCTCTAGGCAACGTTACTGGGGCTGCCCTATTCCTGTGGTGCATTGTGACGCTTGCGGTGTGGTGCCCGAGAAGAAAGAAAACCTGCCTGTTGAGCTGCCCGATGATGTGAGCTTTGATCAGCCCGGCAACCCGCTTGACCGGCACCCGACGTGGCGTGACTGTGCTTGCCCTGCTTGCGGCAAACCTGCCAAGCGCGAGACAGACACGATGGACACGTTCGTTGACAGCTCGTGGTATTTTGCCCGCTTCACTGCGCCGCGTGCCAAGACGCCGACAGAGGCGGCTGATGCTGAATACTGGATGAATGTTGACCAGTATATCGGCGGTGTTGAGCACGCGATTTTGCACCTGCTTTACGCGCGCTTCTTTGCACGGGCGATGAACATTTGCGGGCACCTGCCGGAAAGCGCCAAAGAGCCGTTTGATGCGCTGTTCACGCAAGGCATGGTGACACATGCGATCTTTAAGACCGAGGGCGCTGACGGGCGGCCTGTCTATCACTACCCTGAGGAAGTTGAGCTGAAGGGTGACAAGGCTGTGCTGAGCGACGGGCGCGAGGTTGAGGTTATCCCCTCTGCCAAGATGTCAAAGTCAAAGAACAACGTGGTCAACCCGCTGCACATTATTGAGGCGTTTGGCGCTGACACGGCGCGTTGGTTTGTGCTGTCTGACAGCCCGCCCGAGCGTGATGTCGAGTGGACAGCGGCGGGGGCGGAAGCCTCGCACAAGCACCTGAGCCGTGTTTACCGGATTGCGAGCGAGCTTGACGCAGATGCCAAAGGCTCGCCCGAGGCAGACGAGCAACTGCTGCGTGAAACGCATAAGGCTGTGCATGATGTGACCATGGGTGTTGAGAGCTTTGGCTTCAACGCCGCGATTGCGAAACTGTATGGCTTCACCAACACTGTCGCGAAGTCAAAAGCCAGCGGCGCGGCCAAGCGCGAGGCGGCGAAAACCTTGGCGCAGCTTATGAGCCCGATGACACCGCACCTCGCAGAGGCTGTCTGGGAGATGCTCGGCGGTGAAGGGCTTTGCACGCTTGCGCCTTGGCCTGTCGCTGACGCGGCGATGTTGGTTGAAGACAACGTCACGCTGCCTGTGCAAGTCAACGGCAAGCGGCGCGGTGAGATCACTGTTCCGAAGGATATGGACAAGGCCGAGGTTGAAAAACTCGCACTTGCCGAAGAGGGCGTGATGCGCGCGCTTGACGGCAATGCACCTAAGAAGGTTATTGTCGTGCCGGGGCGGATTGTGAATGTCGTTGCTTAAAGCGTTTCGCGAAAACACTAACACAGTATGCTTCGCGAAACGCAGCGAAACAGATAGGCGTTGTACGCGCATCGAATTCGTTTTCTGCCGAGGAGATAATTAGATGCGCTTGAATAGAAGAACGTTTGTGCTTGGCGCTGTGGCGCTTGCTGGCTTGTCGGCTTGCGGGTTTACGCCTGTCTACGGCCCGCAAGGCGAGGCGCGCGCACTGCTCAACGCGGTTGAGGTTGACGCCCCCCGTGACCGCGAGGGCTACTTGTTGGTGCGGCATCTTGAAGAGCGCCTTGGTCAACCTACGGGGCCGCGTTTTGGGTTGTCTATCGCTATTCAGCTTAACGAGGAGCGCATGGCGATCACCGCCGAGAACGTTGCAACACGGTTTAACCTGCTGGGCAAAGCAACCTATGCGCTGCGCGATTTGGCAAGCGGTGAAGTGGTGACAACCGGAACTGTCGAGAGCTTCACCGGCTACTCAACCACAGGCACGACAGCCGCGACACAAGCTGCGAGCCGTGATGCGAACGAGCGGCTGATGGTGATCTTGGGTGACAAGATCATCACACGATTGACGCTCGCTGATTTGAGCGCCGCGACATGAAGCTGAGTGCGCGCGAGGCGAACGGCTATTTTAAAAAGCCAGACGCGGCGCGCACTGGTTTGCTGATTTATGGTGCTGACGGGATGCGCGTTGCGCTCAAGCGGCAGGAAGTCATTAAGGCACTGATCGGCCCAAAGGGCGACGAGGAAATGCGCCTTTCGCGGATGCCAGCGGGTGAGTTGCGCAAAGACCCGGCCAAGCTTTTGGACGCAGTGAAGGCGGTTAGCTTCTTTCCCGGCCCGCGGGTTGCTTTTGTTGAAGATGCAAATGACAATTCCGCGCCTGCCATTCTTGCTGCTCTGGAAGACTGGGCCGAGGGCGATGCGCAGATTATTGTCACTGCTGGGCAACTCAAGGCAACATCCAAAATTCGCAAGGCCTTTGAGGGGCATCGCAATGCTTATGCTGTCGGTCTCTATGATGACCCACCGAGCCGCGACGAGATCGAAGGCATGTTGCGGGAAGGTGGACTTGGCAGTTTCTCCAACGATGCGATGACCGATTTGGTGGCTTTGAGCCGCGAGCTGGGGCCGGGCGATTTGCGCCAGACGGTAGAGAAGCTCTCGCTCTATAAGCTGGGCGATGGTTCCGAGGTGAGCAGTGCCGACATTGAAGCCTGTGCTCCGGCCAGCACCGAGGCCGCGTTGGACGACGTGCTGAACGTGGTTGCCGAGGCGAAGATGGGCGAGATCGGCCCGTTGTTAACGAAGCTCAAGGCGCAGGGCGTGCAGCCTGTTGGCCTGTGCATCGGCGCAACGCGTCACTTCAAGGCGCTGTTTGCAGCCAAGAGCGATGCAGGTGGTGCGGCTCAGGGGATATCACGCCTGCGCCCTCCGGTGTTCGGCCCGCGCCGTGACAGGATGCTAAAGCAAGCTCAGGCGTGGGACATGCGCCGTCTGGAAGACGCGCTTGCTGTGCTTGTCGACACCGACTTACAACTGCGCAGCGCTGGGCAGACCGCACCGCAAATGGCACTGGTTGAGCGCGCGCTGATCAGGCTCGCAGCCCTAGGGCGGCGGTAGGCGTTGGCTTGAAAGCCGTTTCTGGAGTGAGCAAGTCTGCTATGCGGGACAAAGCCGCCTTGTGCTGGCGCGGCTATAGCTGAGGTAAAAATGATTAAAAGCCAAATCACCCTTAAGCAGCTTGAAGCCTTCGCCTTCGTGGTTGATAGCGGAACATTTCGCGCAGCGGCCTCGGCCCTCGGGACAACGCAACCCAATATCTCGGCACGGATCACGGCGCTTGAGGCTGCGCTAAATGTCACCTTGTTGATACGGGATGCAGGATCGGTTCGTTTGACCGCCGATGGTGAAAAGCTGCTCCAGAAAGCGCGCGAGGTTCTTTGGGCCGGAGAAGCGCTTATTGAAGAAGCAGGCAGGCAGGAATTGATCGAGGAGACCCTAAGGCTAGGCGTCACAGAGCTTGTGGCCTGCACGTGGCTCCAGTCCTTCTTGCGCTTGATGAAAGACGCCTATCCCAAACTACGCATACAGTTGGAGGTCGATCTGTCGACGGCGATTGACGCCCGATTGATGGAGGGGCAGCTTGATCTTGCACTGCAAACAGGGCCGTTCAAATCGAAGGCTTTTGCGAGCGAGCCTTTGGGACAAGAACCTTATTGCTGGGTTGGACATCCACACATTGTTCACGAAATCAGCGCCAAGCCGTCCTTATCGGAGTTGTTTGATCTTACCGTGTTGACGCACGCCAAGCATACTCAGGCTTGCGCAGCACTTCATGAGATAGCGACGGTGCAGGGTTTGCGCCGCGAGCGGATTGTGCATTGCAGCGCTTTGTCTGCTTGCGTTCCCATGGTGCTTGAAAGTCTTGGGGTGGCACTTTTGCCAGAACGGCTGGTCCAAGGCGAAATTCTAGCGGGTGAGCTGCATAAAATTGACGCCGATTGGCTCCCTGATCCTTTGTCGTTCTTTGCGCGCTACGCCCCGGCGCGGTCTGCTCTTTATGTTGAAAAGGCCTCGCGAATAGCAAAGACAGCGATGCACCTCCCGTAGATTACAAAAAGTGATCAGGGTGATTAAATTAATCAATTTGATTATTCGAAGTGTTTCAGGTCACCTGCATGTGTAACAACTAGCAGGAGCCCAAGATGGCAACGACATCCAACCGCCTCGGCGTCGATATCGGCGGTACCTTCACGGACGTTGTACTGGAAAGTGATGGGCAATCATTTTCAACCAAGGTTCTGACAACCTACGCAGCCCCCGAGAACGCAATCATCGATGGTATGCATCAGGTTTGTGCCAAGGCGGGCATTGACCCAAGCCAGATTGACCAGATCATTCATGGAACCACGCTGGCCACCAACGCGCTCATTGAGCGGCGCGGTGCCAAAACCGCGTTGATCACGACAGAAGGGTTTCGCGATGTCATTGAGATGCGCACAGAGTCGCGGTTTGAGCAATATGATCTGAACCTAAACCTGCCTGATCCGCTGCTGCCGCGTCAGATGCGGTTTACGGTTGGTGGCCGCGTTGATGCCAATGGCGCGGTATTGATCGATATCGACCGTGCCGAGGTCGAGGCCGTCGTTGACCAAATCGCCAAAGGCGGGTTCGAGAGTGTCGCCGTGGGCTTGATCCACTCCTACCTCAACCCCGCCCACGAAGAATTGGTGCGCGAGGTTCTGACCGAAAAGCTGCCTGATGTGGCTGTGTCGATCTCGTCTGAGGTGAGCCCGCAGATGCGCGAATATGAACGGTTCAACACCGTCGTCGCCAACGCCTATATCAAGCCGCTGATGGCGTCATACCTGGGCCGCCTTGAGGACCGCCTTAAGGCTGAAGGCGTGGCGTGCCGTATCTTCCTGATGCACTCTGGCGGCGGGATTATTTCTATCCAGAACGCTGCTGATTTCCCTGTGCGCTTGGTTGAGTCCGGCCCTGCTGGTGGTGCTGTGTTCGCAGCCCATATCGCCGCGCGTTATGGGTTGGACAAAGTGCTCTCTTTTGACATGGGCGGCACCACTGCAAAAATTTGCTTGATCAAGAACCAAACCCCCAAGACGAGCCGTGTGTTTGAAGTTGCCCGCACCTACCGTTTCAAAAAAGGCTCGGGCATGCCGATATCGATCCCGGTGATTGACATGGTTGAGATTGGCGCTGGTGGCGGGTCGCTTGCACATGTGGATGCGATGCGTCAGATCCGCGTCGGGCCGGAAAGCGCAGGCTCTGAACCCGGCCCTGCCTGTTATGGGCGGGATGGGACGCGCCCCGCGGTTACGGATGCAGACCTTGTGCTCGGCAAGCTCGACCCGGAAAATTTCGCAGGTGGGTCAATAAAACTGCACCCTGAAGCGTCGAAATCGGCGTTGTCCAACCATGTTGGCAACACACTTGATATGGACGCCGTTGAAGCCGCCTTTGGCCTGGCCGAAGTGGTTGACGAAAACATGGCCAATGCAGCTCGTGTTCATGCAGTCGAAAACGGTGAAGACCTGTCGGACTACACCATGATCGCCTTCGGCGGGGCGGCCCCTTTGCATGCTGGCCGTCTGTGTGAAAAGCTGGGTGTCGAGCGTTTGCTGGTGCCGGAGGGTGCGGGCGTTGGCTCGGCCATCGGCTTCCTACGCGCACCGTTTAGCTTTGAGGCGAACCGCTCGGTTTACATGAAGCTCAGTGATTTTGACGGCGATCGTATCAAATCACTGCTCACCGATCTGAAAGCCGAGGCCACCGGATTTGTCCGCACCTGTGATGAGGTCAGCCCGATCCTGTCGGAATTCAAAGTCTACATGCGGTATTCGGGCCAAGGTTGGGAAATCCCCATCGAGCTGACCGAAGAGCAGGCGATGAACCCTGATGTTGCGACATTTGAAGCGCGCTTTATCGAGGACTATTCCAAGCTGTTTGGCCGTCCGGTTGAGGGCATGGATATCGAGATCACGGTTTGGTCCGTGAACGCGACCACGCCCCCTGAAAAGGTTGCGCGAATGGACGAAACAGACGGGGCGAGGGCGGCAGTTGCCATAGGCGCACGTCAGCTTTTCGATGCCGCCTCAGGACAGTTTTTACAGTCGAATATCGTAAACAGGTTTGACATGATCGAAGGCCAACGCGCCGCAGGCCCTGCAGCCGTGGTCGAGGATGAAACCACAATTATCGTCCCCGCCAGTCGGGATGCGATCCGCCAGCCTGATGGTTGTATCGACATCGTATTGAAAGGATCAGCGCAATGACCCAACATTCCAAAGTCGCCTATCAAGTCATGTGGAACCGTTTGATCTCTGTGGTTGAGGAGCAAGCTCAAGCGCTCGTGCGCACGGCGTTTTCAACATCCGTGCGCGAAGCCGGTGACCTCTCGGCAGGGGTTTATGACGTCGATGGTCAAATGCTGGCACAAGCCGTCACAGGCACGCCGGGGCATGTCAACGCAATGGCCGACGCCGTTGCGCATTTCATCCGTCGCATCGGGCGCGAAAACATCCAGGACGGCGATATCTACATCACCAACGACCCATGGGAAGGCACCGGCCACCTACACGACATCACCATGGTCACACCGTCTTTTCATAAGGGCGAGCACGTCGGGTTCTTTGCCTGTACAGCCCATATCGTCGACATTGGCGGACGCGGGTTCGGGGCAGACGCCCATTCGATTTACGAAGAGGGTCTTTATATCCCGATCATGAAGTTCGCCAACAAAGGCAAGGTCGATGAAACCCTCACCCGCATCATTCGTGGCAACGTACGTGAACCGGATCAATTGATCGGCGACATCTACGCATTGGCCACCTGCAACGAGATCGGACACCGCCGTCTGATCGAAATGATGGCCGAGTTTAGCCTCGACGATCTGAACGGCATCGCAGATTTCATCCTTGAAAACTCGCGCCGCGCGACCCTTGAACGGATCGCGGCCCTACCGCAACAATCCGCACAAGGTGAGATGACGATGGACGGCTTTGACCGCCCCATTACCCTGAAGGTGAAGGTTAGCGTAGAAGGCGACAGGATTGTCTCGGATTTCACAGGCTCATCCGGCCTCGACAAAAAGGGGATCAACTGCCCGCTGGTCTACGCCAAAGCCTATGCTTGCTACGCTTTGAAAGTCGCCATCGCGCCGGAAATTCCGAACAACGCGGCCAGCCTCGCGCCGTTCGAGATTACAGCGCCCGAGAATTCAATCGTCAACGCGTTGCACCCTGCACCCGTGGCCCTGCGCCATATCGTGGGTCACTTTGTGCCAGACGCCGTGTTTAACGCCTTCGACAAGATCGTGCCGGGCTTGGTCCCTGCTGAAGGCGCTGGCTGCCTGTGCAACTTCCAAGTGTCATTGCGCCCCCGTACCGACGCAGCGGCCCCTGCAACTGCGCGGCGGTCTGAGGTGCTGACGTTCAACTCCGGCGGCTCCGGCGCGCGGCCTGAACATGACGGGCTGAACGCAACGGCCTTCCCGTCTGGTGTGATGACCATGCCGATCGAGGCCACGGAGCATGCAGGCCCGGTGATCATCTGGCGCAAGGAGTTGCGGCCAGACTCAGGCGGCGCGGGCAAGACGCGCGGCGGACTTGGCCAATACATGGAAGTCGGCGCGCAAGAGGGCCACGAGTTCGACATCCAGGCTATGTTTGATCGCGTCGATCATCCTGCCCGTGGCCGACGTGGTGGTCAGGCAGGTGCGCCCACAACGATTGCACAAGACGACGGCAGCGCCATGAGCGGCAAGGGCAAGCAATTTGTGCCGCACGGGCGGCGCGTCGTCATGGCATTCCCGGGTGGAGCTGGCTACGGCGATCCCTCAGAGCGCTCGGTTGATCTGGTTAAACGCGATCTGGCGCGGGGGTATATCTCGGCCGAAACTGCCGCCAGGGATTATAACTTATCTGCCTCGGATATCGCAGAGGTTCAAGCTGCCGTCGCAAAGGGAGATATGATGTGAAAACCAAAGCACCCAAGAACACATCTTATGATGTCGTGATCATCGGGGGGGCCATCATGGGGGCTTCTGCCGCTTGGTTCTTGTCCGATGACAAGGATTTCGACGGCACGGTTTTGGTTGTTGACCGTGATCTGAGTTACGAGAACACTTCGACCATGCATACCAACTCATGCATGCGGCAGCAGTTTTCCGGTGAGTTGAATGTGCGGATCAGCCAGTTCGCGGCTGATTTCGTTAAAAACCTGCCGCGGTATATGGGCAACGATGATCGCGTGCCAGAGCTGTCGATCCGGTCGTTCGGGTATATGTATCTGGCCGATAATGACGCCTTTGCCGATGTGCTGCGCGAAAGCCAGCAGGTGCAGCTGGCCGCGGGTGCGGCGACGCAATTGATGACGCCGGATCAGATCAAAGCGGCCTATCCGTTTTACAACGTCGATGACATCGTTCTGGGCTCGATCAACCTTGTGGACGAAGGCCTTTGGGATGCCACAGCCGTGTTTGACTGGTGGCGCAAATCCGCAAGGGAACGCGGCGTGGAATATGTCGAGAACGAAGTTGTCGCGATCACCAAGAACGCCGCCGGCACACGGGTTGAAAGCGTCACGCTCAAATCGGGTGAGGTCATCGCCTGCGGGCAGGTGTTAAACGCATCCGGCCCCCGCGCTGCGCGCACAGCGCAAATGGCGGGCATCGACGTGCCCGTCGAACCCCGTAAGCGGTATTCCTGGATCTTCTCGGCGGCGAAACCGCTGGACCGCGATCTGCCGTTGACGATTGATCCTTCCGGCATCCACGTGCGCGAAAACGGTGGTGGCACATATCAATGTGGCGCGCATTCCGATATCGACCCTGCAGTAGATTATGACGACTTCGCCATGGACCATAGCATGTGGGAAAACCACGTCTGGCCGATTCTTGCCACGCGCATCCCGCAGTTTGAGGCGATAAAGGTGCAGTCCGAATGGGGCGGTCATTATGCGATGAACACCTTTGACCATAACGCCATTCTGGGGCCGCATATGGAGGTTGAGAATTTCTTCTTCCTCAACGGCTTCTCCGGCCACGGTTTGCAACAATCCCCTGCCATGGGGCGTGGCACGGCCGAGATTATGGTGCATGGCGCCTACAAAACGCTCGACATGACGCAGTTTCACTTTGACCGCATCCCTGCGGGCCGCAAGATTGTTGAGAAGGCGATTATTTGATGAAGCTTGCACCAAACCGCTTCACCAAAGCGCTTGCCGCCGGTGACAAACAGATCGGCCTCTGGATCAGCCTGTGCAGCAACTTTGTGGCCGAAGTCACAGCCCACGCGGGATACGACTGGGCGCTGATTGATATGGAGCACAGCCCGAACGATTACTTCAGCGTTCTCGGGCAGATGCAGGCCTTTGCCGCCAGCGATACGACCGCAATTGTGCGGGTCGAATGGAACGATACGGTTGCGGTAAAACGCCTGCTTGATCTGGGCGCGCCGGGTCTCTTGTTTCCGATGATCCAATCGGTAGAAGAGGCCGAAAAAGCCGTCGCCGCAACACGCTATCCGCCACACGGCGTGCGCGGCGTATCGGGGGCGACGCGGGCAACGAAATTCGGGCGTATCACGGATTATGTTGCACGGGTTGAGGAGGAGACAACTGTATTGTTGCAACTGGAAACCCGCCTCGCAGTTGAACAGGCCGAAGAGATCGCAGAGCTGGATGGGATCAACGGTATCTTCTTCGGCCCCGGCGATATCGCAGCGGACATTGGCAAAGTGGGCAAACCGATGGACCCCGAGGTTTGGGCGCTGATCAAACCGGCAGCTCAAAAGTTGATTGCGAAGGGTGTTCCTGTCGGAACACTTGTGCTTGATCCCGCATTTGCCACCGAATTGCTCAATGAGGGTTTCACTTTTGTTGCCTGCGGCACCGATGCGAGCCTTTTGGCAAAGGCATCCGATAACTTGCTGGCTACAGTCAAAGGTGGTTTGTCGTGAAGTTCGCATCCTCCCGCCTTGATCCAGTTAAACCCTCTGCTTCTGCTTGGGTTAGCCAAGCTGCAAAAGAGGCGAAGACGCGTGGCGAGGATGTGATTGACCTTGGCCTTGGCGAGCCAGATTTCGACACGCCCGCCCATATCGTCGAGGCGGCGCACCAGGCGGCTTTGCGGGGTGAAACCCGGTATCCGCCGACCAATGGCACGCTAGAGATGCGCCAAGCGGTCGTCGACAAGCTCGCGCGGGAGAACGCTCTCAGCTACGGCGTGGACGAAGTTATTGTCTCCAACGGGGCCAAGCAAGTGTTGTTCAACGCGATGATGGCGACATTGGAAGACGGGGACGAAGTGCTGATGTGCGCCCCGTATTTTGGCCAATACAAAGATATTGTGCTGATCCTTGGTGGCAAGGCCGTAGCGCTTGAATGCCCTGCGGAAAATGGGTTTCGTCTGACGCCTGAACAGCTTGATGCGGCGATCACACCCAAGACCCGCTGGATTATGCTGAACCTGCCGTCAAACCCAGCAGGAGCGGTCTATTCCGACGAAGACCTACGCGACTTGGGCAAGGTGCTTGAGCAACACCCAAATGTGCTGATCCTGTCAGACGAGATTTACGAGCACATCCTGTTTGATGGCCGCACATTCCTTTCCTTTGCCGCCGCGAACCCTGCATTAAAAGACCGAACGCTGACGGTTAACGGGGTGTCCAAGGCCTATGCCATGACGGGCTGGCGCATCGGCTATGGCGCTGGGCCAAAACCCCTGATTGCTGCAATGACTAAGGTGCAAAGCCAGATTTGCTCCGGTGCCTGCTCCATCGCACAAGCTGCTGCCGCTGCTGCGTTGAACGGGCCACAAGATGACGTGCGCCGTTTTTGTGCAGCGTTTGAGGAGCGGCGCAATCTGGTAGTCGAGCGCATCGCGCAGATTGAAGGGCTGACGCTTGATCCGCCCGGTGGCGCGTTTTACGGGCTGATCGGTTGTGCCGCGCTGATCGGGGCTGAAACCGCTGATGGTGACAGGTTGCGCGATGATGCAGAGGTCACCGCATATATCCTCAAAGACGCAGGTATCGCCGCCGTGCCGGGAAGCGCCTACGAACTTTCACCTTTTTTCCGCATTTCAACTGCCGCCTCTATGAATGTCCTGGGACAAGCGATGGACCGTATTGCGACGTCTGTTGCGAAACTTAAAATGAAAGACCTGATCATATGAAAAAACTTGTTCTGACCGGTGCCGCTGGCCGCCTTGGCTCGTATCTGCGCGAGCCTATGTCAAAGATGTGCGATGAGCTCGTCTCGACCGACATCGTTGACAATATTGGTGCGCTTTATGACGGCGAAACCTATGCCAAGGGTGATCTTGCAAGCCTTGATGACATGATGCGCGTTCTGGAAGGCGCGGATATGGTCGTCCACATGGGTGCCTATGCCGATGAAGGCCCGTTTGAAAAACTGCTCGGGCCGAACTTCGTTGGGGCCTACAACATTTGGGAAGCAGCGTATCAGCATGGCCTCAAGCGGGTGGTGTACGGCAGCTCCATTCACGCAGTCGGCATGCACCCGAAGAACGAGTTTATCGGCACTGATGTGCGTCACCGCCCCGATACGTTCTATGGCTTGGCCAAGTGTTTTGCCGAAGACTTAGGCTCGATGTATTGGGACAAAAGGGGCTTGGAAAGTGTGCACATGCGCATTCTATCCTGCGCCCAAGTGACCAACGCGCGCGCCCTCGGGTCGTGGTTGTCGTATGACGATCTGATCCAGTTGACGCAGCGGTGTATCGAGACACCAACAACCGGTTTCTCGGTTGTTTACGGCGTGTCGAACAATGACCGCGTGCCTGTCGATAACGCCAAAGCCAGCTTCTTGGGCTATCGCCCCACCGACAATGCCGAACAATTTGCCGAGGCCATTCTGGCTGAAACCGAGCCGATGGACAGCCAAGACCCCGGCAATATGTGCCACGGCGGGCCGTTCGCCTCGGTCGAACTTGGCAATAGCGGTGTCGCCACGATGAACATCGTTGATGATACCAAGAAAACCTAAAAAGGAGAGTTCCGCAGCATGATCCCGATGGGCCGGTACGGTAATTCGCTGAATGAGATCGCAAGTGTTGTGGCGTTTCTTGCCTCGGACGGCGGGGCCTATATCACGGGGCAAAACATTCGTGTGGATGGCGGGATCACGCGGTCAGTCTGACGTCGATTGGCGCAGCTGCTGGACGAACAACCGCGTTACGCGCTGTGGCCGCACGTTCAATGACCTTTGGAAAAACAGGATTGTCACCAGTTCCGAGCCCATACTTCTGGCGAACAAGGGGCGAGACGCTTTGTTCTGCCTCGGCCGTATATGCGGCATCAATGTATGCTTGGTCATGAAACGTGCGGAGCCTTCTTGGATGGACTTTGGTGCACTCGATTTGGCAACTGTTATCAAACCACTCAAGCCGCTGAATAATATCAAGTGCAGGCGCAGTCTTTGGCCATGACAAGGGATGAGCTGAGGCCTGTCCTGTGCGACTATAAAACTCGCTGCTTAAAAGCGTCGGTTTGGTCGCCATATTTATTCCGCATGTTTTGTGAGGTTAAAAGCTCTCGGAAGGTACGAAGACTGTAAACTCAAGTTTCTTCTAGTGTTGCGTCCACCTTAACCTGACATGCGCACGCCGTGCAGCATCGGTCAAATTGGGCTCGTAGTGGCTATTGGTGCACTGCCAGATTCCTGCGTCCCTCTCTTGAACATTAGTTTCTCTTGGTGTCTCGTAGGCCCGAAGAGGACATGGACATGACATATGAAGTTTTTGGCGGTGTTGCGAGCCGCGCGTTTCGGGTGCTTTGGGTGCTTGACGAGTTAGGGGTTGAGTTTGTGCATCACGACGTTGGCCCGCACAGCCCTGAGGCGTATGAAATGAACCCGAGCGGGAAGATACCGTCGTTCAAGGATGGCGATGATACCATCACCGACAGTGCGGCGATTGTGACTTATCTGGCCGACAAACACGGTCAGTTTACTTACCCCGCAGGCAGCATCGAGCGTGCCAGGCAGGATGCGTTGACCCACCAGATATTGGACGAGCTGGATGCCGTGCTTTGGGCGGCGTCACGGCATAGTTTTGTGTTGCCGGAAGAGCAGCGCGTGCCCGAGGTGAAGCCTTCGTTGCGCTGGGAATTTGCACGCAATGTGAAGCTTATGGAAGATAAGCTGCAAGGCCCGTTTTTGATGGGTGAAAAGATGACCATTCCCGATTTCCTGCTGGTGCATTGTCTTAACTGGGCGGCGAGTGCGAAGTTTGACTACGACAGTGACAAGATCGACGCTTACGTGAAGAGGCTGCGTGCGAGAGACGGCTTTAAGAAGACACGAGGGAGGCTGAAAACATGAGTGAGATACGTGCCGAAGTTCGGTTGCCAACAGATGAACTACGCAATGATTTGCCGTTTTACACCAAAGTGCTCGGGATGCGGCTTGACGAGATTTTCCCAGCTGATGATCCGAGTGTTGCGGTGCTGTCGGGGCATGGCTTACGGGTGCGAATAGAGAAGGGTGCGAGCGAACCTGCGGGGACGTTGCGAATACTCACTGACGATGTGGACGGTTTTGCCGAGGGCCAGCGCGAGCTTACGGCGCCGAACGGGACGCGCATTGAAATTGCCGAGTTGAGCCCGCCAATGGTGATGCCCAAAACCGAGCATATGTATGATGTGCGCCGATTGCGGGACAGCGCGCCTTGGGTGATCGGACGCGCGGGTATGAACTACCGCGACCTGTTGCCCACAAGGCTTGGCGGTGCGATCATTGCCAGCCACATTCGCGTGCCCGGCGGCGGTGATGTGCCCGACATGGTGCATTATCACACTGTCGGGTTTCAGCTGATCTTTTGCTACAAGGGCTGGGTTGATGTGCTCTATGAAGACCAAGGCGATATGATGCGTCTTGAGGCCGGTGACTGCGTTATTCAGCCGCCAGAAATACGCCACCGCGTCTGCCATGCCTCGCCTGATATCGAAGTGATCGAGATCGGTGTTCCGGCGGATCATGTCACCACGATCGACCACGACTTTACACTGCCCAATGGTGTGGGCGACCCTGCACGCGAGTGGCAGGGGCAGACCTTTGTGCACCACGTCAAGGAAGGCGCGACATGGCAGCCATTCCGCGTGCCGGGTTTTCGCTGTCGTGATACGGGGATATCTCAGGGCACTAAGGGTGTTGCTGGTATTCAGGTTGTGCGGTTTGAAGGCGGCGAGGCCCCCGCAACACGGACCGATGCTGACATACATTTCACATTTGTGATGGAAGGAAAAATGACGCTACATGCCGACGGCCAAGAGCCGCGCGCGTTGCAGGCTGGCGATGCCTTTGTCATTCCGCCGCAGATGAGCACGCGCTATGCCGACTGCTCCGAAGACCTTGAACTGCTGGAATGCGCTTTGCGCGGTGATTTTAAATCAGAGGTCGTTGAGGGCGTGTGAGGGCCCGCTACGACGCTTACGTTATTTGCTCGACGCCTCGTAGCGGCAGCACTTTGTTATGCAAACTGCTCGAAGCAACCGGCGTGGCCGGCGCAGCTGACTCGCATTTTCACGAACCCTCGATCAAGGCGTGGGCCGAGGACTACGGGCTTGAGCTTTGCGACTTTGCAACCGAACTTGATGCGCTCACGGCCATTGTTTCGGCGGCGAAAAGACGCGGTAGCAGTGCCAATGGTATGTTCGGGCTGAGGATGCAGCGCGGTAGCTTTGCATACTTTATAGAGCAATTGTCGCGGATGTTCCCCGCCGGAAAAACAGAGGCCGAGCGCATTGAAAGCGCCTTTGGGAAGACCTGCTATGTTCACCTCACCCGTGAGAACAAACTTGATCAGGCAATATCGCGGGTAATGGCCGAGCAAACGGGGCTGTGGCACCGCGCGGCTGACGGGCGTGAGCTTGAGCGCCTCTCGGCCCCTCGTGAGCCACAGTATAACGCAGCCGAAATCGAGCGACACCTACGGGAATTGCAGGCTTATGACGCGCAATGGGCGCAGTGGCTTGCGCAGGAAAACTTGCAACCCGTTGCGATAACCTACGAGGCGCTCGCAGCTGACCCTGTCGCTGAGGTGTCACGGTTGTTAAACGCGCTCGGGCTCGACGGGTCTCTTGCAGAAGAACTCACGCCTCCAACAGCCAAGCTTGCCGATTCAACAAGCCAAGTCTGGGCCGAACGCTTCGAGCGCAAACGTTGAATGTAACTGGCGACCCCGGCAGGATTCGAACCTGCAACCTGCCCCTTAGGAGGGATGCGTTCATGGCGCTATTCCTTTTGTGATTTCTTACTGTTGGGTGTTTGTACAGCCTCATCCTGTACGTGGTTTGTACGAAAACGGGCCCTGATGTCGGCCTCATCCGTCTCTGCGTGGGCATAAATCCGCATGGGCAAATTTGGGTCTGACCAGCGGCCAGCCTTGGCTGCGGTGACCGGGTCTACGCCTTGGCGCACGACCAGCTCAGTGAAGAACCCATGCCGCCCGGCGGGATGCGCTGACAGGTACGGAATGCCCGCGCGTTTACAGATCGTCTTCCAGCGCGTGTTGTAACCGGTGGAGCTGCCATAGCCAAAAACGCGCGGTTTCATGAACTTGCCGGTCTTGCGGTTCTTGGGCCGCTTCGGTGGCAGGGCCAGCAACTCATTCATCATCTGAGGCGAGACGGTTATCCAGCTTTCCGGATGACCTTTCTGCGCCTTCACCCTGACCTTGTTCTCTAAAGGTCGCAGATCGTCAGGCTCAATCGAGACAGCCTGGTCGATCCACGCTGCCGTCTCGAACATGAACCGCACCAGTGCCGCGTTGTACGGATCAGCGGCTCGGCAGAAGGCTTCGATCCATTCCTTGTCGGCGGGCTTGCGTTCGACGCGGCTGTTCTTCCCGCGACGCTTGTCCTGCGCGATCCGCTCAAACTTGTCATAGGGCTTCACCCGGATCAGAGGCGTGCCTTCCAGTTCGTGTGCGTTGTTAATCACCGCACTCGCTGGCGTCACGATCTCGCGCCACCAAGTATCGGTTGACGCTTTGGGTTTTAGCTTAGGCCCAAGGCTCTTCAATAGCGCACCAGAAATCGCGCCTAGCGACAGGTCGCCGATTGCTTCGACAATCGGGATCAACTGCTTCGCCGCTTTGGGGGACGCGTTGTAGAGCATAATGGCATCGGAGAACGTCTTGCTTGGTTCGTCGCCCACGACATAGCGGCGGATTTGCCGTTCGGTCTCATGGTTTATCCAGTCCTGTGCGCCCTCTTCTGTAGATGCCTTAGTGCTTCGCCGGTATGGGCCGGCGATTGGCCTGCCGTTGTATTCAATCCACCCCTTGGCCCAGTAGACACGGCCCCTCTTGTAAATTTGGAGCGGCATGACTGGCCTCCTTCAAAAATCGTATCAATCTGCGCGGGCGTGATGAGCATGGTCCGCCCAAGGCGATAAAATGCGCCCGTCTCATTGGCGCGCTCGCGCAAGGTGCGTTCCGAAATATCGATCCCCATCCCGGCCATAACTTCGACCCACTGCGCGGGCGTTTTACCAAGCCCCAGGATCTGAGAGCTGTCTGAATAGTTGGTCTCTGCCATTTCAGTCGTCCTTGTCCGCTTAAGTTGAATCGGCGACACGCATGGAATCGCTTGTTCTGCACCTTCTGACGTGGTCAGATGGGTCAAATCGTAAATATGCGTCATTTTGTGCTATGTTTATACAAAATTGCGCACTCGTCAATTGGGAAACTTGCATGGTGCGAGATGATGCTGAATTGTTTGCAGAGATTGGCGCTCGCCTAGCGATCTGTCGCAATGAGATAGGCATCTCGCAGGCTGCTATGGCTGAAGCCATTGGCGTGTCACATCGTGCCTATCACAGCTATGAAAAGGGCAAACGCGGCGTCCCGGTCGAGGCCCTCGTCAAGATGCAAAGCCGCTACGATATTGACGTCGCCTGGCTACTGCTCGGCACCAAATCCATTCGGGTTGGGCATGATTTCGATGCCCTCAAACACATCGAAAGCTCGCTGGATAAGCACCTCACCGACGAGGGCATAAAAGTCAAAAGCGAGAAGCGCGGGGCCATCGTGGCCCGTTGGTATCAATCGCATGTCGAAGGCCGTGAAGTGACGGATGACGACGTGCACACATGGATCGAGTTGGTAAGGGAGTAATCTGGTGAACAAGGTAAGCAAACGCTGGAACATGTTGCGGCACTCAGTCTTGGAGCGTACCCGCCGTGAGGTGATCGAACCCTTTGGGCCGCTTTACATGATCTTCCTTGGAACCAGCGTCTTCTACCTGATTGGTTTGGGCCAACTATCGTTGGCACAACAGTCTGCCGAATACTCGGTTTCTGCTGCCATCCTGATTTTTGCGATCGCCGCAGCTGGCTTGGCGCTTCCATTTTTGACAGGTGCGGTACTGACCCTACGCGCGGCCGATCGAAAACTGGAACGTCTTCAACGCGGGTGATCCGATGGCCTTCGGTATCTTCATACATCGCAGCGACTCGATCTACGACGACATTCCCTCGGAGCGGTATCAGTTTCCAAAGCAATACCTCTCACGTGCCCAGCAGTGCGAAGGGGATTGAATCGTCTACCTGGAGCCAAGCAAAGTCAAAGAGACCAAAGGGTACTTTGCTGTCGCCAAGGTTCAGGAAATCATTCCAGATCCAAGGAAGCCAGACATGTTCTTGGCGGTTATAGAGCCAGGAACGTATCTTGACTTCGGCGACCCAGTTTCATTCCGAGATGAGAATTCAATCATCGAAAGCGGATTGCTGAACGATCAAGGCAAGATTTCCGGGCGAGCGCAAGCAGCGGTCAGAACCCTTTCCGCTGAAGACTTTGCTCGAATTATTGAACTTGGCCTTGGACGGGATGAGGACATCTTGCCGCGCGTGGGCGACACGATGCAGATGCCAGGGTTTCAAGATGCTCAAACACCTTTCCAACACATACCCGCTCGAGAACGTGTCAACCAGCTGACCAACCGCGCGGTTCGCGACCGAAACTTCAGGAAGAATGTCCTGCGCGCCTACGGCGAACGCTGCGCCATCACTGGATTACGTCTGATCAATGGCGGTGGTCGTGCTGAAGTGGAAGCCGCTCATATCAGACCCGTAGAGCATGACGGCCCTGACATCGTGAGCAATGGGCTCGCGCTCTCCGGAACTGCGCATTGGATGTTTGATCGCGGCCTCGTTGGGTTAGCAGACGACCTGACTATTTTGGTTTCCCGTCAGAGCAACGATATCGAAGCTGTGACATCGATGATTAACTCGTCCGGCAATATCTTGGTGCCGGACCGCCTCGCTAACCGGCCAAGGGCGGAATTTGTGACTTGGCACAGGGAGAATTGTTTCAAGCAGTAAAGGATCTCTGATTTCGGGTTTTTGCATACAGATCATAGGTGGGGCCTCGCGTTTGCCAGATGACCCTCGTTACGAAGATGCCTGGTCATCTGCCGACCTCCAAAGAACGGCGTTTCCAAAAGCTGGTCGTCGATCTGGCGGGTCAGGTTCATCGCCGTCTTGCCGTTTGGCGTGTAGGAGAACGATGACCGCGAGATTGACAACAGATGACACTGTTTGCGAATCGACAGGTCGGTGTTGGCTGGTTCAACCATCTTCCGCCTCGCTTGCCGATCCATGGTTTGAGCTTTCGTGACAAAAATCCTCGGCGACGGCAACTTCACGATCTTAGCGTGCAGCTCTTTGAGCTGTTCTTCGTCAATCTTCGGGGCTTTCTTATCAACGCGCTCAAACACACCAGAAGCGCATTCAAGTAGCACCCACTTCCAACTGAGACTAATCATCGGGTGAACGCTAAACCGGCCCGCCAGCTCGGCCACGAGATGCTTACCCTTCAGCGCTTCAAGCGCCACCTTTGCCTTGAATTCGGGCGAATAATTCTTCCGTTTCGACATCTCTGACCTCCTTCTCGTCGAAGACCAGCAAACAGCAAATCGTAGCCTACCTCAGTTTACGAAATTCAGGGGGTAGCTCAAACAAAGTAAGGTTGGGGCGACAAGACACTCAACTTCGTAGAATTTTTCAGATCCCCTAGGTTTTCGAAGACGCCCCGCGTTCGGCACCTTGATACTTTGAGGCAGAAGTACGGCTAAAATTAGACATTTTTAGATTTTTGGGTTGCTTTTAGACATTTATTAAGCATTATGAATGGCATTGAGGGAGGTGCTGCGGATGAAAAATGCCAAAAATAACTCGGCCCGCGGCAACAGCGCCCCCTCTAAGCGGCGGTGAGCAGCTCGAACCGATAAGCTCTACCCACCAGCCAACCAAAGAAGAAACGGAAGAGCGTACAGAACCTCTTTCAGAAAGGAACACGCCAATGCAAACGCCCAAACAACCGCGTCCCGGATCTTCGGTTCCCACTGCTCCGGGCAGCACGCCCCAACCGACCACTCAAACGACGCCAATGGAACATAAGGCCCGCGTCCACATGGCGCTGATCACGGGAGCACGTCAGAACCTGGACCTGTCTGCCGCAGCCCGGGCGCTGAAAGATCTGCCCAAGCGCCAGCTGGACGCCCAGGTCGCGGAGACAAAGGCCCAGACCCGCCGTCTGCTGGTGGCAAACCATCAGCTGATGAACCCCAAGTCACCCACATCTTTGGACAAAAAGGATTAACTCAATGGACTTCCAAACATACTCGACAGGCGCCAACGAGGAAGCCTCCACCATGGTGGCCGTTGGCGGAAAGCTGATGATGTTCGTCGGGCTTTTGATCATCGGTATCGTCCTGACCAGCCCAGCTCTGCTTGAATGGGTCTATGCCCACGAGACCATGCTGCACCTTCAGCGCGATCCCCGTGATGGCACAGTGACGCCCGCCGAAGAGTGGATTGCCCTCGTCGGTGCCAGCGCATTCGTCGTGGTCAGCATCGCGTGGTTTCACTACCCGCTCAGCCGGATGCATGGGCTGACCCGTGGCTTTGGGGTGCTGCTGTTCGCGCTCGGGCTGATTATCATCGTAACCTTTGCCCAAGCGGCTTTGGTCGCATTGAACAGCCTGCCGCGCACAGGATCTACAGGTCCGAATGCTGGGGCGACAGGATCCTTGCGCGATTTCATCATAGGTACATCCACGATTATGCGCTCTGTCTTTCTGGTTCTTGCTGCCATCACCGCTGCCTTCGGCGTTAGCGTTGTCTTGCGAGCGGTCAATGGCATCTGGACGTCGCTGCGCCTGCTGCGCCATGGCAACCGCCTGTCGGCCAACACAATTGAGTTGGCCCGTCTAGACGACACAGAGTTGCTCGACGAACAGGACCTGGCCGAAAAGAACGAGGATAAATTTGTTCACTCTGTTTCTTCCCGCATCCGGAGCGAAACCCAAGGCTTGGTCCGGTACAGCACTGGCATTGCCGCCAACACCGCCACAGCAATCATCGCGCAAGAGATGAAGGCCTTTGGCCCAGCAGGTGAAAAGGACAACGATATCGAGAAGATCGCTGAGGCTGCCGTCGCGCCGCTTCGCATCGATCTGAGTCTTCTTCCGGCGCGCTTCGATGCTTTGGCCGAAGAAGCCCAATACGAGCTTACCGCTCATATCGAGTATCTGACCAATCTCGCAGACGTGGACCGTATTCGCAACGACCTGCGCGCCGCGACATCCTAGTAGCCTAGAGGAGCCAAACTATGCGTATCATCACTTCTGCCGCCCTCGCCCTTGGCGTGACCCTTGCTTCGGCACACAATACGGCCCAAGCCCAAGAGCGCCCCAAGCATATCCACGTCGTTTATGACCTGTCACAGGCAGGTCTGCGCGATCCCAGTGTTATTGCCCACCTGGGCGGCGTCACACAAGAAATTACTTCGGAGATTAATCCCGGATTTGGAGATCAGGTGCACCACAGCTCTTTCGGGGGCACGCTTGCGGAAAACTTGGGCGCGACTGATTTTAATGCGTCGTTCACCTTCGCATATTCCGGTGCCGACCCGCGTGACATGGCCAACGGGATTGCGCAGCGCCTGCAACTTTTGCCATCCACAGCGGCGCAATCTGGGCAAGGTTCGCTGCAACAATTGCTGTCTGATCTGGACCTTGATTGCAGCGCAGAGAACTACGTTATTGCCTACCTCAACGGCACCGAGGGGCTCAGCTTTGACGGATCACGCGCGGACTATATCGGTCTGCCCACCTCCCCATTGTGTGGGAGCTTTCACTTCGTGGGCTGGTGGATGACCCAAGAACCCGAATGGGCTTGGCCCGGTGTGCGCAAACAAGTCGAAGAGATCACGCGAGACGTCCTGATATCTTTGGGGGCTGAGAATGTTACGTTCCATCGCTAGTCGTAGCTGGCCGGAGGGGGCCTTCCCCCGCCGGCTGCCACCCTTGGGCTTTTGGCGACACGATATGCCCGTCGGGGCACAGATGGCCCTTGCCGTCGCCCTCGCCACAGCCTGTGTTGCAATTTCAGTGATTGCCCTCCCTCTGGCGTCATTTGATGCGGCCCAACGGGCAACAACATTCTACCATGAAGCGAGCCACGCTACGGTTTCCTATCTCTTCAATGGAGATTGGCTGCCGATACACCTGCACGGCGAGGGGGGTGGGCACGCAATGGTCCTGCCTATGGGATCTGCCTCACGTATTGTGATCGCCTTGGCCGGAATGATTGGCCCCGCGATCCTTGCGGCAGCCCTTCTGGGCTTTGGACTGACACGGGTGCTGACCTCCACGCTTCTGGGCGCTGTTGGGGGCAGCACAGCCATAGTGACCTTCTTTCTGACCACTGCGCCTGGCAGCGCTGTTGTTATGTTGTATTCGCTGGCGGCAGCAATGATCCTGTTGGCGCTGCTGCCACCGGGTGGGCTGATCAAATCCGCGGGGTGTCTGTTCTTAGGCGCGTGGCTTACCTGGGGTGTCTTCAACGGCATAAGCTATGCCGATGTTGAGTGGATCGACCCGCAACAGACCCAACCGTCCGACGCCAAAATTGTTGCCCTGGAACTTGGGTACGGCGACCTAGGCGATGTCCCCGACATGATCAAGCTCTTGACCGGCTGCTTTTATTTCCTTTCTGCGTTCCTCACACTTGCGTGGTGGATGCGGCATCGTTGATGGAGATTCCCATGAAACAGATCCTCACAGCCTTCGGCATTGTCACAGCGATGGCTCTGCCCGCCACTGCGGAAGAGTTCTTTGTTCTGACGCCCGACCTCGTCCAGCCAAGTGAAACAGGCACTGTCTTAACGCAACCGGAATCGTTGGGAGGCACGCTGGCGCCGCCTGAGAATGCCGGAGCCCCTCTGGCGCAATCACAACAGATCGGCGGGATGTTGGCACAGGCAACGCCTAGTGGAGGCGAACTGGAACCAGCAGAGCCATTGGGCGGCACCCTTAACAGAGGAATCGACATTGGTATCGAGCGGCCCATACCGCCCACGCCACAGCCCCTGCAAGAGGTGGTAGAAGAACTGCAACCCATGCGGTTTCCCGACGCCTTCTTTGATACAGGATCCGCAGCGGTAAAACCGGCCGGTTACGCAGTCCTCCTAGTTCTTGCCGCAGAACTGAATAAGCGCCCCGATGTCATCATCGAGATACAAGGGCACACCGACAGCGTGGGCACACGTGCCGATAATTATACGCTTGGAAACAACCGTGCTCTAGCAGTGAGCCGTATTCTCCTTGACTACGGTGTTTCGGGTGAACGCATGGTAACAAAGTCCTTTGGTGAAGACCGCCCCGAGGCTGATAATTCTACCCCACAGGGACGCCAGATTAACCGTCGTGTGGATATCATTCCACGCAGCTAGGTGTGAAATAAGCAGCCGAAAAATGAAGGCGCGTGCTAACGCGCCTTCATTTTATTTTCAGTTTACAATGCTAAAGTTCTGGGCTTGGTTATAGATTTTGCGCCTATTTGAATCTGCCGCTGATTTACTGGCCAGAACATCTTTAAGTGTCGGGGCCTTCGGATTACGTTTCTTGTATGAATACACCGCGAGCACGAGATTATGATCGAGCTTATCCAATGCCTCTCGGTCAAGGACTTCCGCAATAACCCATTTTGCGTAAACTGATCTAATAAACTCTACCGGCGGTCCATCTTGTATGACGCCTCTATATTTTCTGGGAGCAACGCTCGGAATAGCGGGCACCTCGTCGCCATTCGCTAACGAATTCTCGATGCTAATTTTTGTAGTTGCTCTCACTGTTGAAATTGTTTGATTGTTTACCCCAGCTGCCTTCATGGCGGAGCACATTTTCTCTATAACGCTATCCACTATTTCAGAATTTGATGTTTTTTCTATTGCAACGCCCTTCTTACGTTTTGATGGGTTGATTACGAACGATACTTCACCGCCATCAAAAAAATTTTTATCGTTTACCTGCCTGAATATCTGAGCCTTTTCTCTCATTGCTTCCTGGGGAATAACTTCGTGCAGGGGGAAAAAAGCAATTTGCGAGGCGTTGTCAAAAATGCGCCCCCTTTCGTACACCAGCTCCTCCACCTGTTCAGCATCAAACTCTGGTTCGTAGTTCTCATTCACTCCACTCAGCGCGATCTCTAGTAGTTCAGCCACCGGGGTGAAATCACCACGAATGAACGTGGGGTTTTCTGTCGATTCAGTCATTTTACCGTGCTTTCCGTGTTCGAGCCCTGGTCAAGGGACGGTTTGTATTCATCCTCTCCAAGGCGACTCTGTTGAATAAGGCGTTCATGCCTTCGTCGATTGTTCGTGAGTAATCCCGTTCTTCCACACCTCTCCAGTTCTGGACGGATTGAAAGAACGCATTACTTTGTGTGATCCCTCTTATTTCGACAGGATCAGATTCCAAGTCGGCATTTGGGAAACAATACAGAATACTTCCATCTACCCGAAATTCTGGAAATCCAAGCGGGTTCAGTCGCCCATGCGACTTAGCATCTTCCTCAAGCTTCTTCAGAGCTGCGCCTAAGTCAGTTGCATTCTGCAGGGCGAGAGAATCAAACTGCGCGATGGTGTTGACGATCAAGTGCGAGAAGTCTTCCCATAAAAGGTCGCTTGAGGATCGTCGAATTATGCTTCGAATGTAGTTCGACAGATGAAAGACCGCCTGCCATATCCGGCCATCATAAATCGGAAAAGCTTCGCTTTGGTTTGCGTGATAGAAGTGGCCTGAAACTGCCCATACGGCTCCCCGCTCCATAACTGGAATCAGAATCATCTTCACGCGACCTGCACCATTTTGCCCTAAGGCACGACGTGCCATTTGTGAAAACACGTAGTGTGCCGCAACAATTCTAAGACCATCGTTCAAATCTGGGTGAGAGGATAATGAACCAATCGATTTAAGGCCTTTAAGCCCAGGGACCCTTGTTAAACCACCATCCTCGAATACCTCGCGAAAATCGATCAGACCAGTCTCAAATATTGGATCGGTAAAAGACCTTGCGTTATCTCCAATTTTGCTAGTGTATATTTCCAAAATCTTTTTTGGCCCATCTGATCCTCCCAAGATATTGAAGAACTCCTCTTCAAGTACCTTTCTCTGCTTCAGATACTTTCTACCCAATTTAGCACTAGAGTAGTTGATCAGCTCGCCACCATTACCTGGCTCCCCAAGCCACGCGAAGAACTCTCTTAGTTCGTCTTCTTGTTTCTTGGGAAGAATAAATTGTACATCATACTGGTATCCTCGAAATTTTTCAGCTTCCTTTTTGTTCAGTGGCCGCCTTGCGTTTTGGCGAGTATAAGCACGGGTTGCCAAGAAGAAGTTGCTTAGAGGTGGGCCTACATTATCTTCACTCATATCTTCAGAAAATGTTCGAACACTTGCCATCTCTGTCAAATATGAAAGCCGCCCTGTGAGGCCATCAAACAATGGAGACAAGTCAGAAGTCAGCTTTTTGTACCACGCATTCTGTGCACTTGGAGCGGGGATGTTGACGGATGAAGAGGGGCCGTCGAGATTCCCTGACATTCGGTTGATATGCCCCTTAACCAAATCACTCATGGAGCGCCGCAGATAGTCATATGCCAAAATCTGAAAGCTTGCAGGGTATCGAGCCCATTCCAAGTCGAAGAACTTTCTAGCGCAGATTGCTATATAGTCAAAGGGGTTTGCAGGCACCTCTTGAGCCGCATCTACCGGTTTTACAAGTTCGTATTTTTTTTCTTGAGCCGATCCCATGACCTTGAAGATCGAAAGAAAGTACTTTGTGCGATGATCCGAATCCTCGCCCTCTTTTTCCACAGGCATACTTGACGCTGAGGGGAAAATCGGAAAAAGCTTTTCAGGATTAGCCTCTAGTTTTTCTTCTGCCAGGTGCTCGATCAGTCCTGAATAGAACCCTTTGTCCCTTGAGAGTATGTAATGCCGCTCCAACTCACTATCTGCTGACTGGCGATAGATCACAAACACCGCTGGCTGCTGGATGAGTGTTATGAACACATTCAGGAAATCATGAAAGTAAAAGTTGTTAGGGGTGTATGCGCGCAGAAAGACATCGTGCGCCCTACTAACCGCATCGGCCACCCTGGCATCCAAGGTGTTGGCTGAAATAGTACTGTCTGCCACTTTATGTGTTGTCCCAATTTTAGATGTTTTTAGCTCTTTCGCCACTTCCGATCAAGGCCTTGTGTGTGCAAACGCTCTCTTATGGCGTATCAAGTCTAATGAAAGATCAAACTTTGAAAATAGGTGCGCTTCAGCCAAGATTGAACGAAGCCCAATCAAGCAAGACAAAAACATCCTAAACCCCTAACTATGAAAGATGGTTTCCATTTCTCCGTTGATGTTTCAGTCCTTTGGGGCGTCGTGGCTGACCTGCTGACCTGGGTCCCACTATTCAAGACGCTGGTGCTGATCTTGCTGCTGGCTGCCTTGGTGATCGGGTTCGCCTTCTGGCATAATGCGGGCACGCCTGAGCTGTTAGGCTTCTACGGCACGTCGCTACTGTATTTTGCGCTAGGTTTCATAGCCGGGATGTTCGACAGCTTGGATGATGCCCACCGCAAGCTGGTTCTCTGGCGATACGACAACAACAACGTCAGACCCCACTCGTCGCTCGGAAACAAAACACCCGTCGAGGCGCGTCGGACGCTTGAGCAATTTGAGGGCTCCGCGCCCGACGCGCTTACCCAAACCGACAACGAAGAATATGAAAACCAGACCCGCAAACTCTCGTTATGAATGAGGGGGCCTCGGGGGGCGGGTCACGCGGCATCTAGTGCGTCAGCCTTCGGTCGTGATCCGGCGCATCTCGATCTCGATCAGCCGCTTCTCGGCGTCTTTCGCTAACTTCCAGCTGGTCTCTAATCCCGCCTGAAGCTTCGCGTAGTTCTGCTCCTCGCGCAGCAAGTCGGCCAATGTGGTGACGGACGTGAGATGAGATTTCATCAATAGCGCCACGCAATGCGCCAAGCCATTCACCTTGCTTTCGATCCTGCTGGTCGAGCGTTTCTCCAAGGCGTGCAATTCCTTGGCTGAGCTCTCGCAGGCCGTCACCAACCGCTCGACGGATGCGAGCAATTCGCGCTCCAATGCTGTCAGGGGTCGCGTCATTTAAGGCTCCTTGATCTCGATGCATATGATCGGCCTCTGCGCCAATGTGCAGGTCTTCAATTCGGTCCGGTCGGGGTCCAGCGTCACCCATGTCTGCCCGGCCTGTTCGATCCGTGTCAGGCCAAGCCTCGTCATTTCCGAGCGCGTGATCAAACCCGTCCAGAACCAACTCGCGATCAGCACTGTCGCGATCCAGGCTGAGACCACCCCCACGATCACCCAAGGCGAGATCGTCAGCCAGCGCCGGATCGTTTCGCTCCGCCTCTCCAACTCGCTCTTGCTGTCGCTGAGAAAGAACCTGATATCGGTGTCGATTGTATGCAGCGCGCTGGTCGCAATGCTGCTGAAATCGCTCCTGAAGCTCTCCAGCTGAGATGCCATCAAGGCGGCGTGGTCGCTCCGGATCGTTTCCAGGTCCGCGTTCAATTTCTCGGCGAGGCGGTTCGGCTTGCCAGTCGTCATGGAAAATCTCTCCTTTCAAACGCCAGCGCTCGCCGGTGTCGGGGTCTTTGGCGGTGATGTAATTCTTGCTTGCACGGGGGATCTCGAAACCCGCCTCTGATAGCGCGTCGATCATGCTGGCGCGGTCGGTGATGCTGCCGACGCTGATCTGATCGAGGATCCATTCGTGCAGCGCCTCGCGCCCTTGCGCGTGTCGGCGCTTCAATCGTCGCCCTCACTTCGCGAGAGCGATCTGGCTCCAAAGGGTCTGCCCAACCGTGGGTCTTGTTCATCAGATCACGCAGGCTGGAAAAGGCGTTCTCATGTCCTGGCGGCGCGATGTTCAGCGCCTTGCCCGTGCTTAGCTCAAGGCGTGGCGCGCAGAAGTGCAGCTCGACATTGCCTTCATGCGAGTGGCGCACCCAGAGGCAATCGTATTGATCCCTGTCCAGCCCAGCAAAGGCCAGAGCCTCAAATAGCTCAATGGCCTCTTGCTGGGCGTCGGGTCTGGGATCATCGTAATCGGCAAAGCTGATCACGCCTGCCGTGTAGCTCCACTTGTTGGGGCTCGCGTCGATCAGGTCACGGGTTTGGTCTGGATTGCCGTGCAGCACCTCTGGCAGCGGGTCTCGAATCTTTGTTTGCGGCTGACCGGTGTCGTCGCAGATCAGGTTGCGGTTCTCGTCACAGGCCAGAACTTCGCGTGCAGTCAGGTAATCCACGGGGGCCGCACCGCCACCTGTGCCAGTGGAGAAGAACGAGATGATCATTCGCAGTTCTCGCCTGTGTGCGCCGCCACGATCTGCGCCAATTGCCGCTCGATGACCACCAGCTGCGCAACGACCTTGAGCGCATCTATCTGGCTCGCGCGGCCGGACTTGACCGCGCCGTTGATCCAGCGGGAGAGCTGATTGAGGTTGCCGCCGACGCGGGCAATCGCAAAGGTCAGCCTCGGGTCAACTCGGGGGACGGGCTTGCGCCGACGTACCTCGGTCAACCCCAAGGCCTCGCGCATCAGCGTGGCATTGGGCAGGCCAGCGGCGCGCGCCTTGGCCACAAGCGCTGCCTTTTCCGACGGGGTGCATCGAAAGATCACGCTCTCGGAAAGGCCCTCTTTGATGCCGCTTGCGCGCGTCTGGTTGGGGTTTGAAGGGGAGGCTTGCCGCCCCTCACAAGTCCCGCCGATGTAATCGGTGGGTAACCTTGCTGTTTGCTCTTCTGTCGGATCGGTTGCGGTCATGATCTGAGGCCCGCGGCTTGGATTTCAGCAGGGCTGACCAGGTTTTCAGCCAGCAACGCGGTCACTTGACCGGGTGTGATGTGGCGACAAAGGGGGTGCTTGCCCGTGACCCAGTCGGCCAAACCTTTCAGCAATTCAGCCTCTTTGGCTTTGCTCGCTTCTCGCGTCTCCTCGACGTCCTGAAGGTATTTCAGCCAACGGCCAGAGGTGAACCAATTGTCGGAGAAGCACACCTTGGAGCGGGTGAAACCTTTGCTTTCGGTCGCATAGGCCCGGACGGCGTCCTCGAGGTCTTTCGCGTCCACTCCGTCGGCCAATGCTTGGCGGATTTGTGAGAGGCAAACCGCTTTCCCGCGAATTCGATCCTCCGGATAAGCGGACAAAATCTTTTCAGACACTTCATCCTCCACCGCCGCCTTCGCGTGCGAAGGATTTGGTTTTTGATATGGTTTATATCTGTTCTTATAGGATTTGCCCTCTGGGGCAGATGGCTCGCCCTCAGGGGCAGATGCATCATTTTCCCTTTCGGTCGGATCGATTTGCCCATTTGGGCAAATGGAGTTGCCCAGGGCATACCAACAGGTCCGGTCATAGCGATCGTCGCTGAAATTGCCCTTGATGATCAGCTCCGCGCTGGCCAACTTTTCGAGCGCCGTCCGGATCTGCTTCTCACTCAGATAGGGGAACAGTTCACCAAAGGCCGAGATCGAATTGTAGGTCCAATACCGCCCGTCTCGAAGATTGCGGCGATTGGCTTGGTTCTTCTCGATCCAAAAGGTGATGTTTTGGAAAATCACCGCTGCATTGAGACCGACACGCCTGGCGATTTCAGGATCAAAGCTATGTCGGCTCATGATTGACCCCCGAAATACGCATAAACGTGCGAATTTTGTACAGGTTTTGTACGAGAAATCGGCCGTTTCAGCCGATTTCGCCGCGAAAGCCGACGGGCGTTTCTGCACGCATCCGCACAACGTACTGTAAATAAGCCATATTTTTCAAGTGTTTTTGGCGACCCCGGCAGGATTCGAACCTGCAACCTGCCCCTTAGGAGGGGGCTGCTCTATCCAGTTGAGCCACGGGGCCGCTCAGGGGGTTGAATAGCGGGTATGGGGCGGGCTGTCAGCCCTAAACGCGCTTGCGTGAGGCGGGAGCGCTGCGGTAGCATTGGTTTAGCCAAATGCGAGGAATACTGTCGTGATGAAACGTAGCGCACGCCCGCTGACTTTGAGAGATGTTTCAGAGGCTTCCGGTGTTTCAGAGATGACAGTGAGCCGCGTGCTTCGCAACCGTGGGGATGTGTCTGAAGCCACGCGCCAGAAAGTTCTGACACAGGCCAAACGGCTTGGGTATGTGCCTAACAAGATCGCCGGAGCGTTGGCCAGCCAGCGGGTGAACCTTGTGGCTGTGATCATCCCTTCGATGAAGAATATGGTGTTTCCCGAGGTGCTAACAGGTGTGACCAACGTTTTGGAAGACAGCGGGTTGCAGCCGGTAGTCGGGATCACTGACTATTTGCCCGAGAAGGAAGAGAAGGTGCTTTACGAGATGCTTTCGTGGCGGCCTTCAGGGGTGATCATTGCGGGGCTTGAGCACTCTGACAACGCGCGGGCGATGCTGGCGGCGTCAGGCATTCCTGTGGTTGAGATCATGGATGTTGACGGCGAGCCGATTGATATCGCGGTTGGCATTTCGCACCGCGCGGCAGGGCGGCAGATGGCTGAGTCTATCGTTGCTGCCGGGTACAAGAAGATCGCCTTTCTTGGCACCAAGATGCCGCTTGATCACCGTGCGCGTAAACGCTTTGAAGGCTTCACGCAGGCGTTGGCGAAGGCTGGCATCGAGATCGCAGATCAGGAGTTTTACGAGGGTGGCTCGGCGCTTGCCAAGGGGCGCGAGATGACAAAAGCGGTGCTGGAGCGCACACCTGATCTTGATTTTCTCTATTACTCCAATGACATGATCGGCGCTGGGGGTCTGCTGTATTGTCTTGAGGCGGGGTATGATGTGCCCGGACAGATCGGGCTGGCAGGCTTTAACGGGGTTGAGTTGTTGCAGGGTTTGCCCAAGCAGTTGGCCACGATGGATGCCTGTCGTGCCGAGATCGGAGAGACGGCGGCAAAGATCATTCTGGCGCGCAGTGAAGACGAGAGCGCTGTGTTTGACGAGAAGCTAGAGTTGAGCCCGCGCATTTCACATGGTGATACGTTGCGCAGCTCTTGAGCGGCATACCGAAGCCTTAATAGATCATGAAAATGCCTTAGTTTGTTAAGTGTCTGGTAAGGGCTCGAGCGGATACCTTGTTGCGGGTGAGATAACAAAGGTGGTGGATTATGAGCGCGCAGAGCAATGTAGCGCCAGTCATCATCAAACGGAAAAAAGTTGTCGCAGGCGGCGGGCATCATGGTGGTGCCTGGAAGGTGGCTTATGCTGACTTCGTGACTGCTATGATGGCTTTTTTCCTTTTGATGTGGCTGTTGAACGCAACGACAGAGCAACAACGAAAAGGTGTGGCAGATTACTTCAGCCCGACCATTCCCATTAACCGCGTGTCCGGCGGGGGTGACGGCAACTTCGGCGGCGAGTCAGTGTTTTCGGAGATGACCTTGCCGCAGAACGGCACCGGAGCGACAAGCCTGCGGCCAACTGCGCAACGGCAAGCCCGCGGTGAGATGGGTGTGATGGAAAGTGGCCAGGCTATGGAAGCAAAAGGCGACGGGCCAGATGCCGAGGCCTTTAGCGCGATCGAAAAAGAGCTACAGGGTCATGGCGGCGAAAGCATGGCCTCGAACGATGTTCGCAAGCATATCGTAACACGGGTTACGGACGAGGGCTTGATTGTCGAGCTGTTTGATATCAAGGGGCTTGCCTTGTTCGAGAGCGGTAGCAGCGAGCCGACACAAGTGCTGCGTGATCTGGCAGACATTGTCGCGCGGGTTTCGACGATGGTTGGCAATGACATCGCCATCAGTGGCCACACACGCTCAGAGCCGGTTGTGCTTGTTTCCAACCCTGTTTGGGATTTGTCGACGTCACGGGCCAACAGCATGCGTATGCTTCTTGAGGGACGCGGCATGTTGCCCGAGCGGACCAAGCGAATGACCGGACATGCCGATAACAGCCCCGCAACGGAAAACCCTATGTCACTGCGCAACAACCGCCTGGAGATCATCTTTCTGCGGAGGGAGCGCTGAGTTGTCAGGCAAAACTAGACTGCATTTTAGATGTTAGTCCGGTGTTAAGCGGGACGTCTTACAACTGCTGCACAATAACGGTTGATGCAGCAGAAAGGCGTATCTATGACAATTTCTTCCTCGCTTAATGCCGGTGTGGCAGGCCTCACGGCCAATGCAACGCGGCTTGGTACTATCGCAGACAACATCGCGAACTCTGCCACTTTTGGTTACAAACGTGTGGAGGCCGACTTCCACTCGATGGTGATCTCTTCTCAAGGCGGCACCTATTCGGCAGGAGGTGTGCGCACAACGACACAACGCCTGATCGACCAACGCGGCCCGCTGGTTCCGACCAGCAACGCAACAGACCTCGCGGTGCGTGGACGCGGCCTTTTGCCGGTGGCGCGCAGCAGTGAGCTGAACGCTGGCCAGCAAAACATGCTGCTTTCGACAACAGGCTCGTTTCGCACCGATGATGAGGGCTATCTGCGTTCGGAGGCGGGGCTGGTTCTTCTGGGCTGGCCGGCATCTGCTGACGGGACAATTCCGACTTACCCCCGCGATACATCTGATGGGCTTGAACCCGTTCAGATCAACGTTAACCAATTTACCGGCGAGCCAACCACCAAAATTGATCTGGGTGTGAACCTGCCTGCAACAGCCACAGAAGCAGGCGCAGCAGGAGATAACTCGGAGTTGTCTATCGAATATTACGACAACATGGGCACCTCCGAGAGCCTCTCTGTCGAGTTTGTACCGACAGTCCCGGGGACAGGTGTTTCAAACGAATGGACGATGCTTGTCACTGACTCGGCCTCCGGCGGCGCCGTGATCGGAGAATACACACTCACGTTTGATGACAGCCGCACAGCCGGAGGCACGTTGGCCTCAGTGACGACTGTATCAGGCGGGGCATATGATCCGGCGACAGGCGAGTTCGAAGTGACAGTCGCGGGCGGGCCGATGGCTGTTAACATCGGTGTTGCGGGCGACTCTGACGGCATCACGCAGCTGTCGGATGTGTTTGCACCTGTCTCTATCTCTAAAGATGGGACGCCTGTGGGCAACATGACATCGGTTGAGGTTGACTCAAACGGTATGGTGCACGCCTTCTTTGACAGTGGCATTACGAAAACCATCTATCAAATTCCGCTGGTGTCGATGCCAAACCCTAACGGCATGGTCTCGCTTGATCAGCAAACCTATATGCCCTCGACTGATAGCGGCACCTTCTTTTTGTGGGACGCAGGCGATGGACCGACAGGTGACATCGTTGCCTATGCGCGCGAAGGCTCGACAACCGATGTTGCGGGCGAGTTGACAGCAATGATCGAAACCCAACGCGCCTATACGTCAAACGCTAAAGTCATTCAGACGGTGGACGAGATGCTGCAGGAAACCGCGAACATCAAGCGCTAACCATTGAGGGCGCGGTGGTTTAGTCGCGCCCTTCAACTTCCCCCAACCAAGAGGTTTTGCTATGTCACTCACGGGCGCACTATCCAATGCCGTTTCGGGCCTGAACGCCGCTTCCCGCTCGGCGCAGGTTGTTTCGACAAATTTGGCCAACATCATGACAGATGGCTATGGGCGGCGCGAAGTCGAGCTGGGCGCGCGGTATGGCACGGGCGGTGGTGTCGAAATCACCGGCGTGACGCGGCAACAAAGCCCTGCACTTGTTGCAGAGATGCGTTCGGTCGGTTCCGAAACTGCCTTCAGCGGTGAGCTGGCGGACTTTCACAACCGTCTCGAGCGCTTGGTCGGAACGCCTGACAGCAATACTTCTCTAACGGCAAGACTTGCTGATCTGGAAGCCAGCTTTGTTTCGGCCGCGAGTAGGCCAGACCTACCTGGCAGGCTTGACGCCGTGGTGCAAGATGCCGCCACACTTGCCCGTAGTCTCGGTGAAATGTCCTCAGGCATTCAAACGATGCGACAGGAGGCTGACAGCACAATTGATAGTGGCGTTAAAACGCTTAACACCCAACTCAAACAAGTCGAAAAACTGAACGGAGAAATCGCGCGCGGAGAAAACAACGGTTTTGAGATTTCGGGATTGAAAGACCAGCGACAAGTGCTGATTGACAGCATTTCCGAGTGGATCCCCTTACGCGAAATCGACCGAGGTAATGGGCGTGTAGCGCTGTATACGCTTGGTGGCGCACAGCTTGTTGACGGCCCTGCATCCGAGTTGTCGTTTGCCACAGCACATACGATTGTGCCGCAGATGACAAAAGACGCGGGCTTGTTGTCGGGGTTGAGCATCAATGGAACTGAAGTTTCGGTTGATCCCGAGAGCGGGCCGTTGCGCGGCGGCGGGCGACTAACAGCGTTGTTCGAGGTGCGTGACACCCATGCAGTGAGCGCTCAATCCGAGCTTGATGCCGTTGCACGAGACCTTGTTGAAAGGTTTCAGGATCCGGCCATTGACGCGACACGCGGGCCGACTGATGCGGGGCTTCTAACCGACGGCGGCGCAGCTTTTGCTGCGATTGACGAGGTCGGCTTGTCTGGACGACTGCAAGTGAACGCACTTGTTGACAGTGCTCAGGGCGGCGCCAGTTGGCGGCTGCGTGACGGTATGGGTGCCGCCACACAGGGTGCTGCGGGCAATGCGAGCCTGCTGCAGGATTACACCGCAGCTTTGAGCGCGGATCGGAGTATCGCTTCAGGCGGGTTTGCCGGCATGTCGCGTTCGGCAACACAACTCGGCGCGAACTTTTCCAGCGGGGTCAGCGCATCGCGGTTGAGTTATGAAAGCGAGCTGGCCTTTGCCGCGACGCGCAGCGCCGAGATCGAAACGATGTTGCTCGCCGAGGGAGTCGATTCTGATCAGGAAATGCAGAAATTATTGATGATCGAGCAAGCCTATGCTGCCAACGCGCAAATGATGCAAACGGTCGAAGAAATGATGGACACCTTGATGGGAGCAATCCGATGAATTCACTGTCTTTTGGGGATATGGCACAATCGACGCTGTTGCGCCGGCAAAACAGCCAGTTAAAGAGCGAGATGTCGCGGCTCACGCTCGAGCTTTCGAGCGGTAAAGTGCAAGATGTGAGTAAGCATCTAGGCGGTGACTTTGGCTATCTGGGTGAAGTTGAACGCAGCCTGCGCGTGACGTCGGCGTTCAAAACATCCGCCAGCGAAGCGGCCACCTTCGCCGCCTCGATGCAAAGCGCTTTGGGCTTTGTGAGCAACGCTATGGGTAGCATGGGCGTCGGCTTGATTGCGGCAGGAGAAGGCGCGATTTCAGGGACAAGAGACGTGCTGTCAAACGAGGCTTCGGGTCAGTTTGAAATGATGATTGGCGCGCTCAATACAACGGTCGCGGGGCGTTCGGTTTTTGCTGGCATCGACACCAACGGTGCAGCACTTGCTTCGGCTGAAGACATGCTTGCCGATCTGCGGACTGCCCTTGCAGGGCAAACGACACTGGCCGGAGTGGAAACAGTTATGGACGACTGGTTTAATGCTCCCGGCGGCGGATTTGAGACGGTGGGCTATCTTGGTGAAAGCCAATCACTTGAACCCTTCATGCTGGGCGACGGCGAGCGGGTGTCACTTGATGTTCGAGCCGACGGCGCCGCTCTGCGCCAATCCCTCAAAGCAACGGCGATGGCGGCTTTGGCCACCGACAGTAGCCTTGCGTTTGCCGCGGATGTGCAAGCTGGCATGTTAGGCAATGCGGGTGAAGCCATGCTTGGCGCCAATGACCAAGTGACGGCGATCAGGGCAAAACTCGGTTTTGCCGAAGCCCGCATTGAAGATGCCGGTGCGCGGCTGGCATCCGAGCACACCAGTTTGGAATATGCGCGCGGCGACTTGCTTGGAGCCGATCCTTACGAAACGATCACGCGTTTGGAAGAGACACAGTTCAGGCTTGAAAGCCTCTATGCGGCGACCTCACGTTTGTCACAACTTTCACTGATGGGATACATGCGATGAGAGCGATAACCACTGCACTATTATGTTTGCTTCTGAGCGTTCAAACGGCATTTGCCAGCCAGGTGCGGATTAAAGATCTGGTCGAGTTTGACGGAGTGCGGGCCAATGATCTCGTGGGTTACGGTTTGGTTGTCGGGCTCAACGGCACGGGCGACGGCATCAGGAATGCGCCGTTTACGGAAGAGATCATGTCAAACATCCTTGAGCGACTCGGGGTGAACATAACCGGAGAGCAGTTTCGCCCTAAGAACGTCGCCGCGGTGTTTGTGACGGCCGAACTGCCGGCATTCTCACGTGCCGGTTCAACGATTGACGTGAACATCTCGGCGATCGGCGACGCCAAAAGCCTGCTCGGTGGCACTTTGATCATGACACCTTTGAATGCGGCTGACGGGCAGATTTATGCTGTCGCTCAGGGAACGATTATTGCTGGTGGCGCGTCGGCTGAGGGCGATGCCGCGAAGGTAACGCAGGGGGTTCCGACTGCGGGGGTTATCCCGTCTGGTGGGCGCGTCGAGCGCGAAATCGAGTTTGAACTGGCGTCGCTGACGTCGCTGAGGCTTGCCCTGCGTCAGGCCGACTTCACGACAGCGGGGCGCATTGAGCAGGCGATCAACCGAAGCTTTGGCAAGCGTGTCGCGGCGATGTTGGATTCGGGCACTGTGCAAATCAACATCGCTGCCACGGGCCGTCGTTCCACTGCGCATGCGATAGGCGAGATCGAGAACATTCTGGTGCAACCCGAGCGCAAGGCGCGGGTGGTTGTTGATCAACGGTCTGGCACAATCGTGATGGGCGAGGATGTGCGGATCAGCCGTGTTGCGGTGAGTCAAGGCGGGCTGACGTTGCGCATTCAGGAAGCGCCGGTTGCTGTCCAACCCAACCCGTTTGCAGAGGGCGAAACCGTTGTTGTGCCACGCACCAATGTCGGCTTGCAGGAAGATGCGGGCATTAGCCTTGCCGAAGTGCCGGACGGGACGTCACTTTCAGAAGTTATTGCGGGTTTGAACGCGCTCGGCGTAGCGCCGCGCGACATGATCGATATCCTCAAGAGCATAAAGGCTGCAGGCGCATTGCATGCTGAGTTTGTCGTGCACTAGCGCGCCATAGGGTTGTGCACTAGCGCGCTAGAACGCCGTGCAGCCGCATGTCTGCGGCCAGCCTAGGCTTCTGTCAGCTCGCTAGACGGGATTATCGGGAAAAACACCCCCGATGATTTGACGCCAAACCAGTTCTGGCCATCATGCTCTTCATGGGTTCCTATTTCGACCAACCGGTAGAAGCTTTTGCGATCTATTAGCGCTTCTAGATTGGCACGCACCAAAATATAGGGCGATGGCTCGCCAGTCTTACTGTCACGTTCCACGCGAATCGGCGCATCCGCGCTTGCTGTCACTCTGTCCCCAACGTTGGTCTCAAATGTCAGTTTCTGGCTTTCTCCCGCATCACTCACGTCGAAATCGACAGCGACAAAGGGGGCATCATCGACTGTGATGCCGACTTTCTCAACAGGCGTGACAAGCACATAGTCGTCACCATCGCGGCGCAGAATGGTTGAAAACAGCCGCACCAACTCGGGTCGGCCAATAGGTGTTCCTAGGTAAAACCACGTGCCGTCACGGGCGATGCGCATGTCAAGATCGCCGCAGTGCGGCGGATTCCAGAGGTGCACCGGCGGCAAACCGCCCTTCTTGCTGGCCGCACGGGCTGACTGGGCGATGCCCTCAGCGCTTGGGTTCACGTGATTTTGTCCGCTCATTGCTTTTGCCATTTGCACTTTTGTCGTTACACTTGCGTTGAAGGTAATGTTTCATTTGGAGAAATGCTATGGCTGACGCGGAAGATCTCTTGGATCGCATAGAAGCGCTGGAAAATAGGCTGACCGCGGCCAAAGCGCAGATCACCCGCCGATTCATCGGGCAGGAGCAAGTTGTCGACTTGACGCTGTCGGCGCTGTTGTGTGGTGGACACGCGCTGCTTGTCGGCTTGCCGGGGCTCGGCAAGACGCGGCTTGTCGAAACGCTTTCAACCGTGATGGGGCTTGATGGCAAACGCGTGCAGTTTACGCCTGACTTGATGCCAGCCGATATCCTTGGTTCGGAAGTGCTTGAAACCGGTGCTGACGGTAGTCGTGCGTTCAAGTTTATCGAAGGGCCGATCTTTTGCCAGCTGTTGATGGCAGACGAGATCAACCGCGCCAGCCCACGCACTCAGTCAGCTTTGTTGCAAGCGATGCAGGAGCGTGAAGTTACAGTGTCGGGCCAAACCCGAAAGCTTGATGCGCCGTTTCATGTGCTCGCGACGCAAAACCCCATCGAGCAAGAGGGCACCTACCCGCTGCCGGAAGCCCAGCTTGACAGATTTTTGGTGCGAGTTGATGTCGGATACCCCGACCGAGAAACTGAGCGAGAAATTTTGTTAAGCACGACAGGCGAGACCGAAGCTGAAGTTGAAAACGTGTTTTCGGCCGACGAGCTTATCGCTGCACAAGATCTGCTGCGCAAAATGCCTGTCGGCGAAAATGTGATGGAGGCGATCCTTGATCTGGTTCGCGCGCTACGGCCCGAAGAGCCAGATGTATCTGATGCTGTTCGTGACAATGTAGCATGGGGGCCGGGCCCGCGAGCAGCGCAGGCACTTATGTTAACGGTCCGCGCGCGGGCACTTTTGCAAGGGCGGCTTGCGCCTGATGCGAGTGACATTGTTGCAATGGCCGAGCCGGTTCTCAAACACCGTATGGCCCTGAATTATGCTGCTTTGGCGCGGGGCGAAAGCCTTGAGGCGCTGATCGCCGCGCAGATTGCGAGCAACCCTGGATTGCAGGCCGCAGCGTGACAAAAGCCCTGCCTCTCAGAAGCCGAGCCGAGGAGGCAACGGCACTGCTTGCCCCGCTTTTGGCGCGGGCCGAGCAGCTTGCGCATGCGGTGATGCCGGGCGGGCACGGACGCAAAAGGGCGGGCAACGGCGATGATTTTTGGCAATATAGGCCGGTTCAGGCGGGCGACACTTTAAGGATGATCGACTGGCGGCGTTCGGCGCGCTCGGACAGTCAATTTATCCGACAAAAGGAATGGCAGATTTCGCAGTCTGTCTACTTTTGGGTAGATCGAGCACAATCAATGCAGTTTTCAAGCGGGGCGAATTTGCCGCAAAAAGCTGATCGTGCGCAGATCTTGTCGCTGGCGATCGCGATATTGCTGGCGCGGGGCGGTGAGCGTGTCGGCCTTTCCGGAGAAGACCTACCGCCGAGAGCAGGCATGAAACAAGTGCAGCGGTTTGCAGAGTTGCTTGTTGCACCCAAGGCCGAGGACTATGCCACACCTGATGTGAGCCATCTGCAAAAGAATGCCACTGCAGTGTTTGTTTCCGACTTTCTTGGTGATGTTGAGGCTGTTGAAGCTGCGCTGAACGAGGCTGCTTCAAAGGGTGTTCGCGGCGTGTGTTTGCAAGTTCTCGACCCCGTTGAAGAGAACTTCCCGTTTCGCGGGCGGGCTGTGTTTCAGAGTGTCGGCGGATCGCTTGAGCATGAGACATTGCAAGCAGGCGATCTTGCACAACGCTACCGCGACAGGCTGAACGAGCGCAAACTGCGCCTGCGCGACATTTGCGGGAAAACAGGCTGGCAATATAAATGCCACCACACCGCTGAAAGTGCTCAAGTTGCGGTGATGTGGCTTTACAATATGATCGAGGGGCCGAAATGAGCGTGTTCGGCATTCTGTTCACCGCGCCTTACATGTTGCTGGCGTTGCTAGGATTGCCGCTGTTGTGGCTGTTGCTGCGTGCTGTGCCGCCAGCACCAATTCGTCATATGTTTCCCGCTGTGGTGCTTTTGCTTGGCCTTAAAGATGAGGATAGCACTGCCGACAGGACGCCTTGGTGGTTGCTGCTGCTGCGGCTTGTTGCCGTCGCGGCGGTGATCATCGGGCTTGCTGGGCCGGTGCTTAACCCCAAGGCCGAGAGCTTTACCTCCAACGACAGGCTGCTGATCGCGCTTGATGCCAGTTGGGCGAGCGCGCGTGATTGGGACGCGCGCATACAATACCTTGAAGGCGTTTTACAGCAGGCAGGCCGCAATGGGCAGGCCGTTTCGATCGTGAGTCTGTCACGGCCCGAGCCGTTCGAGTTCCTGTCGGCGCAAGAGTGGGCAACGCGACTTCCCGGTTTCCAGCCGTCTGCATGGGGCGGTGATGAAGGTGCTATCGAAGCGCTTCCCGAAGACGGGTTTGATACGCTTTGGCTGAGCGATGGTGTCGCGCGCGAAAGTCGTGCGGCACTGATAAAAGCGTTTGAATCACACGGGCGCGTGCAGGTTGTGCAAAGTGAGCGGCCCTTGATGACGCTTGCGTCAGGGCAAAATGGCGAGGGCAAAATTGCGCTTGAGCTGACTCGCTTGCACCCGAGCGGGCAAAGTGAAGTGACCGTGCAAGCTGTCGGGCTTGATCCGACAGGCGTTGAACGGGTGCTGAGCACAACGCGTGTTAACTTCGATGCCGGTGCAAAATCCGCGCAGGTTCTGTTCGATGTGCCGGCTGAAATACAGGCACGCATAACGCAGTTTTCAGTGCAAGGAGCACTACATGCAGGGGCAGTTTTACTGGCCGATGACAGCCTGAAGCGGCGCGAGATTGCGCTTGTCTCAGGGCGCGAAAACCGTGAAGGCCTCGAGCTTTTGTCGCCGCTTCATTACCTTGAAAAGGCCTTGGTTGCGTCGTCAGATTTGCTGCGGGGCACGCTGTCGGTGACACTGACAGGCAACCCTGATGTCGTAATCATGGCCGATATCGCCGAGATAAATGACACGGAGGAGCAAGCGCTGACAGCTTGGGTTGAGCGGGGCGGTTTGTTGGTGCGTTTTGCGGGGCCACGGCTTGCTGCGAGCGAAATTAGCCGAACAGAAGAACACCCACTGATGCCAGTGCGGTTGCGAGCCGGAGGGCGTGTTGTTGGCGGTGCGATGAGCTGGGGTGAGCCGAAATCATTAGCTCCCTTTGAAGAGATTTCGCCATTTTTCGGCCTCGCCGTTGATGATGATTTGCGGGTAACTGCACAAGTTGTTGCGCAACCCGACCCGCAACTTGCCAAACGCGTGATTGCCCGTCTGGCTGATGGAACGCCGCTGGTGACTCGCAAGAAGCTGGGTCAAGGGCATGTCGTGTTGTTTCACATTTCAGCAAATGCGGAGTGGTCAAACCTGCCGTTGTCTGGGCTATTCGTGCGTATGCTTGAGCGGCTTTCTGTCGCAACATCGCTTGCCGGATTGCAAGAGGCCGAACTGGAAGGAACTGTCTGGCAGCCTGTAAAGGTGCTGAACGGGTTCGGGCAACTCAATGCCGCCGACAACCTCCCGGGTGTCGATGGGGCCGAACTTTTAAGCGGCGCTCTCGGCGTGGCTTTGCAACCCGGGCTTTTTGAGGGGCCGGGGCGGCTTGTCGCGCGCAATGTCATGCAAGATGGGCAGGCGCTTAACCCTGCGGTCTGGCCGGCCAGTGTTTCGACAACTACGTTCACTGGTGTGCCGGAGCGGGCACTCGCGGGCGCGTTCTTTGCAACGGCTTTGCTGCTTCTGGCGCTCGATGTTCTGGCAACTTTGGGCCTGTCCGGTCGGCTTGTCAAACCGGCTATGGCCGCGCTTATGATCGCAGCAGTCGCGCCGTCGACACCGGCTGAAGCGCAGGACGCAACGCTGACAGAAGCCGCAGGTGAGATCGTTCTCGCGCATGTAATTACCGGTGACGAAAAGATCGACGACATCGCACTGGCGGGGCTGCGTGGTCTGTCAGACACGCTGTTTTTCCGCACGTCTGTTGAGCCGGAACTGCCGCGCAGTGTAAACCTCGAGACAGATGAGATCGCCTTTTATCCGCTGCTATACTGGCCTGTTTCTCCCGATCAACCGACACCTTCGGCGGGCGCATATGAAAACCTCAACGCTTACTTGCGAAGAGGGGGGATGATCGTTTTTGACACGCGCGACGCTGATGTTGCCCGCTTTGGGGCTGCGAGCCCTTCAGGTAAGGCTTTGCGACGTTTGGCGGCTCCGCTCGATATTCCCGAGCTAGAACCGGTGCCGGAAGATCATGTTCTAACGCGGGCCTTTTACCTACTGCAAGACTTTCCCGGGCGACACAACAGCCGCGATGTCTGGGTTGAGGCTGCCCCAGCAGGTGCCCAACGCGCAGAGGGCATGCCCTTTCGCAACCTCAATGACGGTGTCACGCCGGTGATCATTGGCGGTAATGATTGGGCAGCCGCGTGGGCGATTGATGCACGCGGCGCACCTTTGTTGCCAATTGGCCGTGGTTACTCCGGGTCGCGCCAGCGCGAGTTGGCCTACCGCTTCGGCGTAAATCTGGTGATGCATGTGCTCACGGGAAATTACAAATCTGACCAGGTGCATGTGCCAGCACTGTTAGAAAGGCTGGGACAATGAACCTCGGTATCATCTTTGATCCGCTCGTTGGTTGGCCTGTTCTGGCAGGTTTGGCCTTTGTGTCGCTACTGGCGGTTGGCTTCGCGGGCTTGCGTGGGCTTCAGGGCGCATGGCTCAGGGCGTTTGCTGCGGTGCTTGTTCTGGCTGTTTTGTCAGGCCCGATGTTGCAAAATGAGGAACGCGCGCCGCTGAGTGATATCGTGTTTGTGCTGACAGATGACAGCGCCAGCCAAAGCCTCTCTGACAGGCCGCAGCAAACCGAAGAGATCAAGGCCGAACTTTTGCGTAGACTAAACGCGCGGGCCAACACCGAACTGCGTGAGATCACACTCCAAAACGCAGCAGATGATACCGGCACGAAAGCGATGGCAAAGCTTGCTCAAGCTTTGGCGGAAGAACCGCGCAATCAAGTTGCCGGAGCGGTGATCATCAGCGACGGAATTGTGCATGATATGCCGCAAATGCCGGCCTTCCCTGCGCCTGTGCATTTGCTGCGCACCGGCAAGAGCACCGATTGGGACCGCCGCCTGATCGTCGAAAATGCTCCGGCGTTTGCGATTATCGGAGAGCCCGTAGAGCTGACATTGCGGATCGAAAATCAGGGCGCATTTCCGCCTGAAGAAACCCACACGCAACTTTCAATAACTGTCGGTGCAGAAGCACCAATGGTGTTTGACATGCCCATAGGTCGGGAAATCAAACTGCCAGTGACGCTCTCGCATGGGGGCCGCAATTTGCTGAAGTTCGACATACCTCAAGCCGAGGGCGAGATCACGGAACGCAACAATACCTTCCTGCTTGAGGTTAACGGTGTGCGCGACAGGCTACGCGTGCTTCTGGTGTCGGGCGAGCCACATGCCGGCGGCCGCACTTGGCGCAATCTGCTCAAGTCGGACAGCTCTGTCGATCTGGTGCATTTCACCATTTTACGACCACCGGAGAAGCATGACGGTGTGCCAGTCGGGGAGCTATCACTGATCGCTTTTCCAACGCGCGAGTTGTTCGTGGAAAAGATCAATGACTTTGATCTGATCATCTTTGACCGATACAAACGCCGCGGTATTTTGCCAACCGCATACCTTGAAAATGTTCGCGACTATGTGCGCGATGGCGGGGCGGTGTTGGTCGCGACGGGGCCGGATTTTGCCTCGGCTGATAGTATCTACCGCTCGCCACTGGGCGAGGTTTTGCCAGGACAACCGACGGCGCGGGTGCTTGAAGAGGGCTTTCGTCCCATGGTGACAGACTTGGGCAACCGACACCCCGTTACCCGCGGTCTGACAGATGACGGACCTGCGCCAGATTGGGGTAGATGGATGCGCCAGATCGAAGTTGAGCAAACCAGCGGTGATGTCGTCATGACGGGTGTTGGCGAGCGGCCTTTGCTGATTCTTGATCGGGTTGAAGAGGGCCGTGTGGCGCTTCTGGCTTCTGACCACGCATGGCTTTGGGCGCGCGGTTATGAAGGCGGCGGGCCGCAGCTTGAACTGTTGCGCCGGCTGTCTCACTGGATGATGCGCGAGCCCGAACTTGAGGAAGAAGCGCTTGCAGGCGAGCCGACGGCAGGTGGATTGAAGATTACACGTCGCAGCCTTTTGAATGCCCCTGAAGCCGTGCAGCTGACGAACCCTTCAGGCGCGACCAGCACTCACGCGCTGACCGAAGTATCACCGGGGGTGTTTGAGGCCGAAGTCAGGACTGACGAACAAGGGCTGTTCCGGCTTGCGAGTGGCGATCAGGTTTCGGTGGCTGGCCTCGGGCCTGCTTCGCCGAAAGAGTTTGTAACCACCATCGCCACTGATGAGCTGATCATGCCGATTTTGGAAAGCACGAGCGGTGGATCTTTCGTTGTTGAAGATGGTCTTCCAACCATTCGCAATGTGCGGGAAGGTCGCAACGCATCGGGCGCGCGCTGGATGGGGCTAACGCCGCGGCGAGCGTATGAAACTGTTGCCATTAAGCAGTTTCCGCTGTTGCCGCCGTGGTTGGCACTGGCGGTGTTTGCACTCTTTATCGTTGCGGGTTGGCTGCGGGAAGGTCGCCGCTAGAAACTAGAAATAGCTTCTGACGAGGCCCTCCGAAAGCAACCTCCAACCATCGGCCAAGACAAAGAACGACAGCTTGAACGGCAGTGAAACAACGGCTGGTGGAACCATCATCATACCCATCGACATCAAGATCGCGGCAACAACAAGGTCGATGATCAAGAAGGGTATGAAGATCAGAAATCCGATCTGAAAAGCGCGCGAAACCTCGGAAAGCATGAAGCTGGGTACGAGCACCGATAACGGCGCGTCGGCATTCGGGCTGAGAGAGGCGATATCGGGGCGCAACGAGGCGATCGACGCAAAAGTTTCGGCTTCTATACGTCCCAGCATAAAGGTGCGAAACGGCGCTACCGTCTTGGGGAAAGCCTCCTCCATAGTCAGCTCTTCTTTGGTCAGCGGCTCAATGCCCTCAGTCCAAGCCTGCATGAACACGGGCTCCATGACGAAGTATGTCAGGAACATCGCCAAACTGACGATGAGCATATTGGGCGGTGATTGCTGCAAGCCGAGCGCCTGTCGGAGGATCGAGAACACTGTGACAAGAAACGGAAAACACGTGACCATTATGGCAAGGCCCGGAGCAATGCTGAGCACGGTTATCAGCGCGATAAGCTGAATCGAGCGACCAGAAAGCGACCCGCCCTCGCCAAGAGAAAGTGACAGCTCTTGGGCAGAAGCGCCAGTTGCCAACAGGGCTATCCCGAGAGCGAGCAAGACTGAAAATACGGCGTGCAACCTCATCCGAATTGGCTGCCCGTTTCAGTGATCTCGGTTAGCCGCACGGCCAGTTGCCCGGCGTTCTCCCCCTCGAGTTCTTCGAGTTCCCCGCGTGCAACGAGCCGATCACCGACGAACAATTCGACCGGATCATCTACGCGCGTGTCGAGCGGCAAAACAGCGTTTTCCCCGAGGGATAGCAGGTCTTTGATCAGAGGGCGGGCTTTGCCCACAGAAATTGTGATTTCGATCGGAACCGTTGAGAACAGTCCGGCATTTGGCGGCGCTGCTTTCTCTTCAGTCAAGGGTGTGTCAGACATTGCGAGGCTCCTTTTTGAGTTCGTTAAAAAATTCATCAACAGCAGCCTTCATGCTGGCGCTCAGACGCTCGATGTCGATCTGGCGTTCCTCATCAGCGAAACGCATGGTGAGCTGACCTTCACTGAAGGCAGTATCGGAAGTGATACGCGTTGGCATGGCGGTGTCTTGATCAAGAATGGCTGCAAGACGCGCTTCTTGGGAGGGGTGGCAGACCACTTCGAGCGTGCTCGCGGCGTGAGTGCGAGCGAGCTCCATCACCTGTTCTTTAAGCTTCAAGCCGAGGCTGTCTTGCGCGATTTGAGGTAAGCTCACATCAACAAGTTGTTGGAACAACGGTTCGAGCGACTTGGTGATCGCGCTGTAGGCTTCCTGATAAGTGAACGACAACTCGCGTAGGTTGTTTTTGAAGTCACCCTCGGCGTCGCCCGCGGCGTCAAGTGCGGCCTTGGTGCAGTCGTCCCAACCGGCCGTATAGGCGCGTTCATAGACCGCTAACTCTTTGTCTGCGCGTGACTCCAGCATCGCATCCGTGGCGCCTCCGGGCAGGGCAGCATGATCAAAGGTTTCAAGCAAATGAGCAATCGACATCAGGCGCTTTCCTCCTTGTTTTCAAGCCAGTTGCGCAAAATTTCGACAGTTTCGTCTTGGCGCTCACCGATCAGTGTTCGCAGCCTTTCAACTGGGTCTTCACCACTCGCCGCCGCCGGTAACCCACTGCCATTGTTCAAAGCCATTGCAGAAGTTGCGGGCAGTGAGCCGTCGTCGATCTCACCGGTTAGTGCTTGTGTGCTGTCGCCTGCGCTTGGAAGGGCCAAAGCTGGAGGAGGTAGTTCTGCTGAGGATGATTTTGTCAGGATCGGGCGCAAGACAAACAAGCCCAATACCAGCGAGACCAGAGCGAGAACGGCCATCTGGATCAATGACATCGCGTCAATATTCATTCCACTCATAAAGGAAGATGTGGCCTCGGTTCCGAGTGTGTCTACCGGCTGAAACTGGAGCGACTTTATTGTGATTATGTCGCCGCGTGCCTCGTTGAAGCCCACTGCGGAGGCGACCAGTTCTTTCAGGTCGGCCAATTCTGCTTCTGCGCGGGGCTCAAAAACAGCTTCGCCCGCGTCATTCGCTACTTCTGATCCGTTTACCAAGACGGCAACACTCATCCGTTTGATAGCACCCGGCGTGCGCAAAACCTCGCGGAAGGTTTCCGACACTTCGTAGTTAACACGCTCGCGGGTTTCGGTGTTCTGGCTTGTGTTTCCGTCACCGGCGCCTGCAGCTGCACCATCAGGAAGGTTGGAGGCGACAGTAACATCGCCGCCGGACGAGTCGGTCGAATTGCCAGAGCGCTCTTCGGTATCGGTGCTTATGGCGATACGGCTTTCCGGGTCGATCCGGGTTTCTCGAATTGATTCGGTTTCAGTGACGGTATCGACGCTGACTTCGACAACTGCGTTGCCATAACCAACCCGTGCTTCAAGCAGGTTTTGCACACGGGCGCGAAGCATTTGAGCCTTATCTTGGCCTGCCTCGGCGCTTGTGTTTTCGTCTGTGGCCCCAATGAGCCCGCCTTTGTCGTCGATAACAGAGACGTTTTCGGCAGACAGCCCGGCGACAGCGGAAGCGATCAGATAGCGCAGCGCCTTTGCATGTTGCGATGGCAAGCTACCGTCAACCGAAGTGACCGAAACCGAAGCTGTTGGCTCAGCGTTCTTTTGAAAGGGATTGCGGCTGCTGTTGGCGATGTGAACGCGCGCTGATGCAATCAGAGGGCTGGCGGCAATGGTGCGGGCAAGTTCACCTTCTTTTGCGCGCCAATAGGCTGCGTCAAACATTTGCGAAGTGGTGCCAAACCCGTTCAAACTGTCGAGTAGTTCATAGCCTTTGGTGTTGTTGGCTGGCAGGCCTTCGCTGGCCAAGGTCATGCGCAGGGCGTCGCGTTGAGCGCTTTCAACAAAAATCGAGCCGCCGCGCACCTCATATTGCACGCCGCGCTGCTCAAGTGATTTGACGACTTCACCCGCCTGGCTTGATTCGAGGCCAGTATAAAGCAGCGTCAAACTGGGCGATGAGGCGAGATTTGTCATCGCGAGAATCGCGGCAAACATACCTGCTGCCGCAAGCCCTGCGATGATTTTCCGGCGTAAGTCAGCCGATGCAAACACGTTCTGTAGCTGCTCCAAGGATGGCTCTCCTGTTTTCGGGGCTTCTGCCCGTTCCGAGACCATCTTTCGCCGATCAGCCTTAACAATCGGTTAGGGCGAATGGGGTTATACAGGTTTTGTGAAATTTAGGAGAGGCCTTGATGGACGAGAGTGAAGCCCAAGCGGTAGATGCACCAAAAAAGAAATCCAAGATGCCGATGATCATCGGCTTGCTTCTGGCGCTAGCGGGCGGTGGCGGTGGCTTTTTTGCTGTGTACTCAGGGATAATTCTAGGGCCGCCATCTCATGCAGATGAAGAGGTAGAAGATCACGCCGGGGATTTGCCGGACATTGCCTTTGTCGAGCTTACACCGTTGACTGTTTCGCTGTTTGACAATGGCCGCGATAGGCATCTGCGGTTTCGGGCTCAACTTGAAACACCCGGGCAATATCAGGGTGATGTAGAGAAGCTTTTGCCAAGAATTGTCGACGTTTTGAACAGTTACTTACGCGCTGTCGAGTTGGATGATCTGAAGGATTCTGCGGCGCTTGTCAGATTGCGCGCCCAGATGCTGCGACGCGTTCAGATCGTTGTTGGTGAGGGCCGAATCAACGACCTGTTGATCATGGAATTTGTGCTGAATTGAGGAAGAAAAAATGGAACTAATTGCAGATATTTTGCTGGTGTCGGGCGCTTTGGGCGCAGGAGTGTATTGCTTTGTTTTGGCGCGGCGTTTAGCGCGGTTCAACGACTTGGAAAATGGCGTTGGCGGAGCGGTTGCAGTGTTGTCAGCGCAGGTTGATGACCTAACCAAAACACTGGCGGCGGCGCGCGAAACCGCATCATCATCAACCGCGTCTCTGGATGGCCTCACCGACCGTGCCGAAAACGTCGCAAAGCGTCTCGAGTTAATGGTTGCCTCAATGCATGACTTGCCGGATGAATCTGAGGTTGCACCTGCGGCTGACGAGACAGAAATAGCTGCTGTGTTTATGCGGCGTCCGGTTGAGGAGGCCATGCAATGAGCCGTCGGAAAAAGCGCATGCGTCCGGCGCGTGGGACGCTCGTGGCAATCTCCATTTTGCTGTTGGGTTCGGTGGTAATCAGGGTGAGCTCCAATGCCGGACAGGCCTTTGCGCGCGCTGCGCAACCAGCGGTAGCTTCCTCGAGTATGCAGCACCCCGCCAATTGTGAACCATCAGAGGATCTGGGCGCTGTATTAGCTGCCTTCCAAGAGAGGGAAACTCACATTTCGGCGCGGGAGGAACAGATCAAATCGCGCATGCAAGCCCTCTTGGTTGCCGACCGCAAGATAGAGGAAAAGATGGCGGCACTAGAGGCGGCCGAAGCGCAATTGAAGGACACGCTGGCTCTCGCTGATGGAGCCGCTGAAAACGACCTTTCCAAACTAACCAGCGTTTACGAGAGCATGAAGCCTAAAGATGCATCTGCGCTGTTCGAGCAAATGGCGCCGGAGTTTTCCGCAGGCTTCTTGGGCCGGATGAAGCCAGCCTCGGCAGCGGCCATTCTCGCCGGGCTTTCAGCCGAACGCGCCTATACGATCAGCGTTATTCTGGCCGGACGAAATGCGAATGTTCCCAAAGAGTGAGGCTTTCTTAACCCCTTGCTGCCTAGACTGTCAGAAATCAAATGAGGTGAGCATTTATGATTGGGTTCATAGGCATAGCGGTTATTTTTGTCATGGTTTTCGGCGGCTACATTCTAGCTGGCGGCAAGATGTCGATTATTCTCAAGTCACTGCCTTTCGAGATGATGATGATCGGTGGCGCAGCTGCTGGCGCGTTTCTGATTTCAAATGATATGGCGGGCATCAAACACACTCTTAAAGACATTGGCAGGGTCTTTAAGGGGCCAAAGTGGAAACACGAAGATTACAAAGACTTGCTGTGTTTGTTGTTTGAGCTGATTCGATTGGCTAAAGCTAATCCTGTCGCCATCGAGGAGCATATCGAGGCGCCCGAAGACTCCTCTATTTTTTCGAAGTATCCAAGAATTCTGACCGACAAGGAAGCAGTTAACCTGATCAGCGACACAATGCGATCAGCATCGATGAACTACGACGATCCGCATCAAGTTGAAGAGGTTCTTGAGAAACGGATCGAAGCCAATTTGCATCACGCATTGCACTCTAGCCACGCGTTGCAAACCGTTGCTGATGGCTTGCCCGCACTCGGAATTGTCGCCGCGGTCTTGGGTGTTATCAAGACGATGGGATCAATTGATCAGCCGCCAGAAGTGCTCGGAAAAATGATCGGTGGCGCGCTTGTCGGAACCTTTCTCGGGGTTTTTCTGGCCTATGGTCTTGTGGGTCCCTTTTCGGCCAAGGTCAAAGACGTAACCGAGGAAGATGGGCACTTCTATCAGTTGATACGTGAAGTTCTTGTTGCCAACCTTCACAATCACGCAACCAACATTTGTATCGAAGTGGGCCGGCAGAATACGCCGTCACATTGCCGGCCAAGTTTCTCTGATCTCGAGGAAGCTTTGAAGCTCTTGAAGCAGGAGGCCGCTTAATGCTGAGGTGGGTTCCTGTCATCTTTTCCGTGTTCGTGGCCGAGGCCGTTTCAGCTGAAGCTGTGCGCGTCCGTGGTGGCGAACACGAAGGGTTTACGCGGTTGGTTTTGGACATGCCAAGAACGGTAAAGTGGAACCTTGAAACAGGCGAAAAATTGCGTCTCAACCTCGTGGGTATACAGGCTGAATTTGACACAGTTGCCGCCCAGCAAAAGTTGAACGCAGATCGCGTTGCCTCGATCACCCAGACAGACGGAGTTTCGGAACTCGTCGTCGACCTGAACTGCTCTTGTGAAGTGCAAAGTTACTTTGCCGGAACGAAGATGCTGGTGATCGACATCTACGGAACACCAAATTCTTCCGACTTGAGCACAAAGCAAGTAGCCGGCATCAAGAGGCAGCCGATGCCACAAGAAGACAACAAAACAGGCGCGCCACGGTATGCTTTGCCGTTGTTTGCAGGTTCGGAAACCGTCGTCGTCAGCAAAGAGGCGAAGAGCAAAGGCCCGGACACCGCTGTCGGCCTTGTGAAGCTCCCAAAGCCCGTAGCCGCCAGCCGCTTGCAAGAAACCGAGCAAAGGCTTGTGCAACAGATGTCGCGCGTGACGTCGCAAGGCCTGTTAGAGCCCAAGCCCGACCAGCGCCAGGCGACAGTCAAGTCGTTGAGTCCTTCTCAGACGCCTGAGCAGGAGGTTTCGAAACCCGAAAGGCTGCAGCTCCCCGACACGCCGGGGCTGAACATGCGGGCCGTTTCAAGTATCGACCGCGATTTGATCCTGACCGATCAAGCGCGCCGATACTCGGTGAATGGCGAGCGTTGCATGCCTGACGACATGTTGGCAGTTCAAACATGGATGGGGGAGGATACCTTCACCAAAAGAGTTGGCAGGCTGCGCCGTGCGTTGGTTGGAGAGTTTGATAAAGCAGATAGCGCGACGGCGGTAGAGTTGGCGCGCACATATATTAGCTACGGATTTGGCGTTGAGGCCGAACAAGCCTTAGACGGCCACATACTGCCCGCCTCACAACAGTATATTCTGGCTATGGCAGATATTGTTGAAGACGGTGTTCTTGTAGGGAAGGTTCCCGAAGGGTGGTTTTTTGATTGCGATGGCGCCGCGGCGATGTGGGCTGTTCTGGCGGCCAACTCTGTTCCCGCCACGGCTTCGCTTGATGAAGACGCAATTTTGCGAGCGTTTGGGGCGTTGCAACCAGAGATGAGGGCACATTTAGGGCCTAAACTGTTTGAAAGAGTCCAACAACGTCACGCAAATTCGGACATGCTGAAGCAACTTGTAAAGCTGATGGAGCGTGGCCGAAACACACCGGACCCAGAAGTTCAGCTTGTGAGTGCCGACCTATCTCGCGCCAGTGGTGACGAAGCCGTTGCACATAAGGCTTTAGATGACGTCATTGATAATAGTGGAAAAAGCGCTCCAATAGCACTGATTGAAAAAATCGATTTGCTGACATCGCTAAACCGTCCGGTTCCGGAGGGGCTACAGATGTTGGCCGAGGCCTATGCAAAGGAATATCATCAGGACGCTCTCGAACTTCAGTTAATGCGAGTAAACAGTATGGCGCTTGCAAATGCTCAGCGGTTTGGCGCTGCATTTGTTGCGCTAGACGCCGTGCGTGAAGAGTTAGATGCTAAGTCACTCAAGAGTGCTTCGAATTACCTGATGGCAAGAGTTGTTCACACGCCTAAAAATCTGGAATTCTTGACCCAGGTATTTTCCGTAGCGGAGAAGCAATATCCGCTCGATGCGAAAGTCGAAAACGATGTTGCGAAACGGCTGTTAAGCCTTGGGTTTCCCAAACAAGCCGCGCATTTTTTGGCCTCGGCGGCAGGCGGGGATGCCGGCAGAGAAAGGCGGCTTCTGCGTGCAGAAATGGCGCTTTCTTTAGCGCGTCCGCGTCAAGCCGAAGCTGAATTGCTTGGCTTAACAGGAGCAGACGTCGAAGGCCTTCGATCGCGAGCTCGCCTGCTCAACAATGATCACCGGGGTGCAAGAATTTCATACGCAACTATGGGCAATGTCGAGCAGGCCGCCGAACAGGCGTGGTTGGGTTCAGACTGGGAAGCGTTAAGCGCAATCGACTCGGACAACTGGAAAATGGAGCAAAGACTTTCTGCGAAAACAGAACAGTCTGAAATAGCTCCCGAAAAAGCGTTGGCGAGAAGCCGGTCTCTGTTGTCTGAAAGCTCGGGTTTGCGTTCAGACATCGCAGGCCTCTTATCGCGACATGAAGTAAGCAATGCGTTGCCCGTAAAATGAAAACTTGTTTCTAAAACTACAAAAATTGCTCGTTACTAACCAATTCTCAACTCCAGTCTTTTAGCGTCTGTGCAAGACAGAAGGCGCAAGGAATTGGAATGATCAACCCGCTCAAAATGACATTGCTCAAAAATAGTTCGAGTTTTCGGAACTTTAACACCATCCTCAGCGGCGTGCTTGGGTGTTCCCTCTCCGTTTCGGCAGTTCCCGTTGTTGCCAAGCCGTCGCCAATGGACATTTGTGAATCTGCTGCCCTGCGCGCGGGACAGACAAGTGGTGTTCCTGTCGAGGTTCTTCGTGCAATTGCACGAACAGAAACCGGCCGTAAGCATAATGGCAACTTTGGGCCCTGGCCATGGACAGTAAACATGGAAGGAAAGGGAACCTGGTTTGAAAGCGATGACGCGGCTCGAGCCTATGTTTACAAACATTTCAAACGTGGAGCGCGGAGCTTTGATGTCGGGTGTTTTCAAATCAACTACCGCTGGCATCATCAGGAGTTTGCGTCTCTTGAAGAGATGTTCGACCCTCTCATCGGGGCCAAATATGCGGCGAAATTCCTAAAGGAACTTCATAATGAGCTCGGCAATTGGGAGGCCGCTGCAGGGGCCTATCACTCACGGACGCCGCGCCATGCGAACCGTTACAAGGCACTGTTCAAGCAACATTACGCCAAGGTGAAACAGGCGCCGTTGCCATCGTTGGATGCGGCGCAAAAGCCCAAAAGACATGAGGCGAAACGCACCAACAGGTTTCCTCTGCTTTCGACATATGACGGTGTGACATCGGCGGGCTCTCTCGTGCAGTTCGGAGCGGACACTCCAAGACGAAGTATACTACGTGCCGCTGCAGTTTCGGGTGTGCTGCAATGAAACAAATTCAGCTGATCTTCCAGCCCACGGTCTTGTTGGCTCTCGCGCTTATGGCAATCATCGTCATGATGATCTTGCCAATGCCTGCTTGGGTTTTGGATATGGGGCTGGCGACGTCATTCGCGCTCGCGATTCTGATTTTCACCATCACTCTCTTCATTGAGCGTCCTCTCGACTTTTCGTCGTTCCCGACAATTTTGCTGGCGTCTCTTATGTTGCGCCTGTCCCTTAACGTGTCGTCAACAAAACTCATAATCGGGCAGGGGCATACCGGATCTTCTGCCGCCGGCGACGTGATAGAAGGCTTTGCGAACTTTGTCATGGGCGGCAGTGTGTTTCTCGGCCTGGTCGTCTTCGGTGTGCTGCTGATCGTGAACTTTATGGTCATCACAAAAGGTGCCACCCGCATGGCCGAAGTTGGTGCGCGCTTTGCATTAGACGGTATGCCGGGCAAGCAACTGGCAATCGACGCTGACATGTCGGCCGGAGCGATCGACCATCGGGAGGCCAAAGAACGGCGCGAGCGAGAGCAGTTGGAAACCACTTTCTTTGGCTCGCTCGACGGCGCTTCAAAGTTCGTTAAGGGCGACGCGGTTGCTGGCCTGTTGATCACCTTCCTGAACCTTATCGTGGGGTTGGTCATGGGCATTTTTGTTCACGGTATGCCACTTGCCTCAGCCTTTGAAACCTATGCTATCCTGACAGTCGGCGACGGTTTGGTTTCACAAATTCCTGCGGTTATCATCTCTATCGCTTCTGCATTGCTGCTCGCACGCGGGGGCGCCAAAGGGGCCACTGACCTTGCGTTGCTCAGTCAACTCGGTCGGCATCCGGCGGCGCTGGGAACTGTCGCGTTTCTCATGCTGTTGTTCGCTATCATTCCGGGTCTGCCCTTTCTGCCGTTTTTGTTTGGCAGCGGTGTGTTAAGTGCCGCGGCCTTTTACACGATGCGGCAGCAAAAAGCACAAAGCCTAACGCAAGACGCCAGCGATACCGGCGCACTTGAACCTGCTGTAAAGCGGCTGGGCGATGTGCTTGATCTGGATGATCTCAGCGTTGAATTTGCCCCTGATCTTGTGGACATGATTCTCGATGCGGGCACGGGGCTTGACGCGCGCATTGCCAATATCCGCAATCATATCGCCAGCAATTTCGGGCTTATCCTACCCGAAATCAGACTTACAGATAATCCTGCGCTGCCGATGGGCACTTACAAAGTCCTTGTTCAAGGGGTCTCACAAACCGAGGCTCGCCTCTACCCGGACCACGTGCTGGTTCTGAAAAGCGAACATGCTGCTCTGAAAGGAGCTGACGGAATTGACGTTAGAGAGCCGGTCTATGGCGCTGAAGCGCGTTGGGTCGCAACAGCGCAACAAGATGAACTGGTTCTTGCGGGCCTTACAGTTGTGACACCGGGAGAAGTTCTCGCGACGCATATGCTCGAGATCGTAAAGCAAAACTTCAGCCGGCTGTTGTCGCTCAAGTCGTTGCGCAAATTGCTAGACGAAATGGTTAACCTGTCTGATCCAAACCGCAGTGAAGCCAACCGCAAATTGCTTGCTGAACTGGTGCCTGACAAAGTGCCGCTCGATGTGTTGCACAGCGTTTTACGCCTGTTACTAGAAGAGCAGGTTTCGATCCGCAATTTGCCGCTGATATTGGAGGCAATCGCCGAGGCGCGTGCTGTGAACGCCCAGCCCGACGCTATCTGCGAACATGTCCGTCAACGCCTTGGGTTTCAGCTCATCTCGGCGCTCAAGCGCGATGACGGAACGATCCCGCTCATCCAACTCGCGTCGGAATGGGAGGATATGTTCCTTAGTTACCAAGTCGGCGCCGAGCGTGGTGCGCTTGACGTGGCCTTGCCACCAGATCTGTTCAACAAGCTCTCCGAAGGCTTGGCCGAAAAAGTCGAAGCCGTGCAAGAGCAAGGTGTTTCTGCCGCAATTGTCACATCATCGCGCCGGCGTAGATTTTTACGTACGTTAACGCGGGCAAGAAACATCAATGCGCCGGTGCTGTCCTATGAAGAAATCGGCATCGACGCCCACCCTGCATTGGTTGGCGTGGTCGCAGCGTGAACCAGGAACTTCTAGAGCTGACAGGCCTCGGGCAAGACTATCTCGAACAGGGGTTTTACGTGTTGCTACGCGTCGGGCCTATCGTCGGGTTCATGCCGGGGTTCGGCGAACGCGTGGTGCCTCTTCAAGTTAAGCTGGTGTTGGCTTTGTGCTTTTCCATCGCAGTTTTGCCAGTGCTGGATACGGCATCACTCACAGCTGCCCATGAGGCCGGGTTTGTCGCGACATTGGCGATCGAAACATCAAAGGGTCTGTTCCTCGGCCTGTCGCTTCGGTTCTTTGTGATTTTGTTGCAAACGGCTGGCTCGATGGCAGCGCAAGCAACGTCGCTTGCTCAACTGTTCGCCGGTTCCTCTGCCGAGCCGATGCCCGCGATCGGACACTTGCTGGTCGTTGGTGCGCTCGCATTGGCAATGGTGATGGACCTGCCGCTGCGAGTGCTTGAGTTTATTGTAGTCTCTTACGAGACCTTCCCACTTTCAAGCGGCATAGATCTCGGCTTGTTTGCCGAGTGGGCAGGCAAACTTGTTTCAAAGTGCTTTGCGCTTTCGTTTTCTCTAGCGGCACCGTTTCTGATCATGTCACTGCTCTACAACATGACGCTTGGCGTCATAAACCGTGCGATGCCGCAGCTCATGGTTGCGTTTGTCGGCGCGCCTGTCATCACCGCGGGTGGCTTGCTGTTTTTGTTCCTGTTTAGCGGCATCATCCTTTCTGCTTGGTGGCAGGCTTTCGAGCAGTTCCTGTTTCGCCCGGAGATATTCGTGCGATGAGCGAGGAAGACAACAACGACAAGCAACATGAGCCCAGTCAGAAAAAGCTGGATGATGCGCGCAAAAAAGGTGAGATACCGCGCTCGACCGACCTTTCTGTTGCGGCAAGCTATGGCGGTGTTTTGCTGCTCTATCTCGGGCTTGGCTCGACGGGTTTGTTGTATCTGTGCACGGCTATGGTTTCATATCTGGAGCAAGCGACAGAACTAGGGCTTATGCGCGGCATGCCGTTGGTCAGTCGCTTGGCGGCAGTTAGCTCACAGGTTGTTGGCTCGTGGCTGTTGGTGCCTGCGGCATGCACAGTCATTCTGTTGATCGCAATCAAGGGGTTTACGTTCTCAGGCGACAAACTGGTTCCCAAGATCTCGCGTATTTCGATTCTGTCGAATGCAAAAAACAAATTCGGTCGTAGCGGGTTGTTCGAGTTTGCCAAGAGCTTCGTAAAGTTGGTGATCTACTCGGTTTGCCTGACACTATTTTTGCAAGCCCGCCTTGGTGATATCGCGAGCGTGGTTAACAAGGCGCCAGGGCAGGCCGTGAAACTGATGTTTCAGCTTGGCGGTGCATTTTTCTTTGTCGCGTTTCTTGTCGCGCTCTCGCTCGGAGCAGTTGATTACTTGTGGCAATACAATGAACACCTGCGCAAAAACCGGATGTCGGACAAGGAAATGCGTGACGAACAAAAAGAGGCAGAAGGTGATCCTCACATGAAGAACACACGCCGGCAAAAAGCGCATGATATCGCGATGAACCAGATGATTGCGCAAGTTCCAGAGGCCGATGTCGTGATCGTTAACCCTGAGCATTATGCCGTTGCATTGAAGTGGAACCGGCTGCCCGGACAGGCGCCCGTTTGTGTTGCCAAGGGTGTTGATGAGATCGCGCTGAAGATCAAAGAGGTTGCCAATGAAGCGGGCGTTCCTATCCACCGTGACCCGCCAACCGCCCGCGCACTTCATGCGACAACAGCCGTCGATGACGAGATCGATCCGGCACATTACAAAGCTGTCGCTGCGGCCATCCGTTTCGCTGACCATATAAGAAAGAAATTCGCTCATGTCTGATACGCGCTGCGCCCATGAAGGGGTTTCAAAAATTCTGGAGCTCGAACTTGAAACCGCGCGCTCCGCATTCGCGGCGATCAATGCAGCGGTCGCTGGCGTTGAGCGCCAACTTACGGAGTTGACAGAGACTGCACAAACTGGGGCCCAGTCCGGCGGCACTGCTTATACCGCATTAGGAGCCGACTTGGTATGGCGGCGCTGGGTTGAAGGCCGCCGTAGCATTCTGTTGCAGGAGTTGGCAGGCCTAATGGCTCAACGCGAGGGTGCCAGAGAGGCTTTGCGCCATGCAAACGGGAGGGCCAATTCGTTTGAGGCAGTTGCAGGCGTTGAAAAAGCGAAGGCGCCACAAAAACGCGCTCGCTCAGAGCAGAGACGAGTCGATCTGGCGCTCATCGCGCGCAGCGTTAGCGGCTAGATGCGTCAAACGTCTTGCCGCGCGATGTCCATGATCAGAACGTCGGTAATCAAGTCGCCGCTGATGTCACCCGCAGTTTCCAGCAGGGCGCGGCGCAAAACATCCATGTTGTTCGAGTTTGTGAAGGTGCCCTTAAAGCCGCCGGTGTTTGAGTGGTCAAAGAACACCTGCAAGAACGCATCTCGCAGTTTTGGCTCGCGCGCATACACCTCGTCCTTACGACCGGCAGATACTTCTACACTCAGCGAGACCACGATAAGCGCTTCAACTCGGCTTGTGGCAACCACGGGCACGACAAACTGGTTGTTGAGCTTCACATACTCCTGATCAGTGTGTTCGTCCTCTTCAGGTTCGAGCACTGCTTTGGCTTCATGAGTCGTAACATCGCCGCAAGGGTTTGCCATTTCAGTGTGGTCTTCGGGCGCTGGCCGTAATGCCAACCCCGCGCCTATGCCACCGCCAATGCCGATCACGGCTAGAACTATCGGAACAAGTTTGCCCATTATGGATGCCTCTTTGAATTGATTGAGAAGTTAAAACGGCAGAATACGGTGCAATACTTGCTGCCCGACCCGCGGTTGCTGCATGTCTGATATCTGTCCGCGCCCGCCATAAGACACGCGCGCAGATGCGATTTTGTCATAGGTGATTTCGTTTTGGCGCGAAATGTCAGCAGGGCGCACAAATCCGGTTATCGACAGTTCGCGCATTTCGAAGTTCACCCGAACTTCCTGAGTTCCCGTCAAGAACAACACACCGTTCGGCAGCACATCAACAACAGTTGCGGCGATGCGTAAAGTGAGTTTTTCGTTGCGGCGCACGGCGCCATCGCCGCTGGCATCGGAGCTCGAATTGATCGAAACAGCCTCTTCCATCGAGGCGCCGTCGGGCAGGTTTTCGTTTATCCGCTGTGGAATGCCAAACAATCCAGGGACAGAGAGGCTCTCGGATCCAGAACGTGACTGTGATGTTTTGTTGGAAATTTCGGCCTTCTCGTCGATCTCGATCACGACTGTCAGGATGTCACCTTTCTTGTCGGCGCGCCTGTCACCGAGCAGGGAGTATCGGCTTTTACTCCAAAGCGAGGCTTGCTGTTGTGGCGAGTATTGTTCCGTTTCAACAGGCAGGCTCGGGCTTAGCATCGCGACATGCTCGACCCCACCTGTCGCATCACTAAAGGGAGGTTCTTTGCCGACATGGTCAAAGCGCCCGCAGGCAGACAGGGCCAAAAGGGCGAGTGGAAAACAGAAATTGATAGTGCGTGACATGGTGAGTTTCCTATTGCGCAACTTGCAGCGATCCGTCGGGCAAGACAGTTGCGACCAGAGTGGATTTTGAAGTTAGGTTCATCACTTGAATACGTTCGCCTGCAGCAGCGCGGCCAAGCGCGCGGGCCTCCGTTTTGATGAGCAGGTTCCCGCGTTTGTAGCGGAGCGTAACCAGTTGATTGCGGGTGATCAGTGCAGGAGGGCCGATATCGGAGGCCCGGATTGGCCGCCCCGCATAGAGCGATACTCTCGCCTCTTTTCCGATCACGTCAGCTGGATCAGCGAGCGCACCAGCGACATTTGTATCGCGAACAAGCAAGTCAGATGCCTCAATAACCGTCTGCGCACGGATCGTGTGCGCTGGCACCAAAGTGTCGGCAGCGCTGGCAGAGGCGAGCAAGGTGACAAGAAACGCCAGGAGTTTCATCAGCGAACCTGAGCCGTCGCGCTCATCATCTGGTCGGCTGCCGAGATGACTTTGGCATTCATTTCGTAGCCGCGTTGGGCTTCGATCAGCTCGGTGATTTCGCGCACCGCATCAACCGAGCTGCTTTCCAAGTAGCCTTGCCGCAGGGTGCCGAGCCCGTCTTCCCCCGGTGTTGAAACCAGCGGAGTTCCCGAGGCTTCGGTTTCGACAAACAGGTTCGAGCCGAGCGCCTCCAAACCCTTGGGGTTGTTAAAGTCAACCAGCGAGAATTGCCCGAGCAACTGCCCCTCCGTTGTGTCAACGAAGTAGGCGTAAACCTCGCCCGCGCTGTTAATAGAGATCGAGCGCGCATCAGCCGGAATAGTCACTTCCGGTGCAACGGCAAAACCGTCGGACGTTACGATAAGCCCCTCGCCAGTGCGCTTTAGTCCGCCGTCACGTGTGTAGGCGGACTGCCCCGAAGGCAGCGTAACCTCAAGATAGCCCGCACCGTCGATAGCAACATCAAGATCACCGCCGGTTTGTGCGAGTGAGCCTTGAGCGAGTTGAACTGAAACCGAAGTCGGCCGCACTCCGAGCCCGAGCTGAACGCCGGTCGGCAGAACCGTGCCGTCGGTGGCGTTTATCGTGCCTGGTTTGGTGGCTTGCTGATAGTGCAAATCAGCAAACTCGGCACGGCGGGCATTGTAACCTGTCGTCGACATATTCGCGAGGTTGTTGGAAATTGTCTCAACTCTAAGCTGTTGCGCAGCCATACCTGTGGCAGCAATTTTCAAAGCACGCATGGTTCAATCCTTATCGTTTGAAGAAGGTTTGCAGAGCAGATTTCATCCGCTCGTTTTCGGTTTCGGCAAAGTTCTGTCCGAGTTCATAGGCGCGTTGCACCTCGATCATCCGCGCGACTTGTCCGATAGGGTTGACGTTCGAGCTTTCAAGAAAGCCCTGCGCAATAGAAGCGTTTTCAGCGGGCAGGATGTCTCCCTCAGCGCGGAACATTACGCCGTCTTCGCGGACAAGTTGCGTGCCTTCAGCTGCCTGCATTATGCCGATCTGCCCGAGGGCACGGCCGCCAGCGCTTATCGTTCCGTCCGCGCCAACCGATAAATCTGTCGCATCCGGAGGAATGAAAATCGGTGCGCCACCAGCATCAAGCACGCGGTGCCCTTGTGGGCTGACCAGCTCGCTTTCGGCATTGGGTGTAAAGCTGCCAGCACGTGTCAGACGCTCACCCGCTGGTGTTTCCAGCATAAAAAAGCCGTCGCCTTCTATCGCAAAGTCAAAGCGGCCGCCGGTGCTGGTTAGCGTGCCTTGCTCCAGCGAGGTGTTGCGCACATTACCTAGTGCCATGGAGAGCGATTCAGCGTTGCGTGCGGGGGCGACATATTCGGAAAAGATCACGCCTTCCTGGCGAAAACCCGTCGTTGCGCTGTTGGCAATATTGTTGGCGATCACGCGCATTTCGCGCATCAAGCCCGACTGCCTCGTGAGCGTTGTGTAACCTGTGTTGTCCACTTTAGACTCCTACAATCAAAGGGATGATCCTGTCGTGAAAAAACGACACGATGGATTGCGTCATGAAGCCCATGCTCACCCAGAACACAGCCAGAATGGCCGCAAGTTTTGGCACAAATGTCAGCGTCATTTCCTGTATGGAAGTGAGTGCTTGCAGCAAGCCAATTGTCAGGCCTGTCACCAGGGCAACAGTGAGGATCGGCAGTGAGATCACCACCGCGACCCAAAGACCCTGTCGCATCGTGTCAAAAAATAGAGCTTCATCCATGCGCTTAAACCGGCATGCGCAGGATTTCCTGATAGGCCTGCACAACCTTGTTGCGCACCGTTACGGCGGCTTCAACCGCAAGCTCGGTTTGCGCGAGTGCCTGCACAAGCGCGTGCGGATCAGCGTTGCCTGTCATGGCCGACATCGCCAGTTCTTCGCTCTGCTTTAGAGCGCTCGCAAAGTCACCAGCGGCTTTGCCAAAGGCGCGTTCTGCGGTGTCGGAGCTATGTGTCGGCTGTGTTGCCGGTTTGAGGGATGCGTAGTTTTGTGACGCATTCAGGGCGCGAATATCCATTCTGGACCTCCAGTTCGTGGTGACTATTTCTGTAGAAGAGACATCAAATTCGATGACATCTGCTTGGATTGCTCGAACATTTTCAGGTTCGCTTCGTAGCTTCGCTGTGCTTCTCGAGCATCAGCAATTTCAATCAGAAGATTTACGTTCGACCCCTGAAAATGACCGGTTTCATCAGCCATCGGGTGCGAAGGGTCGAATATTTTGTCGAGATCTGATTGATCAAGTCGGACGCGCCCGGTTTCAACCCGTCCAATCGCAGAGCCGTTCTGATACTCTGTTTCAAAGCTAACAGTTTTGCGGCGGTAGCCGGGCGTGTCAGCATTGGCGATGTTTTCTGCCAAGTGACGCAACCGTTGTGACTGCGCTTTGAGGCCGCTGACTGAAACATCTAGTGCTTTGGAAAAATCGTTCATCTCTAGCCTCATTTATCGTTCAAGCTGGTGCGCAGAATACGCATACCGCTTTTGTAAATCGCGAGGGCCTTGTCGTGCTGGCGTTTGGTGTCGGCGGCCAGCAGCATTTCCTCTTGCAGAGTGACGCCGTTTTTGTTGGGGTCAGAACTGCGATTGCGTGCTTCAACAACCTGCACATCTTGCATGCTATGCGCGCCTGTCAGGTGAGACGCGCGTGATGCGATCATGCCGGCACCCGCATCTTTGCCAAGCGGCGCGAGACTGAACGGCGCAACGTCGCGCGCGGCATAACCCGGCGTGTCGGCGTTGGCTATGTTTTGCGCCAATACTGCTTGCCGTGCGCCAGAATGACGAGCAAGAGATTGTGCAACCTGGAACAGGCTTATTTTATCGAGCATCGGGGCTTCTCCCTCGATTTGTTTCAACTAAGGCTTAACCCTGATTCCTTTATAAATTGTTCTTGAGAGATAAAATTGGAGTCAACGATGCCGCAAATTGATCTGAACCACTTGTCTGCGACACTCGCAAAACTCGATAGTATTCAAGCGATTGGGCGGGTTTGCGCGGTCGAGCAGGGGGTGTTGCAAATTTCCGGCCTCCACAGCCATGCGCGGCATGGTGACCAAGTAAGAATCACCCTAAAGAGCGGGCGGGAGCTTACCGGAGAGGTTCTCAAGCTCGAGGCAGGCAGGCTTTTTGCTTTGCCCGAAGGAACGCCTGAAGGGGTGTCGCTCGGTGATCCGGTCACGCTGGAAGAACCCGCAGCTCTGTCGCCCTGCGATGCTTGGATCGGACGGGTGATCGACCCGACAGGCAGGCCGCTTGATGGGCGCCCGCTCAAGCGAGGAGACCTGTCTTGTCAGATCAAAGCTGCGCCGGTTCCGGCCTCCGAGCGGGCCCTGCTCGGCGCGCGGCTAGCGACAGGGAAGGCGGTTTTTGACACCATGCTTCCGGTTGTGGAGGGTCAGCGCATCGGGCTCTTTGCGGGGTCGGGTGTCGGTAAATCCAGTCTTCTGGCGCATTTTGCCAAGCATCTTGAGGCCGATGTCGTGGTGCTGGCACTGATCGGAGAGCGGGGCCGCGAGCTCGCGGAATTCGTGCAGCATTCGCTCGGTGAGGAAGGTATGCGCCGCACCGTCATTGTTACGGCGACGTCTGATCAATCTCCGCTTATGCGCCGGCGTTGTGCTTGGGCCGCGGCAGCGGTTGCCGAGCACTTTCGCGATCAGGGAAAGCATGTGCTTTTTCTGGCAGACTCTCTCACGCGGTTTGCCGAAGCGCACCGCGAAGTCGCGGCGGCAACTGGCGAGCTGCCCACCATGCGTGGATATCCACCTTCGTTATCTCATATGCTCATGGCGCTCTGCGAGAGGGCAGGTCCGGGGCGTGTCGGATCAGGCGCGATCACAGCGGTTTTCACCGTGCTCGTAGCTGGGTCTGACATGGACGAGCCTGTCGCAGATATCCTGCGCGGGGTGCTTGACGGGCATTGTGTTCTTGACCGTGACATCGCCGAGCGTGGCCGCTATCCGGCGATCGACTTGCTCAAGTCGATATCGCGCAGCTTGCCACGTGCCGCAAATGAGGAGGAAAATACCCTGATCGAACGGGCGCGCGCTTTGCTCAGCACCTATGAAAAGGCCGAGATAATGATCAATGCCGGACTGTATGAAAAGGGGCGCAACTCTGATCTCGATGCGGCGGTCACTGTCTGGGAGGAACTTGATCAGTTTATCGCTGCAGATGTGACGCAGGGCATTCAGGCCAGCTTCAACAAGCTTAAACTCATAATCCGCAAAGCTCAGGCGGCTGCGCGTGTCGAAGCCCCCGCCGTGCGTGATGCACGCCGCCTCGCGCCGCTTGCGCGACTGCCGGAGTAGACAGTTGCTATTGCCAGAATGACTGCGATGACTGCAACAGTGTTAGAGCAACACTGGATCCGCTCGCGGTTTGACCCTGCGATAGCTGCTCCTGAACGAAGTAAAGTTGCACCAGTTCGTCAAGCTTCTCCGGATCCGTAAACTGGTCAACCTCGGAAGACCCGAAACGCCGTTCAGCATAATCTTTAAACACCTCAAGTTGCTGCTCGAGGTCTATCTGCCCGAACTGCGATGGCAGCCCAAAGGCTGTCTCAAAGACAGAGCGCAAGGCCGCATTGCCCATCACCGTATACCATTTCGCATCGGTCGAGGTGTCGTCAGCGGCGATCCCGGGCAGTTCGCGCTCAAGGTTGAGACCGAAGCGGAAACTTTCGTTCTGCTCGCCCACGGCAACCTCAAAGGAGCGGTCTTCAAACTTGTCTATCACGTCTTCTGCAAAGCCTGGAAACCTGATCCGCGGTATGCTTCCAAATCCGAAGGCATCTGAAAACTCGCGATAGCGGGTGTCGGAAAGCCTGTTGGCCAATGCGTCGTCAGCGTCGGTGCCTTCTTCAAGCACCTTGCGGATGAAGTATTTGTTGTCCAGATCGTCCTGTAGCCCGAACGCCGTCAATGCGACAGAAAGCAAGCGGCGATCAGACACCAATGCTTCTGCGCTGGTGGCCTCGCCGATGTTTTCGGCAAAATACGCGGCATCGCTCTTAACTTCATTGGAGTTTTCAAAAGCCTCGCTCTGGCGCTCAAGCGTTGCTTGCAAAAACCGCCAGCCAGCAAGGCCGCCCGTAGGAACAACCGGTTGGAATGTCATTGCAAGCGCGCGGCGAGCAGCCGCTCCTCCCTTGGTAGCAAAGCTCGCAATGCCTTGAGGCAGCGGTAATACTGCGCTTCACCGACGGCACTTGTTGCCTCGTCAAGAAACTTGCGACTGTCATCGTCCGTCAGAATACGGCTCAGCTCTTCGACTTTCCGCAGGATCTGCAGTTTGTGCTCACCTGCATCGACGTCACCCGACAAAATGAGTTGGGTGGCATAACACACTCGCCGGACCGGTGTTGTGGCCTCTTCAGGATGTATCGCATCCTTCAGACGTAAGATATTCGCATTTGGTGTTCTGATCGCCAATCGCGAGCGCTTATCACCGTTTTCGATCACGGCACCGTTGATCAGAACACGCTCTTTCGGGCCGAGTTTAAGGATCAATCCGCTCATTTTTTGCCTCCGCCGTTCAGGCCGCGCATGATGGCGGCGTTGATCTCGATGAGGGGTTGCACACCCGCTTCGCCGCGTAGAACTTTGCTGCTTTGGGTGCGGGTAAACTCGTAAAGTGAGATGATCCCGGCGCGCATTGCGTCGGGGAGTAAATTCCCCTCACCAGCGGCATCGGTTGCCAGAATGGTCCAGAGCTTTCGGTTCATATCAAGTGCTTCAGCCAGCTGCGGCGTCGTTCTTGCGTTGCTAGAAATCGCGGCTTGAAGCTTGCGGGTGACCGCGACAAAGGCTTCGTATTCTGCGCCGCGGTCCGTTCGGACAGGGGCAGCTTGGGAGGAATAGGCATTTTTTGCCAGTAAAGAAACGTTCACTTTGGAGCCCTTCAAAAATCGTTAAAGAACTGGGGCAGGCGCGTGTCCTGCCCCAGAAGATCGCTCACCTTAACGGAATAGCGACAGGAGGGCTTGAGGTGCTTGGTTCGCGATCGAGAGCGACTGAACACCCAACTGCTGTTGCACCTGAAGAGCCTGCAGTTTTGCAGATGCTTCTTCCATATCCGCGTCAACCAATGCGCCGATGCCTGACTTCATGGCATCTGTCAGTTTGCCGACAAATGTGCCTTGATCAGCGATGCGTTTGGCCGAAGCACCGAGCGTAGCCGCGCCAGCAACTGCGACCTGAAGAAAGCCTTCAATCTCTTCAAGGGCAGTTTCAGCGGTTGCACTGTCGGCAATAGCTGTGCGGCCGGCGACATCAAGATCAGCTTCAAAGTCGGCTGAAGCGACGTCGATCTTAGCCACAGTTGGCGCGTTGCCGTTGGCAATATCGTTCGCGCCAGCGCGATCGAGCGATGACAGGACAGTCAAGCCTGTGCCGCCATTGCCGTCAGTGTCGGTCTTGAGCAGGTTCACACCGTTAAACTGCGACGCTTCGATGATCGCAAGGATCTGTTCTTCCTTTTGCGTCATGTCGGCGTCGATCTTGGCGTGGTCTGCTGTTTCACTTACCGCAGCGACCGCAAGTGCGCGCATCTCTTCCAGCACATCAACGATTTGCTCGGCACCGGCAGAGGCCACGGCTGTTGTCGATTCACCCACCGCGAGGCTGTCGGAAATCGCGTTAAAGCCGGCAACATCAGATTCCATCACTTTTGAAATTGCCCAGATCGCCGAGTTGTCTTTGGCTGTGGCAACTGTCTTACCAGTCGAAATCTCGTTTTGAGTTTGAGAGAGACCAGAGTTGATGCTCTTAAGAGTTTGCAATGCGACCATTGCGCTGTTGTTGGTCAGAATACTTGACATAGTAGAGTTCCTTTTGACACGAGGCGCTTTGCGCCCACAAAATAGCGCTCCTTGCGAAGCGGGTAATGTCGTTCTGACGGGTGCAGCTCAGTAGGTTCCCACTGCTGCGCCATCCGGGTTTCGGACGCAAACACAGCATGTGCCTTTGGTCCCTAAGGAAGTCTTAACTGGTCACACCGATATCATTGGCATTTGATGCAAACTGCTCAGGCACGCTTTTCAAGTTTTCCGGGCTGGGTGCTTTCAATCGTCTTTTTCTGCCCGTTGGCGTCATAGGTCTGCAGGCTCTTACGCACTTTTTGCAGTGCCGCCAGCCGTTTAGAGACGCTTTTGATGCCGCGCAGTGCACTATCGAGCAACGCTTGGTTGCGGGCTGCCTTGCCTTGCAGCGTCAAGAGTTCATCCGTGTCGGTCATCCCGAAAGAATTGAGTGCATCAATCAACTCCTTCTTACGTTCGACTAGGCCGGCAAGCTTTTCCAGCTCGCCATCAAATAACGCAGCGCGCTCTTTTTCCAGTAATCTGTCGAGTTCCGATATCACTTTAAGGGGTGTCATTTTGGGTCTCCTTCAGAGCTTCAAAAATTGACTGCGCGAGGCCGATCCCGCCAGTCTCGACCATTGCTTCCGCATGGGCTTGGGTTAAAAACGTGGCAAAGTGCTCTTCGCCAGCGCCGCCGCCGAAGGCATCGCGCGCTTCGCCAAAGCCAGCAGACTTCAGCATCTCGGCCAGAAATGTCGCCTCAAGTTTTTGGGCGGCTATATAGAGTTTCTGCTCCGCTGGTGGGCGCGGGGCGGGCGTAGCAACCGGCGTGGTAAGCGGTTTAAAATTCGTCACGGTTTTGCCTCCAATTCTCACGACTTTTCCCAAGATGCGCAGAAAACGGTAAAGAAGCGGTAACCGAAGTGTGGGATACATATGGCATCCGGAAGAACTCCTGAGGTTAAGATGTTGTCACAACTGTTCACATTGCAAATTGCTCCACCTGCCTTGCCGGAAGGGCAAAAGCTGTCAGGCGCGTCTGTCATTGCAAATGCGTCGCTTGCCTCTCAAGAGGGCAGCTTTGAAACCGCCTTTGCGTTGACTGAACTCACTCTGCCAACTGGCGACAAACTCAAGGTCAGGGCATCTGCCGCGCTTGAGGAACAGACCGCCGAAGCTCAAACCGAAGCTGACGGCGCGGCCGATGAACCTGCGCCCGAATCGGAGACGCCCTCGCTCGCGCAGCCAGAAGCACAGTCTCGTGAAGTGACGTCACACCAATCATCCACCGACGCGCGCCAGCAGACAAACATAAGCAAAGATCCGAGCCCCGTATCAGAACCCGCAGCGAAAAGTGGAGAAACTCAAGGAGCCCGTCGCGCAGAAGAGGTGCCACTCGATACCGCGGCTCAACAGCCGAAACATGCCGCGACAACCCCACACCATATCGTGTCGCGCCCGTCAGAAGCCGCTTTCAGCCCACCAACGCAGCTAGGTCATGCGCCTGTCCCTGCTGGCCAGAGCATGCCGCCTCGCAATGTCCCTACCTCCTTATCGCCGATTGTGGCCGCGCCTCGTGCTGTGTCGGAACATGCAGCCAAGCTAACAACAAGTGAGCCGCAACAGCAGAGCGCAGACCCAACTTCGGGTTCGCCGCAAACCCTTCCGCAATATCTGTCGCAAGGCAGCACCGTAGCTGCGCTACATGTCGAACCGCTCGAACCGGAAAGCTCCCTGCAAGAGCGCGGGCAGTTTGAGCGCGCTCAAAACCTACCGATCACCGCCAGTATCGCGAAAGGGCAGATTTCTCATGCGCCGCTTGTTACCGCCGCGCGACAAGCGCTTGAGGCGATATCGCACAGCACGCAAAACCAGATCGAAATTCAGCTGAACCCGAGAGAACTCGGCAAACTCAAGTTCGCGATGGTGCCGGCTGACGGGCAGATAACAGTGAGTGTCACCGCCGAAAGGCCGGAAGTGCTCGACAGCCTCAAACGACACATTGATCTGCTCTCTGAAGAATTACGCGCCGCCGGATTTGGAGAGGCGAGCTTTGAGTTTTCGCAACAACAAAGCGGCAGCGACAGTGGCGGCGACGCTCAGAATGACAGCGGCTTTAACTCCTCCGCTAACACCGCTGAGGCACAAACGCCGGCTGAGGCAGGCCACTCTGACACCCATACAAAACGCTGGCTGTTGCCCGATGCGCGACTTGATATCAGATTGTAAAGCGAGACCTTGACCATGACACAGATACTCCCGACCAGTGCAACCGCCGCCTTTGCGAAGGCCGCTACCTCAGAAGCAACCACCACATCATCAACCGTGAGCTCGGATTTTGAAACCTTCATCAAAATGCTGACTGTGCAGATGGAGAATCAAGACCCGCTCAACCCGATCGACAGCTCGGAATATGCGGCGCAACTGGCTGCGTTTTCGTCGGTCGAGCAGCAGGTGCTCACCAACGACTTGCTGACAGCACTCGCAGCGCAGCTCAACACCTCGGGCCTTGCGCAACTGTCAAACTGGGTTGGTATGGACGCGCGCAGCTCGGCTGGTATCGCCTTTGACGGAGCGCCACAAACGCTCTACCCGATGCCCGCCTCGCTTGCCGACGAGGCCTATCTCGTTGCCTATGACAGCTCCGGAAACGAGGTGCATCGCAGTGAAATCGGGCTTGATGGCGCACCTGTTGAATGGGCGGGTGTGCTTGATGGTGGCACGCCGATAGAGAACGGCACCTACTACTTTGAAGTCGAGAACTACGCCAATGGCGAGCTGCTCGGATCAACTCCGGCAGAGAACTATCAAACTGTCTCCGAGGCGCAAATGGTCGAGGGGCAAATCGTGCTAATCCTCGAAAGCGGTCAGCCGATCTTCCCCGAAAATGTAGTGGCGCTCAGCAATGGCGGCGGTTCTTGAGGGGCTTGTCTACTGGCGCAATGCCTGCAGGAAAACATAGCCGGTTTGTGGCCCAAGCCACTGGCGCGACTGCAAAATGTGCCCTGAAGGGCTGACTTGGTAGGTGTTCTCATAGCCCGGGCCTTCAAGCACACCGCTGCAAGTCTCTGAAACGGCTGTCACCCGGCTGCTAACTTCCCCGATCGCTATATTTTGCGAGGCCCCTACTGTTATCGTGCAGTTGAACGCATGGGTAACAACGCGGTTCTCACCGTCCAGAAAGTTCAGATACCGTTTCGATGCGCCGCTCCTGCGGGCCCTGACTGCCGCGAGCGAGCCGTCGATTTTTGCTGACATCAAGTCAAAACCCAAACCACGCGTTGCTGTGACCATCCCGGATTTGGTGCTGATCGCGCGCTTGTCTGCCGAACCCCAGGTCTGATAGCCGTTGTTGCTGGCAACCTGCGTGAGCACTGCAAAACCGTTGCGGTTTTCGATCACCGCGACAGTGAGTGGCTTGTTGCTAGCCGACAGTGCCGCGTTGATGCTCTCGGCAAGCTGTGCTTGCGAGGGGGCAGCGCTGGCCGACGCCTTTGAACCGCGAAAAACTTTCTTGCCAACAGACTTTAACGCCGTGCCGCGATCAACCTGATTGCCACAAGCGACAGTCAAAGTCAGCGCGCATAAAGCAAGAATACCCGGTAGATGTCTCATCGCCAGAACCTCCCCCAGGTTTTTGCCATATCGGCGCCGTGGGTTGTGCGGACATTGTCATAGAGCCGCCCGCCAACGTGCAGCCTTGCTCCGCCATCGCGTGTCAGCGACTGGATAGTGGTCTGTGTGCTGCGTTTGGTTGAGTTCCCTAGCGCCCAGCTCATTGGCATGGTCAGGCGGATGCCCTTGTCAAACGAGCCCTCACCGAAGCTTGCCGAGGAGAGTGTGGTTTTGGTTGCGTAAGCGCCGACGCGCCAGCCGTTGCCAAACTCGCGGTCAACCGAGACAGTTGCGCCGAAGTCACCAGCGAGGTAGCGGCCAACATCAAGCTGGGTATGAAAGCCGCGGCCCAAGTCGTAGTAGGCCGAGACATGCCCTGTCGCGACTTTATAGTCTTGCAGCCCGAAGCGCTGGTTGAAGTCGCGTTGGGCGACGTAGTTTGCTTCAACACCAATCGCGAGGCGGCTCTGCGCCGGTTTCCAAAGCAGTTCACCCGACACGCCGGCATACATCTGCTCAAGGTAGCCAAACGTCACGCGGCTATAAAGGTTCTCGCCGTGGCGGCCGAATTTGGCAATTGTCAGATGGTCAATCTTTGGGCCGTTGCCCTCTGCATAGAGACGCGCATCAGAGCGCACGGCATGTGGCGGGTTCACGGGCTGAACACCGGTGCGGTTTGGCGAAAGCCCGTCAAGGTTGCCGCCGAGCTTGTAGTTGATGGCTGCCGAAGCAACCCAACCCGGCGCGATGTGGTAGTCGCCCTCAAGGTTGAGCATGACGTCAGCACGCACGGGGCTGTCAGGGTCAAAGACCGACAGCTTGATGCTCGGGCCAAAATGCCAGCTGAGGCGCGGGTAAGCGCCGTTCACGGTTTCAAGCGCGCGAATGTCACTGTCTGCGGAAAAGCGTGCCCTGGCCAGGATGTCGGCTGCGGGCGCGTGTTCAAGCGCTTCAATGTCAGAGCGGTTGAGCGTGACCGAACCTGCCGGCATCCCCTTGCTTGAGTGCGTCACAGTCAGGGTTTCAATCGACGAAGGCAAAACGCGGCTGAGCGAGCGCATGCTGCGGCCCACGGCTTGTGATTCAATGTCATAGCGCTCGTTGCGGATCAGGATTTCGGCTGACTTGGCATCAATGCGCATAGCCTCAAGCACGATCCCTTCGCGCGCCAGAGCTTTGCTGACTGATTGCTCGACCTGAGGTTTGGCAGTCGGGTCTGTTGTCCAGCCCAAGTCGCGCGTGGCGGCTGCGGTGCGTCGGGCGACAGGCTCGGGCGCGATGTCGGTTCCGCCGTTCACCGGCGAGTGCTTGGGGTTCAGGCTCAACGCGGCGTAAACACCGACTTCATTGCCATGCATGTAACTCGCACCAAGCTGAATGGCGTTGCTAAACTGATACTTCACCCCGAAATTGAAAGGCGACTTGTGCTCAAGCAATCCGTCACCCTCTTCACGGGCGTAGGCGTCAGAGGAGTATTCGACAGCGAAGCTGAGCTTGTCGTTGTGCTGGTAGCTGACACCGCCAAAGGCCGCAACCGGGCCGCGGAACCACCGGTCATAGTTCGGGATGCCGCCGCCGCCCAGCAAGCCGGTTGGCCGCGAGCCCATTGTCGCAAAGCTGCCGTAACTTCCGAGGCGCCCCCACCCGAGGCCGCCTGTGAAACGCAGTTTGTCACCAACTGACTTTGTCGCAACAATATACTCACCGCCGTGCAGCCCCGTGCCGAGCAAGTCACGCAGCCCGATCGAAACAGCGGGCCGGTAGCGGGTTTCGTCAAGCAGGCGGTAGCGCAAGTCAAAGCTGCGATCGTAGTAGGCAGGCAAGGTATAGCCCGTCACGTTCAGGCCGCGAATAGCCGAGTATCGGAACGTGCCCGAAATGCGCGGCGTCAGCTGAAATGTCATCGAGGTTTTGGTCGTGCCGCCAAAATGCGACACCGTTGTCGAAAGCTGCGCATCCGGCGCGGCTTCGGCTGTGGGCATGTCAATAAGACTGCCAGGAAGCCCCCACATGTTGATGTTGGTGGTCGTGAGCCCCTCCGGGGTAGCGACGCTGGGGGCCAAAAGCCCGAGTGTCGCGAATGTATAGGTCAGCGATTTACGCATTATTACCTGCCTTTGCCTGTTGCAGTGCAGCATATTGGAAAACCGGTAACGAGAAAAGTTCTCTTTCGTAGCCAGCAAAAGTTGCTGCAAATTGGCCTCATACCCGCCGGATCACACCAGCCAGAAGTAGACAGCTACGCCCGAAGTCAACGCTCCAGCGACTGCCGCGAAGGCCATCGCGGCGACAGGGCGTTTAGGCACTGGTGCAGGCTCTTCGTGGGTTTGCCTGATTAGGGCTTTCTCGACCAGTTGAGGCAGACGTGGCCCAAAGCGCGCCAGCACTCGAAGCGTTTTGGCCGCGTCACTGATCACCGCCTTCGGGCCAATGGACTGCTTGATGTAATCCTCAACAATCGGTTGCGCCACATTCCAGATATTAAGCTGCGGACTCAGGCTTCTGGCAACACCCTCAACCACAACCATCGTGCGTTGCAGCAGGATAAGCTCGGTGCGGGTCTCCATGCCAAAGCGTTCAGTCACTTCAAACAGGTAACTCAGGAGTTTGCCCATAGAAATGCGCGTGGCGTCCATGCCGAAAATAGGCTCGCCGACAGCGCGCAAAGCCCGTGCAAAAGCGTCAACATCCTGATCGGCGGGCACATAACCAGCCTCAAAATGCACCTCGGCCACACGCTGATAGTCACGCTTGATAAACCCGAACAGGATCTCGGCATAAACCCGCCGCGTGTATTCGTCGATATGCCCCATAATGCCAAAATCAAAAGCGATGATATCGCCATTTGGCGCAACCTTGAGGTTGCCTTGGTGCATGTCCGCGTGGAAGAAGCCGTCGCGCAGCGCATGGCTCAAAAACAGTTGCAACACCCGCGCGCCCAAAGCGTTGCGGTCATGCCCCGCTGCATCAATTGCCGCATTGTCGCCCAGCGGCACGCCCTCGGCCCAGCTCATCACCATCATCCGGCGGCCCGAAAGCTCCCAGTTGACGGCAGGCAAGGCAAAGCCCTCGTCGCCTTCGGTGTTCGCCGCAAATTCGCTCGCTGAGGCGCTCTCAAGACGCAGATCAAGCTCGCCCTGCACCACGCCCTCGAAGTGCTCGATCACATCGGTAGGCTTCAGGCGCCGTGACGCGGGGCTGAAAAACTCGATGAAACTCGCCGCAAAGAAAAACGCATTGATATCGCGTTGAAAAGCCCGCTCGATGCCGGGCCGCAGGATTTTGACAGCAACAGTCTCGCCGGTTTCGCGCAGCACAGCCTTATGCACCTGCGCGATCGACGCGGCAGCAACCGGCTCGCTAAACTCGGAAAACACCTCATCAAGGCCAGTGCCGAGTTCTTCTTCAACCGTGGCGCGGGCCTCTTCCATAGAGAAAGGCGGCAGCTTGTCTTGCAGCACTCGCAGTTGCGTCGCCAGCTCGTCGCCAACCAAGTCAGGCCGCGTGCTCAGGACTTGTCCGAACTTGATGTAAGCAGGCCCTAAGGCCGACAAAGCGCGCGTCGGCGCGGGCATCTTCGGGTCGCCCTTCTTGCCGAGCCACTGGAACGGCCAAACAACCGTGCGCGCCAACACCCGCAGCGCGCGCGGCGCTTCAAACGCATCCAGCACAACAGGCATAGCCCCCGTGCGCTCAAGCGTGGCGCCGGTTCTGATCAGCCTTATTATGTTGTGCGGGCCTCTCAAATTTTCCAGCCCGAATGCAGCGCGGCAATGCCCATGCTCAAGTTACGGTAGCTGGCGTTTTCAAAGCCCGCTTTGCGCAGCATGCCAAGAAATGTCTCTTGGTCGGGGAAGTTGCGGATCGACTCGACCAGATACTGATAGCTGTCGGCATCTCCGGCAATGACCCGGCCCATCTGCGGGATGATGTTGAAGGAATAGAGGTCATAGACCTTTTGCATCAGCTCATTCGGTATCTGGCTAAACTCCAGAACCATCAGCCGGCCGCCGGGTTTCAAAACCCGAAAGGCCTCGTTCAAGGCCTCCTGCGGGCGCGTCACATTCCGGATGCCGAAAGAAATCGTGTAAACGTCAAAGCTGTTGTCAGGAAAGGGCAGCGCCATCGCGTCGCCAACCACCCAGTCAAGTGAAGCCGCGAGCTTTTCTGCCTCCGCACGTTTGCGCCCTTCAACAAGCATCGGCTCGGTGATGTCGCAGACAACCGCCTCGGCTTCGCCCGCGCGTTCGATAAACTTGAACGAAACATCGCCCGTGCCGCCTGCCACATCCAAAAGGCGTTGTCCGCGGCGGGGCGCGAGCCAATCCATCATCGCTTCTTTCCAGATGCGATGAATGCCAAAGCTCATGGCGTCGTTCATAATGTCATACTTGCTCGCCACCGATCCGAACAGGCCTTGCACGCGGCCTGCCTTCTCGCTCTCGGGGACGGTTTCAAATCCGAAATGGGTTGTATCTTCTGACATGTGCCTTGCCACCTGCTGTTCACCCCCCTCATATAGTGCTCATTGAGGGCATACAATGCGCCCAAACAACCCAGATGAGTGCGACATGCCCGAACTGCCAGAAGTTGAAACCGTGATGCGTGGCCTTGCGCCTTCTATGGAGGGCGAGGTGATCGCCAGCGTGGATGTGCACCGCCCTGATCTGCGTTGGCCCTTTCCCGAAAACATGTCAGGCCGCCTCGCAGGGCAAAAAGTGCTGCGTCTGCGCCGGCGCTCGAAGTATATTCTGGCTGATCTCGCTGGTGGGGAATCACTGCTGATTCACCTCGGAATGTCGGGCAGAATGACAGTTTCAGGTGATCCACTCGGTCAGTTTGCGCACAATCATCCGCCGCTTGAGAAGCATGATCACGTGATTTTCAATATGGTTAACGGTGCGAGAATTGCGTTTAACGATCCCCGCCGCTTCGGCGCGATGGACTTGCTCAACACCGCCACCGCCGAGTCGCACAAGCTGCTGGCAAAGATCGGCCCCGAGCCGCTCGGCAACAGCTTTTCCGAGGACACACTCGTCGCAGCCTTCAAAAACCGCAGCAGCCCCGTCAAGACCGCATTGCTTGATCAGCGTATCGTGGCGGGGCTTGGCAACATCTATGTCTGCGAAGTGCTTCATATGACAGGTATTTCTCCAACCCGGCCCGCCGGAAAACTCAGTCGTAAACGTGTCGCTTCACTCGTCCCGGCGATCCGTCAGGTGCTTGAAGCCGCGATCAAGGCCGGAGGCTCCAGTCTTAAAGATTTTCGGTCTGCAGGCGGTGAGTTGGGCTATTTTCAGCACAGTTTCAGGGCCTACGGGCGCGAGGGCGAAACCTGTGTAAATGAAGGCTGCAAGGGTGCGATCAAGCGCATCACACAGTCGGGCCGATCAACTTTCTATTGCAATATGTGTCAAAGATAACTTGAACGCCGGCGCAGTAGTGATATTCAGACAAGTCTGGATTAACTAAGCGAAAGCGATAATCACATGGCCTTTGAGACGATCATCGTCGAAGTTGAAGACCACATTGCCCTCATCCGTCTGAACCGCCCCGATGCCCTGAACGCGCTGAATGACCAGCTGCTCACAGAGCTCGCCTGCGCGATGACCGAGGCGCAGAAAAATGACAAGGTGCGCTGCATTGTGCTCACCGGCAGCGACAAGGCGTTCGCCGCTGGTGCCGACATCAAAATGATGAGCGAGAAGAGCTTCACCGATGTCTTCCTTGAAAACCTGTTCGTGGATGAGATCGAAACAGTGTCGCGGGTGCGCAAGCCTATCATCGCTGCTGTCTCCGGCTACGCGCTGGGCGGCGGCTGCGAGCTGGCGATGCTCTGCGACTTCATGATTTGTTCGGACACCGCCAAGTTCGGCCAGCCCGAGATCAACCTCGGCGTGATGGCAGGGATCGGCGGCACACAGCGTTTGACGCGGGCCATCGGCAAAGCCAAAGCGATGGATATGAACCTCACGGGCCGCTTTATGGACGCCGAAGAGGCCGAGCGCGCAGGGCTTGTCAGCCGTGTTGTGCCAGCCAAAGACCTGATGAAAGAAGCCATGGGCGCCGCTGCCAAGATCGCCGAGAAGTCGATGATCACCGCGATGGCCGTCAAGGAATCAGTCAACCGCTCGTTTGAAACGACTCTTGCCGAAGGCCTGCAGTTCGAGCGCCGCGTTTTTCACTCGCTCTTTGCGACGGAAGACCAAAAGGAAGGCATGGCCGCCTTTTCCGAGAAACGTCAGGCACAGTTCCGCGACCGTTAAGTTGCCGTGAAACTAACGAACAAAGGCCCGCTTTCGAGCGGGTCTTTTTGCTTGAAGCGTCACGCCTTACCTACGATAGGCACGGGCGATTTCAGGCAGCGATATGATCAACAGCACTGCTGCGGCGATCACAAACAACCAATGCCCGGTGTATCCAAATAGCACCGCGCCGAAGACTCCGCCTGCGGCAAAACAGGCAAGCGTGAGAGCATGCAGCCTCAGCTTCGGCAAGGCCTCCCGACGGGCCTTGCCGCCCGCTGTCAAAGCCGCCAGTTCGATCCCGATATCGGTCGCCATGCCAGACACATGCGTCGTGCGCACCTGAGCTTTGGAGATCAGTGTGGTGGCGGCGTTTTGCAGGCCCATAACAAAGCTCAGCACGATAATCAGATGTGCCTCTTGCGCACTGGCGGGCCGCAACAGAAACACCGCCGCGAGCGCCAGTAACACAACAGCTTCTGCCGCAATCACCAGCGCATAGGCTGATTTGATCTGAAGCCTCTCGCCGGTCTGAACAGCAATCGCTGCAACGCCTGCACCAAAGATGAAGGCCACGACCAAGCCGAGAAAAGACAGCGCCAGCAGTAGGTTTCTTTGCGCCAAAGTCTCCGCGAACATCGAGATATTGCCAGTCATGTTTGCCGTGAAAGAGCCAGCAACCAGAAACCCGACAGCATTCAGCGCTCCGGCAATCGAAGAAAGCAAACTGGCCAATGCAAGGTCAATATTCTCGGTGCGCTCAGCGCCAACGCGGATCAACATTTCGGTGTCTCGTCAGGTTGTGATGGGCCGATACTAAGGCACTCTCTTCGCAGGGGTAAAGCCGCAATCTCCTGCGATCAAAAATCCTTGAAAACACCACAGCCAGTGGCGAGAGTTGCGGGTATAAACGACGCCTAGAGAACCGCCCGCCAAATGCCGATGAACATCATAACGCCGCCGATGTTAACCCAGGTGTGCCAGATCGCGTAGCGATAGGGCATGGCCTTACGGGCGTAAAACGTCACGCCGATAACATAAGAAACAGCACCCGCAACGACCCACCACAGCACTTGCGGCGGCACATTGTTGAGGTCGGGTAAAGCGCTCAGCCCGAGCGCCCCAAGCGCAAGGTATGACGCCGTTGACCAGCGCGACTTGACCTCTGCGTTGGTGATCTTGTTGTAAATCGCCAAAGCCGTAAGCCCCCAGCAAAGCCAAAGCAGTGTTATCGTCCAAGTGGTGTTTGCAAAGACAAAAAACGGAGTGAACGTGCCGGTAATGCTCGGATAGATCGCCGCGTGGTCTATCCTGCGGAGCAGCTTGCGTTGCCCGTGCCACGGCGCAAAGTGATAGGCCCATGAGGCTAGGTTGGAAGCTAAAGCGCAGCCAACATAGGCCAGCAGCGCAACGCTTAGCGCAGTTTCAACCTGCCCTAGAGCACGCCAAATCAACAGCCCGCTCGCAAGTATGATCAAACTCAAGCCAGCGAGATGAACAGCAATGTCAGCGTAGCGGTGAGCTTGAACAGGGCTCGGGTAGTTTGTTTCGGTCATGGTGCACTCAGGTTTTGTTTCGCCTAAAGTTGAGTTAGGAGAGAAAACAGCTGATGTCCACAGAGAGCCTCAAGCAGGCCCTAAGCCGAGCGATGAAGGTCGTAAATGTCTGAATCAACCAACTTTCCCAAGCCGCAGTGTATCGCTGTCAACGGTGTTGAACTTGAAGTGTTCGAAGCGGGGCAACACAATGCGGGCAACCCCATTGTCTTATGTCACGGTTGGCCCGAGCATGCTTTCTCCTGGCGCTTTCAGGTTCCTGCGCTCGTCGCGGCGGGCTATCATGTGATCATCCCGAACCAACGCGGTTACGGCAATTCGTCTTGCCCAACAGACGTGAAAGCCTATGGCATCACACAGCTCGCGGGAGATCTCACAGCGTTGCTTGATCACTATGGCTATAAAGACGCGACGTTTATTGGCCATGACTGGGGTGCGATTGTTGTCTGGGGGCTCACCTTGCTACATCCGAGCCGTGTCAGCCGTGTGATAAACCTGAGCGTGCCTTACTTGAACCTAGGAGAGAGACCTTGGGTCGAAACTATGGAAGCGGTTCTTGGTGCCGAGCACTATTTTGTGCAGTTCAACCGTGAGCCCGGCGTTGCCGATGCCGTGTTTGCAGAAGACACGGCCCGCTTTTTGCGCAACATGTATCGCAGGGGGCATCATGGGCATAGGCCCGCGCCGCGCGTGACATTGCTTAAGCTCGCCCGCGCCGAAACGCCCTTTGGCGACCCCGTGATGAGCGACGAAGACCTGTCTGTATTCGTCGCAGCATTCGAGAAGACCGGCTTCACCCCCGGCATCAATTGGTATCGCAACTTTGATAGTAATTGGCACCTGCTGAGCAAGGTGGATCCAATCATCAAGCAGCCGACGCTGATGATCTACGGTGAATGGGACGCGGTACCGCAAAATCGCAAGCTCGCAGAGTTTGTGCCAAATGTTGACGTTGTCACGCTGGATTGCGGGCACTGGATTCAGCAGGAGCTGCCGGATGAGACAAACCGTGTGATCTTGAGCTGGCTTGAGAAACAGACCCTGTCTTAACGCTGTGTCTTAACAAAGCATTACCGCGCGCGGCGTTAACCGCTGGTGTTAACCAAAAACACGCACGCCGGATCTGCACTGTTATATGCACTGTGGTATGCACGCATGCTGCACAGGCCATTTCGGCGCTTTGGCGCAATGGTTAATGCGTTAACCTACTGGAGCGCTGCGGTAGGGGAGTGTTGATGAAGAGGTGTTATCTTGCTGAATATATGAGATAAAATCGTGTTTTTGAAGTGAGCTCGCAAGCTAGGGCGAGGAGAGGGCGATGAAATCTGCAGCGCCTGAGCACCCCAAACGCCGAGTTTACTCTTTGCAAGCTGCACAAATAGGCGTATAGGCCCCCTCAATACATGCGTGTGCAGCCCGCTCTGGCTAGAATCACCACTTGGTGTCGGTCCCGTTTGGGCTTTGCATTGCGCTTAGAGAAATAGAAACCGAACCGAAAGAATTCAAAATGGCCAATACACCACAAGCCAAAAAACGCGCCCGCCAGAACGAGCGCCGTTTTGCCGTCAACAAAGCCCGCCGCTCACGCGTTCGCACATTCCTGCGCGCCGTCGAGGAAGCGATCGAGTCAGGCGACAAAGAAGCCGCCTCAACAGCCCTGCGCGCCGCTCAGCCCGAGCTTATGCGCGGTGTCACAAAAGGCATCTTCCACAAGAACACAATCGCGCGCAAAATGTCGCGCCTGTCGGCCCGCGTTAAAGCACTCGGCTAAACAATTCGTTCAACTTTGAACCACTAGCAGCCCTCGGGAAACCGGGGGCTGTTTTTCGTTAGAGCCATATTTTTATGGCTTCTCAGAGACCTAAGAGATTCTTTTGCCGGTTTCACTGAGTCAAGCGTGAAGTTTCATTGCCCCAACTGCCAAGCTGTTGCTACTTTCACTCAAGCGATTCACTTCGCCTTGGGGGGACAGAACGCCAGTCGCTTAGGGAGTGCTGGCGCAGAGAGAATACTCTGACTGTCTTAAAGGTAATTTCGTCGGTCTGACTCACGCCAGTTTTGGCGCGGGTTTTGCTGTGGGAAAATGAGAATCGCCGATTTGATTGGGGAATGGTTAGGCGCGTTCGTCTGGCCTTGCAGTAACCAGCTTGCACCTGCGGTTTGCGTCGCAAATTGCGTGTGGGCGAGTTGAGATTTGAAGAACGGGATAAAGATGACGGATGAACAATGGGGCCAGCTGCTAGACAACCTTCTCAAGATAGTCGGAAAGAATAGTTTTAAGAGTTGGATCGAGCCTCTTGAACCCGCCGGTGTAAGCGAACGCGTTGCGACGTTTAATGTCCCGACAACCTTCCTCGGCAACTACGTTAAGCAGAACTTCGGTGATCAGATCCTCTACCAGATGATGGCGTTGAACATCGACGTTTCTCGCGTTCGTTTCATGGTTCCTGCCGGCGCACCAAAGCCTGCGGCAGCCCCCGCAAAAAACATCGACAAAACCCGCGCCGCCGCTCTATCTCCGGAGCGTGACGAGATCATCGCCTCGGCCCCTTTGGACGCAAAGTTTACCTTTGACAGCTTCGTAGTCGGCAAGCCAAACGAGCTTGCCCATGCCGCCGCAAAACGTGTTGCCGAAGGCGGGCCAGTGACGTTCAATCCGCTGTTTCTTTATGGCGGCGTTGGCCTTGGCAAAACGCACCTGATGCACGCAATCGCATGGGAGCTACAAACATCGCGGCCTGACCTCAACGTTGTTTTCCTCTCGGCAGAACAGTTTATGTATCGTTTCGTGCAAGCGCTGCGCGACCGTAAGATGATGGATTTCAAGCAACTTTTCCGCTCGGTTGATGTTTTGATGGTTGATGATGTTCAGTTCATCGCTGGCAAAGACAGCACGCAGGAAGAGTTCTTTCACACCTTCAACGCATTGGTTGATCAGGGCAAACAAATCATCATTTCGGCTGATCGCGCCCCTGGTGAGATCAAAGGCCTTGAAGAGCGTATCAAGAGCCGTTTGCAATGTGGTCTCGTGGTTGACTTGCACCCGACAGACTATGAACTGCGCCTTGGCGTGCTTCAGTCAAAGGTTGAAGTTCAGCGTGCACAATATCCGCAGCTTGAGCTTGATGATGGTGTGCTTGAGTTCCTCGCGCACCGCATTTCTACCAACGTTCGTGTGCTCGAAGGTGCGCTGACGCGGCTGTTTGCTTTTGCCTCATTGGTCGGCCATCCGATCACGCTTGAGCTGGCGCAAGACTGTCTGGCTGATGTGCTACGCTCGTCGGAACGCAAAGTCAGCGTCGAGGAAATCCAGCGCAAGGTTTCTGATCACTTCAATATCCGTCTGTCGGATATGATCGGCCCAAAACGTGTGCGCAGCTTTGCTCGCCCGCGTCAGATGGCGATGTATCTGTGCAAACAACTCACCAGCCGCAGCTTGCCCGAGATCGGCCGCCGCTTTGGCGGGCGTGATCACACGACCGTCATGCACGGCGTTAAGCGTATCGAAGAGCTGCGCAATCAAGACGGTCAGATCGCGGAAGACCTCGAAATCCTGCGCCGGATGCTCGAAGCCTGAGCGCTTAGTAGCGTTCGGTGCGATGATTGCAGCTTGACCCCGTGCTTGATCCGTCGGACAACTCAAGAAACCACTTGAGATGATGGCGGAATGGGGTAAATTACCCATCCCGCAGCACATAGGAGCGAGCGCATGAAATTCAGCATCGAGAGAGCAGATCTGCTCAAGGCCGTCGCACAGGCCCAGTCAGTTGTTGAGCGCCGCAATACCATACCGATTTTGGCAAACGTGTTGATGGAAGCCGAGGGCAACGATGTTCGCTTTCGTGCCACGGATCTCGACATCGAAGTTGTTGACCGCGCCAACGCGCAAGTCGAACGCGCAGGTGCTACAACTGTTGCCGCTGTTACACTGCACGAGATTGTTCGCAAGCTCCCCGATGGCGCGCTTGTAACGCTGTCTGATGATGGCGCTTCCGGGCGCTTGACGGTTGAGGCTGGCCGTTCAAACTTCTCACTTGCAACGCTGCCGAAGGAAGATTTTCCTGTCATGGCGAGCTCTGAGTATTCGTCAAACTTCTCAGCGCCTGCACCCATGCTGCGCCGTCTGTTCGATAAGTCGAAGTTCGCGATTTCGACAGAAGAAACGCGCTACTACCTCAACGGTGTCTACATGCACGTGTCTGATGCCGACGGCGGCAAAGTGCTGCGCTGCGTGGCCACTGACGGTCACCGCCTAGCGCGTATCGACGCTGATTTGCCCGAGGGTGCCTCTGCCATGCCGGGCGTTATCGTTCCGCGGAAAACGGTTGGTGAATTGCGCAAGCTTTTGGAAGATGATGAAGCGCAGATTGCAGTTTCGGTTTCCGAAACCAAGATCCGTTTTGCGACACCCGACATCACCCTGACATCAAAGGTGATCGACGGGACTTTCCCCGACTACACCCGCGTCATTCCGCAGGGCAACACCCGCAAGCTTGAAGTTGATGCAGCCGAATTTGCGCAGGCGGTTGACCGAGTTGCGACAGTGTCGTCCGAGCGCTCGCGTGCTGTGAAGCTGACACTTGGGGAAGACAAGCTTGTGCTCTCGGTGAACGCCCCTGATAGCGGTGCGGCTGAAGATGAGCTCGTGGTTGCCTACGGCGACGAGCGGCTGGAAATTGGCTTTAATGCCAAATACTTACTCGAAATTGCAAGTCAGGTTGACCGCGAGAACGCGGTGTTCATGTTTAACTCGTCGGGCGATCCGGTTTTGATGCGCGAAGGCAATGATACTTCGGCTGTCTATGTCGTCATGCCAATGCGTGTTTGAAGGCAAACGCGATAAGGGGCGAGCGCGATGAATGAGCTTGCCCTGACGAATTTGACCCTGTCACATTTTCGCTCACACCTGACCACGCGCATCGAAGTTGACGCGCGCCCTGTGGCAATTTTTGGCTCGAACGGAGCCGGCAAAACCAACATACTCGAAGCGGTTTCGATGTTCTCTCCGGGGCGCGGTATGCGGCGTATGGCGGCTAAGGACATGGCGCGCAGGCCCGAAGCCATCGGATGGAAGCTGACGGGGCTTTTGAGCAGTCAAGGCCGCGTGCACGAGGTTGAGACGTACTCGGAAGGCGAAGCCGCCCGGTTGGTGAAGATCGACGGCAAACCCGCAGCGCAAACGGCGCTTGGACGGCTGGCGCGCATGGTCTGGTTGATCCCGTCGATGGACAGACTCTGGATTGAAGGGGCAGAGGGACGTAGGCGCTTTTTGGACCGCACAACGTTGAGCTTTTTTCCCGAGCACTCCGACCTCTCGCTTGAGTATGAAAAGGCGATGCGCGAGCGCAACCGTTTACTCAAGGCCGAGGTGCGCGATGCACATTGGTATGCCGCGCTAGAAGCTCAGATGGCCAAGAGTGGAAGCGCCATTTATTCCAATAGGTTGAAGGCTTTAGACCGTTTGCAAGAGGCCCAAGAGGCCGCAGAAACCGGCTTTCCAAGCGCCGAGTTGGTCCTCATGCAAAGTGAAGGTGAGATGCCTGAAACCGAGGATGATTTTGCCGAAGCACTGGCCGAAAGCCGCTTTCGAGACATGGCCGCTGGGCGCACACTTGTCGGGCCGCACCGCACTGACATGCACGGGGTTTACGCAGCCAAAGGCGTCCCGGCCAAAGACTGTTCGACAGGCGAGCAAAAGGCGCTGTTGATATCTCTGATCTTGGCCAATGCGCGCGCGCTCAAGGAAGAGTTGGGTGCGCCGCCGATCGTTTTGCTCGATGAGGTTGCTGCACACCTTGATGCTGATCGCCGTGCGGCGCTTTACGATGAAATTTGTGCTCTGGGGGCACAAGCGTGGATGACGGGCACAGGCCCCGAACTGTTTGCGGAATTGGGCGGAAGATCACAGCTCTTGCGGGTTGACGAGGCCGATGGCAACTCACATGTCACCGCGCTTGTTTGACCAGGACTGATAGGCAGTCTGAGCAAGGGCAACGGCGAGTGCCAAGCTCGAGGCCGGCAGCATTAAAGAGAACACATAGTGATAGTTCCCTTGTCCGAGCAGAAACCCGAAGGCCGTCATGTTCAAGCCCCCGAGAGCGAGTGCCTCAAGCGGTGACCAAAGCTGTAAATCGGCGGGTGAGTTTGGCGGGCCGTTTACTGTTTTCATGTTAGAAACTCCACGGTTTACAGGCTTCGAACCTGCTTGGAAAACTGCTGAGAATGCAGTGCGAAACCAAGACATGACTGCGGCGAAGCTATGCCGTTTGTGAACAATCTGACGTAGCTCCAAAAAGCGCAAAACATAGCGGTTTGGCGTGACAATCCCCCTCATTGCCCGTATAAAATGACAAAACCGCAAAGGATCTGTGTGAATGTCAGACAACGAGCAAAACCCCGAAGAGTATGGTGCCGATTCAATCAAGGTTCTCAAAGGGTTAGAGGCCGTTCGCAAACGCCCTGGCATGTATATCGGTGACACTGATGATGGCTCCGGTTTGCATCATATGGTCTATGAGGTGGTCGACAACGGTATCGACGAAGCTTTGGCCGGTCACGCGGATGCCGTGACAGTTACGATCCATGCAGACTCGTCAGTTTCGGTGAGCGACAATGGTCGTGGTATTCCTGTCGGTATCCACGAAGAAGAGGGCGTCTCGGCGGCAGAGGTTATTATGACCCAACTGCACGCGGGCGGTAAGTTTGATAGCAACTCCTATAAGGTGTCGGGCGGTCTGCACGGGGTTGGTGTTTCGGTTGTGAACGCCCTGTCTGTCGAGCTTGATTTGCGCATCTGGCGCGACGGCAAAGAGCATATCGCAAAGTTCTCACACGGGGACACTGTCGAGCACCTGAAAGTGGTCGGCGATTGTGGCGACCAGACGGGCACAGAGGTGCGTTTTCTGGCTTCGACGGACACGTTTTCAAACCTCGATTACTCTTTTGAGACGCTCGAAAAACGGCTGCGTGAATTGGCGTTTTTGAACTCCGGCGTGCGGATTATTCTGACTGACGAACGCCCTGTTGAGCATCTGCGCACCGAGCTGTTTTATGAAGGCGGTGTTGCCGAGTTTGTGAAGTATCTCGACCGCTCGAAAACATCGATCATGGAAGAGCCTATCTTCTTCATCGGCGAGCGCGACGACATCGTTGTTGAAGTCGCGATGTGGTGGAATGATAGCTATCATGAAAACGTGCTGCCCTTTACCAACAACATCCCGCAACGCGACGGGGGCACGCATATCGCGGGCTTCAGGGGTGCGCTGACGCGGACGATCAACAATTATGCGCAAAGCTCGGGCATTGCGAAGAAAGAGAAGATCAGCTTCACCGGCGATGATGCGCGCGAAGGGCTGACTTGTGTGTTGTCTGTTAAGGTTCCTGATCCGAAGTTTTCCAGCCAGACGAAAGACAAGCTTGTCAGTTCGGAAGTAAGGCCAGCAGTTGAAGGGTTGGTTAACGAGAAGCTCGCTGAGTGGTTTGAGGAAAATCCGAACCACGCCAAGGAGATCGTTGGCAAGATTGTTGAGGCTGCGATGGCCCGTGAGGCGGCGCGAAAAGCCCGCGAGCTGACGCGGCGCAAAACCGCGATGGATGTGAACTTCCTTGCGGGTAAACTCAAGGATTGTTCGGAAAAAGACCCTTCAAAAACAGAGCTTTACATTGTCGAGGGTGACTCCGCTGGCGGCTCTGCGCAGACGGGGCGTGACCGAAGCACTCAAGCTATTTTGCCGTTGAAAGGCAAGATTCTCAATGTTGAGCGTGCGCGCTTTGACAGGATGCTGGGCAGTCAGGAAATCGGTAACCTGGTGATGGCGCTTGGCACGGGCATTGGGCGTGACGAGTTTAACATTGAAAAGTTGCGTTACCACAAAATCGTTTTGATGACCGATGCTGACGTTGATGGCGCGCATATCAGGACATTGTTGTTAACCTTTTTCTATCGGCAGATGCCGGAGCTTATTGAGGGCGGTTATCTCTACATCGCACAACCACCGCTTTACAAAGTATCGCGCGGTAAGTCTGAAGTTTATCTTAAAGACCAGAACGCGCTGGACGACTACCTCGTCAACCAAGGTGTTGACGGCGCACGGCTGAAGCTTGGTGGCGGGGCCGAGATCGCTGGCCCAGATCTTGTCCGTGTGGTCGATGAAGCCCGCCAGTTACGCCGAGTTCTTGAGGCCTTCCCGACACATTATCCGCGGCACATTCTGGAGCAGGCAGCGATTGCCGGGGCCTTTGTACCTGGTGCTGTGGACAATGATTTGCAGGGCGTTGCCGACAAAGTTGCGGCGCGCCTTAACCTAATTGCATTGGAATACGAGCAAGGTTGGCAGGGGCGGATCACGCAGGATCACGGCATTCGTTTGGCAAGGATTTTGCGGGGTGTGGAAGAGGTTCGCACGCTTGACGGGCCAATGCTCCGAGGCGGAGAAGCGCGTAAGTCCGGCAGCTTTACCGAGAGCCTGCAAGAGGTTTACGGCAAGCCAGCCAGACTGGAACGCAAGGAGCGTAGCCAGATGATTTATGGGCCGCTAGACCTGCTCAAGGCTATCCTTGAAGAGGGTGAGCGCGGGCTGTCGTTGCAACGCTACAAAGGCCTTGGCGAGATGAACCCCGAACAGCTTTGGGAGACCACGCTTGACCCTGATGCACGCACCTTCTTGCAGGTGAAAGTGGAGGATATGGCTGAGGCTGATGATCTGTTCACCAAGCTGATGGGCGACGTTGTTGAACCGCGCCGTGAGTTTATCCAGCAGAACGCATTGAACGTGGAAAACCTAGACTTTTAAGAAGTTTAGTCTTTCACCGCACGAATGAGTTTGCGCTCCAGAACGCGTAGAACAGCCTTGAGATCATGGCCTCGTTTGAGGGTCTGACCGTCCATCGCAACGACGCTATACATGCCTTGACGGTTGCGCAGTTTCGGGTGCTTCTCGATGCGGTAAAGCGGGTGTTCGGCGGTGCGCCGGAAGATGGAAAACACTGCGTGATCTTTCAAGCAAGAGATGCCGTAATCGCGCCATTCTCCGGCAGCAACCATGCGGCCATAGAGCGACAGGATGATAGCGAGTTCTGTGCGGTGAAAGGCGGTTTGCATGCCTGTTTGGGGTGCCATGTTCATGCTGTCAGCTTTGCTGCGAAACGGGTTTTATGCAAGCTTTGTGTTGCAAAGGTTAACGCGCATATGCCTCTGCGCAACGCGTGCATACCACAGTGCATACCACAGTGCATAATGCGTGCTGACAGTTTTAAGAGCGGCGAAAACGTTAATGCGCCGCGTCAAAGGTTAATATCGATCAGCAGAAATATCGAGCAACTCGGCAAATGCGCTACGGCCAAGCGGGGTGATTTCCAGAAACCGCGCGTCGCGTTTAGGGCGCATCACCCAGCGCTCTGCGAGGGCATTTTCAAGCAGCGCCGTGCCCATAGGCCCCGCGATGTGATGTTTGCGTTCAGACCAATCAAGGCAGCATTTGGCAAAGGGCTGTTTGCGGGGGCGTTCGGGCAGGGTGACGCCGAGCTTGCCCCAGATAGCTGAGGGCTGTGCCGCGAAGTTTCCGTTTTCCTCCAGCAGCAACTTTTTGCGGGTGAGGGCTGTGGTGATCTCGATGGCGAGGCGACCAGCGAGGTGATTGTAGCAAGACCGCGCGCGGCGCAACTCGGGAGGGGTGCTGGCTGGCAGAGGGTTTGCTGTGAGCGTCGAGAGCATTTCGAGCGCGCTGGCGACGTCTTCGGAGGCGATCCGGTGATAGGCGTGGCGGCCCGATTTGAGGCGCGTGATCAGGCCGGCATACTCAAGCCGGTCAAGATGCGCTGTCGCGGTTTGAGGAGTGATCGCGGCATAGGTTGCGAGCTCTTTGTTAGTGAAGGCGCGGCCATCCATGAGCGCGGTGAGCATGCGGGCACGGGAAGGGTGCGCGAGGGCGTCACCGAGGATATCCAGGCGGTCAGTTTCCATACCGCCAGGTTAGATCGCGAGATGCCGACAGCAAAGCAATAACATTTCGGTTGTGAGCGAAGGGTTAAAGCGGGTCGATGTCGCCTTGAGCGCGGGTGCTGTGGAAGGCGCTTTCGAACTCGGCGAAAGTGCCGCTGGCGATGGCTTGGCGCATGCCTTCCATCAGGTCCTGATAGTAGTGCAGGTTGTGCCATGTGAGCAGCATCGAGGAGATGATTTCCTGACTGCGGAAGACGTGATGCAGGTAGGCACGGGAGTAGTTCTTGCAGGCAGGGCATGTGCAGTTTTCGTCGAGCGGGCGGGGGTCGTTCTGGTGACGTGCGTTCTTGATGTTGAGCACGCCGAGGCGGGTGAAGACCTGCCCGGTGCGGCCCGAGCGCGAAGGCAAGACGCAGTCCATCATGTCGATGCCACGGGCAACTGCGCCGACGATGTCGTCAGGCTTGCCGACACCCATGAGGTAGCGCGGTTTGTCTGTTGGCAGCTGGTCGGGGGCGAAGTCGAGCACGTCGAACATCGCTTTTTGGCCCTCGCCGACGGCAAGCCCACCAACTGCGTAGCCCTCAAAGCCGATGTCTTTCAGCGCTTCGGCGGATTGGCTGCGCAGGTCCTGTTCAAGCCCACCTTGCTGGATGCCGAACAGAGCATAACCGGGGCGCTCGCCGAAAGCTGTGCGCGAGCGTTTGGCCCAACGCATGGAGAGTTCCATTGATTTGGCGATGTCGTCGCGGGATGCGGGCAGGGCGGGGCATTCGTCAAAGCACATCACGATGTCAGAGCCGAGGAGCTCTTGAATTTCCATGCTGCGCTCGGGGCTGAGCATGTGTTTTGAGCCGTCGATGTGGCTTTTGAAAGCGACGCCTTCTTCGGTGAGTTTGCGCAAGGACGCCAGTGACATAACCTGAAACCCGCCTGAGTCCGTCAGGATAGGGCGCTCCCAGTTCATGAACTTGTGGAGGCCACCGAGGGCGGCGATGCGTTCGGCTGTGGGGCGCAGCATCAAATGATAGGTGTTGCCAAGCAAGATGTCGGCGCCGGTTGCGCGCACGCTTTCCGGCATCATCGCTTTGACGGTTGCGGCTGTGCCGACAGGCATGAAGGCCGGCGTGCGGATCTCGCCACGCGGTGTGCTGATTGTGCCGGTGCGGGCCTTGCCTGACGTGCTGTCGAGCGAAAAGGAGAAGGGTTTTGTCATATGATCGTCTTGGCGGAAAGACGCTGGTTTGCCAAGGTTAAAGCGTGCGTTCGGCGGGTTCACGTTCGTTTCATTTGCGCTATAGGCGCAGGCATGGCGTAATGGCGCGAGAAAACTACAGGAGAGAGCTATGAAGAATATCATTGTAACATTGGCGGTTGGTGCGGCTTTGGCAACGGCGGCGATTGCGCATGAAGATGTGAAAAACCCGACCGTGAAAGCGCGCATGGAGCTTATGGGCAAGGTTAAGGATGCCACGGGTGTTCTTGGTGGAATGGCCAAAGGCGAGATGGCGTTTGACGAGGCCAAGGCCACTGCCGCCAAGGCGGCTTTGGTTGAACATGCGGCGGCTATTCCGGCCGCGTTTAAGGCCAACGAGACTGACCCGAAATCAACGGCGAAGGCAGAGATATGGCTGAACTGGGCCGACTTTACCGAAAAAGCAGCGGCACTCGGAACGGCAGCAGAAGCTATGGACACTTCGGCGCAAGAGCAGCTTGGTGCTGGTATGGGCGGCGTTGGCGGAAGCTGTGCGGGGTGTCACAAGGTTTACCGCATCAAGAAGTGAGCGCGCGCGGCGTTAATGTAAACTGTAAGGGGCTGTCTTGGCGGGCAGCCCCTTTTTGCGGTTAGCTAACGTCGGCAACCAGCCGCATGCCGAGGTGTGCGGGGGGCGCTCCGACGGCGCAACCGCCGCGAGCAGGATCACGGATCAGATAGGACATAACCGCTTCGTGTTCTCCGCCCATGATGTAGGCAGGGCAGCGGGTGATGTCGATTTCTGCGCCTTGATCACTGGCGCCTGCATAGCAGTCACTTGTCCATTCCCAGACATTTCCGCTGAGGTCTTGCACACCTGTTGAGGTGCTGGCGAAGGAACCACTTGGGCGCAGGGCGCGACTCGTGCGGTTGGCATCGGTGAGGTAGGTCGAGGCCCATGTGAGCGATGGGTCGGTGAAGATCGGATCGGGCTCTTCTGGCATGACTTCAGTTGCGAGTTCTTGCCATTCGGCGGCTGTTGGCAAGCGCCAAGCGGTTTGCGAGCTGGCATTGATCCAGTTGAGATACTGCATGGCGTCAGGGTAGCTGATGCCTGTTGCGGGGTAATCATCCTCGGCTTTCTGCGCAGGAATTTCGAGCGTGCATTTTCCAGCTCTATGGCAAGCTTGCCACTGTGCGACCGTGACTTCGCGGGTTTGCACCGCGAGTGTTCGGCCGTTTTTCAGGGTGACTTCCTGGGTTTGAAATCCGGGTGAAGCGACAGTATCGGGCCTAGACAGAAACAACGCGAACCCGACAAAGCAAGCGACCAAAGCTGCACCGACTGCCAGCGTTTTGACAGGAAAACTCGGGTTTTCTTTGGTCGCTTTCACTGGTTTAGACCTCAAACTCGCGTGGTGCGACGACCTGTTCCATCAGCCCGTTGTCCCATTCGCCTTCAACAACAAAGTGAGCGGTTGCGCCAAGGAGGGCAGCTTCGATCAGGTTGTGATTGACGTAGGCGTAAACGCCGGGTTGCTCGAATGTATACATCGCGGCCATGGCGGTTCCGCCACGCACGAACCATGTTTCAACGCCAGTCAGAGGTGGGGTGCTGAAGGATGTTTCCCAAACAAAGTTGCCGTGTCCGCCGATAAGGTGTGGTCGGCTGTCGCGGTTGGCTTGGTTGTGGATCATCAGCACGGTTTCACCGACGTTGAACTTAAGCGCGTTCTCACCGGTGATCGCACCGACTGCGCCGTTGAAGACAGAGTGAGTCGGCTTCAGGGTGCGCATGGCGTCGAGGCTGTCGTTGTAGTCGTCGCCAGCGGCTTCATAGGTTTTGTAGGTGCCGTCATCGTCCATCGGCAGGTAATAGTCCTGCTCGCCGATATAGGCGATTTTGTCATACTTCAGCTGGTTGCCGTCTTTGTCTTTGAGGCCGTCGCGTGGGAGCACCATGACAGCGCCGTTCATGCCGTGGGCAACGTGATAAGGGATCATCGCGCCGCCGGGGGCACAGTGATACGTGAAGCAGCCGGGTTTGGTTGCTTTCCAGCGCAGCACGGTTTCTTCGCCGGGGTAGACGTGAGTAAGGCCACCGCCACCAAGCGCGCCTGTTGAGGCGTGAAAGTCGATGTTGTGCTCCATCTGGCTGTCAGCCGGGTTGCGAAGGGTGAGTTCAACCATGTCGCCTTCGTGACAGATGATCAGTGGGCCGGGCACAGAGCCGTTGTATGTGAGCGCCCAGACAGAGGCGCCGGTGTCTTCGTCGACGACCATCAGGCGCTCGCTGGTTTCCATTGTGATCTCGATGATCTTCGGGCCGCCTGTCGCGACTTGCTCATGCGCGGGCGCATGGGGCGGTGCGACGAGCTCTTGCTTGACGCGGGTGTAGCCTGACAAGTCAGCCGGTTTTGCTGTTGTGTCTTTCGCTTGCTTGGCTGCGGCTTTGTGCAGGTTGCTTGAAGCGAGGTTGGCTTTGTTCAGGCTCGGGCGGCGCGGTGCGGATGTGGCGGCAACGCCTGTCATCGCGGCGGCACCTGCGAGCAGAGAGCCGCGCAGCACATTGCGGCGGCTGGTTTTCATAAGGCCGGAGTTGATGAACTTTGTCATAACGTGTTCCTTTGTTGGCTGGTTTGTTGAGTAAACTGGCTGACGTTGAGGGCTTTAGAGGCCGCTAAGCGCGTCTTCAAAGCGCTGTTTGGCTTTCTTGGGGATGCGTCCTTCAAGGAAGCTTTCCGGGGCGGTTTCTTCGTCGCCAACGGCGATGACCATCACCATGCCCATGGCAAAATGCGGCTTGCATTTGACGCCATAAAACCCGGGTTCGGTGAAGGTAACTTCGATTTCCTGATTGATCTTGCCTTTGAAGGTTTCAGCGCCTTCGGGCATCATGTCTTCGATTGACTCGGCGTTATGGCCTTTGTCGGAGGCGAGGAACTTGACGGTGTCGCCGGCCGCAACGCGCAGGCCTTGCGGTTCAAAGATCATCCGGCCGTCTTCACCTTTGTTGAGCATTTTGACTTCAAATGTCTCGGCAAAAGCTGTGCCTGCGAGGGCAGTGATCACGGCGGCAGTTGTCATTAAGGTGCGGAACATCTTGTTTCCTTTCAGTGTTCAAATTATTTGAATTGATCTTATGCTGCATTGCCGCGAAAAACGTTGTGCAGGCGCAAACTTCGGGTTGTTGGCTAGCAGTCAGCGCGAAACTCCTTTAGACTTGTGTGAAGCGAACTGGGGGCAACGATTTTGCAATCACTTGACGAAAGCCTTTTGGCCCCTTTACCGCCGTTCTCGCAGCTTGAGCGAACGCAGATCAGAGAGATTCTTGATCAGGCCAGCAGCAAGCGGCTTGATGCGGGCGTCGCGGTGTTTGAAGAGGGCGCTTCTGCCGAGAGGTTTTTTCTGCTGCTTGATGGCACAGTTCGCGTGATCAAAATAACGCCTGAAGGCGACCAAGTGACATCGCTGCATATTCCTGCGGGGCAGTTGTTCGGTATTGCGCCCGCGCTTGGACGCGACACCTATCCGGCAACGGCGATCGCGGCATCTGAAGTGCTGTTTTTGTCATGGCCAGCGAGTGTTTGGGGCAAGTTTGTCGCTGACTATCCGGGGTTTGCCAGCGAAACATACAAGACCGTCGGCACAAGACTACAAGAGATGCACTCCCGCATTGTCGAGATGTCGACGCAGCATGTCGAGCAGCGCATTGCACGGGCTTTGCTGCGCTTGGTAAACCAATCCGGCAAGCGGGTTGGCGACGGCATCGAGATTGATTTTCCGATCACACGGCAGGACGTTTCAGAAATGTCGGGCACGACGCTGCACACGGTAAGCAGGCTGTTGAGTGCTTGGGAAAAGAACGGGCTGGTGAGCAGCAAGCGCAAGAAAATTGTGGTGACAGACCCACACCGGCTTGTTGTGTTGGGCGGAGCCTAGCTAGCTGTTGATGGCTTGATGCAGCTCGGCGCGGAAGCTGTCTTCATCGAGATTATACTCGATGCAAGCGTCGATAACAGTATGAAACGGCGCGATCATACACCCTACGCAAACCATGTTGTGACGCATGAAAACCGCGGTCGTAGCTGGCCAGCGAGACAGCAACGTGTCCAGCGGCAAATCAGGATCATCGAGGCAAATGCGGCTCATGTCATGCTCCCTCGCGCTGAATGAAGTGCTGCCTGACTAAACCTCTCTATCGTTGTGAACGTTGCGCTTGCGCAAACTAGGTGGCGCTTGTGGCTGGTATTGGCTGTCTTGATTGCAAAACAATGGGAGGCTGAAGGATGGCCGAATTCCTGACCAAGTCACGGGCGCGCAATATTTTCTACGCAGGATCACTGTTCTTTGTGGTGGTCTTCATTGTGCTGACTGTGAATTCACACCGTTACGTTGTGAACGTTTCAACCGCCGGAATGCCGCTGAGTGAAGAAGTCATTCATGGCAAGGAAATCTGGGAGCGCCACTCTTGCATCAACTGTCACTCGCTGCACGGGGAGGGCGCTTACTTTGCGCCTGAGCTAGGCAATGTGATGACGCGTTGGGGCGTTATGGAAGACGCCGAGGACGCCGCGGACACGCTGCAAAGCTGGATGGAAAGCCAGCCAAGCGGCATTGAAGGGCGCCGGCAGATGCCGCTTTTCGAGCTCACGGATGAGGAAGTTCGGGCGCTGTCCGAGTTCCTGCGTTGGGCTGACCAAACCGACACACAGGGCTGGCCGCCCAATGACGCGGGTTAAAGCATTTTGCATTCAATCTGGGCTACAGATTTGGTGCAAAACGCCCGCAACACTGGAAAGACGTGGGCCTTCTCCATTTTCCCTGATTCAGGAAAAACGAAAAGGCTTTAAGGAGATATCGCTATGAAATACCAAACTCAAAAAGTCGCATATGCCTACTTTGCTTGCGCAATGGCCCTCTTCGCCGTTCAGGTGCTTGGCGGGCTTGTCGCGGGGTGGATCTATGTTTCACCCAACTTCCTGGCCGAGCTGTTGCCGTTCAATATTATCCGGATGATTCACACCAATGCGCTGATCGTCTGGCTGCTCTTGGGTTTCTTTGGCGCGGCTTACTTTCTGGTGCCTGAAGAATCCGAGCGCGAGATTTACTCGGTCAAGCTGGCTTACATTCAACTGGCGATCCTGATGATCGGAACGTTGGGCGCGGTTGGCTCCTACCTTGTCGGCATTCACGGCGGTCGCGAGTTTCTGGAGCAACCTTTGTGGGTCAAGTTCGGCATCCTTGTCGCGGCGCTGATCTTTTTGTTCAACATCTCGATGACGGTGCTGGCCGGCAAGAAAACCGCGATCACCAATGTGTTGTTGATGGGCCTTTGGCTGCTCTCGCTTTTGTGGGTGTTTGCCTTCATCAACCCGAGCAACCTGAGCTTGGACAAGATGTATTGGTGGTTTGTTGTTCACCTTTGGGTCGAGGCGACGTGGGAGCTGGTTATGGCCGCGATCCTTGCGTTTATCCTGCTCAAACTCACCGGCGTTGACCGTGAAGTTGTTGAGAAATGGCTCTACGTTATCGTCGCCACGGCGCTGTTCTCGGGAATTCTTGGCACGGGGCACCACTTCTACTGGATCGGCTTGCCGGGGTATTGGCAGTGGGTCGGGTCTATCTTCTCGACGTTTGAGGTGATCCCCTTCTTTCTGATGATGAGCTTTGCTTTTGTCATGGTCTGGAAGGGGCGCCGCAACCACCCCAACAAGGCGGCGCTACTATGGTCGCTTGGCTCGTCAACCGTGGCCTTCTTCGGGGCGGGTGTCTGGGGCTTTTTGCACACGCTGCACGGGGTGAACTTTTACAGTCACGGCACGCAGATCACCGCCGCGCATGGGCACTTGTCGTTCTACGGTGCTTACGTGGCGATGAACCTTGCGATCATCACCTACGCGATGCCGATTTTGCGCAAGCGCGAGCCATACAACCAAGTGCTCAACATGGTCAGCTTTTGGCTGATGACGGGCGGCATGGCGTTTATGACCTTTGTGCTGACTTTTGCTGGCACCATCCAGACACACATGCAGCGCGTGGTTGGTGACTACTACATGGACGTGCAGGAAAGCCTGTCGATCTTTTACATGATGCGCTTTGGGGCAGGCCTTTGTGTTGTCATCGGTGCGCTGTTGTTTGCCTATGCAACCCTGGTCGTGCGCAAACGCGAGATCATTGAGCCAGGCCCTGCTAACCCTGTTGCGGGAGAGTGAGCCATGAATGACATGAGCACAGTTGCGCCCATTCCGCATTACCATCCGACAGGGCAGGAATGCGTGCTGTTTGAAACCGCGCAAGCCATGCGTTTGCCCCTTCTTTTGAAGGGGCCGACGGGCTGCGGCAAGACGCGCTTTGTTGAACATATGGCCGCCAAGACGGGGCGCAAGCTTTACACTGTGGCTTGCCATGATGACCTCTCGGCAGCTGACCTCATAGGGCGCTACTTGCTCAAAGGCGGCGAGACCGAGTGGGTTGACGGGCCTTTGACGCGGGCGGTGCGCGAGGGGGCGATTTGCTACTTGGATGAGATCGTTGAGGCGCGCAAAGACGTGACTGTGGTGTTGCACCCGCTCACCGACAACCGCCGCACCTTGATGATTGATCGCACCGGTGAAGAGCTGCAAGCGCCTGAGGGCTTTATGCTCGTGGCGTCTTACAACCCGGGATATCAGAACGTGCTCAAACGGCTCAAGCCTTCGACACGGCAGCGGTTTTTGTCGGCGAGTTTCGACTTTCCCAAAGCCGATATCGAGACTGATGTGATCGTGCAGGAGAGTGGCATTGATGCCGCGCGTGCTGCGGGGCTTGTGCGGCTAGGCGGAGCGATCCGGCGGCTTTCGGGGATGGACCTGGAGGAGGGTGTTTCGACCCGTTTGCTGATTTATGCGGCGGTGCTGATCAACTCTGGCATGTCGTTTGAAAACGCCATCGAAGCGGCGGTGATCGAGCCTTTGAGTGATGACGCTGACATCCAACAAGCGCTGCGCGACCTTGTCGCTGTGACCTTCGGGTAAGCGCTATGAAACTGCACCCGCTTGACTTGATGGAGCCGGAGGAGACTGTCGGCAAGCTATGGCATAACATGGCCGAGGGTGTGGGCGCCGAGCAGCGGTTTGAGGAGGCCGCTGTGAGTTTTGCCGAGCTGCGAAGTAGCCTAGCTGTGCTGTTTCGCGGGCTCGGCGGGGCGGCGGATGTCGAGCTGTCGGAAGCGGCGGCAGAAGTTGTGCAGCACCGGCGCAGTTTGCGGCGGCGTGTGGCTGTCGAGCGCGACAAGGTGCATATCGCCAGCTTTGACGGTGAGCGGCTGCGCCTGCCGCCTGTGATCGACTGTTTTGAAGACAGGGCGCACAACCGGGCGGCTTACTTCTGGCTGGTTGCTGTTGCGGCATTGGCTGATCTTGAGGCGGTGCCTTTGCCTTCCTCAAAGCTTGATGCCTGTGCCTTTGATGCGGCGCAGATCGCGGCAAACACGCTTGCGGCCGATCGTGCTTACGAGCGCTGCGCAGGCTTGCGAGCGGTTTATGCAGAGCTGACGGCGGCCTGTTTAGCGTTGCGCCCACGGCAAAGCCTTCCAGCGGCAGAGGCCGCCGTTGAATGTGCCATCCGCAATCAGCTTGACGGGCAGTGTTGTGATGCCGAGTTGCCCCTTGAGGCGCGTAGTTACACGCCGTTTCAGCCGGTGCCTATATGGCTGCGGTTTGTGGCGCCCGAGGCGGCTGAAGTTGCGGCCGAAGCGGGAGAAGCTGACGCTCCGCCTGCTGCTGCGGCTTTGACAAAACGCAAGCTGGGCCTGCGCAAAGACCACGGGGAAGCCAACCGCAAGGACAGCTTTATCATTCATAGGTTCGAGTCGATCCTGTCGTGGGTTGAGTCGATGAACCTCAACCGCTCGGTTGATGATGACGACGACGAGAACGCCCAGAAAGCGGCGGACGATCAAGACAATATCACGCTGAGCAAGGTCGATAAGCGGGCGGCAACACGGCTGCGGTTGCACCTTGATCTGTCGCCAGCAGACGCCGAGCACGAGAAGCTTGCGGGGGAGTTTACCTACCCCGAGTGGAACATGCGCAGTCGCAGTTATATGGCCGACCACTGTCGCGTTTTGGAGGCCCCACCGCAAGAGAGCGGCGAGGGGTTTGCGCCCAATGAGCGGCGGATGCGCGAGGTGCGCCGCCAGTTTGAAGCGCTGCGCCCGAAGCGGATATTGCGGCCCAAGCAGATCGACGGGCAAGAGCTTGATCTTGATGCGCTGATTGCCTCGCGCGCCGAGATTATTGCCACGGGGCAGGGCAGTGACCGGATCTGGCAGGCGAGCCGGATGATCGAGCGTGACCTTGCAGTTGCCTTTCTGGTTGATACCTCGCGCAGCACCGAGGCCGCAGTTGGCGAGACTTCGGTGATCGACGTGGCGCGTGACACCTTGGCAGCATTGGCGGGCGGTATTGATGCGGCGGGTGATCGGTTTGGTATCTGGGGGTTTTCCTCGCTCAAACGCGACCGGGTTTTTGTGACCAAATGCAAGGGTTTCGATACCGAGATGTCGCCGGAGGTGACCCGCAACATCGGCGCGCTCAAGCCTTGCCACTACACCCGCCTAGGCACGGCGATACGCCATGTCAGCGCACAGCTGGCTAGGGAAACTGCGGCGCGTAAATTGCTGATTGTGATCACCGATGGCAAGCCAAACGACCTTGACCACTATGAAGGCCAGCACGGCATTGAAGACAGCCACATGGCCGTGCGCGAAGCGCGCCGCGCAGGGCAAACGCTGCATGGGGTGATCATTGACGAGGACGGGCAAGACTGGTTTGCGCGTATCTTCGGGCGCGGCGGCTTTTCGCTTTTGCCCAACCCTGCGCGGCTGACGCGCGCACTCCCCGATATTTACCGACACCTTACACAGGAGACATGAGATGAAACGTTTGTTCCTTTTTATCGTGGCCAACGCGCCGATGACAGCTATGGCCGCCGACTTTGACAGGCCGATCCCACAGGCGCAATCGGCCACGGCCGAGATCTGGTTTGCCGGCGCTTCGCTGGCGTTGATCGCGGCTTTGGCTATGGTCGCGCGGCTGGTCGCAAGACGGTGAAACGCAGCGGCTGGCCCACACGCAAGATTGCAGTCGCGCTCTATCCTTTCGGGGTTGGCGCGGCGGCGGTGAATGTGTTCTTTGCTTCCTTGATTGGCAGTTGGGCCGGCCTACCTGTGCTCACGGCGTTTTGGTCGATCACCCTTGGGGCATTGATTGCCATACCAGCGACATGGGCTTTTGCGCGCCACATCCGAACTCTTATGGACAGGTCAGAGACATGAAGATCGACATGCACCCAAGCAACCCGACGATTGACGCGAGCGACCTTGCCGAGGCGTTTGAGACAACACCCGAGCAGGTGCAAGCCTTGATGCGTGACGGGAGCATGACCAGCCGTTTTGAAACCGGAGTTGGCGAGGATACAGGCACACATAGGCTGACGTTCTGGTATGGCGGCAAGCGGGTGCGTTACACCTGTGACGCTGAGGGGCTGGTGCTAAAGCGATCGCGGGTGAAGACGGGAGCAAGGCCATGAGCACGTCAGAACAAATGCGGCAATGGACGGGGCCAGCTGTTTTCACTTACGGGTTCAGGCCGTTCTTTTTGTTCGGCGCGTTGTGGGCGGCGACTGCGATGCTGCTTTGGATACTGATGCTGAGCGATATCATGCAGCTTCCGACGCGGCTTGACCCTGTGTCTTGGCATGCGCATGAGTTCCTGTTCGGCTATCTCGGCGCGGTGGTTGCGGGCTTTTTGCTTACAGCAGTGCCGAACTGGACGGGGCGCTTGCCTGTGGTTGGCTGGCAGTTGGCGGGGCTGTTTTTTCTGTGGGTCTCGGGGCGGGTCTTGCTTGCTGTCTCGGAGCTTTTGCCACTTGGGTTGCCCGAGCTGGTAGATCTGCTGTTTCCCTGCATCCTTGGGCTGGTGATCTTGCGCGAGATCATCGCTGGTAAGAACTGGCGCAATCTGGCGGTGCTGGCCTTGCTCGCGGCTTTCACCGTGGCGAACGCGCTGTTTCACCTTGAGGCTGCGCGTGGCGACTATGCAGCGCAGGGCTTCGGGCTGCGCGCCGGTGTTGCGACGGTGGTGATGATGATCTCGTTAATCGGCGGGCGTATTGTACCGAGTTTCACGCGCAACTGGCTGGTGAAGGCGGGCGTTGCCGACTTACCGGTGCCGCCGATGCAGAAGTTTGACAAACTGGTGCTCGTGGCAACGTTGATTGCCTTGCTCTGTTGGGTGGCTTGGCCAGTATCGTTTGAGACGGGCGCGGCGCTTTGCATCATCGGGGTTATGCAATTTGCTCGGTTGCTGCGTTGGAAAGGCTACCGCACCACGCGCGAGCCGCTTTTGGCGGTGCTACATCTGGCGTATTTGCTTGTTCCCTTAGGTGCAATGGCTGAAGGCTTGGCGCTGCTGAGGCCTGAGACGATAGCACCTGTCGAAGCGCAGCACGTGTGGATGGCAGGGGCCTTTGCGCTTATGACGCTCGCGGTCATGGCGCGCGCTACGCTTGGGCATACGGGACAGGAGCTGACAGCAGGTGCCGGAACAAACGCAATGTTCGCTTGCGTGATTCTGGCTTTGGTTTGCCGCGTTGGTGCTAGCTTTTGGCCTGACGCGGCGCGCGGGTTTTACTCTGTGTCCGCGGTGTTCTGGATCGTTGGGTTTGCAGGGTTCGCGGCCCTCTACGGGCGCGCGCTGCTTACCCGCAATCAAGCGAAGTGATCTTGCCGGCTTTATCGGTGTGCACATTCAACCGCTCGGGGTTGTGGTCCATTGTCATGGCTGAGTCGGGGGCAAGTATACGCACTGGGTGACCTGTGCCAAAGTCAACATCAGCCGCGACCATTCCGACGACAAAGGAAAGCTCTTCAACGCCGCAGGTTCCGGCAGAAGTCATCGGCGCCTGTTGTTTGGCGGTCAGACTTTCGGTGATCTGGCAGGAAGACAAAGCGGCAACTGTTGCGACACTGGCGACGATACTTACAAAACGCATAACAAAACTCCTGATGCTGTGTGTGGTTTAAGGTTTGCCTGCCGGACGCATAAGGGGAGTATTGCGCCATTGCTCCCCATAATTCAGTTTGCATTGGCGGCATGTTTCGCTCAATCATCGTGATGACTTTGTTAGGGAAGGAAAGACTCATGCGGACACGCGCAGCTGTAGCTTTGGAGGCGGGCAAACCGCTTGAAATCATGGAAGTGAACCTTGATGGCCCGAAAGCGGGCGAGGTTTTGATCGAGGTAAAGGCGACAGGTATTTGCCACACCGACGAGTTCACCCGCTCGGGCGATGATCCTGAGGGCCTCTTCCCAAGCATTCTCGGCCATGAAGGCGCTGGCATTGTGCTGGAAGTCGGCGAGGGCGTCACAACGCTAGAGCCAGGCGACCATGTGATCCCGCTCTACACGCCTGAATGCCGCGAGTGTCATGCTTGCCTGTCTGGCAAAACCAACCTCTGTACAGCCATCCGTGGCACGCAGGGGCAGGGTCTTATGCCTGACGGCACAACGCGGTTTAGCATGCTCGATGGCACGCCGATCTTTCACTACATGGGTTGCTCGACTTTCGCCAACCACACCGTAATGCCCGAAATCGCGCTGGCGAAAGTGCGCAAAGACGCGCCGTTCGAAAGCATCTGCTACATCGGCTGCGGTGTCACCACAGGCATCGGGGCGGTGATCAACACAGCCGGCGTTGAGATCGGCTCGACTGCGGCTGTCTTCGGGCTCGGCGGCATTGGGCTTAACGTTATTCAAGGCCTGCGCATGGCCGGAGCTGACAAGATCATCGGTGTTGACCTTAACGACGACAAAGAGGAGATGGCCCGCAAGTTCGGCATGACCGACTTTGTGAATCCCTCAAAAATCAGCGGCACAGTCACCGAAGAAATCATCAAACTCACCACCACCGAGCAAGACGCATTCGGCGGCGTTGATTACAGCTTTGACGCAACCGGAAATGTCAAAGTGATGCGCGACGCGCTTGAATGTTCGCACCGTGGTTGGGGCGTCTCCGTGATCATCGGGGTTGCGCCAGCTGGCGCCGAGATCAGCACACGGCCGTTTCAACTGGTGACAGGCCGCGTCTGGAAAGGCACAGCCTTTGGCGGCGCTAAGGGGCGCACGGACGTGCCCAAAATGGTCGACTGGTATATGGACGGAAAAGTCGAGATCGACAGCATGATCACCCACACCATGCCGCTCGAAGAGATCAATACTGCCTTCGACCTGATGCACTCGGGCGAAAGCATCCGCTCGGTCGTGGTCTACTGAAACTTGACCAACACCTGAGCTTTTTCTTGGTCTAAATATCCCGGGGGTACGGGGGCTGGCCCCCGCAGGATCGGATCGTGCTTGCACGATCCGATAAACCTGCACGCCAAACACCGGTTCCTCTTTCAAAACGCGCGTGATTTTGCAACACTGTGGGTAAAATCCTCTCGGATTCAATGTAAAGTGCATTAACACTCCCCATATGAAGCGGGAGATTCACAGAAAAAGGATTACAAATGGCCAATTTTGAAGCCCAGGTTCGTGAGAGCCAAGCGCAGGTTGAAGAGGCGCAGGCAAAGATTTCCGAGTTGACAGGGCGTATCGAGACTGCGCGCGCCAAGATGGCGACGGGCGAGGACGCTTCCATCGACATCGAGAACGCCACGCTTGACGAGGTGCATGCCCACACCGACCTGATGAACGCCAATATTGCCGAGCTGATCATGGGGCTTGATGACGTCACCAGCGCATTTTCCCAAGATTTCGAACAACTGCGCAGCAAAACCGGTTGGGAGAGCTTTGTTGGTATTTTCAGCAAGGCCAAAGCCGACAGTATGCGCGGCGAGCGGATCAAAACCGCCAGCATCGACGACAAGCTTCAGGATTTGATCTCAAAGTCCGACATCATCACCCAATTGTTGCAGGGGCAGCTTGAGACGCTCAACGAGCAGAAGGTGAAGGTTTCTGACAACCTCACCGGAACACTGGACGAGCGTGAGTTCACGGTTGGTGAACTGGAAAGCCTGCGCAGTGAAATTCTTGCGCTTGATCCGAAGATCATCGCTTTGGAAAACAAGATCGCTTCCGAGCAAGACGCCGCGGCGCGCACCAAGCTTGAGACAGAGCTGGCCGACCTCAACACCCGCTACAACGAGATGGTGCAGGAAGAGCAAGTGAAACTGGCCAAGTCGCAAACGCTTGAGCGTTATATCGAAAAGGGCAAAACCTGGATCGACTCGCTGCAAAACCAAGCGGCGACGCAGATGGTTTTGATCAACAAGCTTGAGACCGACACCAAGCAGCGGGTTGTGCTGTATGATGCTTTGACCAAGTCGTTGAAGACCGCGCAACAGCAAGACGTTGCGCACCGGATCAACGAGATCGGCGTGCAAACCGACCAAGAAGCGCAGGCTTCTATGGCGGCGATTGGCACGGCGACGAACAAGCGCATGGCCGACATGATGGAAGCCCACGAAGACCACATGGTCTTTGCGCGCGATGTGCTGGAAGCCAAGGCAAAAGCCGACGAACGCTTTGCCCGCCGCTTTGAGAAGATCGTCGAGAAGCACGACAAGAACCTCTACGGAGGTTGAGGCCAGTGCGGCGTCTCTGGGTTGGCATTGTAACGCTTTGCATCGTGGTCGTTGTGGTGCTCAGCTTGGGCGATTTGTTTGGCCTCAATGCTTGGGCGTGGTTTGACGGCCTCGGCTTCGGCACGGTTCCCAAGGGCATCGGGCTGATCGTGTTTTGCGCGCTGGGCGGCCTCGCGTATTTGATGGAAAAGAGACGAGATGAGTGATCAGAAACAGCCGGACAAGCCGCGCCTAATAGGGGCGCCGAGGAGCTGGCTTGAGTGGGCTTTGCAAGTCGCAGCGACGGGGGTTTTTACCGCTGGTGTCGCCTACTTCACAGAGTTCAGCAACGGGCTTTTGGCCCTGGTTTTTGTCGGTTCTTCAGCAGGCACAGCGTTTAGCCTCTGGCGAGAGCAAAAGGCGCATGTGGATGAGTAACACGCAAGACCGCCGTGATGATATCACTCAAGACCGCGACCATGTGGGGCTGAAGGATACTTTTGCCTCCCGCCGTTATTTTCGCAAGTTCGAGGCGATCACCCAGCACCTAAACCGCGTTGCGGCAGTGATGCAGGGCGAGGGGCGTTTGGCCGAACGCGATGTCGAGATCCTCACACGCTACATTGTGCAAATGAGCTTTACGTTCAAAGCTTTGAGCATGAAATATCTGATGGCTGGCCGTGGCAACCGCATTGGCGGGGTGCTGAGCATGGACCGTGTCGAGAGCGGCTTTCCGGTGTTCAGCGAGTTGATGCTGATGGCCAATGACGCCCAACAAGCGGCGCGGCATTTAGAGAATATGCCGAGTGTGGACGCGCTTAAAGACGAGATGGTGCGCAAGGTTGTTGGCGACCGCGAAGTGCCGGTGAAGTTGCAGTATGCGCTTAGCCAGAGGCTCTATTATGAAGAGCTGCTCAAGGGTGACATGTTTTGGGCACGCAATGATCCGCGCGCGATTTGGGAGCATGGCCTCGAAGGCCGGCGCACTTATACGCTGCACTGGGCGGTCTATGATAGCCAGATCAACTTGCCGACTGTTTACATTCTGGATGTGGAAGACACGGGCCGCACAGCGCTACCGAAAGACCAGCGCCGCTGGCCGGAGGCACAGGCGCATTTGATGGGCCAGTCTATGGAGGGGCTGAAACTGCTGACGATTGCCAAGGGCTTTGACGAGGCGTTTGACGATTTGCACCCCAAGCGGCTGCGGCGGTTTCACATCGGGCCGATGTATTCCTCGGCATTTACTTTGCAATCCGGGCCAATGCGTGACGTGTTGCGCGAGGCCAAGTCGCCAGCGGGCGAAGACTGGGCACTGGCCTGGACCATCGAAGAGCTTGAGAGCGAGCGCGTGACCGAGGCGCGCTCGGGGTGGTTTGGAACTGTCGAGCGTGAGGTGTTTGCGTTAGACCCTTTCGCGGGGCGGGGCGCCGACACGGGGGCGACGCGCATGGAGCGCGCGATTATCATGCCGCAACGGCCGTTTGCTGTCTTGGAAGAAAAACAGCCAGCAGGTTTTGCAAGCGTGCGCAAATTTGTAGTGAGCAAATCGGGCGCTGTTTTGAGTGTTTGATAAAAATATAATGGGGTGAATCATGAGCCAATCAAGTGATCAGATGGAGCTTCGCGAGGAAGACATTACCAAGCATTACGCTAGGGCTGTTGCCATGCTTGAGGGGTTTGATCATACGCCGCGCATCGGCAAAGGCGCGGCTGAGGCGCCAGTTGAGAAGTCTTCCGGGCTGGGCACAAGACGGCGGTTTCGCAGCACGACGCCGGGGCTGGTGACGAAGCGCACGGCGCGGCCAGAAGGTGTGCAGCTGATTGCTCGGGTTGAGGCTTCTGATGGCGATGATCCGCTGGTTTCCTCTAGCCAAGCAGGGGTGTTGCAGGCGCTCAGGCGCGCGATTGCGATTTCGCTGGCGGTTGCCGAGAATTATGCTGAACAGACGGAGCTTGCAGATTTGAAGCGGGCGAACCTTGAGGGCGGTGTGCCACGCGGAAAGGAAGATGCCTTCTCTGAATTGCTGAGTGCCGAGGCCTTGGTAACGGCGCATGTGTTTGGCAATGCGGCGGCATTTTTGCTGGCCTCAATGGGCGGCGAAGTGACTGTTGAAGTTGGCGAAGTTGACGAGCTTTTGACCGAGAGCGGGCAGATGGCTCTTTACGGTGCGCTTTGGGAGCTTGACCAAGACATCGCGGCGCATGCTTCGGATGATAGCAAGCTGGTAGCTACGGTTGCGGCGTTTGCAGAGCAGTTGATGGAGAAGGCAGCTTTGCGGGCGCAGTCGGCTGTGCGGCTTGAGCCGTTTTTGGCGGCGAGCTGGCGGGTTGAGGCAGATGATTTTAGCGTGCAGGGCTTTACGCCTGCGCTGCGCTCAAAGGGCAGCAAGCTGACGATGACGTTCAAGAAGCCCAATGAGGTTGTGGGCAACCATATCGCCAAGTATCAGGCGCTTCGTTTGAGCAAAATGCTGATGGCCTATGACTTTGAGAAGCGGCTCAATCCGTTTGCCGACCTTGGCGGTTTTATCTTTACCTTCATGGGTGACGGCAAGCCCGGGACGGGCAAGACCACGCTTATTCAGATGATGGCTGGCTTGCTGAATGACTACTGTCAGGTGGCGGGATATCCGTTCCGATACCAGAACCTGAGCACCGACAATATTGACAGTTATCAGGGCAAGTCAGGGCAGAACGCCAAGGCGTTTATCAACAATATCATTGATCCGAATGCGATTGGATTTGGCACGATTGACGACATTGACCAGCTTGCTGGCAAGCGCGGCGACAGGCAGTCTTCAGCTGGGCAGCTCGAGATCACCGCTGTCTTGATGGAGAGCTTTGCGGGGGCCAATACGGTTGTGCGCGGGAACTGCACGTTCGGGATGTTTAGTAACTACCCCGAAAACGTGGATGATGCTTTGCGCCAACGTGCGGGGGCAAGGTTCCTCGTGGATGGGCCGAAGACGCGGGACGACTACATTGATATCCTCGCGCTGTTGATGGGCAAGAACCACGATATTCCGCTGGGCGAGCACGAGCTTTACGCGGCGCAGGAGATTAAGACAGCCGTTGCCAAGAGCTTTGAAGCGCACTCAAAACCGCATGAGGCGGGCTTGCTTGAGGTGTTTGATCGGGTGCATTCCGAGATTGGTGAGCTGGACACGATTGCCAAGATGGGCACGTATCTGAAGGGCATCCAAGAAGCCGACGAGCGCTTTACGGGGCGTGCCATCAAGAACATCACCGACGCTGTGAAAGTGCGCGCGATGGACTTTGAGCTGCCGGATGAGTGGATGGAAAACCCCGAGCTGTTTTTGTTCAAGGGGTATGATGACAAGAAGGCGATGATTTCTGAACTGCGGGTGCCGATCACCACCGAGATGGTGATCCAAGAGATCAACCGCTACGCCGACAGCGAGTTCCGCTATGCCGACAAGTCAGACGAAGTCGCGATTGAGAACATGGTCCGCGAGTTTGGCCGTCAGGAAGAGGCGAAGAAAAGGTATTTGGAGGGGCAGGGGTGAGGTTGAGGGTAAACTTAATCGCTACGGTATTAGTGCTAGTTTCGCTGGTGACGTTTCCAGCATTTGCGAAACAGAAGGTTTCTCAAGAAGAGAGAGCAGAAATTTCTCTACTCGTTCGAGGCGCACGTGCGCACTTGGCGTGCGCGCACCTTGCGATCATCGCAGAAATGCCAATTCCAATCATAGAAAAGCATTCGGAAGAAGGAGAAAAATTGGCGACAGGCTTCTTTGAAAAAGATGAATTTTCGCCAACTACAGTTGCTGAACAAAGGGTCGCGATTATGTTTCTTCTGAACAAGCCGATTCAATTTAGGTTGGGAAACCTCTGGGCTGACGTGGAAGACGAAGTGAGAAAGTCACTCGGCCAAGATTTGAATGAGCCGCGCCGATTGTTCGAAACTTTCTCGAAAGATATGGTTCAAGCCGAGTTCGTAGAAAGAAACTGTGAATTGCTCAAGGTCACCCCGTGAAAATGCAGTTTCAAACTCCCGTGCCTCAAGCAGAAATGGATATTTGTGTCCCGTTCGTGATCGATTCCAACGCGAAAGGCAGCCTATGAAACGCCTAATTGAACGCGGCCTTATGTTTGGGAACCTTATCCATGTCGACAGCCCTGCGCTGGTCGAGCGGTATAATCGTGCGCTTGAGCATCTGACGGGGAAGCGCACGAAGCTTAAGGACTTTCATATAGACATCAGCGGATATTCTCCCGAAGTGGGTGATGAGCTGGGCGATCAGCACTACCTCAATCAAGGGGGGTGCAACCGGCAGTTTATTTTGTTGAGCACAGAACAACGCACTGCGCCGCTTTTGCATGTGCAGTTCTCGACATCACGTGGCATTTTACGGCAGTTCATCGAGGAGAACGAGCGGCAGTTGTTTGCTCTGACGGCGCGGGATGCTGTTGCGGGGGAGTTGCTTAACTCGGTTTACAGTGTCGCGGAGCCGGTGCAATTGTTTGACATTCGCAAGATCGAGATCGAGGCGGATACGACGGAAGGCACCGTGCGCGAGGGCGAAAAACTGGGCAAGTTGATCGACCGTTTCAAAGGCGAGGAAGACGGCTGGTTTGACGATGTTTTGATTGCCGAGATGATCGAAACTGCAAAGGGCACGGGCGATGTTGTGCGCAACCCTGTGCGGCTCACGGCCCGGGAGTTTGCCCAAGACAACTTTTGGACGGCACATTTTGGCGGGCTCTACATGTTTCGCGGTGTTGAGCACCCTGCCGTGATTGCCCGCACGGATAAGGCGGCGCTTGGCGACTTGCCTATCAAATATGTGTTTGATCTGGACGACCGAAACCAAGTTGCGAAGTTCTTTGAATACAATGACTTGGTTGAGCCTATCGTGAAAGCACGCGGCATAGATGCGGCGGCGATCTTGCGGCAGAAAATGGACTTTATCGTTGTTGATGCGGCGCAGGAGGCAGGTGTTGATCTGACGGGCGCGCGGCGGGCAGACATTCGTGCTTTGGGGCGCTCGCATGCTGACAAACTGCCTGCCGAGTTTCATGCGCTGGGTGACTTGGTGAACTGGGCAGAGGGCGGCGGCAGTTGGCCGCGTATAACCAGTGACCACCCTGCATATTTTTACACGCTCAGAGCAGCAAACCACGCCGACCGTGACCTTGTGAACATGCTGCTCTCGGAGCTGGCACCAAAGGATGTGCGGCAACTGTTTATTTGCCACAAAGAGCTGTTTTACCAGATGTATGCTGACTGGAGCGAGACCAAGAAATCATTTGTGGCCGATTTTCTGCAACGGGAATATGCTGTAGACAAGGCAGGCGCGCGCGAGGCGCTGTTCGGGCATGAAGCCCCGATGAGCGACGATGACGGTGCCGTGCCACAAGATTTGATTGCCAAGGTCGGGCCTTGGGGCGCTGTAAAAAGATGACTGGGAGGAGGGGGCGAGGATGAGCTTTGTCAGATTGATGTTGCTGTGGGCCGTGGGCTGTAGCGTGATCTATTTTGCGGTGTCGATCTTTGCACGCAGCCTGAGGCGCGAAGCCTTGGAAAAGCGCTGGCGTGCGGACAACGCCGGTGCTGACGTGAGCGGGCGCGAGGCCTATGTAGAAGAGGGCATGACACACTATGAGGCGGGGCCGTGGCCTTGGGTGCTAAGAATATGCATCTACCTTGTGCCTCTGTTTTTCATCGCCATCGTTCATATATTTACGACATATTATTGAGGATTAAGAGATGCGCCAGATACGCCGGGTTTTGCGGATTGCTATTTTTGTTTTGGTTGCGGGGCTGTTGCACTACGTTCTGCCGCAGCATGATGTTGCGCGCGTGATTTCGACGGAAGTGATCAGAACGGACTTCTCAAGTATCAACAGGATGTTTTATGCGCAGGCTGACGGCGGCGCTGCCGAGTTGGCAACGCGCGACTTGCGGTTGATCAACGTCGAGAAAAAGAACACCTGGCTGCTTGGTTTCTGGCAGCGTGACAGCACAGAGGTGATGGTCTATCGCAACGAGGACACCGGCTGGATCTGGCCGCCGTATTTCAAGTTTGACACGGCAAACCTGCAGGCAGCGGCGGGGGCCAATGTGACCACAGCGGGCGCTGAAAAGTGGGTTGTGATTACGCATTATGGCTGGCGCAATAAATACATTTCGATTTACCCGAATGCGATTGATATACGCCCTGCGAGCGGCCCTGACGAGCGGGTGATCCCTTGGTTCAACATTTTCTTTTTTGTATGCTTGTTCTTTGCACTTCTTATGATCCGCGCGATGTGGCGGCAGTTTGTCGAGCGCACGGTCGACCCGACAATGGAAGCGCTTGAAGGCGGCTATGACGAGCGCAAAAGCCGCGTGCAAAAGTGGCTGGATAGCTGGCGGAAGAAATGAGTATTTTTGCCAAAAGAAAAGCCTAAGGGTTTATGAGCAAGCGAGCGACTATCCCGGAGGCGTTTAGGCAGGCAGCTGGGGCGGCGGGCATGTGTTTTTGACGGGGTTATGCCAGAGAATGATGAAGCGCAGTTTCGCCCGGCGTTTGAGAAGATCAGGCTGGTGCTTGCCGAGGCTGGATGCGGGCTTGATGCCGTGGTTGAGATGACCAGTTATCATGTTGGATTGCGCGAGCATTTAGAGCAGTGTGCGCATCAGGCCGAAGAGGCCGAGGCCTATAAGCAGGGTTAAGCAAAACGGGCGGTAATAGCGCTCGTATTCGGGCTTGAAGTAGGTGCGGCCCAGCAGGACTCCAGCGAGCATTGGCACTGCGAAAATTGCGAAGCGGGTGAGCGCGAGCGTGGTGATCATGCCATAGAGGATCTGCCACAGGAACGTGAGAGAGCCGCCGATGAAGATGATCAAGATCAGCGAGCCACGCATTTTTTTGGGCGGCATTTGCAAGGCTAAAGCATAAAGCGCGATGACCATGCCGCCGATGCTGGCAAGGCCTGTCACGAAGCCCGAAAAGATGCCTGTTAGGAATGTCGGCACCGGGGATGTCGTGAGCGGCAGGCGCACCTTGGCGAGTTGCAACAGAGCAAGCCCGACGACGAGGCAGAGTGCGACGAGTTTTGACAGTTCAGGGTCGATCGTGGTCGTCAGATACAAACCTGTTGGCACGCCAATGAGCGCGCCAGCTTGCAGGGTTAAAGCCATGCGCTTGTTGGCCTCGCTGAAACCTCCACGTATCAGCAGGGCTGCTGAGGCAAGCTCAAGCATGGTGCAGACGGGGATCAGCTCGACAGGTGGGATCATGGTGGCGAGAGCAGCCATGATCAGCGCCGAAAGAGCGAAGCCGGCAAAGCCACGCACGACGCCTGCTGTGAAGACGGCGATGAGGGCGAAGGCGAGCTCGAGTGTGGTAAGTTGTGCGAGTGCTGTCACCGGTTTTTCATGCTCACGTAGTCGCGCATTTCCGGCCCGTTATACAGTGTCAGCGGGCGGATCAGGATGTTGCCGCGCTGTTGCTCGATGCATTGGATGATCCAGCCGGGCATACGGCCGATGGCGAAGATCGGCACGTATAGATCCATCGGGATACCGTGCAACTGGTAGATGACGCCTGAGTAGAAATCGACGTTTACGTTAAGGCCGTGGCGGGCGTAGGGCTTCATCGCGTCGACAACCCCTTGAAGGATTTCATACCATTCTGGTGCGCCCATTTCATCGCCCAACTGCTTGACGCCATCACGCATGTGGCGCGCGCGCGGGTCTTCGGCGCGGTAGACGCGGTGCCCGAAACCAGTGACAGCCTCGCGGTTGGCGCGCTTGGCTTTGACGTAGGCGGCGGCCTTGTCCGGGGTGCCGATTTCGTGCACCATTTTCATCACGTCTTCGGCGGCGCCGCCGTGAGCCGGGCCTGCGAGCGTGGCGAGGGCTGTGACCATGGCGCCGTGCAGGTTTGCTTCGGTTCCGACGGTGACGCGGGCCGCAAAGGCCGAGGCGTTTGCGCCGTGTTCGGCGTGCAGTATGAAGTCAACATCGGCGAGCTTTGCAGCGGCTTCTGAGGGCTTCTCGCCCTTGAGCATGTAGAGCCAGTTTGCGGCGTGACTTAGGGTGTTGTCAGGGGCGACGGGTGCGCGGCCGTTGCGGATGTTTTCATGTGCGGCGATGATCATCGGCACTTGCGCGGTGAGGCGGATTCCGTTGCTGATGAATGCCTCTTCGCCGGTCTCTGCGCTTGCCGGTTCGAGTGCCGCAAGGGCCGAAACACAGGTGCGCAACACGTCCATCGGATGCCCCTGTTGTGTGCTGCGGATGATATCATAGATCGCGTCGGGTAGCGTGCGGGCGGCTTTGAGCCTGGCTTCAAATGTGGCAAGTTCGTCGGCGGTTGGCAGCTCTCCGTTGATCAACAGGTAGCAAACTTCTTCAAATGTCGATTTGGTCGCAAGGTCATGAATTGAGTAGCCGCGATAGCTGAGTTCGCCTTTCGCACCGTCGATATGAGAGACGCCGGAGCGCTCGAAGTAGATGCCTTTGAGGCCGCGATTGATCTTGACGTCTGTGCTCATAGCTGGCTCCTTTGAGGGCAGTATACAGGAGCATACATGCAGTTTTTAGAGAAAGTTTTTGATGCAGCTAAGGCACGGCCTGCGCGTGTTGTGTTTCCGGAAGCCGATGAGCCACGAGTGGCTGAAGCGATGTCGCAGCTTGCGGCCGAGGGGCTCTGTGTGCCTGTTGCTTTGGGGGATGTGAGTGAGGCGCAGGTTGCGGCTTTGGTTGCCGCGCGAGGCATGAAAGAAGCCATGGCGCGGCGGCTGCTTGCCAAGCCGCTATACCAAGCGGCGGCGATGGTTGCTTGCGGCGAGGTTGACGCGATGGTCGCGGGGGCGGATAGCCCGACCAAGCGGGTGATCGAGGCGGCGGCGATGGCGATTGGGCCTGCGGAGAATGTTGCGACCGTGTCGTCATTTTTCGTCATGCTCTTCCCTGATGGACGCGAGTTGCTGTTTGCGGATTGCGCAGTAAATATCGCGCCTGACGCGGGCGAGCTTGCCGATATCGCGCGTGCTTCAGCGGCTTCAGCCAAGGCATTGTTCGGGCGGAGCGAGGTTGCGATGCTCTCGTTTTCAACTGGCACAAGCGGTGCGGGCGAAAGCGTTGAGCGCGTGAGGGCGGCGGCCGAGTTGGCGGGTTTTAGCGGGCCAGTGCAGGCCGATGCCGCCTTGAATGCGGTGATTGCCGAAAAGAAGGGAGCGGGAACCGGCGCGGCGAATGTGCTGGTGTTCCCGAGTTTGGATGCGGGAAACATCGCATACAAACTTTGCCAGGAACTTGCTGAAGCGCAGGCTTTGGGGCCGTTTTTACAGGGCTTTGCGCGGCCGGTATGTGACCTGAGCCGTGGTGCAAGTGTTGACGACATTGTTGCGGCGACGGCTATCATGGTGGCGCTGGCGTAATTCACTTTTTCTCCATGAGCGCGCTTGCATCAATCGCGATCTGGCGCTCTTCGTCAGCGGGGACAACGTGCACGGGAACATCCCCTAACCACGCAAGCCGCGCCAAAATGCGCTCACGGATGGGCGCGGAGTTCTCACCGATGCCGCCGGTGAAAGCGATCGCGTCGACACCCTCAAGTGCGGCGGCGAGGCCTCCGGCTTGATGCACGACGGTGTAGACGAAGTGATCAACCGCGAACTGCGCTTCATCTGATGGGTCATCAAGCAGGGTGCGCATGTCGGCTGTTGTGCCGGACAGACCTAGCAGGCCGCTCTCTTTGTTGAGCAGATGTGCCGCCTTCTCGAAGCCTTCTTCTTTGGCAATGCGCAGTATAGCCATGCCGTCAATATCACCTGTGCGGGTGGCCATTGTCGGGCCGGAAAGCGGTGAGTAGCCCATGCTTGTTGCGATAGATTTGCCATCTTTGATCGCGCAGAGGCTGACGCCCGCACCGAGGTGAAGCGCGAGCAGGCGGCTTGGCAGTTGATCACCCAACTGACGCACCATGCCAGCATAGCTTAACCCGTGAAACCCATAGCGGCGGATGCCCTTCTCGCGTTGCGCGAGTGGCAAGGCATAGGTTGTTGCGAGGGCGGGTTGGCCAGCATGAAAGGCGGTATCAAAGCTGGCGAACTGCGGGATATCTGGCAGATGCTTGCTAACAGCGGCCATGCCTGCAAGCGCCGCAGGGTTGTGCAACGGGGCGAGAGGGATCATTGCTGCGATCTGCTCAAGTGTCTCGTCGGTGATGCGCGTTGGCTCGGTGAGGCGGCGACCGCCATGCACAACACGGTGCGCTGCGGCGGAGATCTGATCAAGCGTGATGCCGCGTTCAACCAGCCCGTCGAGCAGGCAATCGAGAGCCTCGTTGTGATCGGCGGTGGTGACATTTTCTTTGTGCTCACCAAGTGTCAATTTGCCCTCGGTGCCGACACCGGCGATGTTGCCTTCAACGACCAAATCAAGCGCGGCATCAAACACCGCGATCTTGATCGAGGACGAGCCGGTGTTGAGGGCCAGAAACATCAGGCGGCTCCCTTGGCTTGGTCTGCTGCGATAACGCCGAGGGCCGCAGAGGCGAGGCGTGCGGGGGCTTCCTGACTGCGCGAAGTGAGCAGGATCGGCACTTTGGCACCGATCACAAGGCCACCAGCGCAACAGCCCATGCCGAGAACGAAGAGCTTGAACAGCGCATTGCCGGAGGTGATGTTCGGGGTGACGATAATGTCGGCATCACCAGCAACGGGGCTCACGTAGCTCTTCACTTCGGCGGCGCGTTTGGAGAGGATGAGGTCCATCGCCATCGGGCCGGCGACGTCGGCTTGCGGCAGGTTCTCCTGCGCCCAAGCAGCTATTTCGGCGCTTTCCATAGTGTTGGCGATCGAGGGCGTTGCGTCTTCTGACGGGGCAAGCAGTGCGGCTTTGGGGCGGGTGATGCCGAGGGTCTGCGCGAGGGTCACGGCGTGCGTGAGGCAGGCCTGTCGCGTGGCAACTGACGGGTTCACGTTAAGCGCGGCGTCGGTGAGCAGGAGCGGGCGGTCATTGTGCGGCGTGGTGATGTGAAAGACGTGCCCACAACGGGTTTTACGATCACGCAGACCGGCTTTTGACGGCAGTAAACCTTTGAGAAACGTCGAGGTGTGCACCTGCCCTTTCATGATCGCATCAGCCTCACCTTCGCGGGCAAGCTCGGCGGCTTTGATGCTGGCCTCGGCATGGGGTGCGTGTATGAGGCGAAGCTGCGAAATGTCGTAGCCGACTTCCTCGGCTGCGGCTCTGATCTTGGCTTCATCACCGATGAGGATCGGCTCGGCAAGGCCTGCTTCGGCGGCTTCACGGATGCCAAGCAGCGGGTTAACGGCACCAGCGTTTACAAGAGCAACACGCGGCACTGGAAGGCTACGCGCTTGCGCGAGCAGCGTTGCTGGAGCACTTGGTTTTGTCGTGCTCAGGAAGGGGTATGGCTCGGTCATGAATGTGCCTTTCTTGAATGTGTTCGCCGCTAAATTCGGGCGAACACATCACAAGTCGGTCAAGAAATCCACCGCTATCAGGACGGTGTCTGCTCAACCATGTCATCGGCGTTGATACCGGCCACAGAAACCGGTTTTTTCATCGCGTCACGGCGGAAAGGCTCGCCGAGCTCTTGGTTGATCATCGCTTCAACGAGCGTGGTGATGCCCTTTTTTTGGTCATCGCAGGCTTGCTTGAGGGCGGCAGTGAGTTCGTCCATCGTGCGGGCAACGACGCCTTTGAGGCCGCAAGCATTGGCGATCCCGGCGTAGCTGACTTGTTCGTCGAGCTCGGTTCCGACGAAGTTATCGTCAAACCAAAGCGTCGAGTTGCGTTTTTCAGCGCCCCACTGGTAGTTGCGGAAAACAACCTGCGTGACAGCAGGCCACTCGCCGCGGCCGATGGCTGTAAGTTCGTTGACCGCGATGCCAAATGCGCCGTCGCCCGAGAAGCCGACAACTGGCACGTCTGGGCAGCCGATCTTGGCGCCGACAACCGCTGGCAAGCCGTAGCCGCAAGGGCCGAAGAGGCCAGGGGCGAGGTATTTGCGGCCCTCATCAAAGCTCGGGTATGCGTTGCCGATGGCACAGTTGTTGCCGATGTCGGAGCTGATGATTGCATCTGCTGGCAGGGCCGATTGGATCGCGCGCCACGCCATGCGTGGGCTCATCCAGTCAGGCTTGTCACCGCGTGCGCGCTTGTTCCAGTCGGTGCCTTCATCATCGTCTTCGTGATCCATGCTGGAGAGTTGCTGTGCCCATTTTGACTTGGTGTCAGCGATCTTGTTTTTACGTGCTGCACGGCCTGCATCGCCTGCTGTATCGGACAATTGCGAGAGGATGCCTTGGGCGACCATCGCCGCGTCCCCGACAATGCCGACAGCAACCTTTTTGGTCAGGCCGATGCGGTCTGGGTTGATGTCAACCTGGATGACTTTGGCGCTCGTGGGCCAGTAGTCCATGCCGTAACCCGGCAGTGTTGAGAACGGGTTGAGGCGCGTGCCGAGGCAGAGCACAACGTCGGCGTCTTTGATCAGTTCCATGCCTGCCTTTGAGCCGTTGTAGCCGAGGGGGCCAGCAAAGAGCGGGTGCGAACCAGGGAAGGCGTCATTGTGCTGATAGCCAACGCAGACAGGGGCATCGAGGCGTTCGGCGAGAGCCTTTGAAGCGTCAATGCCACCCGCAGAAAGCACTACGCCCGCGCCGTTGAGGATGACGGGGTTCTTGGCTGAACTGAGCAAAGCAGCGGCTTCAGTGACGGAGTTTGTGCCACCTGGTGAGCGCTCGAATTCGATCGGATCAGGGATGTCGATATCGACGATTTGCGTCCAGTAGTCACGCGGAATGTTGAGCTGTGCGGGGCCAGACAGGCGCTTGGCCTGGCTGATCACACGGGTGAGCACTTCGGCGACGCGAGAGGGGTCACGCACCTCTTCTTGGTAGGCGACCATGTCCTCAAACAGTTTCATCTGCTCGACCTCTTGGAAGCCGCCCTGACCGATGGTTTTGTTGGCCGCTTGGGGCGTAACCAACAGCAGGGGTGTGTGGTTCCAATATGCAGTTTTGACGGCGGTGACGAAGTTGGTGATGCCGGGGCCGTTTTGGGCGATCATCATGCTCATCTTGCCTGTGGCGCGGGTGTAACCGTCGCTCATCATACCGGCGGAACCTTCATGGGCGCAGTCCCAAAATGCGATGCCTGCTTTGGGGAAGAGATCCGAAATGGGCATCATGGCGGAGCCGATAATACCGAACGCATGTTGAATGCCGTGGCGCTGGAGGACCTTCACAAAGGCTTCTTCGGTGGTCATTTTCATAGGTGTCTCCTGAAAATCAAATGAGCGAGCAGAATCGGGCTTATAGGCCCCAAGTTGATGCGAAGTTACGTGCCTGAGCGCAAGGGGGTTAGGGCCAGAAAACCTGCGGGTTTAGGACCAGTTTTTGATCTCACGCGCGATGATTTCAAGCCCTTCGGGAATTCGTGATGACGGAATAGAGCTGTAACCCAGCCGATAGTGGTTTTGGGGCGCGTTGTCTTCACCAAAGAACGGTTTTCCCGGCTCGATGAGTACCGAGTGCGCTTGGAGGCGAGCCGCAAGGACTTCAGTGTTGATGTGGTCAGGCGCGCGCATCCAGAAGGCCGAGCCGCCAAAAGCGCCGGTGCCGGCGATGCTTAGCCCATGCTCTTCGATGGCCTCGGTCATCACTTGCCGGCGCTCGGAAAGCACCCCTGACATGCGCCTGATCAGCGCGTCATAGTGACCGAGCCGCAGGAAATATGCGGCAGTGCGCTGCACGTGTCCGGGAACATGTCGCAGCACGGTTGTGCGCAGCGCACGGGCCTCACGGATGAAGGCGCGGGAACCGACGAGATAGCCGAGACGAAGGCCTGGAAACAGCGATTTGGAGAAGCTGCCGACGTAGACAACACGGCCTTCGCTGTCGAGAGATTTGAGCGCCGGAGAGGGCGCGCGCATGAAGGACATTTCAAACTCGTAGTCGTCTTCAACGATCAGTGCGTCAAGGGCGCGGGCCTTTTGCAACAGGCTTTTGCGGTTCTCCAGTGGCATGGTCGCTGTGGTTGGGCACTGGTGGCTGGGGGTGGTGAAGATCACATCGGTTTCGGGCGGTATGTCATCATACTTCAGCCCGTCAGCATCAACGCCAACAGGGGCTAAGTGACAGCGTGACTGGCTGAGAATGCTGCGGAGCGACGGGTAGCATGGCTCTTCGATGGCGGCGGTGCGGCGTTGTGTCAACAGCACTTGTGCTGCCAGCCAGAGGGCATTCTGAGCCCCCATGGTTACCAGAATTTCATCAGGCTTGGCGATGATCCCACGGCGCGGCAGAGAGTGCCTGAGGATGAACTCGATCAACTCGGGATCGTCCTGATCATAGTAGTCGGATGTCAGTGATTCAAAGTCCTTTTGGCCCAATGCCTGAAGGGCGCAGAGGCGCCAGTTGGCGTGGTCAAACAGGGTTGGATCGGTCTGACCATAGACAAAGGGAAAGCGATAGCGCGCCCAGTCGGAGGGCTTGCGATTTGCGCCGTCGGCAGAGAAGCGTTGCCCAAGGGCACGAGACCAGTCGATGCTGTCTTCGCTTTCTGGCTGTGGCTCAAAGGCGGGCGGTTCGGGGGCGTTCTCGGAGACGTAGTAACCGGAACGGCCGCGCGAGCTGAGGTAGTCGTTTGCTTGCAACTCGGTGTAGGCCAGCGTGACGGTGATGCGGCTGACGCCAAGGTGCTTTGCGAGCTTGCGGGTCGAGGGCAGTTTCTCGCCGCGCAACAGGCGGCCCGAGAGAATGCCCTCGGCAACCATCTGCTGGATGCGGGCCTGAAGCGTGCCTTGCCCTTCGGGAGCGAGAAAGAATGTCTCAACTGAAATCGCCATGATCCCGAACCCTAGACTGGACTGGTTTGCTTGGCAATCTGGACTTACGTTCAGGCCGGTTAACGCCGCGAACCGGCCTGCACAACCCGTGCATACTACAGTGCATACCGCAGTGCATAATGCGTGCAGACGTTTGGAAGGGCCAAAAAGGGTTAACGTTGCGCTCTGTGACGAAGCGACTGCGCAACACTCTCGCGCGGATCGGGCGTATCAAAAGGCAGCAAAAGGAAACTGATATGCTGACCTGTGTTATCCGCTATGAGATAGACCCGACGAAGAAAGTGCAGTTTGAACATTATGCCCGAAACTGGGGCGAGGCTATCCCGCGCTGCGGGGCCGACCTGATCGGATATTATGCACCGCATGAGGGCAGCTCGACACTGGCTTACGGGATATACAATGTGCAAAATCTGGCGGAGTATGAAGCCTACCGCACGCGGCTGTCGGCTGATCCGCTGGGCCGCGAAAACTACGAGTTTGCGCAGCGCGAGAAGTTCTTGCTGCGCGAAGACCGCACGTTTTTGAGACTGGCGTCAGCGCCACATGGAGGATCAAAATGATAGGCGTGATCTTTGAGGTGCAAGTCGCGGAGGGCAAGCAGGAGGGCTACCTTGCGATGGCCGCAAAGATGAAGCCGCTCTTGGAGCAGGTTGAGGGCTTTATCAGCGTCGAGCGGTTTGCCAGCCTGACGACGGAAGGTAAAATCCTGTCACTCAGCTTCTTTGAAGACGAGGCCGCGGTGCAGCGTTGGCGCGCACTTGAAGAACACCGCGGCGCGCAGGAGGCCGGACGCGGCGAGCTGTTTGAAGACTACAGGCTGCGGGTTGTGAGTGTGATCCGCGACTACGGCAAGTTTGAGCGCGATGAAGCGCCAAAGGATAGCCGGCAGCGGCACGGGTAGGGTGAAAGGTTTTGTTTGGATTGTGGGGCAGGTATTGTTGGCGAACGATAGCGGTTCAAGGTTCGTTGAGTTGCCAAAATTTGACCTAAATCGGCGGAGATACTCGACAGGCGTGCTATCTAGGATGATGGTGGATGCCATTACTAATGAAAGAAGCGTGATTTCTAATGCTGAAGTTCCTCTTAAGGTCTACAATCTGGGCGATTGAAAATAGTATCAATACACCTGAAAGAAAAGGCGCTCGAGGAGAGCGGCTGGTGCACAATGCGCTCACATCTGTTCTGAGCGAACCAGACTATAAAGTGCTGACGGATTTAATTTTGCCGATCGCCGGTGGCACAACTCAGATTGACCATCTGGTCCTATCTCGCTTCGGGATTTTTGTGATCGAAACCAAGAACATGTCCGGCTGGATTTTTGGTGGTGCGGACCAACAGAAATGGACTCAAGTGCAAAAACGCAGCAAGCGAAGTTTTCAAAACCCTCTTCGACAGAACTACGCACACGTGAAGGCCGTACAGAAAATTTTGAACGTCGATCAAAGTACTCTGCACAATTTTGTTGTGTTTACCGGGACAGCCGAACCGAAGACGGCAATGCCAGAAAGCGTTGCTTGGGGCTTGAAAGATCTTGGTAAACTTATTGCGCTTCAAAAGATGCAGATACTAACTGACGTACAAGTAGACACATACTCGAAGAAGTTGCGCGGTGAGGCTTTGGAAGGCACGAAGGCAATGCGCAATGAACACTTGAAAAATTTGGAAAAGAAGGTGGCAGCCAAAAAGCGGACACCAACCAAAATACCTGCGGTCAGCTCGGGTCAAATAGCATGTCCACGGTGTGGCGCAGAGATGATAAAGCGGACTAATCGTAGGACAGGCGATGCTTTCTGGGGCTGTTCGAGTTTCCCCAAGTGCAAAGGCACTCGAAAAGCCACTTAATCGGTCTGGGTTGGTTCAATGGAATAGCCGACGATCAAGCAACGCGCAGCATTGGTCAGTGTGAGCTCAACCCTCCACTGTGTATGGTAACTATGCTCAACGGCACGGATAACTGGTTGCCAACCTAAGCCGGCAACCAGCAGTAATTTAGTCAAGGCGCGTCACAAGCTTCTCGAGGGGTTTGCGCATTTTTGGCATTGGCAGCAGCCAGTCGGCGCCTTCCTCACGGTGGCCGAGGGGCATGATGACGACCGAGCGCAGGCCTTTGTCTTTGAGGCCCAAGATCTCGTCAACTTTGTCGGGGTCAAAGCCTTCCATCGGGGTGGCGTCAACCTCTAGCTCGGCGGCGGCGGCCATGGCGAGGCCAAGCGCGATATAGGCTTGGCGGGCGGCGTGATCATGGTTCACCGAGGCGTCACGCGGCAAGTAGGTGTTCTTGAGATTATCGTAGTAGGCCGTGAGCAAGGGCAAGTCGCCACGCTCGGCTTTGAGCTGGTCGGTAACGGCGTCGATGCGCTCGGCTGTGTAGTTGTCCCACGCGGCGAAAACGAGGAGGTGCGAGCCGTCGGTGATCGGAGTTTGATCCCATGCAACTTTGCGGATTTCGGCGCGGGTCTCGGGGTTGGTGATCACAAACAGCTCGAACGGCTGGGTACCGCTTGATGTTGGCGCGAGTTGGATCGCTTCAACGATCTGCGCGACTTTGTCTTCTGAAACTGGCTTGGCCGGGTCCATCTTTTTGGTTGCGTAACGCCAGTTGAGGCGCTCGATGAGGGGGGTCTTGGTCATATCGGTGTGTTCCTTTAGAGGGTAGTATATATTTGTAACCGGCGATATAATAAGAACCAAGCGGAGCCGCAAGGAGGCACATTTAGTAGCCTCGGTATCATGGAAGGAACCGACATGGCTGATGTAGCTGGCTGCCCCGATTGCGGGCGTATAAACGAAGTTCTGGCGCGGGTTGGTGACAGGTGGAGCGTGCTGGTTGTGGTGTCGCTGGCGCAATACGGCGTGCTACGGTTTAACGAGCTCAAACGCAACTTGGGCATTTCACAGCGGATGCTGAGCCTGACGCTCAAGCAGCTTGAGCGCGACGGGCTGGTGCGGCGCACCTACTACCCGACGATCCCGCCCAAAGTTGAGTATGAGCTGACTGAGTTAGGGATGTCGTTTCGCGAGCCGGTAAAGGTTCTGGCCGGTTGGGCGCTTGAGAACCTTGCAACGATTGACGCGGCGCGCGAAGGCTATGATGCGGCGCAAGACATCGCCGCACGCGCCTGAACAGGAGGAAACCATGACTGAAGCGGCTGATATTTCGCTGATTGTGCCCAGCTACAACACGGCCGCAGAGGTGCTTGAGGCTTGCTTGCAGGGCCTGTTTGATATGGAGGCGCGTCCCGAGATTATTGTGGTTGACGATTGCTCGGATGTGCCGCTTGAGGCGCGGCTTTCGGCGCGGGCTTTGAGGAGAATTGACAAGCTTGTTCGGCTGCCCCAAAACAGCGGCGCATTTGAAGCCAGACGCGCTGGAGCAGCAGTTGCGACACGGCGGTTTGTCCAGTTTGCTGATGCCGATGACTGGGTTGATCCGGTGCTCTACAGTCAGTTGGGCGGCGCGTTGGACAAGGCTGATATTGTCGCTTTTCGCGCGATGACCAAGGCCCGGGACGGTGCGCTAACACTGCGCGGCAAGCCCGACACTGCGCATGTGATCACTGATCGTGGCGAACTAATGAAACAGTTTTTTGGCTTCCGGTATTTGTTTGCGCTCTGGAACAAGCTCTACCGGCGCTCGGTATTGTTGACTGCGTTTGAACAGCTAAGCGCGCCTGTGAAAGCCTTTCATGGCGATGATTTTTTGCTAAATGCCGCGGTGTTCTGGCTTGCAGAGCGGTTTGAGCATGTCGAGGTGCTGGGCTATCATTATGTGCAGCACGCAGGTCAAGGCACGGCGAGTGACACGGGGGGTGACACGGGGGGCTACTTTGATCGCGTGATGCGTGATCAGGGTGAAATCATGCAGCGGGTTGAAAGCTTTTTGCGTGCGCAGGAAGGCCTCGGCCGGGAGCAGGCCTTGGCGGCGTTTTACGAACGGCAGTTTCACGCGACATTGCGGGTGTTTACCGGTGCGTTCGGGGCAGAGAAACCGGCAGATGACGACCGATTTTTACACAGCGAAGATGCGCGCATTGCCCAATATACGCCGTGGGCGAGGCATATCGCACGACAGCAAAACACCATTCAGAAGTTGAAGGCTGATTTGGTCAATGCACGGGCAAAGTAACAAGAAGCTGTGAGGCTTGATTTCAGGAGCCTCATATGGTTTCTCGCTTGCAGATAAACGCGGGAGGCAGACATGCCAGCACTTAGATCACGGACAAGCACACACGGCCGCAACATGGCCGGAGCACGCGGCCTTTGGCGCGCGACGGGGATGACAGACGACGATTTCGGCAAGCCGATTGTCGCGATTGTTAACTCTTTTACCCAGTTCGTGCCGGGGCATGTTCACCTCAAGGACCTCGGCCAGATGGTGGCGCGTGAGGTTGAAGCGGCTGGCGGAGTTGCCAAGGAGTTCAATACCATAGCCGTTGATGACGGTATCGCTATGGGCCACGACGGCATGCTTTACTCATTGCCTTCACGCGAGATCATTGCTGACTCTGTCGAGTATATGGTTAACGCGCATTGTGCGGATGCGATGGTCTGTATCTCGAACTGCGACAAGATCACTCCGGGTATGTTGATGGCGGCGATGCGGCTGAACATTCCGGTTATCTTCGTATCTGGCGGGCCGATGGAGGCCGGCAAGATCGAGCTCGAAGACCTCGACTTGGACAAGATCGACTTGGTTGATGCGATGGTCGCCGCGGCTGATGACAAGTTCACTGATGAGCAGTTGCAGCACATCGAAGAGAATGCTTGCCCGACGTGCGGCTCGTGTTCGGGGATGTTTACAGCGAACTCGATGAACTGCCTCGCCGAGGCTTTGGGCCTCGCGTTGCCGGGCAATGGCTCGACGCTCGCGACACATGCTGACCGTAAGGGGCTTTTCCTTGAGGCCGGGCGTAAGATTGTCGAGATCACCAAGCGGCACTACCTTGAGGAAGAGAAGGGCCTGCTGCCACGCGAGATCGCTACGTTTGATGCTTTCGAGAACGCGATGAGCCTCGATATAGCGATGGGCGGCTCGACGAACACTGTGTTGCACCTGCTGGCGATTGCCCATGAGGGCGAGGTTGATTTTACCATGGAAGACATGGACCGCCTGTCACGCAATGTGCCGTGCCTGTGCAAAGTCGCGCCCAACATCGAGAATGTTCACATGGAAGATGTGCACCGCGCGGGCGGAATTTTCTCTATCCTCGGTGAGCTAAGTCGCGCTGGGCTGTTGCATCTTGATCCGCCGACAGTGCACTCGGCGACAATGGGCGAGGCGATTGCCAAATGGGACATCAAAGTTGCCAATAACCCCGAAGCTGAAGCGCTGTTCAAGGCGGCCCCCGGCGGCGTACGCACGACAGAAGCGTTTAGCACCCAGAACCGCTATAAAGAGCTGGATACCGACCGCGAAAACGGCGTTATCCGCACCAAAGAGCACGCCTTCTCGCAAGACGGCGGCTTGGCGGTTTTGTTCGGTAACATCGCGCTTGATGGTTGTATCGTTAAGACAGCGGGCGTTGATGCGAGCAACCTCAACTTCTCGGGCCCTGCCTATGTTTGCGAAAGCCAGGATCAGGCTGTGAGCGACATCCTCACCGGCAAAGTGAAAGAGGGCGACGTTGTTGTTATCCGCTACGAGGGGCCGCGCGGCGGGCCGGGCATGCAAGAAATGCTCTATCCAACGAGCTACCTTAAATCCAAGGGCCTTGGCAAGAAATGCGCCTTGCTCACAGACGGGCGCTTCTCGGGCGGCACGTCAGGTCTCAGCATCGGTCACTGCTCACCAGAAGCAGCCGAGGGCGGCACCATCGGGCTCGTCGAGCAGGGCGACACAATCGTGATCGACATCCCCAACCGCAAAATTCACCTTGATGTTGACGATGCCACACTGGCAACGCGACGTAAGGCGATGGAGGCCAGCGGCTGGAAGCCAGCCAAGCCACGCAAACGCAAGGTGACGACGGCACTCAGGGCTTACGCTGCTTTGACAACCTCGGCGGCAAAAGGCGCCGTTCGACAAGTTTGAGATCGCGGATGCCTCCCCTATCATCGGCAAAAGCCGATTGGCGGCAACGGAACGAGGATATTTAGACCAGGAAAAAGTCGAGAAGTTTCACTGTTTTTCTTGGTAAAAATATCCCGGGGGTGCGGGGGCTGGCCCCCGCATGGGTCGGATTTTGCGCAGCAAAATTCGAAACTAGAGTGAAGTTTGTTGCCGACCCTCTGTGTCAAAATTCGTCGGTTTAAGCCAGCGTTCAAACCTGGCTTTTTGGGCGGGCCACTCGCTGTCCAAAATCGACAACCAAGCCGTGTCGCGGTTGCGGCCCTTGTAGGTGGTCGCTTGTCTGAAGATGCCTTCAAACGAAAAGCCGAGGCGTTTTGCGGCTCTAATCGACGGTGCGTTGAGCGCGTCGCATTTCCATTCGTAGCGGCGGTAGCCGAGGGTGTCGAAGACGTATGACATCATTAGATACATCGCTTCGGTGCTGGTGGGGCTGCGTTGCATGAGCGGTGAGAAGTGGATGAAGCCGACTTCAATCACGCCTTGTTTTTCGTCGATGCGCAGGAACGTGGCGTGGCCAATGGCGCGGCCCTCTTTGATCACGGAGTAATAGAGCGGGTCTGGGCTGGCTTCGGCAGATTGCAGAAATGTGATGAAGTCGGCTTTTTGCTCGAATGGGCCGATGGGCAGGTATGTCCAGTTTGCTCCGGATTTGTCTTTGCTGAAAGCTTTCCAAAGATCGTCGCCGTGGGCGGCGACATTGAGCGGCACGAGCGCGCAATACTGGCCCAAAAGCGTGGTGTGCTGGGGGCGCTTGCAGGGCAGCGTGGTTGTGACGGGCCAGCCGATGGGCTGGCCCAGATCGTTGATGATATCAGCCAAAGACGCGGCTCAGCGCTTTGCCGACTGTCTCGGTGATATTGTCGATATCGTCGGCAGTTGAGATCAACGCCGGAGAGAAGCAGAGCGTGTTGTTGAAGCCCGGCACCGAGCGGTTTGTTGCGCCGATGATCACGCCCATCGCACCACATTCGGCCACCACTTGCGCGACAAGCTTCTCATCTGCTGGCTCTTTGCTGGTGCGGTCTGTGACCAGTTCAGCGCCGACAAAGAGGCCAAGGCCGCGCACATCGCCGATGATGGCATGGCTCTCGGAAAGCGCGTTCAGGTTGTTCACCATGCGCTCGCCCATTTTGGTGGTGTTTTCCAAGAGATTCTCGTCTTCGATAATGCGCATGCACTCAAGCGCTGCCGCTGGCCCTGCGGTGCAGCCGCCGAATGTCGAGATATCGCGGAAGTAGTTGAGCGGGTCGTCGGAGTTGTCTTTGAACATGTCAAACACGCGCTCGTTGGTGACGCAGCAGGCGATTGCCGCGTAGCCAGAAGCGACGCCTTTGGCCATGGTCACAAAATCAGGCTCGATGCCGTAGTGCTGGTAGCCGAACCACTCGGTTCCTGTGCGGCCAACACCGCAGACGACTTCGTCGATGTGCAGCAGGATGTCATACTTGCGGCACAGCTCTTGGATGCGGGGCCAGTAGCCTTCGGGCGCGGGGATAACGCCGCCGCCCGCTGTAACGGGTTCAAGGCAGAGTGAGCCGATGGTGTCGGCGCCTTCTGCGAGGATCACCTCTTCGATGGCTTTGACGTTGGCTTCTGCGTAGGCTTCGCCTGTCAGATCCCCCATGCCTTGGTCGTGTGCGCGGTATTCCATGCAATGCGGCACGCGAACAAAACCCGGCGCGAAGGGGCCGTATTGTGCGTTGCGCTCGTCTTGCCCGCCCGCCGACATCGCGGCGAGGGTGCTGCCGTGATAGTCGCGGTCGCGGTAGAGGATCTTGAATTTCTTGCCGCCGTGGTTTTTGTGAGAAATCTGGCGAACCATTTTGAAGGCTTTTTCGTTGGCCTCGGAGCCGGAGTTGGTTTGATAAACCCGCGTCATACCGGGCATTTTGCTGATCAGTTTTTCAGCGAACAATGCCCCTGGCACAGAGCCGGCCGAGCCCGCGAAGTAAGGTAGCTTCACCAGCTGGTCACGCACGGCGTTGGCGATGCTTTCGCGGCCGTAGCCGACGTTGACTGTCCAGACACCACCTGAGACGGCGTCGAGGTATTCTTTGCCTTTCTGGTCCCAGACTCGCATACCTTTGCCCTCAATGATGATACGCGGTTCGCCGGTTTCAAAGGGTTTGTGCTGGGTCAGGTGATGCCAGACATGTGCGCGGTCGGCGTCAACGATGTGACTGATGTCATTTGCAGAAAGGTTACCATCCATTTGCGTGTCTCCAATGTAAAATGCGGCCTTCGTAAGCTGCGATTTGATCATATTCTAGGGGTAGAAGAGCGCCATTTTCCCTGAGTCTGATAGGGCCAGTGTGATGCGAGCTATGGAGCCAGTCAAGCAGGGGCCAAACATTGCGCAAAGTCGAAATTGCTTTATTGTAAAAGCGTTGGAGCTTTTGATTAACGCGTGGAGTAGTTTTATGAAATCGAAAATCGTAGTGGTTTGGCTACAAAAACATTGATCGGAATCGGCAATTACGTTCGGATGCTGCGCGAGGGCACTCCGTTTTGTGAGAAAAGCGCCTGACCAACAACTCAACGCCGCTAGAACGGCGGGTTCGTGTTTCGATGACCGGAACACACAACAGACAACGGGAGAATACGAATGAAATTCAAGACAAAACTTATGTCGGCAGTGGCTGGTGCGGCGATGCTCGCAGGTTCGCAAGCCGTCGCTTTAGACGAAATCACAGTTGGCTACTTCCAGGAATGGCCGATGCCTTTCGAGTATGCCAAAGTTAAAGGGACATACGACGAAGCGCTGGGCGTTAAGGTTAACTGGCGCGCGTTTGGCTCGGGCACAGAGATGAGCGCGGCGATGGCCTCGGGCGATGTGCATCTTTCCGTGAGCCAGGGCATTCCGCCGTTCGTTGTTGCGGCCTCGGGTGGTCAGGACCTTCAGGTTCTGGATGTGGCCGTGAGCTACGCTGACAACGACAACTGTGTCGTGGCCGAAGCGCTTGAGATTGATGGGTCGAACGCAGCCGAGCTTGCTGGCAAGAAAGTTGCTGTTCCGCTCGGCACGGCGGCGCACTACGGCTTTCTTAAGCAGATGAGCCACTTTGGCGTTGATGTTGGCAGCATGGAAGTTGTGAACATGAACCCGCCTGAAGGCTCGGCGGCGATTGCGCAGGGCGCGGTCGATATGTTCTGTGGTTGGGGCGGTTCGCTACGCCGCGCGCTTGAGCACGGCAACACACTGATGACGGGCGCCGAGAAAACCGAGCTGGGTATTCTGGTGTTTGATGCGACAACCGGGCCAGCGGGTTTCATCGCTGAAAACGGTGATCTGGTTGCTAAGTTCCTGAAAGTCACGGCCGATGCGAACGCGATGTGGGCGGACGAGGCCAACCAAGCGGAAATGCTGCCAGTGATCGCGAAAGACGCGGGCATGGACGAAAAAGCCACGATGGAAACCATGGCGACGTTCACCTTCCCCACCACAGAAGAGCAGCTGTCTGAAGCATGGCTCGGTGGCAACGCGGCGACCTTTATGAAGGGTGTTGCGGATGTGTTCGTTGAAGCCAAGAGCATCGACGCGGCGCTTGAGTCATATGAAGGCGCTGTAAACGCGGGCCCGCTTAAAGCGAGCGCCATGTAAGAGCACTTTTAAGAGCACTTTGACGCGCCGGAGACTGATCTCTGGCGCGTCAGACCCTACTGTGAGTGCTGATGCCTCCGGCGGGGATATTTAGGCCAAGAAAAAGCAGAGGGCGGTGCCCTCAAGGGGGCGGGCATTTCGACACTTTCAATAGACAAGATTTCGATGCGGTTTGATTTGCCAAATGGCGGGCATGTGCAGGCGCTTAAGGATATTTCGCTGGAGATCAAGACAGGCGAGTTGATGAGCGTTCTCGGGCCTTCGGGCTGTGGGAAAACGACGCTTTTGAACATTGTTGCCGGGTTTCTGGCTCCGACGGAAGGCAGCATGACGCTGAATGATCATTTGATCACCGAGCCGGCTGCCGAGCGCGGCATGGTGTTTCAGCAGGGCGCATTGTTTGAGTGGATGAGCGTGCGTGAGAACGTGAGTTTCGGGCCGCGTATGAAAGGCCAGCGCGAGGCGCAGTGGCGCGAGAACGTTGACCATCTGCTTAACATTGTCGGGTTGTCGGACTTCAAGGAGAAGTCTGTGTTCGAGCTTTCGGGCGGGATGCAACAGCGTGTGGCTTTGGCGCGGTGTCTGGCAAATGACCCTGACGTGATTTTGATGGATGAGCCGCTTGGCGCGCTCGACGCTTTGACGCGCGAGAAGATGCAGGGGCTGGTTCTGAAGTTGTGGAAAGAGACGGGCAAGACGATCATTCTGATCACCCACTCGGTTGAGGAGGCGCTGCTATTGGGTGAGCGTTTGCTGGTGCTCGCGCCGCGGCCGGGGCGCATTCACAAGGAATACCGCTTGCCGTTTGCCGATTTGGGCGTTGGGCAGGATTTGCGGGAGGTGAAGAAGCACCCTGAGTTTGGCGAGAAGCGCGAAGAAATTTTGAGCATGATCTGGGACATGGAAGAAGAGATTATGGGCAGTGCAGAGGAGGCAAGCGCATGATTATTCTGCTGATTTACATCACGATATTCGTGCTGGCCTTCTTGTTTGTGAAACATGTTATCGGGCGTTTGATGAGCACGTCGGCTGACTTTACCTCGCTTAAGACGGTGACGTTTGGTGACGAAAGCGCTGTGCGGCCCAACCGCTGGGCGAGTGTGATTTCGATTGTGACGATTTTCCTGCTTTGGGGGGCTTTCACGGGGTCAAAGTGGGCACCGATACATGCGCCGGGCCCGTTTGTTGGCGACGCAGTGCTGACTTACACGCTTGAGGCGGCTGATGGGAGCACCGATGATGCAACCGTGACTTTGCGGGTTCATAAGCACGGTGAAGCGCCGGAGCTGCCCGAAGTTGAGGCCGGAGGCGGCTTTGCCAAGAACGACGTTGCATTGGTGTCTGCGGGGCGCAGCAAAACAGTAATTTTTGACAAGAACGACGAGGCCAAGCGCAAGGAAGGTGCCAAGATTGTTGCGGTTGATGGCAAGCCGATTGCGATTGGCACAGCGGTGAGTGTTGACGCTGGCAAAGTTACCTTGACAGACAAGGGCGCGCTGTCGATTACCCCACCGGGCGGCATGCAGATGGAGCCGATTTGGCTGCCGCCACCCGAGAAGGTTGTTGAGCGGTTTGGCGAAATTTCAAGCGAAGGATATCAGGGTTTCACACTGTGGGAGCATCTTGGGTATTCGCTGTTTCGGGTTGTTGTCGGGTTTATCTTTGGCGCGCTTGTCGGTATTCCGCTTGGTTATGCGATGGGGCTGAGCAACTGGTTCCGCGGTTGGTTTGATCCGATCGTCGAGTTCATGCGCCCTGTGCCGCCTTTGGCGCTGATCCCCTTGGTGATCATCTGGGCGGGCATCGGCGAGACCGGTAAGATCATACTGCTGTTCTTGGCGGCTCTTTGGATCATGGCGATTGCTGCGAGGGCCGGTGTGTCGGGTGTGAATATCACCAAGGTTCACGCTGCCTATTCGCTTGGGGCAAGTAAGTTTCAGCTGATGCGGCACGTGATTGTGCCCAACTCGTTGCCGGAAATCTTCACCGGTGCGCGGGTTGCTATGGGCGTTTGCTGGGGCACGGTTGTTGCGGCCGAACTTGTCGCCGCCGAAAAGGGCGCCGGCATGATGATCATGGTGGCCTCGCGCTTCCAGCTGACGGATATCGTGATTATGGGCATCATCCTGATCGGGGTGATCGGCTATGGAATCGACATCATGATGCGCATTGCCGAGCGTTACCTCGTGCCTTGGAAGGGGCGCTCGTAGGGGCTATCTTGTTTGAATGGATGAAAAGAAGCAGGCCTTTCTGACCGAGTTGTTTGATGTCGCGATTGCGGCGGCTGACCCACTGCACGCGCTGGCAGGGCATCTACCTGATAAGCCCAAGGGGCGCTGCGTTGTCGTCGGAGCAGGCAAGGGTGCAGCGCAGCTGGCGGCGGCGTTTGAGGTGCTGTGGCGTGGAGATTTGAGCGGTGTTGTTGTCACGCGCTATGGCTTTGGCTGCGCTTGTGAGCGCATTGAAGTGCTTGAGGCGGCGCACCCCGTGCCGGACGCGGCGGGGCTTTCGGCGAGCGAGGCGATGTTCGCGGCTGTCGAGGATCTCGGACCTGACGATTTGGTTGTGGCGCTGGTTTGCGGTGGGGGGTCGGCTTTGCTGGCCGGGCCTGCCGAGGGGCTAGAGTTTGCTGACGAGGTTGAACTGAACCATTCCCTGCTAGCGTCTGGTGCGCCGATCGGAGCGATGAACGCGATCCGCAAAATGACCAGCCGCGTGAAGGGCGGAAGGCTTGCGGCGGCAACTAAGGCGCGCGTTGTGACGCTGGTTGTCTCCGACGTTCCGGGCGACGACCCTGCGCAGGTTGCCAGCGGGCCGACAGTGCCTTGTGCTTCGGGCCGTGCCGAGGCCTTGGCCGCGATTGAGCGTTACAAGATTGCTTTGCCAGAGCGGGTGCTCGCGTTTTTGCAAGACGCGCCCGAGCCACCTTTGCCGAGTGATACGGTGTTTGAAGGCAACGAGGTGCATGTTGTTGCCTCCGCCGCGGTGTCACTGGCAGCCGCAGCCGAGCGGGCGCGAAAAGCGGGCGTTGCTGTAACAGTGCTTGGTGATGCGCTTGAGGGCGAGGCGCGCGAACTAGGGGCCGAGCACGCTCAGCTGGCTTGTGAGGCCACGCCGCAGCTAATTTTGTCGGGCGGTGAAACAACTGTGACGCTGACGGGCAAGGGGCGAGGCGGACGCAATACCGAGTATTTGCTCAGCTTTGCTTTGGCTATCGAGGGGCGCACTGACATCTGTGCTTTGGCGGCTGACAGTGACGGCATCGACGGTTCAGAGGACAATGCCGGTGCCTTTGCAGACGGTGAGATTGCCGAAAAGATGCGCGCGGCGGGTGTTGACCCCGTGCAAGCACTTGCCAGCAACGATGCCTACACTGCCTTTGAGGCCGCGCAGACGCTGTTCACGCCGGGGCCAACAGGCACCAACGTGAACGATTTTCGCGCAATCTTGATCGGGGAGCTTTAGGCGCTTACTTACAGCGCTTTTCCGCGTCTTCCACTGCGGCGGTGAAGCCTGACAGTGAGAAGGTGTCTTTTGTGTTTGTGCCGCGGCCCGAGCGTGCAGTGAGCACAGCAGTTGCGCCGCGTTTGAGCGCGCTAACGATCTTGGCATCTTCTTCTGCCGAGGCTGCCCAAGCCCATTCACCGTCGGTGAACAGTTCAAAACGGCTGTCGCCGACCTGTAGTGACACAGTTGAACCGCCAGCAAACGGGTAGCCCCCGGTGAAAGCCAGTTGCCCGCCGTTTAGCGCTCCGGGGCGATAAAACGCCATCAGCAAGATGTCACTGCGTGTCACGGCGACAACGCGACCATCCTTGGTGTTGACGGTTTCTTTGGGTGACGAAACAGCCCAGCATTCTTTGGGGTTTTTGTCTTCAAACACGGCCCAAGCTGTCTTGGTTGCTACCTGATTTGTGCTTGTTTGCTGCGCTTGTGCGGTGCTTGCTACGCCCAAAACGAGCGCGGCGCAGGCTAATTTTTGCGCAATTCCTAATACCATATGTCCAGCCTCCAGCTGTCCGTTGCCTCAACTTATAGCCCAAAATAGTGACCTGTGGCTTTTGCCGTTATTGTCAGGTCTGGGCCGATTTCTACTCGACATTGCTACATTACCCTGAAAACTGCCATATACGAAAGAGCAATTGGCGGAAAATCGCACAAGTTTTCGGGAGAATGATATGAACGCACCTGTGGCAATGGCAGAAATCTGGCGCGGGCCGTTTTTGGAGAGCGTCCATACGGGACATGCTGTGGTTTGTGGGCCCGGTGGCGAGATCATCGAGGCATGGGGTGATCCTGCGGCAATTGTGCTGCCGCGCTCGTCCTCCAAAATGCTGCAGGCGCTGCCACTGGTTGAAAGCGGCGCTGCGAAGGCTTTTGGTTTAACGGCCGAGCAATTGGCGTTGTCTTGTGCTTCGCATCAGGGCCAACCTATGCACACCGACCGCGTTTTGGCGTGGCTCAAAGATCTCGGGCTTGACGACAGCGCGCTCAACTGCGGGCCGCAAGCCCCACGTGACGAGCGCGATTTGGCGCTTATGTATAAGACAGATAGTTCACCCTGTAAGTATCATAACAACTGCTCGGGCAAGCATGCAGGGTTCCTGACGCTTAGCCAGCATCTCGGCAGCAAGGACCCGACCTATGTCGACCCTTCTCACCCCGTGCAACGAGCTTGCCTCGCAGCCTTTGAAGAGCTGACAGAAGAGACAAGCCCCGGCTACGGTATCGACGGTTGTTCAGCGCCCAACCATGCGGCCAGCCTGCATGGCGTGGCCCGTGCTATGGCCTTCTTCGCCAATGCCAGCGAGGGTGGAAACACCCGCGAACAAGCCGCAGTTGCCCTTCGCACAGCGATGGCAACCTACCCTGAGCTTGTCGCCGGTGATGGCCGCGCCTGCACGGAGTTGATGCGGGCGATGGATGGGCGGGTGACCCTCAAAACCGGAGCTGAAGCCTTCTTTGTCGGCATCGTTCCCGAAAAGAAAGTCGGCATCGCCCTCAAGATCGTTGACGGTTCAACCCGTGGTGCTGAATGCGCAATTGCATCAATTCTCGTGCGCCTCGGCGTGCTCGACGCCAAGCACCCCGCAACCCAAAAGCGCCGCAATCCGCCGATCAAGAACTTCGCAGGCATAACAACAGGCGAGATTCGCCCCGCGGCCGCCTTGGCCTAACTCTTTTTCTTGGGAAAATATCCTGGGGGGTTCGGGGGGCTAGCCCCCCGTTTGGCAAAGGTTACCGCCCGGGAATGTCCTCGCGGCGGTCTGCGTCGGCCCAGGTCTCGATCAGATCAACCGCTTCCTGCGCCGTGTCGACGAACTTGAACAGCTCAAGGTCTTCTGCCGAGATTGTTCCGGCTTCTGACAGCGCATCCCAATTGATAATATCGTTCCAGAACTTTTTGCCAAACAGCAAAAACGGGATCGGTTTCATCCGCCCGGTTTGAATGAGCGTCAGCGTTTCAAAGGTCTCGTCAAGCGTTCCAAACCCGCCGGGGAATACGCAGATCGCCTTGGCGCGCATCAGGAAGTGCATCTTGCGGATGGCGAAGTAGTGGAAGTTAAAGCACAGGTCAGGCGTGACATATTCGTTCGGCGCTTGTTCGTGCGGAAGCACGATATTGAGCCCGATCGAGGCACCGCCCGCGTCCACAGCGCCGCGGTTGCCGGCTTCCATAACCCCGGGCCCACCGCCGGTGACGATCACGTCTTCTTTGCCATAGCTTTCCATTGATTTGATGGTCATCAGCCGTGCAAACTCACGCGCTTCGTCGTAAAACACCGACAGGTCAGCCAGCGTTTGGGTGCGGGCGCTGTCTTTTTTCGCGGGTTCGGGTATGCGCGCACCGCCGAACAGTACGATGGTGCTTTCGATGCCGCGTTCATCGAGGATCATCTGCGGCTTGAGCAGCTCGAGTTGCAGGCGCACAGGGCGCAGCTCGTCGCGGCACATGAAGTCTTCATCGGCGAAGGCCAGTTGATAGGCCGGCGCGCGGGTTTGCGGCGTGTCCGGAATTTGCTCTGCTGCGTCGCGGTCGGTGTGGGCGTCGCGGAAGGGGCTTGGGCGGTGGTCGTTCATGTTGTGTATTCCCTGCTTGCACGTTTGTCTCAGGCCTATAGGGTTTTGAAAACAAAGGCTAGTCGCGGGAGTACGAAGCATGAATTGGCAAGAATGGATCAAGGCCGCCGGCGAGCGCATAAATGGCTATGTTGTGCGAACTCCGGTGCTCAGAACGGGGGGCTTCGGGCTTGGCTACGAGGTTGATCTCAAGCTTGAGCAGCTCCAGCACACCGGCACGTTCAAAGCACGAGGGGCGTTTAACACTTTGCTATCTGGCCCTGTCCCTCAGGCGGGAATTGTTGCGGCGTCCGGCGGCAACCACGGGGCGGCTGTGGCTTATGCGGCGCATCGGCTTGGGCATACGGCGCATATATTTGTTCCCAAAATCGCGGGGCCTTCCAAGATAGGTTTGATCGAACGCACCGGTGCGCAGCTCACGGTTGTTGAGGGGGAATATGCCGATGCCGCCGAGGCCGCTGCCGAGTATGAAGAGGCCACGGGCGCGATGCAGATACATGCCTATGACGCGCAAGCCACGGTTGCGGGGCAAGGAACATGTTTTGCCGAGTGGGAAGCGCAGGGACTTGAAGCCGACACGGTGTTGGTCGCCGTTGGCGGCGGCGGGTTGATCGGCGGTGCGCTGGCCTGGCTTCAGGGCAATCGCAAAGTTGTTGCTGTTGAGCCGGAGACGTCCTGTGCTTTGAATGCAGCCCTCGCCAAAGGCGCACCTTGTGATGTCAGCGTGTCGGGCGTGGCGGCGAACGCGCTTGGTGCGCGCAAGGTCGGGCAGATTTGCTATGATCTGGCGGTTGAGCACAAGGCGCAGTCGGTTTTGGTTTCTGACGACGCGATCACCAAGGCGCAGCTCGCGCTTTGGCAAGAACGGCGTTTGTTGGTTGAGCCTGCGGGGGCGGCTGCGCTTTCGGCTTTGATGAGCGGCGCTTACCAACCCGAGAAGGGCGAGCGTGTTGCCGTTATACTGTGCGGTGCGAATGTTGCGCCTGATCCGCTGACTTAGTTGTAGTCGGCTTTTATCATATCGGCGCAGCGCTCGGCGATCATGATCGTCGGGGCGTTGGTGTTGCCCGATACGACTGTGGGCATCACTGAAGCGTCACAAACCCGCAGGCCTGTCATGCCGCGCACTTTGAGGTCGGGTGACACGACAGCATCCTCATCAACGCCCATTTTGCAGGTGCCTACGGGGTGATAGACAGTGTCGGCGCGTGCGCGGATGTGCTTTTCCCATTCGGTGTCTGTCATGTTGTCGTGCACGCCGAACATCTCTTTGTGCTTGAATGACGCGAGGGCGGGGGCCTCCAAAATCTGTCGGGTCATCTTCGCGCCTTTGATCAGGGTTTGCAGGTCGCGATCATCAGACAGAAACTGCGGGTCAATGCGGGGTGGCGCGAGCGGGTCGGCGCTGTTGAGTGTAACCGTGCCGCGAGAGTGCGGGCGCAGCACGCAGACGTGGCAGGAGTAGCCATGTCCGAGGTGCAACTTGCGGGCGTGGTCATCGACCACCGCGATGCAAAAATGGGTTTGCACATCGGGCCGCTCGAGGGCGCTGTCAGTTTTGAAGAAGCTGCCCGCTTCGGCGATGGTCGAAGAGATCATCGAGTTTCCGGTTTTGCGCCACTTCAGCCCCTCGCGGAACAGCTTAAGGCCAGCGCGCACGCCGATGCCTATGTTGTCGGTATCGCGGGTTTTGTAGGCGAGGACAAAGTCGATGTGATCTTGCAGGTTGTGACCAACGCCGTTGAGGCTGTGCACGGTTTTGATGCCATGCGGCGCCAAGTCTTCCTCGCGGCCAATACCGGAGAGCTGCAAGAGTTGCGGCGAGTTGAACGCGCCTCCGCAGAGGATAACTTCTCGATTGGCATGCACCAGTTTGATGGCCTTGCCGTCGCTATAGAGCACACCCGTCGCACGTTTGCCGCTCAGTTGCAGCTTGGTGGCGTGGGCCTTGGTGATCACGGTCAGGTTTTTGCGCTTCATCACCGGATGCAGGAAAGCTGCCGCCGCCGAGCAGCGCTCACCGTTCCTTTCAGGAGAGTGAAACAGGGTTGTCTGGTAGAGGCCAGCGCCTTCATTGTTGCCGTTGTTAAAGTCAGCGGTTTCGCGGATTTGCACCTGTGTGTTGGCCGCGACAAAAGCTTCGGAAACAGGCCGCGGGGCTTTGGCGTTCGAGACATGCAGAGGGCCGGAAGCGCCGTGACATTCATCTTCGCCGTTAATGTTGTGCTCGGAGCGTTTGAAGTAGGGCAGCACGGCGTCCCAGCCCCAGCCTTCGCAGCCGCTTGCTTCCCAGCTGTCGTAGTCTTCACGCTGACCGCGCACATAGAGCATGGCGTTGATCGCCGAGGAACCGCCGAGCACCTTACCGCGGGGTTGATATCCGCGGCGGCCATTGAGGCCTGCTTGCGGCACGGTTTCAAAGGCCCAGTTGTTAAGCTTCACAGGCCAGCCCGGCAGCGTGGCGATGGCGGCAGTGGGGATGCGCACGAGCGGGCCTTTGCCCTTTCCGCCCGCTTCAAGCAGGCAGACGGTGACTGCGGGGTCTTCTGACAGGCGCGCCGCAAGGGTAGAACCCGCCGAGCCGCCACCGACGATGATGTAGTCATAATCCAAGTCGTTCTCCCCTGCCTATGCAAGGATGTTGCTTGGTATGGTCGGCGTGAGTCAACGATGCCGTTGCGGCGCAAGGCGAAGCCGCGTATAGCCGACCTCGGAATTTGGATAGCGAACCGAGGAGACAGCCAGATGTCAAATGCACAGCTTGAGACAGCGATTGAAGCCGCATGGGAGGCGCGTGACACGATCACCCCCGCCACCACAGGCGAGACGCGTGAAGCGATTGAAGACACGCTCAATGCGCTTGATAGCGGCAGTTTGCGGGTTGCTGAAAAGCAAGCTGACAACAGCTGGCATGTGAACCAATGGGCCAAAAAGGCTGTACTGCTTGGTTTCCGTATCAAGGATATGGAAATTCAGGAAGGTGGCCCGCAGGCTGGCGGCTGGTGGGACAAGGTTGACAGCAAGTTCGCCGGATGGGGCGAAAACCAGTGGAAGGCTGCGGGCTTTCGCGCGGTTCCCAACTGCGTTGTGCGCAAGTCAGCCTATATCGCGCCCGGCGTTGTGCTTATGCCGAGTTTCGTGAACATCGGTGCTTATGTTGACAGTGGAACTATGGTGGACACATGGGCGACTGTCGGCTCCTGTGCGCAGATCGGCAAGAACGTGCACCTTTCTGGCGGCGTGGGCATTGGCGGCGTTCTTGAGCCAATGCAGGCTGGCCCGACGATCATTGAAGACAACTGCTTTATCGGCGCGCGCTCGGAGGTTGTTGAAGGCTGTATCGTGCGCGAAGGCTCTGTGCTTGGCATGGGTGTTTTCATCGGCCAGTCAACCAAGATTTTGGACCGCGACACCGGCGAAGTCATGTATGGCGAGGTGCCGAGCGGTTCGGTCGTGGTTGCGGGCTCGATGCCAAGCAAGAACGGTGTGAACCTCTACTGCGCGGTGATCGTCAAGCGGGTTGACGAAAAGACACGCAGCAAGACGTCGATCAACGAGCTTCTGCGCGACTGAGATTGACGCTGAAAGAAAATCAAAATGCGGCGACGGAGGTTGCCGCGTTTTGCGTTTGACCCTTAAGTTAGAAGGGACAAAGCGATGATTAGACCAATAGTTTTATGCGCGGCGATGGTATTTGCGATGTGGCTTCAGGCGCATGGGATTGCTTAAGGCTACTTGCAAAAGAACCGGAAGCGGCAGGGCTTTTTCAGCTGCACTTCGGTGACGAAGGGCTTGCCGACGTTGGGCGGGCTGTCGAGCAGATTGGCAACGGGGATGACGCGTTTTGCCTCGGTTTCATCATCTGAAAGCTCGCCTGTGGTGCTGAGAATTTTATAGGCTTTGATCTTGAACACAAAGTCATGCCCAGCGAGTGCGGCGCGCAGCAAGTCTTCGGCGCCTGCCAGTGAGGCTGTGGCGTCTTCTGGCACTTTTTGCTCCCTTAGGATTGCGGCGAAATCAACCGTGACTTTGACACTGTTGTCACTGGTGCGCTGAAAGGTGACGTGCTCGGTTCGGGCGCGCTCGGCGTGTTCAAACGGCAGAGTTTGTTCGTTGAGCAGAGCTTCAAGCCTGCCTTTTCCGGTGCCGCGGCAGGTGAAGCTTTCGGAGCTCAAAGTGTGCTCGCCGCCCGGGCAGGCTTTGGCGGCATTGCTGCCTGTCATGTCAAACAGTTGTCGCGCCATAGTGTATGTCGCGCTGCTTTCGACGGTAACGTCATCGACGAAGCTCAGTTCAATTTCGCCTTCGATGCAGGCTGTGGTGAAGCTAAGGCATAGCAAAGCGAGCATTGTTCGGAGGAGGCGCATGAGCTGTCCTGTCTTGGGTTGCTTGCTGCCATTTTTGCCAGAGTTGGGTTGCACGGGCAAGGCGCTGGCCACAGGTTGACTTGCGGCCAGATAGGCAGCATCTGTTAGCAGATACATTCGGGTTCAGGCCCGCGTGACAGCTCTGATGGAGGCCGCTGTGGCTGAGAAGAAGAAAACCCGACAGGAAGTGTATACGTTGCTGGTTCAGATCGGCCGTAAGGAGGGCGACGGGCTGCCCAAAGGCGCGACGGGTGCGGCGCTGGTGATCTACGCGAGTGGCATTGATGAAGCCGAGGCGGTGCGCGAGACGGTGGCTATTCTCAAGCAGGCCGATACGGCACCTTTGGATGTCACCGGATACGGCACTCTGGCCGAGCGGGAAGAGCAGGGCCACGACATCGCCGATGAAGAACGGGCTTTGATGGCGCGCGCGCTTGAGGAGAACTCGGTGATCGTGGCGCAGATGGAGCCTTTCTTTGATGATCAGGGGTATGATGGCGGAGGCGAGCACTAGTGGGTGCGCGGCCAGTCAGAATAGCGATCAACGGCTTTGGGCGCATTGGCCGGTCGTTGTTGCGGATGTTGCAGAATACCCGGGCAGACGAGGGCTTTGAGGTTGTACTGATCAACGATATCGCGCCGCTTGAGAGCTGTGCCTATCTGTTTGCCTATGACAGCGTGTTCGGCCCTTACCCCGGTGAAGTGAGCCATAGTGAGGGTGAGCTGCGTGTTGACGGGCGGGCCTTTGCTTTTCACGGCGTGGCCGACATCGGGAAGCTCGATCTGAGCCAAGTCGATGTGCTGCTGGAGTGCACTGGCGCTGCCGGCAACCGCGCGGTGGCGATGCGCGGGCTTGAGGCAGGAGCGAAGGCGGTGCTGATCTCCGGCCCTTCGGAGGCCGCCGACAAGACTGTGGTGCTGGGCGCGAATGATGCCGAAATCGCTGATCACAAGATTATCTCGAATGCCAGCTGCACGACAAATGCGCTGGCTCCGTTGCTCAGGCTTCTGGATGAAGAATGGGGCGTCGTGAGCGGGCATATGACGACGGTGCATTGCTACACAGGCAGCCAGCCAACGATCGACAAGCCGCGTGGTGACTTGGTGCGATCGCGCGCGGCGGCGCTGTCGATGGTGCCAACGACCACAAGTGCGGCGCGGATGATTGGCGAGGTGCTGCCAGCGCTTGCAGGGCGGATCGAGGCGCGCGCAGTGCGGGTGCCGACAGCGAGCGTTTCAGCGATTGATCTGGCGTTGCAACTGCGTGAAACCGCAAGCGTCGAGGCTGTGAACGTAGCGCTTGAAGCCGCGGCAAAGAGCCCGCTGACTGGCGATTTGTTCGGCTACATCACGGCTCCGCTTGTTTCTACAGACCTGCGGATGCGACCCGAGAGCATTATCATGTCGGGGCGTGAAACCAGCGTGTCGGTTGGCGGGTTGTTGCGAGTTTTCGGCTGGTATGACAACGAATGGGGGTTCTCCAACCGGATGCTGGATATGGCCGCGATGATGGCGGCGCGCTGATTATCTCGACTGGTTTGAAACAGCTCTTGGCAATTCGCGGGTGCAAGCCCGCCCAGTTTGCGCCAGAGTAACGCAAAAGGAGAGCACAAATGGCTGGCTACTTGACGACACATGTTCTGGACACCGCGACAGGAAACCCTGCGGCGGGAATGACGATTGTGCTCTATGCGATCGAGGGCGAAGCGCGCCGCAAGATTGTTGAGATGCAAACCAACAGTGACGGCCGCACGGACAGCCCGATTTTGCCCGAGGGTGATTTTGCGACAGGGTGTTACGAACTGCTGTTTCACGCGGGGGACTACCTGCGCGCCACGGGGCAAGCGGGGGCTGATCCGCTGTTCCTTGATCAAGTGCCGCTGCGCTTCGGGATGTCAGACCCTGACGCGCATTACCATGTTCCGCTGTTGCTCTCGCCGTTCGGGTATTCGACGTACCGGGGGAGCTAGGGCTCCTGTTTCTGAGAGGATTGCGAAGCATGAGAAACGCCGACACATTGAGGCTTGTCTTTACCGTCTTTGTTGCTGTGACCTTTGTTGTTTTTGGCGACACAGCCGGAAAGCTGCTTACGTCTGGCGGTGTTGATCCATTTATTGTTGCTTGGTCTCGCTTTGGGTTGGCGGCGATTTTCTTGCTGCCTTTCAGTGGCCTTAGCAGAGCCGAGCTTAAGCAGTTCGCTGACTGGCGTGTTCTTTTGCGCGGGGCCTGCATCACCTGTGGTATTGTCAGCATCCTGACAGCACTGAAAACCGAACCTATAGCCAATGTGTTCGGCGCGTTTTTTGTCGGGCCCGTGGTTGCCTATGTTCTGGCGATTGTGTTTCTCGGAGAAAAGCCTTCGCCCCTGCGCACCGCGCTTTTGGGGCTTGGCTTTTTTGGAGTGATGCTGATTGTAAAACCGGGGTTTGGCGGAACTTTTGGAATCGTGTTTGCCCTTATTGCCGGCGTATTTTACGGCTGTTTCCTTGTCATGACACGCGCTCTTGCGGGGGCATACAGGCCACGATTTTTGCTAATCTCGCAGCTCTTGATCGGCTCGGTGTTGTTGACACCGTTTGGCCTGAGCGCCGAGGTGCCGGCGTTTGGGCTCAACATTTGTTTGTTGATCGCAGTGAGCGTGCTTGGGTCGGCAGTGGGCAATTTTTTGTTGGTTCTTGCCAGCAAAACTGCCGAAGCAAGCCTGATCGCACCGCTGGTTTACAGTCAGCTGATCTCGGCCACGGTTGTGGGCGTTCTGGTGTTCGGAGACTGGCCTGACGCCTATTCGCTGTTTGGACTGATCCTGATTGCGGCCTCTGGAGCGGGGTCACTTGCTGTGAACCATTTTGCTACCCGGGCAAGCGTAAGTTAACCGGGCAACCTAAAGCAGCTTTAGGCTAGGCCGTTCACATTTCACGGATTTTTGCAGTAATGTCTTGAGCAATAAAATCAGTGAACAGCCGCGTTTTCGGGTCTTGGCCTTTGCGGTGTGAGTAGAGTGCTCCGAGTTGGACGGGGAGGGGGGGTGTGCTTTCCAGCACCGGCACCAGCGCGCCAGTGGTGAGGTGCTCGGCGACTTCAAAGCGGGGCTTGAGGATGATGCCGTGGCCTTCGAGCGCCCAAGTTGTGAGAACATCGCCGTCGTCGCTTTCATACGGCCCAGTTACGGGAACACGGTGTAGGCCTTCAGAGGTTTGCAAAGGCCACTGAAACTCCGGCGCGCCGGGGTAGCGCAGGTTGAGGCAGTCGTGTGTGCTGTCTGTTAGCTGGGCGGCGCTTGTCGGGGCTCCGCGTGAAGCTATATAGGTTGGCGCGGCGCAAAGCAGGCGTTCGCAATCGGCAATCTTGCGCATTTTGAGGGTGCTGTCTTCGGGCGTGCCAAGAAAGAAGGCGATATCAAGCCCCTCGGAGGTGAGATCAAGCTTGCGATCAGACAGGCGCAGGCGGATGTTGATTTTGGGGTAGAGCAGTTTGAAGGCAGGCACTTGCGGGGCGATGAAGCGGCGCCCAAGCCCTAGTGGAGCGGCGACATAGATCGTTCCGCGCGGCTCACCTGTGACAGAGTTAACAGCGCTCTCGGCTTCCTCAACTGCGTCGAGCACGCGTTGCGCACCCTCGTAGAAGATACGGCCTTGTTCTGTCGGGCCGAGCTTGCGGGTGGTGCGCTGAAACAGCCGCACACCGAGGCGCTCCTCAAGCTGCGCAATGCGCGACGAGGCAACGGCAGGGGAAATGCGCTGGTCACGCGCAGCGGCAGACATGGAGCCAAGTTCAAACACGCGGATGAATGTTTTGAGGTTTTCAAAATACGACATGGGGCTCACTTTAATGATTTTTTTGAAAGTGATGGGAAACTTTCGGGTATTCAAGGGAAAATCGAACAGGCATAGTCTGGGGTGAAACACACGAGGACATAGTCATGGGCGAATTGGTTGCAACTGAGTCATTGCTGATCTGGGATTGGTTGGCGTTTGCCGTACGCTGGCTGCATGTGATCACCGCGATCGCCTGGATCGGCTCTTCGTTCTACTTCATCGCGCTTGATTTGGGCCTGCGCCGTGATGGCGACGACTTAGGTGATGCTGACGGTGACGAATGGCAGGTGCATGGCGGCGGTTTTTACCACATCCGCAAGTATCTTGTTGCCCCCGCCGAAATGCCCGAGCACCTGACTTGGTTCAAATGGGAGAGCTACTGGACGTGGCTTTCCGGCTTTGCGATGCTGATGATCGTTTACTGGTTTGGCGGGGAGCTTTACCTGCTTGACCAGAGCAAGACCGACCTTGCTTTGTGGCAAGGTGTGTTGATCTCCGGGCTTTCGCTGGTGATCGGGTGGGTTGTCTATGACTTCCTGTGCAAAAGCCCACTCGGTGAGAACCCGACCATGCTGATGCTCTTGCTCTTTGTGCTGCTCGTGGTGATGGGCTATTGCTACACGCTGGTCTTTACGGGCCGTGCGATGATGCTGCATCTGGGTGCGTTTACCGCGACGATCATGACCGCGAATGTGGCGCATGTGATCATGCCCAACCAGCGCATCGTGGTGGCCGACCTCAAGGCGGGCCGCAAGCCCGACCCGAAGTATGGCAAGATCGCCAAGCTGCGCTCTACCCATAACAACTATCTGACTTTGCCAGTGATCTTCCTGATGCTGAGCAACCACTACCCGCTGGCTTTTGCCTCGCAGTATAACTGGGTTATCGCGGCGCTGGTGTTCCTGATGGGCGTCACCATCCGGCATTACTTCAATTCGATGCATGCGCGCAAAGGCAAACCGAGCTGGACGATCGCCGTGACGGTGCTGCTGTTCTTTGTGATCATCTGGCTGAGCAAAGCACCGCTTGAGCAGCTTTCGCTTGAGGACGAGGAGGCCCGCGCGTTGACGCCGCAAGAGCAGGTATTTGCCAGCGCTGACGGCTTTGAGGATGTCACCGACATCGTGCTGGGCCGTTGCTCGATGTGTCATTCGCGCGAGCCGTTTTATGACGGTATCCGTATCGCGCCCAAGAACGTGCTGCTGGAGACGCCCTCGGAAATTGCCAAGCACGCCACCCAGATCTATCTGCATGCGGGGCGCACTGTTGCCATGCCGCCGGCGAATGTGACCTTTATCGAGCCGGAGGAACGCGCTGCTATTCGGGCGTGGTTTGAGGCTGCACAGCGCGGATAGGCGGAGGCCTGCCGAGCAAACCCCTGAAAACAAGCCATATTTCGCTAGGGGGAAAGCAATATCGCGGTTCCCCTAGGGGGCGGTGCGATTGCCAGACACACTGTATGCGCTTGTTGGGGCGATTCTTTGTTTGTCAAAGTTGTCCAAAATTGCTGATTTCTGCCAGCGCCCCAAGTGAGCTTGCCTTAGGGGGGCAAGATAATGGTTGCTGCTAGCGAACTTACGATCGACACAAATGCTTCGGCTTTGGCTATGGCCGATGCAATGTTTGGAAACGGGGTCAGCGTTACCTCGGCCACATACACAGGTGCCAACAACGCGTCCGGCGTTTATAGCAACGGGCAGAGCACCTCGCCGAATGTGCTGCCTTCCGACAGCGGTGTTATCTTGTCGACGGGCGATGCGCGCGACTTTACCAACAGCACAGGGCAAGCCAACCAAGCGGCAAATACCTCAGGCAACAACGGGCTGGCGGGCGACGCTGATTTGACAGCGGTAGCAGGGCAGCAAACATTTGATGCCGCCGTTTTCGAGGCTGTGTTTGTGCCCGAAGGCGATGAGCTGACTATGCAGATCATCTTTAGCTCGGAGGAATATCTCGAGTATGTGAACTCGGGTTTCAACGACGCGACAGCGATTTGGGTGAACGGCGTTCAGGCCGAGCTGACGGTTGGCGACGGCGACATTACGATTAACAATATCAACGATGGCTCAAACGAGAACCTCTATGTTGATAACCCCGCAGCAAGCAGCCCCTTCAACACCGAGATGGACGGGTTTACCGTGACGCTGACGCTAAAAGCGCCGGTTGTGGCCGGACAGGAAAACACCATCAAGATCGGCATCGCGGACGGGGGTGACAGTGTTTATGACAGCAACCTGCTGATCATCGGTGACAGCATCCAGACTGTGCTGATCGCTGACGATGATTTTGTCGAGACGGTCCCCTTTGGCAGTGAAACGATCGACATTCTAGCCAATGATGAGAGCTCTACAGGCGGCACGCTGACCATCACCCAGATCAACGGGATGGACGTGAGCGCCGGTGATGAAGTGACGCTGGCGACGGGTGAGACTGTATTACTCAACGCTGACGGAACCATCACAGTAACCGCGGATGCGGACGTTGATACAAACACATTTTCTTATGAGGTGACCGACGAAGACGGCAACACCGACACTGCTTTTGTGACCGTCGACACAGTGCCGTGCTTTACGGCAGGAACGATGATCCGGACGATGTATGGAGATATGCCAGTCGAGGACTTGCGTGTTGGCGACCGTGTGATCACCCGCGACGACGGCACGCAGGTCTTGCGCTGGGTTGGCAAGAAGACTGTCGCGGCGATGGGTGATTTCGCACCGGTATTGATACGTGCAGGCACGTTTGGCGCACATGGAGACCTGAGCGTTTCGCCGCAGCACCGTGTTTTGGTGCGCGGGCCGATGGCCGAGTTAAACGCGGACGGCAGCGAGTTGCTTGCCTCGGCACAGATGCTTGCGGAAGCAGGGCTTGCCGAAGTTGTCGAGAGCGACAGGGACGTGACTTACTATCACCTGCTGTTTGACCGTCATCAACTGTTGTGGGCCAACGGGCTTGAGGCGGAAAGCTACTTCCCTTCCGACAGCACGCTGGATGCGTTCAGCGAGAAGGCGCGCGAGGAGATTTACGTCTTGTTTCCCGAGCTGCGCAACCATGGTGAGACAGCTTACGGCGGTGTTGCGCGGCGGGTTGCGCGCTGGTTTGAGACACGCAGCATGGCGTCGTGGTTTCAGTGACTTTTGTTTTCTGGCATGACGCTGTAAGTTTCCCATAACGGGAAGCTTTAGGGTGATGTTCTATGAAGATTTCAACAGCAGCCGAGGCGGCAGGCCTGCCGGTGAAGACCGTGCGCTACTACGCTGACATCGGGTTGGTAAAGCCGCAGGGGCGCACGCAAGCGGGCTATCGCGACTATGACGATGTGGCGCTGCGCAAGCTGTCGTTTGTGGGCCGTGCGCGCGCGCTTGGCTTTTCTATAGTCCAGTGCCGTGAGTTGCTGGGGCTATATGAAAACACCGAACGCAGCAGCGCCGAAGTGCGCCAGATTGCGCAAGCGCGGCTTGAGGACATTCGTGCCAAGCAACGCGAATTGCAGTTGTTGCACGACGAGCTGCAAGGGCTTGTCGGGGCTTGCAAGGGCGATGCACGGCCTGACTGCCCGATCCTTGATTACTTGAGCTGAGGTTTTAGCGCGTCGAGCATGTGGTCGATGAACAGGCTGATCTTCGGATCTTGCAACTTGCGGTGCGGATAGAGGCAAACAAAAGGCGTCGGCATGGGCGGGGTGTCGGGCAAAACCTCAACCAAAGCACCGGATTGCAGATGCGCTTCCAGTTCGATTCGCGGTTTGTTGATGATGCCTTGTTCTGCAAGTGCCCAAGCTGTGAGCACATCGCCTGTATCGGCGTCAAAGCGGCCACGCAGGTTAAGTTTTTTTGGCCCGCTGTCTGTCTGCAATGTCCAGAAATACTCGGGCGAGCGCGGAAAACGCAGCAGCAGGCAATTGTGCTTTGAGAGGTCTTCGGGTGTCTTGGGCGTGCCGTGCTTTGCCAGATAACCCGGTGCCGCTGCCAGCATACGCGGGCAGTCGGCTATTTTGCGTTGTTTGAAGTTGCTGTCGGGTAGTTCGCCGAGCACGAAAGCGGCATCAAGCCTGTCATCGAGCATGTCGATGCGCCTGTCGGTGAGCCTGAGTTGCACTTGCACTTCGGGGTGCTCATCGCTGAAAGCAGGAACAAGCGGCGCGATCATGCGTTGCCCTAAACCCAAGGGCGCGCTGACCCTGAGAACACCGCGGGGCTGGCCGGAGAACCCCGCAAGAACGGCTTCGGCGTCATCCAGTGCGGCGATCACTTTGCAGGCGTGATCATAAAACAGCTCGCCTGCTTCGGTGGTGCGCAGTTTACGGGTGGTTCTGTCAAACAGCCGCAGTCCGAGGCGCTTTTCCAGTTCCTTGATGCGGTTGGAGGCAACGGCAGGTGTCAGCCGTAAGTCACGCCCGCCTGATGTGATCGATCCAAGCTCGACAACCCGCACAAACACTTTGATCGACTCGACATAAGGCATTTGTTTTCCTCCTGCTTGTGGATTTTATACAAATCATTGAAAGTGTCCAAGCAATCCCGTGGTTTTTGTGAAAGCCGAGGAGGATTACACCTGACAGGTGTCACGCAGGCGGAGGACCCTATGACCCAGCACCGAGACGAGATCAGATTTTTGCTCAACGGGGCCGAAGTTGCGCTGCGTGATGTCCAAGCGCAGGACACGCTGCTTGACCACCTGCGGATTGCCAAGCGGCTGACGGGCACCAAGGAGGGCTGTGCCGAGGGTGATTGTGGTGCCTGCACCGTGCTTGTCGGGCGGCTTGCTGAGGGCGGGCTGGTGTATGAAACCGTTAATGCCTGCATCCGCTTTATGGCCAGTCTTGATGGGTGCCATGTGGTCACGATCGAGCATCTGCGCGGCGCGGACGGAGGTTTGCACCTTGTGCAGCAAGCGATGGTTGATCAACACGGCAGCCAATGCGGCTTTTGCACGCCCGGGATTGTGATGTCGCTTTATGCGCTATGGATGCAGTCGGCTGCGCCAAGTGATGAAGAGATCGGCGTTGCGCTTCAGGGCAACTTGTGCCGCTGCACCGGCTATGAGCCGATTTTCAAAGCAGCGCGCGCCGCGGCGGAACTGGGCAAGCCCGAGGCTGACCCGTTGTTTGTAGAACGCGCCGAGGTGACAGCTGCCCTGAGCAAGATGCAAGACAGCAAGCGAGTTGAAGTTGGTGGGGCGATCCTGCCTGCTGACGTTGCCGACTTTGCACAGGCGATGCAGGATTATCCCGATGCGACGATCATCGCGGGGGCGACAGATGTTGGCCTCTGGGTGACAAAGATGATGAAGCCGATTGCGCCAGCGATTTTCACCGGACATCTGAACGGGCTGCGCAATGTGGCACTATCGGACAGGAGCTTGAAGATCGGCGCGGGGGCGAGTTACTCCGAAGCCGAGGCGCAACTTGTGCGCGCTTTCCCGCACCTCGCGGATTACTGGAGCCGCATCGCAGGATGGCAGGTGCGCAACATGGGCACGGTCGGCGGGAATATTGCTAACGGCTCACCGATTGGTGACACGCCGCCGGTGCTGATCGCGCTTGGGGCGGTGCTGCATTTGCGCAGTGCCAAGGGCCAGCGTAGCCTGCCGTTGGAAGACTATTTCATCGACTACGGCAAGCAAGACTTGCAGGCTGGTGAGTTTGTTGAGGCAGTTGAAATTCCGATGCCTGAGGCGGGCGTTATTAACGCGGCTTACAAGGTATCAAAGCGACGCGATGAAGATATCACGGCGGTTGCGGCTGGTATCTCGGTGAGGGTTGTTGATGGTATCATCACCCAAGCCTGCGCGGCATTTGGCGGTATGGCCGCGACGCCCAAACGCGCGAAGCTCGCTGAGGCGGCGCTTGTCGGGAAGGGTTTTGGGCAAGCAAGTTTCGAGGCGGCGGCAGAGGCTGTTGCAAGGGACTTTTCCCCTCTGTCAGATTGGCGCGCATCGGCTGAGTACCGCAGCATGGTCGCGGCGAATATGTTCCGGAGGTTCTGGGCAGAACAGGGTGCAGCACAGGAGGCCGCGCAATGAAGAATTCTGTGAGCAAGACAGGCGCAGACACCCCGCACGACAGCGCCGTAAAGCATGTAACGGGGCGCGCGACATACACGGACGACATTGCTGAGCCAATCGGCACTTTGCACGCTTATCTCGGTTGCTCGAAAGTGGCGCATGGCACGCTTGAGGGGCTTGATTTGAGCGCTGTTCTGGCAGCTGAGGGTGTCGTCGGTGTGTTGACGGCGGATGACATCAAAGGCGTCAATGACGTTTCGGCGGTGCACGCGCATGACGAGCCGGTGTTCCCTAGCAAGACTGTCGAGTTTTACGGCCAACCGTTGTTTGCGGTCGTTGCCGAGACGCGGGATGCAGCACGGCGGGCGGCCGAACTGGCAGTGGTCGAGATCACGCCATTGGAGCATGTGACCGCGACGCGTGAAGCGATGAGAGCGGGCTACCCCGAGGTGACGGCTCCGTTGAAACTGGAGCGTGGCGATGTTGCAAGCGGCCTGAAAAACGCCAAGCACAGGATCAAAGCGCAGATGGAGATCGGCGGGCAGGATCATATGTATCTGGAGGGTCATATCTCTTTTGCCATTCCGGGCGAGGACGAGGATGTGCTGCTTTACACTTCGACACAACACCCGACCGAGGCGCAAGTGATTGTTGCTCAGGTTCTTGGTGTTGCGGCGCATTGCGTCACTGTCAAAGTGCGGCGCATGGGCGGCGGGTTTGGCGGCAAGGAAAGCCAGATGAACCTGTTTGCCAGCGTTGCCGCTATGGCGGCGAAAAAGTGGAACGCGCCGGTAAAGATCAGGCCGGATCGCGACCAAGACATGAGCGCAACTGGCAAGCGGCATGACTTCTCGGTTGATTACGAAGTCGGCTTTGATGACAGCGGGCGCATCGAGGCTGTTGAAGGGCAGTTCGCCGCGCGGTGCGGCTTTGCGGCTGACCTGTCCGGGCCAGTGACAGACCGCGCTTTGTTTCATGCTGACAACGCTTACTACTATCCGAATGTTAAGCTCGTCTCAAAGCCGATGAAGACAAATACGGTGAGCAATACCGCCTTCAGGGGCTTTGGCGGGCCGCAGGGCGTTATCGTTGCCGAGCGGATGATCGAAGAGATCGCATATGCGCTTGGACAAGACCCGCTTGATGTGCGCCGCGCGAACTTTTACGGCATCGGCGAGCGTGATGTGACGCCTTACCACCAGACGGTTGAGGACAACATCCTGGAGCGCTTGGTGGGTGAGCTGGAAGAGAGCTCTGACTACCGCAAGCGGCGGGCTGAGATCGTCGCGCATAACGCTACGAGCCCGGTGATCAAGCGTGGAATCGCGCTGACGCCGGTGAAGTTTGGCATCAGCTTCACGGCGACGTGGTATAACCAAGCGGGCGCGCTGTTGCATGTCTACAAAGACGGCTCGATCATGATTAACCATGGCGGCACAGAGATGGGCCAAGGGTTGAACACCAAAATCGCGATGATCGTGGCCGAGGCGTTTGGAGTTGACCTGAGCTTGGTGAAAATCACCGCAACGGCGACTGACAAAGTGCCAAACACCAGCGCCACGGCGGCCTCTTCAGGCACCGACCTGAACGGCATGGCGGCGCAGGATGCTTGCGAGCAGATCAAGGCGCGGCTCGTTGGCTTTGCCGCAGAGCGTTGGGGCGATGTGTGCAATGATGTGCAGTTTGTTGACGGCAAGGTTCTGTGCGGCGGTGAAGAGCACGATTGGGCCGAATTTGTCTCGCAGGCCTATATGGCGCGGGTGCAGCTTTCGGCGGCTGGCTTTTACAAGACGCCCAAGATTCACTGGGACCGCGACAAAGGGCAGGGGCGGCCGTTCTACTACTTTGCCTATGGTGCAGCGTGCAGTGAAGTTTCGGTTGATACGCTGACCGGCGAATACCGTGTCGAGCGGGCGGATGTGCTGCATGATGTGGGCCGTTCGCTGAACCCGGTGATCGACCGCGGGCAAGTTGAAGGCGCGTTCATTCAGGGCATGGGCTGGCTGACAACGGAAGAGCTGTGGTGGGACGACAAAGGCCAACTGCGCACCCATGCGCCGAGCACTTACAAAATCCCGCTGGCGAGTGACAAGCCGCGCGAGTTTAACGTCAAACTGGCGGAGTGGAGCGAGAACCCTGAACGCACGATCAAGCGCTCTAAAGCTGTGGGAGAGCCACCGTTTATGCTTGGGATATCGGTGTTTGAGGCGCTGGGGCATGCTGTGGCCTCCTTGGGTGATTACAAGACTTGCCCACGACTTGACGCGCCAGCCACGCCCGAGTGTGTGTTGATGGCCTGTGAGCGGATGCGCACCGGTGTATGAGCTTGAAGCCATGCTGTTGCAGCCTGTTGTAAAGGTTGCCTTGACGCGAGTGCGCGGCTCGGCCCCTCGCGAAGAGGGCGCATTTATGCTGGTCACGGCGCGGGGATTGTTTGGCACTATCGGCGGCGGACAGCTTGAGTATATGGCGATTGATGAGGCGCGGAGTTTGCTTGCGAGCGATGACCTGGCGCGGGCAATGGACGTGCCGCTTGGGCCGGAGATCGGCCAGTGTTGCGGCGGGCGTGTCGAGCTTGCTTTGACGGTGATGAGCGAGGCGGACAAGCGCGCCTTGGCGAAGGCCGAACGTGACCGGCTGGCGGCACAGCCCGAGGTGTTTGTTTACGGTGCCGGGCATGTTGGCCGCGCGCTTGCGCTGGCATTTCTTGCGCTGCCTGTGCGGTTGCGGTTGGTAGACAACCGGCCCGAGGAGATCGTGCATGCGCCTGCGGGCGTCGAAGGGCGGTTGACGGTGTTGCCGGAGGCCGAGCTGCGCGGCGCAAGCAAGGGTGCGGCACATATCATTGTTACCCATGAGCATGCGCTTGATTTCATCCTTGCCAAGGAAGCGCTTGAACGTGGTGATGCAGCCTATGTTGGCATGATCGGTTCGCTGAGCAAGCGAAAGCAATTTGAGAGTTGGGCAGAAACAGCCACTGACTTGTTGGTTTGCCCGATGGCGGCGAATAACAAGGGCGACAGGCGGCCCGAGGTGATCGCGGCCTTTGTTGTTGCAGAAGTTATGCAGGCTTTGGGTGCCTATTATGCCCCTGTTAAGGCCGGAACGGTTAAGGAAGAACAATGAGTGAGACCATTTTCTTAGGCCGTGTGCTGAGCTTTGATCGGCGGTGTGCGGGTGCTGGCGACGAGACGGCGTTCACCTATGAGGAAGACGGCGCAGTTTTGGTGCGCGACGGGCGGATCATCGCGGCGGGTGCGGCGGAAGCTGTGCGCAGACAGGCGGGTGCAGCGCAGGTTGTTGACCATCGGCCGCATCTTATCATGCCCGGCTTCATTGATACGCATTTGCACTTCCCGCAGGTGCAGGTTCTGGCCTCTTGGGGCGCTGACTTGCTGGATTGGCTCAACACCTACACTTTCCCCGAAGAGCTGCGTTTTGCAGATGCGGCCCATAGTGCGCGTATGGCTGGGGGCTTCTATGACGGGTTGACCAACCACGGAACCACGACTGCGGTTGCCTATTGCTCGGTGCACTCTGAGAGCGCCGAGGCTTACTTTGCCGAAGGGCACAAGCGCGGCATGTGCATGATTGGTGGCAAGGTGATGATGGACTGTCACGCGCCCGAGGGGCTGCTTGATACACCACAAAAAAGCTATGACGAGAGCCTTGATCTGATCGGCAAATGGCACGGCACCGGGCGGATGCACTATGCTATCAGCCCACGATTTGCGCTGACATCCAGCCCCGAGCAGCTTGAGGCCGCCGGTGCTTTGGTGCGCGAAAACCCGACATGTTTTATGCAAACCCACGTTGACGAGAATGTTGACGAGATCGCCCGCGCCAAGGAGCTTTATCCGAGCGCGAAAGATTACCTTGGCATCTATGAAGACTACGGTTTGCTCAATGAGCGCGCTTTGTTGGGGCATTGCATTCACCTCACCGAGCGCGAGGTTGGTGTGATGGCCGAGACGGGTGCGGCACCGGTGTTTTGCCCGACGAGCAACCTGTTCCTCGGGTCGGGGTTGTTTGACGAAGCAAGCCTCCGGGCCAAAGGTATCGAGAGCGGGATCGCGACCGACATTGGCGGCGGCACGAGCTACTCGATGTTGCAGACCCTCAATGAGGGTTACAAAGTGTTGCAACTCCAACAACAGCAGATGCACCCCTATACAGCGTTTGACTGGATCACGCGGGGCAATGCCGAGGTGCTTGGGTTGCGCGACGACATAGGCACCTTGGAGGCTGGCAGTGCGGCGGATATGGTCGTGCTCGACGCCGGCGCGACGCCGGAAATGCGGCTGCGGCAGGAACGTGTCGAGAGCCTTGCAGAAGAGCTTTTCCTTTTGATGATCATGGGCGATGATCGAGCTGTCGCGCAGACCTATGTTGCAGGTGTGGCGCAGAAATAGGCGCGAGGGCTGAAGATGCTACCGACACTTGAAGAGCTGATTGCTGTGGCTAGGGGCGATGCGCCTGCCGACACTGTGCTGCGCGGAGGCGAAGTGTTTGACGTTGTCACCGGAGCGCTGATCAAGGGCGATGTGGCGATATACCAAGGGGTGATTGCGGGCATCGGTGAGGCCTATGAGGGCCGTGAAACCACTGATGTTAGCGGGATGACACTGGTGCCAGGGTTTATTGACACGCATCTGCATGTGGAAAGCTCGCTTGTCACACCGCATGAGTTTGACCGATGCGTCACCTCGAGGGGCGTGACCACGGCGATCTGTGATCCGCATGAGATTGCCAATGTGATGGGCGTTTCCGGCATCGAGTATTTCCTTGCTTGCGCCGAATGTCTGTTGATGGACTTGCGGGTCAACCTCTCAAGCTGTGTGCCATCAACCGAGATGGAAACCTCTGGCGCGCGGATACTGGCGGAAGACTTGGCGCCGCTGATGGGGCATGCTCAGGTAACAGGCCTTGCCGAGTTCATGAACTACCCGGGGGTTGTGCACCGCGATGCTGAGGCGATGAAAAAGCTGGAGTTGTTTCGCGGTATGCACATCGACGGGCATGCGCCGCTTTTGTCGGGGATTGATCTGAATGCATACATCAGCGCTGGTATCAGAACCGAGCATGAGGCGACGGGGCCTGAGGAGGCGCTAGAGAAGCTGCGTAAGGGCATGCGGGTGCTCATACGGGAAGGTTCTGTCAGCAAAGACCTGGAGGCGCTTGCTGAGGTGCTCGATGATTTCACCAGCGCCTACATGTGTCTGTGCACCGATGACCGCAACCCGCTTGATATCGCTGAACAGGGGCATCTGGACTATATGATCCGGCGGCTGATCGAGCGGGGCTGCTCTGCGCGGGCTGTTTACCGAGCGGCGAGCCTTTCGGCGGCGGAGGCTTTCGGGATGAAAGACCGCGGGCAAGTGTCGCCCGGCAAGCGCGCGGATATTGTCGCGGTTGGCAGTCTTGAGGCCTGTGATGTGCAGGCTGTGTGGGCGAGCGGTGTGCGGGTGAGCGACGAAGCCTTTGCTGCGCGGCCTGATGTAAGCCCTGTTGGGCGCGCCTCTGTGAAAGCGCCGAAGGTGACAGCAGAAGCGTTCCGTACCTCGGGCAACCGCGAAAGCACTGATGTTATTGGCATCATTGAAGGCAAGATCATCACTGAGCACCTGCATGAAGATATTCCGATTGTCGATGGTGACAAGCGGCCTGATGTGAGCCGTGATTTGGTGAAAATCGCGGTGATTGAACGGCACGGCGAGAACGGAAACATCGCGACCGGTTTTGTGCGCGGCTTCGGGCTGAAGCGCGGGGCGATTGCCTCGACGGTTTGCCATGACCATCACAACATTGCGGTTGTCGGCGCGGATTATGGCGATATGGCCTTGGCGGCGAATCGGCTGAGCGAGATCGAAGGCGGTTTTGTTGTTGTTGAAGATGGCAAGGTTTTGGCTGAGCTGGCGTTGCCGTTGGCAGGGTTGATGAGCCTTGAGAGCTTTGAGCGCGTGCACGAGATGCTGATACCGCTCAGGGCGGCGGCGGCGAGCTTGGATGTGGCGCTGCACGAGCCGTTTTTGCAACTGGCATTTCTGGCGCTGCCGGTGATTCCAAACCTGAAAATCACCGACCGAGGGCTGGTGGACGTAATGAAGTTTGAGATTATCGGTTAGGGCGGGATTTGAGTATTTTGCCAAAGGAAAAGCCGGAGCGTGAGGGTGCTTTGACTGCTGCCTCTTTTCAGCCGCGCGTGAAGGGTTATATAGGGCGGAGCACAAGCCAAAGCAGCAAAGCGGATTCGATGCGTAGTTTTGAACTGATCATGTCGGGCGATGATGATGGTGATGACGGGGGAGATACCTCGGTTCTTACCGCGACCAAACCCAAGACCAAGCGGCCACCACTTTATAAGGTGATGCTGCTCAATGATGATTTTACTCCGATGGAATTTGTTGTGCACGTGCTTGAGCGCTTTTTCGGGATGAACCAGGCGCAGGCCTTCGAGATCATGCTGACGGTGCACAAAAAGGGGCTGGCTGTGGTTGGGGTGTTCTCTGCCGAGATTGCCGAGACCAAAGTTGCGCAGGTTATGGATGCCGCGCGCCAGAACCAGCACCCGCTGCAATGCACGATGGAAAAGGAGTGAGCTGCGCCTCGCTTCGAAAGGGATTTCTGAGATGATGGACACGAGACTTTCACTCGCACTTGAGGCGGGGCATGTTGCTTTGCCGGAGGTTGGCGATATCGCGGTTTTTGGTGCGTCGGGGCAGGTGTTGACGGGTTTGCCAGCTGAGCGGCTGGTGCTGATCTGTGACGATGTGATCGCTGCAGAGAGCTACAAGGCGCAGGGCTACCATGTGCAGGTCGAGCCGCCAGAAAGTGCGGCGCTGGGGCTGGTTTTTGTGCCGCGCGGGCGCATTGAGGGGCGGGTGATGTTTGCGCGAGCTGCGGCGCTTGCGGCTGGTAAGCTTATTGTCGACGGGGCAAAGACGGACGGCATCGACAGCCACTTCAAGGAGTTGCGCGCGCGAGGTGATTGCACTGCTGCTTACAGCAAGGCGCATGGCAAGGTGTTTGCTTGTGACGTCACTGCGGAGGCCTTGGCCGACTGGGCGGAGCAGGGCGAGGGCGGAGAAAACGAGGCCGGCTTTTTCACTGTTCCGGGTGTGTTTTCTTCTGTGAAGGCCGACGAGGGCTCGCTGCTTTTGGCGGAGGCTTTGCCAGACAATCTTGGCAAGCATGTTGCTGATTTGGGCGCTGGCTGGGGCTACCTTTCGCGCGCGGTTCTGACACGCGAGAGCGTAGAGGAGCTGCACCTCGTTGAAGCAAGTAGTGCCGCCCTGAGCTGTGCCAAACGCAACCTGCCGGACGTGCGCGCGCAGTTTCATTGGGCAGATGCGACGCGCTGGGAGCCGAAGTTCAACTTTGACACTGTGGTGATGAACCCGCCGTTTCATGTTGGCCGTAAGGGTGTGCCCGAGCTTGGGCAGCAGTTCATCGACTCGGCTGCGAACATCCTGAAGGGGATGGGCAAGCTCTACATGGTTGCCAACCGGCATTTGCCTTATGAGGATATCCTGCGTGAGCGGTTCAAGTTTGTTGAAGAGATCGGCGGCAATACGCGGTTTAAGCTTCTGCATGCTGCGAAGCCGTCTCGCAAGCGCTGAGAAATTGCGCTAGGTCTAGTTGGATTCGAACAGAGGGAGAGCGGTATGTCGCTTTCGATTAGCGGAAAAACCGCGATTGTCACAGGCGCTGCTAACGGCGTTGGGCTCGCGATCGCAAGGCATTTCGTCGATAAGGGCGCCAATGTGATGTTCGCCGATATGGACGATGTGCGCCTTGCCAAGGAAGTTGGCGAGCAAGAAGAAGACAGCGCTATCCGCTTTTTCTCGGGTGATCTGCGAGAGAAGTTGACAATCACCAACCTGCTTTCAGCGACGATTGATGCGTTTGATCGGGTTGATATTCTGGTGAATGCCTCTCGGCAGGTGCTGCGCTCGGACCCGCTTAACCCTGATGATGACGCTGTTGAGATGGCGATACAACAAAACCTGATGACATCACTGCGGCTGAGCCAGGTTATAGCCAAACGGATGATCAAGCAGGCGGAGGGCGGTGACGGCACCGGCTCCAGCGGTTCGATCATCAACCTGTCGTCAATTCTTGCCAACCGTGCGCACCCCGAGTTGATGGCTCTGTCGATCTCAAACGCTGCGTTGGAGCAAATGACACGCTCGCTGGCCGTGGCTTTGGCTGACAAGCATATCAGAGTGAACGCCGTTGCGATGGGTTCGGTGATGAGCGCGAGCTTGCAAAAGAAGCTCAAGGAAAGCCCCGACTTTCGCGATGTGATCGAGAAAGGCACGCCTATGGGGCGTATCGCCAGCCCGACAGAGCTTGCGGAAGCGGTGCAGTTTCTCGCCTCTGACGGTGCGGGCTTCATGACAGGGCAGGTGCTCACGGTTGACGGCGGTCGCACCCTGCTTGATCCGGTCTCGGCACCTGCTCACTGAGGGAAGTATCATGAGTGATATGATTGAAGAAAAAGCCAAGGCCAGTGCTTGGTTTCGCTCTCTGCGCGACGACATTGTTGCTGCGTTTGAAGGGCTAGAAGCAAGTTTTGGCGGTGATGCGCCGCTGGGCACATTTGAGGTAAGCGACACCAAACGCAAAGCTGACGACGGTTCTGATGCGGGCGGTGGCCTGATGAGCGTCATGCGCGGCGGGCGCGTGTTTGAGAAAGTCGGGGTGAACATCTCGACGGTTTACGGCACCCTCGGTGAGCGTGCGCAGGCGGCTATGATGGCGCGCAAGGGCATGCCGGGGATGAAAGACGACCCGCGCTTTTGGGCGTCAGGCATTAGCCTCGTTGCGCATATGCAAAATCCGCACAGCCCTGCGGTCCATATGAACACGCGTATGTTCTGGACACCGCATGGCTGGTGGCTTGGGGGCGGCTCTGATCTCAACCCATGTATCGAGTATGCCGAGGACACCGCGCATTTTCACGCTGTTCAGCAAGAGCATTGCGACAAGCACGGTAGCGAGAATTACCCGCGGCTCAAAGCCTGGGCAGACGAATACTTTTATATTCCGCACCGCAACCGCGCGCGCGGGGTTGGCGGCATCTTTCTGGATGATCACAACACCGGCGACTGGGCCAAAGACTTTGCCTTCATTCAAGATATCGGGCGGGCGTTTCTGCCGGCCTTTGTGCCGCTCACCGAGAAGCGTATGCACCAGCCTTGGAATGAGGCCGACAAAGACGCGCAGCTCGTGCACCGTGGGCTCTATGCGGAGTATAACCTTGTCTATGATCGCGGCACCAAGTTTGGCCTTGAGACAGGCCATGACGCCAACGCAGTGTTGATGAGCCTGCCGCCAATGGCGAAGTGGGTTTGAAGCTCGCCAGTTATAAGCCCGGTCTGGTGATTGAGGTAAGCGACAGTATGCAGCGCGACTATAGTTATGAGCTTGCAGCGGACGTTGGTGTGCTTGGCGAGGGTTTTGAGCCGCATCACACTCCTGCCGAGATGCTGGCGATGGGCGTGTTTGAGGGCAAATATTGCAACGATTGCCGCGATGAACTTCCGGAAGAGTGGTTTGAGGGGGCAAAGCTTGCGGACAAGCCTGATCCATCGATCAATTACTTCGGCATCAAAAGCAGGCAGCCTTTGTCAGAATGGCGCAAAAAGGGCTGGATACTTGAACCTGACCCGCGTGGTTGGTTTCAATGGTATTGCCGATACTATCTTGGCCGTCGCATTGAGGCACTTGATGATGTGCAGATCAAACGCTGGCGCGGGTTTGCGCGACACGCAGGGCAGATCCGTGCCAACTGTGATCCCGGCGATATCTTTTGCCGTCCACGCCAGAGGCAAGGCTTGTTACAATGGGCATATGACCCGCTAATTTGAGAGAACGACAGATGAAAACCGCACTTGTAACAGGCGCCGCACGCGGCATTGGACTTGCAACCACAAAGCTGTTTCTGGCCGAGGGCTGGCGCGTGGCGATGGTTGATCGTGACGGCGACGAATTGGCAAAAGCGGCAGAGGGGCTGAGCAACGTGAAGGCGATTTGCCGTGATGTGTCGGTTGGTCAAGATGTCGGGGCGATCATAGCCGAAGTCACGGAGTGGGCAGGGCAACTCGACGCGCTGGTGAACAACGCGGGTGTGGCCGACTTTGGCCCGATTGACGAGACAGATTTTGCCCGCTGGCGCACAGTTATGGACACCAACCTCGACGGTGTATTCCGTATGTCGCAGGCCGCGGCACCCTTGCTCAAACGCGCCAAGGGAGCGGTTGTGAACATCGCTTCGATCAGCGGCTTGCGCGCATCAACTTTGCGCGTGGCTTACGGGACATCAAAAGCGGCGGTGATACACATGACCAAGCAGCAAGCGGCCGAGTGGGGCGAGTTTGGCGTGCGTGTGAACTGCGTTTGCCCCGGCCCTGTACGCACCAAACTGGCGATGGCGGTGCACTCGCAAGACATCATCGACGCCTATCACGACGCTATCCCGCTTGGCCGCTACGGCACGGAAGACGAGCTCGGCAATGTGATCACCTTCCTCTGCTCGGACAAAGCCAGCTACGTGACAGGGCAAGTGATTGCCGTTGACGGCGGGTTCGAGAGCACAGGCATCGGGCTACCAAGTTTGCGGAGTTAGTTGCCGCGAACAGTATCAATCATCAGCTGTACATTTTCCGGGTCGGCGTCAGGGGTGATGCCGTGGCCGAGGTTGAAGATATGTGGGCCGTTTGAGAAGGCGTCAACGATGCGGCGGGTTTCACTGACCAGAGCGTCGCCGCCCGTCACCATGTGTGATGACTTGAGGTTGCCTTGAACGCAGCCGCCTGTTTGCACGTTGGCGGCGGCCCATTCGGCTGTGACACCATCGTCGATCGCGATGCAGTCGGCGCCGATGGCTTTGTGCAGACCGACATAGCTTTCGCCCGCGCCACGCGGGAAGGCGATGACCGGCACTTCAGGGTGTAGTTTTTTGAGCGCTGCAGTGATCTGCGCGGCAGGCTTGACGGCGTAGTTGATAAAGTCGTCGCCCATCAAGGAACCTGCCCAGCTGTCAAACAGCTTCACCACTTCGGCCCCGGCTTTGATCTGCTCGGAGAGATAGCTCACGGTGGCCTCGGTGATGCGGCCTAGCAGTGCTTCAAACACCTCGCGGTTGCCATCTTTGAGCGCATGCGCTGGGCCTTGGTCGGGGGTGCCTTGTCCGGCGATCATATATGTCGCGACTGTCCAAGGCGCACCAGCAAAGCCGATGAGGGCTGTGTCGTCGGGTAGCTCCTTGCGCAGCAGCTTGACGGTCTCGTAGATCGGCGACAGGTGTTCATGGATCGCATCGGCGGGCTTGAGCGCGTCAAAGCCTGCTTTGTCGGTGATGGTCGAAAGCCGCGGGCCTTCGCCGGTGACAAACCAGAGGTCAGCTCCAAGCGCTTGCGGCACCAAGAGGATGTCGGCAAACAAGATCGCGGCGTCAAAACCATAGCGGCGGATGGGTTGCATGGTCACTTCACAGGCCAGCTCGGGATTGTAGCAGAGCTTCAGAAAATCACCCGCCTGCGCCCGTGTTGCGCGGTATTCAGGGAGGTAGCGACCAGCTTGCCGCATCATCCAGATTGGCGGTGTCGGTAGCGTTTCTCCGGCCAAAGCGCGCAGGATTTTCTTTTGCTGTGTCATGTGTCTCTCCTGAGGTGTTGCGGTTGTCGTCCCTTGACTGAGGCAAGATGTCAAGCATGAGGAGCTTGTCAGGGCAATCAGCCGCGCTTAAACGAGGGTATGGTTAAAGAACTCCCAACACCCGCTTCCCCGCTCAAGATAGGCACACGCGGCTCGCCGCTGGCATTGGCACAGGCTTACGAAACGCGCGAACGCTTGTCAGTGGCGTTTGACTTGCCGCAAGAGGCCTTTGAAGTCGTGGTGATAAAGACCACAGGCGACGACGCAGCGCTAATTGCAAAAGACAAACCGCTCAAGGAGCTCGGCGGTAAGGGGCTGTTTACCAAAGAGATCGAAGAGCAGCTTTTGAGCGGCGGCATCGATATTGCAGTGCATTCGATGAAAGACATGCCGACGTTGCAACCGACTGGCTTACTGCTCGACACCTATCTGCCGCGTGAAGACGTGCGCGATGCGTTCGTTTCGCTCAAATACGGCGCGCTGGGCGATGTGCCTGAAGGGGCTGTGATGGGCTCGTCTAGCCTGCGCCGCCGCGCGCAGCTTGCTCAGGGGCGGCCTGATCTAAACTTGGTCGAGTTTCGCGGCAATGTGCAGACACGCTTGAAGAAACTCGAAGACGGAACCGCCGATGCGACGTTCCTTGCTATGGCTGGCCTCACGCGCCTTGGGATGATCGGGCAAGTGCCGGCATCGCCGATTGAAGTGACCGACATGCTGCCTGCGGTGGCACAGGGGGCTATCGGTATTGAACGGCGCGGCGACGACTCGCGTGTCGCTGATATGCTTGCGGCCATTCACCATGTTGAAACGGGCCAACGCCTTGCCGCGGAGCGCGCTTTCCTTGCCGCGCTGGACGGCTCTTGCGAAACACCGATCGCAGCGCTTGCCGAGCTTAACGGCGGCAACTTGCGACTGCGCGGGCAGGTGCTGCGCCCCGATGGTAGCGAGGCGATCAATGATGACGTTACTGGCCCCATTGAAGACGGCGCCAAGATGGGCCGCGAGATGGCGGCGAAGCTGCTTAAGCAAGCTGGCCCTGACTTTTTCAGTTGGCGCGAATGATCACGCAGGATGATTGAACGAACCCACACCAAAGGCGACGCGCCTTCAACGGCTGTTTACTCGGATTGCGAGCGATATCGTTATAGCCTGACGCGCGTCTGGGAGCCTGAGGGCCGCCGCGTGTTGTTCATTATGCTCAACCCCTCGACGGCGACCGAGATGCAAAATGACCCGACAGTTGAGCGCTGTGAGCGACGGGCGCGAGCGCTTGGATTCGGGGCGTTTCAAGTGACCAATATCTTTGCATGGCGTGACACTGATCCGAAGAACATGCGCGCCGCTGCCGAGCCTGTCGGGCCGGAAAATGACCGGATCATTGCTGAAGGCTGCGCTTGGGCGGATCAGATCATCGCGGCTTGGGGCGCGCATGGTGATCACCTCGGGAGGGGCGCGTCAATGCAAGCCGTGCTGCGCGCAACCGGCTTGCCTGTGTCACACCTCGGCCTGACAAAAGCTGGCCATCCAAAGCATCCGCTATATATTGCTTACACGCAGCAACCTGAACTGTGGTTTTGAGGGCGGTTTTAAGATGACTGAAAAGACACCTGAAGAAATGCAACATGCTGTTGAACGGCTTACACAAGAAGTAGAGCGCCTCAACACGCACCGCTTTGTGACGCTGCATAACTCTTTGTGGCGGTTGCTTGGGTTCAACTTTATGCGCGGGTTGTTCTTTGGTCTTGGCTCGGTGCTGGGTGCAACCTTGCTGGTGTCGATGCTGGTTTACTGGGTTGGCCAGATCGAGTTTATTCCTGTGATCGGCGAGTGGGCCGGTCAAATTGTCGATCAGATCGAAAGCGGTCGTTAACCATTTGGACGTTAAAGTTTTGACGAATATGTCAGATTCGGCCTATGAATAGGTCGGGTTTATTGGAGTCGGATGATGCTCGTCCTTGTTGGTCTTATGGGTATGGCGGTTGTAGGCGCCACTGTGTTTATAGGGTTTGATGACTCTACAGACATTGACGACGCTCAGCCCGAAACACCCTCGGAGAGCAGTGCACCTGTGTCCGCTTTACTAGATGCCGGTCTCGATATCGGAGAAATCAGCTCTGGCGATGCTGAGGGTAATGTCATGAGCGGCACCAGCGGTGATGACCAGATGAACGGCTATGACGGCGATGACTTTGTCGAGGGTGATAGCGGCGATGATGATCTCTACGGTGCGGACGGTGATGATGAGTTGTTTGGCGGTCTCGGTCAGGATTCGTTGCACGGTGGCGCAGGCCAAGACGCGCTGTTTGGCGATGCCGATGATGACGACCTTTACGGACATGAAGATGATGACACGCTTGATGGCGGTCTTGGCGATGATGTTTTGCATGGTGGCAGCGGACAAGATGCGCTCACGGGTGATGCGGGCGACGACGCACTACACGGCGGGCTTGATAACGACAGCCTAACAGGGGGCGCGGGCGAAGATACACTGTTTGGCGGCACGGGTGACGACGTGCTCGATGGTCGCGATGGTGGCAGCACCGATTTCCTGAATGGCGGTGCCGGAAACGACAACATTATCGCCGGCAGCAACGACGTTGTGACAGCAGGCCTTGGCTCCGATGATATTGTGGTTGGCGACTGGATCGAAGCCGGAGAAGAGGTGCGAGTGCAAGACTTTACGCCAGAGGATGATCGCTTGATTGTTGTCTTTGACGGCGAAGAAGGTGCTGCGGACCCCGACGTTACGCTTCTCGCCGATGCATTTGATGAAGATGTCACTCATGTTCTGCTCAACGGCGAACTTGTTGCTGCAATAAACTCTCAAGTGCCAGTGACTTTTGATCATCTACTGATCATGGGGCACGCCGATGCGGCAACGCTGTTCGGCGCATAGCCTTAGAGCCGCCTTTGAAGGTTTTTCTTTTCATTTCAAATGAATCGGCCTATACGCCGCATTGTTCTGCCCCTCTCGGGTGAACACCTCTCATGGACCTTGCTGGACGACATCCCGGCTCGCGCCCGAACGAAACACTTTTTTAAGGAGACCCCGATGTCGATTACAGTAGAAGAAAAAACACGTTTGATGAAAGAATTCGCCACCAAAGAAGGCGATACAGGCTCACCTGAAGTTCAGGTTGCTATCCTTACATCACGTATCACAACGCTGACTGAGCACTTCAAAACCCACAAAAAAGACAACCACGGTCGCCGTGGCCTTTTGAAAATGGTTGCTCTGCGCCGTAAGCTTCTGGACTATACAAAAGCCAAAGACGAAGCGCGTTACCAAGACCTCATCAAGCGCCTCGGCATCCGCCGCTAAAGTGTTTCGCGTAAAATTAACTCAAGATTTTGCGCGTAGCACCCACCAGGCTGGCATGTCATGCAGCGCCTCGCTTTGATCCTGTCATAAGATAGTGGCGAGACGCTTTAAGCTTGATTGATTGCAAGAATTTATGACAACCGCGTCCCCGCAAGGAGGCGCGGTTTTTCTTTGTGTTACTTCCTGATCTGCACCAGAGCGTATCCCTCGGCTCGCAGCGCCCGCACTTGCTCAGGGCCAGAATCAGCAACATTGATATGCGCGGGAAAAGCAGAAGCTGGAACATCTCGCATCGCGGCATGGCCTCCGCAAACGTGTAACTCGGTGCCGGTGCTCGACATTTGCAAGGCTTTGCGGCTGATCTTTTGTGCTTTCGGGCCGGAAAAGTTCTGAGTGAGGCCAAACTGCTCGCTGCCGTGGGTGACAACCGCTATTTTCACGTCAGGGAACCTGTCGCGCAGCCGTTTGGAGTAGCGCTCTATGCGTGGCAACACCCAGCTAAGCGCGCTTTCGTCACCTTCCACCACCTCGAACACCACCCCGACGGGCGCGGTATCAGAGGCCAGCAACCCGTCGATATCCGCGCTGGCAGGGGCGGCAAAGAAGAGGCCGAAAAGGGCGGCAGCGAGTGTCAGAATACGGAGCATTTTTGGCCTTTCGCGTTGCTACAAGCCTAACGGCAGAGCCTGCCCTGATCAAGCTTAGGCCGGTTCACACCTTTGTTAGCGGCTCCGGTCAACTTTACGAATGAGTCTGGCAATTTCTTCACCGATCAGCTTACTGGCCTTGCGCGAAGGATGAATCCTGTCGGCGCTGTGAAAGCTTAGATCACCTTTCGGCACCAGTTTTGCTTGCGGAAGGAAAAAGACGCCTTTGTCGCGTTTGGAAAGCGCTTTGAGGCGGGCATCATAGATGTCGCCTTCGTCTTTGCAGTTTTCGATCGGAGAGCCGAAACCGGGGCTGCGCAGGTAGCCGAGGAAAACAACACGCGCGCCTGACTGGCGAATTTTGGCAACCAATGTGGGCACTTCGCCTTTGCGGCCGTCTTTGGAAACAAGCCGCTCCATGCGCCGCTCGCAAGCGCCGCAGCCACATCCGAGCATAAAGTCGTTGCCGCCGCCGGTGACGATCACCCAGTCATAGGGCCCACCGCGAAACTGGGTTCCGATTTTGAAACCCATCGCGCCGGAAATTGGTAGCCCATAAATGATCCGCGCACCTGACACCGAGTGGTTTAGCACCGGCTCGCCGAGTTCCTTTGCAGCTATGTCCGCGATCGACTGCTCGACACCACGATGCCACGCCATGTAGCTGTCGCCAATCGCAAGGATGCGCGGCACCGGTTTTGCGGATGTTTGAGCCTGAGCGGCACCGGACAACACCAAGGTAAAGAGAAGAACTAAAGGGAGGCGCATGAGATAATCTCGTCTGGTCAAAATGGCTTGGTTCGTCGTTAACTTGCCTAGTCTTGCACAGAAATTCTAGCAACTGGTTAAAAACACCCTCTACACGGCACGATGTTTGACAAAATCCTTGTTTCCAAACGCCCCAAACTCCTGTATGGCCGCCACATCTGAAAGGAAGTGCCGAGGCTCTGGCGCTTCAACGCATGATAGTTAAGGGCCGGCGGCAATGGGGCCGCCATTCAAACAGGAGACACGGGATACGCCTGTGAGTGCTCCTACAAGGAAACGATATGTTTAACGTAACTAAGAAATCGATCGAGTGGGGCGAAGAAACGCTGACACTCGAAACGGGCAAGATTGCCCGTCAGGCTGATGGCTGTGTCATCGCCACATTGGGTGAAACGTCGGTTATGGCCGCTGTGACTTTTGCCAAGAAGCAAAAGCCGGGTCAGGACTTCTTCCCGCTGACAGTTCACTACCAAGAGAAATACTATGCCGCGGGTAAGATCCCTGGTGGCTTCTTCAAGCGTGAAGCGCGCCCGACTGAAAAAGAGACGCTGACTGCGCGTCTTATCGACCGTCCAATTCGCCCGCTGTTTGTTCCTGGCTTCAAAAACGAAGTTCTGGTGATGTGCACCGTACTTTCGCATGATCTCGTCAATGACCCTGACATGGTTGCGATGATCGCGGCTTCAGCGGCTCTGACAATTTCTGGCGCACCGTTTATGGGCCCGATCGCCTGTGCGCGCGTTGGCTTTGAAGACGGTGAGTATATCCTCAACCCGACGGTTGATGACATGCAAGACCTCCGCAACAACCCTGATCAGCGCCTTGATCTTGTCGTTGCTGGTACCAAAGACGCGGTGATGATGGTTGAGTCAGAAGCTTATGAGCTGACCGAAGCAGAAATGCTCGGCGCGGTTAAGTTTGCCCACGACAACATCCAGCCAGTCATCGACTGCATCATTGATCTGGCCGAAGACGCTGCGAAAGAGCCGTTTGACTTCCAGCCTGCTGACTACTCAGAGCTTTATGAAGCTGTGAAAAAAGCTGGCGAGAAAGACATGCGCGCTGCTTTCGCAAACACTGACAAGCAAGAGCGCACAACGGCTGTCGCAGCTGCACGTGAAGTTGTTATGGCGGCTCTCACCGATGAGCAGCGTGATGACGTGAACCTCGGTTCAGCGATGAAGAAGCTCGAAGCGGGCATCCTGCGCGGCGACGTTGTCAAAACCGGCAAGCGTATCGACGGCCGTGCCCTCGACACCGTGCGCCCGATTGTCAGCGAAACAGGCATCCTGCCACGCACACACGGCTCAGCGCTTTTCACACGTGGTGAAACGCAAGGCCTCGTTGTGACAACGCTCGGCACCGGCGACGATGAGCAATTCATCGACGCGCTGCACGGCAACTTCAAGTCAAACTTCCTGCTGCACTACAACTTCCCTCCCTATTCGGTTGGTGAAGCTGGTCGCGTGGGCCCTCCCGGCCGCCGCGAAATTGGTCATGGTAAGCTGGCTTGGCGCGCGCTTCAGGCGGTACTGCCTGCAGCAACCGACTTCCCTTACACAGTTCGTTTGGTGTCAGAGATCACCGAGTCAAACGGCTCGTCATCTATGGCTTCTGTCTGTGGCGGCTCGCTCGCTATGATGGACGCAGGTGTTCCGCTTAAAGCGGCTGTTGCCGGTGTTGCTATGGGCCTCATTCTTGAGGAAGACGGCTCTTACGCGGTTCTGACCGACATCTTGGGTGACGAAGATCACCTCGGCGATATGGACTTCAAAGTTGCGGGTACTGCCGAAGGCATCACGTCACTTCAGATGGACATCAAAGTTGCGGGCATCACGCCAGAGATCATGGAGAAAGCCCTCGCGCAAGCGAAAGAGGGCCGCCTTCATATCCTTGACGAGATGAACAAAGCGCTGTCCGGCGCGGCTGACTTCTCGATCCACGCGCCACGCATCGAGACAATGCAGGTTCCAACCGACAAGATCCGTGAAGTGATCGGTTCGGGCGGTAAAGTGATCCGTGAAATCGTTGAAGTGTCAGGTGCTAAAGTTGACATCAACGACGAAGGCATCATCAAGATCGCGTCACCAAACGGCGAAGCGATCAAGAAGGCCTACGACATGATCCACTCAATCGTTGCCGAGCCGGAAGAAGGCAAAGTCTACGACGGTAAAGTTGTGAAGATCGTCGACTTCGGCGCCTTCGTTAACTTCTTCGGCAAGCGCGACGGCCTCGTGCACGTTTCGCAAATCGAAAACCGCCGCTTGAACCACCCTTCAGACGTTCTGAAAGAGGGCCAAGACGTGAAAGTGAAGCTCTTGGGCTTTGACGATCGCGGCAAGGTGCGCCTGTCGATGAAAGTTGTCGATCAGGAAACCGGCGAAGAAGTTGCGCCAGAAGCCAAAGAGAAAAAAGAAGACTAAGTCTTTCTTATTCTTGTAGCTAAACGAGGGGCCTCGGCAGAAATGTCGGGGCCTTTTGCGTTGAAGGCTTACAAGTTGCCCACCCCACCAATCACCATATCGCTGATCAGGTCAGCATACTCGCGGCGCTGGGCTTCATCTGCCGCGCTGCTCCACTTGTAGTGCCAGTTCAGCATCCCGAAGATCGACATCGTCAGCGCCCAGAGTTTGGCGCGGTCGTTGCCGACATCAGCAGGGCAGATCGCCGCAAGCCTGTTGCGGCCGGCGGCAGTGACTTCCTTTTGGTAGCCGTGCAGTACGGCTTGTTTGTCGTCCGGCAGCGCCTGCATGGCGCTCAGCATTACATCATGTTCGGCATCGGCGCCTTGATAGGTTAGCAGCACTTCGGTGATGATCTCGCGGAGTTGTTCGCGCGGGTCGTCGCTCACAAACTGCAAGCCAACAATGCGGTCGCGCAACTCGCGCAGGTGGCTCTCCAGGATATCAAACAGCAGCGCGTCTTTGCTCGGGTAGTAGTGGTAGATATTGGCCTTCGATATCCCGCAGCTCTGAGCCACAAGTGACATCGACGCGCGGCCATAGCCTTCATCGGCAAACAGCCGTGCCGCGGTGCGCAAGATAGCTTGGCGTTTGTCGCCATAGTCATGTGCAATGCTGCGGGCCACGGCTTAGTTCCCGCGCTTGTCAACGACGCGCACAGCCTTGCCTTGCGAGCGTGCAACAGAGCCGGGATCACCGACGACAACCTCTGTCGAAACCCCGACCATATCTTTGATGTGTTTGGTCAGCATCCGTGCGGCGGCGGTTTTTGACAACTCGTCAGCGGTTCGTGCATCAGCCTCAACCAACACCCGCATCGCATCCATCCGGCCTGATTTATAAAGCTCGATCTGGAAGTAGGGCGCGAGGCCACCTGTCGCCATAACCTGCTCTTCGATCTGGGTCGGAAACACGTTCACACCGCGCAGGATGATCATGTCATCAGAGCGGCCGGTGATCTTCTCCATCCGCCGCATGCTGCGCGCGGTGCCAGGCAACAAGCGCGTCAGATCGCGGGTGCGATAGCGGATCATCGGCATGCCTTCCTTGGTCAGTGTGGTGAACACCAGCTCGCCTTCCTCGCCGTCTTCAACAACTTCACCTGTCGCGGGGTTGATGATCTCGGGGTAGTAGTGATCCTCCCAAACATGCAGTCCGTCTTTGGTCTCGACGCACTCGTTGGCAACACCCGGCCCCATGATCTCGCTTAGCCCGTAGATGTCGACAGCGTGCATATCAAAGGCCTCTTCGACTTCAAGGCGCATGGCGTTGGTCCAAGGCTCGGCGCCAAAGATGCCGACTTGCAGTGAGGAACTTCGCGGATCTATCCCCGCTTTGTGAAAGCCTTCGAGGATGTTGAGCATGTAGGATGGCGTCACCATGATGCCTTTTGGCTCGAAATCGGTGATCAGACCAACTTGTTTTTCGGTCTGCCCGCCGCCCATCGGCACCACAGTCGCGCCGAGTTTTTCGATGCCGTAATGCGCGCCGAGACCACCTGTGAACAGCCCGTAACCGTATGCGTTGTGCACCGTGTCGCCGGCCTTAAGCCCCGAAGCCCGCAGGCTGCGCGCCAAAGTGTCGGCCCAAACGTCGATGTCGTTTTTGGTGTAAACAACGACAGTCGGCTTGCCTGTGGTGCCTGACGAGGCATGAATGCGCGCTAGCTTTTCACGCGGCACAGCGCTCAGGCCAAAGGGGTAGTTGTCGCGCAGGTCGTTCTTGTAGGTGAACGGGAACTTCGCGAGGTCTTTGAGGTCTTTGAGATCATCAGGGTGCACCCCCGCCTCATCAAAGCGCTTTTTGTACATCGGCACGTTGTCGTAGGCATGCTTGAGCGACCACTTCATGCGCTCAAGTTGCAGCGCCTGTATCTCGTCTCGGCTGGCGATCTCGATTGGGTCAAGGCTGTCGCGGCTTGGTGTTAGGTCTTTCATGTCTTGTCCTCAAATAGCTGGCCTTTGATCGCGCGCGAATGGCCGCGAAACTCGGCGATAACTGTTCCGGCTCCGGTGCTGACGGTGACGTCATAGATGCCTGAGCGTCCTGTTAGGCTCACCTCGCGTGCCGTGGCTGTGAGCCTGTCACCGAGCGCGCCGGGGGCGAGGTAGGTGATGGCATTTTGCTGCGCAACAGTGGCTTGGTTACGCGAGTTGCACGCAAAGGCAAAGGCGCTGTCGGCAAGGGCAAAAGTGATGCCGCCGTGGCACATTCCGTGGCCGTTGCAGTGGTGTTTCTCGACCGTCATCTCAAGCGTCGCTGCGCCTTCGCTAACGGAGGCTATTTCAAAACCGAGCCACTTTGAGGCTTCGTCGCCTTCCCACATGGCTTCGGCTGATCGTTCTGCGATGCTCTTCATTTGCCCTGATACTCCGGTGCTCTTTTGCCGAGGAAAGCAGCAACACCTTCGGCATAGTCCGCGCTCTCGCCACAGGCTTTCATCAGGTCGGCCTCAAGCTCCAACTGTTCGTCCAAAGTGTTGGTCGCGGCGGCGTCGATGGCGCGTTTGGTGCTGGCCAGGCCAAAGGTCGGCCCATCGGCGAGCTTCGCTGTCGTGGCACGGGCTTCGTTCATCAGCTCATCGTCTGGCACAGCCTTCCAGATCAGACCCCAATCTGCCGCTTGTGTGGCGCTCAAGGGGTCGGCTGTCATGGCCAACCCGCGCGCACGGGCGGGGCCGAGCAGGCGTGTGAGCTGCCAGCTGCCGCCGGTGTCAGGGATCAAGCCGACCTTAGCGAAAGACTGGATGAAGCGCGCTGATTCAGCGGCGAACACCATGTCACAGTTGAGCGCTAGTGAAGATCCGGCCCCCGCCGCAACGCCGTTCACCGCGCAAACCACAGGCATCTCCAAGGTTCGGATCTGGCGCACAAGCGGCGCCCAAAAGTCGCGCACAGTTTTGCCGAGGTCGGGTGGGCCGTCCATCTTTGAAGGGTCACGATCACCCAAATCCTGCCCCGCGCAAAAACCACGACCAGCGCCAGTGATGAGCACCGCGCGCCTGGCTTTGGCTGCGCTCAAAGCGGCACGCATCTCTCCGTGCATAACCTCGTTAAAGCTGTTCATGCGGTCTGGACGGTTGAGCGTAATTTCAACCCAGTTGCCGTGGTCCTCCACCAAGACTGTCATCAAAACGCCCCTCCCAAGACATTGGTTGTTTCCGAGAAGGCTTGCATAAACCAACCGGTCGGTCAATATTAAATGGCGAATCGGGGGGAGACCGAAATGAGCCAGCAAGACATTCAGAGCTTTGTGCATGGAGAGTGGGTTAGCCCAGGCACCGGGGCACGCAACATCGCCAATGCAGTAACGGGTGAGGTGTTTGCGCGGGCTGGTAATGACGGGCTTGATTATGCCGCGATGCTTGAGTTTGGCCGCTCCAAAGGCGGGCCGGCACTACGGGCGATGACCTTTCATGATCGCGCTCGCATGCTCAAGGCTCTGGCCGCTTACCTGAGCACCCGCAAGCAAGAGCTTTATGACATTTCCTTCGCCACGGGTGCTACGCAAAAAGACCACCTTGTTGATATCGACGGCGGCATCGGCACGATGTTTGTCTACGCCTCAAAGGGCCGTCGCGAGATGCCGGATGATCACGTCTATGTTGACGGCGACATCGAGCACCTCAGCCGCAACGGCACCTTCCTTGGCCAGCATATCTACACCCCGCTGCAAGGCGTCGCGGTGCATATCAACGCCTTCAACTTCCCCGTTTGGGGGATGCTTGAAAAAGTCGCGCCGAGCTTGCTTGCTGGTGTGCCGTCGGTGGTTAAACCCGCGACTGTCAGTTGTTATGTCACCGAGCTCTGTGTGCGGATGATGCTAGAGAGCGGCCTCTTGCCGGAGGGTGCTTTGCAGCTCGTCACAGGCGGAATCGGCAACACGCTCGATATGCTCAATTGCCAAGACGCGGTGACCTTCACCGGCTCTGCCGACACCGCGATGAAGCTGCGCGGCAACGCCAACCTGATGCAAAACGGCGTGCGTTTTACCGCCGAGCAAGACAGTCTCAATGCGTCGATCCTTGGCCCCGACGCCACGCCCGACACCCCGGAGTTTGCGCTGTTCATCAAGGAAGCGACGCGTGAAATGACAACCAAGGCGGGCCAGAAATGCACCGCCATTCGCCGCATCATCGCCCCTGACGGGTTGGTGCAGCCAGTGATTGAGGCTTTGTCAGAGCAGCTTGCCAAAGTCACGGTCGGTGATCCGCAAGCCGAGGGTGTGCGCATGGGCGCGCTTGTCTCGACAAGCCAGAAAGCTGATGTGCTTGAAAAGGCTTCACTTATTGGAAGTGAAGCCGAACGGGTGTTTGGCAGTGATACGGTTGATACCATCGGCAACGGCTGTGAAAACGGCGCCTTCGTCTCACCGATGTTGTTTCACTGCGCAAACCCGGACGCTGCGCAAAACATCCACAACACCGAGGCATTCGGCCCTGTTTCCACGATCATGGGCTATCGCGATGTGGCGCATGCTGTGCAGCTTGCAAACAAAGGGCAGGGCAGCCTTGTCGCGTCGCTGATCACCCATGACAACAACGTCGCCCGTGAAGTTGCGCTCGGTTCTGGTGCTTTCCACGGTAGGCTTTACATCAACAACCGTGACAGCATGAACGAAAGCACAGGCCACGGCGCGCCTATGCCGCATATGGTGCATGGTGGCCCGGGGCGTGCTGGCGGTGGTGAGGAACTCGGCGGCATTCGCGGTGTGAAGCACTTTATGCAGCGCACGGCTATTCAGGGTAGCCCTGATATCCTCACAAGCGTCACGGGCCGCTGGGTGCCAAACGCGGCACAGCCGAGCAAGCCACAGCACCCGTTTACGCAGCACTTTGGCGAGCTTTCGCTTGGTCAAACCCTGCACACTGAACCGCGCCTCATAAGCATGGAAGACATCGAGCATTTCGCCGAGTTCACGGGCGACAATTTCTATGCTCACATGGATCAGGCAGCGGCAGAGCGAAACCCGTTCTTCCCCGGACGCGTTGCGCACGGTTATCTCTTACTTTCCTTCGCAGCCGGTATGTTTGTTGAGCCAAACGAGGGGCCGGTTCTGGCGAACACGGGGCTTGATAACCTACGCTTTATGAAGCCGGTTGAGGCGGGCGATAGCATCAAAGTTGCACTTACTGTCAAGCATAAGACCCCGCGCAATGATGACTATGGCGAGGTGCGTTGGCATGTGCGTCTAACCAACCAAGAAAATGAGCCGGTTGCCGAATATGAACTGCTAACAATGGTCGCCTACAAGGCGGAAAAAAGTTAACAAAACACTAGATGGTTACGAAATTTGCAGAAAAAGTGGGTGACCATGCTCGCCCGATCTGCTTTTGTCGGGCGATCACATTACAAGATCGTCCATAACGGATGTCTAAGGGAGGAAACCATGACAACACGTAGAACAGTAATGACTGCGCTGACAGGTGCGCTGACGGGGGCTGCATTTGCGGCTATGACTGCCACAGGCGCATTTGCGCAAGAAGTAACGCTTAAAATGCACCAGTTCTTGCCAGCGCAAGCCAACGTGCCAAAGCACGTCCTGGATGTCTGGGCGGCTAACGTCGAAAAGGACTCAGGCGGTCGCATCAAGATTGATCATTTCCCAAGCATGCAACTTGGTGGCAAGCCGCCTGAACTTCTTGACCAAGCGGTTGACGGGATTGCTGACATCGTCTGGACAGTGGTTGGCTACACGCCGGGCCGCTTCCCGCATACAGAAGTGTTCGAGCTTCCGTTCATGATGACCGACGCAGGTGACGCCTCATACGCTTACTGGAAGATGTATGACAAACACATGCGCGACAGCTTCAAGGATGTGCACATCCTTGGCACATGGGTTCACGGCCCCGGGGTTATCCACTCAAGCGAGCCTGTGAAAACACCAGCAGACATGAGCGGCCTCAAAGTGCGCGGCCCGTCACGGCAGGTTAACGCGTTGCTGACATCTGTTGGCGCCGAGCCAGTGGGCATGCCGGTTCCGGCGATCCCGGAAGCGCTCTCAAAAGGTGTGATCGACGCGACGGTTATCCCTTGGGAAGTGACCGGTTCGTTGAAAGTGCCTGAACTGGTAGACTACCACACCGAGTTCACCGGCCCCGCGCTTTACACCGTGACTTTTGTCTTGGCGATGAACAACGACGCCTACAATGGCCTGTCAGATGATCTGAAAGCGGTTATCGACAAAAACTCGGGCCTTGAGTTCTCTGTGTTTGCGGGCACGAAGATGCAAGCGTTTGACACGCCTTCACGCGAAGCAGCTGTCGACAACGGCAATGAGATCACAACTTTGACTGCAGAAGAGTCTGCCGTTTGGGCCGAGACAGCAAAGCCGGTTGTTGAGGCTTGGTTGGCCGATATGGAGAGCAAAGGTATCGACGGGCAAGCGCTCATCGACGAAGCTAAAGCGCTTATGGCCGAACACGCCGCAAGCAAGTAAACTCCACAGATCAGGGCCACTGCACATGTAGCGGTGGCCCTTTTTGCCCCATGCCGCCGGAGAGCACTATGTACCGAATGATGATGATCCTGTCGCGGGCAATGGCCTATTTGGGCGGCGTGATGCTGACAGCTCTCATATTGCTCACCTGCCTTTCCGTCGTCGGGCGCAACCTTAACAGTTTTTTGCACGACGACTGGATGCAAAGCATCGCGCCCGGGTTTTCTAACTGGCTGCTTGATGTTGGTATCGGTGCAATCAACGGCGACTTCGAGCTTATCGAAGCCGGCATAGCTTTTGCAATTTTTGCTTTCCTGCCGCTCTGTCATCTTACCGGCGGCCACGCCACGGTTGATATTTTCACTTCAAGAATGTCGGCGCGAAGCAACCGAGTTCTCGCAGCAATCACTGGCGTCGTTTTTGCCGCAATCATGGTGCTGATCGCAGTGCAGCTTTATGCGGGCACACTCAGCAAGTTTAACACCGGACAAACAACGCTACTGCTAGAGTTCCCGATCTGGCGCGCCTATGCGCTTAGTCTTGTGGGTGCGATTATCGCGGCCGTGGTCGCGGTCTATGTTGGCCTCATGCGGGTCGGCGAACTGGCGCAAGGGCAGGCAATTTTACCGACAGAAGCAGGAGCAGACCATTGAGCGATATTGCAATCGGAGCCCTGTCGTTTCCGGCTCTCCTTGGCCTGATCTTCCTGCGTGTGCCTATCGGGCTGGCGATGTTTCTTGCTGGCCTTGTCGGGCTTGTGCTTGTCACGGGTGATACGAACATTCCCTTCGCGCGGCTCAAATCCGAGACATTCGGAACCTTCTCAAGCTACTCGCTGAGCATTATTCCAATGTTTCTTCTGATGGGGCATTTCGCGACACTAGGCGGCATGTCACAAGCGCTGTTCAAAGCAGCTGAAAGCTGGCTTGGACACCGCAAAGGCGGTGTGGCTATGGCGGCTGTTGGGGCCTGTGCCGGCTTCGGCGCAATCTGCGGCAGTTCACTGGCGACTGCGGCAACCATGAGCCGCGTTGCTTTGCCTGAGTTGCGTCGCTACGGCTATTCCGGCGGCTTTTCAACTGCGACACTGGCGGCAGGCGGCACGCTTGGCATTCTCATTCCGCCCTCCGTCGTGCTTGTGATCTACGCGATCCTCACCGAGCAAAACATCGCCAAGCTGTTTCTGGCGGCTTTCATCCCTGGCATCCTCGCAGCCCTCGGCTATATCGTCGCGATCTCGATATATGTGCGCATCAATCCGAATTCAGCAGGCACTCGTGAACGCATGCCCTACATTGAGCGTTTCCGCGCATTGCTTGATGTTTGGCCTGTTCTGCTGGTCTTCGCGCTCGTCGTCGGCGGTATCTACCGCGGTGTATTCACACCGACTGAAGGCGCGGCTGTGGGCGCGTTTGGCACTGGCCTTATTGCGTGGCTCGGTGGTGGGCTGACGCTTGCCACATTGTCCGAGAGCTTTATCGTTACAGCGCGCTCAACAGCGATGATCTTTTTCATCATCCTTGGCGCGGCGTTCTACAACGGCTTTCTTGCTCTCACCCAAGTGCCGCAAGAGATCGCTTCCTTTGTGGTCGAGCAAGGCTTCAGCCCATGGCTGGTGCTGGTTCTGATCCTTGTGTTCTACCTGTTGCTCGGCTGTCTGATGGACAGCCTGTCAATGATCCTGCTGACAATCCCGATCTTCTGGCCGGTTATGCAGGGACTTGAGTTCGACTTTGTCAGCATGGCCGACTTGCAAGGCGCGCGACTGGCAGAGTTGGTCAAATCCGGTGCTGACCTTGCCCCTGACATACTGCAAAATGCGCAGGAAACCCTCGCGCAGGGAGTGGAGCTAACCCGCGAACAGACCCGCGAGCTTGGCCTGAGGGGTGTTTCCAAAGGCGCGTTGGCACGGGTCAACACCGAACAAGTGGCAATCTGGTTTGGCATTCTGGTGCTGATCGTCGTCGAAGTCGGGCTGATCACCCCACCAGTCGGGATGAACCTGTTTGTTATCAACGCGATGGACCGTAAAACACCGATGGTCGAAACCTATAAGGCGGTGACCTATTTTGTCGCTTCCGATCTCGTTCGCGTGGCAATTCTGGTTGCCTTCCCGATCATCACTTTGGCACTGATCCCCTGGTGACAGCGCCAATGGGCTAAAACTCTTTGTTTCTTCCCCGTTACGGACAATACTGCCTATGCGATGACAGGACATCGTTAAAAAGGGACAGTAACAATGAAAAAAATGACAGCAGAATTCATCGGCACGTTTACACTCGTGCTGCTTGGCTGTGGCGCAGCCGTAATCGCAGGCGCTGACGGCACAACCGGCATCGGCCTTGCGGGGATCTCCTTCGCCTTCGGTCTCGCACTTATTGGCATGGCCTATGGCATCGGGCCAGTTTCCGGTTGCCACATCAACCCGGCGGTTTCGCTGGGCGCCGTCGCCTCGGGCCGTATGCAAATGGGTGAAGCCATTCAATACATCATCGCGCAGGTTGCTGGTGCGATCGTCGCCGCACTGGTGCTCAAAATCATCGCTTCGGGCTCTGCTGGCTACACAGGCGGACTTGGCCAAAACGGCTGGGGCGCGGGCTACCTTGGTGAATACAACATGGCCTCGGCATTTGTGTTTGAAGTTGTGGCAACGTTCCTCTTTATGGTCGTTATCCTTGGCTCAACCGGTGAAAAAGCACCCGCCGCTATCGCCGGTCTGGCGATTGGCCTGACACTGGTGGTTATTCACCTCGTCGGCATCAAGATCACTGGTGTCTCGGTTAACCCTGCGCGTTCGATCGGGCCAGCCTTGTTTGAAGGCGGCACAGCAATAGCTCAGCTTTGGTTGTTCATTGTTGCTCCGATCATTGGCGCAGTCGCAGCAGGCGTCTTGTTCCGTTCAGGTATGCTTGACGCTGACTAAAACAAAAGGCCGCGCATGAGTGGCGCGGCCTTTCCAGAACGAAATGAAAGCGCTCTCTTAGGAGGGCGCTTTTGTTTTGCGCAAGTAGGGGAAGACAGTTTCAAACTCGCCAAACTTCGCTTTTGCGTCGTCGTTGGAAACTGTCGGCGGGATGATCACGTCTTCACCCGGCACCCAGTTTGCTGGTGTCGCAACACCTTTGCCCGACATCTGCAACCCGTCGAGGGCGCGCAGAACTTCGGCGAAGTTGCGGCCAACTGTCATCGGGTAGGTCATCGACAGCTTCAGCTGCTTGTCTGGCCCGATAATGAAAACCGAGCGCACAGAGGCGCTGTCGGCAGCGGTGCGACCGTCGGGCAAGTAGGCCTCGGCTGGTAGCATGTCAAACGCCTTGGAAACCGCGAGGTCTTGGTCGGCGATGATCGGGAAACCGGCCTTGGCACCGGCATAGCTTTCGATGTCTTTCTTCCATCCGTGGTGCTCTTCAACGCTGTCCACAGACAGGCCGATCACCTTCGTACCGCGTTTTTCCCACTCGTCGGCAAGCTGCGCTACAGCGCCGAACTCGGTTGTGCAAACTGGGGTAAAGTCCTTCGGATGCGAGAACAGAACAGCCCAGCTGTCGCCGATCCAGTCGTGAAACTTGATGCTGCCTTGGTCGGTTTCAGCGGTGAAATTCGGAACAGTGTCATTGATGCGCAGGCCCATAGTTGGCTCCTCTTTTAGGGTTCGAGTTGCGAAAATTCTAATTCACACCCTACATGTATTCATGCGCAAGCCTAACTAAAAGGGTGACTTGCGGCATTCTGCGAGGGGTGACAAAGTGCCCCAAATCTTTGGGAGAAATAAGATGATCGAGAACCGCCAGTTTTACATCAACGGAGCATGGGTCGACGCAGCTGAAGGCCGTGACTACCAAGTGATTGATCCGACAACAGAAGAGCCTTTTGCGGTTATCGCGCTTGGTGGGCAAGCCGACACCGACGCCGCAGTTGCCGCCGCAAAAGCCGCGCTGCCAGCGTGGATGGCAACGCCGGTTGAAGAGCGCATTGCCAAGGTCGAAAAATTGCTTGAAGTCTATCAAGCCCGTGCTTCCGAAATGGGTGCTACGATCTCGCAGGAAATGGGCGCACCGATTGACATGGCCTCGTCGTCACAAGTTGGTGCTGGCAGTTGGCATTTGAGCGGTTTTATCAATGCCGCGAAGAACTTTGAGTTCGAGCACGCGCTTAACGCCGATGCCCCCAACGACCGTATCATTCACGAGGCCGTTGGCGTTGCTGCGCTGATCACGCCTTGGAACTGGCCGATGAACCAAGTCACGCTCAAGGTTGGCGCCGCGGCAATTGCGGGTTGCACCATGGTTCTCAAGCCCTCGGAAGAGACACCGCTCGACGCGATGCTCTTTGCCGAGATGATGGACGAAGCCGGCTTTCCCAAAGGTGTGTTCAACCTTGTAAACGGCGACGGTGTTGGCGTGGGCAGCCAGCTTACTTCGCATAAAGATGTCGACATGGTCAGCTTTACCGGCTCGTCTCGCGCTGGCACGCTGATCTCCAAATCAGCCGCCGACACCCTCAAGCGCGTCAGCCTCGAGCTGGGCGGTAAGGGTGCCAACGTGATCTTCGCCGACGCCGACGAAAAGGCCGTTAAGCGCGGTGTATTGCACATGATGAACAACACCGGCCAAAGCTGTAACGCCCCGAGCCGTATGTTTGTGCAGCGTGAAGTCTATGACCAAGCGGTTGAAGACGCCGCGGCTGTTGCCAAGGCTGTAACAGTTGGCCCTGCAAGCGAAAGCGGGCGTCACATTGGCCCCGTGGTGAACGAAGTGCAGTGGGGCAAAATCCAAGACCTCATTCAAAAAGGTATCGACGAAGGCGCGCGCCTTGTTGCGGGTGGTGTTGGCCGGCCTGAAGGCCTCAACAAAGGCTTCTACGTGCGCCCTACGGTCTTTGCCGATGTCACGCCTGACATGACAATCTCGCGCGAAGAGATTTTTGGCCCCGTGCTGGCGATGACGCCGTTTGACACCGAGGAAGAAGCCGTAGAGTTGGCCAATGACACGGTCTATGGCCTGACCAACTATGTGCAAACCCAAGACGGTGCACGCCTCAACCGCATGGCGCGCAGCTTGCGTTCTGGCATGGTCGAGATGAACGGCAAGGGCCGCGCGGCAGGCTCGCCCTTTGGCGGCATGAAGCAGTCAGGCAATGGCCGTGAAGGCGGCAAGTATGGCTTGGAAGATTTCCTTGAAGTCAAAGCTGTCTCCGGTTGGTCAACCGACGCAAACTAAGATCTGAGTGAGGGCGTCCTTACTAAAAGGGCGCCTTCACATAAAACCGCAGGCCTTTGCCGCCATCGGGGTGGCGAAGGCGCAGCTCTTCAGCGTGGAGCATCAAGCGCTCATGCGCGAGCGCAGCCCCCGTGGCGTAAAACGGATCACCCAGTATCGGATGCCCCAAGGCGAGCATATGCACGCGCAGTTGGTGGCTTCTGCCGGTCTTTGGGAACAGCTTCACGCGGCTCTCGATGTCACTGGACTTGAGCACTTTCCAGTCGGTCACAGCCTGTTTGCCTGTCTCGTGACAGACCATCTGCCGAGGCCGGTTTTCCCAGTCAACGATCAGCGGTAAGTCAACTGTGCCGTCTTTTGGCTCCAGCCGTCCTGACACCCGCGCGACATATGTTTTCTTCACCTGCCGTTTTTCAAACTGCAGGCCCAAGTGCCGCTGCGCATGTCGGCTCGCCGCAAAAACCATCACACCTGATGTGTCGCGGTCTAAGCGATGCACCAAGAGCGCACCCGGAAACGCCGCCTGCACCCGCGCGATCAGGCAATCGGCCAGATGCTCTCCCCTGCCGGGCACTGACAGCAGCCCCGAAGGCTTGTTCACAAGGATCAACTCATGGTCTTCATGCAGCACATCAAGCGGCGTGTCGGGCGGGTTGTAGGCGTCTGTCACAGGGTTTACCCCTGCAAGCTCGTCACCGCAAAGTCACCCTCTTTGCGGGCTTTCATGGCGAGAGCTGCGGAGTGCGCTCCTGCGGCAGTGGTGAAATACGGGATGCGATCATAGAGCGCGACCGATCGGATTTCACGGCTGTCTTCTACCGCGGCAGCACCTTCTGTGGTGTTCATCAACAGCTGAATGTCGCCGTCCTTGAGCATATCAACCACGTTTGGCCGCCCCTCGTAGACCTTTTTGACAACGCTACAGCTGATGCCGTGCTCTTCAAGGAAGCTCGCAGTGCCACCAGTCGCGGTGATGCTAAAGCCAAGATCAACCAAGATCTGCGCGGTCTCGACCAGCTGCTCCGTTTTGTCGCTGTCTTTGATCGAGAAGAACACGCGGCCTTTATGCGGCAGCTCGGTGCCCGCGCCCATTTGCGCCTTCAAAAACGCGAGCGGGAAGGAACGATCCCAGCCCATAACTTCCCCTGTCGAGCGCATTTCTGGCCCCAAGAGAGTGTCAACACCAGGGAAGCGCGCGAAAGGCAGCACCACTTCCTTGACGCTAAACCAAGGCATATTTGGGTTCGCCAAAGACATTTGATCAGTGTTTTTGATCGTGCCGGGCAGGGCATCAACAGGGTAGGGCGCGCGCTCGGGGAAGTTGCTCATCGGCTCACCAGCCATGAGGCGTGCCGCGATTGAAGCAATTGCGCTGTCAGTCGCCTTGGCCACAAACGGCACGGTGCGCGAGGCGCGCGGGTTCACTTCGATGAGGTAAATCACGTCGTTTTGCACCGCGAACTGCACGTTGCAGAGGCCTTTGACCTCCAGCGCCAGCGCGAGGGCAACTGTCTGCTCTTCGATCTCTTTGATGATGTCGGCGCTCAGCGAGTGCGGCGGTAGCGACGACGCAGAATCGCCTGAGTGCACGCCAGCCTCTTCGATGTGCTCCATCACCCCAGCAATATGCACGGTCTTGCCATCACTCAACGCGTCAACATCAAGCTCGATCGCACCTGCGAGGTAGCTGTCTAGCAGCACAGGGCTATCGCCTGAGACAACAACCGCCTCCGAGATGTAGCGCTCAAGCTGGGCCATATCGCGGACGATCTCCATCGCGCGTCCGCCAAGCACATATGAGGGCCGGATAACCAGCGGGAAGCCGATCTCTTCTGCAATCGCAAGGGCTTGCGCGTCGGTGCTGGCAATGCCGTTCTTGGGTTGCTTAAGGCCGAGCTGGTTGACCAGAGCCTGAAAGCGCTCGCGGTCTTCGGCGAGGTCAATCGCATCTGGCGTGGTGCCAAGGATGGGAATGCCCTCGTCTTGCAGCGCTTGCGCAATCTTCAGCGGCGTCTGTCCGCCGAACTGAACGATGACACCATGCAATGTGCCGTTTTCTTGCTCAACCCGCAGCACTTCCATGACGTGCTCAAATGTCAGCGGCTCGAAATACAAGCGGTCAGAGGTGTCGTAGTCTGTTGAAACTGTCTCGGGGTTGCAGTTGATCATGATGGTTTCATAGCCAACATCCGCCAGCGCGTAGCAGGCGTGACAGCAGCAGTAATCAAACTCGATGCCTTGGCCAATGCGGTTTGGCCCGCCGCCGAGGATCACAACTTTCTTGCGATCAGAAGGCCGCGCTTCACACTCGACATCGCCCATCATCGGCACTTCGTAGGTTGAATACATGTAAGGCGTCTGCGCTTCAAACTCGCCCGCGCAAGTGTCGATGCGTTTGAACACAGCGGTCACACCTTTTGCGTGGCGCGCCTTGCGAACATCGTTTTCCGAGAAGCCTGTCAGCGTGCCAAGGCGCGCGTCGGTGAAGCCAAGCATCTTGAGTTTACGCAGGCCTTGCTCATCCTGTGGCAAGCCTTCGGCGCGCACAACTTCCTCGGCTTCCACGATCTCGCGGATGCGGGCAAGGAACCACCGGTCAAACATCGTTGTTGCGTGAATGTCGTCATCGCTTAGGCCATGCCGCATCGCCTGCGCAATGGTGCGCATACGGTCTGGTGTTTGTTGGCTGATGGCTTTGATAACAGCGGCCTTGTCTGGTGCGCCTTCAATCTCGACTTCGTCAAAGCCTGTGAGGCCTGATTCCATGCTCGCCAGCGCCTTTTGCAAGCTCTCGTGGATGGTGCGGCCAATCGCCATGACTTCGCCAACCGACTTCATCGCTGTCGTCAGGTAAGGCTCCGAGCCGGGGAACTTCTCGAACGCAAACTTGGGGATCTTGGTGACAACATAGTCAATGCTCGGCTCAAAGCTCGCCGGCGTGACTTTGGTGATGTCGTTGTCAAGCTCGTCAAGCGTGTAGCCGACTGCGAGCTTCGCGGCGATCTTGGCAATCGGGAAGCCTGTCGCCTTGGAGGCCAAAGCCGACGAGCGCGACACCCGCGGGTTCATCTCGATGACAACCATACGCCCATCGGCAGGGTTGATCGCCCATTGCACGTTAGAGCCGCCGGTTTCCACGCCGATCTCGCGCAGCACAGCGATGCTGCCGTTGCGCATGATCTGGTACTCTTTGTCAGTCAGAGTCAGGGCAGGCGCGACGGTAATGCTGTCGCCGGTGTGAACTCCCATCGGGTCGATGTTTTCAATCGCGCAGATGATGATCGCGTTGTCGGCCTTGTCGCGGACGACTTCCATCTCGAACTCTTTCCAACCGAGCAGCGACTCATCAACCAGGATCTGGTTCACCGGTGATGCGTCCATGCCCGTGCGGCAGAAGTGCACATAATCTTCGCGGTTATACGCCACGCCGCCGCCGGTGCCGCCCATCGTAAAGGCAGGCCGGATGATCGCGGGTAGGCCGATCTCTTCAAGCGACTCGAGCGCAATTCTGACACCTTCATCAAGATCGCCCTCAGGCGCCGTCACAATTGTCGCTTTCGGGTTTTCAATGCCAAGGCGATCCATAGCCTCGCGGAACAGCTTGCGGTCTTCCGCCATCTCGATCGCATCGCGCGTAGCGCCGATCATCTCGACGTTGAACTTCTCAAGTACGCCCATCTCTTCAAGCGCCAGCGAGGTGTTGAGGCCAGTTTGCCCGCCCATCGTTGGCAACAGCGCGTCGGGGCGTTCTTTTTCGATAATCTTGGCAACAACTTCGGGCGTGATCGGCTCGATATATGTTGCGTCAGCAAGTTCGGGGTCGGTCATGATGGTGGCCGGGTTCGAGTTCACCAGAATAACGCGGTAACCCTCTTCTTTGAGCGCCTTACAGGCCTGCGCACCGGAGTAGTCAAACTCGCAAGCTTGGCCGATAATAATAGGCCCCGCTCCGATGATCATGATCGACTTGATATCATTTCTCTTCGGCATGGTGGCCCCCATCATTTCGCTGCAGAACGGCACACCGGCTGGCAATCTGGCAGGTGCGCGCAAACAGTCGTGGGTTATAGCTGTGGAGCAGGGAAGCGCAAGGGGCACTTACTTGATGTCTTCATAAAATGGCCACAAACCGAGCAAACTTAAGCCGAGAAACTCGGTCACTTTAAGGTAGAGCAGTAAACCGATAGAGGCGATTGAGCATGTCAGACTCAACATCAACCATAGCATTTGCGAAAAAGAATCAAGCTGTGGGGCAACGTTTGAGCCAGTGGTATCGAGATGTTTCTGCAAAAAATCTCTTTGGCTTGATCACGCTAGTCTATTTCAGTGCGGGTGCTTTGTTCCTGTTCGCTGTTGGTGGGAGCGTCTCTACGCTGTTTCAAATGAGCGTGCGCTCTTTGAGTAGTTTCATGGATCATGTGCAGTGGTATATGCCTGTGTGGCTGATCGTTCTGACTGTTGTTGTCGCGCTTGTGCTGACACGTATCCGGCGGCATCTGCAGCAAGTAAAATTCGAGTTACTCCTGTCGATCATGTGTGCAACAGTCTTTGTCGCTACCTTCGGCTTGGTTAAAAACCACCTGTCGATGATATCGCCTTTCTGGGCTGATTCTGCTTTTGTTGCGTTGGACAGAAGCTTGGGCCTGTCGGGGCCTTATAGCTTTCTGTCAGGGTTTTCGACCAACGGCATGTTGAGTGTTTACTTTAACTACTGGTTGCCGTTTGCGCTCTACTTTCCAGCACTGCTGTGTTTGGTCGACAAAAACGAGGAGCGCCGCAAAGCGTTCATTCTGCTCTGGGCCGCGTGCTGGCTTATCTTGGGTCATGCCTTTGCCCTTTCGTTTATGTCCGTGGGGCCGATCTTCCTTGAAAAGCTAGGGCACGCCGACGCGCCTCTCTACGCCGAACATTTTGCACATCTCTACAAGAGCAATGGCGAAAGTCTGATGTTTATGCGTGATCACCTTTGGAAGGCTTACGACGACGAGAACAGAATTATCAGCAGCGGCATTTCGGCCTTTCCGTCCGTGCATGTTGGTATGGCGACGGTTTGCGGGCTCTATCTGGCTGATCGCCTGAAGGAGTTCTCACAAAAGAGCGCAACCTTGCAGTGGCCTCTTTTGATAGCGGCCTTTGCTTTGCCCATTGGCATTGTGGCGCTCTATCAGATGCTCTCGGTTCAGCTCGGCTGGCACTACGCGGTCGACGGGGTGTTTTCGGTGGTGTTCATGCTGGGCTTGTTCTGGTTCTTGCGCAACAAGCTCGGCCTATTTGCGGTAGTGTAACGGCACCTCGGGTTCAAAGCGCACCGCACGCAGAACCGTTGCGACCAGCACTATGAGTAGTCCAAGATAGCATAGAACGCCTATTAGGCTTGTGACATACAAGGCGCTGCTGAGACTGACGTAAACGACGTAAGCTGGGGAACACTGCAGCAGCAAAATCGTGATGATCAGCACCCATGCGCTCCGCCTTGAGACGAGGTGAAACAACGTCGGCATCAGCAAAAGCGGCAGCAGGAAAGAGTGACTCCACGAGACGGGCCCAAACAGCGCTGTCGCCAGCGAAAAGCCAAGCAGCAACACAGGCACGGCCGTTCCCGGCACAAGACGTGGGCGCATCAGGATAAGCGAGGCAAGCGCCATGAGTTTTACCAAGGCCATCAGGCTGCTCAACCAGAACGGCTCGGGGTGTGTGACGGTTTGCATCGCCTCCCAGAACACTTCCTTGCCCTGCAAAAGGCTGGCGATCTGAAAGATGATCATCTCCGGTGAGTTGTTGACGCTTTGCAATATGACCAGCTTGTTGATCTTGCTCAGCAGCGCCAGAAACTCGAGGTGCATCGGCCAGCCAGCAATGGCGATGCTGCTTAGTCCAAGTACGCCGCCGACAACAACAAAGCCGCCCAAAGCGCGCCAGTTTCGATCCAGCAGGAAGATCAGCGCCAATAATACTGGTGAGAGCTTGAGCGCCGCCGCGACAGCCAGAATGCCACCAGCAAGGATGAAAAACCCCGAGCGGTAGCGCTCAAACGCCAGTGCAACAAGGAAGATCGTGGTGATCTGTGGCTGGTTATAAACAATCGCGTGGTGCGCGGGCGTGCTGGTGAACAACACCAGAAACCCCAAGAAAACCCAAGTTTGAAAGCTCATTTTCGGCGGCCGCACGATGCGCCATGTGAGGCCGACAGTTGCCGCGAGCATCAGGCAATGCAGCACCAAGACCGCCTTGCTAAACACGGGCTGAGACACAAGCTGCGTGATCGGGGCTATCACCCAAGCCCAGATCGGCGGGTAGATATACGGCACAGTCGGGTGGCCGACGAGGCCGAGTTCGGCTTTGATGCCTTCAACAACAGCAGGGCCGGGGCCGGGGCCCAAAAAGTCGGGTTGAATGGCAAATATCGCCTCTGGCATGCCCTTTGCGGCGGCAACGCCGGCAACGTAAACCGCCGTCAGATCAACCGAAGGCGTTTGCCAATAAGTCGCAACAAGAACGATTATCCAAGCCAATGCGACAAGCGGATATAGATAACGCTGGAGTGTTGGTGACACGTTCATACTGCCCTGCTTTTTTCCTGCTCTATGGCACGGGGCTCGGCTTTGTTGTAGCCTTCGGGGCTGTTGAACGCCAAAATCTTGGCTCTGTTGAGTCTTTAAGGCCACATGAAACACCACATGGCTTGACTTTCCCGCCCTCAACATGTGTACCGGCGCAAAGCTAAACAGCAGCTCTAAAGCCCCTTTGAAGGATAGCACCATGCACGCCTACCGCAGCCAAACTTGCGCAGAATTGACCAAAGCCAACGTTGGCGAAACCGTTCGCCTTTCCGGTTGGGTCAATCGTATCCGCGATCACGGCGGCATCCTGTTCATTGATTTGCGCGACACCCACGGCATCACGCAGGTGTTGTGTGACCCCGACAGCGCCGCTTTTGCCGAGGTCGAGAAAGTGCGCAGCGAGTTCTGCATTCGCATTGATGGCGAAGTGAAGGCCCGCGACGCTGATCTGGTAAACCCGAAGCTGCCCACTGGCGAAATTGAGGTGTTCATCCGCGAGATCGAAGTGCTCGGCGCCGCTGAAGAGCTGCCGCTTATGGTGTTTGGCGAGCAGGAATACCCTGAAGAAACCCGCCTGCGCTATCGCTACCTCGACTTGCGCCGCGAGAAGATGCAGAAAAACATGCACCTGCGTTCTGATCTGGTGGCCTCCATCCGCAAGCGCATGTGGGAGAAAGACTTCCGCGAGTATCAAACGCCGATCATCACCGCCTCCAGCCCGGAAGGCGCGCGCGACTTCCTCGTGCCGTCACGTCTGCACCCCGGTAAGTTTTACGCCCTGCCGCAGGCACCGCAGCAGTTCAAACAGCTGATCATGGTTTCCGGCTTTGACAAATACTTCCAGATCGCGCCGTGCTTTCGCGACGAAGACCCGCGCGCCGACCGCTCACCAACCGACTTCTACCAGCTCGACCTTGAGATGAGCTTTGTCACCCAGCAAGACGTGTTCGACACCATCCAACCCGTCATGCAAGGCGTGTTTGAAGAGTTCGGCGGCGGCAAAAAAGTTGACACCGTCTGGGAGCAGATCTCCTACAAGGACGCCGCCAAGTGGTATGGCTCTGATAAGCCCGACCTGCGCAATCCGATCAAGATGCAAGACTGCTCCGAGCACTTCCGCGGCTCGGGCTTTGCGATCTTTGCCAAACTCTTGGAGCAAGAAGGCACCGAAGTGCGCGCCATCCCTGCGCCAACCGGCGGCAGCCGCAAGTTCTGCGACCGCATGAATGCCTTTGCGCAAAAAGAAGGCCTGCCTGGCATGGGCTACATCTTCTGGCGTGACAAAACCGCTGACTCAGTGGCGCAAGAACTCGGCATCACCGTCAAAGAAGCGCAAGCCAAGATGAAAGCCGGCGAAGTTGAAGGCGGCATGGAAGCTGCTGGCCCGCTCGCCAAGAACATCGGCCCCGAGCGCACCGAGGCGATCCGCCAGCAGCTCGGCCTTGGTGTCGGCGACGCGGCCTTCTTCCTTGGCGGCAAACCCAAAGCCTTTGAAGCCGTCGCCGGACGCGCGCGCAACGAGATAGGCAACGAGCTTGGCCTGACCGACACCAACCGCTTCGCCTTCTGCTGGATCGTTGACTTCCCGATCTACGAGCAAGACGAAGAAACAGGCAAGATCGACTTTGAACACAACCCGTTCTCAATGCCACAAGGCGGCATGGAAGCGCTTGAGGGCAATCCACTCGAAGTGCTCGGCTACCAATATGACCTTGCTTGCAACGGCTACGAGCTCGTTTCCGGCGCGATCCGTAACCACAAGCCGGAGATCATGTTCAAAGCCTTCGAAATCGCTGGCTACGGCAAAGATGAAGTCGAAAAGCGCTTTGGTGGTATGGTCAACGCCTTCCAATACGGCGCCCCGCCCCACGGCGGTTGCGCGGCAGGCATCGACCGCATGGTGATGCTGCTGGCAGATGAGCAAAACATCCGCGAAGTCATCATGTTCCCGATGAACCAGCGCGCCGAAGACTTGATGATGAACGCGCCAAACGAGCCGCTTTCAGAGCAACTGATGGAGCTTAACCTGCGCGTCATCCCGCAGGACTAAAGCACAGTTTCGCCGATCAAAACCGCACGCGTGTCGAAAGGCTCGCGTGCGGTTTCGTTTGTGCTAAACTCCTCTGAGAAACCGGAGCAACCCCGTGAGTTTTGATCGCACCCTCGCCGAAATCCGCTTTGGCACCGGCCTGTCACCGCGCCTGCGTGGGCCGCGCAACATTGACGATATGTTGCGACGATTGCGTGGGGAAGACAAAGCCGCAAAGCGCTACAAAATCGAACCATATGAAGACTTTGCAGAGCGTTTGGCGCGGATGTCAGAGCAGTTGCGTCTCCGGCGTGAAAACCGCGGAAAGCCCGAGGGCAAAGAAGCCGAAAAGCAAATCGCTGTCGAGAAGCGGCGCGCCCGCAAAGCCCAGCACCGCTGGCTCTGGCAGACATTGCGGCGGCGTGCACACACCCAAGACGGGCTGCGCGAGCGGCTGTCGTTTTTCTGGGCCGATCACTTCACCGCGCGTGGCAAAGTCAACATCATGAAGCGGGCCAGCGCGCCCTATGTCGAAAGCGCGATCCGACCGCATGTTAACGGCAATTTCGCTGATATGCTCAAAGCGGTATTGGCGCAGCCCGTAATGCTGCAATATCTTGATCAGAAGTACTCGATGGGCCCGGACAGCCGCGTGGGCCTTTTGCCTGCAAGCCGCAAAAAAGGCCGCGGGTTGAACGAAAACCTTGCGCGAGAATTACTTGAACTGCACACACTTGGCGTTGATGGCAACTATAGCCAGACAGATGTATTCGAACTCGCCGAGCTGCTCACGGGGCTGACCTATACGCCGCAGGGCAGCTTTCAGTTTCGGGGCGACTATGCACAACCGGGAGCCGAACATGTTCTCGGTGTTGACTACGGCGGCGGTGACGCCACGCTTGCTGATGTGCATGCTGTGCTTGAGCGGCTCGCGCTTCACCCTGACACCGCGCGGCATCTGGCAACAAAACTGGCGGTGCATTTTGTGTCCGACGCGCCCGATCCAATGCTGATCGCGCATCTTGAAGCGCGGTATAACAGCAGCGGCGGTAACCTAGGCGCCATGACCGAAGCGCTGCTGGAACACCCTGCCGCGTGGTCGCCGGAGCCGGGCAATGTGAAGCAACCGATCGATTTCGTCGGCTCGGCCTTGCGTGCGCTCAATGTCTCGAACGAGGCGATCAACGTCAACGACTGGAAGCGCATTCGCGAGCTTGTCGCGGTGCCGTTGCGTCTCATGGGGCAGACCTGGGAAGAGCCTGTCGGGCCTGACGGCTGGCCCGAAGATGACAGCGCGTGGATCACACCTCAGCGCTTTGCGGCGCGTGTCGGCTGGGCAATGAGCGCTCCGACGATATTCTCTCCGAGCCTGCCTGACCCGCGCGAGTTTGTTGTTGGTGCGCTCGGAACACGGGCGAGCGACGAGGTGCTGTTTGCCGCGCGTGCCGCCGAAGACCGTGCAACAGGTGTGGGGCTGGTTCTGGCCTCGCCCGCGTTTCAAAGGATGTAACGATGGCCAAGCTCACCCTTTCGCGCCGCAGTTTTCTGCATGGTCTCGGTTGTTCGGTTGCCGCAAGCCCGTTTCTGACGCCCGTAACCTTTGCCAGTGGCAACTGGGACAATCGCCTTGTTGTGATCATTCTGCGGGGCGGCATGGACGGGCTCGACGTTGTACGCCCCTATGGCGACAGCGGTTTTTCCAGCCTGCGAGGCCGTGCAGCGCAGGCTGAAATGGGTGGAAAAGACAGTCCGCAAGACCTCGACGGTTTCTTTGCTCTGCACCCCGCTCTTTCAGGCTTGATGCCGCTTTGGCAGGCGGGTGAGCTTGGTTTTGCGCATGCGGTTTCGACACCCTACCGCGACAAGCGTTCGCATTTTGACGGGCAGGATTTGCTTGAGGCCGGCAGCGCTGCGGTAAGCGGAATTGCCCGTGACGGCTGGCTCAACCGGCTGTTGCAAAGCTATGCCGGAACCACGAGCGAGACGGCTTATGCCGTGGGCCGCGGCGATATGCTGCTGATGAAGGGCGCGGCAGAGGTTGCCAATTGGTCCCCCGACGCGGGGCTTTACGGGCTAAGCGAACAGGGCGCTCGGTTGGCTGAACACGTCATGCAAAGTGACCCGCTGTTTGCAGAGGCATTTGCCGAGGCGACAGTGCTGTCTGACGAAACCGACGGTGCCGAAGGTATCGGCATGAGCGGCGAGAGCGCAGATGAAGCGATGGGCATGATGTCAACCAACGCTGCGAAAGCAGGCAAGGGCGGGGGCCACAAGCAGATCGCACAATTTGCCGCTGGAAAGCTGCGTCAGGACAGCCGCATTGCCGCGTTTTCTCTCAACGGGTGGGACACGCACGCCAAACAAGACCGCGCCTTGTTGCGCCCGCTCAACCGGTTGGGTGACGTGGTGAGCACCCTCAAAAACGAGCTCGGAACTGAAGTCTGGGGCAAGACTGCGGTGGTTGCGATGACAGAGTTTGGCCGCACAGCAAAGCTCAACGGCAACGGCGGTTCCGACCACGGAACTGGCGGTTTGATGGTGATGTCAGGCGGTGCCTTGCGCGGCAAACGTGTTTGGACAGACTGGCCGGGGCTCGACGAGGCCAGTCTCTATCAGCGGCGTGATCTGATGCCGACCCGCGATGTGCGGGCCTACTCAGGCTGGCTTATGCGTGAGCTATTCGGCTTTGATAAGCGCCTGCTCGAAACAACGATCTTCCCCGGCCTTGAGCTGGGAAATGATCCGGGGTTACTTGCCTAGTCAAGGTTAACCCGTGAAAGGCTCAAACTCTTCAAGATATTCACCTGTGTTGTCTGTCAGGTCGATAGCACCAGTTTGAACTGCGCCAAAAACGGCGGCACAAAGTGACAGCACGCCAGCAACCAGAACAACCCAGTCAACTGTAACAGCGCCTTTTTCTTCGCTTACGAATCTCTGAAAAAACGTTTCCATATTCTTCCTCCTTGCAGACTCTAGCCTGCTTTCTGAAGGTCTGTATCGCCAGAGAATGTGGCGCTTTGTGGCCGCTGCTGGGGTGATTGCGTGTTGGCGACTGCACCGGTCATATCGCGATCGGCCGTTCCAGACGCTCTTGTATCATCCCCGCAAGTTTGGCGATGCTTTGGGCGGTGGGCTTGTCGCCTGTATGGGCGCGGGCAAGCTCTTCTCCGGCAGCGGCGAGGGCGTGATCATGGGCACTCTTGGCAACGCCCGTCACAAATTGTGCCAGATACCCAAGAGCAACAGGCTCGTGGCCATCGCTGATCAGGTTGGCGACATGTGTCAGATCATCGTTGAACGAGAGCGGATCAGGGCGCACGGTTTCATTCACAACAACGCGTGGTCCGCTGGGGCAACGCTCCTTGGGCAAATGCGCCAGAACGGTTTGCTGAAATGTGCCAATGCTATCAATCGGCTTGGCCATAAAGCTATGTGCTCCAGCTTCTAGTGCTTTGGTTTCAAGCTGGTCTTCACCCGAAATGCCGATGATAACATCAATCTTGGGCGTGGCCTGTGCCAGTTCTTTGATCAAGTCGAGCCCCGAGCCGTCAGGCAGGCCCAAGTCGATCATGATCACCGACGGGCGATAAACCTGCAAATGCCGTCTTGCCGAGGCGATGCAATCTGCCCGCCTGATGCGGGCCCCCGAGCGTAGACACAACAAGCGCATGGCCTCGCAGGCATAGCGGCTGTCTTCAACAACAAGCACTGTTAGCCCCAAGAGAGGGCGCGCGGCAGTCGGGTTGGTTTGTAATGTCAGTTCGGTGAAGTCGTCCATGTAGGCAGCTCCTTTTGGCAGAATTAGCAGATATTCAGAAAACTTTACGCATCCAGCCCTAACGAGAGGTTAACCAAGAGGGTGCGACCTCAAGTATTCTTGCGGGCGGCGCTTTGACGGGCCATAAGCGGGAAAACCAATTGGAGAAAACCATGATCGGTCGCCTGAACCACGTTGCAATCGCTGTTCCAGATCTTGATGCAGCCATCGCTCAATATGCCGGCACCCTTGGCGCTGATGTCGGCGCACCGCAGGATGAGCCTGACCACGGGGTCACCGTTGTGTTCATCGAACTGCCGAACACCAAGATCGAGCTGCTCTATCCTTTGGGCGAGGGCAGCCCTATTCAGGGATTTCTCGACAAGAACCCCGCAGGCGGCATCCACCACATCTGCTATGAAGTCGACGACATCCTCGTCGCGCGTGACAAACTCAAGGCCGATGGCGCGCGCGTTTTGGGCACGGGTGAGCCAAAGATCGGCGCACATGGCAAACCGGTGCTGTTCCTGCACCCCAAAGACTTTAACGGTTGCCTCGTTGAGCTAGAGCAGGTCTGAGCCATGGGTATTACATCAGCCATCGTGCTTTATGCGGTTTTGTGGTTCGTGACGTTCCTGATGATCATTCCCATCCGGCTCAAAACGCAAGGCGATGTTGGCGAGATCGAGCCGGGCACGCAGGCTGGCGCACCAGTCGAGCACAACCTCAAGCCCAAGGCGATCATCACCTCGCTTATCGCGGCGACGCTCTGGGCGGTGATCTTCTACATCGTGACCAGCGGCACAATCACAGTGCGTGATCTAGACTGGTTCAACCGGATGGACCCTGCCGCTGAAGCTGGTGAAACAGGTGCGTAAACGTTGCCGCGCCTAGGATCGGCACAAACAGGTTGACCAACGGGATGCTGAGTGGTGCGGCCATCAGGATGCCCGCGAACCAGATAGTAATGAAATGTTTGCGGCGCAGCTGCACAGCCCCTGCGCGGCCAAGACGGCGCATGGCGGCGAGGGTGAAATATTCACGCCCGAGCAAAAAGCCGTTCAGCCCCCAGAAAATGAACAGCGCGAACGGTGCGAACATCGCATATAGGATCAGCGCAAGAATGTTGGCCCCGATCAGTATGCCCAGAAAGTTGAGCGTATCGCGCAGCGAGTCACCGAAACTGGCGCGGGGGATTGGCGGCAACTCGGGATAGTGCACATCTTCTACGGCCTTGGCGACGTCATCAAGAAACATCGAGGTGATCGTCGAAGCAACCGGCACCATCAGGAAGATCGACAACACCATCATAAAAATGAATGACGCCCCTGAGAGCAAGTCATTCAGCCAGGTGACTTCGCCGATCAGGGGGATGTAGGCCTCAGGGCCAACCATCGCTTCGATGACCCACAATAGAGCTGCATAGGCTCCGACAAGCAGCGCTAAAGTGAGCGCAACACCGAGCGCAAGCACCTTCAGAAAGCGCGCATCACCAAGCTGGCTGATGGCAGCAAAGAAAGACGTAAAGATCATACCCATGTTGTTTTCGCTTTCACGTCTGGGCGCGGTCGCTCGGGCGCTGGAGCGGTTTCTGTGGCGATATGAATAAAACCTGCGATGCTCTCATGTGCAGCCAGCCCCAAGGCACCTTCAACAAAGCCGCGGTCGTGGCTTGGCGCGCCCGACAACCAGTTCGCGCCCCAGCCCGAGGCCAAGGCCGCATTCACAAGCGACAGGCAGACCGCTCCAGCAGAATATACCTGCTCGATTTCGGGCACCTTTTCGGAAGGAACGGGAGAAACAACAACCGCAACAGCGCAAGTGCCCATGTCAAACTGGGCGCGGGCTTTGGCGGTTTTCTCAGCGTCTTCTCCAGCATTCGCGGAGGCCTGCTCGGCGGCATCTGCAAGTTTCGGCATAGCTGCGCCCTCAATGACAACAAAGCGCCACGGCTCCAGTTTGCCGTGGTCAGGCACGCGCGCGGCAATTTCAAGCAGGGCTTCAAGCTCGGCGCGGCTTGGGCCGGGGGCTTGCAGCGTTTTGGCTGGCCGCGAACGGCGGGTTTTTAGAAACTCTAAGGCTGCGTCGTTGCGTGGTGGCATGTATTTCTCCGGGCTCCGGGGGCTGGTCAGGTTGGTGCTCTCCTTGATGTCGGGTGAACAGGGGCAAACGTCAAGCCGTTTGGACAAGTGATTCTCCACAGGCTGAGCGGTTTCAGGGGCGAAAACGGATTGTTGCGACGGTCAATAGACGGGCAATAGGAGGTGTGATGCAGGTAGAGGGGCGCGTGCACCAAAAGGGCGCACACTCACAACCTAATGGCGATCACACGGAGTGATGCTGCAGTTGAGGGCTGAAAGCGGCGCTTAAGTGGTTTATAACGACATTTTGATCGCGCTTCGGCCTTGATGTGAAAGCCGAAGAACAGTTTGAAAACACAAGCAATACACCGCCTTACATCGGCTGAGAGGGTGGTCTCCTCTGGCAGACGGGCTTGCCGGATCGGAAAACCGCGCTTAGGGTCATAGATGACTGTCTACGGACGAGCCGTAGATACCGCCTGTAATGGCGGCAAATGAAACGAAGGGCGACAACGCCTATGGGAGATACACATGAAGTTTTTCACACGCACCGGTAAACCGATGTCAAAGGTCATCACTGATCAGGCAGCAACGGTTGGCACCGACGAAGTGAGCCGCCGCGAGTTCATCGCTATGGCGAGCACCTTCGGGGCGACTGCCGCGACAGCCTACGGAATGCTTGGCATGGCCGCTCCGGCAATGGCTGACGAAGCGAAAATGAAGATGGGCGGCACTGTGCGCATGGAGCAAGAAGTGCGCGCCCTGAAAGATCCGCGCACCTATGACTGGTCACAAATTGCCAACTTTTCGCGTGGCTGGCTTGAGTATCTCGTAAAGTGGAACAACGATGGCTCGTTTTCACCTGTCCTGCTCGAAAGCTGGGACGTGAACGATGATGCGACAGTTTATACTCTGCATGTTCGCAAAGGTGTAAAGTGGAACAATGGTGACGACTTTACCGCCGAAGATGTTGCGCGCAACATTGCTGGCTGGTGTGAAAAATCCGTTGAAGGCAACTCTATGGCTGGTCGCATGGCTGTGCTGATCGACGAAGCTTCAGGCAAAGCTGCTGAGGGCGCGATCGAAGTTGTCGACAGTCACACTGTTAAACTGAACTTGCCTGCGCCTGATATTTCACTTGTTGCTGGCATGGCCGACTACCCAGCGGCGATCGTACACAGCACCTTTAGTGTCGACGAAATGCTGTCAAACCCGATCGGCACCGGCCCTTACTTGCCTGAAAGCCTTGAAGTTGGCGTAAAAGGTGTGCTCGTCAAAAATGACGATCACTGGTGGAACAAAGGCAACGGCGCTTGGGCAGACCGTTTCGAGTTCATCGACTACGGCACAGACCCGTCAGCATGGGTTGCCGCGGCCGAAGCCGACGAAGTTGATATGCTCTACTCTGTCGATGGCGATTTCATCGACATCATGGGCACGATGGACGGCTGGATGCAGCACGAAGTTGTTACCTCTGCGACAATCGTTATCCGGCCAAACCAGCTTGCCGAAGTTGACGGCCAGCAGCCCTATGCCAACAAAAAGTTCCGTCAGGCGATCTCGATGGCTGTCGACAACAACGTGTTGCTCGAGCTTGGCTATGAAAGCCGCGGCGTTGTGGCGGCTAACCACCACGTTGGGCCGTCACACCCTGAGTATGTTGATGTTGGCATGCCAAAATTTGACCCGGCAGCAGCAAAAGCCCTGCTTGACGAGTCGGGCATGGCGGATTTTGAGCTCGAGATCCTCTCGATCGACGATGCTTGGCGCAAGAACACGACAGACGCCGTTGCAGCCCAGCTGCGCGACGCGGGCTTCAACGTGAAGCGCACGGTTCTTCCGGGTTCGACGTTCTGGAATGACTGGACAAAATATCCGTTCAGCTCAACCAACTGGAACCCGCGCCCGCTTGGCGTTCAGATCTGGGCACTTGCCTATCGCTCGGGTGAAGCGTGGAACGAGTTTGGCTATGCCAACGAAGAGTTTGATGCTCTGCTGACAGAGGCGCTTGCGACCCCTGATGTGGAAAAGCGCAAAATGCTGATGGTGAAAGGCGAGAAGATGTTGCAGGATGACGCTGTGACGATCCAGCCATACTGGCGTTCGCTCTTCAACCACACCAAAGAAGGCTTGGCAGGCGGCGAACACCACATCGCGTTTGAATATGATCCCGCGAGAATCGGTTGGAAAGCGTAAGGCTCTCAACCTGGTAAAACACGAAACGGGGCTGCATCACGCGGCCCCGTTTTCGTTTGTTCACCAAGCTTGTCCAAAAGGAATGCGCAAGCGCATACAGGTTTCTGATTGGCGCTTGTGGCTTGGCTTAGCTCATAAACTCGGAGCGCGCATAACCCTGCACAAATAGCAGCGCCGTCAAGTCACCGTGGTTGATCCTGATGTTGCACTCCGCTGCCACGCTTGGCTTGGCATGAAGCGCGACACCGCTGCCCGCAAGCGTCAACATTCCGAGGTCGTTCGCGCCGTCGCCAACTGCAAGCACATCTCGCGCCGTTATGCCGAGTTTGGCGGTGATCTCTTCTAGCGCCTGCACCTTGGCCTCGCGCCCGAGTATCGGCATTCCGACCTCTCCAGTGAGCTTGCCAGATGCAACAACAAGCGTATTCGCGCGGTTTTCATCAAACCCGAGTGTACCCGCGACATGGCCTGTAAACGCCGTGAACCCGCCCGACACCAGCGCCGCATAGGCACCGTTGGCTTTCATCGTCGTCAGTAACTCACGCGCGCCGGGCATGAGGCTGATACGCTCTGCCAGCACCTTACCAATGATGCTCTCGGGCAAGCCTTTCAGCAGCGCCACGCGCTCCTTGAGCGCTCCGTCAAAATCAAGCTCACCATTCATTGCTTTGGCGGTGATATCTTTCACATAGGCCCCGACACCAGCCTCCTCAGCCAGCTCGTCGATGCACTCTTGTTCAATCATGGTGCTGTCCATATCCGCGAGTAACATGCGCTTGCGCCGCCCCTCGGAAGGTTGCACCACCAAGTCAACACCAGCGCTTTGCAAATCGGCCCAAACTTCCCACTGGTTGTCAGGCATTTCTGCCATCTCGAACTCCGCCGCCTCGCCAAGAGCAAGCCAATGCGCCTCGCCTCCGCCCCATGCGTTGCGCAGGTTTTCGACCAGTGCCGCCTCAAGCGAAGGGTCTTTCGGAGGGGTTAACAACGTAGCAGTGAACATGAGGGAAGTTTCCGATCGTAGTCATTTCTGTCGCAAATTATGGCTTATGCGGCGTGATAGCGCCATTTCTACGGTTGTGAAAGCCCGTCGCGCAGTTTAGCCACGCAACTGGGACACCCTTCCCCAACGAAGGGCATTTATCTGTAAGGATAGCATTGATGGCTACTCAACAACCGGCATCGCGGCCGGCAAACCCGCGTTTCTCTTCTGGCCCTTGCGCCAAAATCCCCACATTTGAACTCGCAAAGCTTGCTGATGCGCCCTTGGGCCGCTCGCACCGCGCAGCTACTGGTAAAGCCAAGCTGAAAGCGGCGATCGAAGAAACGCGCGAGCTGCTCGGCGTTCCAGCTGATTACAAGATCGGCATTGTTCCCGCCTCCGACACCGGTGCTATGGAAATGGCAATGTGGAACCTGCTCGGTGAGCGCCCTGTGACCATGACCGCATGGGAAAGCTTCGGCGCTGGCTGGGTGACTGACGTTGTGAAACAACTCAAGCTCGACGCCAAGGTGCTAACAGCTGACTATGGCCAGATCGTTGACATGGCAGCACTCGATTACAACCGCGACGTTGTGTTCACATGGAATGGCACGACATCCGGTGTGCGCATGCCAAACGGTGACGCGATACCAGCGCGCCGCGAAGGCCTGACTATCTGCGATGCGACATCAGCCGCCTTCGCGATGGACTTGCCTTGGGACAAGCTCGATGTGACGACATTCTCTTGGCAGAAAGTGCTCGGCGGCGAGGCAGCGCATGGCATGATCATCCTCAGCCCCCGCGCTGTTGCACGCCTAGAGAGCTATGCGCCTGCATGGCCCCTCCCGAAAATCTTCCGCCTCACCAAAGGCGGCAAGCTGATCGACGGCATCTTTGAGGGTGCGACGATTAACACACCGTCAATGCTGGCGGTGGAAGATTACCTCGTAGCACTTGACTGGGCGCGCTCGGTTGGCGGGCTTAAGGGCCTTATCAAACGCGCTGACGCCAACGCTGGCGCGATCTGGGATTTCTGCGAGCAGCATGACTGGATCGAAAACCTCGCGGATGATCCAGCCACGCGCTCGAACACATCGGTTTGCCTTAAGTTCAATGATGCACGCATCACTGACGGCGCTGCTTTCGCGAAAGCGGTTGCAAAGCGTCTCGAAACTGAAGGCGTCGCTTTGGACGTTGGCGCATACCGCGATGCACCCGCAGGCCTTCGGGTTTGGTGCGGTGGCACGGTAGAAACAGCCGATATAGCTGCGATGCTGCCTTGGCTCGCATGGGCTTTTGAAGCCGAAATCAACGCATAAGCGCGCCCAAATTTTCCCAAATTTTCAAAAGGACCATCATCATGGCACCTAAAGTTCTCGTATCCGACAAACTCTCAGAAACCGCCGTTCAGATTTTCCGCGACCGCGGGATTGATGTCGACTTCATGCCTGACCTTGGCAAAGACAAAGACAAACTGGCCGAAATCATCGGCAACTATGACGGCCTCGCCATTCGCTCTGCCACACGCGTAACACCGACGATCCTCGCCGCGGCCGACAAGCTCAAAGTCATCGCCCGCGCGGGCATCGGCACCGACAACATCGACAAAGACGCCGCCTCTCAGAAAGGTGTGATCGTCATGAACACGCCCTTCGGCAATATGATCACCACAGCCGAACACGCCATCGCGATGATGTTCGCTGTGGCGCGTCAGATCCCTGAAGCGAGCGCGTCTACGCATGCTGGCAAATGGGAAAAGTCGAAGTTCATGGGCACCGAGCTGACCAACAAAACCCTCGGCGTTATTGGTGCGGGTAACATCGGCGGAATCGTCTGTGACCGCGCGCGCGGGTTGAAGATGAAAGTCATCGCGTTTGATCCTTTCCTGTCCGAGGAAAAGGCCGACAAAATGCAGGTCGAGAAAGTCGAGCTTGATGAGCTGCTTGAGCGCGCCGACTTCATCACCCTACACGTGCCTTTCACCGAGCAGACAAAGAACATTCTCAGCCGCGAGAATATTGCGAAAACCAAAAAGGGCGTGCGCATCATCAACTGTGCGCGCGGTGGCTTGGTTGATGAAGAAGCCCTCGCGGATGCGCTCAAGTCGGGCCATGTTGCCGGAGCGGCGTTTGACGTCTTCGCCAAAGAACCAGCAACCGAGAACCCGCTGTTTGGCCTGCCCAATGTTGTCTGCACACCGCACCTCGGCGCGGCAACGACCGAAGCGCAAGAAAACGTGGCGCTGCAAGTGGCTGACCAAATGTCAAACTACCTGCTCACCGGCGCGGTTGAGAACGCTCTCAACATGCCCAGTGTGACTGCGGAAGAAGCCAAAGTTATGGGCCCATGGATCAGTCTCTCGGCACATCTTGGTAACTTCATCGGTCAGCTTACAGACGAGCCGATCAAAGCCATCAACATCCTCTATGATGGTGTCGCGAGCGAGATGAACCTCGAAGCGCTCAACTGCTCTGTTGTGGCCGGCATCATGAAGTCGGTTAACCCCGATGTGAACATGGTGAGCGCGCCTGTAATTGCCAAAGAGCGCGGCGTGAAAATCTCGACCACGAGCCAGGACAAGTCAGGCGCGTTTGAAGGCTACGTTAAAGTCACCGTCGTCACCGAGATGCGCGAACGCTCGATCGGTGGCACAGTGTTTAGCGACGGCAAGCCGCGGTTTATCCAGATCAAAGGCATCAATATCGACGCCGAGGTTGGCCGCCATATGCTCTATACAACCAACGAAGATGTCCCCGGTATCATCGGTGCGCTCGGCAATACTATGGGGGCGGAGGGCGTTAACATTGCCAACTTTACGCTTGGCCGTGCAGGCGCAGGCGGCGAGGCGATCGCACTGCTTTACCTTGATGCGCAGCCAAAACAGGCCGTGCTCGACAAGCTTGAAGCAACGGGCATGTTCACCCAAATCAAGACGCTTGAGTTTGACGTAAACTAAAGCAAATCCAGCGGGCCTTTGTTGCACTTAAGCCATAGGCCCGCTTTGCAACCCCGACTTTGATAGCCCTTAGGGCGTTTTCACCATACGTTAGGGAAAACGCGGCAAACAGGCTGCAAACGGGAGACAGAAGTATGAACCTCGAACGACTTATCAAGCGCGTGTCTGAAGAACTCGACACATCGTTTCCTGACGACATGTCAGAAGCCGACCAACAAAAGATCCGTGATATCTTCCGCACCGCAATGCTCGATGCTGCCAAGCGCACCCACCGTGAGATGAACGACACCGCCAAAGCCGTGATCGCCAGTGGCCACGAGGCTGACCTGGCGCACAAAATCGAAGAGCAAATGGCCAAGAAACGCAGCATGCTTGTCGCCAACCTGACAGCCATGCGCTAAGGTATATTCACTCCCCATGAGCGAAACAATCTACGCCATCGGTGATATTCATGGCCAGCATGAGCTGCTGCTCGATGCCCTTTCGCTTATCGAAATGGACGGCGGCCCTGATGCGCGCGTTATCAGCCTTGGGGATCTGGTCGATCGTGGGCCTGACAGCCGCGGTGTGATCGACACTTTGATGAATGGCATCAACGCAGGCCGCAACTGGACAGTGCTTTTGGGCAACCATGACCGCATGTTCGAGAACTTCATGCGCACCGGTATCATTTCCCATCCCAAGATGCGCCCTGACTTCACATGGCTCCACGAGCGTCTCGGCGGGCTGACAACGCTGGCCTCCTACGGCATTGACGCAACACTGCCGGAAGCCGAGCTGCGCCCGCTCGCACTTGAAGCTGTGCCGGAAGAGCACCGCAGCTTTCTGGCCTCTTTGCCGCTCTATGCGCAGGAGGGCGACTGCGTGTTCGTGCATGCGGGCATCCAACCCAAGCTTCCGCTCAAGTGGCAGTCAGAAGATGACCTGATCTGGATCCGCGACGCGTTCCTCAACTTTGAGGAACCACATGAGCACCTTGTCGTTCACGGCCACACAGCTGTTGATGCCCCCGAGCACATGGGCAACCGTGTCAACATTGACAGCGGTGCAGGGTTCGGGCGGGCGCTGACGACTGTCGCAATCGAGGGCCGTGATGTGTTCGTGCTCGAAGAAGACGGGCGCATACCGCTCACGCCATCCCCTTCGGAGTAACCCGCATTGCTCTAATCCCGCCGGATGATCCCCGTGATCGCCGCCGCGCCAAGCGCTGTAACGATCCAGCCAAACCCCTTGAGCAACCAAGCCATCGCCCAGGCAAAAGTGCCAAGCTTCGTTGCTGTGGTCGGAGCCCATGCAGTCTCTTGGCCAAAGTCGATCAGCGGGATGAACACATCAGCTGCATAGGTTGGCGAGAAGAAGGTCTCGTAGTGCTGCCCGATCTCGCCCTTGGCCCAAAGCCGCGCAGGGGCGCTGGGACGCTCTTCCATCGCCGCTGCCCAGCTCGGAGAGTTGAGCACAACCGGCGTGTTGGGCACCATGCCGCCATTGACCCAGACATAGCTGTAAAACAGCGCTGCACTGGCAATCATAACAACCGCCAAAACCAAAGAGCGCGCTGGCAGATAGCCGTATCCGACGATCAGCGAAAGCGCGGCATGCTTCACCGCCGAGGCGATGTCGCGAAGCCAGTGCCAGCCGTCTTGCGCCTGTCGCGCCAACACCCCGCGCCAGCCCTTTGCCGTGCTCACCTTGCGCTCAAGCCAGATCTCGTCGCGCTGCGATACAGCTAGCTTGCATTCTTTGGCGTATTGCACATGCCGCGCTTCGCGGGTGTGGCCCATGCGCTTAAGAACATAGGCCAGCTGTTCGTAGGGTTGCGGCTGAAAAGCGCGCCGCCCTTCCTGGCTTTTCGCCAGCCAGCCAAGGCGCAGGCTTTCGTCTGTAGGGCCGTGAATTGTCGTATAGGTAAACCCGTTGAGGCGCAGCTTGTCGGGCAAGCCCCAGCTTTCCATATCATCGGCGAGGTCTTCGATCGTGGCGCCGTCAAAGCTCACACTGCCTTTGACACTGACAACCCCGCGCCAGATCAGCGAGCCCGCCCGACACTTCTGAGCATTGAAGGCTTTGCCGTCGCTGTTGTGGAAGGTGCCTTTGGAGCAGTTCAATGCGCCCTCGATAGTGGCACTGCTGACACTAACACGGCCCTTGACGGTAAAGCCGTTGCTGAGAAACACGCCGCCTCTTACCCGCGCGCCTTGGGCGTTAAGCCCCGTGCAATAACTGCCTGACAGATTGAGAAACTCGAAACTGCATTGCAGCGCCTGAATGGGCTCGGCAAAGGTGCACGCGCGCAGCTTGGTGATGCCGACAGTCGTTGCAAAACTCAGATCAAGTGGCGCGCTCACGTAGGCGCCTTTGAGCTGCACGCCCCAGTCGTGCAAGTCGCAATCCTTGCAGCCGCCGGTGATCAGATAGCGCAGCAGGTCGGCACCGATGTCGTGCTCGATACCGGCCTCGTTTGGGCGCGCTCCGTCTCCGAGCACACACTCGCGCCCCTCTTTGCAGGCGGCAACAAGTTCCTGCTCGGCGGGGGTCACCTCTCCGGCCTTGCGCGCGGTCTCGAAGTCGGCCCATGTGCGAATGTTACGTGTCGTGCTCATCTGCGCCCCTGCTAAGATTTGATGAACTATGCGAGCGCTGGCGGTGAAGTTCAACAGGCGCTTGCCTGACCGCGCGCTCTGTTAACATTCTGCCTGCTCAAAACTACCACAAAATGCGTGCATACGCGTTATGCACTGCTATATGCACTGCGGTCTGCACGCATTGTGCAGCGCGTTTTCAGCGATTCTACCGAGTGTTAACGCCAAAAAATTAAACTGACGAAACGTTCTAGGTGCAATTCTTGCGCTGCGTTTTGTATAGTCGCGGTAGCACCCACAAACCGGATCGGAAAGCATCATGGAAGACATCGTAATTCTCAGCGGCGCACGCACGGCTATCGGCACGTTTGGTGGTGCTCTGGCGGGGACTCCGCCCACAGAACTCGGCGCGATCGTCACCCGCGAAGCGCTCAAGCGCTCCGGTGTAGAGGGGGGCCAGATCGGTCATGTTGTCTTCGGTCACGTGATCAACACAGAGCCCCGCGATATGTATGTTTCGCGCGTCGCGGCGATGGATGCAGGCATCCCCGAGGGGGCTCCGGCGATGAATGTGAACCGCCTTTGTGGCTCTGGAGCGCAGGCAATCGTTTCGGTAATTCAGTCACTTACGCTGGGTGATGCGCAATTTGCGGTTGCTGGTGGCGTCGAGAACATGAGCCGTTCGCCCTACATCGTTCCTGCGCAACGCTGGGGTCAGAAGATGGGCGATATCCAGACTCGCGACATGATGCTCGGCGCGCTTAACTGCCCGTTTGGGACCGGCCATATGGGCGTCACCGCCGAGAACGTTGCTGCTGAACATGACATCTCCCGAGCCGATCAGGATGCCTTTGCTTTGGAAAGCCAAAAGCGCGCCGCAGCAGCTATTGCGGCGGGGCATTTTGCCTCTCAAATCGTGCCTGTCGAAGTCAAGGTCAAGCGTGACATGGTGCCCTTTGAAGTTGACGAACACCCCAAGGCAACCACACCTGAAGCCCTCGCAGGCCTGCGCACGGTGTTTCAGAAAGACGGCACCGTAACGGCCGGAAATGCCTCAGGAATTAACGACGGAGCCGCCGCAATGATCCTCGCCACAGCCTCTGCCGCCGAGCAAGCTGGCCTCAAGCCACGGGCGCGTATTCTGGGCTATGCCCATGCCGGAGTGCGCCCTGAAGTTATGGGCATCGGCCCTGTTCCAGCGGTGCAAAACCTGCTGGCGAAAACCGGCCTCAAGGCGTCGGATTTCGATGTAATCGAGAGCAACGAAGCTTTCGCCTCCCAAGCCCTCGCGGTCAACAAAGAGCTTGGTCTTGACGCGACCAAAGTGAACCCCAATGGCGGCGCAATTGCGCTTGGCCACCCCGTCGGTGCAACTGGTGCGATCATCACCCTCAAGGCCCTTCACGAGCTCGAACGCACCGGCGGCAAGCGCGCCTTGGTGACTATGTGCATCGGTGGTGGGCAGGGCATCGCTCTGGCCTTTGAGGCGCTCTAATCTGGCGTTCGAAGCGCTCTTAAAAAGCTCAGCGCAACTCGAATTCGGTCTGCGCTGAACGCCCTTGGCTGTCAACAACACTGAGGGTGAAAAAACCCGGCTCAAGCGTGCCAAGCGAGATCATCGAGGCGCGGGCTTCGGTGACAGTCACCGCACCGTTTGTGAGCACAGCAAAGGGCGGCACGCCCCCACGCAACTTGAGCATAACAGGGGTGTCAGGCAGTTGTGCGAGGCGCACGCCGCGTGGCGGAAAGACGATTTCGGGTTGGCCTTTTGCTGAAGCGACCAAGCTGCCTCGCGTCGTAAACCGTTGAAGCGGCTCAGGCAGTTCTGCGGTAGAAACAGTGAGGGTTTCGGCAGGTGCAGGGCCAAGCGGCACAGGCACTGACTTGAGATACTGGAACGCCTTGGCGAGGAGCGGCGCAGCCGTTTCGCGGGCGAAGGACGTTTGCATCGGTGTGCCATCAGGCCGCCCGATCCAGACGCCAATCACATGCTCGCCATCATAGCCCACAGCCCAGTTGTCGCGATAGCCATACGAGGTGCCTGTCTTGTAAGCGATGCCGTGGCTTTTGCGTGCATTTGGCAGTGGCACAGTCGAAAGGATATCTCCGATTTGCCAAGCGGCTGAAGCACTCGTGAAACGGGTGCTTGGCTGATCAGTCAGGGCTTCGGGTTGCTCGCTCAGACGCACAGCTTTGCCGCCTTGTGCAAGCCCGGCATAGAGGCCTGTAAGGTCGCGCAACGTGATGCCCATGCCGCCAAGGCCGATGGCAAGACCCGCCTTGCCACCTTGCACATCCGGCTTGGCGCCGGCTTGTCGCAACCGTTGCATAAAGCGCTCGGGGCCGACCGCCTCAAGCAGGGTGATCACCGGAATATTCCGCGACAATTGCAGCGCTTCACGCGTCGTCATCTCGCCTTGAAAACGGCCATCAAAATTCGAGGGCTCGTAGCTGCCAAAGCGCACGGGTTCGTCGCGGATGATCGTTTCGGGGTGTGCAAGACTGAGGTCATACGCCGCTGCATAGACAAGTGGTTTGAGAGTTGACCCCGGAGAGCGCAGGGCGCGTGTCATGTCGACGAAGCCCTTGCGAACAGTGCTCTGTGTCACTCCGCCCGAGCCGATGGCTGCCTTGATCGCACCGGTTTTGTGTTCGGCGACAATCATCGCGATCGAGGCCTTTGGCTCTACCGACAGCAGGCTCTTGCGGGCGAGCGTTTCAAGGCGGGCTTGTAGTTCTGCATCAAGCGTTAGCGCGATCTGGCTGTTGTGCGGATGCATTTTGCGAGCGTGCTCGGCGCTATGAAAGGCGAGGGCCGGAAATGGTTTTGCCGCTGTGGGGGTTGGCATTGCAAGAGCGGTTTCATAGCTCTCTTGGGTCAGTATACCTTCCTCAAGCAGCCGTCGCGCAACACGGTTACGTGCCTCTTTCGCAGCTTGGGCCGCGCGGTCGGGGCGTCGGCTTTCGGGGGCTTGTGGCAAGGCAACGAGCAGTGCGATCTCGGCAGGCGTCAGCCGTCGCGGCTCTTTGCCGAAATAGGCGTAACTGGCCGAGCGCAGGCCCTCAAGATTGCCGCCAAACGGTGCATGGGTGAGGTAAAGCGAGAGCAGTTCTTGCTTGCTATGTGTCCGTTCCAACGCCAGTGCGACCCGCATTTGCCGCAGCTTCCCGCTCCAGTGTCCAGTCGCGCCGTTCTCTAAGAGGCGGGCAAGTTGCATCGTCAGGGTTGACGCGCCCGAGACAGTCCGGCCATTGCCGAGCGCCTGCCAGCCTGCCCGCAGTATCGCGCGCAAATCAACTCCGTTGTGGCGGAAAAACCGCTTGTCTTCAAAGGCGATGAGGGCGGTCAAATAGGCCGGATCAACCTGCTCCGGTTTTGTTGCCAGTCGCCAGCGCCCGTCTTCCACCGGAAAGGCGCGCAACAACACTCCATGTGCATCGCGAACCTCAACAGAGGTTTCATGCAAGACCGCAGGCATCTCGGTTTGAGAGACCCAAGTATCAACCCCGTCTCGCGCGGCGGCGATCAGGAAAAGGCATAACGTGACCCCTCCAATAAGCCTATGTGGGCGAGTTACTCTGATACGCTCACCTCACCGCTGTCCGTGTTGGCGCGGTAGGTGGGGCGATACATGTCTTCAACCGTTGCCGCAGGATGATGATACTTCCCGGGCGTGACAGCGCGAACAATGTAGGCGAGATCAATGGTCTCGCCATTGCGTGCGTTGACGGCTGCAAGGAAACGATCAGAGCGGAACTCGCTATGGGCGACCGAAGTTGGCTTGAGCCAGGGAAGCGCCGCGATGTCACCGCTGCCAAGAAGGTTGGGATTGTCGATCTCGAAACCTGCTGGCAACGGGTCGTTGATCATCAATCTTGCCGCTGCCTGCTCAAACGGTTTCACCCGCAGGTGCACTGCAAAACGCTCGCCCGCTTTGACATCAAGCGCCTCAATTCGGGTGCCTTCCAGAGTGTAGTAACTGCGTTCGATAGCGTAGCCGTAGCCGCCGGCCTCAGGCGGCACATCGGGAATTCCGAAGGTTGTCAGCGTTACGTCGGTGTCTTTGTCGGATGTATTGTCCAACAGTTTGCCAACCCAGAGATCACCGCTCGTCAGGGTTCTTGCCGGAGGGCCGGACATCGGAACACCATCAAGCGATATGTCACTGGTGGCGTCACTGTTTGTGAGCGCGTCAACTGCAAGCAAGGTCCAAACCATCTCTTGGGTGGAACGCCTGTCGCTTTGGTCGGCCAAGGCCAATGAGAGCGCGTCAATATCGACCGCGTCACTCTTGGCGGCACTGGCAAGTGCTATGATAGCAGCTCTGTCGCGTGCTGGCGTGCCGTAGTCAGACCTCCAGCGATAGCGTTTGGCGTTTGCGTCCCGTTCAAGCAGCGCCGAGGCCCTGCCAAACAACGCGTCGGCGCGCGGCTGATCGCCGTAAAACGCCAGAGCCGCGGCCAAATGTGCGCTGCCCATCGGGGTGCTAAAGGCCCCTGATTTGACATCGGCATAGTAGCGTAAGTCAGACACAACCGCCTTGCCTTCGCGTGCCAGAACATAGAGCGCATAGGCGATATCTCCGCCGCCTTCGTCAAAATCAGGCGCGTTGTTAACACGGTTGCGCAGGTTGATCAGGGCATTGTTATAGGCTGCATCGGGCACATCATAGCCTGCCTTGCGCGCGCGCGTAAGAAAGTCGGTTACATAGGCGGTGAGCCAGGCATCGCCTGAGCTTGGGCGCCACAAGCCAAAGCTGCCGTTTCTTGATTGACGGGTGAGAATGCGAGAGATCGCGCTTTCGATCCGTGGCTTGAGGTTCTTGCTTTGCGACAGCCCTAGCGCGTCAGATACAGAGGACATATAGAGCAGGGGCATTGCGGCCGAAGTCAGTTGCTCGGTGCAGCCATAGGGGTAGCGGTCAAGGGTTGTCAAAAGCTCGGCAACATCAAACCGCGCGATCGGCCCCGCCGTAAAGGCAACCCGCCCCTCGGCCTGTTTGAAGCCTTGCAGCAGGTTCTCGTCGAGGGTAAGAGACGTTCCCGCAGCAAGTGAGAACCTCCGCGTTGTCGAAATTTCCGGGTCAAGCACGCGCACAGGCAGCAGAACTTGCTTGGTGAGAGTGCTCCCATCAGGGGTTTGTAGCGACAGCGTGATCGTGTGATCGCCGGTGTCGACTGCGGTTACCGGCACGCTAAAGCGCAAGGTCTTTCCGCTTTGCAAGTCGGCGGTGGCGGGCAGTTGGCTTACGTCAAGAAGCACGCCTTCTGACTGCGCTTGCAAGGTGATTTCGCCCGTCGGCCCGTCAGCATGCACCACTTCAAGCAACATGCGGCTGGTGTCGTCAGGTGCCAGAAAACGCGGCAAGCTTGCGGTCAGCACCATAGGGTCGCGGATGATCACATCTTTTTTCGCCGAGCCAACGCCGGTTTTTGACCAAGCGATAGCCATCAACCTCAAGGTGCCGTTGAAAGCGGGTATGTCAAAGCTGACGTCAGCGTAGCCGTCCGACCCGACAGAAACCGGCCCCTCGAAGAAGGTGACAAGGTCTTCTGGCGGCGGCACGCTTTCAGCGCTTAACTCGTTGCTAGCACCGCCACCCGAACGCAGCCTGCCAAGCTCACCCTTGGAAGCGTCAATCAGCCTGCCGTAAACGTCGCGTAGGTCAACGCCAAGTTTGCGTTTGCCGAAGTAATGCTTCCCGGGGTCAGGAGCCTCGAAACCAGTGAGGTTGAGTATGCCTGCGTCAACTGCGGCCAACGTCAGGTAGGCCTGCTCGCCTGACGCAACGCCTGCTACTTTGACGCGGACGTTCAGTGGTTGGCGCGGTTGGGTTTCTTCCAGCGCCTGAATTTCAACAGCCAGTGCTTTGTCGGCGGGGTCAACTTTGGCATAGGCCAGCCCTATCGCTCGGGTTGGCAAAAAGCTCTCACCAGTACCCGCGCTGCCCATCGGGCTGATGTGCGTGACACTCACGTAGGCCCCCGCACCCCAGCTTTTCTCAACAGTCAGCGGGATCAGGTTTTCACCCTCTGACAGAGAGACAGTCCGGCTTGAGATGACACTGTCGTTCATCACTTGCACAAGGGCCTCGCCAGCTTGGCGTGGAACGATGCGCAGCTTGGCCTCGTCGCCAGCGCTGTAGGCTTCACGATCAAGTGAGAGTTCAAGCGTGTCCGGCGTGCGCACCGAGCCTTCAGAAACATACCAACCTGCGCTGAAGTCTTGCGAAGAGAGTGTGTAACTGCCGCCCTCAAGCTCGACTACAACCTCGAACTGCCCCCAGTTTACCGGCACTGAAAGGCTGCCTTTGCCTGCTGGCATATCGAGCATGCCGGACGCGACTTTGGAGCGCGTCACGATCGGATCCCATCGCCAGCGACCATATTGCTCATACCATTGGTAGCGTGTCTGCACGCGGTTCACCGTCCAGCGGGCATTGGCTTTGATCGGGGTCAATTCCGGCCCAACAGCAATCACATCAAAGGCCGCTTCCGATCCTTCGGAAACAGCGTGGTCAAACAATGGTTTGATGCCAATAAGTGGTTTGGCAGGAAGCAAACGCCGGCTCTCGTGGCGCTCTGTTGGACGGCCCGAGCCTTCAGCGACCTGAACCTCGAAGCGTGCGTCCATTGGTGTGTTTACATCATCAATTTCAGGCAAGGTTACGCTTAGTTTGGCGAAGCCTTGATCGTCGGTTGTCGCGGCGGGCAGCAAAGCTGACTTGCGCACTGTTGGCGCATCGTAAGCACCAAAGCTAAAACCCTGAAACGCGTCGATTGTGCGGCTTGAACGAAGTGACACGCGTCCAGCGACTTTGAGGCCGGCAGCAGGTGCACCGAACAGATAAATGGCGTTTACGTCGGTGTTTACAGCCTGTGTCGGATCAAGCGCGCCTTCCGGAAGATTGATATCAAAGTCGATCCGCTCGGGTAGGAAATCCTCAACCAGAAAGTTCTCGCTGGCGAGGGCGCGTTCGGCTGATCTGAAATCAAGTGTCCAAGCTCCGCGTGGTGCCGAAGTTGCTACCGGAAAAGCCGCAACGTAGCCGCCGCTCGTGTCAGGCTGCAAAACCTGTCTGGAATACTCGACGCCATCGGGGCGCAAAAGCACCGCGGTGAGCGGCAGGCCCGTGACGGCTTCGGAGGCACCATTGCGTGCTAAGGCCGTGGCATAAACAGTTTCGCCCGCGCGGTAAGCTCCGCGTTCGGTGGTCGCAAAAAGATCAATCGGGCCAGCCGCGTCGCGGCCTGAAACGCCCCTGTCGGAAAGATCAAACGCGGGGTCGGTGAGGCTGAGGAAGGCCATGTCGTCCTCGCCATTGTTTGCCAAAATCAAAGCCGGTTCGGCGCTGCTTTGGCCCGCTGTCAGAGCAGCAGAAAAATGCACGGAGCCGTTGGCATCTGTTTGGGCCGTGCCAAGCACACGGTTGCCTTTTGACAGCAAGGTAACTTTGATTCCGTCCAAAGGCTTGGCGGTTTTGAGGCTGCGCAGAAATACGTGCAAGCCGCCCGCGCCAGAGGCGGTGCTGATGCCAAGATCGGAGATCACAAACCATTGCGTTGCGCGTGAGCCTTTGCCCTGCGCGCTGCGGGCACTGAGCACATAAATGCCAGCTGGCGCATCTTTGATCGCCTCTGATATCGGCAAACGTGTGGTTACGTTCTGGTTGAGTTCATCGGTTACGAAACCGGTGCCTGACCAGATGTCCTCGCCGATCTGGTCGGCAAGTTTTCTTTCCTGATAGGCATAAAGCGGTTTGGCAAAAAGATCATCCTGCATAGCGCGCAGGAGGTTGCGGTCACTCACGCGACGCAGTGTGAGGTTAAGCTCGCTCAGGTTAACCGTTTCGACAGGCAAGCTTGCTTCGCCGCCAAGTGGCAAAATATAGCCGCGGCCCGGGAAGCGCACTTCTGGCGCTCGGTCGCGGATGTAAAAGCTCTGACGCACATCTTGCCCAAGCACTTCACCGCTTTGGGCGGGCAGACCAGCACGAAAATTCATTTCGTAGGTCTGGCCATGTTCAACACCGGTGATGCAGAGCCGACGGCCTTCTGCCTCGACAGCAAAACGCGGGTCGGGCAGGGCGACAAAACGGCTATAATCTGTCTCGCTTTTAGAGAGGTCTTCCGTAAACTCGGCACAAACACGCGGCGTTACGCTGTTGCTTTCAACCACGGTGCCTTGCACACGAAACCCGTATTTGGCGCGCGCGCTGGCAAGGGCGGCTGCTGTGGACTCGCGGTAATCAAGCGCAAGCGCATGTTTCAGCACGGCAACAAGTTCGCTGGTCTGGCCTAACGGCTCCAGAGTGTCGGCTATAAGCAAAAGCGCATCAGATTGCAGACTCTTGTTGTCAGATCGCAAGTAGCTGTTGATCCCGGCGAGCATAGCGTTGCGCAGGTTGGCGCGCTTGTCTTGTTTTGCAATCGCGCTGATCTGGAAAGACTGTTGCCCATAGGTGAGCCAATCTTGAGGTGCGTCTGTGATTGCCAAAGCAACACCTGTCCAACGCTGCGCATTTATGTAGTCCCCAGCTTGGTTCCGCTCCTGAGCGGCGGAGTAAAGCACTTCTAAAGCCCACTGCGAGTTGGGGTGCTTGCGGCCGAGGTTTTCGGCTTGGCGATAGGCATCTGACAGGTTGTAGCTCTTGAGAAAGGCGAGTTCTTTGGCGCGGGCTTCGCCACGTTCCATGTCGGCCTTGGTGGTGGTGTTCAAACGGGCTGAAAATGCGCCATCATAACTCGCCGTTCCAGTGATTGTCTGCTTTGGAAAGCAAGCCTTCGAGCGCGAGTTATAAGTAAAGCCGACGCAAAGTTCGCTGGCCTCACATGCTCTGCGGCATGACGTTAAATCAGTGTCAAAAAGCTGCTGCAAATCCGTGCCGACAAAGTCCGTGTTTGATTCGTAGCTTAAACGCTTGTCGGGGATCCCCTGTTGTGCTTGCAAAACCTGTGTTGTGGCAAGCGCGACGAGCGCGGCGAAGAGCAATCTTAGCATATGGGCCTCCTGAGCTGGCATCATCGTGCCATAGCGGGTCCCAGGCTGGCAATGGCCCGCCTCAATTTCGTTCAAAGTTAAGCCGATATTTACTCTGATCGGGGAGATTGCGAGCAGCTTTAGAGGTCTAGTTTTAGTATACGCGCGGAGGAACCAATGAGCCTGGCTAACAAGCTTACGCAAGAGCGGCGATCACGCCTGGCTGCGGAACGGCTGCTCGAACAAAAACAAGCCGAGCTGTTCTCAGCAAACAGCAAACTCGGTGCGCACGCGAAGAAGCTGAGTGACGAGATCGTGGAAACCCGCGCCGAAGTGAAAAACGTGCGCGATGAAAACCAGCGCGTGAAGTCGGATTTGTCTGTTGCGCATCAGAAAATCGAGATCGCCGAGCGTCGGCTTTGGATGTCGATCGAGTCGATCAATGACGGTTTTGCTTTCTTTAACCCAGACAGTCAGATGATCATTGCCAACAAGGCTTATCTCTCTGTCTTTGACGGCCTCGAGGAAGTGCAGACAGGGCTGACGTATGTTCGCATGTTGCAGCTGCTCACCGAGGAAGGAATTGTTGATATTGGCTCGCTCGCGCCGGCTGCTTGGCGCGCAACAATGCTTGAGCGTTGGCAGCGGCCTGACCCGCCACCTGAAACCATCAGGCTTTGGAACGGTGAATATGTGAAGCTGATTGACCAACGCGGACACGGCGGCGATGTTGTCAGCCTTGCGCTGAACATAACCGAAGCTGTCAACAACGAGCGCCAATTGCGTGAAGCGCGTGATAAGGCCGAAGCCGCGACGCGCGCGAAATCGTCTTTCCTGGCAAACATGAGCCATGAGATCAGAACCCCGATGAATGGGGTTGTTGGCATGGCCGAATTGCTGGCTGAAACCGACCTTGACGAAGAGCAAACGCTTTTTGTCCGCACAATCAAAAACTCGGGTGAGGCGTTGCTGGTGATCATCAATGATGTGCTCGATTACTCAAAGCTCGGCGCCGACAAAATGATGCTGCAGAACGAGCCATTTGACCTGGAAAACGCGATCCATGAAGTGGTGATGCTCTTACAACCGACAGCGCAAGAGAAAGGAATAAGCGTTGCTGTCGACTACGATCTCTTCATGCCGACGTCTTATCAGGGTGATGTCGGACGCATTAGGCAAGTGCTGACCAACCTTATCGGAAATGCCATCAAGTTCACCGGCGAAGGCCATGTTCTGATCCGTGTGGTTGGAGTCGAAAATGCGGCCGACAAGAAAACGCGGGTTCATATCAACGTTGAAGACACGGGCATCGGCATTCCTGAAGAGAAACTGGTGCATGTGTTTGGTGAGTTCAATCAGGTCGATGATGCGGAGAACCGCAGTTATGAAGGCACCGGTCTTGGCCTGTCGATCAGTCAGAAGCTGATCAAAATGATGGGCGGTGAAATCTGGGTTGATTCTGTGATCGGAGAAGGTTCAAACTTCGGTTTCAAGATCAACCTTACGTCGCATGGCCCTGCTGAAACCTTTGACGCATTTGATCTGGGAAACCTGTCCAAAGCTGTGGTGCTGGAGCGTTCAGATTTGCTCGCACGGCTTGTGGTCAGGCAGTTGTCGGCTTTTGGGCTTGGCTGTCAGGCGAGCAAGACGGTTCCAGATGTTATTACCTCGGTAAGAAAGGGCGCCGACATTGTCCTCGCAGACGCAGAAACTGCAGGGGCAAACCTTATTCCAGCGCTTGAGGATGAAGGGTTTAAGGGCGCGCTGGTGTTGCTGACGGCGCAATTGGGAAGTGTCCAGAAACCTTACAACAGCAGCCTAAACGTTCATCAGTTACAAAAGCCGATCTCGCGCCGCGCCCTACTAGAGAAGCTATCGCAAATCGGCCATGAGACCCCCGACCTTGCGGTTCAGATCGCAGCGAAGGCAGCGGAAAGTGAAGCGCAGACCGAGCCGCAAGAAGGGGGCAACCAGCGGCGGGTTATGAGAGTGTTGGCAGCGGAAGACAACAAGACCAATCGCCTGGTGTTTCAGAAGATGGTCAAGCCTCTCGATATCGAGCTCAAGTTTGCTGAAAACGGTGAAGAAGCCGTCGCGTTCTATCAGGAGTTTGAACCAGATATGATTTTCATGGACGTTTCCATGCCAATCATGGATGGCAAAACAGCGACACGGGCAATACGGGAGCTCGAACGAGGGGGCGACAGGCATGTGCCGATATTCGCGCTGACGGCGCATGCAGTTGACGGCGACAAGGACGACATTATGGCTTGCGGTATGGATCACTACCTGACCAAACCGTTGCGCAAAGCGGAAATATTTTCAGCCATTGGCCAAAGCCAGCCCGCGAGTACCCGAGAGATTGCGCCTGATATCTAGGCTTCGCGCAAGAAAGCGGGCCCGTTTTCTGACGACAGTTTGGGGGAATAGACATATCCGCCGCTGTCAAACTCGGTGAGGGCCGCTGTATCGGTGAGCCGCCGTTGTATGATGTAACGAGCCATAGCGCCGCGCGCTTTCTTTGCGAAAAAGCTGATGATCTTCGGGCCATTCTCGCGAGCCTCATAAAACACCGGTGTGATCACCGGCACATCAAGTGCTTTGGTGTTGACGGCGCCGAAGTATTCTTGACTGGCACAGTTAACAATTGCTGTCGCGCCGGCCGCTTTCGCTTGGGTGTTCAAGGCTTCGGATATCTGATCGCCCCAGAATTCATAAAGGTTCTTGCCTTTCGGGGTTTTGAAGCGCGTGCCCATCTCGAGACGATAGGGCTCGATCATGTCGAGCGGGCGCAACAGCCCATACAAACCGGACAATATGCGCAGTCGGTCGTTGGCAAAGGCGAGTTCGTCTGCATCTAGGCTTTGGGCTTCAAGACCCGCGTAGGTGTCGCCATCAAACATCAGCGCCGCGGGGGCTTTTGGCATTTCACCGTGGGCTTGAAACCGGTCGTAATTCAGGGTCGCAAGCGCATCACTCAGATGCATGAGCTTGGCGAGTTTTCCGGCGCTCAGTTTCTTGGCCTCTTGCACCAGAGCGGCAGTTTGGCTTGCAAATTGCGGCTCGGTAACGGGGTGCTCAGTCGTTGCATCTTCCCTAAGCCGTTTGGCAGGCGAAATCAGTGTAATCATGCTTCAAACATCCTGTCTTATATGTTCCAAAAACGCTTCACCGAACCGTTCGGCGCGCTTTTCCCCGATCAACCGCTCGATCGCACTTAGGCTCTGTGGTTTGGACTTGGCAAGTTTGGCGAGCATTGACGTTGGGCAACTGAGCGGCTTCTCAATGCCGTTTTCGCCGCGTGTCAGTTCTGATTGCGCGACTTCGAGTCGGTCAAAAAGAGCCCCTGCGCTGCTTATCGCCAGTTTGGCGCGGGTCGGGTGCAGTTTGGGCGTGTCACCGTTGATCACCAACAAAAACTCCTGCCCGTATTTCTCAAGCTTCTTGGCACCGACACCCTGAATACTGGCCATCTCGTCGAGCGAGGCAGGGCGGCGTTTGGCCATTTCAATCAAGGTTCGGTCGTTGAATACGATATAGGCTGGTAGCGAAGCCGCCTCGGCCAAGAAACGGCGTTTTGCTTTAAGCGCAGAAAACAACGGCGCATCCTCGTCGGGCACCAATGCGCGTACTTTCGGGCTGCGGGGTTGTCGTTGCAGCACTTCCTTGCGCAATGACACCGTGTCTTGCCCTTTCAGCAACGGGTGAGCCTTGAGCGTGATGCGCAACGCACCGTGACGGGAGGGATCAGGGCGCAAAAAATCATGGCCCATGAGCTGCCGGATGATCATCTGCCATTGCTGCGCAGAATGCTCGGAGCCAACACCGAACGTGGGCAATGCGTCATGGCCAAACTGTTGAATCTTATCGGTCATTTTGCCCGTCAAAACATCAGCGATATGGCCCGCGCCAAACCGCTCTTCGGTGCGCAAAACGGCCGAGAGAGCCTTGCGAGCCGCATCGGTTCCGTCAAATGTTTCGGGTGGGTTTTCGCAAAGGTCACAGTTACCGCAGGGGCTCGCGTCTTCCCCGAAATAGCCGAGCAAAAGTTGCCGCCGACAACCCTGCGCTTCTGCTATTCCGAGAAGGGCGTTCAAGCGGCCATGATCGGATTCCTTGCGCTCGTATGGGGCGAGGCCTTCATCAATCTGCGCGCGTCGCAGGCGGATGTCTTCCTGACCATAGAGCGTGTAGGCTTCAGCGCGGGCACCGTCGCGGCCAGCGCGGCCGATCTCCTGATAATAGCCTTCGACAGACTTGGGCAAATCGGCGTGGGCGACCCAGCGGATGTCGGGCTTATCAACGCCCATGCCAAATGCGATTGTCGCGACAACAATGAGGTCGTCTTCCGAGTTAAAGCGCCGCTCCACTTCGCGGCGTTCGGTCGGGTCCATCGCGCCGTGATAGTGACAAGCATTGTGCTTCTCATCTCGCAGCGCTTTGGCGAGGCCCTCGGTTTTGGCGCGGGTGGCACAGTAGGTTATCCCGCACTGGCCACGGCGGGTGGCGGCAAAGTCGAGGATCTGCTGTCGAGGTTTGTTCTTTGGCGCAAAAGCGAGATGAATGTTGGGCCGGTCAAACCCCTTGAGAAAGCTGGTCGGAGGCTTTCCTTGAAACAGACGTTCGACGATCTCGCCGCGGGTTTCTTCATCGGCTGTGGCAGTGAAAGCGGCTAGAGGCACGTTGAGAAATTGCCGCAACTCACCGATGCGCAGGTAATCGGGCCGAAAATCATGCCCCCACTGGCTGACGCAGTGAGCTTCATCAACGGCGATGAGCTTAACATTTGCGTCGCGCAACAGTGATTTCGTTACATACGACGACAACCGCTCGGGGGCGAGATATAGCAGCTTGATCCGGCCCTGCCGAACGGCCGCGGTGACAGCATCGTTCTCTTCCTCCGAGTTGGCTGAAGTGATCGCGCCGGCTTCGACACCAGCGGCCTGAAGCCCGGCAACCTGATCGCGCATTAAAGCAATCAGGGGTGAAATCACCAGTGTGACCCCTTCACCCAAGATCGCAGGAAGCTGAAAGCAAAGCGACTTGCCTCCGCCCGTTGGCATGATGGCGAGCACATCTTCACCGGCGATGACCGAGCGCACGATCTCTTCCTGACCGGAGCGGAAGCCGTCAAAGCCGAATACGTCTTTTAGGAGTGCCTGTGCCTGCTGCATGAAGCTGGGTTTGCCCGTTTTTTGGTTTGACCCAATCTCACACTATCAGCGCGCAAGTGCAAGCGCGCGAGCGCTTACAAAAAGAGAGAAGGCACGATGAAATCACGCAGTGAAATGATAATTATGAAGACAATCAACGGCGCAAGATCAAGTGGACGTGTATCAGGCAAGATCCGGCGAATGGGGGCGAACAGAGGCTCAAACAGGCGCGTTAGCCCTTGCCAAATTTGTGCAACCAATGGCTGCCCGAGGTTGAGCACTTGAAAGTTGATCAGCCAACTCATGACAATATGCGCGAACAACAAGTAGAACGCGACATTGAGGATCAGGAAGAGTGGACCAGCGATAGCCATGTGGCGAGCCTTTCAGTTTTGATTTCACTATAGGTATGTATTTGACGGCAAAAGAACAAGAAAGCGTTGCCAAGTATTGAGTTCAAACGCAAGAGCGCCCCAGCGAAGGCTTGCGTGATGCGTGATTTGCCTGTCTAACCTTTGTAAACGGGGGATATCATGCAGACGTCAGCAAACATAAGCGCCAAAAAACGCCTTTGGGGTTGGTTCTTTTTTGATTGGGCGAGCCAGCCATATCATACGCTCTTGGTTACGTTTATCTTCGGGCCGTTCTTCGCCGGTGTCGCAGCCGAGCACTTTATAGGAACGGGCCTTGATGAGAAGGCGGCTGATGCACAAGCGCAGAGCATGTGGTCGTTCGCGCTCAGTATTGTCGGCGTCTTCATCGGCCTCGGCGCGCCACTATTGGGTGCGCTTGCCGACAGCTCAGGGCGGCGCGTGCCTTGGGTGTTCGGCTTTTCGATACTCTATGTCGTTGGAGCTTTTGGTCTTTGGTTTATGCTGCCTGATGGTTCAAACCTGTGGTGGGGGCTCTTGGCTTTTGGTATTGGTTTTATTGGTGCTGAGTGGGCGTTGATTTTTATCAACTCGCAGCTGCCCTCGTTACAAAGCGACAAGGGCACCGGGGCTATTTCCGGCTCGGGATTTGCCTTTGGTTACCTTGGCGGCATCATCACTTTGATCATTATGTTGCTGCTTTTCGTCGAGCAAGGTAACGGCAAAACCCTGATTGGTCTTGATCCTGCCTTTGGGCTTGATGCCGCGCAAAGGGAAGGCACACGCATTGTCGGGCCGCTCGTCGCGATCTGGTATGCAGTGTTCATGGTTCCCTACTTTTTGTGGGTGCGAGATGATGTCAGCGTCGATACATCACGCCCAAGTGTGTCGGCTGCTTTTGCCTCGCTCGGACGGGCTTTGAAGGGCCTCAAGAGCAACAAAAGTCTCACATCCTACCTCGCGTCGTCGATGTTCTACCGGGATGGATTGAACGGGCTCTACGGCTTTGGGGGCGTCTACGCAGCGCTGGTTCTCAACTGGGAAATCACTCAGATCGGCGTGTTCGGCATCATCGGCGGTATCTCGGCGGTGTTCTTCAGTTGGTTTGGCGGGCGGCTTGACAGCAAGCTTGGCCCCAAGCCCGTGATCATTGGCGGGATTTGGATATTGATTGTGGTTTGCATCACCATTGTCAGCATGTCGCGCGAGATGATCTTCGGTATACCTCTGGCAGAAGGATCGTCGTTTCCTGATGTGGTTTTCTACATCTGCGGCGCGCTTATCGGCGGGCTTGGTGGCACGCTTCAAGCGGCTTCGCGCACGCTTATGGTGCGCCATGCCAAGCCAGAAGCACCAACCGAGAGCTTTGGCCTCTATGGCCTAACGGGGCGCGCAACTGCATTTCTAGCGCCGTTTCTTATAGGTATTACAACGCTTGCAACTGGGTCGGCCAGACTTGGTGTCGCGCCGGTAATTGCCCTCTTTATTATCGGGCTGATCTTGTTACGATGGGTCAACCCAGAAGGGGATAGGAGCTAGGCCTTTGAAAAAGATGTGTGCAGTATTGGTTATCGCGTTGCTTGCCGGATGCGGCGGTGGAAAGCCGACGAAAGTAAACGCAGAGAGTGTTTACAAAGTGTCATCCGAGCTTGGGAATAAAATCGCCAAGTATCTGTTCGGCGAGAAGAAAACACCTTCAAAACAGGCGTCGGCGCCTTATGGATCATATGCCAAAGGTTGTCTTGCTGGCGGAATGCAATTGGCCGAAACTGGGCCAACATGGCAAGCTATGCGCCTGAGCCGCAACCGCAATTACGGGCACCCAGAGCTGGTTGATTTTGTGCAAAAGCTGTCACGGAACGCTGCCCAGCAACCGGGTTGGGCAGGTATTTATGTCGGTGATATGAGCCAGCCGCGCGGCGGGCCCATGCTCTCAGGGCACCGTTCGCACCAGATCGGGCTTGATGCCGATATCTGGATGTTACCGCCCAAACGACTGAACCTGAGCGCCAAGGAACGCGAGAACTTGTCGTCGATATCATTGCGCCGTTCAAAGGGCGCATATACCAATGAAAACTGGACGCGGGCACATATGGAAGTGATGAAAGCAGCGGCCAAAGACAGCCGTGTCGCGCGCATTTTTGTTTTTCCCGGTGCGAAGGTGAAGATGTGTAAGGAAGAGACAGGCGATCGTGCTTGGCTGCGCAAAATTCGGCCTTGGTACGGGCATCACTATCACTTTCATGTGCGACTGAAGTGCCCTAAAGGCATGCGTGGGTGTGTTGATCAGGCGGCGCCACCTGCTGGCGATGGATGTGCAGATGCGCAAAAATGGGTGAATGACATTTTGAAGCCACCGCCCCCGAACCCGAATGCCAAACCCGCAACCAAACGTCGTGAATACACTCTATCGGATCTGCCCAACCAATGCGTTGGTGTTTTGCAGGCGCAGTAGGTTTAGCGCTTGCCGCTGTCGGGCTCTGGTATTGGAGCTCAGGAAGCGCGCAGGGCGTTGAATTTGTGAGCAAAATTCCTGCGATTGGGCCTGAAGGAGACACGCATTTTGGCGGCCTTTCGGGCTATGAAGTAGACAGCGATACACGATACTTTCTGACCGACAGAGGGCGGCTGTTTGCGGCGTCTCATAACGGGGTAACCAGCGTTGTTTTGCAGGACAAAGGTGGTAAACCACTCGCGCCCAAGCTCCGGGATTCTGAAGGGCTGACCATTGTGAGTGAAGGCGTTGTGGCGGTGTCGTTTGAAGGCGAACACCGTATCGCGCTTTACGAATCTGACAGTGGTGTTTTGCTTTCTGACCTCCCGTCACCAAGCGCGTTTTCCGCACTGCAAGGCAACTCAGGGCTTGAGGCTTTGGCGGGCGGCGGCGGTTTGTTGTTGGCAATCCCTGAGCGCTCTGGCGCAAGCACAGCACCTTTCCCCGTGTTTGTGCTTGATCACCGGGGTTGGACAAATGTGAGTATTCCGCGACATGGAGCCTTTTTGCCTGTTGGCGCCGACTTTGGCCCGGACGGCCGTTTTTACTTGCTTGAGCGAGACTATCTTCTGGGCGGGTTTCGTTCGCGTATACGGCGGTTTGACTGGATCGATAGCGAGTTAACAAACGAAGAGACCCTGCTGAAGACCCGCTTTGGAGCGCATGGAAACCTTGAGGGCATCGCCGTGTTTGGTGAGGGCGGTGAGCGGGTTGTCGAGATGGTCAGCGACAACAACTTCCTGCCCGTGCAAGCGAGCGAGATTGTGCGCTACCGTATTGTTAGCCCTTGAATTGCTGCAGGCGTGGGGCTAAACGGCCAGCGTCTGGCACTATGCTAGGCCAAGTCTCCGCAACCTTGCTAAAACGGATAACAGCATGAAAAGCACTTATATTCCTGGCATTATTGCCATGGCGGCGATCGTTGTCGCGTCAAACATTCTTGTTCAGTTTCTCTACGGTCAATGGCTCACTTGGGGCGCGTTTACCTATCCTTTTGCGTTCCTTGTCACCGATGTGATGAACCGTGTCTATGGGCCAAAAGCGGCGCAGAGAGTTGTTTTGGTTGGCTTTTTCGTGGGTCTTGCCTGCTCGCTTGTTGGCACGCAGATCATGGGCGAGTTCGGGCCGCTCGTGACGTGGCGGATTGCGCTTGGGTCGGGGTCGGCGTTTTTGACGGCGCAACTGCTTGATATTGCTCTATTTAATAGGCTGAAGTCGGGCAACTGGTGGAAGGCGCCTTTGGTTTCGACGCTTGTTGGCGGCTCGATTGACAGTATCTTGTTCTTTTCAATCGCTTTTTCCGCCTCGCTTGCCTTCATCGAGCCGAGCAATGACGTCTCATGGGCGGGGGAGATGCTGCCGCTGCTCGGAATGGGGCCGACCGCGCCTTTGTGGGTGTCTTTGGGCGTCGCTGACTGGCTGGTGAAGATGGGCATCGCCCTCCTGGCGCTTCTGCCGTTTCGCTACATCGTGGGGGTGCTTAGCAAGCCGACCACATGATTTTGTTTGACATATGCTGAAGCTATGGCAATCTGAGCCTAGGTGAAACAATTGATAGGAGGTGCTCTAGTGTCTAATGGGAAACTGGAGGATGGTGTTGGGACAGTTCTGGAGGCGCTTGGCTGAGGCAGCCCTTGGCAAAGTAAATCCATGGATTGGTGAGCCCTAACCAGCCCACCTCCGCAAATCTCTAGCGGTCGCTCGGACACCACCGAGCGGCCGTTTTACGTTTGAGTCGGTCGTCAAAAACGGCTGTGCAACGGGTGCATACCACAGTGCATATTTATGTGCATAATGCGTGCATACAGTTTTGAGGACACGATGCCGTTAACCATTAACGAAAATATCCAGATCGAAGATTGGGAAATCTCCGAGAGCTTCACCCGCTCGTCTGGCCCCGGCGGGCAGAACGTTAACAAGGTGTCAACGGCTGTCGAGCTGCGGTTTGAGGCCGAGCGCTCGCCCAACCTGCCGATTGGCGTGAAAGTGCGGCTGCGGAAGTTGGCCGGACGGCGCTGGACAAAAGACGGCGCCCTCGTGCTGCAAGTCGAAGACACCCGCTCACAGGCCCGGAACCGCGAGATCGCCCGCGAACGGCTGATCGAACTGGTGCAAAAAGCCTTGGTGAAACCGAAGCGGCGGATTGCCACCAAGCCGACCTACGGCAGCAAGCAACGGCGGATCAAAGCGAAGAAAGTGCGCGGGGACGTGAAGGCGCTTAGGGGGAAGGTTACGGGGGAGGATTGATGTTGTTGGTGCTGCGTGGGTGAATTACTAAAGTAGAAGGAACGTTGACCAATTTGGGTTAGCTGAAAAATTAGAAGAGTGAGTGGCTATGGATCGCGTTGATTATCAATCATTGATTGTTCAAGATCTGATCAATGATCACAAAGAAAAAAAACTTGACTTAAACCCTTGGTATCAAAGGCGCTCAGTTTGGAGCACGCCTCAAAAATCATATTTAGTTAACACTCTACTGGAGAGAAAACCGATTCCAGCTATTTATATCCGACATGCCATCGATCTAGACGCTGGGAAAAGCGTCAAGGAGGTCGTCGATGGGCAACAGAGAAGCCGTGGGATAATTGAGTTTTGCCAAGATGCATTCAGTACAAAAATGCCAGATGGAAAGACGAGGAAAACTTATTCACAGCTAACCCCGTCAGAAAGAGAAAAGTTTTTACTCACGCCTCTCCCGGTTGGATACCTTTTAGGTGCCGACGATCGCGATGTAATCGACATTTTCGCGCGCATGAATTCAGTCAGCAAATCTCTCAACCCGCAAGAAAAACGGAATGCAAAATACAGCGGAGAGTTCAAGCAATTCGCTCTAAGAAAGGCCATCGACTATCTGGGATTTTGGCGTGCCACAAATGTGTTTACGACCAATGATATTGCGAGAATGGGCGAAGTACAGTTTGTTGCTGACATTGTTCTGAATCTTTTAGGGACTAACGCCGACTTCACGCAACCAAGATTGGATAGATTGTACGATCAATACGAAGACGAGTTCGATAGAGCCGATGAAATCTCGAACCGGCTAGAAGCTGTTTTTCAGAAGCTAGCAGAAGTTGACGAAAAAGCGATTAAAAACACCATTTTCCGAAGGCAGCCAATCTTCTGGTCTCTCGTATTAATACTGGATGAGCTTGGTCCTGCGACTGTTCGAGATTTAGAAGACAAACTATATCGGATAGATGCCGAAGTTACGGACGAACAACTAGATACGGAAGAAATCAGGGCATTTCGCACAGCAATTCAATCGACAACTCAAAGAACGCCATCTCGAACCACCAGAAAGGAGTTTCTGATATCTAGGTTGGCATAATGCCAGCCCCCTCGCTTGCAGTAACCCTAAATGAGGCTCGGTATCAAATCGCGCGATCTCGTCAGCTTAAGGATAGCTTAGATGAAATTCCCGTGGCGGTTCAGTATTTAGCTGCAGAGACGATCTTAATCCGGTTGACGTCTGCACTAGAGAGCTTCCTTGGGGATGCGGCTTACAAAATAGCGTGTGGTTCGACCTATGCCGACGGAACGGCTCCTAGCTTACTTGTAGAATGCCGCTCCAAAGCGCACGCTCGATCCGAAATGCTGTCGAGGGACAGAGATAGGCCGAAACCGTATCTCAAGTGGTCTCGGGCCGCCTACATCAGGGAGGCAGTTCAGCACGTTATTGATCCTAAAGACAACTATGTTCTCCAGATCAACAATTATGGAGCGTTCATTCGGGAGATTTTTGTTGTCCGCAACTTCGCAAGTCATAGATCCACGACATCACGGACTGAATACAGACGAGTTGTTGATCGGATTTATGGTCCGCAACGTGGCATGCAACTTGGGCGATTTCTTCTTTCGCCTAACTACGTACCGAGACCAAATTTGGATAGGTATTTGATTACAGCGGAGACGCTATGTAGTGATTTTTGTAGAGCCTAAACCACTACCTCCATCTCGTCTTGTTCTCCAACCCCGAACACCCGTTTGTAGCGCTCAATCTCTTCCGCTGGCCCCATGGCTTTGCGGGGGTTGTCGGAGAGTTTTACTGTGGGGTTTCCGTTGGCGGAGACGGCTTTGCAGACCATGCTAAACGGCGCGAGGGCGTTGCCTTCGGTTAGGCCGCGGAAGTCGTTTGTCATCAGGGTTCCCCACCCAAAAGACGTGCGGACGCGGCCGGAGAACTGGTTGTGCAGTTCGATGATTTTGTCGACGTCCAGACCGTCGGAGAAGATGACCAGTTTTTGGGTCGGGTCTTCGCCGCGGGACTTCCACCAGTTGATGGCGGTTTCGGCGGCTGTTGCGGGGTCGCCTGAGTCAATCCTGATGCCTGTCCAGCTTTCGAGCCATTCGGGGGCGGCATCTAGGAAGCCTTTGGTTCCGTAGGTGTCGGGCAGGATGATGCGCAGGTTGCCGGAGTGCTCTTCCTGCCAGTCTTGCAGGACTTGGTAGGGGGCTTGGGCGAGTTCGGCGTCGTTTTTGGCGAGGGCCGAGTAGACCATGGGCAGCTCGTGGGCGTTTGTGCCGATGGCTTCAATGTCGCGGCGCATGGCGATGTGGACGTTGGATGTGCCGATGAATTTGTCGGGACCGAGGCCTTCATACATGGCTTGCACGCACCAGTCTTGCCAGAGGTAGGAGTGGCGGCGGCGCGTTCCGAAGTCGGCCAGTTTGAGGCCTTCGACCTGTTTGAGTTTTTCGACTTTCTCCCAGAGTTTGGTTGTGGCGCGGGCGTAGAGGACTTGCAGCTCGAATTTGTCCATTTGTTTGAGGACGGCACGTGAGCGCAGTTCCATGAGGACGGCGAGGGCCGGGATTTCCCAGAGCATGACTTCGGGCCATGAGCCTTGAAACGTGAGCTCGTATTGGCCATCGCGTTTTTCGAGGTGATAGTCAGGGAGGCGCAGGTTTTCGAACCATTCCATGAAGTCGGGGCGGAACATCTGGCGTTTGCCGTAGAAGGTGTTGCCGCGCAGGTATGTGCTTTCACCGCGGGTGAGGGAGAGGGAGCGGATGTGGTCGAGTTGCTCGCGCAGTTCGTCTTCATCGATGAGGTCGGCGAGGCGGGTTTCCTTGCTGCGATTGATCAGCGAGAAGGTGACTTGTGCGTCGCGCTTGTTGCGAAACACCGACTGGCACATGAGGAGTTTATAGAAGTCGTTGTCGATCAGCGAGCGCACGATCGGGTCGATCTTCCAACGGTGGTTCCAGACGCGTGTTGCGATTTCCATGGCACTGCTCCTCCTCAATTCTGAAGGTTAGAATGCGCAGGGGCGGCAGGGGATATCAAGCAGGTTTAGAGTTGTGAGAGCCAAGAGATGAGATCGCTGCGTTTGAGGGGCTTGGTGAGGAAACCGTCCATGCCAGCGTTGAGGCATGCGGCTTTGTCGGAGGCGAAGGCGTTGGCGGTGAGGGCGATGATGGTTGGCTGGGTGATGTCGGCTTTGCGGATGATGCGCGTGGCTTCGATACCGTCCATGCCGGGCATCGAGATGTCCATGAAGATAACACGGGGGGTGTGACGCTTGGCGAGTTTGACTGCCTCATGGCCGTTGCGGGCGTAGAGCACCTCCATCTCGGAGTCCTTGAGATAGGACTTCATCAGCAACTGGTTTGTGGCGTTGTCCTCGGCGACGAGGGCCTTGATGCCGGGGAGCTTGAGGGGCTTGGTAACGGTGGGGGCTGCTGTTTGTGATGGCGTGTCAGCGCGTGGTTTCGGGCGGGATGCGGGCGCAAGGCTCAGGGTGATGGTGAAGGTAGACCCGTGGTCGGGCTCGGAGGTGACGCTGACATCGCCGCCCATTTCACGCGCGAGGCTGCGCGAGATTGTGAGCCCGAGGCCGGTGCCACCAAACTTGCGGCTGATGTCGTTCTCGGCCTGATTGAACTGTTCAAAGATTTGCGAGAATTGCTCGGGCGCGATGCCGATACCGCTGTCTTTAACGGTGAGGGTCACGTCGACATTGTTGTCGCGCTCATGGCAAGAAAGCTGAAGGGTTACGCCACCGTTTTGTGTGAATTTGATGGCGTTACCGACGATATTGATCAGGATTTGCCGGATGCGCCCGGCGTCGCCAAACAGCAGGTCAGGCACCGGAGTCGTGCAGGTGAGATCAACAAAGATGCCCTTTTCAAGTGCTTTGGGCTGCAAGATGTTAAGCGCTTCCTGCACACAGTTGAGCAGGTTGAACTCGCTCGGGGCGAGGCCGGTTTTGCCTGCGTCAAGTTTTGAGTAGTCAAGGATATCATTGATGATCCGCAACAGGGCCTCGGCCGAGGTTCTGATGGTGTCTACATAGCTGCGGTGTTCACGCGCCATCGTGCTTTCTGCGAGCAGATCGGCCATGCCGATGATGCCGTTCATCGGGGTGCGGATTTCGTGACTCATTGTCGCGAGGAACTGGGTTTTGGCGCGCTCGCCCTCTTCGGCAGCGAGCTTTGCGGAGGCGAGTTCGGCGGCGTGGTTTTTGGCGTCGGTAATGTCGCGCTCGATGGCGATGACCATTTCCACAGTGCCGTCTTCACCGAGAACTGGAACCTGATTGGTCTCGACCCAAGCATAGTCTCCAGTTTTCTTCTGAAAGAAAACCTCGGTGCGCAGGGGGTTTCCGGCGGCGACGGCATTGCCTATGGCGGCACTTGCTTCAAGGTTGCTTTCAGTCCCGTTCAACAGCGCAGCGGGGTGCTGCCCCAGAGCCTCTTCACGACTGTAGCCTGTGAGCTTTGTGAAGGCATCGTTGAGCCAGACGATCTGTCGATCGGGGTTTGAGATAAAGATTGAATCATTGGCATGTTTGGCGACCAGCGCCAGCTGCCGCACCTCGGCTTCGCGTTCACGCAACTCCTGATGGGCGAGGGCGTAGTTGTAGTTCTGTTGGAGAATTTCCCTGTTGGTTGCGGTTGTGTGGCCAAAGGTTCTGCGCATTTGACTGAGGAAGGAGTAAACTGTGAAGGCCGAGAGTGTGACTGCGAGCAGTGAAAACCAGAACTCTGTTGGCGTAATGTCAAACAAGTAGATGTGGATTGCGAACAGGTCGATGACCAAGAGAGAAATTATGATCAGGCGAGTGTAAGTCGCGGCTTTGTGCAGGCCTATCGAGAAGGCGGCGTTGATCCCGACTGCAACGAGATAGGACAGGCTGAACATAAGTGTTGCGAAGGACGCTTCGACGGCGACGGGCAAGAGAACAATGGCGCTGAGGGCTATTGTATGAGCAAACGCGGCACCTGTAGAACGCCGATAGAGGCGGCGCGTGCTGACACCCTTTTCAAGCTGTTTTGGCAGTGACTTCAGGTATCCGCATTCTGTTGCTTCACCAAGGCTGGCAAGGGCGATGGCGAGCCACCCGAGCAACGGGTGTTCGGTAAAAAAGAACACAGGCAATGCGGCGAGATTGAACGTCAACCGCAGCCAAAAGTAAGTGACCCGATTGTGCGCATAGCGGAGCAACAGACCTTCAGGACAATGCCGGGCCTCAAAGGTAGAAAGGCGTTGTTTAGCGGTTTCAAGTTCGGTAGCCATAGTCCCTTTCCAGTCGCGCAGGTGCGGGTCGCACGCGCAAGGTCTAGGCTGCTATGTCTTAACTTTTAGACAACAAACGGGCAGAGATTACAGCAGATTTGAACGGCATCAGGCGAGTGTTACGCCAGCTTCGCGCATTTGCACGCGCGCCGCCTGAAGCGATCCGTCAAGATCTATCGCGCGGCAGAGGCTTTCAACCACGGTCACGTCATAGCCCAAACGAGCGCCATCAAGCGCCGAGTAGGCGACGCAAAAGTCGGTTGCGAGGCCGACCATTGTGAGCGCCTTTATGCCCCGCTCTTGCAGGTATCCGTGCAGGCCTGTGGCCGTTGTCTTGTCGTTCTCGAAAAAGGCCGAGTAGCTGTCAACTTCGGGGCGAAAGCCTTTGCGCACGATCATCTGTGCGCGGTCGGTGTTGAGGCCTGCATGAAAAGCCGCGCCCTCGCTGCCTTGAACGCAGTGATCGGGCCAGAGCACTTGTGGGCCATAGGGCATTTCGACCATGTCAAAAGGTGCTTTACCTGCATGAGAACTGGCGAACGAGGAATGCCCGCTTGGGTGCCAGTCCTGGGTGAGCACGGTGCAGGCTGTCTCGCTCATAAGAGTGTTGATGCCAGCGATGATCTCGCTTCCGCCAGCCACCGCGAGCGCGCCTTCGGGGCAGAAGTCGTTTTGGACATCAATAACGATCAGGGCGTGGTTTGCGGCTGACATGGGCGTGCTCCGGTGTCTTGTTACGTTGACGTTTGTTGTGACAATGGGTAGTGAGCCGATGCGCGAAACTCAAGAGGATACCTATGTTTATCGTTGCTGCATTATATCATTTCACCCCGTTTGAGAACGTTCCTGCAATGCAGGCACCGCTGCTGAAAGTCTGTGAGGACAATGGCATTTCCGGCTCGCTATTGATTGCGCCTGAAGGCATCAATGGCACGATCGCGGGCGCGCGGGCGGGGCTTGATGTTGTGCTGGCGTATATTCGGGCGTTGCCAGGCTGTGCCGAGTTCGAGTGCAAGGAAAGCACTGCCGCCAGCCAACCGTTCGCGCGGATGAAAGTGAAGCTCAAAAAAGAGATCGTGACGATGGGGCAGCCGAGTGTTGATCCGCGGGCCTCCGTTGGCAATTACGTCGCGCCAGAGGACTGGAACGAGCTTATTCTGGCTGACGATGTTGCGGTGATTGACACGCGCAACGACTACGAGGTTGCTATCGGCACATTCGAGGGCGCGGTTGACCCCAAGACAGAGACGTTCCGCGACTTTCCGGCATGGTGGGAGCAAAACAAAGAACGCTTTCACAACAAGCGGATTGCGATGTTTTGCACCGGCGGCATCCGCTGTGAGAAGTCGACGAACTACCTGATGAGTCAGGGTGTTGAGGATGTGTATCATCTCAAGGGCGGTATCTTGAAATACCTTGAGGAAGTGCCGCAGGCCGAGAGCACATGGAACGGTGATTGTTTTGTGTTTGACGGGCGAGTTTCGGTTGGACACGGGCTTGTCGAGGGGCCGCATGAGTTGTGCCATGCTTGCCGCTGTCCTGTGCTACCGAGCGACAAGGAGCGGCCGGAGTGGGAGCAGGGGGTGTCGTGCCACCTCTGCGTTGAAAAGACCACCGAAGAAGACAAGACCCGCTTTCGCGAGCGCCAAAAGCAGATACGCCTTGCTGCCGAACGCGGTGTGCAGCACATCAAAGTTGATGTGCCGCTGTCGCCAAACAGTTAGTTTGTAGCGGCGTTGACGACGCCGAAAGACGTGCCGATCAATGACAGGATCTTGCGGGCGCCCGACACGACGGATTCGGTTGCGAGCACGGTGTCGTTTGGCTGCACTTCAAAGCTTCGGGCGGCGAACAGGCCGTCGGCATTTGTGAGATCAAAGACAAAGACAACTTGCTGCAAATCGGGAGTTTCCAGACCGACGCCGACGTTCTTTGCGGGGTATTCACGCAGAACTAGCACGCCCTTGAGGTTGGCTGCGTTGTCGTTGAGCCCGCCGAGCATCGACAAGGCCTCGATGGTGGTGATGTGCTCTTTATCGAAATAGACGATCTCTTCGGTGCCGGTTGCGCCGAGGGCGGTAAAGTAGCGGTCATCTTCGCGCACCAGCACTTTATCACCGCCACGCAGGGTGACATTTTTTGACTGGGTTTCGAACAGCTCTTCGGCGCGAATTTCGTAGGTTTTACTGCCGCGGATCAGGCGGACGAGCGGGTTACGCAGGCCTAGGTCAATGCCGCCGCCGAGCGAGATCAGGCTGAGGATCGTGAAGTTGCGGTTTGGCAGCGGGTAGGAGCCGGGGCTGCCAACACCTGTCACAAGATCCACCGAGTTTTGCAGGCCGGGGGTGAACATCAGTTGAACCTGCGCCGAGGGCGAGATCTGCGTGAGTTTGCTCTGTATGCTGCGGCGCGCGTCGTTTGGTGTCTGGCCGCGGACGAGGACCTCATCAAGATAGGGCACAAAGATCGTGCCGGAAGAGGAAACATTGAGCCCGCGCATTTCTGTCGATTTCTGGCCGGCGCCTGTGAGCAGCGAGTTTTCTTCACTGTCCCAGATGATCAGATCGACGGTGTCGCCGGAGCGGATCACGTTGCTGGACGACCCGCGTGATGCTTTGAGCCAGTGATAATGCCCGTGCCAGCCATTTGCCGGCCACTTTGCGAGAGATGGCAGTCGCTCGCGGTTAACCTCGACAACCTGGAATGTCGGGCTGTCGGACTTTTTCTCGCGGACAACTTCGGACACAATTGCAGCGCCGCGCGGTGTTGTGCAGGCGCTGAGCATTACGAGCAGAGCGGCCAGAAGCAAGCTGGTCAATTTGTTCACGGAAACCCCCCAGGGAACCATAATTAGATATATGACACTGTTTACACGCTAGATGCGGTGCTAGGAAGGGGTTTGAAGGGTCAAAAGGAGAAAACTTTGAAACCTGTTCTTTTTCTAGGGGCTAGCGGCAAGCTTGGGCGTGCAATGCAGCGGTTTTGGCAGGTTTCTCCGAGCGAGACAGTTGCGGCGACATGGGTTTTGCGCGGGCAGGAACGCGCCAATGACGGCCCGTTTGACGCTGTTGTTGCGCTTTGGGGGGTAACGAGCGGGACCGAACAGGAACTGGCGATGAACAGTGCGTTGGCGCAACGGGCTGTCAGGATTGCGCGAGATGTTGGGGCGCAGCGGGTTCTGCACCTGTCGAGTGCGGCGGTTTACTCGGAGACTGACGCGTTGATGGCTGAGGGTGATGCCACCGAGCCGACGCGGCCATACGGGCAGGCCAAATGCCACATGGAAGCGCAACTTGCAGCCTTGCCAACCCCTCCTGTGAGCTGTGCTTTGCGGCTGGCAAATGTTGCGGGGGCTGACAGCTTATTCAAAGGACTGAGCGGCGACGGCGAGATAAGCATTGACCAGTTCGAGAACGGGGCTGGCCCACTGCGCAGCTACATTGCGGTGCCCGAATTGGCGGCAGTGATCGAAGCCTTGGTGACCTGTGATGTCGCCGCAATGCCCAAGGTGCTGAATGTCGCGGCGCCTGAGCCTGTCGATATGGGCGATATCGCAAGGGCCGCGGGCCGCAGCTTTGCCTGGATTCCGGCGCGCGAGGGGGCTGTCGCGCGGCATGTGCTTGACACGCAGCGCTTGCAGGGGTTGGTGACGCTGCCGGACAACGCGAGTGATGCGAGGCATTTGGTTGACAGTTGGCGGCGCTACGGGGGCTGGACGTGACGATAGGCAAACGGATCATGGACATTGTGCTGGCACTGTTTCTGGCGGCGGTGCTGTGGCCCGTGGCGTTGCTTGTCGTGCTGGCGATATGGCTGACGGACGGCGGGCCGGTGTTTTACGTGGCCGAGCGCATGCGCACGCCGGAGCAAGGGTTTGATCTGTGGAAATTTCGCACCATGCGCAACGCGCAGGTGAACGCCGGTGTTTCGGGCGGTGACAAGGCGGAGCGGGTGACAGCCGTTGGCAGGTTCTTGCGGGGCACGCGGCTTGATGAGCTGCCGCAGCTTTGGAACATTCTGCGCGGCGACATCAGCTTTGTCGGGCCAAGGCCGCCGCTGCGCAGGTATGTCGAGATGTTCCCGGAGCTCTATGCCGAGGTGCTTGCCTCACGGCCCGGAGTGACGGGGCTGGCAACTTTGGCGTTTCATCGGCGTGAAGAAGTGCTGTTGGCGGCTTGTCAAACGGCGGAGCAAACCGAGGCGGTTTATGTGCGTCGATGCGTGCCACAAAAGGCGCGGATTGATCTGATTTATGCGCGCAACAGGTCGCTTTGTTATGACTTGCGGTTGATGGTTGCGACGGTGTTCAGGCGGGTGTCACTGCGGCGGCGGTGACGCTGATATGCGCCTGCGGAATTGAGTATTTTGCCAAGGGAAAACCCTAGAGCTGTGCGAGGCCTTCGACGAGGGCTTTGTAGGTGCCGGCGTTGTTTTGATGCGCGTTGAGGCGGGCGTTGTAGCCGCCTTCGGTGCTGAGGGATTGCAACAGAGGGGTGAGGCTTTCGGCTGTCAGGTTTGAGGCGATCAGGGCCCGCAGGAAACTCTCGGATTTGGCTTGATCGGCGCCGTTACGGGCGGCCCACTGCGAGGCTTCGGTGAGCATTTGAACCACGGGCGAGAGCACGGCTTGGGCGCGCAGGAGAGCGTCAAACTCGGCTTGATTGCTCATGCTGAAAACATCGTGTTGGGCGAAAATCTCATCGGCCAGCTTTGATTGCGGAAAGGCGATAAGCGGGGAGCGGGCCTTGGCGATTGCCGGGAAGGGGAGCAGCAGTGTCTCGGCTTTGGCCGGGGTTGTGAGGGCTGCGACCTCTGATAGCGGTAGATCGGCGATGAAGGAGATGATGCGTTGATCTGCGCGGAAGGGGAGGGCTTTGAGAGCATCGGGAGCGTGCTCGGGGAGGAGGCCCAGGAAGATGACATCGCAGGTGTGGGTGATGTCGGCGTTGTTACCTGTGGTGACGTTTGTATAGGCCGCGCTAAGGGCGGCAGCGTTTTTGGTCGAGCGCTCGGAGACTATGATGCTGTGATCAAGGGGAGCGAGGGCGTGGACAACCGCCGTGGCGATTGTTCCGGTGCCGATGAAACCAAGGTTCATTAGATATCCTTCACGAGGCGCAGGGCGTCGTAGATTGCGGCGTGGGTGTTGCGGGCCGAGACGGCGTCGCCGATGCGGTAAAGCTGGAAGCCCTTGGGCGCGGGTTGCGGGCGGCCTTCTATTAGTGCGTCGTAATCGACTGCGCCATTGTTTGCGCTTTGCGGTTTGAGGGTGTGGTAGAGGCTGTCGTTGGGCAGGGTGCCGTAGTTGAGCACGATTTGGTCATAGGTTTTGGTTGTGCTGTGATCGGAATAGTCGGTGCCGATATGCGCGGTGAGTTGGTTTCCTTCGCGGGTGACTTTTAGAAGACGGCGCGCGAGGGTGAAGGCGACGTCTTTGTTCTGAAGCGCGCGCATGTAGGGGGTGAGGTTCATGGCCATGACATCAGGCGAAAGGGTGCGATCAGGGGTCATCAGCTCGACTTTACAGCCTTTGTTTGCGGCGAGTTCGGCGGCTTGCAGGGCGGCGTGATCGCCTGCTTCGTCATAGATCAGGATGCTATCCGCTGGCTTGATATCGCCTGAAAGGATGTCCCATGCGGTGACGACGTGATCGGCCTCGCGCTTTTGCTCAAAGAGGTGCGTGGAGGGCAGGCCGCCTGTGGCGATGATCACCACGTCTGGGCTGAGGGCGGTGATGTCGGCTTCTTCGGCGAATGTGTTGAAATGGAAGGTGACGTCACGCGCGGCGCATTGCGCCATGCGCCAGTCGATGATGCCGATCATTTCGCGGCGGCGCGGGCTTTGGGCTGTGAGGCGGATTTGGCCGCCTGCTTCGGGTGCGGCTTCAAACACGGTGGTTTGGTGGCCACGCTCGGCGGCGACGCGAGCGGCCTCGAGGCCCGCAGGGCCAGCGCCGATGATGACCACGTTTTTGCGGGTGTCAGCGCGGGGGATGTTGTGCGGCATCGTTTCTTCGCGGCCAGTAGCAGGGTTGTGAATGCAGAGCGCTTCACCGGCTTGATAGATGCGATCGAGGCAGTATGTGGCGCCGACGCAGGGGCGGATGTCGTCTTCGCGGCCCTCGGCGATTTTTTGGACAATGTGCGGATCGGCCATATGGGCGCGGGTCATGCCGACCATGTCGAGCAGGCCTTCGCGGATGGCATGACGGGCGGTTGGCACATCGGGGATGCGGGAGGCGTGGAAAGTTGGCAGGCCCGTAGCAGCGCGAACTTTTCCGGCGAAGTCGAGGTGTGGTGCTGCGGGCATGCCTTGGACGGGGATCACGTCTGTCATGGCCGGATCGGTGTGAATGCGGCCGCGGATGACATTGAGAAAGTCGACTTGGCCGGTGGCCGCGAGGCGCTTGGATATTTCGATGCCTTCGGCTTCGGTGATACCTCCCTCGGCGGCCTCATCGGCGGTGTAGCGGTAGCCAACGATGAAGTCATCGCCGACGCGGGTGCGGATTGCTTTGGTGACTTCCAAAGGGAACCGCATGCGGTTATCGAGCGTCTCGGCGGAGTAGTCGCCTGTCAGATCGTTGGTGAGCGGCGACCAGAATTGATCGAGCAAGTGGCCGTAGACTTGCAGCTCGATGCCGTCCATTCCGCCAGCTTTCATGCGCTCGGCGGCATCGGCGAAGTCGGTTATGATGCGGGCGATGTCCCAGTCCTCGGCAAGTTTGGGAAAGGCGCGGTGAGCAGGCTCGCGGTGTTGCGAGGAGGAGACGCTAGGGAGCCAGTCGCCCTTGTTCCAAGCGGTGCGGCGGCCGAGGTGCGTGAGCTGGATCATCACGGCGCAGCCATGTTCGTGGCAGGCATCAGTGAGGGTTTTGATGTGTGGCACGACCTCGTCTTTGTAGGCGAGGATGTTGTTGAACACGGGCGGGCTGTCACGCGATACCGTTGCAGAACCAGCTGTCATGGCGAGGGCAACGCCAGCGCGGGCGCGCTCGGCGTGATAGGCAACATAGCGCGATTGCGGCATACCATCGACGGGGTAGGCGGGCTCATGCGCTGTCGTCATGATGCGGTTCTTCAGCGTCAGGTGCTTGAGCTGATAGGGCTGTAAGAGGGGGTCGTTTGACATACGCAGGCTCCAAGGCATTTGGCCTATGGTTGGAGCGTCAGGCGGGTTCTGTCAAATGAGTTAACAAAGAGCGCCGCACATATGCACGGCGCGTCAGGTTTTAGCGCTTGCGGTCGCGGCGCGAGGACATCGGCTGAAAGGCAACACCGACATGGGCTTCGCAGTAGGGTTTGCCGGCTTGTGTTGTCAGGCCGCAGAACCAGAAGTCGTCAGTTGCGGGGTCGCCTACGGGCCATTTGCAGGTGCGCTCGGTGAGCTCCATAAGGGAGAGCTTCTTGGCTTTTTTCTCGACAGCGTTGACCTTGGCCAGAGCTTCGGCGCTGATCTCGTTGTTTGAGGGCTGCGGCGGGAGCGGCTGACCGGCCGGGATGATCGCACGGCGGGCGGCGGACATCGGGATCGGCTTGCTTGTCTGCGGCGGCACGGCGGCCTCGGTTTTGAGGTCGGGCTTAGGTGCTTTCTTTGGCGCAGCCTTGGGCTTTGACGGCTTCTTGGGTGCGGCAGCTGCTTTGCTCTCGGTCTTGGCTGTGGTTGTCGTGGCACGATTTGAGAGGCCCAAACGGTGCACTTTGCCGATCACGGCATTGCGTGTGACGCCGCCAAGCTCCTTGGCGATCTGTGATGCGGATTGGCCTTCGCCCCACATTTTCTTGAGCGTTTCAACGCGATCATCGGTCCAAGCCATGTGATTTCCTTGCCGTTGCGGGGGCTGCGCGCGAGGCGCGGCCAAAATTGGGTCAGTTCCCTATACTAAACATTGCGCGCGCAGATACAAGGGCGCGGGCCAGCCTTAGGCCTGTTTTATTTGGCCCTGTCGCCATGCGAGCATGCCTGCGCCCGCAAGGATGATGCCAGCACCCAGAATGGTGATGCCGTCTGGCCATTTTGCATAGATGGCGGCATCAAATCCCGCGGCGAAAACGAGTGTGAAAAACGAGAAGGGCGCAACGAAGCTGGTGTCGGCGCGTTTGACTGCGTTTATGAAGAATGTTTGTGCTGTGGCCATTGAAAACCCTACGCCAGCAAGAATGAGCCATTGGGCTGTTGTCGGTGTTTGCCATACAAGGGTGACGGCTATCGACGAAAGCAGTAGGCCAATGGCGTTGTTTATCAGCAGGATTTGCAAAAGGCCTTCACCCGCCGACAAACGTTTCATTACGTTGACTTCGGCCCCAAGAAAGACCGCAGCGCCAAAGGCCGAGCAGAGGGCGTGCATTTTGAGGTTGGGCCGTGTGATGCGCCCCGCAGAGCGATAAAGCTTGCCGAGATCAAGCAGAAGGCAAAGGTAAACCGACCATGCGAGATCTGAAGCGGGTTGAGCGGCGTGCCAAAGCGCGGATCGGAGGCGAGCTTGGCCATCAGCGTTGATGTGGCGATGAACACAGTTGCGGTGATCATGAATGTAATGGCGAGGCGAGGATTATGGCGTGTGTTCATAACTCCGCGCTAGGCCTGTTGATGGGGGCGGACAAGTGCATTTATGCTTTGCAAACGGCATAGACTGCGTTACGGGCTATGTATGTGCAATATGCTTTCATACGCTGAAACCCGACGCCGACGAGGCTAACCTCGCCGCTTTGCACCTGTGCGCGGCGCTTTGATGCGCTGCCGATCCTCACAAAACACTCCAAAAATGTTGACTAGCCCTGCGCCGTAAGGCACGACTTGGGCTTCTTTTAAAAGGACACTCCTGATGACTTCTTCTTCCGTCTTGCCGACCTACAACCGCGCCCCTTTGAGCTTTGTCAAAGGTGAAGGCGTCTGGCTTGAGGAAGCAGACGGGCGACGCTTTTTAGACCTTGGAGCAGGCATTGCCGTGAATGTGCTTGGCCATGCCAACCCTGAGCTGACGCAAGCTTTGACGGAACAGGCAGGCAAGCTTTGGCATACCTCGAACCTTTACCAGATGCCGTTGCAGGAGGCTTTGGCCGACAAGCTCACCGACGCGACATTTGCGGACAAAGTGTTTTTTACCAACTCGGGCACCGAAGCCTGTGAGCTCGCGGTGAAGATGCTACGCAAGTATTGGTATGAAAAAGGCCAGCCCGAGCGCGTCGAGATCATCACCTTCACGGGGTCGTTTCACGGCCGCTCTTCGGCGGCTATGGCGGCGGCCGGTAGCGAGAAGATGACCAAAGGTTTCGGGCCTGTCCTAGGCGGTTTCACGCACCTTGAGTGGGGCGATATCGCTGCGCTACGCGAAGCGGTGAGCGAGAACACGGCGGCTGTGATGCTGGAGCCGATACAGGGCGAAGGTGGCATACATGTGCTGCCTGACGCCGACTTGAAGGCCATCCGCGAGATTTGCGACAGTGTTGGTGCGCTGCTTGTGCTCGACGAAGTGCAGTGTGGCGTGGGCCGCACGGGCAAGCTGTTTGCGCATGAATGGGCGGGCATTACGCCGGATATCATGATGGTCGCCAAGGGCATTGGCGGGGGCTTTCCTCTGGGCGCGCTACTGGCCACAGATGAGGCCGCGAGCGGTATGGTCGCGGGCACGCATGGCAGCACATACGGAGGCAACCCGCTTGGGTGTGCTGTTGGCAACAAGGTGCTTGATATCGTCGCCGAGCCGGAGTTTCTGGCTGAAGTTAACAAGCGCGCTGGCTTTATGCGCCAGAAGCTTGAAGGCCTCGTGGCGGCGCACCCTGACGTGTTTGAAAGCGTGCGCGGTGTGGGGCTGATGATGGGCCTCAGGTGCAAAGCCGCGAACCTTGATGTGGTGAATGCGGGCTATGCGCATGAGGTGATCACCGTGCCTGCGGCGGACAATGCTATCAGGCTGTTGCCGCCTCTGAACATTACCGAAGACGAGATTTCTGAAGCGATTGCGCGGCTTGATAAAGCGGCGACTGACGTTGAGGGCAAAGGATAAAACGATGAAGCATTTTCTGGACATACACACGACGGACGCTGACGAGTTGCGCGGGATGATTGACCACGCGCGCAGTATGAAAGACGCGCGGGCTGGCCGCTCTAAAGGGCAAGCTGACGACGAACAACCGCTTGCGGGGCGCATGGTTGCGCTGATCTTCGAGAAGCCTTCGACGCGAACCCGCGTTAGTTTTGATGTTGGTGTGCGGCAGATGGGCGGGCAGTCGATGGTGCTTTCAGGCAATGACATGCAGCTTGGTCACGGCGAGACGATTGCTGACACCGCGCGTGTTCTGAGCCGGTATGTTGATATGATCATGATCCGCACGTTTGACGAAAGCGTGCTGCACGAGATGGCCGAGGCAGCCGATGTTCCGGTGATCAACGGGCTGACCGACCGCACGCACCCCTGCCAGATCATGGCGGATGTGCTGACTTATGAGGAGCACCGTGGGCCGATTGCAGGCAAGAAGGTTGTTTGGGCGGGCGACGGCAACAATGTCTGTGCCTCGATGCTGCACGCGGCGGGGCAGTTTGGATTTGACCTGACGTTTACCGGCCCCGCGCAGCTTGACCCTGAAGCCGAGTTTATCGGGCTGGCGCGCAAGGCGGGCTCGACTGTGACAATCGAGCGTGACGCTTTCAAGGCGGTTGAAGGCGCTGATCTGATCGTGGCCGACACTTGGGTGAGCATGCATGACAGTCAGTCCTCCAAAGAGCGGCGCCACAATATGCTGCGCTCGTATCAAGTGAATGAAGCGTTGATGAAAGCCGCAAAACCGGACGCGCTGTTTATGCATTGCCTGCCTGCGCACCGCGAGGAAGAAGTGACAAGTGCCGTGATGGACGGGCCGCACTCGGTTATTTTTGATGAAGCCGAGAACCGTCTGCACGCGCAAAAAGCTGTGATGCGCTGGTGCCTTGGTGTCTAAGCCTGACACCCCGGTGATCGCGGTTGTCGGTGCGGGAGCGATAGGCTGCTTTGTTGGCGGCTTGCTCTCGGTTGCGGGGCGCGATGTGCATCTGTTGGCGCGCCGCAAGCTTGCTTCAAGTAATCTGCATCTGACAGGGTTTGACGGGCTTGATGCGCGCGCCGCTCCGGAGGTGATGAATAGCCCCGAGGCACTTGCAAACGCCGATGTTGTGCTTGTTTGTGTGAAGTCTGGCGCGACGGCTGAGGTAGGGCAGATGCTGGCGAAACATGCGCCGAAAACTACAGTGATTGTGAGCTTGCAGAACGGCCTTCAAAACGCCGAGACCCTGCGCGCCGAACTGTCAGGACATGACGTGCGCGCGGCTGTTGTTGGCTTTAATGTCGTGGCTCTAGGGGCTGGGCGGTTTCACCGCTCGGTGAGTGGCGAGGTGTTTGTTGAGGCCGGCACTGGCGATATTGCCGCGCTGCTAGATGTTGCTGGCCTGCCCGTCAAAGCCGTATCCGACATTGAGGCCGTGCAACGCGGCAAGCTGATCTTGAACCTCACCAATGCGCTTAATGCGTTGTCGGGCCTTTCGCTTCGGGAGATGCTGCTGACCCGCAGTTGGCGGCGCGTTATGGCGTCGCAGATGCGCGAGGCTCTGGATGTGTTCAAAGCCGCCGAGCAGGTTGTGCATGTGCCCGCGCCGGTTCCGGCCTGGCTCGTGCCTTGGGTGCTGCGCTTGCCTGACGTTCTGTTTGAGCGTGTGGCCAAACAGATGCTCACAGTCGATGCTCAGGCGCGCACATCGATGGTTGCTGATTTGGCGGCAGGGAAAATGACAGAGGTTGACCAGTTGCAAGGCGAGATCATTCGGCTGGGAGCGCTGCACAACGTGCCTACACCGGTCGCCGCTCAAGTTTCTGCGTTTGTGAAAGAGGCGGAAACCGGCGGGAGGCTGCCGCGAAATGCCAGTGAGATTGCGCTTTAGGACAGCTTTGATTGCGAACAGCTGGAAAGCCTGCGACATTGCCCTGAAACCAGCCGAACATCGAGTTGACGAGCCATATGACCGCCCCCACTGACCGCCCCAACATTGTTCTGATCAGCTTTGATGATGCGATAGCTTTTTGGAAGTATCGCGATGTGTTTGGCATCGAGTTGCAAACGCCGAACCTTGACCGGATTTGTGCGCAGTCGACAGCGTTTCATTCGGCCTATTGTCAGTCGCCTATTTGCGGGCCGTCGCGGACAAGCTTCATGTCGGGAAAGACACCGCATCAGACTTTGAACTTTGAAAACGCCACGCGGTTTTATGACAGCGTCGAGCCGCGCGAGATGTGGCCGGCAAAGCTAAAGAAAGCCGGTTATTTTTGCTCGGCCGGGGGGAAGGTTCACCATGGGCGCGGGCTGCCGAAAGGGGTTGCCGAGGTGCTGTATACGGACCGCCCGAAGCTGTTTGGCGGTATCGGAAAACTGCCTCCCAAGTTCAAACACATACGCACGGGCGGCTGGCGAAAAGGCTATGCGCTGACCGATGAAAAAGACTTTGACCAACTGTATGACCGGCAATCGGCCAGTTCGGCGGTCGCGTTTCTTGACGGCTACGACGAGCCGGAGCCGTTTTACCGCGAAGTCGGATTTCATGGGCCTCACGGGCCGTTTATCACGCCGCTATCGTTCAAAAAGGCCTATGACTTCAGGAAGTTCACCAAGCCCGAAAGCTGGGCTGACGACAGCGAAGGGTGCTTGTTTGACCCCGACAAGAAGAAAGAGATATTTGACGACAGTGCAGAGAGCCTTGATTTCTGGCGCAAGACCGTGCGCAGCTATTTCGCGGCACTAAGCCACGCCGACCAGCAACTTGGGCGGGTTTGGGATGCGCTCAAAGCTTCCAAACATGCTGACAATACAGTGGTGATGATCGTCTCGGATCACGGGTTTCACCTTGGTGACAAAAAGCGCCTTGGCAAGACGACATTGTTTGAGCAGATCGCCAATGTGCCGCTGATTGTTCATGTGCCGCAGGGCGTTGGAGGGCAGGTTGTGAAGGATCCGGTGGCAATGCTGGATGTCGGGCAGACCGCGCTTGACTATGCGGGTTTGCCGCCGCTTGATGGCTGCGTGGGGCAGTCGTTGCGGCCATATGTTGAAGGTGAGCGCGTGCCCGAACGCGCCATTCCGACATTCCACCACGGGCATGTCAGTATTCGCAAAGGGGCGTATAGGCTGATCCGATATGACGACGGGCGCACGCAGTTTTTTGACCTTGAGAATGACCCGTGGCAAACCCGCAACCTCGGCGAGGCCCACAGCGATTTTGCCATGGTCATGCAAGCGTTACGCAGTGTGAGCGCGCAATACGGCCTGACGGTTGAAGACGCGGCTTAGGCGACGAAACCGTTCAGAATGTAGAAAATCACCGCTGACATGATGGCCGCGGCGGGCACGGTGATCACCCATGCAGCGATGACTGTCATGAAGTGCGAGCGGCGCACAAGCTTGCGGCGGCGGCGTTCCTCGGGTGCAATTCGGTTTTTGCTTGGCATGGTTTCGGCATTGGCGCGCATACGGCGTGCGGCGTCCCATTCACGGAAGAACCCGACACCGAAAACCGCGCCTACAGCGATATGCGTAGAGGACACCGGCAGGCCAAGCCAACTGGCGATGATCACGGTGATCGCGGCGGAAAGTGACACGCAGTAAGCGCGCATCGGGTTAAGCTTGGTGATCTGGCTGCCGACCATGCGGATGAGCTTAGGGCCGAACAGAAACAGCCCGAAGCTGATGCCGAACGCGCCGATGACCATGACCCACATCGGGATCGCTACTTTGGCGGCAAAGCTGCCGAACTCGACGGCGTGAACGATTGCGGCAAGTGGGCCAACAGCGTTTGCGACGTCATTTGCGCCATGCGCAAAGCTGAGCAGTGCCGCAGAAATGACCAGCGGGATACCGAACAGAACCTTGAGCGAACGGTTACGGTTTTCAAGCCCCTCGGCCTGTTTGCGGATCAGCGGAATTGTGATGACCCAAGCAACAAGGCCGAACACGAAGCCGATGAGCAAAGACGTCTGAATGTCGATCTTGATGACGCGTTTGAGGCCTTTGAGTGCGAGGTAGCTTGCGAAGGCGCCGGCCATGATCCCGACCAGAATTGGCACCCACTTTTTTGCGGCTTCGATTTTGTCGTCTTGATAGATGACCCGTGATTTGATCAGGGCGAGGAAGGCGGCAGCAACTATGCCGCCAAGCAGCGGGGAGATCACCCAGCTGGCAGCGATTGCGCTCATGGTTGGCCAGTTGACTGCCGCAAAGCCTGCAGCAGCTATGCCTGCGCCCATAACGCCGCCGACGACGGAGTGGGTTGTAGAGACAGGGGCACCGACCCATGTCGCGAGGTTCACCCAGAGAGCCGCCGACAGCAGTGCCGCCATCATCGCCCAGACGAACACTTTTGTAGAGTCCATGGCGCTAGGATCAATGATGCCTTTGGAGATTGTCGACACAACGTCGCCCCCGGCGAGCAGAGCGCCCGCGCTTTCGAAGATCGCGGCAATGGCGATGGCGCCTCCTAGCGTGAGGGCGTTGGCGCCCACGGCGGGGCCCATGTTGTTGGCAACATCATTAGCGCCAATATTAAGCGCCATATAGGCCCCGAACACAGCGGCAACGATGACCACATAGCTGCTCGGCTCTTTGCCAAGAAAGATCGAGGCGGCGAGCCCGGCCAAGACGATAAATGCCAGAGCGATGCCCGGGCCGACCATTGGACGGGCGACATATTGCGTTGCGCTTTCAAGGTGTGACAAGCGGTGCAAGTCACGATCGAGCGTTTCGAGGTGGTCGATGTCGTTGGTCGGTTTGGTCATGTCTGGCCCCCTGTTTGAAGCTCGGTTAGAGAAACAAGGGGTGCTTTACAACAAATTTGTCATAAAACTGTTACAATTCCCGCAACATGTCCTGCAATTGGGGTTCGCGCACCATGTTTGCGGCCTCTTCCGGACTGACCCATTTGCGGGTGCGCTCGGAGCTTTCGGGGAACTCGTCACGCATTTCGCTGACTTCTACAGGGAAGACGAGAGTCTGCACCGCTACGGGCAGGCCTGATTTCAGCTCTTTGTCGTAGTCGTAGTGACCAAGCGCTTTTCCGGTGACTTCACCTTTGCGCACGCCGGCCTCTTCCCAAGCTTCTTGCAAAGCGGCTTCACCGGCATTCTTGTTGTTCATGGGCCAGCCTTTGGGGATGATCCAGCGGCCGCTGTCGCGGGACGTGACCAAAAGAACTTTCTTGTCTGCGCCCTTTTGACGGTAGCATAGCGCCGCCACTTGCAAGCGCTTAGGCCGTTGCAATATCGGCTGGACAAGCTCCGCCCATGCTTTTCGAAAAACACCTGTCATAGATACTACTAACTCTGCCGCATTTTGTTATTATTGTTTTTATTCTCTCTACATATAGGAGCACTCTGAACAAATTGCAAAGATGCGCTTATTGGCGGCGTTTTACTCTCAGCGTCGGGTCGGCTTCACGCGGGTCTTCGGGCCAGGGGTGTTTGGGGTAGCGGCCGCGCATGTCTTTGCGCACATCTGCATAGGATGTCTCCCAAAAACCGGGGATATCCATCGTGGTTTGCACGGGGCGCTGGGCGGGAGATAGAAGCGTTACCAGCAGCGGTTTGCCGGCGACGTTAGGGTGCGTGCGTTGGCCGAACATTTCTTGAATGCGCAGAGATATTTCGGGGTGCTCGCCGGAATAGTCTATCGCGATCTGGCGGCCAAGCGGCGTGGTGAAATGCGCGGGTGTTTCGCGGGCGAGAAGCTGTTGTTGCGGGTAGTCCAACATCGCGAAGAGGGCTGGTTTTATGTCAAAACCCTTCCAGTGTTCGGCGGTTTTGATGCCGGTAAGGTAGGGTGCGAGCCAATCTTGCAGGCTGTCCAGCAGGGCGGTATCCGACATATCGGGAACCTCATGCCCCGCTGCGCGCACCAGCGCAACCCGGGCTTGCAAAAGGGCGGCAGCGCGGCTGGGTTTGAGGCCAAGCTCAAGGATGCCGTCACACATAGCGCTTGCGACAGCCTCGTCCGGGGCGTCTTTCCACATCCGGCTTTGCAGGGTGATCTGGCCAAAGCGCTCATCTTCGGTGGCAACAACACGGCGGTCGCGGCGTGACCATACGCAGGAGGTTTGCCAGCTGATGTCGTCGGCAAAGACCTCACGCAGTTCTGCTTCGCTAAACGCAATCGCTTGCCTTATGCGGGCCTCGCGGGGGTGGCCGTCGGTGTTTGTGACCACGAGCAATCGCTGGCCTGCGAGGGGGTCACTATCTGGCAAAAGCGCGCCTTTGCCACCAGAGAGCAGATAGCGCGGGGCGTCGCCAGCGCGGCGCAGGGCGATGCGGTCTGGGTAAGCAAGCGCGGCCATTTGTGCGGCGCTGAGCTGTTTGCCTGTTGAGGCTCGAGCGGTGAGGCGTTTGGCCTCTTGGCGCACTCGGGCCAGCGAGGCTTGGTGCAGTTGAAACGGCACAGATCGCGGGCTCTCAACAGCTTTGAGGCGCAAGCTCAAATCGCTCGGCGCACCGGTGAGGATGTCACGCTCGCTCAGCAATGCGGCCAGAGTTGCGGCGGGCTTGCCAGCCACGGTGAGCATATGCGCAAGGCGCGGGTGCACGGGCAAGGCGGCAAGGATGCGGCCATGTGGCGTGATGCGGCCTTGCTCCAATGCGCCAAGGGCCGTGAGCAGCGCGCGCGCCTCGGCAAGGGTGCCTTCGGGCGGAGGTGTCAGTAGGGGGAGCGCACCCTCGCCCCAGAGGGCCAGCTCAAGCGCGAAAGGGGCGAGGTCGGCAACTTCGATTTCGGCGGGGGCAAAAGCGGGCAGCGCGCCTTCCTCTCCCTTTGTCCAGAGGCGATAGCAGGTGCCCTCTGCGACACGCCCCGCGCGGCCTTGGCGCTGAGTGGCTTCGGCGCGGCTGGCCTTTTCGGTGACAAGGCGCGAGAGGCCCGAGCCTGCATCGTAACGGGCGCGCCGGGCGAGGCCCGCGTCAACAACAACACGGATGTCAGCGATGGTGAGGGAGGTTTCGGCGATGGACGTCGCGAGGACGATTTTGCGACCCTGTTTGGCCGGGCGTATGGCGGATTGCTGGTCTTTGAACGGCAGAGCACCGAAGAGCATATGCACAGTTGTGTCTTCAGGAACGCGGGTTTTAAGCCATGTCTCGGCGCGTCTGATTTCGCCCTCACCAGGGAGGAAGACAAGCACGCCGCCTGCTGTTTCCTTGAGGGCCGCAAGTGTATGCTCGGCGGTGACTTCCGCTATGCGCGCACCTTTGGGCAGGGGCTTGTCGAGCCATTTGGTTGTGACGTCGAAGGCGCGGCCCTCGGAGCGAATGATAGGCGCGTTGCCCATGAGGGCCGCTACAGGCGCGGTGTCGAGGGTTGCGGACATGACGAGCAGTTTGAGATCGTCGCGCAGGGCCTCGGAGACCTCCAAGCAGAGGGCGAGGCCGAGGTCGGCGTTGAGCGAGCGTTCATGGAACTCGTCAAAGATCACCATGCTGATACCAGCAAGCTCGGGGTCGTCTTGCAACATGCGCGTCAGGATGCCTTCGGTGAGCACTTCGATGCGGGTGTTTTTGCCAACTCGGCTTTCACCACGCACGCGGTAGCCGACGGTTTGGCCGACTTCTTCACCCAAGGTTGCCGCCATGCGCTCGGCGGCGGTGCGTGCGGCGAGGCGGCGGGGCTCGAGCATCAGGATGCGCCCTGTGGCGCAGCCTGCCTCTAGCAGAGCCAGCGGAACGACAGTGGTTTTGCCCGCCCCCGGAGGCGCTTCAAGCACGGCGCGACTGCCTGCTTTGAAAGCAGAAACCAGCGCGGGCAGGGCATCATTGATCGGCAAGTTCGACATGGCCTCCTTTGGAGCACGGCGCGGGCTGGACAATCAAGCGGCAAAGAGGGCATTACTTTTGCATGGATATTAAGACGGTAGCTGACAAGATCATTGCAGGCGACAGGCGGGCTTTGGCGCGGGCGATTACGCTGGTTGAAAGCGGGCGGAGCGACCACCGCGAGCAGGCACAGGCACTGCTTGAGGCTGTTAAAGGGGCCGGGCGGCAGGCGGTGCGCATCGGCCTGTCGGGAACGCCGGGAGTTGGCAAGTCAACTTTCATCGAAAGCTTTGGCTGTATGCTGACGGCGGCTGGCTTGCGGGTTGCTGTGCTGGCGGTTGATCCGAGTTCAAACCGCTCGGGTGGTTCGATCTTGGGCGACAAGACCCGTATGGAGCGGCTGAGCCGTGATCCGCTGGCGTATATACGGCCCTCACCGAGCCAATCGCAGCTTGGCGGCGTGGCGCGGCGCTCGCGTGAGGCTGTGGCGCTTTGCGAGGCGGCGGGCTTTGACATTGTGCTGATCGAGACGGTTGGCGTTGGGCAGTCAGAGACAATGGTGGCCGAGATGGCCGACTTGTTTGTGCTCTTGCTTGCACCTGCGGGCGGGGACGAGTTACAAGGCGTCAAGCGCGGCATCATGGAGATGGCCGATCTGATCTTTGTGAACAAAGCTGACGGTGATCTGAAGTCAGCGGCGATGCGCACCTGTGCCGACTATGCAGGTGCTTTGCGGCTGCTGAGGAAGCGCCCGCAAGACCCTGAAACCTTCCCCAAGGCGATGACGGTATCGGCGCTTGAAGAAGAGGGGCTTTCCAAGGCTTGGGCAACCATGCAGGAGCTGGTTGACTGGCGGCGCGCGAACGGGTTTTTTGCCGGAACACGGGCGCAGCAAGCACGCTACTGGTTTGATCAGGACGTGCGTCAGGGGCTGCTTGGCAAGCTGGACACTGGCGAGATCCCTGAGCTGATGAACCGACTCGGCGAGGCCGTCGCTACAGGGGAGATAACCCCCTCGGCCGCCGCGGCGCAGGCTTTGGCGAAGTTGTCTGAATAGCGGCCTTCGTTCGGAAAGGCTGAAGGCTGGTTTTTGGGCAGAGAAAAACGCGGGGCAGCTGCCACATTTTCGCTTGATCTGACACCAACGTGAGCGCTCATCTGTCACTCTGTGACAGGAGTGAGTCCGATGGCGATCCGGTATCTTAAACAAGCGCGCGAGGCGGCTGAATTTGCCGAGCAAGACGTGTCTGACACCGTTGCGGTTATGCTGGCGCGCATCAAGTCAGGTGGTGAGGCCGTGGCGCTTGAGTATGCCAGCAAGCTTGACGGCTGGGATGCGCCCGTTGAAGTCAGCGAGACTGATATCGCCAAGGCTGTGCGTCAGGTTCCGGAAGCGCTCAGGGATGATATCAGATGGGCGTATGAGAACATCAAGCGATTTGCTCAGGCACAACTTGCGACTGTGAGCGAGATGGAAGTGGAGCTGCGCCCGGGGTTGTTTGCGGGGCAAAAGCTTATCCCTGTGAGCAGTGTCGGGGCCTATGTGCCGGGTGGGCGCTATGCGCATATTGCCTCTGCTTTGATGACGATCACCACGGCCAAGGTTGCGGGTGTGCAGCATGTAACGGCCTGCTCGCCGCCCAAGGCCGGGCAGGGTATTCACCCCGCTATCTTGTTTGCGATGCAACTTGCGGGCGCCGACAAGATACTGGCCATTGGCGGTGTTCAAGGCATTGCGGCGATGGCTGAAGGCCTGTTTGAAACTCCCTCTGCCGACATTCTCATCGGGCCGGGCAATGCCTATGTTGCCGAGGCCAAGCGGCAGATGTTCGGCCCTGTCGGGATTGATATGTTTGCGGGGCCAACCGACAGCATGGTTGTTGCTGACAACACGGCCGATGCGCTGACCGTGGCGTGGGACTTGGTGTCTCAGGCGGAGCACGGGCATAACTCGCCGGTGTGGTTGGTGACGGACAACGAGGCTTTGGCGCGCAATGTAATGGCGCTGGTGCCGGGTTGCATTGCCGAGTTACCGGAGCTGAACCGCGCGGCTGCCACCGCGGCTTGGCGCGACTTGGGCGAAGTTATTGTTTGTGACAACCACGTAGAAGTTGCCGAGGTTGCCAACCGCTACGGCCCCGAGCACCTGCACGTGCAAGCGGCTGACCTGGACTGGTGGCAGGGTGCTTTGACAAGTTACGGCTCGTTGTTTCTGGGCGCAGATACGACGGTTAGCTTCGGGGATAAAGCCGCGGGGCCAAACCACACTTTGCCGACGTCCGGCGCGGCGCGCTATACGGGTGGGCTGAGTGTGCATAAGTTTTTGAAAGTGGTGACGTATCAACGCGCCGAGAGCGAAGTTTTGCCCGATATTGCCCGCGTTACAGCGAACATCTCACGGCACGAGGGCATGGAAGGCCATGCGCGCGCAGCGGATTTGCGGCTTAGGCAACCGCAGTCAAAACTCAAGCTGGCTTAACCGCAAAGCTCTTGTGATGTCTGGCCGTATTCTTTGTATTTCAACCAGAAGCGCTCGTGGTTTGCGTTGTCAGACTGGCGCATGTCCTGCGATCTTTGCGGGTCTTTGTAGAACGACGCGGCGATGGCTTGGTCACGGCTTGAGAGGCTGAGGTTGGCAACTGCTTGAACACAGCCGCAGAGCTCGCGAGAGCGGGCCTTTCTGTCGGAGGCCATGCAGGCTTTCGAGATCGGGCCAGTGGCGAAGCTCTTTGCGGGGCTGCGTGCCGTGCTGGAGGCCGATTTGTAGCCGTTGCCGCCGCATGCGGTGAGGGCTGATATGGCCAGAAGGGCGAAAAACTTGTTCATGATACTGCTCTCGTTTTGGGGCTTGCTGCCCTTTGGCGCGAATATGCCGGAAGTCGCGCTGGTTTTCAATGCGAGAGGTTTGCTGGCGGCAAAACATGGGCGGGTTAACGCTTTGTTAACCGCAGCGCACTGTGTGGTTAACGCCGCTGGACGCGAAGGAAAGTGGCGTGTTTAAGCTGTGCAGCTTTGTATGCATACCGCAGTGCATATACCAGTATGCACAGGTTTTTGGGGTAAAGGTTAACACAAATTAAGTTAATGGGGCGTTCGGTAGGGCGTGCTGGCGCGTATCGTTGGGCCGTGGTGCGGCGATCAGAGGGTCGTGACTGGCAGTTTATTGTGGCCAAGCCTGTGTGCCTTCTATGAGTTGCACCAAGCTGAGCCAAATCGCCGTGCCGTGGGGCGGCCCAGCGATACGCGGCGGCCTGCGGCCTTGATTCCGCGCTGGGTTAGGTGTCGGTTGTTCTTGGTAAGGCTGGCGTAGTTTGGACGTCGACCGCTGGCTCGGCGTTTTGCATACCTTCTAAATAGCCACGCAAATTCTCAAGCGTGATGTCGCTCGGTGGCAGACCTAAGAAATGGCATGTGCCCAAGCCTAGCGCGCCCAAGAACCAAGCGGAGCCAATCGTTTTCCCGAAGGACTCGATAGCTGCGACTTTGAAGCGGCCATTGAGTGTCTTCTCCTTGGCGGTTTTCAAAGCCGCTTCCAGCTGTGCAACTTTCTCGTTGAGTGCTTCGATTTGAGCGAGGAGTGCTTTTTCTTTCTCGCTCTGATCAAGTTGGCTTGCAGTGGTCGTGGCTATAGCTTTGAAAAGATCAGGCAGCGCTTCTAGATGTTCAAGCTCATCGGGTAAGCAATTGGCTGGAGCGTTGGTTTTGTATTCGCTTATAACCCGCTCGATTGCCTCGGCAGTGCCAATTGCGGTAAGCTCGGTGTTCTGTGGCGATTGGAGCAGCTTTTGAACGTGTTGGATGAGAGATTTTTTCTCTAACTCAGGAACCGATTCTGGGCGCTGGGCTTGTTGCTCGCGGGCGAATTTATCTTGAATTTTCTTGATCTCTTTGGCGATATGCTCGGGGCCTTGCTCCCAGTGTTCATCGGGGATGAGGGCGACGCGGCGTTGGAGTTCCCAGTCGAGGGGGTTGCCTGTGAGGAGGCCGTCATACCACTCGCGCCAGAAGGCGTATTCTGGAGCCTCAGCGAAGATGTTGTGCTGGCCTTCAAGTGCGGATTGCATCCAGTCGGGTAGAGTTGGTTCGGGCCAGATAGGGAGCATGAACAGCTCTGTGAGGGGCTGTTCGGTGTCTGCGTAAGCGGCGGAACGGGCGGCGGAATCGGCGGCGGAACGGGCGGAAGCGGCGGCGGAACGGGCGGAAGCGGCGGCGGAAAGGGCGGAAGCGGCGGCGGAAAGGGTGGAATCGGCGGCGGAAAGGGCGGAAAGGGCGAAATCGGCGGCGAAATCGGCGGCGAAATCGGCGGCGGAAGCGGCGGAAAGGGCGGCGGAATTGGCGAAATCGGCGGCGGAAAAGGCGGAATTGGCGAAATCGGCGGCGGAAAGGGCGGAAAGGGCGGATTCGGCGGTGGAACGGATGGAAAGGGCGGCGGAACGGGCGGCTGAATCGGTTTCAGGGGTTGGCGCATTGCCAGCAACCCCTGAAACCAAGATTGCACGTGCTTTCAAGAATGCAAGTTTTTTAAACTTGTCTGAGGGCACGCTCTTTCTGGAATGTGTTACTACGGGAAGCACGCGTGCTGCTGCGCGCATCGCTATGACAACGCAGACGTCTTGAGGCTGTGTTTCTAGCCATGCTATAAACTCTTCTTCATTGGTAACCGTCAACTGCTCGCCTCACTCGTATTAGGTTAGGTTAGAAGCGCTTTGAAGTGTGTGCAAGGCTAAGGCGACGGGCTTTGTATTGCTGGAGAAGCATCCCACCTTGACCAACCCCCATTTCCCAATCATATCCCCATACATGACAGACCTTACACATATCCGCAATTTCTCGATCGTGGCGCATATTGACCACGGGAAATCCACGCTGGCTGATCGGCTCATTCAGGAGACGAACACTGTTGCCACGCGCGACATGAAAGAGCAGATGCTCGACAGCATGGATATCGAGCGCGAGCGCGGGATTACCATTAAGGCGAACACTGTGCGCATTGAGTATACGGCGCAAAACGGTGAGGACTATGTTCTCAACCTGATCGACACGCCCGGCCATGTTGACTTTGCTTATGAGGTGTCCCGCTCGATGCGCGCTGTTGAGGGCTCGCTGCTTGTTGTTGACTCCACCCAAGGTGTTGAGGCGCAGACGCTGGCGAACGTGTATCAGGCGATTGAGGCTGACCACGAGATCGTGCCTGTGCTCAACAAGATCGACCTGCCCGCAACCGACTGTGACCGCGTGGCAGAGCAGATCGAAGATGTGATCGGGATTGATGCATCGGGGGCAATTCGTGTGAGCGCGAAAACCGGTGAGGGCATTACCGAAACGCTTGAGGCGATTGTGACGCAGCTGCCTGCGCCGACGGGTGACCGCGATGCGCCGCTGAAAGCGATGCTGGTTGATAGCTGGTATGATGCTTACCTCGGCGTGATCGTCCTTGTGCGGATCATGGACGGGGTTCTCAAGAAGGGTGATATGATCACCATGATGCAGACCGGCTCAAAGCACAGCGTTGATCGCATTGGTGTGTTCCGGCCCGAGATGGAAGTTGTGGAAGAGCTTGGGCCTGGGGAGATCGGGTTTTTGACGGCGAGCATCAAGCAGGTGCGCGACACGAAAGTGGGCGATACGATCACCCATGACAAGAAGGGCTGTGAGGTGCCGCTGCCGGGCTTTAAGCCCTCGGTGCCTGTGGTGTTCTGCGGCTTGTTCCCCGTTGACAGTGCCGAGTTTGAAGACCTGCGCGATGCGATTGAGAAGCTCTCGCTGAATGACGCCAGCTTTAGCTCCGAGATGGAAACCTCGGCCGCGCTGGGCTTTGGCTTTCGCTGTGGCTTCCTTGGGCTGTTGCACCTCGAGGTTATCCGTGACCGGATTGAACGCGAGTATGACATTGAGCTGATCACCACGGCGCCGAGCGTGATCTACCATGTTTACATGAAAGACGGCGAGATGCAGGAGCTGCACAACCCCGCCGACATGCCTGACCTGACGTTTGTTGACCACTTGGAGGAGCCGCGCATCAAGGCGACTATTTTGGTGCCTGACGATTACTTGGGTGATGTTCTCAAGCTCTGCCAAGACCGCCGCGGTATCCAGATGGAGCTGACGTATGCGGGCACGCGGGCGATGGTTGTCTATGACTTGCCGCTCAATGAGGTGGTGTTTGATTTCTATGATCGGCTCAAGTCGGTGACCAAGGGCTATGCGAGCTTTGACTATCAGATGATGGGCTACCGACAGGATCAGCTGGTCAAGATGTCGATTTTGGTGAACGACGAACCTGTGGATGCCCTGAGCACCATGGTGCACCGCGACCGCGCCGATATGCGGGGCCGTGCGATGGTTGAGAAGCTCAAGGATCTGATCCCACGGCACATGTTCAAGATCCCGATCCAGGCGGCTATTGGCGGCAAGGTTATTGCCCGCGAGACGTTGAGCGCCATGCGCAAAGACGTGACGGCGAAGTGCTACGGCGGGGATGCTTCACGCAAGCGCAAACTGCTGGACAAGCAGAAAGCCGGTAAGAAGAAAATGCGCCAGTTCGGGAAAGTGGATATCCCTCAGGAAGCGTTTATCTCGGCGTTGAAGATGGATGGGTGAATGATTGAGGGTGTACTTCGTAAGGTCATAAGAGAGCATGCTGATGCTTTTGCAGCAACCATTGAACTCTTTTACCATGAGCCTGAGAAGTTTGTTTCGTATGTTCCAAATGCAAATGATCACCTGACAGGTAAAATAATACATCCGGCCGATGGTGTAACCACGACATATATTACGATCTCGCAGTTTTGTGCAGTATTGGAAGCTCATCATGGAGAGAAGATTGCTCCCGTTTTGCTTGTCGAGTTCGGATTTGGGCGCTTGGAAGAAACGTTGGGGTTACGAAGGGTGTTGCACCAAGGAAAGGTAGCATTTCAGCTAAATACTCAACTGCTTAAAAATACAGTAGAGGCAGGAACAATAGCGGCTGTCTCTTTTGGATACCGTTACTTCACAGACAAACTAGATGCTAGTGTCGCCGAAATTTGCATAAAAGATGGAAGTGGCGACTTATTCACGGGATCGGGTGTTGCGGTTCAAGGAGGAGGCTTTCTGAACATAACGCGCCTTTTCACATGTAAGCATAATCTCTATTCCCAGTCGGGCGAACGACACAATATTGAATCGATCACAATTGCCGGGGAAGTTTACTCTGCGGTTAATGTTTTTGTTTTGGATCGAGTTGACATCTGTGTCGTTGTTTTGGACGATTACTCTGGTGTAAAAGCTCTGCCTACTACCAAAGCTCACCTTCTTGAAAAAGTTGTTTCAGCTGGTTATCCAAGAGTCCGACTAACAGAAAAGAGCCCGTTGCTTTGCCATCGAGGTGAAATCAACGGCTTCATGGGAACCTTGGAAGATGGTGACCGAATTATTCTGGTTTCTTGTGAGGTCGCTCCAGGAAATAGCGGTGGGCCATTGTTAAATGAATATGGTGCGGTCATCGGTATTATCCATGAAAAGGTCGAGACTTCTAGTGTGGAAGGAATGGCGAGTTATTCGTGTGGAATTCCGATGGAACAGATTTACGCAGAATTTGAGAAACAAAACTACACACAGGACTATATCGGACGAAGTTCGTCAAACGCGGAATCAAGGCCGTAGGCCGCCGCGCATCGCCAGACCGTCCCTTGGGCTGGCGATTGGGTGAGGGCAGTGCCACGCCGATAGGGTTTTCGGAGTTTGCGAGATAAAGTGGCGGTCACTTAAGTTGGGTCGCCTGCCCACGGTCTGGCGGTGCGCGGCTTCTGACCTAGATCAAAGTTGTGCTGGATATCCCAAGGTAAAAGCCCCTCAACACACCGAGAGGAAATCACATGCTTCGTATGGCGCTTATATTTCATTTGTTCATCGGCAGCACCTTGGCTGGCATCGGGGTTATTGCGGCGTTGGTGAGTGGGTATGACACGCTCGTGCCGATCTTGATTGCGGCGCTTATCGGGTTTGTTGTTTCGTTTCCGGTGACGTGGCTTGTGGCCAAGGCGGTTTACGAGAACGGGTGAACGGCCTCAACCGGGCCTGCCATGAGCACGTCAAGAAACGCCTCGACGGTGTGCCAGATATCAGCGGTATGCACGAGGTGATGGGTGAGCAGGCCGAGGGGCTCGGTGCTGTCATCTTTACCCATGCGGCGGGCTTGCAGGAGGGCGGCGGCTGACTGTGCGAACTGTGCGGGGGGCACGGTGTCGCGGGTGCCGCGCCAGTCGATCGGATCAAGATGCGTGTTGACGATGTGCAGGCCTTCAGGGGTTGTGGCCGTGCTGCGCGGGGTGAATGTCGAGATCGCTTCATAGCCGAGCGTGGGGAGTTCAGCGGTGAGGTCATCTGCGATGCGGTTCCATGGCGGCACGAAAACATCATAGGCATTGGCACCGAACCCGGCCTGCAATATGTCGCGGCCATCGCGGGCTTCTTGTTGGCGGACAGCGAGCGGGCGGTCGCCGCCGAACTCACATTTCTTGCCTGAAAGCGCGTGATTTTTATGCGCCCAACCGTGGGTGAGCACTTTGAAGGTGTCGCTGGTGTTGACGGCTTGCACGAGGCTTTCTTCAAGCAGCGAGGGGATCACGGCGATGTGCACGGGCATGGCGTGTGAGCGCGCCAATGCACCGAGGCGCTCAAGGGCGGGCGTTGCGGCGATTGCGTCGTCGTCGCGCCACCAGAACGGCAGGCTCAACCCTTCGGCTTGCCAGATCTTGAGCTCTGCTTTCAGGTCTTGCCAGTCAGACATCGTGCTGTCCTTTCAGGGTTCCTAGCAGGCGCACGGCTTCGGACACGCCGCTGAAGTTGATGCCGGTAGTGGCGCGCGGAGGGGCAGCGAGAGAAGTGTCCAGCGCCGCGACAAGGGCTTCAGCTGCGAGCTGGGCCGAGGGCAAAACCGTGAAGCCGCCCAATGCTGTGAGGCCCTGTGCCCGCAGGCTTTGCTCGGTTTCTCCGCCGTCGTCAAAAGGCACAATGACGGCGGGTGTGCCGGTTTGAAGCAGGTCCATGCAAGTGTTGTAGCCACACATGCTGACCGAAGCCGAGGCGTTCGCCAGCAGGGTTCGGAAGTCGGCGCGGTTCGGCTCGGCTATCAGGTTGTCGGGGGCGTCTTGCATGAGGTGAGCGCAGAAGCTGGCGGCGTCACTGCCGCCGACCAGAAGCCGCCATGTGAGCGGGCTGATACGGGCAGCGGCGGCGGCGGTTTTGTAAAGTTCACGGCCGACCGCGCCACCGCCAGCGCTGACAAGCACTTCGTTTGTCGGGGTTGTTTTGACGGGCGGTGCGGGTGCGATAAACCCGGTGTATCGCAGTTTATGTTGCCAGGCCGGATCAACCGGCCAGCTCAGCTCGAGCGGCACGACGGCCTCGTCGGAGTGGACAAAGACACTGTCATATTTGGCCAGTGCCTCGGTTGTTTTGCGTGCCTTTTTGGCAGAGGAAGGCGGCGCGAGGATGTCGCGTATCGAGCAGGCGATGCGCGCCTCGGGGTTTGCTTTTTTGGCGGCGTCGATGATCGCGTTGAACTCGCTCGCGAGTTGCCGGCGGCCGAAGGGGTAGAGCTCGGTGATCACCACATCCGGGCGAAATGTGCCCGTGAGGCGGGCGGCTTCATGCTGTCGCGCAGTGCGCCACGCCTCGGTTATGGGCTGTTGGCTGTCATTGAGCAGGGTGCTGAAGTCAAGCCCGTCAGAGCGCACCGGGGGCAGTTGGGCGAGGGTGAGATCGGAGGTGTCGATATGCGGCGCGGGGAAGCCGCCTGACATGAGCAGAACCTCGTGGCCAGCCTGTGAGAAGCCACGCGCCAGAACAGCGGCACGGGTTAGGTGCCCTGCTCCGAGAAGATGCGTTACGACGACGAGAACTCTCATGAGCGCTTCGGCAGGCGAACAACGAGTGGATCGGCGGGCTGCAAGCTGCCCTTGTTAAGTTCGAGCACAAACAGCCGGTTTCGCTTGACGGTGAAGGGCGGCTCACCGGTAAAGTTCCAGCCGAAGGCTTGCCCGAGGACAACCCGCATGATGCCGATATGGCAGACAGCGAGTGTGTCGGTGGTGAGGCCAAGCACCCAAGGCATGACGCGCGCGCGTACGTCTGCGAGGCTCTCGCCTTGAGGTGGGCGAAAGCCCCAGCCCCACTCTTCAATGTGGCGATAACCTGAAGACGGGTCACGGCCGAGCTCTGCGGTTTTGAGGCCTTCCCAATCGCCCCAGTTCATTTCGGTGAGGGCGGGGATTGTGACCGGCTCACCGGCAAGGATGCCTGCGGTTTCGGTGGCGCGTTTGAGCGGGCTGGAGACGATTTGCGCCGCGTGCCATTCAGCGGGTAGGGAAAACCCGGACAGGTCTTCCTTGGCTTGCTGGTCGAGTGCGATATCGGTGCGGCCCTGAATTTGACCAGCGCGGTTCCACGGGGTGTGACCGTGGCGGATGAGAGCGATGCGGATCATGGTTGCGTGTCCAGTAGCGTGTCGAGTGCGGCCCAGATCGTGCGGCGGGCCGCGGGCAAAAGGTGATGTGCTACAACCTTATCACGAGCGGCTTGCTGCGCGGCAACCAGTTTGTCGGGATTGAGCATCAGCTCGGTGATTTTGTCGGCGTAGAGTTGAGGGCTGTCGGGGGGTGTCAGGCCCGAAGGTTCAACCACTTCGCGCACGCCGCTGCGGTGTTCGGCGACGACGGCAAGCCCTTGCGCCTGTGCCTCAATATAGCTCATGCCAAAGGCTTCATCGATGCCGGGCCAAAGGAAGAGCGCGTGCCGTGAGAGCTCATGCTCGATCTGGTCGGGTGGCAACATGCTTTTGTAGGTGATCTTGCTGCCGAAGGGCGCGAAGGCTTGTTTAACGGCCGCCTCTTCGGTGCCTGTGCCGATGATGGTGAGTGTCCAATCGGGCGCTTTGATCAGCGGCAGGGTTTCAGACAGACGCAGGTAGGAGGCGAGCTTGTTTGCGGGGCGCATCATTGCCATAGTCACGAGCTTGTTTGAAGGCGCGGCAGGCTTTGCAGGCGGGAGCGATTGCCGAGGAAGAAAGGGCCGCAGGTGCACCAGTTGTTGCCCTTGCGTGCGGGCGGCCAGCAGTTGCTCGGCGTCGTGCTCGGTAAAGTAGAAGTGCAGCGCTGCATGGTCGCTGGCGGTTTGTGCGGCTTGCTCGAAAGCGGCCCAAGGCCCCACGAGGCGTTTGGGTGCGCGTGACGCTTCAATCAATACATAGGGGATGCCAAGTGCGCGGCTGACGGCAGGGCCGATCAAGTCGGGTGCTTTGTAGTAGTTGTGATAGGTCACCCAAAGCGGCCAGCCGTTTTCGCGGCCCAAAGGGACGAGCCGCGCGACTTCCGCCTCGGCTTGCTTGCGGAGCTTGGCCTGCGCTGTGGCCTGTCCGTGTTTTTCATAGCTGCGCAGAGACGAGGCGAGTGTGGCTTGAACCCCGCGATCGCTGTCGCTGAGGATGGTCAACAAACTGCGTGCGATTTGCCTATCGCCAGAGGGTGTCGGGTGATCCGGGGATTTGAGCGGCGCATAAAACGGAAGCTGGCGCATTATGGCCTCCGGTTTATCAACTGCGTCAAACGTTGGTAGAGAGTGTCGATACCCGGTTGCATGGCAAATTCGTCGAGCAAGCGCCGGTAGGCGTTGTCCGCAAGTTTCATTCGCAGAGCGCCGTCGCTGGCCAGCGTGTTGAGCGCTTGTGCCAAGGCTTCAGGCGTGTCGGAGCTGAGGATACCGTGGGTGCCTGTGTCGATAAACTCGGGGATCGCGGAGACGGATGTCGAGAGGATCGCGAGCTTTTGCGAGGCGGCTTCCATGAGCACATTGGGCAGGCCGTCGCGGTCGCCGTCTTCAGCGATGCGGCTGGGCAGAGCGAAGATGTCGGCGTTGCGCATGGCGTCAATGACAAAGGGCTGATCCTGCGCGCCATGCCATGTGATTTTGTCAGCAATGCCTGCGGCCTCGGCCTGCGCTTCCAGCTTGCCAGACAGCGTGCCGCCGCCGATGTGATGCCAGTGCCACTGCACGCTTTCGGGCAGCAGAGCGAGGGCCTCGATGAGGTTGTCGAAACCCTTCTTCTCGACCAGACGCCCGACAGACAGAATGTTGCATGTTTCAGTTCCGGCCGAGCGCTCGGGCGGCGGCGGAAAGCGCGCCATGTCGAGGCCGTGATAGATGAGCATTACGCGCTCGGGCGTGTCGGCAAGCGCGCGCAGGTGATCAGCACCGACGCCTGTGCATGTCGCCAGGAACGCCGCGCCCTCGGTGCTGGCTTGCAGCTTCTCGCGCAGCTCCCATTCGGGCGATGTCCAGATATCTTTTGCGTGCGCCGAAACAGCCCAGGGAATGCCCCGCATGATAGCGGCATAGCGCGTGACAGAGGCGGGTGTGTGCAGGAAGTGCGCATAGAGCGCTTCGGTTTCGGCGGGCAACTCGCGGGCCATGACGCAGGCCTGCCCGAAGCGACGGATGCGGTTGCGGGTTTTGTCGCGGCGCAAGTCACCCAGCCAGATTGCCAAAGCGCGGTAAAAGCGCGGGCGCACCAAGTTACGCAACACGCCAAGGGCCGTGCGCAGGGGGGATTTGCTTAGATATTCAGGCAGATACACAAGTTTGCCGGTGAACTGATCATGTAGCGGGTGGGTTTTGGTGTCGGTCGGGTGACGCAGTGACCAGATGTCAAAGTCAAGCCCGGCGCGCTGTAGGGCGACAAGCTCTTGGGCGATGAATGTTTCGGAGAGGCGCGGCCAGCCTTTAACCACCACTGCGACTTTTGCGGCACCTTTAGGGGGCATTATTCGGCACGCTCAAGCAGGGTGGGGATGTGGACGCTGACCCGCTCTGTCACGGTGTCCAGCCCGCCGAGAAGGCCAGAAAGCTGCCCTTCGGATGGCGGCTTTTGAGCCGGTAATGCGCGGATGGCGGTGATCATGTTTTCAACGGTTAGCTGGTTTTCTGTCGGGTCGAGCATACGGATGAGGCCCAGCTCCTCGGCGCGGCTGGCGCGGATGAACTGCTCTTTGCGAGGAAAGACCCGCGGCACGATGATTGCGGGTTTGTTGAATGACAAGATTTCGCAAAAGGTGTTGTAACCCCCCATCGAGACGACGCCCTCGGCTCCGGCAAACAGGTTTTCGATCTGGCTTTCGAACCCGACGGCACGGACACGGCCTTTAAGCTGCTCGATGCGCTGCTCGAAGTCTTCACGGGTTTGACCGGACAGGAAAGGCCCGTAAACCAACACGGCTTTCGGTGACAGCTCCGGATCTTGCTCATAGGCCGAGAGCAGCAGATCAACCATGAAGGCACCGTCGCCGCCTCCTCCGGGTGTGACGAGAATGTAGGGCTCGTCTTCAGGTTCGGTCACGGTGCCGATCTCGCGGTGGATGTAGCCCGTCCAATGCATACGCGCGCGCAGGCGATCTGACAGGGCCAATCCTGCACAGGGATCGTAGATTTCTTTGAGGCCGTAGACCCAGACCTCGTCGTAATATTTTTCGGCAGCGTCGAGTGCGCCTTTGCGCTCCCACTCGTCGGCGAGCACATCGGGGCTGTCGAGCACATCGCGCAGCCCGAGGATGAGCTTTGTGTCGGTGTGCTCCTTGAGCCAGTCGAGCGATGGCAGAAGCTCGCCTCGAAAGCCTGTCGGCTCTTTGTCAACGATCAGCAGATCGGGGGCGAAATTCTCGACCGTGGCTTTGATGATGCCCGAGCGCAGGGCTGTCGTGTCGTCGATATCAAGGCCAAGGGCTTGCGAGACATAATGCCCCTCGGCATTTTTGGTGACTCCGGGCAGGCGAATATGATCGACCCGATCAGGAAAGGCAAAGCGCCCTGCGACGGGAGAACCGGTGAGGATAAGTGCGGAAACCGAGCTGTAAGACTGGGTGATCGCCGAGGCCAGCGCGCGTGACCGGCGCAAGTGTCCGAGCCCGAAGGTGTCGTGGCTGTAAAACAGGACTTTGGGTGGGCTTTCGCCTTCGGAAGTCACAGGTGGTGTATGTGTCGTATCTTCCAAGGCAGTCACTCGGTTTGTCAAAGTCTTAAGTCAGTTTTTGACTTATCAAAGATTCCCTTGATGTCATACACAATTCCCTTCGGGCCGGTGAGCGCGCGCACGGCATCAGCACCCAGCTTGACGAACTGCTTATGCGCAACGGCCAGTATAACGGCATCATATCCGCCTTTTGGCAGGTCTGGCAGGGGCTCGTAACCGTAGTGCTCGAAAATGGCGTCAGCACTGGCGCGCGGGTCGTAGATGTCGGTTTTTACCGAGTAGGAGTTGAGCTCGTCGACAATATCGGCGACGCGGGTGTTGCGGATATCGGCGCAATCTTCCTTGAAGGTAAAGCCAAGCACCAGCACTTTGCTGTTTTTGAGGTCGCGGCCCTGACCGACAAGTTCTTTAACAAGCGTGCGGGCAATATGCTGGCCCATCTTGTCGTTGATGCGGCGTCCGGCGAGAATGACCTCGGGGTGATAGCCCAGTTGCTGCGCGCGGTAGGTGAGGTAGTAAGGATCAACGCCGATGCAATGCCCGCCAACGAGACCGGGCCGGAACGGCAGGAAATTCCATTTGGTGCCAGCGGCTTCGAGCACTTCTAGTGTGTCGAGCCCCATGCGCTCAAATATCAGCGAGAACTCGTTAACCAGAGCGATGTTGAGGTCACGCTGGGTGTTTTCAATGATCTTTGCGGCTTCGGCTGTTTTGATAGAAGACGCGCGGTGCAGGCCGCCTGTTGCAACCGGCGCATAGAGGGCTTCGACGCGGTCAAGGGTTTCGGCGTCTTGCGCGGCGATCACTTTGACCACCTGTGCAAGCGAGTGCATGGCATCGCCGGGGTTGATACGCTCGGGCGAATAGCCAAGCGCAAAGTCGGGGCCGGCTTTCAACCCGCTCAGGCGCTCGAGCTCGGGGCCGCACACCTCTTCCGTCACACCGGGGTAGACTGTCGACTCGAGCACCACGAGATCACCCTTTTTGAGGGCGGGGCCGATCGCCGCACAGGCCGAAAGCACTGCGCCGAGGTCAGGTTTTTTGGCTTTGGTGACAGGGGTTGGCACGGCGATCACAAAGATCGTGGCGCTGCTGATTGCGGCAGGATCGGCGGAGAAGATCGTGTTGTTGCCAGAAAGCCGCTCGCTTGGCACTTCGCCGTTGGGATCGGTGCCGGCGTTGAGGGCATCAACCAGCTTTTCGTTGACGTCATAACCGACGACCGGCAGGCCTGTTTCGGCAATTGCGAGTGCAAGCGGTAGGCCCACATAGCCCATTCCGAGCACGGCAATGCTTTCGTTTGATAGTGTCATTCAGCCGTTCCTTTATGCGCGCTGCTTAGCTTACGCGCTGGTAAATAAAGCACCGACCGTCAACTGCGCCTTCGGGAAGGGGCAGCTCTTTGAGGGCTGAAAAATACATCTTGTCGCTGGAAACGACAATACCGCCGACAGCAAGAACCGGCTCGATCAGCGGCGAGACAAGCCGCGCGAAAGTGTCGTTCTTTTCAAGGTTGTGACCGCCCAGGTCGGCATGGGCAAAGCGCACAGTAGGGCCAAAGCGCTCTAGCGACTTTGGCAAGGTGTCGCGCACGTCGCCAAGCACGACCATCTCTGGATCAGGTGTCGAGGCTGGGTTTGATTCGACCGCGCGTTCGAAGACAAAGACGTTTTCAGCGCCGGCTTTTTCACGCAGGTGATCATAGGTGCGGCCATTGCCGAGGCCAAGTTCAAAGACAGGGCCGGAAAGGCGGGCGGTTTCGGCGAGTGCAAAGTCAATGCAAGCGCGCTGGGAAACCATACGGTTGATGAAAATATCAAGTCTGCTCATGGGCTCATCCTTTGGGTCTTGCGTCTACTGCCTTATACGGCGGAGGGAAAACAACCTCAAACGCGACTGCGCAAGAAGAATTCACTTGTTGTTGATCGCGAAAAGCAGTCACATTCACGCATGACATTGCCACACGCAGAAAAACCGAACCTGCCAGTCCTGAGCGTTCGAAATCTCTCGATCCGATTTGGGGTGAGCAAGCCGGTATTGCAAGAGGTGTTTTTTGACATTCACCACGGCGAGACACTGGCTCTCGTTGGGGAAAGCGGTTCGGGTAAGACGCTTTCGTGCCGCGCGATTATCCAGCTATTGCCGAAAGCGGCAGAAGTTGTGAGCGGGCAGGTGATCTACCGTGGGGGTGACGCGGAATGTGATTTGCTCAAGCTCGCGGGAAAGCCGCTGCGCAGGCTACGTGGCGGGTGCGTTTCGATGATCTTTCAGGAACCGATGCGCAGCCTGTCGCCGCTGCATACTATCGGCAACCAAGTCGGTGAGATGCTGGCGTTGCACTCGGAGCTTTCAAAACCCGCCAGACGCCAGAAAGTTCTTGAAACGCTGGCGCGGGTTGGCTTGTCTGACGCCGAGCGGGCTTACAAATCTTATCCTTTCGAGATGTCGGGCGGAATGCGCCAGCGGGCGATGATCGCTATGGCGATCATAACCGAGCCGGAAATCTTGATCGCCGACGAACCAACCACTGCGCTGGACGTGACGACGCAAGCGACGGTTCTGGGTTTGCTCAAAGACCTGCAAAAAGAAACGGGCATGGCTATTGTTCTGGTTACGCATGATCTGGGTGTGGTTGCGAACATGGCTGACAAGATCGCGGTGATGGAGAGCGGACAGATTGTTGAATCCGGGCCGATCGCGCCGGTATTGAGCGCGCCAAAGCATAGTTACACCAGAAAGCTGATCGCCGCAGCGCCGGTCATTCCGGAGGCTGTTGCCTGTAAGCCCGAGGCTGCCGAGCCCGACTATATTTTAACCATGCGCAATGTTTGCAAGTCGTTTTCGCTGCGGGCCTCCAAGCCCTGGCAGAAGGCGACGACGATCACGGCGATGAAAGAGATCAACCTCGCGGTGACGCGTGGCAAGACGCTGGCTGTGGTCGGTGAAAGTGGCTCTGGCAAAACCACGTGCGGGCGCATTGCTCTGGGCGCGATGCAGCCGGATGAGGGCGGTGAAGTTCACTACTGTCCCCGAAGCGGCGAGATGGTGGAATTGCAGCACCTCGACAAGCGGCAGCGATGCGCCTTCCAGCAAAAAGCGCAGATGGTGTTTCAGGATCCTTACTCGACGCTCAACCCGCGCATGCGTGTGCGTGAGGCCTTGTTCGAACCGATGGAGATTCACAAGATCGGCACTCCGGCTGAACGCGAGGCACGGGCCTGCGAAATTCTGGGTTGGGTCGGGCTTAAGCCGGATATGCTAGATCGTTACCCGCACGCCTTTTCGGGCGGGCAGCGGCAGCGGTTGTCGATTGCCCGTGCACTGATGATGAAACCCGAGTTTCTGGTTTGCGATGAGCCAACTTCGGCATTGGATGTTTCTGTGCAAGAACAAGTGCTTGCGCTGTTGCGAGATTTGCAGGCGCGTTTGGGGCTGAGCTATTTGTTCATATCGCATGACCTCGCGGTTGTGGCGAGTATTGCCGATAGCGTTGCGGTGATGCGCGCCGGTGTGATTGTCGAGCAGGGGCCGGTAGACCAGCTGTTCCGCAACCCGCTACATCCTTACACCAAGGCGCTGATCGCTGCGCACCCCGAGCCTGATGTGCACCGCCCGATGGATTTGAATGCTGTTGCAAAGGGAGCAGGTAGCGCCGCTGGCTGGCCGGAAGAGTTCCGCCTCACGGAGGGCAAGTTGCCGCCATTGGTGACGGCTGAAGGCTCTCATTTGGTGCGTCGCTTTGGGTAGGTTGCTGGCAGTTTTACTCGCGGCATTGGTGGCCGCGCCAGCGCTTGCTGACAAGCTTGAACTGGTGCCTGTTCCGTTCTGGGAAGCAGAAGTCGAGAAGGGGGATATGCCGGCTCTTGCTGACAGGCTCCCGCGGGAACCAAGCATCATTGATCTTGAGGCAAAAGGCCGTGTGGCGGGTGTTTATGGCGGGACACTGAACAGCTTTATCACCCGTCGCAAAGACACCCGGCTTATGGTGGTTTACGGCTATGCGCGGTTGGTGGGTTATGATGCGCAGTATCAGTTGCAGCCCGACATTTTGCGCGCAGTTGAAACCAGCGACAACAAGCGCTTTGTGTTGCGTCTGCGAGCGGGGCACCGTTGGTCGGATGGTGCTGCGTTCACGTCGGAAGACCTGCGCTATTGGTGGGAAGATATTGCCAACAATGAAGAGCTGAACCCGACAGGCCCGCCGGACTTTATGCGGGTGAACGGTGCGTTGCCTGTGGCGAGCTTTCCCGATGCGCAGACGGCGATTTTCGAGTGGCCCGAAGCCAACCTTGATTTTCTTCACACGCTGGCGAAGGCCCGCCCGCCGTTCATTTACCGACCGGCGCATTACCTCAAGCAGTTTCATAAACGCTACTCTGATACGAACTCGATGCAGCAGCATATGGCACGTAAGAAGGTGTTGAGTTGGGCGGCGCTGCACAACAAATATGACAATATGTATAAGAACGACAATCACGAGTTGCCGACATTGCAGCCGTGGATGTTGGCGACGACGAATGGCAACTCGCGGTTTTTGTTTGTGCGCAATCCGTATTTTCACAGAGTTGATACCAAAGGGCGGCAACTGCCATACATAGACATTATCGAGATGAATGTTGTCGGCCCCGGGCTTGTGGCGACCAAGGCAAATGCGGGCGAGACCGAACTACAAGGCAGGGGGCTGTCGTTTAAGGATGTGTCGGTTTTGAAGCTCGGTGAGGCGGACGGCGGTGACTATCAAACCCATCTGTGGGAGAGCGGTGTTGCCTCGCAGATCGCGATTTATCCGAACCTGAATTACGCTGATCAGAGCTATCGTCGTATTTTTCGCGATGTGCGGTTTCGGCGGGCGTTGTCTCTTGGGATTGACCGGCGGATTCTAAACCGTGCGCTATACTTCGGGCTTGCCGCAGAGGGCGGCATGACGGTGCTTCCGGACAGCCCGTTTTACCGCCTAGAGAACCTGAAAAACTGGGCCACCCATGACCCTGATCAAGCCAACAAGTTGCTTGATGACATGGGGCTTTTGGAGCGCAATTCTTACGGTGTCAGGCTTTTGGATGACGGGCGCCCGCTGCGGATGATCGTTGAGACGGCCGGTGAACGGCCCGAAGTCGAGGATGCTTTGCAGATCATCTCGGATACCTGGAACGACATCGGCGTCGAGCTGGTCATTCGCCGGCTTGACCGCGACATTTTGCGCAATCGGGTTTATGCGGGGCAGGCTATGGCGGCGGCATGGTATGGATGGGACAACGGGTTGCCGCAACCCGACACGCCGCCGTATTACGTTGCTCCACGCCAGCAGGAGTTTTTGTCATGGCCCAAGTGGGGGCAGCATTTTCAGTCAGGTGGGCGGCTCGGAGAAAAGCCTGATTTGCCTGCCGCGATACGCCTGATGGAGCTTGCGGACGACTGGGCGCAGACGGCTGACACGCAGCTTCGTAGCCGGATATGGCAGGAAATGATCGACATCCATGCGGATCAGGTTTTTGCTATCGGGCTGCTGAACGGCGCGCCGCAACCGGTTGTGGTGAGCAAGCGCTTGCGCAATGTTCCCGAGCGCGCTGTCTGGGCTTGGGATCCGGGGGCGCATTTTGGTGTTCAACGGATGGATGAGTTCTTCTTTGAAGAAGGAACAAGCGAATGAGGTTGCTCGGATATGCGGCCTATAAGCTGCTCTCTATGCTGGTCACTTTGCTGGTGGTTTCGGTGTTGGTTTTTACCATCATCAACCTGCCGCCGGGGGACTACTTGAGCAACCAGATCATGGAGTTGCAAGCCACTGGCCAGCAAGCAGGGATCGCCAAAGCCGAGTTTCTGCGGGCGGAGTATTCGCTCGATCAACCGTTGTGGAGGCAATACCTTATCTGGGTTGGCTTTGCCCCTGGCCCGAACGGGTTTTATGGGTTGTTGCAAGGCAACTTCGGCTGGTCGTTCGAGTTTGATCAACCTGTCGCTGACATTGTCGGAGAGACGCTGTGGCTGACAGTTTTGGTCAATGTTGCGGCGATCTTGTTTGTTTATGTGGTGGCTTTGCCGCTGGGAGTTCTCGCGGCGGCGCGGGCGCGCAGTTGGGTTGACTACTCGACTGCGCTTGTCGGATACCTCGGGCTGGCGACGCCCAACTTTCTGCTGGCTTTGGTGTTGTTTTACTACGGGCACAAATACCTTGATTTGCCGATTGGCGGGCTGATGGCCCCCGAGTTTGTCGGCGAGGCAATGAGCTTTGAAAAGCTGCGCTCGATCTTGCTGCATCTGATCATTCCGACCTTTGTTGTCGGCACTGCCGGAGCTGCCTCGATGATGCAGCGGCTCAGGGCCAATATGCTTGACGAGTTGAGCAAACCCTACGTTGAAACCGCGCTGGCTAAGGGTATGCGCGAGCGAAAGATGCTGATGAAGTATCCGCTGCGGGTGTCGCTCAACCCGTTTATCGCTGACATTGGCACGCTCTTGCCTGCGATGATATCGGGCTCGGTGCTGGTGTCTGTTGTGCTGGGTTTGCAAACCATCGGGCCAGCTTTGCTGACGGCGCTTAAGACGCAAGACCAGTTTCTGGCAGCGTTCATCCTGATGTTTGTGGCTTTGTTGACCCTGATCGGCACGCTGATTTCGGATATGCTGCTTGCTATGCTTGATCCGCGCATTCGCATCGGAGGGCCACGCAAATGAGTGAGCATTTTGCCCGTCCCGAAACTGACCACCCGAGTGAGGAGAATGATCAAAGCCTTGGGCGTGATGCCTATCTTTCGACGCGCAGATTGTTTTTCCGGCGTTTTCGCAGGCATAGGCTGGCGTTTATCTCGGCGATCTTTTTGATCATCAGTTATGTGCTGCTGCCCTTTGTCGGCTTTATCGCGCCTTACACGCCCAATGAGCGCAACTCGGACTATTTGTTCGCCGCGCCGCAGAGCATCAATTTGTTTCACGAGGGGGCCTTCGTCGGGCCGTATGTCTACGCGACCACGGGCGAGGCTGACTTGACGGCGTTTCGATGGGTTTACACGGCTGACAAGAGCACACCCCAAAAACTTGAGTGGTTTTGTGAGGGGGGCGACTACCGGCTGGCAGGGCTGATCAAAACAAGCACACACCTGTTTTGCGCACCCGAAGGCACAACGGTGTTTCTTTGGGGGGCAGACAGGCTCGGGCGGGATGTGTTCTCGCGCATTCTTTACGGGGCGCAACTGTCGCTGACGGTCGGCATTATCGGGATTATGATCTCGATGACGCTAGGCTTGTTCTTTGGCTCGATCGCCGGATACCTTGGTGGCACACCTGACTATCTCATTCAGCGGCTGATCGAAATACTGCGCTCGCTACCAGAGCTGCCTTTGTGGCTTGCGCTTTCGGCGGCTGTTCCGTCACACTGGGGGCCGGTGACGGTGTTCTTTATCATATCGGTTATCCTTGGTTTGCTTGACTGGCCCGGCCTTGCGAGGGCTGTTCGGGCAAAGTTTCTGTCGCTGCGTGAGGAAGAGTTTGTGCGCGCCGCCGAGATGATGGGCGCAACGCGTTCGCGGGTGATCCGGCGACATTTGCTGCCGAATTTCTCTTCGCATCTTATCGCTTCTGCGGCGCTGTCTATACCTGCGATGATCCTTGGCGAAACTGCGCTGTCGTTTCTCGGGCTTGGCCTACGAGCGCCGGCGGTGAGTTGGGGCATTATGCTTAACGACGCCCAGAACCTGTCGTCGATCGAGCTTTACCCCTGGACGGCCATTCCGATGTTGCCGATCATATTTGTGGTGCTCGCGTTCAACTTTATGGGCGACGGGCTGCGCGACGCGCTAGACCCTTACCAGCACTGACTAGCGGTCATCCATTGGTGGCTTTGGCACGACGCCTTCGTCATGATCTATGGCTCCGGCGGCGAGCGTTTTCTTCTCGTCTTCGGTTAGGTTGTTCACCTTGCCCTCGGCCAGACGCACGGTCACTTCCTTATGCGCAAACTTGATACCTTCGCGCTCGAAAAGCTCGCGGATGTCTTGGTAGACACGCTTGCGGATGATCCATTGATCGCCGGGCTTGGTCATGAACTTGACGCGAATGATCATCGCTGAATCTTGCATTTCGATGACACCCTGACTCTTGAGTGGTTGGATGAACTGATCGCCGATCTCCGGATCGTCCAAGAGCTCTATGCCAAGGTTTTTCACCAGCTTGCGCACGCGCTCGACGTCGGTGTCGTAAGTAACGCGCAGCGGCAGTTTCATAATCACCCAGTCGCGTGAGAAGTTGGTGAGGAACTGGATTTCACCAAAGGGAATTGTGTGCAGGGCGCCGAGGTGATGGCGCAGTTGGAACGAGCGCACCGAGATCTTTTCGACCGTGCCTTTGACAGAACCGATGTCAATATATTCGCCTTTGCGGAAGGCGTCATCAAACAAAAAGAACGCGCCCGAGAAGATGTCTCTGACAAGGGTTTGCGCCCCAAAGCCGATAGCAAGACCGACGACACCAGCACCCGCAAAGACAGGGCTGACGTTGATGCCCAGTTCAAGCAGGGTGATCAGGACGATCGCCATTGCAATGATCGCCAGAATAAACCCGCGAAACAGGGGCAACAGCGTGCCAAGACGGCTTGAGCTGCCTGCACCGCCCTCGTCACCCAACTCGACTTCTTCGGCGTCGCTCGGGGCTTCGTCTTCGATTTTTTTGTCGATCCAGATGCGAAAGAGGTGAAAGGCGAGATAGCCTAAAAACAGGATGGTCCCGATGTCATATAGTCGCTCGACCAGAGGCAGGCGCATCATGTTTTGCGAGAAGCCCCAGATGTTGAAGGCAACCGATGCCCCGGCAACGAGGGCAAGAATGCTTGCCAGCCTTTTGGCGAGGTCTTCGTAGGAGTTGATATACTGAAGGCGCGGCAATGTGGTTGCGGTGGCGGGGCCGGGTGCGCTTCCGCCTTCCTCGTCACCGTCTTCGTCGGCATCACCCGAATGCGCAGCATTCATCCGTGCTTCGGCGAGAGTGTCGGCGTCGGCCGCGGTTGTGGCGTCGCTTTCGGCGGCGTCGCGCTCGGCGCGCTGGGCTGCGTAATGGGCTTCTTTCAGTGCGCGGATTCGACGGCCGCGCTGAAAGAACCACTCGATAAGAAAGTTGATGAAGGCAAAAACAACCAAGGTGCTGAGGATCACCGCGTAAGCACCGGCCATTAGAGGGATGTTTGTTTCAGATTCGCGCAGCAGATCAAAGGTTAGGCGACCCCATGCAAAGATAATGTAAGCGATGCTGACTGGCGCCCAGACCCGAGCAAAAAAGCGCATTGCATAAGACACCTGAGCAAACGGCTTTCCGTTGCAAAGCGCTTTGCTGATGGCGCGGCGATTGAACAAGACCATCGCGATGTTGAGCAGGGCGACAGCCAGCCCCGCGAGCGAAAGAAACAACCCGTAAACTTCATGATTGAGGCCGAGTTCATAGAGCCAGAGCGCGAACATTTGAACGCTGATATCAAGCACAGCAATGCGCCACATCCAGCGGTATAGCACCATTGCCTGCCTGTCGGGAAAGCGCGAAAGGCGGTATTGCCCCAGAAACGGGGAGAGCACCATTCGCCAGAGCAGTGCGGCGATGCGGCTGAGGAAATAGGCCGCAAAGATCACGGTAATGGTAAACTCGATCGCGCTGTCATTGGTCGGCCCAAAGACAAGGCCGCCGATCAGGTAAGCCACGCCCATACTAACAAGAACGCCGAGGACACCGGCAAGAAACCGTGCGATCAGGAAAGGTAGCTTTTCAAGATAGCCTTCCGGTGTCGGGCGCACCATTGGCAGGATGAAGTACGGGCCGGCGAGATACTGTCCGTAAACGAAGCGTTCAAACAGCCAGCCGATCACAAACAGGACGAGCGTCCAAAGCAACACAAAGCCGAAATCAGAGATGTAGCCCGTTGGTGCGGAGGCCTTGAGGATATAGTCGACCTCATTCAGAGCGGCGGGCATTTGCTTTAGTTTCTCACGCAACAGGGCCCTTAGAGCCTGACCTTGCTTCTGGATTTTCATCAATCCTGAGCTACGGTCCTCAGTGGCGGCCTCTGCTGCTGCCGGAGTATCGCTTTCTGCGGGTGTGGTGTTGCCGTTGGGATCAAGTATGATCACCTGCATACCGGCGTCGCGCGCGGCCTCGAGCATTTCTGTCAGGGCGGGTGCGCTCTCGGTTGTCTGGCTTGAGTCTCCTATCGAAAACAACGACTGCGCCTGCGCGGGGAGCCACAAAAAGCAGAGCGCTACAGCTATCAGAAGCCCTTTGAGAAGGGTTAGGCGTTTCGTCGGAAATACAGTCATAGTCGCTCAATACTCTCAATTATCATCTGCACAAATAGCGGTTACGACGCAAAATGGGAATGCGCAGATGCAAAAGACAAATATTTGTGCTTTGGGCAAGGCTTTCAACACCGCAGGTTAGAGACATTGGTTTGCGAGGGGTGTAAAGCAAGGGGAGATAACAAAGGATTAGCTCGATGACTTGCCCACTCTGTTCTGCTGAAACACCTCTAAGCACCTACCTGGTTGAAGGAGGGCCGCAGGGCGCTTCTGTTGATATCTGTGCAATCTGTCTTGAGCAGATAAGTGGTGAACCCCAGCCTAATCACTGGCGCGGGTTGGCCTCGGCAATGTGGAGCGAGGAAGCGCCTGTGCAAGTGGTCGCGGCGCGGATGCTCAAACGGTTGTCGGCCGAGGGCTGGGCGCAGGACTTGCTAGAGCAACTCTACCTTGACGAAGAAACACAGGCTTGGGCTGACAATGTTGCCGCCGAGAGCGACCATAAGGACAGCAACGGCGTGACCCTTAACAGCGGTGATACGGTTGTGTTGATCAAAGACCTGCCCGTAAAAGGCGGCGGCTTTACCGCCAAGCGCGGCACGGCTGTGCGCGGCATTTCTCTCGTGCAGGACAATGTCGAGCACATTGAGGGACGTGTTGAAGGCCAGCGGATTGTCATTCTCACGCAGTATGTGAAGAAAAAGTAGTTTTGGAAAAAACGGAGTGCAGACGATGACGGATTATCTCTTTGAGCCTTCGGAGGTTTTTTCGCTGAAAGTTGCTACCGAGGCGGGGGAGTATCCTGTTGCTCGCATTTTTTGTGTCGGGCGAAACTATGTCGCCCATGCGAGGGAAATGGGCGGGGAAGTTGACCGCGAGGCGCCATGGTATTTTACCAAACAGGTGGCGCATGCTGTGCACTCGGGGGCCACGTTGCCTTACCCGCCCGGCACGCAAAACTACCACCACGAGATGGAGCTGGCTTTTGCTATTGGTGCGCCGGTGTTTCGCGCCAGTGAAGCCGAGGCTGCCGCCGCGGTTTATGCTTACGGTTGCGCGCTCGACATGACGCGCCGCGACCGCCAGCAAGACGGCAAAGACAACCGCAGGCCTTGGTCGCTTGGTAAGGATGTCGAGGGGGCTGCGGTGTTTTCTGCGCTCACCAAGGCGGGAGACTTTGGCGCAGTTGGGCCGCAAGCGATTGCGCTGCAAGTCAACGGGGAAGCACGACAGGATGCGACGCTTGATGACATGGTTTGGAGCTGTGCCGAGATCGTGCAGCACCTCTCGCAATATTACCATTTGCGCGCGGGTGACGTGATCATGACCGGCACGCCAGCGGGCGTTGGGCCTGTTGTAGCGGGTGACGTTATCACGGGGCAAATTGACGGGCTTGCACCTGTCGAGTTGACGCTGACTGACGCGGAGTAGAACGCAAAACGGGCGCGAGGTTTCCCTGCGCGCCCGATTGATTTTCTAACTTGAAGCTTACGCCAGATCGAAACGGTCGGCGTTCATCACCTTGACCCATGCGGCGATAAAGTCGGCAGTGAAGCGCTCGGCGTTGTCGGCCTGTGCGTAGAACTCGGACAGAGCGCGCAGTTGCGAGTTTGAACCAAACACAAGGTCAACCCGCGTTGCCGACCATTTGACTTTGCCAGCAGTATCGCGGCCTTCAAAAGTTCCATCATCAAGGGGCGACCAAGTGATGCCCATGTCGGTGATCGTGCTGAAGAAGTCAGTGCTCAACTTGCCGGGGTTTGCTGTAAACACGCCGTATGCACCGTGGGTTGCACCGAGGGTGCGCAAACCGCCGACGAGCGCTGTCATTTCCGGCGCGGAGAGCTTTAGAAGCTGAGCGCGATCAATGAGCATTTCTTCCGCCGGCACGGTGTATTCGCGCTTGAGGAAGTTGCGGAAACCGTCTGCTTCAGGCTCGAGCGGATCAAAGCTCTCGGCGTCGGTTTGGGCCTCGGTTGCATCAGTGCGGCCTTGGGTGAAAGGCACCGCTGCGCCGGATGCGGCTTCGATCGCGGCGCTTCCGCCGAGCACGATCAGATCGGCCAATGAAACCTCGCCGTCAAAGCCAGCTTGCACGGCTTCGATAGCCTTGAGTGCTTTGGCGAGTTCAGCGGGCTCGTTGGCTGCCCATCCGTTTTGCGGCGCGAGGCGGATGCGCGCGCCATTTGCTCCGCCGCGGAAGTCAGATCCGCGGAAGGTGCTGGCTGAAGCCCAAGCTGTTTTGACCAACTCGGAGGTTGTGAGACCACAGTCGAGCAGGGCTGCTTTGAGCGTCTTGATGTCGGCGTCAGAGAGCGTGCTTGTCGAGGCTGGCAGAGGGTCTTGCCAGATGAGATCTTCGCTCGGAACCTCGGAGCCGAGATAACGGGCCTTTGGCCCCATGTCGCGGTGTGTGAGTTTGAACCAGGCGCGCGCCCAAGCATCGGCGAATTCGGCAGGGTTTTCAGCGAAGCGCTGGGCGATTGCCTTGAGGATCGGGTCTGTGCGCAGAGCCATGTCGGCGGTTGTCATCATCGGAGTGACTTTGGCGTCTGATCCGTCGACTTCAAAGGCGTAATGCTCTTCCTTCAGGTCTACAGGGTGCCAGATATGTGCGCCTGCCGGAGATTTTGTGAGTTCCCATTCATAGTCGAACAGGAGTTCAAAATAGTTGTGATCCCACTGGATAGGGTTGGCTGTCCACGGGCCTTCGACGCCGGAAGTTGTCGTGTCGATGCCTTTGCCGGATTTATAGCCGTTCTTCCAGCCAAGACCCATTTGCTCGGTTGGCGCGCCTTCGGGGTCAGCTTCAACGAGGCTTGGATCACCTGCGCCGTGGGCTTTGCCGAAGGTATGACCGCCAGCGACAAGCGCTACGGTTTCCTCGTCGTTCATGCCCATGCGGCCAAATGTGTCGCGGATATCAAAGCCGGAAGCGGCCGGATCAGGATTGCCGTCTGGGCCTTCGGGGTTGACGTAGATCAGGCCCATTTGCACAGCTGCAAGGGGGTTCTCGAGGTCACGCTCGCCCGAGTAGCGGCTGTTTTCTCCACCGGATTCTTGCAGCCACTCGGCCTCGGCGCCCCAGTAGGTGTCTTCTTCCGGTGCCCAGATGTCGGGGCGCCCGCCGGCGAAACCGAAGGTCGGCCCGCCCATGCTTTCGATCGCCACATTGCCGGCGAGGATGAACAGATCGGCCCAGCTCAGGGCGTTTCCGTATTTCTGTTTGATCGGCCAAAGGAGGCGGCGGGCTTTGTCGAGGTTGCCGTTGTCAGGCCAGCTGTTGAGCGGGGCAAAACGCTGGTTGCCGGTGTTCGCGCCGCCGCGGCCATCGGCTGTGCGATAGGTGCCGGCGGAGTGCCATGCCATGCGAATAAACAACGGGCCGTAGTGGCCATAGTCGGCTGGCCACCAGTCTTGGCTGTCGGTCATCAGAGCTGTCAGGTCGGCCTTCACGGCAGGGAGATCAAGGGTTTTGAACGCCTCGGCATAGTCAAACTCGCCTTTCATCGGATCAGACGCGTTGCCGTGTTGATGCAGGATGGCGAGGTTGAGCTGGTTTGGCCACCAGTCGCGGTTTGAGCGTGTGTTCATGCTGGCGGCGCCGTGGATTACGGGGCATTTGCCTGAGTTTCCGTCCATTTTGTCTCTCCCTGTGAGGTTTTTGTGCTGATTCTTACGTTGAGGTTAGCATTGTTGAGTAATAGGTTTAAGTTGCAATTACTGATTGTTGAGATAAGCAGGGCTTATGGTAAACTTTACTCTCAAGCAGCTAAGATACTTTGAAGCGCTCGCCGCTCAGGGGCATTTCGGGTTGGCGGCCGAGGTTTGTAATATCAGCCAGCCAGCGTTGTCGATGCAGATCAAAGAGCTTGAGGCGCAGCTTGGCACGCCGTTGTTTGAGCGAAGGGCGCGGCAAGTGCGACTAACGGGTTTTGGCGAGACGTTTGGCGAGCACGCGCGCGGCATTTTGCGTCAGGCCGATGAGTTGGCTGATATGGCGCGGATGGCGCAAGAGCGGCTGATCGGGCGGCTGCGTCTGGGAGTTATTCCGACGATAGCGCCTTACCTTTTGCCCAAGATTATTGAAGGTTTGTCGGAGCGTTACGCGGGGCTGGATGTACATGTGCGCGAGACCCAAACATCAAAGCTGCTGACCGAACTTGAAGCTGGAAGGATTGACGCAGCGATCGTTGCGCTGCCGATCTCGGAACCCGCGTTTATTGAGGTTGCGCTGTTTGATGAGCCGTTTGTTCTGGTGCGTCCAAAGCCGCAGGAAGGCCAGCCTGTTCCGAGCGCTGAAGGGCTGCGTGAGATGCGGCTGTTGCTGCTTGAAGAGGGGCATTGTTTTCGCGATCAGGCGCTGTCGTTTTGTGGTGGGCCACAGTTGCGGCCACAAGCGGGCCTAGATGCCAGCGCGCTGTCGACGCTGGTGCAAATGGTTGGTTCGGGGCTGGGCGTGACGCTCATTCCGCAGATGGCTGTTGCGGTTGAAACGCGCTCGGCTGATGTGAGCGTCGCGCGGTTTCGGGACGCGGAACCCAAGCGCACTATTGGTATGATCTGGCGTAAAACCAGCCCGCTGGCCGAGCAGTTTGGCGAGGTCGCAGAAATTGTCAAAGCGGCTGCCCGATAGTCGGTTTACTATTTGATCCAATGGTTTAGGAATATTGCTCAGGCTGCTTTTATCTGTCAGTCTCGCAGAGGAATCGCATTTCAGGGAGCAGGCTATGACAGATAAACGCATTTTGGTCGTTGGCACTTACGACACAAAAAACGATGAGCTTGAGTATATGTCTGAGCGCATTCGCTCGCAGGGAGGGGTGGCGGTGAGCATGGATGTAAGTGTGCTGGGCGACCCTGAACAACCGACGGATTATTCCAAACATGACGTTGCCGAGGCGGGCGGGAGCAGCATCAAAGCTGCGATCGACAGCGGCGATGAAAACGTGGCGATGCAGATTATGGCGGCGGGCGCGAGTGCTTTGGCGCTGAGGCTACACCGAGAGGGCGTCTTCGACGGCGTGGTGGTTTTGGGCGGCTCTATGGGCACTGACCTTGCACTCGACCTATGTCTGGCTTTGCCTTTGGGTGTCCCGAAATACGTTGTTTCGACGGTGTCGTTCTCGGCGATGTTGCCCCCCGAGCGGCTAGCGCCTGACATTCAAATGATCCTCTGGGCGGGCGGCTTGTATGGGCTGAACTCGGTGTGCAAAGCCTCGCTCAGCCAAGCTGCTGGCGCTGTTTTGGGCGCGGCCCGAGCTGTCGAAGCGCCCAAGTGGGAAAAGCCGCTGATCGGGATGACGTCGTTCGGAAAAACCGTGCTGCGCTATATGGTTGCTCTCAAACCCGCGCTGGAAGAACGCGGCTTTGAGATTGCGGTGTTTCACGCCACAGGCATGGGCGGGCGGGCCTTTGAAGGGCTGGCTGCCGAGGGCGCTTTTGCGGCGGTGCTTGATTTTGCACCGCAGGAAGTGACCAACCATATGCTCGGTTCAAATATCAGCGCCGGGGCAGACCGGATGACCAACGCGGGCAAGCGTGGCATACCGCAGATCATTGCGCCCGGGTGTTATGATCTGGTTGATTTTGTCGGTTGGATGCCGCTCCCAGAGCGTTTGAAGGGCAAGCCGTTGCATGCGCACAACCGGCTGCTGAGTTCGGCGATGACGGATGCGGGCGAGCGGCGTGAGTTGGCGCAGGTTATTTGCGACAAGCTGCGCGTGGCGGTGGGGCCGACCGAGGTTATCCTGCCGCTTCATGGCTGCAACGAGTGGGACCGTGAGGGCGCGGATTTGCACGACGCCGAGGGGCTTGCGGCGTTTAACGCAGCGATGCGCGCGCATGTGCCGAACAATGTGAAGCTGCACGAGCTGGACGCGCATATCAATGATCAGGCCTTTGCGGATACCGCGTTGAAGATTGTTGACCGCTGGATGGCTGAGGGAATTTTATAGCGTATTTGACCCAGTCGAACCAAAACAATGCGCAGCAACCGCAGGCAGAAAAAGATCATAACTTCCATTCTGGGGTTGCAAACCCGCCCTTCGCTGCGGGCTGAGCGGGTTCTGTGTTGCTACTTTTCCGTCACAACACCGCGCCAGAGGCGGGTTTGGTCGCCACCTAGTTTTGAGTAGCGCAGGGGGCGGCGAGGGGCCACAATGGCTTCCAGTTCGGGGTTGGCGCGCAGGGTGAGCCAGCTTTCGGCCCATGCGAGTTGGAAGTCTTTGAGATCGCCAGCGCCTTGGTTGAGCGACTGTTCTTCGCCAGTGATCGCTTCGCTCTCGGCTCCGCCTGCGGTAAGGTCGCGGACGGTGAAAGCGACGATGCGGTCAAGCGCGCGCTCGCAGCGGTTCATCACCGAGACGCCTTGTTGCTCTAGCAAGGTGGCGGTAACGGTGAGCGGAGTGACGGCATGAAGCTGATAGTGCAGGGCAAGGTGTTTGCGTGACATTTCTTGCGGCAAGGAACCGTCTTCGTTGGCGGTGCAAGCAACGTAGGAAAGCGACCAAGCCGCCCAACCGCGCATGACATGATCATTGTTGAGCAGTGCCGTCGAAGCGACGGCGAGGGCGGCCCATGCGCGCAAGTTGCCGGAGGCAGCGCCTTCGGGGGCGGTTTCCCAAAACGTCATTTGTTCTTCGGTGCGGCGGGTGAGCCATGCTGTTACGGTTGCTGTGTGTGCGGGCTGTGCGGAGGGCGAAACTTGAGCGGCGACCAACGCAAGGGCGGCAATGCGCGAGGCGATTGTGAGCTGCACGGTTTCGGTTTTGAGGTTTGAGAGCGCGTCAGCCTCGGCCCATGTTGCGAGGGCTTGCATGACACATACGGCGGCCTCTGAATCGTTTGATTCAAGTGCCGCGTCGGTGCGTGTGCTGAGATCGTTGATGAAGGTGTCGAGTGTTTTCAGGGCTTCTTTGGCTTCCTCCTCGGCGTCTTCGTCAAGGATGCTGCGCGAGGGGTCGTCGTCGGCGTAGCGGCTCTCGAAGCTGAGGCTTACGAGAGGTTCGGGGGCAGCGGTGCAGTCGGCCAGAGCCGCGCCGGGGAGGCAGACAGAGAGGGCGAGAAGGCTATTGCGAGACTTGCGGCGCATGGCTACTGCCCTCCCGAAACGCGCAGGGTTTTGGCCAGTTGCGCGGCGTTCTGATGGCCCATGCCCGCCGCTTGATCAAGCCAGCCTAACGCGGCTTCGACATCGGCAATGCGACCAAGGCCGAAGCCGAGCGCAAAACCGGTTTGATACATTGCATCGCGGTGTCCACGTTTTGCCGCGGCCTCAAGCCAATCAAGTGAGAGAGACAAATCAGCAGGGCCGGAAGCGCCGTCACGCAAGCGCATGCCGAGCTCGTAGGAGGCGAGCACATTGCCGGTTTGTGCCACACGCTGCAACACGGCGTTGAGCTCGATTTGCGGATCCAGCAGTCGGCGCACTTCGCTGCTCGTACCACGGTAGACCGAGAGCAGAGCGGATACATCGTCATCGCTGCCATGCATTGCTACGGCGAGCATGTGCTTGGAAGCTTCAGCAGCGTCATAGCTTGGCAAGTCGGGGTTTGCGGTAAGGCGCACAAGACGCATGAGGGCGCCGGTGTCGCCCTCGGCGAGTTCGCGGGTAGCACGGGCGACAGGATCAGGCGCGGCACCGTCTTTGAACCAGTCAACTTGCGGGTTGGTCAGGCGCAGCTTGGAAAGCACATGACCGCCTTCGAACGTCAGCCCGACGAGCCGCCAGTGGTGACTACCAGCCGCATCGGCGCGGATGGCATGGGCATCGCCGAGTTCGTCGGCGTCTTTGGTGCCACATGACATCAACGACACGGCGCGGTCGATGTAGTCATCAACCTTGTCTGGCCCGATATGGGGCATCGCAAACATAAGTGCCAGAAAGTCACCGCGCTCTTCGATTTTGTCGGCGAACTGGTTGAAGACATCAAGTTCAGGGCGTTCGTTTGCTTGCAGGCGCGACAGCAGGCGGATCGCGCCGCCTTCGCCGCGGTTTCCGGCCATTGTCAGCAGGTGCTCGATCTCCTTGGCGATCTCGGGGTCGCGAGCGTTATAACCTGTCAAAGCGATGGCCAGATCAAGCGCTGTGGTGACACCGTTGTTCAGGTAAACACGGCGAAAGAACTCGATCGCGAGGTCGCGTTCGGCGGGCGATGTTGCCAGTTCGAACTCATACTCGGCAAATTCTTCGAGTGCCTTGTCTGAGCGGTTAAGCGCTTCGGCCCAGAACCGCAGTTTGGAGGCGGAAGCGAGAGGATCGGCTTGCACACGCTGCGCCTGAGCGGCGAGCATTTGCGGGCGACCGTCGAGCGCCTGACTTTGAATTTGAGCGATTTCTTCGGGTGAACGGTTGGGGGAGAGTGCCAGCAAGTCTGAGGCAGATATCGGCAAGGTTGCGTGGCCCGTGGCGCGGTAGGCTTTTGCCCATGGCTCGGCTTGCTGAAGGCGGGGGGCATCGTTTGCCTGACAGCGGTAGAGCGTGTCGAGGTCACGCATGCCTTCGGGGATGCCGTGACGCGAGACAACTTCCATCAGCAGGCTTTCGGCGCGAGCAACCTGTGCAGGGTCGTCACGGTAGCGGATCAGCATTTTGGCCAGCCGGCGTTGTCCGGCGCCGTCACCACGCACGACCGCTTGCTCAAGCAGTTGCAAGGCCTCGGCCTCGCCGGCCCAGCGGCCTTTGCGCACCAAAACCTCGCCTGCGAGGCGGTCGAACACGCGGCCCGGGGCTTCGGGCATTGCGCTGATTTCGCGCAGGTAGTCGAGAAACAAACTATCCTCGTCAGCCTCCAGCCCGTCGATATTGACCACCAGTTGCAGCAGCGGAGCGATGCCCCGCGCAGTGCGGCGGGTGTCTTGGCTGTGATTAAATCCAAGGATGTTGGCAAGCTCGGCCTCACTCACGGAGCCTGACGAGGTAAGCGCAGTGCGGTCGGCTGCGTTAACAGTCACGCCGAGTTGCACAGCGCGTTTGAGGTATTTACGCAGCTCGATGTTGTCTTTGTTGACAGCGTCGGCGTTCAGGTGAAACTCGACCAGACGCCAAGCTGACTCAGCGCCGCCCATATCGGCAGCAAAGCGGTGCCATGCCAGCGCCAGCGCGGGGTTTGCAGCGACCAAGTCACCTTTGGTGTATTCCTGTGCGATGCGCGCAGCACGGCCACAAACGCCGTGATCAAGCGGGCCGAGGATGCCGCCAAAGGCCATTGTTACGGTCAGGTCAAGCGGAGCATCCCAACCGTCGATCAGTGTTCCTTGTTGCTCAAGGCGCACGATCTCAAGGAGAGCATTTGCATTGCCTCCGTAGGCAGCTTCACGGATCAGCTCTTGGGCAAAAGCGGTGTCGGCGATGACACCCGTGCCGTCGGCGTAAAAGCGGGCGAGCTGCACGCGCTGGGTGTTGGTCATATCGCTCACGCGGTCACGCAGGCTTTCAACGAGGCCGTCGCTGACCAGTTGATTGGTGCGACCGGCCCGCAGCATAAGGTTGATGCGTGCAAAGATCGCGTCGATGTCGGTGAAGGTTTCGTCAAGTTTGGCACGCCGTGTGATGAGCGCATTGATGAAGTCAAAGAACCCATCGGCGTCTTCATCTGTGTGGTTGCGGATGTCGCGGCGGATAAAGCGGATGCGATCGAGGTTGGTGAGCTTTTGCCCCTCGCCATCATCTGCGAGATCTTCGGTTATGGCAGCGTTGCTCGGCGCATTGCAAACGTCGCGCGGAGCGAGGGCGGGCGGCAAAAAGTCAAGCGTCAGCAGGGAAGGTTGTGAGGCCGGAGCGGCGGGAGTGGTTTGCGCCAGCGCGCCCAGCGGGGCGAAGGCGAGGGCGGCAGAGAGGATCGTTAAGCGAAACATGATGCGCTCCTGTCTATGAGCAAACGGCAATACGAGACTGCGCGCCAAAGGCGGCTGGCGCTTCGATCTCGACGCTTTGCAAGCCGGTTGCATTGAGGCCTGAGAGGGGCAAAAAGAAGCGCCCTGTCAGCAACTGATCGGGGTGACGGTAGATGCTGCGGGTGCGGATCAGCCCGTCACGCGATGTAAAGTGAAAGCGTAGGTATGAGGGGGCTGCACCACCGGTTTCGACCGACAGAGTGACATCACCACGCGTGGTCATTTGGCTCAGGTCAGCGCTTAGGCTTTGTCCCGTCGGGCCGACGGTGACAGGCAAGGTTTTCTGGCAGTTGTTGCCCGTTGCGGCGATCAGTTCCTTGAGAGGTTGATCGCCTTGTGCAGCAAAGGTCGCGCTGACCGGGAACTCCCAGACCAGCACACGCGGGGCGTTGGCCTGAAAATCGGCAGACGTTAGGTATGAGGACATCGCCGCAAAGGCACCGCCGCCTTTGACACCGTAAGCGAGAGTTTCATAACCGGTTGCCTCGGCAAGGAAGCCCTTGAGGTTAAGTGCTTCTGTTTGGGTTGTGTCGGCTCCGAGCACAACAAGGCGGTTCTCGGGGTTGTTGGTTGCAACACCCGAGCTGCGGGTTGTGGTGAAGCTTTGTGCCGTGACGGCAGGGAGCTGGGACTGGCAGGCGGTTTGCAAACGTGCGCGCATGCTTGAGTCAAGTGTCACCACGGCACCGGCGGCCGAGATGAAGTTGGCTGTGGGGCGTTTTGTGTGGCCCGGGTGTTTGGCAAGGGCTTTGCCGACGGCGGCTGCAAGGATGCGCGTGCCAACGGGTGTGGGGCGCATGTCGGTCTGGAAATATGGCTGCTCGCCTGCGGTTGCGGCGCTGCGCAAGGCGGGGCGCGCGTCTGCAACAGTAAGGCCTGAGGCGCGTAGGCGAACGAGCATATCAAGATGCACGGCTGTTGCATCGGCGGCGTCATACCCGACATCGCGGGCTTTGGTTGTGAGTGCACGGTCAAACACCTGCGCGCGTGTCGGAACGGGCAGTAAAACCAGCGTAGTGCCGCGCTTGGCGAGGTTTGTGCCGAGCTGTGCCAGAAGCGTGATGGTTTCGTCATTTATCGCTTGATGCGCTTGCAGCTCGGGGCGAATGGCGAAAAACATACCATCGCGGCCTTCGACTGCGGGCAGAGACGTGTGGGCCTCAAGCGCGCTACAGCCGTAGGCCGACTGCGCTTGTGCCGTGTTCGCACTGCCAAGGGCCAGCAATGCCAGCAAGCCTGCTCGGGCAAAGGCCGGCAGGCCAGGTTGTTTGGTTCTTTGATCCGGTGTCATTGCAAGCCCCCGCTGCTGTCCGGTTATTGTTGTCTTGCTCGAAGTCTTTGTTAGGTGTCGTCTGTCTTGTCTTTGTCTATCAGCCGTAACAGGTTTTGGGCCGATGTGCTCACGGCGAGATGCCCCGAGGCGGATGCTTGCTCAAGCAGGCTTCGCGCTTGGGCGAGGTCATCTGGATTAGGTGTGCTCGCGGCGCGGCTGCGTTCCAGCAGGCTCATGGCCATGCCAAGCTCGATGCGCCCGTCACCGTTTTTACGGGATTGCTCAAGGATGCGCAGGCGGGTTTTCTCGGAGAGTGGCCCGAAGAGTTGACCGTTGCCGTTGAAGGCAGTCACGGCCTCAAGCGCAAGCGTGTTGCCAGCCCACGCATGCGGGTAGAGCACCTGAATATACTTGGTAATGCGTTCTTTTGGCTCTGTTTTCGGGTCAAGCTGGTGCATGGCTTTGACCATGTTCCTGAGCGTCCAGACACGGCCCGTGCCGACTGCGACAGCTGAAAAGTAAGCGATGTCAGACGGGTTTGCGGCCTCGTCGCGTGCCAGAAGGAGCCGCACGTAACGTTGCGCGGCGAGGCCGTCACCAGCCTGTGCAAGGCTGCGCAGATCGTCGGCGGCGACGTGCTCGCCTTTGTGCATGGCATCGCGGGCGCGGCGCAGGGCGGAAGTGCGCAGGCTTTTGTTGCTGGTCAACCCGCGGGTCACTGTCACCGAGATCTGCGCACCGTCGTGGTTTGGTGCGATCAGGTTCGGGATGATCGCAGCGGTTGGCTCTTGGGCGAGGGCGGGCAATGCAAAGATGCCGCTGAGACTTGCCACAAAGCCTATAGCAAGAACGGTTGCGAAACGGCGTATCACAGATCATCTCCACAGAGCGTTACGGAACTGCTGACCAGTTCTGCTCCGCCATTTTTGAAGTCGAGCGCTTTTGCTCCGCGCAAGTCTTTGACGATGTTATGGGTCAGGCGGGCGATGTCGCCGTCGAGCAGGCGCGGCAGTTGGCCGCTAAAGTCGTTGCCTGACAGCAGGATTTCGGCGCCTGTTGCAGCCGACAAACCTGAGCCGTTGCCAACCAGTAGATTGTTTTTCAGAGCGGTGCGGGCGCCGGGTTGCTGGGCCGAAACCCAGATGCCAGAGCTACTGTTGCCTGCGATCAGGTTGCCTTGCAGCACTGTCCCGTCGCTTTTGCGCACTTCGATACCCTTTTGGCGATTGTCGAGAATGATGTTTCCGCTGGCTGCGCCACAGTGTGTTCGCAGGAACTTGATGCCTGCACCTTGGCGCTTCCAGATGATGTTATCGCGCAGGGCGACGTTGTCGGAAGCACCGTCAACCAAGACCGCAACCCGCTGCCCGAGCAGCATGATATTGTCGGCAACAACCGTTCGGCTTGAGCCTTTCTCGATCCGGATCGCGTTGGTATGCGAGCCACCTGTGAACAGGTTTCCCGAGATGCGTGTGGCGGGAGCGTTGAGCAAGTTAAGTGTGTTATTACGGGCGTTTACAAAGGTGTTTCCCGAAATCTCGACACCTGAAACGCCTGCGATCGAGACAGTTTTGAGCCCGTGAAACAGGCTGTCTTTTATGCTGACTTTGCTCTCGGACTGCGTGAGCAGGTTGGCTGCGACGGACAGGCCGCTGAACTTTGCGGTGTCGCCAAAACCGAGGTTGCGTAGAGTTGCGTTTTGCATCTGCAGTGCGCCACCGCCAGCAACAGTCACAAAGGGTGTGAAGCTCGGGGTGTGGGTGTTTTTGGCACCAACGGCTTCAATGGTGGCACCGTTGATTTCTAGCCTGCCCATCGACAGCAGGAAGGCGCCTCCCCCGGTTGACAATGCCATACGCTCGCCGGGGTTGAGGCGCAGGGTCGCTCCGGGCCAGACAACGACAGGCGCGGTAAGTGTTCCGTCAAGCAGCGGCGGCATGCCGAGGGCGGCCGAATAGGCCTGAACATCAGCCAGAGAGACGGAGCCTGCTCGCACGGAAACAGCAATAGGCCCGCGTGGCCCTTGCGCGTTGATCACGGCTTGGGCGTTTTCACCTGTGTAGGTTTGCACAAGAGGCGTTAGCATCAGGCGGAAGTTGGTTGTGCCGACGTCTTGCGGTGTGTTTGGCACGGTTTTGAGGCCAGGTTTAAGGCCAGGTTTGAGCCCAGATACGACGGGCTTGCCAAACAACGGCGCGGGCGCTGCGGCAGGAGCGCTGCGTGGTGCCGGCCTTGCGGCAGTTTGGGACAGTTGCAGTGAAAACAGCCCATTGCTGTTTTCGGTTGTCGGCTTTTTCTGCTGGGGTTCGGGCGCCGGTATCACAGGCATTATCGGTGAGCTGGTGTTTGCAGCTGCCTCGGTCTGGACAGTTTGCAAAGGCAGTTTCGCCCGCAGAGCAGCCACATCTAGCGGTGCGTTCACGCCTGCTTTCAGTTCGGTCTCCAAGCTGCCGAGCGCGCGCCGAAGATCAGAAACACTGGTTGCACTCAAGTCAGCGAAGCCTGCGTGCGGCAAGAGCATTCCCACAAACGCGCCCAAAACGGCGCAGAGTTTATGGCAGCTTGCTCTAGCCATTTGCGACCCTTTTCAAGGATTTAGGCTGAAAATCAGCTGAAGCCAGTGTTACAAACAACAGCTCTGTTGGTTCGTCTGACAGGTTTGTGATGGTGATCGGCCCGTCAGGGTCTGTGTAGACGCGCCCGCCCTCGGAGCTGGTTTTCTGCCATGCCGGACCTTGAGCGTGAACGTGTCCACGCACAATAAGGGCCTGACGGGCATCGCCAGCTTCAAGCGTCATGGTGCGGCCAACTGCGATTTCGGCGGCGCCGACTTGATAGTTGTCACTTTCAGCGAGGGCCGAAACCTTCTCTTGGTCGATCATCGGAACCATCGCTACTTTGGCTTCCTGATGGCGCTCGGTTTCGCGGCGATGCGACTTCTTGAGCTCGTCCACGATGGCCTTGACGTCTTGTGTTTGGTCCATGCGGGCCACCAACAATGCGTCGGGTGTGTCGATGACGATAACGTCAGACAAACCGACCACAGAGACAAGGCGGCTGTCAGCACGAACCATTGTGTTTTGCGCACCGAGAGCGATTACGTCGCCTTGCAGCACGTTGCCGTTGGCGTCGGGTTTGGAGATGCCATACATGGCTTTCCAGCTGCCGACATCGTCCCAGTCCACATCAAGCGGGGCGAGGGCGATACGATCTGTGCGCTCGAAAACAGCGCTTTCGGTTGGTTGGGCGTCGGCCTGGCCAAAGCTGCCGGATGCGAGATGCAGTGAGCCGTCTTGCCGTTTGGCTTCTTGCACCGACTGCGCAACGTGTGCGGCAGTTGTTGGATCAAACTTAAAGTATTCGTCGTGGATTGTTGCGGCGGAGAACATAGAAATGCCCGAGGCCCAGTAGGCGCCGCCAGCTTCGATAAGCGCTGTGGCTTCAACGACGGGGGGCTTTTCAACAAAGCGGTCAACACGGCGAACGGGGCCGAAACCTTCCATTTCGCCACCATCAACGATGTAGCCAAAGCCGCTCTCAGGGAAGCGCGGCTCGATACCGAATGTGACGATTTGGCCAGCTACGGCTGCGTCGATGCAGGCCGTGAACGGGAGGGTCAGATCACCTTCGATAACGTGGTCGGCGGGGACAACAACAAAGAGAGTGTCGGGGTCTTCGGCAAGCATCACTTCGGCGGCGGCCAGAACGGCGGGGCCGGTGTTGCGGCCCATCGGCTCGCAGATGATACGCGCAGAGACTTGCAGCTCTTGCAGCTGTTTGCGCACGGTGCCTTCGTGAATGCGGCCTGTCACAACCACAGGCTCGGCGAACACAGGCGCACGGTGACGCTGGATTGCAGATTGGAAGAAAGTCAGGCTGTCGGCATCGCCGATGCGCTGGAACTGCTTGGGGCTGTGCTTGCGAGACAGCGGCCAAAGCCGTGTTCCGTTACCGCCACATATGATCAATGGTGTGATCTTCTTCATTGTCCGTTACTCCTGCCCGAGGCCAAATAAGCCTCGCAATGTCTTGGACAAACGAAGGCGTGCCGACTTGTTTACTTCAGACGGCCCCAACTCGTAGTCGGTGACTGTCAGGTCAACTGGAACGAAGATATCTCCTCGGAGGGCTGCTGCACGGGTGGTATCGTTAACCACGATTTCGACGGCCATTTTGCGACCATCAGCCATCTCGATAGCTGCGATGTCACCCGTAAGTGTGCGTGTCAGCCCCTCAATGCTGATCAAAGTTCGTAACCTTAATGCTGAGCTATCGTTGAAAATTGTCAGAATTAAGTCTGAAGGAAGGACAGTTGAGCCTTCATAGATATTGCTGGCAATTGCGACTTCGCCTTCTTGTGGCATCTGGAAGCTGAGCACATCACCTGTTGTCGAGGCGATGGAGTAAGCGACTTCGCCCACCGCGGCATCAGGGTCAACATAGGTGACTTGTCCGGCGACAGTGGCTTGCATGGCAAGACCTGCGCGGTCGATGAACACAGGGTGCATTTCGTAGGTTGAGGTGTAGCGCGAAAACACCACAGTGCCGGCGGCAAAAGCGATGATCAGCGACGCAACTGCCATACCTATCGAGCGCAACCTGTCACGCAATGTGCGCTCGACACGGGCCTTTGGCGCGCTAGGCTGTGTTGGGCCGGTATAGCTCATCAGGCCTTTCAGAGTAACAATGTCTCCGGCGATGAAGCTGTTTATAATAAAGCGAAGTTGCCCCATGTGAGGGCCTGTAGGTTCGGCGAACAACAACACACAGGTGTCGTCTCCGCCGCGATCGGTTGCGATAACTTCGGCGGTCAGGTTGACTGTGAAATCACCGAACGAGAATATCAGCGTCGCGATGTCCTTGCTGCCAGCTACGATCTTGTCTTTGGGTGCAACAACTTCCATCTCGGCGATAGAAATGCGTTTGCCCTCAAGCTTTTGATCGCCCACCTTGACAGTGAACGGCATGCTCAGAACCGGATGCTCGTTTTCAAAACCGAAGCCCGCAGGAATTGCGGTAGACGGCACGTTCTTTTTGATCTCGTTGTCGCTCATTGGGATGAACTACTCCAGAGTGTTGATAAACATGATGCCAAGCGTGAGCCAGGCAAACGCCAACCCGTGATGGGCTGTGCTTTCGTGCATTTTCAGGCGTTCGAACAGGGGCAGCTTTTGGCTGCTCGCACTGCCTGAGCCTTGGCGGGTCCACTTTTGGCGATCAAGCCGGAACAGCACGTAGGTTTTGATGATCGCGCCGGAAATTTGACCGAAATAGAGGATAAACGGGTGTGTGATCGCGAACCACTCGCGGTTGAAAGCGGCGATATAGGCGCTGAACATGTAGCGCGTGAGCATAACCCAGCTGATGTAAAGCGGGATGATCAGCAGCGTCGAAAACGCAGCGGTGATCAGAACCGAGATCGGGCCGACCATTGTTGTCCAGCAGCTGACACGTTGATCAAGGATCGACCACCATGTGAAAAAGCCCATCTTGCGCGGGCCCATCGCGATGGCGCGACCGTTGGTGCGCATCATGTTGCCAAACCAGCGGACCATCAGTGTTTTGGCACTGTCATAGAAGCCGGGGCGGGGCTGGGTTTCGTAGCTGCGGCTTTGCACATCAGGCAAATATGCAGTCTGATAGCCGCGCTCGAGCAGCCAGAACCATGTTGATTTATCGTCGCCGGTGAGGAAGTTGACACGGCCAAGACGCCAGTGATCAAGGAAGTCCTGACCAACGGCGCGCAGGAATGTCGGATCGGTCGCGAGATCGGCGCGGAACACCGACATGCGGCCTGTCAGGGTCAGAACGCGGTTTGAGAGGCCCATTGAGCACATCATCACCTGACGTTGGTTGAAGCGCAGGTGAAACCAGTCTTTGAACAGGCCTTCCTCTTCAATGATCGCGGCTTCGTGGGTTGTAAGAGCACCTGTGTTGGAGTCGGTAAACACAGGTGCAGAACGTGCCCAGATATCTTCGGGGACGAGCGTGTCGCCGTCGACAAACACCAGCACATCGTGACGGGTGGGTGAGAAGCTCGCCAAAATGCGCAGGGCTTGTGACATCGCATCGCGTTTGCCGTTGGCTTTGATGCGGTCGATGATCAGCTTTACGTGGTTCGGGTCGGTGCCTGTGGCGGTGAAGATCGAGCGGATGAGGCGTTCGTCCATGCCGTCGACCACGGATGCCACGATTGTTGCACCGTCACGCGCGGCCATCGCAGATTTGAAGATCGATCGGTAGACAGCCAGTGTCGCGTCCTGGTCAACCATGTAGCTGGTGACCATATAATAACAGTGGTGGCGCGCGGTGCTTTTGGCGAAACGCGCGGCACGTTGTTTGCGCCAGCGGGGATAAACACGCAGCTTGAAGATCAGCGCGCGTGTGAAGTTGAGCACAGCCCAGCTATAGCGCCATATTCCAAGCGTGCCGATCGCCAGCACAGTGCCCTTCGCGCCCTGCATGTTCCCCAAGAAATCTTGGGGGACAGCAAAGATCAGCAGCACGGCTGCCGCGAAATAGGCGATATGTTGCAAAGCCAACAGCATCAGCTGAGCTCTCTCCTTATAAAGGCTGTTACCAGCAGATACCTTGGTAGTTGGCACCTGAGGTTTGCTCGCGGTTCAGGCGTGTCAGATCAACAATCTGGCGGTGCTCTGACGCGGCTTTCAGGCGCTCGACGGTATCTTTGTAGAGGTTGCCCACAAGCACGGTTCCCGAGCCCTCAATAAGCGCATCAAGATCAGGCTGAAGGCGCTGCTCGAGGTCAGGGACATGCTCGTTCCCACGGCCTGCGCCGGGGGTTTCGGTGTCAAAGGCCTCTTGCACGAAGGGATCGTAGATGTTGACGTCAATGCCGCGGCCAATGAGGCGTGCGGCAAGGGCGATCAGCGGGCTTTCTCGCAGGTCGTCGGTTCCGGGCTTGAAGGAAATTCCGACAAAACCGACTTTTTTCGAGCCGCTGTCGACAACCATCTGCTCGGCCTTGGCGATTTGGGCCTCGTTGGCCTCAAGCACGGCATTGAGCATATGAGCCGGTGTATCGGTGCTATTTGCAAGATAGCGCAGGGCACGCACGTCTTTTGGCAGGCAAGACCCACCAAAAGCAAAGCCGGGGCGCATGAAGTAAGAACTCATGGCGATTTTGTCGTCGGAACAGAGGATCTCCATGACAGATTGCCCGTCGATGCCGCTGGCCTTGGCGATATTGCCGATCTCGTTGGCGAATGTGACTTTGACCGCGCGCCATGTGTTCGAGGTGTATTTCACCATCTCGGCGGTGCGAATATCAACTTGGTGCATGTCGCAGGGCAGGTCTTTGTTGAGACCTTCCAAAATATCGCGGGTGCCTTCATCGAGGTAGCCAAAGACAATCAGTCCCGGGTCGTAATAGTCGGCGATCGCGGTGCTTTCGCGCAGAAACTCTGGATAGTAACCAACGCCGAAGTCTTTACCGGCGACTTTGCCTGAGGCTTTTTCAAGTGCAGGAATGCAAGAGTCGACAGTAGAACCGGGAACGATAGTTGAACGCACAACAACCGAGTGATGTGTCGGCTTGTCGCGCAAGGCGGCGCCGATGCTGTCACAAACCGATGTCACGTAACTAAGACCAACCGAGCCGTCGGGTGCGGAGGGGGTGCCAACGCAGATGAACGAAGCGTCTGTTGCCAGAACGGCGGCGCGAAAGTCGTCAGTTGCTGTCAGTTTGCCAGCTTTGACCACTTCTGCGACCAGCTCGTCGATACCTTCTTCGACAATCGGGCTTTGACCTGAATTGATTGCTTTGATTTTTCCGGGGTCGACATCAACTGCGATTACATCATGCCCGTCGCGTGCCAGACACGCTGCGGATACAACACCTACGTAGCCAATGCCAAAGACGCTAATCTTTGCCATGTGTATGCTCTGCCTCATTGAGTGTCGCCTTTTGGCGGCGACTTTATTGATTATTGTTAAGTATGCAGAAAATTGCCGATCCGACCAAGCGACCTGAGGGAAAGCATACTTGAAAGGGTTAATGATGTGTTAATTTGGACACTTGCGCAGCGCAACTTTGAGGTAAAAATCTGGTAACTAATTGAACAAAAAGAATTATTCAAGAGTGACGCGCCTTAGCGACACAATTGACTTTGTGGGCGCTGGTCTGTCAGAAAGGCTGCTAACAGCCCGAACTCTAGTAGCAGTTGAGGAGAAAGCGGCGTGATACAATTTATACGTGTGATCCTTGTTTTGGCCGCTCTGGCGGTTGTTTCGGCATGTGTTTCGATCACCATCGAGGAACCAAATCGGGAAGGCTCAGGCCTTCGTCAATCTGATTTCTCGGCTCCCAAAGGCTACACGCGATTTCTGAGCGACGCGCCGCATGCGTATCGGCGCGGGCTGGTGAGTGTCGGAGATCCGGTGCGGCGCGGGGTGAGCTCGGAGCGCTTCGAGTTGCGTGATGGCGATTGCGGAGGCTCGGACTGTGGAGCACCACGCTCGCGGGCAGAAATCCAGATGGACCAGACGCTGAGCAAAGCCAAGGTCGGGCAGGATGTCTGGTATGGTTGGAGTTTCTTCAACGCCTCGGTGCCATCTTTCACAAAGCAGAACTCGCTGCGACTGGTGTTCGGACAATGGACGCTCGGCGGCAAGCAGAAGCCTATATTCCGGCTCATCCAGCTTGGCAAAGGCGAGGGAGATTTTAGCAAGTGCCCGCCAACGGGCTGTGCCGGCCCAAGCTATGGAAAAGGCGATGTAGTGGTGCAGCTTGAAGATGTTGCGCGCTATCAAGGCTGGAACGCAGCTCAAAACAACGGCTACATTTGCCGCCTGTTTGATATGCAGGCACAGACTGGCAAGTGGGTTGATTTGACGGTCAACACGAACTTCTCGACGGGGGCAGACGGCTATCTGAGGGTCTGGGTGAACCGGCGGTTGGTGTGCAACTATCGCGGCCCTGTTGTGAGTGCTTTAAGTGCAAACGGTGAAATCAAACACCGTCGCGGCGTTTTCTCATCGTGGCACAAGCGCTGGCGCGATACTATGAAGGGCGAGCCGAGGCCGACGCTTGTTGTATACTATGATGAGTTTCGCACAGGCGCTTCACAGGCGGAAGTTGATCCACAATTCCTGTCGAAAGCAGGCGTTGAGGCGGTTGACTGAAGCTTAAGCCGTGAGGTGAACTGATGCGCCGTCGGCGTAGTGCACTGACAGCGCGCCATCTTCGGCGGTGATAAAGGCAGAGCCCGTCATCGCACCGGTTTTACGCTCGAAACGCAGGACTTTGGCTGAAGACAACTCGGCGGTCACTTCAGCGCCGCGGGCGACAGTAAAGGTCTTCGTTTGGTCATTTTCAGTGCGGCGCATGGTCGGTTTCCTTCAAGCAGTGCCGATACTGCGACGGGCGCAAAAACCCGTTTAGCAGCGAGAAAGAAACTTAGACTTAAGCAGCGTATGCCTTGAGCAGAAACTTCTTTTACGGCTTATCCCCAGACGAATTTGTAACGGCTGGAACGCGAAAATGCAAGAAAATGCCACAGTTAGGCCGGAATTTGGCGCGGTTTTAGGACGGTTTTTGCCCAAGTTTGGCAGATTGTTGCGGCGCCAGAGATAATGTGAAGCAGCATGTCTTATCGTTGAACAGAACTCTACGGCGGCGACGAGGCGGCTACAGGGCGGCTTCAGGCCTGTCGATTCGCGTAAAATTTGAGCCTGTCGGCTTCAGTTTTCGTCGCCTTCGAGCGATTTCAGATAGGCGTCTTTTTTCTTGATGCCTTGCTTTTCAAACCAGCCGGCGACGGGGGCGATGAGGCCCGGAAGCAGCATCATAATGCCTGCCATAATGCCGTCGCTCTTGGGCAACCATGTTTCGAGTTTACCGCTGTCGAGCGCTTTGACCACATGCTCTGCTATTTGCTCGGGTTTCATCGGTGTGGCGTTACCGACAAAATTGAGCGGAGATCCGGCGGGATTTGCCAACTCGGCGGCAAGCATCGGCGTGTCGATGGCGCTCGGGTAGATACCGCTGACTTTGACGCCACATGGGTGCATCTCTAGCGACAGAGACGACATAAAGCCACGCAGCCCGAACTTTGAGGCGGCGTAGGCAGCGCTGTCTTTCATCGGAGCCATAGCGGCGAGCGAGACAATTGAAACGATGTTGCCTGCGCCGCGGGGTTTCATTGCGCGGGCGGCAGCAGCACAGAGGATCATCGGGGCTGTCATATTGATATCAACATGGGCGCGAGTGAGGTCGTCACTGATGCTGCCAACAGAGCCGGGCATGATGATTCCGGCGTTGTTAACCAAAAGATCAACCGGTTGCTCAGTGCTCTCGATACGCTGGCTGAGGGCGGCAAGATCAACCTCTGAACGCAAGTCAGCGGTGATTAGCTCCGGCTTTCCAACGACTTCGGTTGCGGTTGCCTGTAGCTGCGCTTCGTCGCGGTCGGTGAGGATGAGGCTGTAACCTTCAGCAGCGAGCGCCTTGGCCAGAGCGAGGCCAACGCCGCCGCCAGCGCCAGTGATCAGCGCAGTTTTTGGCGCGGAGGTCATTCGGAGGCCGCCCCACACTTGGATTTTGCGCTGTCAAAGTAACCCATTTGCAGCTCTTGCCAGCCCATGTGCTTGCGCAGCTTTTTGAACTCGCTCTTTAGTGCGTCAACGTTGGCGTATGTCGCGTGGCGCTCGCTTTCAATATACTTCACACCTCCGGAAAGGTTCGGGGTGTGTTCGTGAATGCGGGTGCTGAGCTTGTTCCAAGCTGCGGCGTCGTCACGCTGGGCGAGTATTGCACGACCGATGATGTCAGCCATGCCGTCAAACAACTTGTAGATGCCGCCGTTTGTCTCGGTAAAGCCGAGTGCAAAGAGCTGTTGGTTGGCGCGCGAGAACATGTGCAAGTGGTTGTCGGGGCGCGCATTCTTCCAGCTAAACTGGTTCGTGTCGACATAGGGGATGATCCAGTCATAGCCTGTTGCGCAGAGCACCAGATCAACTTGCTCGCGGCTGCCATCTTTGAACAGAACATCCTTACCATCAAGCCGCTCGACATCGCCCTTGGCGATCAGATCACCATGGCCGAGGCAGTGCAACACTTGCGAGTTTACGATCGGGTGGCTTTCGAAAAGCTTGTGGTCTGGCTTGGGTAGGCCGAAGCGGGTAATGTCGCCATTGATAAACCGCAGCAGACCGGCGAAGACGCGCTGCGCCAGCCACATCGGCAGGTGCGGGCCCTCGTCGCCGAAAACATCGGCGGGTTTGCCCATGATGTGCTTAGGGATGAAGTGATAGCCACGGCGCAAGCTCAGGAAAGCGCCGTCGCCAGCTGTTGCCGCGTCACAGACAATGTCACAACCCGAGTTGCCAGCGCCAACAACGAGCACGGTTTTGCCGCGAAACTCGTCCATGTGGCGATAGGTGTTTGCGTGGCGCACTTCGCCAGTGAAAGTGCTGGTTTCGGTGGCCCAAGCGGGCATCTTGGGATGCCATGTTGTGCCTGTCGCGCAGACCATCCAGCGGTAATGCTTCACCTCGCCGTTCGAGAGAGTGATGGCCCACTGGTCATTGGTAAACTCGGCTGCCGTGACTTCGGTGTTGAAGGTGATGTGTTCTTTGAGACCATATTCTGCCGCAAAGCTTTTCATATAGTCAAAGATCTCCCGGTTTGACGGGTAGTCAGGATAGCTTTCAGGCATCGGAAAATCCGAGAAATACGACAGGGTCTTGGAGGAGATGAAATGTGCCGAGGCATACATTGGCGTGCCGGGGTTCTCGATGTCCCAGACTCCACCGACTTCGCTGTGGCGCTCGAAAACGTCAAAGGCGATGCCGAGGTTTTTGAAGGCACGCGCGAGGGCGAGGCCGCCAGGGCCAGCGCCGATGATACAGGCTCGGTTTGATGTGGTGGATGTCATGCGGCCTCTCGAAAAGCGGGTGCCTCTGGTTGTCTGTTCAGGCCGCGCTCATTTTCGTTAAGCGCCGTTTTGCATCCAGCCAACGAGACGTGCGTTCATCTCTTCTAGCTGGGGGCCAATTTCGAATGTAGCGTCAGGTTTTTTGCGGATGTAGTCCAGAAATGCCATCGTTGCTATGCTGTCCAGCACCTTCGCAGCTTGCTCTTCGCAGAGGGTATCAGGCAGGTGCCCGTGCTTCTTTAATTTCTGAACCAGAAGGACATATTGCCGACGGATCTTCAGCAGGCAGGCTTCATATTTTTTGGAGAAGGGGGAGTCAGGAAACGCGAGAAAGGCAGCGACGGCGAATCGCCACATTTCAGAGGTGAGCCCGTCGTTGCGGTAAGAAAAATGACATTTGGTTAGCTGACTTATTGCAGTTTTTGCATTTCTTACTGGAGCTTCCAAAACTTCGTTGCCGTAAGAAAGCCCTATCTCGAAGTCGTCGACAACAACAGCCAGAAGCAGATCATTTTTGGTTTTGAAATACCCGTAGATTGTTCCTGCTGAAACACCGGCCTCTTGGGCAATTTCTTCAAGCTTAACGGCTTCATACCCATAATTCCGAAACATCAACATCGCTGTGTTGAGCATCGCTTCGCGACGTTCTCTTTTTTGTTTTTGCCTCAAACCAGTCATCAGGCAACTTTAAGGAAAATTGAAGTTGACTACAATAATTAAGTTGACTCAAGTTGAGAGAGTAATGTTGAATTGACAGGAGATAGATCAACGGCGCAACGGTTGCCAAGGTTTGGGGAGAGCGCAGATGGTGTTTACTAGATGATAGAAATTGCAGGACTGTCCAAGACTTTTGGCTCGGGGGCGAGCGCCTTTACGGCCCTTAAAGACATCAATGTGACAATTCAGGAAAACGAGTTTTTTACCTTGCTCGGCCCGTCGGGCTGCGGAAAGACCACGTTGCTGCGCTCGATAGCCGGGTTCGTTGATCCGAGCACCGGAACGCTGACCATCAATGGCGAGGACATCTTGTCAAAGCCGCCGTTTGCGCGGCCCGTCAATACGGTGTTTCAGAACTATGCACTGTTTCCACATATGACCGTGGCCGAGAACATCGGGTTCGGGCTGGAGATGCAAGACCGGCCGAAAGCCGAAATTAAATCTGTTGTTGGCGATATGCTGGAACTGGTGCAGATGACGCAAATGGCTGACCGCATGACCAGTCAGATTTCCGGAGGCCAACAACAGCGGGTTGCTCTGGCGCGGGCATTGGCCCCGAAGCCGGAAGTGCTGCTGCTGGACGAGCCACTGTCGGCGCTGGATTTCAAGCTGCGAAAAGAGATGCAGATCGAGCTTAAGCGGTTGCAGGCAGAGACGGGGATTACCTTTGTTTTCGTTACGCATGACCAAGAAGAAGCGCTGACCATGTCAGACAGGATCGCCGTGATGAATGCGGGACGTATCTTGCAAATTGGTGGGCCGAAGGACATTTACGACCATCCGGCTGAACGCTTTGTTGCGGACTTTATTGGCGATACCAACTTTGTTGATGGCGAAGTGAAGAAAGTCGCCGGAGAGACGGCGCAAGTGCAGTTGCAATCGGGCAAAGTGATCAAAGCGCGCAATGTCGCGGGCGGCGCGACGTCGGGGCCTGTCACGGTTGCGGTGCGTCCCGAGCATGCAGACTTATCAGCGCCAGGAGGGCTCATTGACGGCACGCTCAAGAACATCATCTATTTTGGCACCGATACGCATTATCATGTGCAAACAGACGACGGTTCAACCTTTGTTATCCGGCGACAGAACCAACCTGACGCCGTCGAGGCGCATGAGGTTGGTGAAAAAGTTGGAGTGACCTTCAACGCGGGCGTTGCCCAGATTTTGAGGGATTGAGAGCATGTCAAACGAGACACAATCCGCCAAAACGCGTTGGCTTTTACTTTCTCCGGCGCTGTTTATCCTGAGTATTGCTGCGGCAGGGCCGTTGCTGATCGTTCTGGTCTACTCGTTCTTGACTGCAGGGGATTATGGCGGCGTTGTTTGGGACTTCTCGACAGACGCCTGGTTCAATGTGTTTGCCGAGAAAGACTTCTTTGACGATACAATCGGCTTTTCAGATGCCCATTTGTCGATCTTCTGGCGCTCGGTCAAGCTCTCGCTGATGACCACGATTGTGGCGCTCTTGGTTGGCTTTCCAACGGCATATTTCATTGCGACCCGACCCGAGAGTCAACGCAATGCCTGGATGTTGCTGATCATGGTGCCGTTCTGGACCAATCTGTTGATCCGGACTTTTGCGGTGATGGAAATCATTCGCAATGAGGGTGTCATCAATAGTGTCCTGATTAAGATCGGCCTGATCAGCGAGCCGATCCAGATGCTATACACCGAGTTCGCCGTCACGCTAGGGATGTTCTATGTCTTCCTGCCGCTGATGGTTTTGCCGGTCTATGCGAGCATGGAACGGATGGACTTTTCGCTGGTTGAAGCGGCCTATGACCTTTACGCCTCGCGCTGGCGGGTGCTCAAACGGGTTATCTTCCCGCTGGTGAAACCCGGTGTCGTGGCTGGGTCGATCCTCGTGTTTATCCCGTCGCTGGGCGCTTACGTTACACCGCGGGTTTTGGGCGGCGGCAAGCAGCTGATGCTCGGCAATCTGATCGAGCTGCAATACGGGCAGGGGCGTAACTGGCCTCTGGGGGCGGCGCTTTCGATTACTTTGCTGGCGATCGTTATGGTCGCGCTGATCTTTTACGTGCGCGCGGCTGGCGACGAGGAGACGTCTCATGGCTAAGGCACGCGGTTTTGACATTCGGCGACAGAATGGTTTCGTCTTTGTAGCGCTGTGCTGTTTTGTGATGCTGTATCTGCCGATCATCTTGCTGGTAGTCTATTCGTTCAATTCGGGGAGTAGCATCGCAATTTGGGAGGGGTTTTCGCTTAAGTGGTATGCATTGGCCTGGCAAAACGACAAGGTGCAAGACGCGACAATCCTCTCGCTTATCATCGCGTGTTGCGCGTCGTTTGTGGCGACCAGTGCCGCTGTGATGGCCGCACTTGCCACGACCCGCACCAACAAGTTTCGCGGCTCGGCGCTGGTTTTTGCGATGATCAACCAACCGCTGATGATCCCCGAAATCGTCACCGCTGTGGCGCTGCTGATCTTCTTTGCGATGATCAAAGTCTACACCGGCTACACAGGTCTGTGGTATCTGATCATTGCGCATTCGGCGTTTTGCATTCCGTTTGCCTATATGCCGATCCGTGCCCGCCTTCAGGGGATGGATCTGAGCTTGGAGCAGGCTGCTGCTGATCTTTACGGCACGCCTTGGCGGGTGTTTCGCAAGGTGACATTGCCGCAGCTTTGGCCGGGTGTGTTGGCCGGTGCGATGCTGGCCTTCGTTATTTCGCTGGATGATGTGGTGATAACCGAGTTCGTCAAATCTGCCGGACAGGACACGTTGCCGACCTACATGCTGGGGCAGATACGCCGAGTCGTAACGCCCGAAGTCAACGCCATCTCAACCATACTGCTCGCGATCTCTGTTGCTCTGGTGATTGCGTTTTACAAACTGTCACAAAGAACTGACCAGAGCACAAAAAAATAACAACTAGGGAAAATGAAGATGAAAACACTTATTGCATCTGTTGGCCTTACGGCCGCACTCACTGCGACAATGGCGCTGCCAGCAATGGCGGAAGGCACGTTGAACATTTACAACTGGGGCAACTATACCAACCCCGAGTTGATCACCAAGTTTGAAAAGGAAACGGGTATCACTGTCACGGTCACTGACTTTGATAGTAACGACACAGCCCTTGCCAAAATCAAGGCTGGTGGTCACGGGTTTGATATCGTTGTGCCATCAGGCACCTATATCCCGATCTGGGTGGGCGAGGGCCTACTGCTTGAAACCAACCCCAACCAGATGGCGAACTTCAAGCACATGGATCCGCAGTGGGTTGATGTGGCGTTTGATCCGGGCCGCAAGTATTCGGTTCCGTGGCAGTGGGGCACTGTTGGTGTAACCGTCAACACCTCGGTTTACAGCGGCGACCCCAACACGGCTGCGATCATTCTTGATACGCCAGAGGAACTCAAAGGCAAGGTTAACGTCGTGCCGGAGATGAACGATGTGATGGGCATGGCAATTAAATATGTTGGTGGTGAGCAATGCACTGGCGACAAGGAAGTGCTCAAAAAGGTGCGTGATACGCTTGTCGAGGCCAAGAAAGACTGGTTGTCGATCGACTATGGAGCGATTGAGAAATATGCCAAAGGCGATCTGTCAGCTGGTGTAAACTGGAACGGTGCGTCTTATCGTGCGCGTGAGCAAAACCCAGACATCGTGTTTGGTTACCCGCAAGAGGGCTTCCCTGTCTGGATGGACAATGCCGTGGTTTTGGCTGACGCTCAGAACCCCGAAAATGCCAAACTGTTCCAGAACTTCATCATGGATCCTGAAAATGCGGCGATGATCTCGGCCTTTGCACGATATGCAAACGGCATCGCAGGATCAGAAGCCTTCATGCCAGAAGATATGTCGACAGCACCAGAGATCGTCATCCCTGCCGAGCTCAAAGGCGCGGCCTATGTTGCGCGGGTATGCCCACCGGAAGTGACGAAGATTTACACGAAAATCTGGACTGAACTGCAAAAGTAACTCAGCCACATGGCAGTCGGGGAGCTCTGCTTAGGGCTCCCCATTTATATGGAGAAACAAATGTCTGATATCGTCATCCTTAATGGCCGGGTCATTACGTTCGATGGGCCTGATGCTGAAGCTATTGCCATCAAAGATGGTAAGGTCACCGCTGTGGGCAGCACTGCCGAAATCCGCGAAATGGCGGGGAGTGCACAGGTGATTGATGCACAGGGTGGCACGGTGATGCCGGGATTTATCGACAGTCATGTGCACCTGTTCGGCGGCGCCGCCGAACTCGATTTTCTCAACCTTACAGGCGTCATTGGTGTCGAGGCACTTACGGCGGTTGCAAGGCCCTATAGTGCCGCGCGGCCAGATGACAAATTGCTGTTCGCGTGCTCGATTGACTATGCTCTGATCGGGGATCGCTCGATCACGCGGCACGATCTGGATGCCGCGATCCCTGACCGGCCATTTGCGGCGTCTACGGCGGATCACCACACGGTTTATGCCAACACCAAAGCGCTGGAGCTGGCGGGTTTGCTGCATGGGGCTGACTGCGGCACCGGCTCGGAAGTTGTGATGGGCAAGGACGGTTTGGCCACGGGTGAGCTGCTGGAAGCGGCGGCGTTTATGCCTGTGCTGGAGATGACCCATCTTGGCGGTCGCGAGATGCTGGGGATGACGACAGGTGCTGATCCGATCCCTGCACCAGATGCCAAGACCCGCGCTATCGACAAAGGTGTTATTGCCAATGGCTACAAGCATTGCGCTATGCATGGCATAACCAGCCTGCACAACATGGACGGCAACTTCTATCAGCTTGAGCTGCTCGCCGAGATGGAAGCCGAGGGCACACTTTTGTGCCGCACCGAGATACCCATGCACCTCAAACACACCGACCCGGTTGAGCGTGTCGATGAAGCCGCCGAGATGCGCGCCAAGTATAGCGGTGACATGGTTTGGTCGAACCGTGTGAAGATGTTCATGGACGGGGTGATCGACAGCAAAACCGCTTATATGCTTGAGAATTACCCGAACACTGACAGCCGCAGTGAGCCGCTGTTCTCGGCGGAACACTTCAACGAAGCGGCGATACGCGCTGATGCGATGGGCCTGCAAATTGCGGTGCATGCGATTGGTGATGCTGCCGTGCGCCAGACGCTCGACGGCTACGAGGCTGCGCAAAAGGCCAACGGTGTGCGCGACAGTCGTCACCGCATCGAGCATATTGAAACGATCCACCCGAGTGATATTCCACGCTTTAAGCCGCTTGGCGTGGTCGCTTCCATGCAGCCGCTGCATTCGCCGCGCGGCGGTTTTTTTCCTGCCTATGAAAGCGGCGATATCATTCACCCGCATCAGATCGAAACCGCATTTGCATGGAAAACCCTTCGCGATGCTGGGGCTGCGCTGATCTTCTCGACAGACTGGCCGGTTGTGCCCGTTGATGTGATGCCGACCATCCAGGGTGCGGTTGCAGGCGTGGAGCTGCCATCCGTGTGGCTTGACCAGCGGTTGCCGCTACGCGAGGTGCTTGCCGCTTACACGCGTGACAACGCGTGGGTCGAGTTCAACGAACACCGCAAGGGCCGTTTGCGTGTGGGTATGATGGCCGACGTGGTGGTGATGGATGCTGATCTGGATGCCATGCCAATTGACCAATTGGGCAGCGCAATGCCTGCCGTAACAATCTGCGGCGGTCGCATCACCTTTGAAGCTTAAGCCAAGGGTTTGTCACGCTTGAAGCGCTTGCTTGGCATCAAGCTCCGGCGTTCCAACCGCGGCCCTTGGTGCCAAACATTTCATAGCCGGTGTCTGTTACTGCGAGCGTATCTTCCAGTTTGATATACCCGCGCTTGGGGTGAAGTATGTGGGTCTCGATTGACAACACCATGCCGGTTTTAAGCGGCTTGTCGGCATCACGCCCTTCATAGGCAACCGGTTTGTTGGTGAGCAGGAAGGGCGCTTCATGACTGACGAGGCCCATACCATGACAGAAGAAATCGGTGTGGTCTTTGTTGGGTTGCCGCGCGAGAGCCTCTTGACCGGCGGTAATCGCTTCTGCACCGGAGGCGCCTGCTTTGACTTCGGCGAAGGCCGCCTGCTGGATCTCTTCGATTTCACCGAGCAGATCAACCAGCTCGCTGTCGGGCGCGCCCAACACGCCCATACGGCAGATGTCACCGATGTAGCCGTTCATGTTGCCGCCGGAATCAAGCGAGAGCACTTCCCCCGGTTGCCATGCTTGATCTGATCCTGCGCGATTGTGGCTGCTGCCCATCGCGATGAGGCAATAGTCAAAGGTCAGTCCGCGTTTGGTCTCTTCAAGGCGCAGGCGTTCGATGATCTCATGTTTCGTCGCGCCTTCGCCCGTCGCGGCAAATGTGGACTGCATGCTATCGGTGATTTTCTCGGACGCCGCACGAAGTTGCGCGAGCTCGGCGGGCGCCTTCACCGCGCGCAGGTTCTCCATAACAGTGGTGGCACTGGCGAACTCGCAATCAGGCAGGCTGGATTGTAGAAGCTCCATTGTATCTGAGGGCACAAAGGGGTGCTCGACGCCGATGCGGCCGGTCGTGACGCCCATCTTCTTCAAATGTTCGATTGCTGTGCCCATGCCATCAAGGCTTCCCCATGACATCGGGTAGAAATGCGGCACCCAGAAGGGCGCATTGTCGTGTTCGCCTTTTTCCATCGTATTGCCGACATAGGCGGTTTTGCTTTTGTCGCCTTTCACATAGGCGAACACGGGCAAATAGCGGCTGTGTCCGATCGCGTCCATCGCCGCAAAGAAGATGAAGCGATAGCCGCCCATCAAATACTGAGCGTTGTGCTTTGACGTAACCAAGAGCACATCAAGCCCCGCCTCATCCATCAAGGCGTCAAGATGATCGAAGTCATAGTTCAGTGCGGTCATGTCAGGCCCCTTTGTTGTTCTTGGCTGGGAGCAGGTGGAAGTCGGGCGCTTCGCGTAGGGCCTTTTCGGGGCCTGTTGGTGAATAGACCACAAAGATTTCCATCGCGTCGCTGCCGATATTTTTGGTCGCATGAAAGCGGCTCTCGGGGATGAAGACGGTTGTGCCCGGGCCGACTTCGCGGGTCTCTTCAACGCCGTTCTCGTCCTCGATCATCTGCTCGCCCGTGCCTTTGATGATAAAGATGATCTCTTCGGCGCCGGGGTGGTTGTGGCGGGTGTGGCCTTGGCCTGGTGGCACGAAAACAACCCCAGCCGAGAACTGCTTGGCATCGTTCACTTCGGGTGCGCAGGTGAGGGCGAGCTTGCCCCAGTCAAAGCCGAAGTTTTGCACATCATCGGGGTGAACAAAGAACTTATCCATAGCTGTGTTCATGACGGGTCGCCTTTCTGTTTGGTGTTTACATCCATTGATTTGAATTTCTCGATCTGCTCGCGGATGGCGATCTCGGTTGGTAGGCGCTCGGCGCTGCTGGCACCATAAAAGCCGTGGCAGCGATCGCAGTGTTGCAAGATGTAAGCAGCATCATCGGGCATGGCTATCGGGCCGCCGTGGCAGATGATGATCACATCGTCGCGCACTGCGCGCGCGGCAGCAGAAATTGCGTCAATCTCGGCCACGCAGTCATCGAGGCTCTTGGCCGATGTCGCGCCGATGCTGCCGCCGGTGGTGACGCCCATATGTGCTACGATGATGTCTGCGCCTGCCTTGGTCATGGCGGTGGCCTCATCGGGGTTGAAGACATAGGGCGTGGTCAGCAGGCCGATCTCATGCGCCTGCGCGATCATGTCGACCTCTAAGCCGTAGCCCATGCCTGTCTCTTCAAAACTCTGGCGCATGGCTCCGTCAAACAAGCCGATGGTCGGGAAGTTTTGCACGCCAGAAAAGCCCATTGCCTTAAGCTCGGCCAGAAACTGTGGCATCAGGATGAACGGGTCTGTGCCGTTGACACCGGCAAGGACTGGTGTGTTGTTGACCACTGGTAACACTTCAACCGCCATCTCTTTGACGATCTCGTTGGCGTTACCATAGGCCAGCAAACCTGCCGATGAGCCACGGCCCGCCATGCGGTAGCGCCCTGAGTTGTAGATCACGATCAGGTCAATCCCGCCCGCCTCTTCGGACTTGGCAGAGAGGCCGGTGCCAGCACCGCCTCCGATGATCGGCTGGCCTTGCTCAACGAGTGCGGCGAATTTTTTCAGTATGGTTGCGCGGGGAATAAAGGGCATTGGCTATCCTATGAGATGTCGAAATAGGCCTGCGCCGCGGCTGCGGAGAAGGCGGGATCATTGATATGACATGGGAGCCGCTTGATCGAGCGGCTGGCGGTTTGGTTGAGTGTGCGTTCAAGGGCAGTGAAGAGCGCATCGTTTGCGGCTACGTCCCAGAAGGGGCCGCCTTCGATGTCGAGCGCCGAGATGCCTTTTTCGGGCAGCAGCAAGCATACGGGGCCTGTGGATTTGTTGAGCTTGCCCGCGATCCAAGTGCCGATTTCGGCCGCCTCGGCGGCGGTGGTTCGCATCAAGGTAACGTTACTGTTGTGGTGATAGAACAGCCGGTCCTTGAAGCGCTCGGGCACCGTGTCAGGCGCCCAGAAATTGACCATATCGAGCGCGCCGACCGAGCCGACATAGGGCTTGCCGCTGGCGATCACAGCATCAAGCCGCGCGGGGCCGGCAGAGAGCACGCCGCCGACAACTTCATCTGCAATTTCGGTTGTGGTGATGTCGATCAGCCCGTCAAGCATGCCTTGGCCTAGAAGCTCTTCCATGCTCCGCCCGCCAGTGCCTGTGGCGTGAAAGATTACCCCGTCAAGCCGCGCAGCGATCTCTTCACTGATTTGGGTCACTGAAGGGGTCGTGACACCGAACATGCTCAGCCCGACACTCGGGCGGGTATCGTCAGGAGCTGTATATGGCGCGGCGGCCATGCCGAGAATAGCATGGGCAGCATTGTGCAAAATCCGACGGCTGATCCGGTTGAGGCCGGCGATGTCGGTGACCGAAGGCATCATGATGATGTCGCTGGTGCCGACATATGGCGCAACGTCACCTGAAGCCAATGTCGAGACCATCAATTTTGGCACACCGTACGGCAGGGTGCGCATGCCAGCGGTCACGATCGACGTGCCGCCTCCGCCGCCAAGCCCGATGATCGCGCCGATTTTTGACTGGTTGGCATGGCAATACCGGGCAAAAGAATCGGCCATAGCCGCCACAGCTTGCCCGCGATCGTCTCCGCCCAGTACTGCTTCAGTACCGTCAGGATGCTGCGCTGCGATCTCGCTTGAAGAGACGTTAACCGCGCAGCCTGCAGCTCGCGTGCCGACATCAATGATGCACGTGTCTGCGCCACCTTGCTTTAACAAATCAGCCAGATAGGTGATCTCGGCCGATTTGGTATCCGATGTCCCGACGAGATGTATCACACGATCAATTCCTTTCTCTGCCCTGCATATATCTGGTCTAACCAGATTCGACCTTTTGGCGCTCACGATCTGCAAGAAACTTTGGAGCGATGCTATACAAGATAGTGCGGTATTAAAGAAGTTTTTTGCTTCAAACGTCAATTTTTCACGTATCTTCACGCAAATATCGTTGAAAACCTCTTTGAACAAAGTCTTGACAGCCTCGCGCATCTGGTATTACCAAAAGGGAGAAGCGGAGCGCTGTCACAGTTAGCGACTGTACTTTGGTAAGTACTTTGATAGCCGCCCCGCCAAAAAAGCAATTCTGGGAGGAATGGTATATGACAACGAAATTGGGAGGAATGCTGGCAGGGGTCGCGTTCGGCGCGCTTACCGCAACAGCAGCTTCAGCCGAAGATTTGGTGATCTTCTGGGCGGAGTGGGATCCGGCGAACTACATGCAGGAACTCGTGAACGAGTATGAAGAAGAGACGGGCATTTCCGTTACCGTGGAAACAACGCCTTGGTCGGATTTCCAGACAAAGGCTTTCACCGAGTTCAACGCTCGCGGCAGCGCTTATGATATGATCATTGGCGATAGCCAGTGGCTTGGCGCGGCGTCTGAGGGCGGCCACTATGTTGACCTGACCGATTTCTTCAAAGAGCATAACCTCGGTGAAGTGATGGCCCCGGCGACCGTGAAGTATTACGCTGAATATCCTGGCAATTCAGGCAAGTATTGGGCGATTCCAGCTGAGGGTGACGCGGTAGGCTGGTCTTATCGCAAGGACTGGTTTGAAGACCCTGCCGAGATGGCGGCCTTCAAAGAGAAGTATGGTTATGACCTTGCGCCACCCGCGACATGGGCGCAAATGACCGACATTGCCGAGTTCTTCCACCGTCCGGATGAGGACCGTTACGGCATCGCGATCTATACCGACAACAGCTATGATGCGATGGTTATGGGTGTAGAGAACGCACTCTTCTCGTATGGTGCTGATCTTGGTGACTTTGAAACATACAAAGTCGAGGGCTATGTGAACTCGCCAGAAGCGGTTGCTGCTCTTGAGAACTACAAGAAGCTTTACGGTTACACACCTCCGGGTTGGGCCAAGACTTTCTTTGTGGAGAACAACCAAGCGATCACCGAAGGCCTTGTTGCCATGTCGATGAACTACTTCGCATTCTTCCCGGCACTGCTGAATGAGGCTACAAACCCGCATGCTGCGAATACCGGCTTCTTTGCCAACCCGGCAGGCCCGGGCGGCGACCAGTTCGCGGCTCTTGGTGGTCAGGGTATTTCAGTGGTGAAGTATTCTGAAAATCAGGAAGAATCGATGAAGTTCCTTGAGTGGTTCATCAAGGACGAAACCCAGAAGCGCTGGGCCGAGCTTGGTGGCTATACAGCGAGCGCCGCGGTTCTTGAATCAGAAGAGTTCCGCAAAGCTACGCCTTATAACGAAGCGTTCTACCAGACGATGTTCAAGGTTAAGGACTTCTGGGCGGTGCCTGAGTTTGCTGAACTTCTGACATCAGCCAACCAGCGTCTGTATCCATTCATTGTTGGTGATGAGGGCACAGCAGAAGAAACGCTGAATGCGCTTGCGGCTGACTGGACGGCGACGTTCAAGAAGTATGGTCGGGGCGAGTAACCTTACCGCAAATCCAACCAAATGAGGGGCGCTGCGGCGCCCCTCCCTTTCCCTACATTCGAAGTTGCAAGGAAGCAGTCCAGTGGCCAGCGACGTAATGACCAAACTGGATCCGAAATCAAAAGCTGCGGCTAAGGGTTTTAGTGATCTTACCATCAGAAACTTGTTCATCATTCCGACGATCGTGTTTCTCATCGTTTTCAATATTTTCCCACTGCTCTATTCGCTGGGATACTCCTTTACAGATTTTCGCGCATCTACCAACAATCCGGCGAAGTTTGTGGGCTTGCAGAACTACCGTGATCTGCTGAGCGATCCGTTCATCTGGAAGAACTTTTCAATCACCGCAAAATACGTTCTGATCTCGGTGACCGGACAAGTGGTCGTTGGCTTCGGCCTGGCGATGTTGCTTAACCGCACTCTCCCCCTCAAAGGTTTGATTACTACGCTTTTGCTCTTGCCGATGATGCTGTCGATGGCGGTTGTAGGGCTGTTCTGGAAGCTGCTGTATGATCCGAACTTTGGTATCATCAACTACTTCCTCGGGCTTGGTAAGTTCGAGTGGCTCGCCGACCCTGACGTCGCCCTTTGGGCGATCGCGATTGTCGATATCTGGATGTGGGCACCTTTCGTGATGCTCCTATCGCTTGCTGGTTTGTCGGCGGTGCCCAAGCACCTCTATGAAGCCGCCGAGATTGATCGTGCCGGAAGCCTCTATACCTTCTTTCGGATCACTCTGCCGATGGTGGCGCCGATCCTGATGATTGCGATTATTTTCCGCACGATGGAAGCGTTCAAGACGTTTGACCTCGCGTATGTTCTCTCGTCGCAGCCGACCACCGAGCTGATCGCTATCCGTCTCTACAAAATGGCGTTCCAGGAGTGGCAGACAGGCATGTCGTCGGCGTTTGCCTATATCGTGCTGATCATGGTCGTGGCGATCACCAATATTTATGTAAAATACCTCAACAAAGTGAAGGCGCGCTGATATGGCTGGTGTCCGAACCCCCCGCGAAACATGGACGAACCGTACCGCAATTTTTGCAGTGTTCGTCGCCCTTGTTATCATGCTGACGCCGATTTACTGGATTGCAGCAACGGCCTTTAAACCACGCAATCTGGCAACGACGATCCCGCCAACTGTTGCTTTCACCCCCGAGGTTTCACCATTTGTGAAACTGTTCACCAAACGCAGCCAACTGCGCGAGCAGCCGACGCAAGAAGAGTATGATGCGGCCCCGTGGTGGGAGAAGATGGTGTTTGACGGTGGTGAAAAGGTTGTGCGCAACCGCAAGACAGGCGAGGTGCGCTCGTCAGGCTACGGTGACCGCTTCAAAAACTCGCTGATTGTTTCGATCATCTCGACGCTGGTCGCGGTGTCGATGGGCACGCTGACGGCCTACGGGTTTAGCCGATTTAAGGTGAAGGGCGAGGACGACTGGCTGTTCTTTATCCTGTCCACGCGCATGTTGCCCCCCGTTGTCGTCGCGATCCCGATGTTTCTTATGTATCGCGTCGTCGGCCTCAACGACACGCACATGGGGCTGATCATTCTCTACACCGCGTTCAACCTAAGTTTTGCAGTCTGGATCATGAAGGGGTTTATCGACGAGATCCCCAAAGAATACGAGGAAGCCGCGCTGGTTGATGGTTACACGCGCATGCAGGCTTTCTTTAAGGTGGTGTTGCCCGAGGCCCTAACCGGCATGGCGGCAACAGCGGTTTTGTGCTTCATCACCGCGTGGAATGAATATGCCTTTGCGTTGATTATGACCAACCGCAACGCGCAGACTGCGCCGCCTTACATCCCCTCACAGGTCGGCTCGGGCTTGCCCGACTGGACCGTGATCGCAGCAGGCACACTCTTGTTCCTGATCCCTGTGGCGATCTTCACCTTCCTTCTGCGCAATCACTTGCTGCGCGGCATGTCCTTCGGAGCGATCCGCAAATGAGTTTTCGTAGCATAAACCACAAGTACCTCGCCCCCGCGGCGCAAGGCGTGATGATCTTTGGCATCGTTTCCCTGTGCCAGCCTTGGAGCCTATTCTTGCACAAGTATGGTGTCACGCTAACGCTGTTCGGGTTGATCGCCTTTATGATCACCTCGAAAATCGCGCCAGACCCTGCACCGGAAGAAGTGTTCGATGACGAGTTTAGCGATGCGCAGAGTTCGCACAAAGACGGAGGAAACCTCTGATGGCACAAATAGAAATGCGCAATGTGCAGAAATTCTTTGGCGCCAATCAGGTTCTAAAGGACTTTCACCTTACGATCGAAGACGGCGAGTTTGTTGTTATGCTTGGGCAATCAGGCGGCGGTAAAACAACGGCTCTGCGCGCCATTGCCGGACTTGAAACGATCACTGACGGTAAGATCCTGATCAACGGCAAAGAAGTGCAGGACAAGAAAGCTGCTGATCGTGACATCGCCTTTGTCTTCCAGTCCTTCTCGCTCTACCCGCATATGACGGTGCGTGAGAATATTGCCTTTCCATTACGCGCAGTGCGTATGGATGCCGCCGAACGAGATAGCGCCATCAAGGAAGTTGCCGAGACGCTGCAAATCGCGCAGCACCTTGATCGCAAGCCCTCGGCTCTGTCCGGTGGTGATATGCAGCGCGTGGCCATTGGCCGTGCTCTGGTGCGTCGCCCGCAGGCTCTTTTGATGGACGAGCCACTCGGAGTGCTCGACACCGAGTTGCGAGAACAAATGCGCGCCGAGATAAAACGCCTGCACATCGCCCGGGGATCAACTTCGGTTTATGTGACGCACGATCAGATTGAGGCTATGAGCCTCGCTGACAGGATCGTTATCCTGCATGATGGCGTGTTGCAGCAAGTCGGCTCACCCGACGATGTCTACCTGCATCCAACCAATCTCTTTGTAGCCAAATTCGTTGGTTCACCGGTGATGAACATCGCTGATGTGCACATAGAGGGCTCTCGTGTTGCTTTGCCTGGAGATGGCGCCGGCTTTCAGTTTGACGAAACCACGCTGTCAAAGCTGCAGAACACCGGCGACGGCGTGACGCTTGGCATCCGTCCTGAGGCCGTTCTTCTGAGCCAGAAAAAGTCGAAGGGTTATGTTGAAGCTGTGACCACCAACATTGAGCCGCTTGGCAGCCATGACATCGTAGATGTGCGCCTCGGCGACACTGTTATGCGAGCTCGCACCGAAAGCGGGTTCGTGCGCGGAGAGGGGGCCCAAGTTTGGGTAAATCTTGACCCGTCGCAAGCGCATTTCTTTGATAACAAAACCGAGTTAAACTTGCGGGGGGGCGCCTGATGGCAGATATCGCACTTGAAGGCATTTCCAAAAAGTTTGGCCCGAACACGGCGCTTCGCGGAGTCGACATTGACATCAAAGATGGTGAGTTCTTTGTTCTGCTCGGTCAGACGGGCGCAGGCAAAACGACGACTTTGCGGGTGATTGCGGGCCTAGAGAAGCCCGACACGGGCCGCGTGATGATTGAAGGTCAAGATGCCACCAACTGGAACGCAGCCGAGCGCGATGTGGCTCTGGTTTTGCAGCAATATTCGCTTTATCCACGGCTCACTGTGCGCGGTAATCTTGAGTTTCCGCTAAAGTCCAAAACCCAGAACTTTACGCCTGAAGAGATCAATGAGCGGGTAGAGCGTGCCGCGGAAACGCTCCAAATAACCCGCCTGCTTGATCGTAAGGTGGAGCGGCTTTCTGGCGGAGAAATGCAGCGCGTGTCAATCGGCCGCGCCATTGTGCGAAACCCGCGTGTGTTCCTGATGGACGAGCCCCTGTCGGCACTTGATGCCAACCTGCGTGATGTGTTGCGAGTCGAGCTTAAGAAGCTGCATCACGATTTGGGCGCGACCTTTGTTTTTGTGACGCATGACCAGGTCGAAGCCATGTCGATGGGTGACAAGATCGGTGTGATGAACAAAGGTAAGCTGGTGCAGGTCGGCACGCCTGACGAAATCTACTCCAAACCGCTCAATACTTTTGTCGCACGGTCTGTAGGCACGCCGCCGATGAACTTGCTTGACGGCAAGCTAGAGGGAGACGTGGCTGTGATTGAAGCAGGCGGGCATCGTTTGCCTGTAAACGAGCCAACGGCGAAAGACGGGCAAGCGGTGTGTTTCGGTATCCGCCCGGAGGATGTTGTGATCGCGCCGGACGCGCCGGCAAAGGGCCGTGTGTTTGACGTTGAAAACCATGGCGTGATCAAGATTTTGACCATTGAAGCGGGTGGTGAGCATATCCATGCGACCGTTTCAGCGCAGATGAAAATCGGCATTGATGATCCGGTCAACTTTGGGTGGAAACCCGAGAAGGTGCTGTTCTTTGATCCGCAGACAGGGTTGAATCTCGGGCTTAGCTGAAACGCGCGAGGAACTTGCCCCAAATCTCCGGATTGCAGAAGTTGTCCGGCTGCTCGCCGCTGAGGATGCGAGCAGTTTCATGGACAACGCCTTGGCCCATCCGCAGCATGCTTTCCTCGGTGATCCCCGCCATATGCGGCGTTAGGATCATGTTGGGCACACCCCAAAACGGATGATCATGCGGTAAAGGTTGCTCGGCAAACACATCAACTGCGGCGCCGCCAAGATGCCCTGCGAGGAGCGCCTCGGCCAAGGCGGCCTCATCAGTCACGGGGCCGCGTGCGACGTTGATCAGCACCGCCCCTTGCTTCATTTTGGCAAGTGCGTTGGCATCGATGATCCCGCGCGTTTCGTCAGTCAGCGGACAACATAGCACCAGCACATCAGACCGCGCCAAGAGCGTGTCCAGTGACACCGCTTCAATACCGTCTGGCAGGTTTGCGGGGCTACGTGTCTGGGAGATCACTTTACAACCAAAGCCGTGCCGCGCCATGTTGGCGACTTGCTTGCCGACATTGCCCGCCCCCAGAAGGCCAACAGTGCGACCGGAGAGTTCACGCCCTTGATTTGAATGCGCGCGCCCAGTTTCCCAGCCGTTTAGCCGCAGATCGGTGTTTACCATCGGATTGTTTCGCAGCAAGGCCAGAGAAGACCAGAGCACATGCTCGGCCACGGTCACAGCGTTGGCACCGGGAACATTGGCAACCAACACACCTGCCTCGCTCGCCACATCAACAGGGATCATATCAAGCCCTGCACCGTGGCGCACGCAGGCCATCAAACCAGTCTCACGGGTGATGATTTCCGGCGCGATTTTGGCCCGCACGACGATGATCTCGGCTCCGACGCTCTGTTCCAGAATGGCGCTAGGTGTCGGGGCGCTTGCCACGCGATACTCACCGAGCGCTTCAAGCGCTTGCGACACTTCGGGGTGCAAAACGTGGGTAGAAAAGATGATCTTCCGGTCGGACATTGACGTCACCTATTGTAGGGTATCTGGGTCTTTGTCTTCGAGCAGCTCAGACCAGTAGCTCATCGCGCCGCGCAGATGCGAGTTCATTAAAGCCATCGACAGTGCTCCGTCACGGCGGCGCAATGCGTCATAGATTTGCTGGTGTTCCAAATGCGACTGGCGGTTGCGCTCACCCTCGCGAAAATAGATCGACAGGCGTTTTTCGCTCAGCACGTAGAAGGTGGTGCAGAGGTTGTAGAACACCTGGTTTTGAGTGGCACGCACGATTTCGAGGTGAAAGTCATGATCAAGGCTTGCCAGCGCCTCACCGGCATCAAGGCGCTTCTGGGACTCTACCAGAATGTTTTCTAGCGTCGCAAAGTTCTCTTCGGTGGCGCGCTCGGCGGCCATTTCGGCGGCTTTGATCTCGTGGATTTTGCGCACTTCGACGGCTTCGTAGATCTGGCGAGGATCAACCGGAAGTCCTGCACGTGCAAAGAAAGCTAACTGCTCGATGCCGCGCTGGTCTTTGCGAATATAGATGCCGGACTTGGCGCGTCGCTCGATGACTTGCATTGCTTCCAGAATCGCTAGAGATTCGCGGACTTGCCCGCGGCTGACAGTGAAATGCTCTGCCAGTTCTCGCTCAGACGGCGCTTTACCATCGTTGGCTTCGGCAGCCGCTATCAGGTGCGACGCGAGCATTGGAAGGAAGTCCTTTTCCTGCATATCATCCCTGTATTGCGAATTTTTCGATCACGGCCTCGTTCATATCGAGCCCAATACCATGTGCATCGGGAATTGCAATCTTGCCATCCTCAGCCTTTACAGGCGTTTTGGAGAGGTCATGGATCATTGGGTTGGCCCCAAGTGAGAACTCGACTGTCGAGCTCGAGGGCGAAGCAGCGCAGACGTGCAGCCCGGCAAAGAAGCACGGCGCGCCAGCCCAAAGATGTGGCGCGAGGCGCAAGTTGAAGGCAGAGGCGAGCGTGCCGATGCGCATGGCCTCGGTGATGCCACCGCAACAAGCGGGATCAGGTTGCAGGATATCAACGCAGCGCCCGACGATCAGATCGCGGAAGTCAAACCGCGTGCTTTCGGATTCTCCGGCGGAAATCGGGATGTGGCTGGCGGCGCGCACCTCGGCCATGCCAGGCTTGTCGTCGCCAATCACAGGCTCTTCGAACCATGCTAGGTCGCAATCGCGCGCGAGGTAGGCAAAACGTTTGGCGTCTGCCACGGTGAATGTCCCATGGGCATCAACCATGATATCGATATCAGGGCCTAGTGCCTTGCGCGCAGCAATTACCCGTTCGGCCGAGCGATGCGGTGTGCCGTCCATAGCGCCAACACGCATTTTGACGCCGTCAAACCCGCCTTGGTCAACATAGCTTTGCAGCTGAGCACCGATGTTGTCTTTGTCGGCCCAGCCACCGGATGCATAAGCGCGCAGTCGGTCGGCCTTGCGGCCACCCAGAAGTTGCCAGACAGGTTTGCTGTCGGCTTTACCGAGGATATCCCAAAGGGCGATATCGATCGCGCTGATCGCCGCGACTGTCAGCCCGCGCCGCGCCAGTTCTGGCATCGCGTGGCCAGACATGCGGGCCTTATCGGCACGCACGCCGTTATACAGATCTTCCCAGATATAGGTAACATCGGCGGGATCGCGGCCAATGATCTTGGGGCCGAACTCGTGGTTAAGCAGATGCACCAAAGTGCCATACTGACCGGCCGATCCAGCAGCGTTTTTGCCTTCACCCCAGCCTACAAGGCCATCGTCGGTTTCGAGGCGCAGGATCGCTGCATCAAAGGAGCGCAGGCGCCCGAAATCGCTGACATGTTGCTTGTCTGTTTCGATGGGTATCTGAACCCACCAAGCTTGCGCCGATACAATTTTCATTTCTAATCCCCATGCGATCGGGGCGCAGACAATACGCCTACGCCCCGTCGAAAGCTGTTTTCTATTTGATCAGTGGCAGAATGGTTTCCGCCGTGATCTCCATCTGACGCGCATAGAACTCTTCTGTCAAAACACTCGAGCCGTGGTCCTGGATGAACTTCAGCTGCTCGGGTGAAATATCAACCGGATTTGTGTCTACCATATCGGGGTAGGGCGCAGCTGGTGTGCGATCTACAGGGGCAACAAATTCGTTTGTTACCGCGCCGTCGTAACCGATCTCTTTGAGTGTGCTGATCACGCGCGGCCAGTCAATATGACCGAGGCCGGCAGCAAAACGGTTGTTGTCTGCGACATGGAAATCAAACAAACGAGGGCCGATATCGCGGATCGTCTGGAACATGTCTTCTTCCTCAATATTGAGGTGGAAGGCATCAAGGCAAACGCCAACTTCGGGGCTGACGGCATCGGCAAGTGCGAGGGCCTGAGCGCCGCGGTTGAAAAGATAGGTTTCAAAGCGGTTCAGCGGTTCAACAGCAATCTTCACGCCGACTTTTTTAGCATGGGTAAAGCACTCGCGAGTCGCATCAACGACCCAGTTCCACTCTTCCTCGGGGGTGCCATCGGGCACAACCTTGCCAACCGTGGCAGGCACCAGTGTGATGATTTCGCCTTCCAGCTCGCTCACCATAGTCAGCACGCTTTTGACGTAATCAACCGAGCGTTCGCGCTGACCTTGGTCTTTGGCTGCGAGGTTTCTGTCGCCAAGCGTCAGTGTCACCGCACCCCAGCAACGAATGTCATGCTCTTTGAGCAACTTGCGCGTTTCTTTGGTGTCGTATTGATCCGGCTCACCCGAAATCTCGATGCTCTCATAGCCGTATTGTTTGATCCGGCGCAGCGTCGTTTCGAGCGGCTCTGCGCGCATCCAGTTATGTGTTGAAAGATGCATGTGGTTCTCTCCCTTAGCGTAAAAATCTCATCCAAACCGCGCAAACAAAGCACGGAATCACACGCGGCCAACTCCCTCCACGTGTGATATTTGGTTAGACCAGTTTGCACATCAAGCGAAACGTGGTCAAGAGGCGGTATTCAAAATTCTTGATGAAAAATGTGATTCAATCCCTTCTATTTCGGGAAAAAACACAAATCAAAGAAGATTTAGCCAAAGAACGGGATTGACCAAATCGTCATTTTTGGTATGACCAGATGAGAGGTTTATCACTAAGTTGGGAGGCGCGTGATGAAGATCGGCATGTGCATGTTTTTGTGGACCACAAAAATTGGCCCCGAACATGAGCCGCTATTGGCTGACATCAAAAAGACGGGTTTTGACGGGGTTGAAGTTCCGGTGTTTGAGGGCAGCGCTGCGGAATATGCCGCGACTGGCCGGATGCTTGATGGTCTCGGTCTGGAACGAACAGCAGTTACTGCGATGGGCGATCCGGCGCTCAACCTGATTTCGGAAACGGCCAGTCATCGTGCGGCGGGGATTGACTACATGAAGCACGCCTTGGAGTGCTGTGCGGCACTTGGGGCTGATCGTGTCAGCGGCCCGCTTCACTCGACTCTTGGGCATTTCTCGGGAAGTGGCCCGACGCAGGCAGAACTTGAGCGTTCTGTCGAGAGTCAGCGCTTGATTGGTGATACCGCCGCGCAGCAGGGTGTTACTGTCTGCCTTGAAGCGCTGAACCGCTTTGAATGCTATCTGCTCAACACGATGGACGACTTGGCTGAACATATCAAAGCCGTCGATCATCCCAACATTCGCGCGATGTATGACACCTTTCACGCAAACATCGAAGAGGCTGACCCCATCGGTGCGCTGGCCCGCAATAAAGACGTGGTGCACCACATTCACATTTCTGAAAATGATCGTGGTGTGCCGGGACGGGGGAATATTCCATGGGCTGAAACCTACGCGGCGATCAAAGACACGGGCTATGACGGCTGGCTCACAATCGAAGCCTTTGGTCGTGGCTTGCCCGACCTCGCAGCAGCAACCAAAGTATGGCGCGATTTTTCTGAATCCCCCGAGGCGGTTTATCGCGAAGGTTATGCTCACATCCGCAAATCTATGAACACCGCAGGTCTATAAGGACACCCTATGACAACTGATTTTTTCAACCGCTCCGAACCGATTTCGTTTGATCCAGATAGCAAAGATCAGCTGGCCTTTCGACATTATGACCCGGAGATGATGCTTGGCGGCAAACGGCTTGAAGAGCATCTGCGATTTGCGGTTTGCTATTGGCACAGTTTTGTTTGGCCGGGCACCGACCCGTTCGGCGGCGATACGTTCGAGCGTGACTGGTTTCCTGCCGACACAATGGCTCTGGCCAAGCGCAAAGCCGATGTGGCGTTTGATATGTTCAGCCTTTTGCGGGCGCCATACTTTTGCTTTCATGATCATGATGTGCGGCCCGAAGGGGCCAACCTCAAGGAAAGCCGCGACCGTCTCAACGAGATGGCTGACTACATGCAAGCGCATATGGAGCGCACCGGCGTCAAGCTTCTTTGGGGCACGGCAAACCTGTTCTCCAACCGCCGCTATATGTCGGGCGCAGCGACGAACCCTGATCCGGATGTTTTTGCCTATGCTGCGGGCACTGTGCGCGACTGTCTTGATGTCACGCACCGTTTGGGCGGTGAAAACTACGTGATGTGGGGCGGGCGCGAGGGCTATGAAACCCTGCTCAATACTGACATTGCGCAGGAAGATGCCCAGATGGGCCGTTTCCTCAATCTAGTGGTCGATTACAAACACAAGATCGGCTTCAAAGGCCCGATCCTGATCGAGCCAAAGCCGCAGGAGCCAACCAAGCATCAGTATGATTACGACGTCGCAACGGTCTATGGCTTTCTGCGCCGTCATGGGCTTGAAGGCGAGGTGAAAGTCAATATCGAGCAAGGCCATGCTATTCTTGCAGGCCATTCGTTCGAGCACGAAATCGCGACAGCAAATGCACTTGGCATCCTTGGTTCGATCGACATGAACCGCAATGATTATCAGTCAGGTTGGGATACTGACCAGTTCCCCAACAATGTGCCTGAAGTGGCGCTGGCCTATTATCATATCTTGCAGGGCGGTGGCTTCAAAACGGGTGGCACAAACTTTGACGCCAAGCTGCGCCGCCAGTCGCTTGATGCCGATGATCTGCTTGCCGCACACGTTGGGGCTATGGATGTTTGCGCCCGTGGTTTGATTGGGGCGCATAAGATGCTTGAAGATGGCGCCCTCAGTAAGCCGCTCGCCGAACGTTATGCTGGCTGGCAAGGCCAGTCCGACATGCTGGCAGGTAAGCTCAGCCTCGAGCAGATCGCAAACAATGCCGAGAACCTTGATCCTAAGCCTGTTTCAGGGCGGCAGGAGATACTTGAAAACATCGTTAACAGATACGTCTAGGGAGGACATATTATGCAAACCATCAAAGGGCCGGGCCTCTTTCTGGCACAATTCGTAAGTGACGAAGCGCCGTTCAATACTTGGAAGGGCATCACCAAGAAGGCTGCCGATTATGGCTATGCCGGTGTTGAAATTCCGTCATGGGACACACGCTTGTTTGACATGGACAAGGCGGCAACAAGCCAGGCCTATTGTGATGAGTTGGTTGGGCAAGCCCGCGAGAACGGTATTGAGATCACCGATCTTTCGACGCACCTTCAAGGGCAGCTCGTCGCGGTTCATCCCGCCTATGACATTCCGTTTGACAACTTTGCTGCCGAGCATGTGCGCGGCAACCCCAAAGCGCGCCAAGAGTGGGCTGTTGATCAGGTGAAAAAATCGATCACCGCCTCGCGCAACCTCGGGATTGACCGCACAGTGACCTTCTCAGGCGCGCTGGCTTGGCCCTACCTTTATCCCTGGCCGCAGCGCCCTGCTGGGCTGGTTGAGGAAGCGTTTGACGAACTCGCCCGCCGCTGGCGTCCGATCTTTGACCACGCTGAAGAACATGGCGTCGATGTCTGCTACGAGATCCACCCGGGTGAAGACCTGCACGATGGTGACACTTTCGAGATGTTGCTTGAACGTGTCGACAACCACGCGCGCTGCAACATGCTTTACGACCCTTCGCATTTCGTGCTTCAGTGCCTTGATTACCTCGATCACATCGATATCTACAAAGACCGCATCCGCATGTTTCATGTCAAAGATGCGGAGTTTAACCCAACAGGTCGTAAGGGCGTTTATGGCGGATTCCAGTCATGGGAAAACCGGGCCGGACGCTTCCGTTCACTTGGCGACGGGCAGGTTGATTTCGCGTCGATCTTCTCGAAAATGGCAACAAACAACTTTGACGGTTGGGCCGTGGTTGAATGGGAATGTGCTATCAAACACCCCGAAGACGGCGCAATTGAAGGCGCGCAATTTGTCAAAGACAGCATGATCCGCGTGACAGAGCACGCCTTTGATGACTTCACCACTGACGGAGCCGATGCGGGCGCCAACCGTAAAATGCTGGGGCTCGATTGATGGCAATCGAAGGGAAATCAGACAGTCATAACGCCGGACGTATCCGCCTTGGCATGGTCGGCGGCGGGCGCGACGCTTTCATTGGCGGGGTGCATCGCATTGCCAGCCGTATCGACGACAGGTTCGAGCTGGTCGCAGGGGCGTTCAGTTCGACACCGGAAAAATCGCAAGCCAGCGCGGCTGACTTAGGTGTCGCAGCAGACCGTGCCTATGGCGATTATGTTGAGATGGCCAAACGCGAAGCGCGGCTCAAGAACGGCATTGAGGCAGTCTCGATCGTAACGCCAAACCACCTGCACTACCCCATCGCACGCGAGTTTCTCAAACGCGGTATTCACGTTATTTGCGACAAGCCGCTCACCTCGACTTTGCCCGACGCGCGCAAGCTGGTCAAAGCGGTCGAGGCCTCTGAGGCGCTATTCATCCTGACTCATAACTACACTGGCTATCCGATGGCGCGTCAGGCGCGCGAGATGGTTGCCAGTGGTCTCTTGGGTGACATTCGTTTGGTGCAGGCCGAGTATCCACAGGACTGGCTCACCGAAGATGAGCAAAACAAACAAGCGCAATGGCGCACAGATCCTGATCAAGCAGGGGCAGGCTGCATCGGTGACATTGGCGTGCATGCCTACAACCTTGCCTGTTTCATGTCGGGGCAGAAGCTCGAAGAACTCAGCGCCGATATGCACTCGTTTGTTGATGGCCGCCGTGTTGACGACAACTGTCACGTGATGCTGCGTTGGCAAGGCGGGGCCAAGGGCATGCTCTGGTCTTCGCAGGTTGCTCCGGGCAACGAGAACGCGCTCAAAGTGCGGATCTACGGCACCAAAGGCGGGCTGGAGTTTGCCCAAGAAAACCCTAACCAACTTTGGTTTACGCCGTTTGGCGAGCCCAAGCGCCTGATCACCCGCGGCGGCAACGGCTCGGGCGAGGCCGCGGGGCGTGTATCGCGTATCCCGCCGGGTCATCCGGAAGGGTATCTTGAAGGGTTTGCCAATGTTTACTCCGAAGCTGCCGAGGCTATTCAAGCCAAGCGAAGCGGCGGGGAGATCGCGTCAGATGTGGTGTTCCCAACGGTTTACGACGGGCTTGACGGGGTGACGTTTATTGACGCTTGCCTCCGCTCGTCAAAGCGCAACGCGGCGTGGGTCAAGCTCACTTAAGTGAGCGCAGCGCCGGGTAGCTGGCGCGGTATTTCTCCCATGCCGCGCCATAGGCCGCAACCAGCTCAGTTCGTGGCATGATCGTGGTTCTGATTGCTGGCGGTGTCATAACCTCGCGCGGGTCTTTCCCTGTCACAGCAGAAATAGCCAGCCGCGCCGCGCCCAAGGCCGCGCCGAACTCGCCCTTGTCGGGGAGATCAACAGGTAGGTTCAGCACCGTTGCCAACAGCTCAACCCAGTAAGCGGACTGTGCGCCGCCGCCAATGGCGATAATGCGCGACAGATCTGCGCCAGTCGACTTCAATGCTTCCAGTGAATCGCGTAGAGCAAAGCTCACCCCTTCGATGACGGCGCGCGTCATGTCGACGCGGTCGCTTGCAATATCGAGATTGAGGAATGCACCGCGCACCTGTGCATCATTGTGCGGTGTGCGCTCACCAGAAAGATAAGGCAAAAACCGCACCTCGCCGGGGGCGCTGATACTGTCGCCGAGCGAAGCCGCCAGTTCGGCTGCCTCCTGTTCAAGCAAGCGCGACAGCCAATTCAAACTGTCGGTCGCGGCTAGAATAACTCCCATCTGATACCATGTTTCCGGCACTGCATGGCAAAAGGTGTGCACCGCTGAAGCCGGCATTGGCGCGAAGCTGTCGCGTGCCGCTAACAGAACACCGGACGTGCCGAGAGAGACAAACCCTTGCCCTTCGCTCAGCGCACCAACACCGCAAGCCGCCGCCGCATTGTCGGCCGCACCACCGGCGACTTGCACTGCTTCGGGCAGGGTGAGTTCAGCAGTTCGCTTCTCGCTGATTGTGCCAATTGCGGCACTGCCTTGCGTTAGTTCAGGCATCTGACTGCGATGCATGCCTGAGGCTTGAAGCAATGCCTCCGACCAGTCCTGTGCACCAACGTCAAGCCACGATGTGCCAGCTGCATCAGACAAATCACAACACATCCGGCCCGTAAGCCAGAAATTTACATAGTCCTTGGGCAAGAGCACCGTGGCAACACGGTCAAAGATCTCCGGCTCATGCTCGGCAACCCACATCAGCTTGGGCGCAGTAAACCCGGGAAACACGATGTTACCTGATAAAGCCCGAACCTTGTCAGCCGCGTCAAGTTTTGCCGCCTGCGCGTGGCTGCGTGTGTCATTCCAAAGAATGCATGGTCGTAAAACTGCGCCTTCGCTGTCGAGCAGAACAGCCCCATGCATGTGCCCTGAAATGCCAAGCCCACGCAAGGCCGTCATTTCGTTAGGGTGGTTTGCCCGCAGTTCGGCCAGCGTAGCTTGCAGAGCGTTTATCCAGCTTTGCGGATCTTGCTCGCTCCAACCCGCCTTCGGGTGCGAAACGTCGTAATGTGCTTCTGCCGCACCGATGGTCTTCCCCGTGTCATCGACAAGCAATGACCGTAGCCCAGATGTGCCAAGATCCAATCCCAAAAACACTGCTGTTCCCCCCGTTTTTACTAATTTCATATTAGCCTTGCTTGGGCGGCAGTGCAAAAACCAATCGCAATAAAGTGCAACTAAATAGCGGTTAGAACTTCATGGTGCTCATTTGCTTTGCGGCGCTCAATTTGCCGATGTCAAACGCCATTTGCATACCTGCCGGGTCGGTGAAATCACGCACCAGCGCCAGTTCCTTTGCGGTGAGCGTGATGTCCAGTTCGTCTTTCAACCACTGGTGTTCAAGACCGACATTATAGCGTGAAAAGCCAAATAGCGGCGCCGGCCCTAGCTGGAAATCTGACAAGTCACCAATCTCGCTATTCAGATGCCAAGCATGTTTGCACGCTCCGAGTGATTGCATGATGCTCAGGTTGTGCGCCTCACAATCAGCGATAACGCTTGAAACCGCCTTGATGGCCATACTCGCTGCAGGTGCTCTGCCAAAGCGGCTTTTCTTCGTTCGCTGCCGGAAAGTTCCGGTTCCGATTGAAATAATGTCGAGCCGGTCGAGCCCGGTGTCCCAGCTGTAGCCGTATTCAGGCACTGTGACCAACAACAGTAACGCCAGCCCTGGCATGTTGTGTGGAGACACGCCGCCATCGACAAACAGCCCGGGGGTTTCGCCAGTGACGATCTCAAGGAGTTCGGGCGCAAAATAGTATGGGGCCGCCGTCGACGCGCGCACAAGTTTGGCAAGGCTGTAGTTCCGGTTGCCAATAAAACTCCCGTCTGGGGCATCCTGCCAGAAAGCGCCTTTCGGGTTGTTATGCACGATCCATGGGCTGCCTGTGTCCATTCGTTTGGCAACAATCGCGAGGTTGGTTTGGATGCGATCACTGTCGAGCTTGGCGTCGCCGATGATATCTTGCAGCTGCGCTTTGAGCATCCGCGCATCAAACACGGATTGGAGCCCACGCAAACGAAACCGCGGTTTGCGAAACACCTTAGGGCCGAGACGCATGTAAAAGCGTGTGAGATCTTTCGGTGAAAGCCCAAGACTTAACCCCGCAGCGATAATTGATCCGGTCGAGGTGCCGCCGATCAGATCAAAGTGCTGGTGAATGCTACCTTTGCCTGATTGTTCCAACTGTTCCTGAAGGTGCTCGAGGAAAGCCAACGTGATGATCCCCCGAACACCGCCGCCATCTAATGCCAGAATGTTTCGTTTAGGCAAATTTGCGTTTGGTGTCATGGGAGCTTCCTTTAACGTAAGAGTTCCCGTTGAGGTGTTTTCAGAGGGAAACGCAGAAAGGGTTGCTTGAATTTTGGTTCAGGTCAACACCCTTGATTTCTCTCATTTTGAAGCGCTAAGCTGACAGCTAATAGACCGGAATTTTTCGAAAGCTGCTTTTGGGGAGGCATGTTTTGATTTTACATTCATTTGGCTATGCGCGTCTGAGATTTTGCATCAAGTTTCTGTTCCCGTTGCTGGCGGTACTGTTGCTTTCGATAACGGCGCCGGAATCCGCCCGTGCGGGTATTAACCTAAAGAACGGCAACTTTTACATCACCTACACCGATATGATCATCGGCCATCCTGAGTTCTCAATCGTAAGAACCTATAATTCGAAGGCGGGAAAGACACTTTCCTTCGGGTTTGGTTGGGGCACCGATCTGGACACGTCACTGACAGTGGTCGGAGACGGAACTGTTATTCTGGACGAGAACGGTTCGGGCGCGCGGAGGGTTTTTCGCCCGTCCCAGACGGACATAGCCAAACGGGATGCTATTGTTGAAGAGATGCTGGGGGCGATGGAAGCGGCCGGTTGGATAACAACAGATAAGCAACGCGATGAAACACGCGTGAAACTGCGCGAGGATGCTGAAGAACGCCGAGTTCTGCACCGCAAGCTTGTGTCCATTGATATGATGCCGGAGCGTGATCTCGCTGTTGGCGAAAGGCTGGTTTCAACCAATGACTTGAATGCATTCATTGAGAAAGAACCAGGGGGGTATTACCGGCGCGGCTCGAAGGGATACGAGCGTTTCAATCAGCAAGGCCAGCTTGTTGAAATGGTGACGCAAGACAAAGTCGGATACAGATTACGACGTAGTGAACAAGGCCACTTGCGAGAAATCATTGCTTCTAACGGCGAGCGCATTGCTGTTTCGACAAATGCCAATGGTCAGATCACTCGGCTAGAAGCAGGGACAATCAACGCGACATTTGAGTATGATGATCGAAATAATTTGATCAGTGCGACAAACGCTGTCGGCACGACTTATCTGTACGAATATGATGAAAAACATAACATGCGTTTCATCCGCTACGAAGACGGGACCTATCTTGAAGTTAGGTATCAAGAAAGCACGTTGCTTGCCAATTTTCACCGTGATCAAGATGGGCAGGTAACGCGGTATGAATACGGCACCAACCCCATTGTCGAGCCGGAAATTGTCGAGCACTATTTTACGCGGTTGCGCAAATTCGAGAATGAGAGCGACACAAACCCGTTTTTGGATAGGACAATTGCCTATCGTATCGGTCGTGACCAGTTCGGAAACAACTATACCGTCAGTGTTAAAGACACTCAAAACGGCAACACGACCAACACGCACTACCATCCCTGCGGCAATCCGATTTTGATAGAACGAGGTAACCGGCGGACAGAGTTTGACTATGACGACAAGTGTTACCTGACCTTCAAGAAGACTGATAGGGAACAGACGCGTATCAGGTATGATCGCCGGCACAGGAAGATAGAGTTTGTCGAAACGATCAAGCTGTCTGACAACTCTCGTATGACCTCTGAGTTTGAATACAATTTACGCGGAGATCTCGTGAAGGCCTGGAACAGCAAGGACATGAGTGTCGATCTGACCTATAATGACCAAAACCAAATCAGCCGGATGCGAGATCAGAACGGGCAGGTGCTGGCCTTTGTTTATGGCCCTGTCGGGAAGCCCATCCAAATCTCTATCGAAGGTGTCGGCCAGATCGATGTTCAGTATGACGCAAACGGTGAGATCGAAAATGTTGCGAGCGCGCAGGGGCACGAGATGGCTTTGAAAGTGACGCAGGCTTTTCAGGGGCTGCTCAGGTTGGTCAAACCGGCCGGTGTGAGCCTCAACCTTTAGGGAGAGTCTGTGATGGCTAAGTCGACTGGGGTGAAAGCCTTGCCGGAGATCAAGATATTTTTGTCGTCTCCCGGGGATGTAAATGAAGAGCGGGTGCTTGCCGGACGGGTGCTGCAACGCTTGACAGAGCGCTATGCGCCTGTGGTCAAGCTGGTTCCGATCATATGGGAGCACGAACCGCTTGTTGCTTCGGCAACCTTTCAAGACCAGATCGAAAAACCGTCGACCACCGACATTGTCATTTGTATTTTGTGGTCGCGTTTGGGGACACGGCTACCCGCACATATCGTGCGTGACGACGGGAGCCGTTATGACAGCGGCACCGAGTTCGAGTTTGAAGATGCTTGGGATGCAATTCAGCGTACCGGACGCCCCGACTTGTTGGTGTATCGCAAAATGGCTGAACCGTTTATCAGCCTTGCCAGCAATTCCGATGCGGAAGAGCGGTTGCGCCAAAAGCGGGCGTTGGACGGTTTCATTGAAAAGTGGTTCCACGATCAGGATGGTTCGCTGCTTGCAGCGTTTCACGGTTTTGGTAACTCCGCCGAGTTTGAAGAAGCGTTCGAAACCCATTTGGACAAATTGATCCAGCGGCGCCTTGAGGAGCTAGGCATCGAAGGGTTGCACACCGCCTCTACGCGGGATGTAACGGCTCAGCCACTCTGGGAAGGTTCACCGTTTCGCGGCTTGGAAACCTTTGAGTTTGAGCATGCTCCGGTCTTTTACGGGCGCACACATGCGATCTCGGGGGTTCTTAAAACGCTGCGCGCACAGGCAGCGCAAGGCAATGCTTTTGTGCTGGTTCTCGGGCGGTCAGGAGGTGGTAAATCCAGCCTTGTGCGCGCTGGTGTATTGCCGCTGCTTGTTGAGCCGGGTGTGGTTGAAGGTGTTGGCCTTTGGCGCCGCGCGGTCTTCCGTCCCAGCGAAGCAAACGGCAGTTTGAATGCGGCCTTCGCGGCTGCTCTGTCGGCTCCGCTGGCTCTTCCCGAACTCTTGAGTGACGGGACGACGGTTGATGAGCTTGGTCAGTTGCTGGACACAACGCCAAAGGGAGCAGATATGCTCTTGAAAGGCGCTCTGTCGCAGGCGGCACAAAAGGCTTCTATGAAGGCGGCCGAGGATCATGACGCCGCGCACCCCGATTTAACGCCCGAACAGCGCGCGCTTGACCGCCGCGAGATAACCGAGAACCCGCCAACAGCCAAACTGGTTTTGCTGGTTGACCAGCTTGAAGAGCTTCTAACTGATCCGAACATTCTACAGTCGGAACGTGACGACTTTTTGAAGGCGCTCACTGCGCTTGCTGGGTCGGGGCGGGTATATGTGGTTGCGACCTTGCGCAGTGACTTTTACCAGCAGGCGATAGAGCAACCGGTGTTTGCGCAGCTGAAAGGCAGCGAAGGACAATATGATCTGAGCGCTCCGACACCTGCGGAAATCGGCCAGATTATTCGGCAGCCGGCTTTGCGTGCGGGTCTGACTTTTGAAGAACACCCCGAAACCGGCGCGCGACTTGACGATGATCTGCGCGATGCGGCGGTCGCCGAACCCGACAGCCTGCCGCTATTGGAGTTCACGCTTGAGGAGCTTTATCGCGCGCGTTCACCTGCCGGTGTTTTGACATGGGAGGCTTATGAGGCTCTGGGAGGTTTGGCCGGTGCGCTTGGGCGGCGAGCTGAGGAAGCCTTCAACAAACTGCCTGCCGCGGCACAGGCAACTCTTCCACAAGCGATGCGTCAAATTGTGCATGTTCGTCTCGACCGCGATCAAGCCGCAACCAAACGCGCGGCCAACATGGAAGACTTCCAGCCGGGAACCCCTGTCAGGCAGTTGATTGATGCTTTTGTCGATGCGCGGTTGTTTGTCGTTGGTGGTGACAGTGCCGGCAAGACCGTTGTCACCTTGACACATGAAGCTCTGCTTTGGTCGTGGCCACGACTGCAACAATGGCTAGAAGATGATCAGGAATACTTGCGCATCCGTGCCCGTGTCAGCTTTGCAGCTGATCGTTGGGAAGAAGCAGACCGCGCGCCGCAACTGTTGTTGCCGATCGGTCCGGCGTTGGATGAGTCACGTCAGATAACCGAGGACAGCGCGGCAAATGTTTCTCCTTCGGTCACGAGTTTCATAGCGTTGTCAGTGGCTCGCGCGACACGTTCGCGGCGCTTGAAACAGGCCGCAATAGCAACGCTCGCAGTGCTGACATTCGGGGCGACAGCAACAGCTTGGTACGCCGACGGCCAGCGTCGTGAAGCTGCTTCGGCACGGGTTGAGTCCGAGGCGGCGCAGTTAGAAGCCGAGAGCAACGCAGAAACGGCGCAAACGCGGCTAGGCGAATTGTTTTTTGAGCAGGGTCGACAAGCGCTTTTGGATGGCCGTGCAGAGGAAGCCACTTTGTTGCTGGGTGCCGCATACGGCAGCGCAAACGACGATCACGTTGGTGCGCTGTTTTCAACGGCCCATGATCTTGCCTCTATCAGGGGCGCAACGACTTTGGAAAGTTCCGGCCAGATCACTAAGCTGGCAACCGGAGTAGATAATCTCGTGGCCATTGCGGCAGATGACGGATCTGTAGTGATCAGAGATATTGTGACAGGTGAAAGGCTTGCCCGCCACCAAGGCGATGATAGTGCAATCAAGGCGTTAGCCTTTTCGCCGGACGGCAAGTTCGTTGCTTTGGGGGCTGATGGCGGTAACCTGCTGCTGTGGGACTACAAAGCACAAACCAAGCAAAGGCTTGAAGCGCACTTTCAAGCCATAAGTCAGCTTTACTTTTCAGCAGATGGCACGCGGCTTGCGTCGTTGTCACATGACAAAACGACGCTGGTTTGGAATGTTACCAGCGGCGATTTGATCACCACGCTTCCCGAACTTGGCGGTCAGCCGGTTTCGGCACGCTTTACCGAAGATGGAGAGCACATTGTCACGCTCAGCAGCGAAGGTGATGTTTCAAAGTGGAACAGCACGACGGGCCGGGAAATGTTTCGCTGCAAAACTCAAGCTACGCTCCCTGTGCTTGACGGGCTTGTGTTGAGTGAAACCCATGCAGTGCTGGCACATGGCAAATCCGGATTGCTAGCTGTCACAATTGACGAAAGCTGCGAAACGGTATGGCAGAACCCGACAGTTGCGTTGGGGTTGGATGTTGCCAACGACCGCAAGCATTTGCTGGTTCGCAACGAACTTGAAGCCGTGATTGTGGATGCTCAAACCGGTGAAACAGTCACCAACACCAAGAGCGGCGTAGTGGACGTTGGTCAAAGCCAGATCATCGCTGCCAACCTTTCGCCGGACGGCGGTATGATGGGGACGATCGACAATTCGGGCACTTTGACACTTACGGACGCGTCGTCTGCAGGCGGTGTGGTGGCCAAGTTGAAGGGGCACGCCGCCAGCGGTAGCGCGATCACGTTCTTGCCAGACGGTAATACGCTTGCGACCGCTGCGGTTGATGGCACGGTTACCGCGTGGAACCTGTCAACGTTACGGCCCTGTGTTTTGCCCGGCGGTGCCGGACATGTTGTTACGTTTGCACCTGGCGGCAAATACGTCGCTTCCGGAGACAGTACCGGTCGGATGACGCTCGCCGATTTGGCAGACTGCGCCAATGCTCGGGTGTTTTCAGTAAACCCCGATCGGGAATGGATGCAGGATATCGTCTTCAGCGATGACGGGGCGCAAGTAGTGACCGCTTCAGGCAGCTTTGTTTCTTTATCTGAGGTGACGAGCGGCGATCTTGTTTGGCAGTATCGCCTACCAGATGGCCAGTTTGCGACGAGCCTTGCATGGAACCATAACAACTCGGGGATACTGGTCGGAGCGAGCGGCCGTGAACTTGGCAGCAGTGATGGAGGGTGGGTCGAGCTTAACAAGGCGACGGGCACAAAAATGAACGAAAGTTCTGAATTCCAGACGCCGGTTTCCAGCCTGCAGCCATGGAACGAAGATTCTTACGTTCTAACCCGCTCATCTGCGGGGTTGTATCTGTGGTGGCAAGACACCGGCCTGCAAAGACATCGCGTCGCGGATCGGAAAACCAGAGCGGTTGCCTACTGGCCAGACAAGACTCGCTTGGCCGTCGGAAACTCGGCAGGGCAGGTGCATGTGATCCGTCATACCACCAGCGAATTGTTTCATTTTGAGGCTCATGCCGCTCCGGTGAGTGCTTTGGCATTAGATGCGAAAGGCTCACTGTTGGCGAGCGGTGCAAATGACGGATCCGCTGCGCTATGGAATGCAGACTCGGGCACACTTGTCGCAGAGTTGATCGGGCATTCAAGCCGGATCAGCTCGATGAAGTTTGTGCCGAATTCGTCATACGTGCTTTCCGCGGCAACCAACGGAACGGTGATCCTTTGGGATTTGAAATCAGGGTCGCAAGTTGCGCGGTTTGATGGCCCGTCGGGGCCTAGGCCGCAACTGGCTGTCGGCCCGAACGGCGTATGGTTTGCTGTTGCGACAGGGCGCGGAAACACACGGCTGTGGCGGTTACCGCGGTTGAGTGTGGCTGTGACTGATATCGTATCCGAAATAAGTTCCGTGACGCCATGGGGGCTAAACATCGGAGATGAACTTCCTCAGGATCGCTGGCAAGTTCTTGCGTTAGAGGCGCTCGGTGAGCAACTTGATAAAGGTGATTTGGCTGTTTCGCTTGAAACGCGGCAACGCCTCGAGGCCGGCCGCGCTGCGGCGGTGCGCGGTGATGCTCTTGCCGCAGGGCGTAGCTGGCAACAAATTGACAAATCACCGCAGGAATCCGAGCAATCGCCTGCCGACCTGCCTCGCGCTTATCAGCATGCCAAGGCTTCGAACGCTGTTTCTCTCAACGGAATAAGCCGCGTTCTGAGCACTCATAAAGAAAGGGTCGAGGACATTGGCTTTTCCAAAGATGGTAGTGTTTTCGCTTCGGTCGATTGGGCTTTCAAGCTGGTTATATGGAACAGCAGCGACTGGACAGAACGGTTTGTTTTGGAGGGTGAATACGCAAGTGGTATCGCATTTTCTCCTGACAATGGGTTTGTCTCGACACAAAGGCGGCAAGGCGGGCTTGCCGTCATTGATCTGACAACCGGGCAAGAGGTGATGAAACTTGCTCAAGGTCAGCGCGGATTTTGGGCCCCGGATTCCAAGCGCATTGCAGCGTTTCCGCGCATTGGTGCGCCAATAATTTATGACGCCATGACAGGGCGCGAGGTGATGCGTTTTCCCAAATACGAAACAGGAACGCACGGCTTCGCGATCTCTTCTGATTTCGCGCGTCTCGCCGCACCAACAGAGAAGGGGCTGGATCTGGTCGATACTGCGTCTCGTAGCGTCGTGGCGAATGTGCGTGCAGACACCCGTTCAAGTAACGGGGCGGGCGTTAAGGTGAGCTCTGCAGTCTTTTCACCTGACAATAGCCTGATCGCGGTCTTGTGGTCGGATAAGACTGGCGCATTGTATTCAACTAAAGATGGAGAATCCGTTATCTCGCTGCCCGAAGGGGCGACGAAGGTAGAGTTCTCTCCGGACGGCCAGAAGCTCGTGGTAGATGTTGCAGATGATCAGGTCGCGTTGATTGATGTTGAAAGCGGGCAGCAACTCGCGGTCGTGCATGGCTCACTCGGTTTTCACAGGAGCTTCCTACAAGAGGGGCAATTGTTCTCGACGCTAGATGGAGGGCGTAAAAGCATCCAGATTTATGACGCTGCATCAGGTCATCTGACGGCGGAGCATTCAGGGCATGCAACAGCTTGGATGCAGTTGGCGTCATCGCCGGACGGAACGACCCGAGTTACCACCTCGGGCGACGGGCAACTTCGGATATGGGATACCAGCATCCGTGCAGGTGCGAGGAGTGATACCAACGAGCCCCTAGCAGCATTGCCGGCGGGTGTTCTGGCTCAACTTTCTGATGCTGAACAAGTGGTCCGTCGAAATGGGCGTGTGGTGCTTACCAACCGAGCAAACGGGTATTCGGTGTTGAACGGCCACCGAGGAGATATAACCGCTGCGCGTTTTACAGGCGATGGTAGTCAACTCGTTACGGGCGGCGAGGACGGGCGGCTTCTTTTTTGGGATAAAGACAGCGCATCTCTGCGGCATTCTATCTCTGGCGCTTGTGAAGAAACGGTGTTGTCCATCCTCCCGACCAACGATGCTGAAGCTGTTTGGGTTTATTGTTTGAATGGCGAGTTGCGCCTGTTTGAAACAGCAAGCGGGCGTGCCTTGATAACACAGTTTGCTTTGCCGCCTGGCAGCGATCGGTCTGCTCAGATGAGCTTTTCCGAGGATGGAAAGGTGTTGCAACTGCAAGGCGCTGATGGGCCGTATCGGTGGCGCGTCGTGCCGTGATTATACTCTAGGGCGGCGCGCAGCTATCGTGCCGACGCGTTGAGAATGCCGCGCACTTTTGCACGGTCATACTCCTGAATCTCATCGCTCAGATCTGCGTAAGGCAGCAAGTTCGGATGAAATTTGCGCAGATTGTCACGCGTCTCGTTGTAGAGCCAACCATCTAGTTCGCGGTCGATCCACCAGGCATCATGCTCAAGGGCTGCCAGTTGTTCAACAACAGCCGCCTCCGCAACCTGTGCCTCGCTGAGCAACTGGCTTTGCGAAAACGCGAGCATTCGCAACTGATCGGCGGCGCGGCGGTTCGCGTTTTTGTATGTTTCCGGCAAGGCATGCCACGCAACCATCGTTGCTGCGCGGTGTTGTTCCTGATCCGGATCAGCGAGGCGGTCGTTAAGATACTCTAGGTGAAGTTGTTGCGCCAATGCTTCACGGGCACTCTCTCCTTGCCCCCAGTTGTATGTTTCGTCCGAGCGCCCGAATGGTTCAATCACTTCAGAAAGGATGTCGGTTTTGGGGAGTTTCTTCTGAGAGATCGGCATTTCGTCTGCAGCGTAATCAGTGCAAATCAAAAACTGGTCTTCGGCACTCTTTTTTTCGGAATGGACATAAATCGGAACCGCCAAGCTCTTCAGCCTACGGCTGAGTTGGCGCAGTGTGGTGCCGATTTGTATGTTGCTCTTGCCGATGCGTTTTGAGTCTTCGGCAACAATAATCGCTGTGGGTGCTTGCAAGGTTTTTTCAAATGAAGCGAGCTTGGTCTCGTCATACAATGCGCGCGTTTCACCTGTTTCATACACCTGCATCGACACCGCCCAAGACAAGGGGGTGTCAGGCTTCAGATCAAACAAAAGCGCAGCGAGTGGAGGGTAATTCAAAGACAACAACCGTTGAAGCTCGGCTTTATCCTCGACGATCCAACACACGCGCGGTTTCTTTGCGAGCGTCGACGGTGAGACGCGTAGGAACTGAATAATCACCTCGGCAGCAACTGTGGTTGCTCCAAAGACTACCAAGTTGGTGTTCTCCTGATTTTGTGACACTGCGAGTGCATTGAAGTTGACGCGTGAGTTCAGATCAACAGCAACAGACTTGGCCGGATTGATCACCCGCAAGAGCGTGCCGTCCCCCAACTTTTGCATGAAGGTATCAGACTCTTCTAGCTGGTTGTGCAGTTTCACATCGTCGATAATCAATATTACATCTTTGGGCAGCTGTATTTCTGCGTCTGCGATCTCTTTGATGTGCTCCATGTTTGCAGTGTCGGTTCCTGTCGAAACAATGATCCGTTCAGCCCTCGGTGCGCGGCAGGCTTGCAGTTGTTTGGCCAGTTCGACCTCGTCCCTAGTTGCATAGTGCAGACAGCCCTCGGCATGAGCCTTCTCCTGTATCTTGGCAGAGGCTGTCGGATCGACGACGACAACTGCGCGATCTCGCAAGCGCTGCTTGGATTTCGTAAACATGCGCGCGCGACTGTCAAAGCCAAGCAGCACGGTATGGCGCCGCAACAAGGATATTCTGAATTTTTCCGCCTGTTCCTTCAGGGCTGCCCACAACAGCGTAAGAATGGCTGCAAATGTCACGAGCGCTCCGAGCGTTTCAGCAATCGTCAGCACCCAGCCCTCGGTGCCGGGGCTGCTTCGCGGTTTGGGGCGGAAAACACGAATAGCGCTCGGGATGGTATCGAGCACAATTTTGACGCTTTGCGAGACGCCGGGCTTCTCAGATGCGACAGCAGAAAAGTTTTTTTGCAAATTCCCGACGAAACTAAGCGCCAAGGCTATCACAGCGGCCCAAACCACGTATCGACCTAGTGTTGAACGTTTTTTCAGTAGCTTAAGCATTTTGTGGCCCTCGTCGCATGCCGAAGTTTAGCCAAGAGCCAATAGATATGAAATCGCAAAATCAGGTGAAGCTTACAGATGGCTCGGATTGCAGTTATTGGCTGTCTTCCCCTTCATCCATATCATGGTAACTACTAGCAGTTTCCGTGTGATGTCATTAAAGTTTGCGAAAGCAAGTCGAGCAAGTGAAGCCCCCTATGAAGACGCCTGAAGTGACCGCCGAAGTAAAAGTGTTTGTGTCTTATTCCCGCAAGAATTGGGAGCAGGTTGACAGGGTTCAAGACGCTCTGAATGCCTATGACGACGTGAACGTGTTGCGTGACACCGCTGATATACTGCCAAGCGAGGAGTGGAAGCCGCGGCTTGAAGCACTGGTGACAAACAGCGATGTATTTTTGTTTTGCATAAGTCCTGCATCACTGGCGTCAAAGGAGTGCCATTGGGAACTGGCGTTGGCTGAAAAGCTGAACAAAAAGATCATTCCAGTTGTGATCGAAGATGTCGAAGGGGATATTCCGCCCAGCTTGGCGGTGCTCAACTACATCTTCCTCAATCGTGGAGACCAGTTTCAGATTGGTGTTGAGCAAGTTTATGCAGCGATGAGCATGGACGTCGCGTGGGTGCGTGAGCACACCCGCCTTGGCGAGTTGGCATTGCGATGGGAAAAGTCACAAAAGCTCGGCGCGAGCATTTTGCGCGGCAAAGATTTGGAAGATGCCGAGCGTTGGTTGATCTCGCAACCGGAAGCCGGCCCCGTCCCTACGACAATTCACCGCGAGTATATTCTGTTGAGCAGGAAGAGCGAAACGCGCCGTCAGCGTAGGTTTCTTTTCACCAGCTTGGCCTCTCTGACAGTGGTTTTGGCGCTTTCAGTTTTTGCATTCATTCAACGTAACAACGCCATTCGCAACGAGGCGAAAGCCATCACCGCGATGGAAACGGCGATCGAAGCTTCGAAAACGCTGGTGTTCGATTTGGGAGGGAAATTCAAGCAGTGGGGCTTGCCCGTTGATAAGTCTGTTGAATTGATGGATGAAGCCTTCCGAATTCAAGACAGTTTGATCACGTCATTTGGTGATCAGAACCCCAAGATCAACTCTGCACGGGCTGGTTCTCTCAAGATCTATGGCCGTATTCTGGCCGATTTCGGTGAGACCGAAGCCTCTATTAAGGTATATGAAGAAACGTTGCAGGTTCTGGATTTGCCTCAAAATCTGGAAGCGTTTCATATCGCTTCGGTAAAAGCGGAGACCAAAGGAGAGATCTCCGATCTTTACCGCGAAACCCAAGAGGTTGATCGTGCCTTTGAGCTGTCAGCTGAAGTTCTTTCGGAGCTTGAAGAACTATACAAAACGCAACCGGCGATTATCGCGATTGTGGAGCCTCTTGCGAAGGCCAGATACAGACACGGTCTTTTTAAGATAAACCTCAAGGATGATCCTTCCGGGATCAAAGACATTCTTGCTGCCGCACCGCTTTTTAAGCGGTTGTTCGAGCATGATAGAGACGCTCCGGTGTGGGCGAACAACTATTCCAAAGTTTATGAGAAGGCCTGTTCGGTACAAATGAACTTTGATCGGTTTGCAGAGGCAAAGGCCAGTTGTGAAAAAGCGCATGAAATTAGCTTGAAGTATCTCAATGACCCGTCGAACCCGACCTTTTTTCTAGAAAGAAAGGCGAGTATTTTTCAAGGCTTGGCTGAAATTTCAGAGCACGAAGGCGATACTAAAGCCCAACGTCAGTATCTTGAGAAAATGCTGGAAGCTGCTTTGCAGTTGCACCAATTAGACCCTTTGAATGTTTATTGGAAGTTTGATTTAGCGGCGCAGACCGTCAGTTATGCTCAAGGCCCCCTTTCGGCTCAAGAGCGAGCAGACAATTACAAACGCGCCAACGAGCTTTTCAGCGAGCTTGCCAAAGACAACCCCACCAATGGGTCGTTTTTTGAACGTAAAACAATGACGGCTCTTCTCTATGCCGATTCACTAAGCAAGGTCGGGCAACGTGCCGACAGCCTGAAACTGTTTACGGATGCATGCAAGGATGCGGAAGAGTATTCCGAGAAGTTCTGGAACTTCCCCGAGCAACTGTCCGAGCTTTGGTATTGTTATCAAGAACTGGCGTCCATGCAGCGCTCCGACATGCAGGCTCATAAAGTCGAGGAAGTAACCCGCGTCCATGAGCGCTTACTCGAGATATCACGACACCGCGCGCAGGGTAACAATCCGGACTTTTCGCTCAATTACGGCAAGGCACTCATCGCCTACGCCGAGCTTGAAGACATCGGCAAATCGACACTAGAAAAATTCGAGATGCTGATGCTTGCAGCAGAGTGGTCAGCCAAGGCTGAAAATGCGCCCAAGACTCGCCGTTCTGCAATGTTCTATCACAGTAAGGCACTTCGCTTGGCCGCAAGTCATGCAGCACAAATGACTTCAGTTGATGCTGATGAACGCCAACTTTCGGAACAGGCATATGATGTCGCGGTGAAGGCTGTGAAGGAGTTCCCCGAGGAGTATTTTACATTAGACAACGTGGCCCGTGCCGCAGGTGCCATGGCAAAACTCGAAGCCACTGCCAAGAAATCTGATAGGGCCAGTGAGTATGCTAAAGACCTGATCACCTATCGCCAGCGCGCAGTCGAGGTAGCTGATGAGAGCGACAAAACAAGTCGTGAAGTAAGCCTCGGCTACGCCTACACCGAGGCGATGAGGTTGGCCGCAGACTTGTCTCTCTATGAAGACGCTAAACAATACGCAGACAGCGCCGGTGCGCTCAGGTTGCGCCTGTATCAGGCAGATCCGACAAATGAGGGGCTGTTCACGAACTATCTCTATGCGATGTATCGCTCGTCCACTTACTCAACTAAAGCCGGTAGGCTGGATGAAAGCGTTGAGCAAATCGACGATCTGATAGCCTTTATGCAATCCACAGGAGCACAGCATTTTGCACCATCTGTCTATCATGTCTATCACTTGGACGCAGTAACACATGCGGCTTGGAACCTCGAACTTGACGGGCAATTTGAACGTGCTCAACCCTATGCCCGAGAGGCGTTTGAACTTGAGAAAAGGGTGGCTTCATATGTCAACTACGGACATGCGCTCCTTTACTCGGGAAAATTTGAAGCAGCGGTTGAACTCTACAAAGCTTGCATCAACGAGGGCCTGCAAACCCAAAACCGTTCCTGCAAGGAAATCATCGAGCTGGATTTGGAAGAATTCGTAAGCAAAGGCCATCTGACCCCGCGCAAGTCAGAACTCGTAGCTTTGCTCGGATTGGTTCTGCAGTAACCGCCGTGCGCTCAAAAAATGCCTCTCTAAGGCTTCTTGGCGTCATGCTCTAAGAGAGTTTGCTGAGGGTTGTTTGTCTGCTATCCAGTCTGGCCTCAAAGTGTGGCGGCCTATGGTAAGTGCCTGATATTAGGTTGTAAGTGTTGATGCGCTGCGCAATTCCATGCGCCTAAATCCTTCAGCTTGTGCGATTTGGCGGGTTTCTATTGTCGTCAATCCGGACAGGATTGCACCGAAAGATATTGGTCACGTGAAAAGGGCCAGGATCCTAGGTCAATATGCTGTTTTGGAAAAGCTCAAAATCACTTGGAAGCGGCGGCGCTCCAAAGGCGAATTTTGTTGAGAAGTCGCGCTGTTCAAGTTGCTGCGAAATTGCTTGCCGTTACGGTGGCGTCCAGACCAAACTATTTGCAAGTGAGTTCAACAAGTGACCTTCGCACAACTCTTAGCGAATGGCGGCTCAGAGCCCATTTCGACTGATGCTGCGGCATGCCGCAATGGCGGCTTTCGATTAATCGTAAAGCCTCGCAAAAGGCGTCAAAAATCCAAACCAAGATCGACCGTCGCCGCCGAATGCGTCAACCCACCGGACGAAATGTAATCAACGCCGGTTGCGGCAATCGACGCAACGCGATCTAGGGTCACATTACCGCTGGCTTCTGTTTTCATTCGACCATTCACCAGCGTGACCGCCTCACGCAGCATGTCGTTGCTCATGTTGTCCAACAGAACAACTGAGGCCCCGCCAACTTCCAAAACTTCGGCCAATTGATCCAGCCGATCAACCTCTATCTCGACGACCATCATGTGGCTCGCATGCGCCATGGCGGCTTCCAGGACTTGTCGCACACCACCGGCCGCTGCGATGTGATTGTCTTTGATCAAGATCGCGTCGGACAGCGAATACCGGTGATTAAATCCACCGCCATGCAGAACCGCTAACTTTTCCACCAGGCGCAAGCCGGGCGTTGTTTTACGAGTGCAGGTCACGCGGGCGTTGGTGCCCGAGGTCTTAGCTACGAATGAGGCGGTCTTGGTCGCGATGCCCGTCAAACGACCCGCAAAATTCAGTGCCACCCTTTCCGCGGACAAGATTGAGGCAGCACTGCCTTCAAGCGTCATGAGCGTTTCACCAGCCTTGCAAGGTTGTCCATCCGCAACACGTGTTTTGATGTCGAGCGTGGGATCAACAAGATGAAATGCCATCCGCGCAACTTGCATGCCCGACACGACGGCATCGGCGCGGGCGTTCAGGTGCGCTGTGTATGTCGTTTTGATAGGGATCACAGCACGGGTGGTCGCATCGCCATAGGTGCCCAAATCTTCCATCAGCGCATTGCGGATCATGGGCTCTAGGATCAAGTCAGGAACGTTGGGAAAAATCATGATGCTTCCTCGCAAATTTTGGACCGTATCGCCAAGGCCTCTTTCAGCGTGATCAGCGACCTTCGGCCGGCACCGGGAAAGGTGTCGGGGAAGTCGGCACGGGAATGCGCCCCGCGACTTTCTTGGCGGTTCAATGCAGATACAGCGATCAACGTCGCCGTCGCCGTCATATTCAGGAACGAAACACTGGATTTGTGGGCGGCTTCGAGCGCTGCAAGCTTGCGCAGCGCAGACGTTAGGCCATTAGCGTCGCGAACAACACCAACATGATCGGTCATCGTTTGACGCAACTCCGCCACGGCATTTGGATCGGGCGGCGTGCCACCGCTGTCGAATGAAATGTCGATGGCTGAGGCGCTTGTCTTAGGAATGCATTTTGCGATGTCATCAGCACAGATGCGTGCGTAAACTAACGCTTCGAGCAGCCCGTTCGACGCCAGTCGATTGGCGCCATGTAGTCCGGTCGATGATGCTTCGCCACAAACCCAAAGATGGCCCAAAGACGCGCGTCCATCAATGTCGGTTGCGATCCCGCCCATGTGGTAATGCGCGGCTGCAGCCACAGGAATGGGGGTGATCGCGGGGTCGATTGCATTGCGGGCGCAGGCGTCCGCCACGGCTGGATATTGGGTTTTGATCGCCTGCCCAAGCACATCACGCGTATCAAGCACCGGATGCCGCCCCGCTTGGGTTTGCGCAAAAATCGCGCGGGCTACGATGTCACGTGGCGCAAGTTCTGCATCAGGATGCAAAGCTTGCATGAACCGTTCGCCACGGTCGTTTGTCAGGATCGCGCCTTCGCCTCGCAGGGCTTCTGTGGCCAGTGGTGCCGGGTCCTCACCGACATCCATGGCCGTCGGATGAAACTGCACGAATTCCGCATCCGCAATGAGAGCACCCGCACGCGCGGCCAATCCGATGACCTGACCACGGATGCGCGGTGGGTTGGTCGTCAGCGCATAGAGCCCGCCAGACCCGCCACCTGCCAACAGGACAGCGCTGCCACGCAGCATCACAGGTGCAGAGCAAAGGGCATCGGCCGATTGAACCGCAACACCTGTGACGCGTCCGTCAGAAACCTCAAGCTCAAGCGCCATTGTGCCGTCTAACACTTGAATGGAAGGCGTCGCGCGAACGCGTTCGATCAGGGCGGCCATGATTTCAGCACCCGCTTGGTCACCCTTGACGCGCACCACCCGCGCAAAGCTGTGGGCGGCCTCGCGTGACATGACATAATCACCGGTCTCTGTCCGATCAAAGGGTGTGCCAAGCGCAGTCAGATGAAGGATGTGAGAACGGGCTTCTTGGGTGACAAGGGTGGCAACGTCTCGATCAACAGTTCCGTCACCCGCATTGACGGTATCTGCGGCATGGCTTTGTGCGCTATCTGCGTTGCTCATCGCAGCCGCGACCCCGCCTTGGGCCCAAGCAGAGCTGGCCCCCTCGCCCAGACTTTCAGGTGAGATCATCACAACCGGACGCGGCGCAAGTCGCAGCGCGGCATAAAGCCCCCCAAGGCCTGCGCCAACAATGACGACCCGGTCGGTTTGAATGGTTTTCATTTAAATCAAAGACCCAGCTTGCGCGACATATCAATCATCGCCTGCACCGATGCGCGGGCTTTTGTGCCCACATCAGGGTCGACGAGAACCTCGTTTTCGCCCGTGTGAAGCACCCAAAGGATCTTTTCGAGCGAAATTTTCTTCATGTAAGGACACATGTTGCAGGGGCCGACGAAATCGACCTCTGGCAGTTCATCAGCAATATTGGATGCCATTGAACATTCAGTGATCAGCATCGCCTTTTGGGGCTTCTCATCCGTGACATATTTGATGATGCCACTGGTGGAGCCAGAAAAGTCAGCCTCAGCCACAACGTCTGGGGGGCATTCGGGGTGTGCGATCAGACGCGTACCGGGATTCCATTCGCGAAAGTCTTGCAGGTCCTTTGCGGTATATTGTTCGTGCACGATGCAGGAGCCAGGCCAATAGACCACGTTCTTGTGGCTTTGGTTGGCTACGTTCTGCGCCAGAAATTGATCCGGCGTCATGATGACCGTGTCGCTCTCCATCGCGTTCACGATTTGCAGGGCATTTGAGGACGTACAACAAATGTCAGACGCTGCTTTCACCTCGGCTGTTGTATTCACATAGGTCACGACCGGCGCACCCGGATATTTGGCACGCATTTCGTCGATACCATCCGCAGTGATGCTTTCAGCAAGCGAACAGCCGGCTTCCATATCGGGCATCAACACAGTCTTTTCCGGACACAGAATCTTCGTCGTCTCAGCCATGAAATGTACACCGGCCTGAACGATCACCTCCGCGTCGACCTCTTGTGCCTTCATCGCGATCTGTAGACTGTCGCCAACGTAATCCGACACACCATGAAAAATCTCGGGCGTCATGTAGTTGTGCCCTAAGATGACTGCATTGCGTTCTTTTTTCAGCGCGTTGATAGCTTTGACGTAAGGCGCATAGATTGCCCAGTCGGGCGGTGTCACGACGCGTTCCATGCGGGCATAAATGTCTGACGTCGCCTCTGCGACTTCGGTTGACGGGGCCAGATCATAACAATCCGAAAGCACGGAGCGAACATGTGACAAGTTTAGCATTTAGCGTATTTCCAACTCTTTTTGGCATCAATACATGCTAAACAACGGCAGGCCAACATCTCCGATTAGGATTTGTGTTCGCGTAGCCCGGTTAAGATATTGCATTTATGATTTAGGTAGTGCCGTCGGCGCCAATTGACGACACCTCGTTGAGCGGAACCGCCATCGCGTCAGAACCGGCGCTCTTGCAACTTGTCCCTCACTGTGGCAAGCGATTTGTAAAATTCGGTCGTAAATTGAACGCAGGTTTCGCCTTGTCTGACAGAGCTTTCATCCGGCATGTGGTCTTCTTCAGTGCAGCAGACGAAAATGACGTCGCGCGCATTGTTGATGGCCTGTCCTTGCTTGGAAACATTCCACATGCTTCAGTGTTTGAGGTAGTCCAAAACAGTCATGTTGATGAACTCTCAGGCGAAGTGGATGTGGTCGTCTATGCCGAGTTCGTCGATGATGCCGCATTGCAGGCCTATAAAGCGCATCCCATTTACCAACAGGCGATTGATATTGTGCGACCCCTGCGCGAAATGCGGATAGCTGCGGACTTTTGACGTTAGTGACGAATGCCAAGGTAATATTTGACAGCGGTCCGGTCGCGGGCGGAACGGAATTCTCCGCACCAGTTGCGCAGATTAGGGCAGATACGCCAGCCGAGGCGGAGAGTGCGTTCGATGCCATGCAGCAAGCGCATTCCGATGGTCATTGGCTAGCTGGGTATATTTCTTACGAATTTGGGTATCTGACTTCGTCAAAGTTGGCACCCCTATTGCCTGCCGTACGAGACCTGCCGCTGATCCATTTTGGCGTCTTTGACGCACCGATATCTCCCCAGCCAGTGCCAAATGACACGCAAGCCACATTGTCCCCGATGCAACCACTTTGGGATTCTGCGCGCTATGCAAAGGCTTTTCAGACGGTTCACGATTACATCGCAGCAGGCGACATTTATCAGGCCAACCTTACCTTCCCTCTTGCTTCCCGCTTTACCGGGGATGTCGCGCAGCTATATGCTCAACTGAAGGACCGCCAACCCGTAGCTCATGGGGCATTGGTTGACTTGGGTGGCACTGTCTTGTTGTCACGGTCTCCTGAACTGTTTTTTTCGCTTTCAGAAGGCGGCACACTGACAACTCGCCCGATGAAAGGCACTGCCCCGCGCGGGAAAACCGTGGCTATTGACGATGCTCTGCGAGACGAGTTGCAAGCCTCTGAGAAAAACCGCGCCGAAAACCTGATGATCGTTGATCTGTTGCGCAACGACATGAGCCGTATATCGGACATTGGCAGCGTCGCGGTTCCAGAGTTATTTGCAGTAGAACGGTTCGCAACATTGCATCAGATGACGTCCTGTATCACTTCTCAGGTGTGCCAAGGCATCTCTTTCAAAGATCTGTTTGAGGCGTTGTTTCCTTGCGGTTCGATCACCGGAGCGCCGAAGCTGCGGGCCATGCAGATCATTCGAGAGATCGAAACACAACCGCGTGAGGCCTACTGTGGCTCCATTGGTTGGATTGCGCCTAACGGCGCAATGGAATTCAACGTGGCCATCCGTACTTTGCAGTGCCGCCAAGATAAAACTGTTCAGATGAATGTTGGCGGTGGTGTTGTTTACGATAGCACTGCTGAGGGCGAATTCGAAGAGGCCCTATTGAAATCCCGTTTTGCCGACTTGACCCAATGACGACAATGTTCTGAGCACGAAGACCGGCCATCGGTGCTGCTGCAGTGAAATGACGGTTTGTCCGCTAAACGGCCATCTGTGAAAGATACAGCGAATGGCTGGAATAAGCCCTTTGTGTGAGTCCAATTTTCCTACTGCGTCAGCGTAAGATTCGGCGCTACCATGCAGCGGGAAAACCAACCATACGGGCAGAGTGCAGCAAGGATCAGGTGTCGATTTCGCAAGTTGTGAACATTTCTGCTGTTTGTGAAACTTCTGACTGAGTCCGGTTTCGGCAAATAATCGACATTCGCTCAGTTGCTTCGGCTGTCATCTTCGAGCTTAACCGGCTAAGGTCTCATTTCTCAAGTATGCAGGAGCACGCCGCAACCCGAGGTAGCTGCAGTAAGTATCAAAACTGCTTAGACGGAGCGGTGAAATTCTTGGGCAAATACTCCAACGAAAACGCCCATTGCACTGTCCAAATGCGGATGAAGCAATTAGGGCCTTTCCATCAGCAAAACTTCCGACGTTCGAGTATGCTAACGCGCTGGGATTATTGGACATGCAAATCAGACGCGAAGGTTCTATTCGTCCTGCAACCCATACCCTTTAAGCTATTCATTGTATCAACTTATGGTTGTAAATTGATTGGCATGCCTATAATTTGATGCCATGCATGGATTGTCAAAAACAGATACCGAGTTGCAGTTGCAATCAGTTCTTGGCCTACGGGGCAAGGAAGGTTGATCTCTTCAAGGTGGTTTCGTGGGCTGGTTCTCATTGCTGGTGTCTGGCTCTCGTTGACACTGGCCGTGTTCGTCGACCGGCTTGAACGAAATCGCACGATTGTCGCATTCGAACGCCATGCGGACGAAACTTTTGAAGTATTGATCAATCGCATCGATGGATACAGCCGTACATTGGACGGTGCATCCGCGTTATTTGCCACCCATGGCGGTGTCAGCGCGCTTGACTGGCAGTATTATGTCGACAGCCTGAACATAGAAGAGACTCTGCCCGGCACTCTGGGTATCGGATACATTACCTTGGTCAAGGAAGTCGAAGGCGTCGATATTTCTAGCCAGATGTTAGAGAGGGGCGTCTTGCTGCCCCCTGTCCATCCGGACACCGGCTTGCCTGAACGATTTGTGGTTCAGTTTATCGAGCCATTGGAACAAAATCGCGCAGCACTTGCACTTGATATGGGGTTTGAACCCGAAAGACGGCGATCAGCGCAGATTGCCCGTGAAACGAACACCATCCAGCTTACCCCGCCTATCGAACTCGTTCAGAACGATGGCCGTGAACTTGGGTTTCTTCTTTTGCGCCCCCATTACAAGGCCAGAATGGACATTTCGACACCCAAAGCCATGGAAGACGCGTTTGAGGGTTGGCTGTATATGCCTTTTGTTGGCCAGGCGCTCTTTACCACTTTGACATCCAGTGACGATCCGATTGCCTCGCTGAGCGTTCGCGACACCGGCGCAGACAGCAGGGAAGTCCTTGTCTTCAATAGTCTCGATCGCTTCGCGGAACATGAGGCCCGATTCACTATTACGCGTGAGGTGGATTTTTTTGGGCGCCACTGGTCACTGACCTGGCACAGTACGCCGATGTTCGAAAAAGCCAACCGCGGGCTTGCGAAATGGATCGTTCTGGTTCTGGGGCTGACGATTTTTAGTCTGATCGGATACATTTCCCGAGTGCTATCGAGTCGAGAAAGTAAAATCGAGATCGAAGTTGAACGCAAGACCGTTGAGTTGCGGGCGAAGAGCGAAGAGACCCTCTCTGTAATAGAAAATGCGGTTATCGCTATCTTGGTATTGGATGAGAAAGAGCGCATTCTGTCGGCCAATCCCGCTGCAATGCAGTTGTTTAACGCTGTTGATGTAAGACTCGGAATGCGGATTCAATCGCTGATCTCGTTCAGAGCCAATGCCGATGGGATGGACCGCGCTGCGCGTTGCCCGACTTTGCCATCCTTGCGGCTGCACGTTCAGAAAAACGAGTGGTCTTCGGCTAATGGATTCGCGCGTTCAACCCTGCTCATTCAGGACGTCAGCGAAAGCACAGCCTATGCGCAAAGACTGCAAGAAAACGAGGCTCGGTGGAACTTGGCGATGAAAGGGGCGCAAATCGGTGTCTTTGATATTGATCTCGTCACTAACCGCTCCATCGTATCAGACACTTGGCGTATGCTGATGCGGGTTCCGTTGAGTGCAACGGACGTCGACACGCAAAAACTGTTCCTATCTCGAATTCACCCGGAAGATTTGCCAATCTTGCAGGCCGCGGACAAAGCCTGCATCGACGGCTTAACCGACCGGTCTACCGCAGAATATCGCATTCGATTTGAGGACGGGTCGGTGCGTTGGATGAAATCAGACGCTGTTGTCACTGAGCGCGACAAAAACGGGAAGGCGTTGCGGCTGATCGGCGCCCAAACCGACGAGACCGATCTTCACGAAGCAAGAAACGCCCTGAAAGCCAGCCGCGAGCGATTTGAATTGGTGTTGGAACAAGCGCCAGTTGGTATGGCATTATTTTCCGGCGACGGTCGGTTTTTGGGCAAGAACGAAGCCCTTTGTCGTATGACGGGATATGAAGAGACCGAAATGGCAAACGGGCTGCGGTTCCATGATCTATTGTCGCGCGAGGATCATGCAATGATGAAACGGGTGGTCAAAGATTTAATCACCCAAAGCCAATCTTCCCACCAAGGGGAATACAAAATAATTCCCAAGAACGGGCCCGCGATCTGGGGGTTGTTGAGCGTCGCCTGGACATTTGATCCGACCAAGAATGCCGATGTGTTCATCGTCCAGATCATTGATATCAGTGAGAAAAAGAATATCGAAAAGATGAAGGCTGAATTTGTCGCGACGGTGAGCCATGAATTGCGCACGCCGTTGACATCAATCAAGGGCGCGCTTGGGCTGATGCGTGGGCCGATGCTGCCAAAGATGCCGGACGGGGCCGAAAGGCTGCTGGAAATCGCGTATGGCAATACGGAACGCGTTTCCGCACTTGTGAACGACATTCTGGATTTGGAAAAAATTCGATCTGGCGAAATTGACTTTCAACTTGAGCCGACGGACCTGAACGAAATCCTTGAGGCGGGAGTTGAGCAAATGCTTCCGTTTGCCGCTCAGCATGGGGTCGAAATGAGTTTGGACTTACCTGAGAGCCCGATTGTGGGCTACGTCGATTCACAACGCACCCAGCAAGTCATTGCGAATTTGATCTCCAACGCCTGCAAGTATTCCGACGACAACACGACCGTTCACATCCGTCTTGAAGCGGTAGGGACGTCAGCGATAGTGTGTGTCATCAATTCTGGCCCTGCCATCAGCGACGATTTCAAGGCGAAGATTTTTCAACCGTTTTCACAAGCTGATGCATCCGATACCCGTGCAAAGGGCGGCACCGGATTGGGCTTAAATATTTCACGTCAGCTTGTAGAGCGTATGAACGGTCAAATCGGTTTCAAAAGTGATCTCGGAGAGCCGACAGCATTTTGGTTTACCGTCCCGCTGGCGAGGTCGGACAATGTAAGCTCAGATTCGGATCAGTCGTTAGAATTGCCACAACATCAGTTTAGTGTCCTTCACTTGGAAGACGACAGCGACTTCTCTGAGATTGTCAGGAAAGGTCTGGGTAATCTGGCTAAGATGCGTTCCGTGCCAACCCTTGCCCAAGCGCGTGCCGCCATAAGATCAGAAGTTTTCGATTTGATTGTCGTTGATTGGGACCTGCCTGACGGGAACGGGCATGAGTTATTGAACGACCTCCAAGAGTTCCAGAAAGACGCCCGTGTCATTTCATTGTCCGCTAGCGAAACGAGTGTGCGTGACATTCGGGTGGACCATGCCATCGTGAAGTCCAGACTTAGCTTGAACGAAATCGTTCGCGAAATGGTCAAACATGCTCGTTTGGCTTAAGAAAGATTTAAAAATTACCGAATTATGACACAATTTAGGGTCATGACTGCAGAATGTAAGAACTTAGACATTTTTGTCACAACTCTGGGAAAATTAGATGATACCCGCGACAACTGCAGCGCAGATGCTTGATAGATTCGAGAATCCGGTTCTGGTCATTGACACCAAGAGTCTAGCGATCTGCCATATGAATCTGGCGGCGTTGACACTTAAACAGGCCTCTCAGGACAGTGGCTTCGAATTAACTGACCTCGCGTCATGGATGGGTGTGAGCACTGAAGAAGCCCGCGCGCGCTTGACGTCGCAACGGCCCAGCTTCTTTCACGAGGTCAACCATGGTGCAGCATACTTCGACGTTCAGATTCAGCCCCTTTCCGACAGCGGCGCTTCGGATCAGATGTTCGCTTTCTTCCATGAGATCACTCGACGTCGCGAAGTAGAACGCAAAAAACAGGAACTGGTGTCGACAGTCAGCCATGAACTGCGCTCCCCTATGACAGCCATCAAAGGCGCTATGGGGCTGCTACTGGCCGGGTCTGCGGGTGAGATGCCCGAACGAGCCCGTAACATGATCCAGATCGCGCAACGCAACGCAGACCGCCTAATATTGATTGTTAACGATATTCTCGATCTCGATAAGATCGCGGACGGAACCATGGCTTTCGACAATTCCGAAGTCAGGGTGGCCGATGTCATCGAAACAGCTGTCGAGGGGATCGCAGGATTTAGAGATCGCTTCGATGTTAGTGTTACGACCGAGATCAATGCGCCCGATGCTTTATCAATGATCGACCCCAATCGGATGGTTCAAGTATTGGTGAACCTTCTGTCAAATGCGATCAAGTTTTCGCCGGCTGGCGGCAACGTCAAAATAGCGCTTTCGCGACACGCCGGCTTTAATCGGATCAGTGTCGCGGATATGGGTGAAGGCATTCCAAAAGATGAACAGGATCTGCTGTTCCAGCGTTTTGTCCAGATCGGCGCAAAGAACAGAGCGGCGACTGGCGGAACAGGCCTAGGGTTGAGTATCGTTCAGGAAATACTTGCTAAACAGGACTGCAAGATCAGCTTCGAAAGTGAAGTGGGAGGCGGAACAACTTTCTTTGTAGACATTCCGATTTATGATGGGTTGAAGTTGTCAAAGCAAGTTAACGGAAGTTGCTCATCATGAATATTTTCCACGTCGAAGACGATAGAGACATTCGCGAGATTACGAAGATGGCGTTAGAGATGGCCGGTGAGTTTCAAGTTTCACAATACGATTGTGGTGACGCCGCACTTGCAGCGGCATCCGATTCAACGCCCGATTTGTTTCTTCTAGACGTCATGATGCCAGGGATGACCGGTCCGGAAACTCTCCTGAAATTGCGGGAGTTTGATCATTTGGCGAACGTGCCGGCCATTTACATGACGGCAAGGGTTCAGCCAGACGAGATCGAGGCCTTCAAAAAGACCGAAGCGTTAGGCGTAATCGAGAAACCATTTGATCCTGTCACATTGGGACAGCAGATCATGGATATGATGGCGACCTGAGACGCGACGAGTTTCGCGAACGGACGCGAAATTAATCTTCTTCGCCGTTAGTGCTCAGACCAAGCTCCAAAAAATCGAGGACCTGAAAGTAAGCATCCTTTGGCGGCGCCGACCCAGTTTTTAGAAACTCGTTGATTTGAATTTCTGCATCGTGAGCACATTCACCCAACTCCGCATAGCCCAACGTGCCTGCGGTCCCTGAGATCTTATGTATTTTCTCTGCGATTAGGGTAAATTCACTTTGCTCACTGCTCGGCGTTTCAAGCGCGCGTTCCAGCGCGTTCCTAATGTCTCGCGCAGTAACCTCCAGAGATTGATGAAATCTTTCGCGAATTGGCCGGAGCGCGTCCTTGATGGCAAGTGAGCTCATGCGATTTGCTCAACGGTCCAAATGTTGCCAAAATTTCGCTCAAGCTGATCTGCAGCCTCTTCGGCACTGATATGAGCGTTCCGAAGTGAATCAATTGCACTATCACCCTTTCGCCAGATGAGGCGGTTGATGCGTCCAGCACAGATGCGGATGTCGATAGCCGTGCCGTCACTTGTCGATAGCTCCATTGAACGGATGTAGAGATTGATATGGTCTACAAGCCTTTCAATATCTATGTGCGCAGCACCTTCTACAACGCACACAAACGTCCCGTTACCAGAGTAGGACACAAGGCGGCGGGTCGGCAGAAGGCAATCCGAAATTGCTTCGCTGACATCCGTAATGACACACTTGAAATCGAAAGGGGTCAGGCGCGCATGCAAGTCCGCGATATGTCGGATGGTAAAGCCCAGGACAACAGACCCGCATAGCGATTTACGGGACAATTGAGTCACATAGTTTTCCATTGCGTGATTTTCGATGACGCCTTCGACGTCGAATACTGGAAACGGGTGATGCAACTCGATTGTCAGGTCATCAGCGATGTCATCCGGTGAGATATCTTGCAAAGTACATGCTGCATGGAATGCGTTCGTTTCTTTACGTTGATCTACGGTCAAACGAGCCATGAGACCAATTCGCGCTTTGAGACCGTTAAGTTCAAAAGGCTTTGTGATGTAATCCGTGGCACCAGCTGTAAAGGCATCATCGATGTATGATTTGTCCGACTTCGCCGTAAGCATCAAGATCGGGGTGCTGCGATACCAAGGGATATCCCGCAAAATTCGAGTGAATTCGATGCCGTCTGTTCTTGGCATCTGAATGTCGAGGAGAAAACAATCGAAACGTGCAGTCGTGTCGGCCATTAACTCAAGGGCATCGGTCACACACTCCGCTGTCGTAAGCTCATGTTCAGGCATAGAGCCAATGAAATGTTCCAGTAGCTCAAGAATGATCGGGTCGTCGTCAACAGCAAGTATATGCATTTAGTCTGCTCCATTTTTCCTCTTCACCCTCTTCGCGCTCCTTTAAGGGGTTGCTCGGGCGGTTAAATACAATCTCTGGGTGAAGATTGGCGAGAATGTGGCGCGGATCTGGTTTAAAGGTGGCGTCTATAGAAAATACAACGAACAGACCGCGAGATTTGATTTGGCAATGACGGCTTTGGGCTCAGAGGAGCCATCCTCCGCTTCGCAGCATCTCAACTCTGTCCCAAGCGAAGCATTAACACTCACGGCCCATTTCAGCCGTTCCTGCGTAGTCTGGTAGATGGCCGCTCCCAGCCTCTTTTCATCAGATTGACGCAATGCGCAATCAGTCGGAGGTTGTCCGGTGTATGCTCGACCTTGGCGTAATCCTTATCGCGCGACAGGGCGGAACGTTAAAACGGACATTGGTGGGGGGTAATTCCTCCACTTTGTAAAATGGCCCTAAACGTCTGAGCCCGCGACACGGTAAGCCCCGTTTTCCCGTCGAGATTTCCCCCAGGACTGTTGTGATTCATGTCGAGTTTCCAAACGCCCCGAGGCTGTAAAGGCCTGATCAGCCTCTGTTTGGGCGTCCCCTAGAATTCCGTCTAGATCAAGGTGATGAATTTCGCGCTCTTCCATCAATACTTGGCCATCCACGAGAACCGTATCTACGTCAGCTGCATTGGCAAAGTGAGTGATGCGGTTCAGCGCCATAACAGGTGGCCACAAATGTGGCTGCCGGCCATTCAAGAAAATGATGTCTGCCTTCTTTCCCACTTCCAGTGATCCAATCTGGTCTGCGACACCCAAAGCACGGGCCGCATCAATGGTGCAAAGTTCCAATGCTTTCGCATCAGGCAGAACGGAGGGATCACGGAAGTGACGGCGGTGGTAATGCATGGCCTGCGCCATATGACGGAACATGTCAAAACCACGGTCCGGCGCACCCGCATCCGAACCAAGGCTGACAGTTACGCCTGCCTCCAAAAGCTCAGGCACCGGGCAGCGGCCAATAATTGACATGATAGCGGAAGGATTATGAATGATCGTGGCCCCGGTTTCGCGAAGCGCTTCAAAGTCTTCAGGCGTCAAATCCACGCTGTGGCTTAAAGCCGCGCGGGGCGAAAGTAAGCCAAGATCACGCGCAACGGCTATGGTTCCCGAGCGATGTCCATCTTGGGTGAAAATAGTGCCGGTGCGGTCCTGTAGCGCTCGCATCGCAGTAGACATCCGACGGATCTCAGGGCCGTGATCCTCCATATGTGCGGAAGAATAGACCGGCAAAATCAGCGCGACTCCGGTGCGGCGGTTTACAACATCGTCGTGGCGCGCAACGAGATCGGCGCAGACCTCCATCTGTTCATCGAAACTCACAGGGGTGCGGTTGGGCCCGAACATCTTTGGAAAGGGCAACCTTCCCGGGCCTACGGCCATAAAAGTCCGCAACCCAGATTCCACTGTGGCAGCGCAATGCGCGTCGCCCGCTTCTGGCGTATCAGTGCGCATTACATCAGCACCACCCCCAAGAAGGGAAACAGCAGTGGTCACGCCCCCCATAAGACGTTCCATTTGTGCCAATCGCGCCTCGGCGCGCCAAAATTCTGGCGTGGCGACCCCTGCATAAATCTCTTCGCAGAGCTTGAACCACAGATCGCCGTCACCATCACCCGCGGCCCGCACGAGGCCATGCCCGGAGTGAGAATGCGCGTCGATCAAGCCGGGCAGGGCAATAAGGCCGGGGCGGTCGATTACGCGCTCGGCAGCCGGCGGTTCGCCAGTGCCAATGGCTGCGATTCGGTCAGCATCTACAGCGATCCACCCGCCTTCGATCACCCGTCGATCAGTGTCGACAGTGATGATGGTTGCGCAGTGAATGAGAAGGTCATGTGACCGTGTCATGATAGCAAATCTCTCAGGTCGTCAGTATCTTCAACACTGCCCTCAAGATCAAGTTTGCCCTCGAGATGATCTAGATGGTGATCCATCAAACTCTCTGCGTGCTTCGCATCGCCAGTCTGAATGGCGGCGACGACTTCGGCGTGTTCGTCCGGGCCGCAATCGGCGTGACTGCGGGTCTGATACATCGCCATGATGAGAGAGGTCCGCGATACCAGATCGCGCAATACATCCCAAAGATAGGGCGAACCGGCAAGTTCACCGATCAAAAGATGAAAGCCCCCCGACAATCTGATGCTCGATTTGATGTCGTTTGCGTCTCTTGCCGCGCGCTCTTTCTCTACATGTTCATTTAGGCGAGCAATGATTGCCGGCGTAGCAGTTTCGCAAAGGCGGATGATCAGGCTCTTTTCAATGGCGCGACGTGCAAAAAAGACGTCACGCGCTTCCTCGGTTGAAGGCTGTGAAACGAATGCGCCGCGATGCGGGACCAACGTCACCAGCCCGTCATGTTCCAAAGCAGCCAATGCCTGCCGGATGCGAGCGCGACTCACTGAAAAGATCTCAGCCAGTTTCTCTTCTTTCAGTCGGGTGCCGGGCTTCAGCTTGCGTTCTGCGATCGACAACCAGATGCGATTGTAGACCTCCATTTGGGGAGTGTCAGTGTTGGTACTTGTCGTGGACATGCCTTTTACCACCTCAAATTGCACAATATTTCAGCTTGTCGTCAATTTATGTCGACATGATTGTATGTGCAAGTAAAGTTTTTGTAGACAATTTATTGGAAACATGTTTGCAATATATGCATCGCGGCTATGCACCCTTTGCAAGGGGGGCCGCTCAAACGAAAGGAAGAACTGCAAATGCTTCGTTACCTTATGATGACAGCCACCGCAGCGACTATGCTGACGACCGCGGCGAGCGCTGAAAGTTTGCGCTATGCAACCTCACGGGATGTCTACGGCCTAGATCCGCATGCATCCTCTGATAGTTTCACCAATATCTTCACCCATCATATTTATGAGCCGCTGGTTCGCTACGATGCGGATATGAAGATCGAGCCCGCTTTGGCGACGAGCTGGGAGGTGCTTGAGCCGACCCGCGTTCGCTTTAAATTGCGCGAAGGCGTGACCTTCCAAGGCGGCGAGGCCTTTGGCGCAGACGACGTTCAAGTATCGCTGATGCGCGCCGTCGATCCAAAATCGCCGCTGCGTGGCAACCTTCCGGGGCTCACAGCAGTCGAGATCGTGGATGATCTGACGGTAGACCTGATCCTTGATGGGGCGACCCCCCTTCTGAATAATTATCTGACGAATATTCAGATTATGGACAAGGGCTGGCTGGAGGCACACAACTCGGTTGCCCCGATTGACGCCAGCCAGGGTGAAGAGGGCTATACCACCAACAACGCCAATGGCACCGGACCATTCGCATTGGAGAGCCGCCGCCCCGATGCGCTGAACGTATTGGTTGTCAATGAAGGCTGGTGGGATACTCCGCAGCACAACCTGACCCGGATTGAGCATACGCCTATCGGATCGGATGCCACTCGCGTTGCTGCCCTGTTGTCTGGTGAGATCGACTTGATCGAACCCGCACCGCTTCAGGATGCAGGCCGGATTGAGGGAACCGACGGGGTGCATATGCTGCAAAACCCCGGCTTGCGTAGCATCATGATGGGCATCAACATGGGTGAGAGCTTGGTTGACGGCAATGTCGAGGGCAACCCGCTGAAAGACGTTCGGGTGCGCCAGGCAATGTATCACGCCATTAACATGGACCTGATCCGCGACCGTATCATGCGCGGCAAATCTCGGGTTACAGGCTCATTGATCGCACCTGCAGTAAAAGGCTTCAGCGAAGAGATGGATGAACGGCTGCCCTATGATCCGGAAATGGCGAAGTCACTGCTGGCCGAGGCTGGCTACCCGGATGGATTTGCATTCAACCTGAACTGCCCAAATGATCGTTACGTGAACGACGGGGACATCTGTCAGGCCATGGCCGCCATGTTGGCACAGTCCGGCTTCGAACCACGTCTGGTGACGGAACCGCGCCAAATCCATTTCAAGAAAGTCGACAATCATGAAGTTGACGTTTTCATGCTGGGATGGGCAACTTTGCCGATGCTTGACGGGTTTTCCGTTCTTTCGGCGATGCTGGCAACAAAAGACGGCGAGTATGGCACCTTCACACCAAATGGCTACTCCAACCCCAAGGTTGATGAGTTGACCAGGGCCGTGGCTGTAGAAATTGACGAGGAAAAGCGTCTGGCGTTGATGGAAGAGGCGCTGATGCTGGCCAAGGCAGATGTTGCATGGCTACCGCTTCACCAACAGCCGCTATCCTGGGCCGCACGGGACACCGTGGAAATCCCGCAAGCGCCGGACGATCTGGTACGTCTTTGGTATGCCACGGTCACCAACTGACCTTTATTGGGGCTGGAACCCCGTGTTTCCGGCCCCAATTGACGCCCCTAACGCCCAAGAGAGGTATTCACCATGCTCGGCTTTCTGATCCGCCGCATCATCCAATCAATTTTCGTGATGCTTACCGTCGCACTGATTGCGTTCATGATGTTTCGCTTCATGGGCGATCCCGTCAATTCACTTGTGGCCGAGAATGCCACAACCGAGGAACGTGACGCCGTGCGTGAGCGCCTTGGTCTGGATCAACCGATCTGGGTGCAATACGGCCGTTTTGTGGCCCGTGCGTCGACCGGAGATTTCGGGCTTTCATGGCGCAATGCACGGCCCGTTTCCACGCTGCTCTCCGAACGCTTCCCCGCCACGGCAGAGTTGGTTCTGGTCGCTGCAGGGCTCTCGCTGTTGATTGGCATCCCACTTGGGATCTTAACAGCTTTAAGACCAAGCAGCCTTTCCGCACAAAGTTTGCAACTACTATCGCTGATCGGGATTTCACTCCCGACATTTGTGACAGGTATTCTGCTGATTTTGATCTTCTCGGTCTGGCTGGGATGGTTGCCGTCCTTCGGGCGGGGCACGGTGATTGATATCGGCTGGTGGTCTACCGGGTTCCTGACGGTTTCGGGCCTCAAGGCTTTGATCCTGCCCTCCTTCATGCTGTGCTTGTTTCAGCTCACACTCATCATGCGTTTAGTGCGTGCAGAGATGATGGAGGTGTTACGCACTGACTATATCAAGTTCGCCAAGGCACGCGGCTTGACCAACCGGTCTATCAACTTCCGTCACGCCTTAAAGAACACGCTCATTCCGGTCATCACCATCTTTGGCCTTCAACTCGGTGGGTTGATCGCCTTCGCCATTGTGACTGAAACCGTTTTCCAGTGGCCGGGAATGGGCGCGCTGTTCATTCAGGCCGTCAGCTTTGGCGATGTGCCGGTGATGGCAGCATATCTGGTTCTGGTCAGCCTGATATTCGTGATCATTAACACCACCGTCGACCTGCTTTACGCCGTGCTTGATCCGCGTCTGCGCGTCGATGGCACCAAATCTGCACATTGATCCGGAGAGAAACCATGACAACCTCGACATTGTCCCGCTTGTATGACAGCGACATCGCATGGAATTTCCGCCACTCTTGGATGGCGCGGATATCCACTGTGACCCTACTCTTGCTTTTTGCCGCAGCCCTCTTTGCTCCGCTTCTGGCAACACAGAACCCGTATGACATTTCGCAGCTCTTTTTGCTGGATAGCGAGCTGCCCCCCTCCTGGGTAGAAGGGGGAGACCCGCGCTACTTGTTGGGCACGGACCAGCAGGCACGTGATCTGTATTCCTCGATCCTTTATGGGTTGCGCCTTTCTCTCATCGTAGGCTTCGCCAGCGTCGTGCTGGCCGCCGGACTGGGCATCTCACTGGGTCTGATTGGCGGATTTGTGGGCGGTATGGTTGACGGCGCGATTATGCGGGTGGCAGATATTTTGCTGAGCTTTCCTGCAATTCTTGTCGCATTGCTGGTCAACGGTGTTGCCCGCGGCATCCTCCCCCCTGACCAGCATGCCGATGCGGCGATCTGGGTGATGATCCTCGCCATTGGATTGACCAACTGGGTGCAATATGCGCGCACCGTGCGCGGCTCCACGATGGTGGAGCGGCGAAAGGAATACGTTCAGGCTGCGCGCATTAACGGGGTCTCCGGTATGGGGATCATGATGCACCATATCTTGCCCAATGTATTGGGTCCGGTTCTGGTTATCGCCACGATCAACCTTGGTATGGCGGTGCTAACAGAGGCTACGCTTTCTTTCCTAGGGGTCGGTATGCCCGCAACCCAGCCCTCCCTTGGAACCTTGATAAGAATTGGGAACGAATACCTGTTCTCCGGTGTCTGGTGGGTGGTGATCTTCCCGTCTGTTGTGCTGGTGATCCTTGTGCTTGCCGTCAACCTGTTGGGCGACTGGTTGCGCGACGCCCTGAACCCTAAGTTGAGGTAAAACACCATGACCCTATTGACCGTAGAGAACCTGACTGTCGCCTTTCCCGGTCGACGTGGCACGGTAAACGCAATTGAAGATGTAACGCTTTCCGTCTCTCCCGGTGAAATCCTGGGGATGGTCGGCGAAAGTGGTGCTGGCAAGTCAATGACCGGTGCTGCCATCATCGGCCTGATAGAGCCGCCCGGTGGAATCACCCAAGGAGAGATCCGGCTGGAGGGCGATCGCATTGATAACCTGCGGCCCGAGGCTATGCGGCGTATCAGGGGGCGCAAGATCGGCGCGATCTTTCAGGATCCGCTGACCAGCCTCAACCCCGTTCTGACCGTGGGTGAACAGCTGATTGAAACCATTCAAACCCATTTGAAACTATCCAAAGCTGATGCCCGCGAGCGCGCCATTGATTGGTTGCGTCGGGTAGGTATCCCCGCTCCCGAGGCGCGCATAGATACCTATCCGCACCAGTATTCGGGGGGGATGCGCCAAAGGGTTGTCATCGCACTTGCGCTTTGTGCCGAACCCCGTCTGGTCATTGCGGATGAACCGACCACGGCTCTTGATGTCAGCGTGCAGGCCCAGATTATAGCGCTGTTGCGCAGGCTGGCGCGTGAAACCGGCGTCGCGGTCATTCTAGTGACCCATGACATGGGCGTGATCGCGGAAACGGCTGATCGTGTGGCCGTGATGTATGCTGGTCGCATTGTAGAGGTAGGCTCTGTTGCCGAAGTTCTGACCGCACCCAAACATCCCTACACCTCTGGTCTGATGGCCTCCATCCCGCGGATCGGCCCCCGTCCTGATGTTCTGGCGCAAATCGAGGGGGCGATGCCGCGCCCGAACGCCCGCCCCGAAGGATGCGCCTTTGCGCCGCGTTGCCCGCACAAGATGGACATCTGCTTGCAGCAACGTCCTAAACTTGAGGGTAGCGAAGAGAAATCCGTAGCTTGCCATTTGATTGAAGAGGTTTCGGTATGAGCACTCCGCTTTTGAACGTAACGGGCTTGAAAAAGTCTTTCGATCTATCGCAGCCGTTCCTGAACCGGTTGTTTTCGGGCGACGAGCGCAAGTTTGTCCATGCGGTCGATGGTGTCGATTTTAGCATTGAGCGCGGCACAACATTGTCGCTTGTCGGCGAATCCGGTTGTGGCAAGTCCACCGTGGCAAAGTTGCTGATGGGTCTAACGCACCCGTCTGATGGAAACATGCGGTTTGATGGAAATGAACTTGCGGGCATGTCCGCAGGGGATCCGCCGGATGTGCGACGTCGCATGCAAATGATCTTTCAAGATCCCTTTGCCAGTCTGAACCCGCGCTGGAGGGTGGCGCGTATCATAGCGGAACCGATGAAAAGTTTTGGCACTCACCCCGATCCGTCAGAACGGCGCAAAGAGGTTGATCGCCTACTGGAGTTCGTGGGCCTTTCAGCCGCTGATGGCGAAAAATTCCCGCACGAGTTTTCTGGCGGTCAGAGGCAGCGTATCTCGATCGCGCGCGCGATCTCGACCAAGCCAGAGTTCCTTGTTTGCGATGAGCCAACGTCGGCGCTTGATGTTTCGGTGCAGGCGCAGATCCTCAACTTGATGAGAGAATTGCAGCGGGAACTGGGGCTGACCTATCTGTTTATCACGCATGATCTAGCCGTGGTGAACTATATTTCCGACTACATTGGCGTGATGTATCTGGGCCGCTTGGTAGAACTTGCACCTGCGGAGCAGATTTTTGCTGCCCCACAGCATCCCTATACGCGATTGTTGCTGGAAACCGTGCCGGACATCACGATGGCGCACCGGGATATGGAGCGCCCGGCAGGGGAGGTGCCAAACCCGATCACGCCCCCGATGGGCTGTCATTTTAACCCGCGCTGCCCGTTGGCGACCGACCGTTGCCGCACTGAAAAACCTGAATTCCTGCCTTATGGATCGTCGCGCGTTCGCTGCCACGCAGTGCAAGAAGGACGGGCCGATCAGGCGGTTCTTAGAGAGGACCTTTGATGGACTACGATTTCACGCAACTGCCGCCGCAAGACCGTTACCGCTTGTTAACAAACTTCGTCGGGCCGCGCCCCATTGCTCTTGTCACCACACGTTCCGAAGAGGGTCATTCGAACGCAGCTCCGATGAGTTTTTTCAACGTTTTTTCACAGGATCCACCGATCGTAATTCTGGGAATCCAGACACGCGGCGATGGACATGAAAAGGATACGCTGGTGAACATTCGCCGCACGCAGGAATTTTGCGTAAATATGGTGGATATGGAGATTGCGGATGCAATGATCCTGTGCGGCATCAATTTCTCTCGTGATGTTGATGAACCGAAGTTCGCAGGGCTTGCTACTGCGGATTGTCGCCAGATCGCGGCCAGCTATTTAACCCGGACTCCTTGTGCGATGGAATGTCGGGTGGAGCGGATTATCGACTTCCCAAATCGCGCTATCGTGCTTGGCGAAGTGGTGGAAATGACTGTGCGTGATGACTGCCTCGATGCCCAGGGTCGCTATGTGAATCCTGAGGTCTATCAGCCCATCGCGCGGCTGCATGCCGACAATTATATCGTTGCGGACCAGCAGTTCGAGTTGACCAAACCGGAAGAGGCCGCGGCATGGGAAGCCGGACAGCTGGCCCCGATGTCAGCGAAGGCTAAATGATGCGGATTCATGTGATTAACCCCAACTCTACGCTTTCGATGACCGATCAGATCGGAAGGGCATCGCGTCGCGCGGCAAGCCAGGAAACCGAGATTGATCTGTCTAACGGCGAGGGGGCGCCGGTCTCGGTCGAAGGGTACACGGATGAGGCGCTGGCCGTGCCTGCGATGTTAGCCGCGATCCGCGATGCGGAAAGGCGGGGGGCTGAGGCCCATGTCATTGCGTGTTTCGATGACCCCGGACTGTCCGCTGCACGCGAAGTCGCCGGTGCGCCGGTGGTCGGCATTTGCCAGGCCGCTGTTCAGGTCGCGGTAACGCTTGCATCCAGGTTCTCAGTTGTCACCACATTGTCGCGGTCTGTACCGATCATCGAGGATTTGGTGGAAAGTTATGGCGGGGGGCGTCGTTGCCGGCGGGTGCGGGCCGTCGATCTGCCGGTGTTGGCCTTGGAAGAAGACCCCGAATGCGCCTACGAGCTGATTGCTGCGGCGGTACGTGCCGCGCGCGATCAGGACGGCGCCGAAGCCGTGGTGCTTGGCTGTGCCGGAATGGCCGAAATGTGTGAGCAGCTAACCCGCGAAACCGGTGTGCCGGTTATCGACGGCGTCACAGCCGCAGTCCGTCAGGCCGAGGCGCTGATTGGCATGGGATATAGAACATCAAAACTGGGCGGCTACGCATGGCCCCGTCCAAAATCAGGGGGCTTTGCCCCGGAGGCAGCATGACAGATCTACTTATTCGTAACCTGCGCCCTATGGGAGCCGCGACAACCGATATGCTCATCCGAGAGGGGCGCATTGTGAAGATGATGCCGGGCATTGATGCCCCGGATGCGGCCATCGAAGACGCAAAGGGTGCCATCGCCATTCCGGCTTTGGTCGAGGCGCATACCCATCTGGACAAAACACTGATGGGCATGGGGTGGTATGAAAATGCTATCGGCGCTGATCTTCGTGGCATGATTGACAATGAACGGGCCGAGCGTCGCCGCCTGAATCATGACCCTCACCGTCAATCGATGCGCCACGCGCTGGCGCTTGCAGGTAACGGTGTTACCCATATCCGGAGCCATGTGGATGTAGACACCGATAACGGCCTTGCTGCCATGAAAGGTGTCTTAAAAACCCGCGATGCCTTGCGCGACGTTGTCGAGATTGAAATTGTTGCCTTTCCGCAATCCGGATTGATGATCCGCCCGGGCACGGCAGAACTGTTGGATGAGGCCTTGGCGATGGGGGCTGATCTGGTTGGTGGCCTGGATCCTTGCGGGATCGACCACGACCCCAAGGGCCATCTGGATACGATATTCGGCTTGGCCGAAAAACACGGCAAGGGGATTGATATCCATCTGCATGAAGCCCGCCAGCTTGGTGCATTTTCCATGGAATTGATCCTCGAGCGAACCCGTGCGTTGGGCATGAAAGGCAAAGTGGCGATCAGTCACGCCTTTTGTCTGGGAATGGAGGATTGGAACCGGACGCAGGCCTTGCTGGAGGCACTGGCCGATCAGGACGTTGCCATCCTGACCACCGGCGCCCCGTCCATTGAGGTGCCTGCCGTGAAAAGAGTGCTGGGTGCCGGTATCCGTATGGGAGCCGGATGTGACGGCGTATTGGATACATGGAACCCCTGGAACCGCCCCGATATGTTGGACCGTGTCCGCATCGTGGCGCAAAAGAACAACATGCGGTCGGATGTCGATCTGGCACTGGCATTGGAGGTTTGTTCAACTGGCGGTGCCGCAGTGATGGGGGTGACGGGCCACGGGGTTGCGCTTGGCAGCAACGCTGATCTCGCATTCGTAAATGGCGAAACACTTGCCGAGGCCGTAGCTGTCGGTGGCCCTGTCGCACTGACCGTAAAGGCAGGCCGCATTACGGGCCGTGCCGGGCAACCGTTGATGGAGGCCCCATGACGCTGAACAAGCTGAAACTTGGGGCGCGTCCTGAGGGGCGCACCGCATTGAATGCACGCTGGGTGGTTGCGCATCGCGATGGTGGCCACCGACTGTTGGAAAACGGCGAAGTGGTGATTGAGCGGGATCGCATCCTTTATGTTGGCTCAAGGTTTGACGGAGACGTTGCACGGCGGATCGATCTAGGCAATGTCCTGATTTCACCCGGATTGATCGATCTGGATGCTTTGTCAGACCTCGATACCACGACTTTGGGCGTCGATTGCGGGCCCGCATGGGCCAAAGGGCGCGTCTGGCCCCAAAGCTACGTCGAGCGTGGCCCCTATGAGATGTATTCTCAGGATGAGCTGGCCTTTCAAAAGAAATTCAGCTTTGCCCAGCTTTTATGTAATGGAATAACCTCTGCGCTTCCTATCGCTTCGCTGTTCTATCGCGAATGGGGCGAGACAGTGGCCGAGTTTGAAGCCGCCGCGCAGGCGGCAGGTGATCTGGGCTTGCGGGTCTGGCTTGGCCCCGCGTATCGCGCCGGTGGCATGGTCTGCACAGCACCAGGCGTGCTGGAGGCGCGCTTTGATGAGGCGCGCGGACTGGCAGGGCTGGATACGGCCATCGGCTTTGTCAATTCGCAAGCTGGGCGCTTTGACGGGTTGGTTCAGGGAATGTTGGCTCCTGATCGGGTGGAAACCTGCACAGAAGCGTTGCTGACCCGGACGATGGCGGCGGCGCATGATCTGGATATCCCGGTGCGGTTGCACATGGCGCAGGGACAAATGGAATACGACACAGTGCAGGCCCTGCATGGCACATCAGCGCCTCAATGGCTTGCTGGCTTTGGTGCACTTAACGAACGCCTCATCGCACCGCATGCAACGCTCGCGACTGATGACGACCTGAAACTTTATGCGGAACATGGTGTGTCTGTTGCACATTGCCCGCTGGTTTTTGCCCGTTCCGGCGCGATGTTAACTTCGTTCGGCAAGCTGCTGAGACTGGGGATCAACATCGGCATGGGCACGGATACTGCGCCCCCTGACATGGTTCTGAATATGGCGATTGGCGTGATGATGGCGCGGATGGCCGGAGACAGTCAGACAGAAACGGCGCCCGAGCATTTGTTTGATGCAGCCACCCTTGGTGGAGCGGCGGCCCTAAACAGGCCCGATTTGGGGCGGCTCGAAGCAGGAGCCAAGGCAGATGTCGCCGTGTTTGATATGTCTGACGCGCTTATGGCACCGCAGGTTGACCCAATCCGCACGTTGATCCTCGGTGCGTCGGGTAGGGTGACAAAAGCGGTGTTTGTGGACGGGCGACTTTCGATGCTGGACGGTCAAGTCTCGGGAATGGAAATGGCCGAAGCCCGTATTCGCGCTCAAAGGCAATTTGATGGGCTGGTGAGCAAATATCCGGAACGCACTTGGGGGCACCCGAAGGTCGAAGAGATATTTCCGCCAACCTATCCATTTCTCAATGAAGAATAAGCCCGGCAAGCAACTCTCCAAACCTGCCGTTCGCGGCACCTACGACGAACAGCTGCTTTGGATCACGTGGTCTGTCGTGTCCGCTTGCTCTTGCTGCACCTGCACAACGCGCGCTTTGTTAGTGAAACGGGGTCTGTGTCGCCTTCGAGAACTGTCAGCACGCATTATGTACTGGCGTATGCACTGCGGTATGCACGCGAGTCACAGGGCTTTTGGCTGTGACTCGCTTTGTTAACGGGCCGATTTAGCTTGCAGCGATAAGCTCGGCTTGGGCGACGATAACCTCGGCTTGTTTGATCGACGCGATGTCGACCAAACGGCCCTTGTAGACAGTCGCGCCTTCGCCGTTCGCCTTGGCTGTTTCCATCGCAGTCAAGATTTCGCGCGCCTCGGCGACGGCTTCTTCTGACGGCGTGAAAACCTCGTTGGCAAGGGCGATCTGCTTGGGGTGAATAGCCCATTTGCCGACCATCCCCAGCGTTGCCGAGCGTTTGGCCTGAGCGATAAATCCTTCGTCATCAGAGAAGTCGCCGAACGGCCCGTCTACCGGCAGAACACCATGGGTGCGGCACGCCGCAACGATAGCCGCCTGCGCCCAATGCCACGGATCAGACCAGTGTTTTTGGCCTTCATGCTGCATGTAGTAGTTTTCTTGCGTGCCGCCGATTCCCGTTGTTTGCATGCCCATTGAGGCCGCAAAATCAGCTGCGCCAAGGCTCATCGCCTGCAAGCGCGGGCTTGAGGCGGCGATGGCTTCAACATGCGCAATACCCGCCGCGCTCTCGATGATCACCTCAAGGCCGATAGGCTTGCTGCGGCCCTTGGCGCGCTCGATTGCGGTGACCAGAGCGTCAACTGCATAGACATCTTCGGCACATCCAACCTTGGGGATCATGATCTGGTCAAGGCGATCTCCTGCTTGCTCAAGCAGATCGACAACATCCCGATACCAATACGGCGTGTCGAGGCTGTTGATGCGCACTGACAAAAGCTTGTTGTTCCAGTCAATCGTGTTGATCGCCTCGATCACATTGGCGCGGGCAATGTCCTTGTCCGTAGGTGCAACGGAATCTTCAAGATCAAGGTTGATAACGTCAGCAGCAGAGGCTGCCATCTTCGCAAACAGCTTGGTATTTGAGCCCGGCCCAAAGAGCTGGCAACGATTCGGACGCGCAGGAGCAGTTGGTTGAAGTCGAAAACTCATTTTTCACACCTTTCAGGGTAAGGAAATTACGCATATCTTGCTGGAAGCGATATTAAATTACGCACTGGGCTGCAAGTTTATTTTGCACATGCAGCATTTGACTTTCACGCAAGATTCTTCGAACATTGGTGGAAAGTTAGCAAGATCATCCCGTATTTTTCTCCGATACCGCTGATATCACAAGCAAATCGCTCTCCCGATAGGTGAAGACTCGCGCAACACTCTCTGAAACTCAACTTTAAGGCTGCCCAGATGATCCAGACACCCTACCTATTATTCCTCGGCGACGCCCCTGATCAGCTCGCAGCGAAGGTCGCTCAAGGCATCAAAGACTGGCGCCCCGAAAACGCAGTTGGCCAGTTCCGCATGGAGGGCTGCAAAGCCGACATGGGCCTTGCAGATATGTCGCTGAAAGAAGCCAAAGCCGCTGGCGCCAAGACGCTGGTTATCGGCGTCGCAAACCGCGGTGGCATCATCAGCCAGGAGTGGAAAAAGGTTCTGGTGATGGCTCTGGAAGAGGGCTTTGACCTCGCCTCCGGCCTGCACAACCTCCTGCGCGAAGAAGCCGATCTGGTCGCAGTTGCAGAGGCCACAGGCCAACAGCTCCACGACGTGCGAATTCCTGATGTCGATTACCCGATCGCCAACGGTATCAAACGCAAAGGCAAACGCGTGCTGGCCGTCGGCACTGACTGCTCGGTTGGCAAAATGTATGCGGCGCTCTGTCTGGATAAGGCCATGCAGGAGCGCGGCTTGAAAGCGACTTTCCGTGCCACCGGTCAAACCGGCATCCTGATCACTGGCGGCGGCGTGCCGCTTGACGCAGTGATCGCCGACTTTATGGCAGGATCGGTTGAGTGGCTCACGCCTGACAATGATGATGATCACTGGGACATCATCGAAGGCCAAGGTAGCCTTTTTCACGTGTCCTATTCCGGCGTGACAATGGCGCTGATCCACGGTGGTCAACCTGATGCTTTGGTCGTCTGCCACGAGCCAACACGCGATCACATGCGCGGCCTTCCGGGTTATAGCTTGCCAAGCATCAAGCAGGTCGAAGACATGGCTTTGACGCTAGCGCAGGTTGCGAACCCTAACTGCAAAGTTATCGGCTACGCGATCAACACACAGCACATGCCGGAAGCCGACGCCAAGGCATACCTAGCCGAAGTCGAAGCCAAGCATGGCAAGCCCGCGACAGACCCGTACCGCTTTGGTTCTGATGCGTTGGTTGATGCCCTTGCGGACATGACATGAAGCTGACTGTCACCCCCGAGAGCTTCAAACTCGCGCAGGTGTTTACCATCTCGCGCGGGTCACGCACCGAGGCCAAAGTGCTGACAGTGCGCGTTCAAGACGGCGCGCATCAGGGCTGGGGCGAGTGCGTTCCATACGCCCGCTACGGCGAAACGCTCGAAAGCGTAACTGACGAAATCATGGGTCTTCCCGAGCAGTTTGACCGCGACACACTGGCTGGCCTTTTGCCCGCAGGCGCGGCGCGCAACGCTGTTGATTGCGCCTTATGGGATTTGCAGGCAAAGCAAACCGGCAAGCGCGTTTGGGAGCTCGCAGGCCTGCCAGCACCCAAGCCGGAAGTGACCGCCTACACCCTGTCGCTCGACACGCCTGAGAAGATGCAAGCGCAAGCTGCCGAGCACGCTTTTCGCCCGCTGCTCAAGATCAAACTCGGCACGCCCGATGACATGCCCCGCCTAGAGGCCGTGCGTGCCGGAGCGCCTAAGTCGACGATTATTATCGACGCCAATGAGGGTTGGTCGCGTGAGGTCTATCTTGAGCTGGTGCCGCATCTACAACGTCTTGGTGTGGCGCTGGTTGAGCAGCCTTTGCCTGCTGCTGATGACGAAGGCCTAATCGGCATCGAACGCCGCGTGCCTGTCTGCGCTGACGAGAGCGCGCATGACTGCGCCAGCCTGCCAAAACTGAAGGGCAAGTATGATGTGGTCAACATCAAGCTCGACAAAACCGGTGGCCTCACTGAGGCGATCAAACTGCGTGAAGCCGCCCTTGCCGAGGGCTATAAAGTCATGGTCGGCTGCATGGTCGGCACCTCGCTGGCGATGGCCCCAGCAACGCTTATCGCGCAGGGCGCTATGGTCACAGACCTTGACGGGCCATTGTTGCTTGCCGAGGATCGGGACACACCGCTTGACTTCGATGCAGCGGGTGTTCATCCGCCTCTCGCTAGTCTCTGGGGGTAGACCATGCAAACCGCGATCATCTGGGATGTCGAGTTTCTGACCGACGCAGGCGCACCGCAGCGCTTTTGGTGCGGGCCTGATGATCCTGATCCGGTGCTTGTACAAATAGGCGCTGTGCGGCTTGGCCTCGAGGGTGCGTTTCCTATTGTCGAAACCTTCGAACGTGTGGTGATCCCGCGTGACAGAGCCGGCAATATCTGGCCGCTTTCGCCACTGTTTACCAAGCTGACCAAGATCAGCGATGCACGCGTCAATATTGAAGGAGAAGAGCTGGGCGTCGCACTCCAAGCGCTTAAGGCTTTTGCCGCTGATGACATGATCTGGGCTTGGGGAAACGACGAGATTTTCGCACTGGGGATATCCTGCTACCTTGCCGGAATAGAAGCGCCAATACCCGCGACACAGTTTGGCAATGCCACGCGCTTGCTGGTTAAGGGCGGTGTGCCTACCGCGGAAGTGGTCACCCTGCGCTCAAACACGCTTGCTGCGCACTTTGGTGTTGATGATGCAGGCGCACAGGCGCATGACGCTCTGGGCGACGCCCAATCAGTTGCTTATGTCTTGCAACATTTCTTGCGCAACGGGCGCTTGAAAGCCGACGATTTTGCCCAAGACCGCACATGATAGCTTGACGTTGCGCTTACGGTCTTGATGAATAAAACGAACTTTTGAACGAACACCAATGGAGCCTCACATGTCCCGCACAGTCTACGTAAACGGCAGCTATATGCCCGAAGAAGAAGCCACAGTCTCGATCTTTGATCGCGGGTTTCTGATGGCCGATGGGGTCTATGAGGTGACATCGGTTCTCGGCGGCAAACTGATCGCATTTGAAGGCCACGCGGTGCGACTTGAGCGCTCGCTGAAAGAGCTTGATATGCAAGCGCCTTGCGATATGGACGAGCTCTTGGATATTCACCGCGAGTTGGTGAAACTCAACGAGATTGACGAGGGGTTGATCTACATGCAGATCACCCGCGGTTCTGATGGTGACCGCGACTTTGCTTTCCCCGATCCCGAAACAACCAGACCAACGCTGGTTATGTTCACCCAAAACAAGCCCGGCCTTGCCGACAATCCGGCCGCCAAGAAAGGCGCCAAGATCATCTCGATTGAAGACATTCGCTGGGGCCGCCGCGACATTAAGACCGTGCAGCTTCTCTATCCGTCGATGGGCAAGATGATGGCCAAAAAAGCCGGCTGTGATGATGCTTGGTTGGTCGAAGATGGTATGGTTACCGAGGGTACTTCAAACAACGCCTATATCGTTAAAGGCAACACGATCATCACAAGGGCACTGTCAAATGACATCCTGCACGGCATCACCCGCGCTGCGGTTTTGCGTTACGCCAAAGAGGCGCAGATGCAAGTTGAAGAGCGCAGTTTTAGCATCAGTGAAGCACAGGGTGCTGACGAAGCTTTCACAACTTCGGCCAGTGCATTTGTGATGCCGGTTGTCGAGATCGACGGTGCTTCGCTTGGCGATGGAACGCCCGGCCCTGTCGCCAAACGTTTGCGAGAGATCTACCTTGAGGAAAGCCTTAAAACGGCCATTTAGACTTGCCTGAAAATCAGCTTTTGTCTGTTACGTTTTCTTTGAACGCGGTTTCAAACTCGGCTTGTTTGGCGTCGGTCGCATCTGTTTGATGGTTGGCTTTCCACTCGTCCATGCTCATGCCGTAGAAACCCTCTCGCGCCTCGTCTTTTGACATCTCGATGCCGCGTTCGTTTGCGGCCTCCTGATACCAACGTGACAGGCAGTTACGGCAAAATCCGGCGAGGTTCATCATGTCGATGTTTTGCACATCAATACGATCTTCCATCAGGTGTTTTTGCAACCGGCGAAAGGCGGCGGCTTCGAGTTCCAAGCGGGTTTGATCGTCCATCGTCAGCTCCTGACAGGTGTTGTTAAAGGCCGGTTTCGGCAAGCACGTCTTCGAGGATCGGCCCAAGGCGTTTTGCCCAAGCAGCTTGTTCGGCATGGGTTTCGATCAAGTCACTGCGCAGCTCGATCAGCACATTGGCACGATGCTTTTTAAGAGCGTGCTGGTCAACCGCATCGCCGGGAAGGTGGCCGGCATAGGGCTGGTTGTCGCCAACGCAGAGGCCATCTTCCCGCTGCAACCGCTTCACCAGGGCGGGCCCCAGCAAGCAGTCGCCCGCATGCAAGACGCCTATGTGCCAAGGCCTAGGCGGGCGGCCGTTAAGCTGCGGCGAGAAGGAGTGTATAGCCGCAACAACAGTGTCTTCACGGCGCGCGGCGAGGCCTTCATAGGCATCATGATAAGGTTGCCAATAGGCGTCGATACGGTGCTGCCGCTCTTCGGCACTCATCGGATGATTGGCCGGAATGATCGTGCCGTCATAAAGCTTCATGATCAGCGTAGGGTCTTCCAAGCCGCGGTTCGGATCAATCACCAAACGCGAGAAATTGCTGGTGATCACCGGTGCGTTCATCACCTCACCAAGCTGTTCGGAAAGGCCCTTGGCGCCGATATCAAAAGCGATGTGGCGTTGCATGTCGGCCTCGGGCAGTTCAAGTGAGCCGCCGTTGACGGCCTCGGGAACAGCGTTGGTTGCGTGGTCAGAGGTGATCAGCCAGCGAGAGTGACGTTCGGCGCCGATTATCTCGAATGCGGTGTGGCTCATTGCTGTTGCGTCCTGATTGTCCGTCGCCGGAATGCGGCAAGCTGTTGTATTGGTGTCATATTCAAGCGATAAAAGCGCAACGCTGAAATACCGCTTTGGAAAGGCAGACAATATGAGACGTCTCAGGAATGTAAAGATCGTCGCGACGCTTGGCCCTGCCTCGGATGATTACGCGATGATAAAAGCGCTGCATGAAGCGGGGGCAGATGTCTTTCGTCTGAACATGAGCCATGGCGGGCATGACGAGATCAGAGAGCGTCACAGGATCATTCGTGAGATCGAGCGCGAGCTTGATAGCCCTATCGGAATTCTGGCGGATTTGCAGGGGCCGAAGCTGCGTGTCGGCACCTTTGCCAAGCCGGAAGAAGAGCTCGTTGAGGGGCAGGCGTTCCGTTTTGACCTCGATGAAACCAAAGGTGACAACACCCGCGTTTGCCTGCCGCACCCCGAGATTTTTAAAGCGCTGGAAGACAATACCACGCTTTTGGTCAACGACGGCAAGATCAGGCTGCGGGTGACCAAACACGGAGCCGACTTTGCGGATTGTGTGGTTGTTGCGGGTGGGGCTATTTCCAACCGCAAGGGTGTGAACGTGCCTGACGTGGTGCTGCCCTTGGCAGCTTTGTCTGACAAAGACCGGGCTGATTTGGAGTTCGTTTGCGGGCTTGGCGTTGACTGGCTGGCGCTGTCGTTTGTGCAGCGGGCTGCCGACGTTGAGGAGGCGCGGGCGCTGGTGAAGGGGCGTGCAGCAGTGCTTTCCAAGATCGAAAAGCCCTCGGCTGTGACGTCATTTGAGGAGATCCTGGCAGTGTCTGACGGCATTATGGTAGCGCGTGGCGACCTTGGGGTTGAGCTACCGGTGCAGAACGTGCCGCCCATCCAGAAGCGCCTTGTGCGCCGGTGCCGAGCTGCCGCCAAGCCAGTGATCGTCGCGACGCAGATGCTTGAAAGCATGGTCGAAAGCCCGATGCCAACGCGGGCTGAAGTCTCCGATGTGGCCACAGCGATCTATGAAGGTGCCGATGCGATCATGCTTTCGGCGGAGTCTGCGGCAGGTGATTACCCTGTCGAGGCGGTGCAAACTATGAACAATGTCGCGATTGAGGTTGAGGATGACCCGACCTACAGAGAGATCATCGAGGCATCGCGTGTCGCCAAGCGCGAAAGTGTTGCTGACGGGATCGTTTCCGCCGCGCGAGAAATTGCAGAAACCACTGATATTAAAGCGATTTGTTGCTTCACTCAGTCCGGCACAACTGCGCTTTTGACAGCCCGTGAGCGCCCGCGTGTGCCTATCATTGCGCTGACAAGCCTGCGGGGGACAGCGCGTAGGCTGGCGCTCAGTTGGGGCACGCATTGCATTATGACAGGCGAGCTCTCGCGCTTTAAGCAAGCGGTTGTCAACGCGGCCCGTGCGGCACGCGAAGCCGGACATGCAGGGCCTGATGACCAGATCGTTGTGGTGGCGGGTGTGCCCTTCAATGTGCCGGGTTCCACCAACATCCTTAGGGTTGCGCCTTGTGATGAACGTTTGATTTTTGCCGCCGATCCGGAGTAACATGCCAAAAAAGTTAGCGAGCTTTGGAGCAGCATATGGATTATGATCTTTTCCTCGTGATCGGTTTGATCATTGCCGTGTTCTCGGTGCCTGCGGTCGTCTCTGCTGTTTCTGACAACCGCACACCGCGGGTGGCGGCGATTGCGCTTATCGCAGGTGGCGCGATGATGGCTTATGCCGTTAGCCAAAACCCGAGCGGATATTCGATCGACAAGATCCCCAATGTGGTGGTCGATGTGATCGCAAAATATATCAACTAATACCCCTTATTTGCCTTGCCAAATTGGGAGATGCGGCCTAAAAGCCCCTTCTCAGAGCGCGACCGGCCGACAGTGGCATGCCGAGTCGTGCATAGACCGACCCAAACCAAGGAGACGGAAATGCCCAAGATGAAGACCAAATCGAGCTGCAAAAAGCGGTTCAAAGTGACGGCCTCGGGCCGCGTTAAATCAGCCCAAGCTGGCAAGCAGCACGGCATGATCAAACGTTCAAACAAATTCCTCCGCAATGCACGCGGCACAACCACGCTCAGCGCTCCTGATGAAAAGATCATCAAGAGCATGATGCCATACGCGCGCTAAGGAGAGACTGATATGCCAAGAACCAAAGGCGGAACCACGACGCACGCACGTCACAAGAAGGTCATCAAGGCCGCAAAAGGCTATTATGGCCGTCGCAAGAATACCTTCAAGGTCGCGCGTCAGGCAGTTGATAAAGCCAACCAATACGCAACCCGTGACCGCAAAAATCGCAAGCGCAATTTCCGCGCGCTTTGGATCCAACGGATCAACGCGGCTGTGCGCTCACATGACGAAGCGCTGACATACTCACGCTTTATCAATGGCTTGAACCTCGCTGGTATCGAAGTTGACCGCAAAGTTCTCGCTGATCTGGCCGTTCACGAGCCGGAAGCGTTTGGTGCGATTGTTGCACAAGCACAGAATGCTTTGGCTGCTTAAGCCGAACTTCTGATAGTTTTGAAGCGCCGCTGGAGAGATCCGGCGGCGTTTTGCTTTTGTAGCTCATGTTTCGCTCTTATCTATATGGCGCAAACATGATTTTTGCGGCCAAAGCCTAACAAGGCCTTACCGCTGCGTTCAGGTAGGTTAACACGGCAAGCTGCGAGCCACTTGCATGTGACTTGCGTGCATACCGCAGTGCATACGACAGTGCATAATGCGTGCTGACAGTTTTGCGCGCTGCGTTAAGGCAAATTAACTTAACGCAGCGCGCGGTGTTCGACGCTTCAGAGCATATTTTTGCAGCGCGTGCCGCCATAGGGGCGCTTGAGGTGTGTCGGATTGCCGACCAGAACCCACGAAGGCGCGTAGCCCGGCGCATGCACGCGCGAGTAGGTGCAACCATCGGCGGTTGTCATCCATTGATCGCGGCTTTGGGCGTTGGCGGCAGGTGCTGTCAGTGACAGAGCAAGGGCCGCTGCGGGGACAATCTTTAGAAGCGTGTTCATGGTGTTGATCCTTTTGCTAAGTTGGTTTGCTGGTCGTTCTGCATTCAACATCAGCAAGCCGCGCGGCAAGCGCTTGGCCCGATTGCGGCCAAAGAGCGTCGTTTCACTTCGATTTGCAGCAAATTCGCTTGGATAACTGACGCGAGCGCCTCGCGTGGCTTGCGAAAACACTGCCAGCAGGGTAACCCGATTTGGAACGCCAAATGGGTGAATGACATGGACGATCTGAGAGACAAATATATCGCTGCGATCGCGGCTGCGACGGACGAAGCCACGCTGGAAGACTTGCGCGTGCAGGCTGTCGGCAAAAAGGGTGAAGTCAGCTTGCAGATGCGCGAGCTTGGCAAGATGACACCGGAAGAGCGGCAGGTTGCCGGGCCAAAGCTGAATGCGCTCAAAGACGAGATCAACTCGGCCCTAGGCGCCAAGAAAGCCGGCCTCGAAGATGCGGCGCTTGATGAGCGTCTGCGCGGAGAGTGGCTTGATGTGACCTTGCCAAGCCGTTTGCGCGGGCAGGGCACTGTGCATCCGATTTCGCAGGTGACAGAGGAAGTCACGGCGATCTTTGCCGACATGGGCTTTGGCGTGGCTGAAGGGCCGCGGATTGATACTGACTGGTATAATTTCGACGCTTTGAACATTCCGTCACATCACCCTGCGCGCGCCGAGATGGACACATTTTACATGCACCGCGACGAGGGCGACAACCGCCCGCCGCATGTGCTGCGCACACACACCAGCCCCGTGCAGATCCGCACGATGGAAGCCGAAGGCGCGCCGCTGCGCATCATCTGCCCCGGTGGTGTTTACCGTGCTGACTATGACCAGACGCACACGCCGATGTTCCACCAAGTCGAGGGGCTGGCGATTGATAAAGACATCTCGATGGCCAACCTCAAGTGGGTGCTGGAAGAGTTCTTCTCGGCCTTCTTTGAAGTTGAAGGCATCAAGACGCGGTTCCGCTCGTCGCACTTCCCGTTCACCGAACCGGGCGCTGAAGTTGATATCCAGTGCTCGTGGGTCGACGGGCAGCTGCGCATCGGCGAGGGCGACGGCTGGATGGAAGTTCTTGGCTCGGGCATGGTGCACCCTAAGGTGCTGCAAGCTGGCGGGATCGACCCTGACCAGTGGCAAGGCTTCGCCTTCGGCATGGGCATCGACCGGATTGCTATGTTGAAATACGGCATCCCCGACCTGCGCGCCTTCTTTGACTCAGACCTGCGCTGGCTGCGCCATTACGGGTTTGCAAGCCTTGATGTGCCGACGTTGCATGGGGGGTTGTCGCGGTGAAAACGGCTTTGTTTAATTTCTTGGCTAAGAAAGCAGGCTTCAAATGGAAGCCGCAAGAGAAGCTTTGGTCTAGAGAAAAAGTAGCGGGCGTAAGCCTAGGTTCCGCAGGTGCTATGACAATTCTGGGACAAGTTTTCGGGATATCGGCAGTCGCTCACAGTTCAGGTGCTATGATTTTGACTGGCTCCGCTGGTTACATTTCAGGAACCTTCATTGCGGGGACGCTTGTCTGGCTCATCTGGCCTTTGCTTATCGTTGTTGGACTTGGCGCGCTGTTTTGGAAGCGAGTTGTTGCTGCTTTCGATTGGGCTATTGAGCGCATCTATTTTTGGAGAAACGCCAAATGAAATTCACACTCTCTTGGCTGAAAACCCATCTCGATACGCAAGCCAGCGTTGACGAGATTTGCGAGACGCTCACTGACCTTGGGCTTGAGGTTGAGGAGGTGGTTAACCCCGCCGACCGTCTTAAGAGCTTTACCCTTGGCAAAGTCACCCACGCCGAGCAGCACCCTGATGCTGACCGTTTGCGCGTTTGCACTGTGCAGACCGATGAAGGCAGCAAGCAGATCGTTTGTGGGGCGCCGAATGCGCGCACGGGGATCACCATTGTGCTGTGCAAACCGGGCGACTATGTGCCGGGGATTGATACGACTTTGAGCGTTGGCAAAATCCGCGGTGTTGAGAGCCACGGGATGATGGCGTCTGAGCGCGAGCTTGAGTTGTCGGACGAGCATGACGGGATTATCGAGCTGCCCAGTGGTGAGATCGGTGACAAGTTTGTTGACTGGCTGGCGGTGAACGCACCTGAGAAGGTTGATCCGGTGATCGAGATCGCGATTACCCCGAACCGCCCTGATGCGCTGGGCATTCGCGGCATTGCGCTTGACTTGGCGGCGCGTGGTTTGGGCACGCTCAAGCCTGTTGAAACGCCGACGATTGAGGGCAGCTTTGCCTCGCCGATCAAAGTGACGATTGACGAAGACACACGCGAGGACGGGTGTTTTGTTTTCGCTGGGCGGTTGATCAAAGGGGTGAGCAACGGGCCGAGCCCCGAGTGGCTCCAGCAGCGCTTGAAGGCGATTGGCTTGCGCCCGATCTCGAAGTTGGTCGATGTGACGAACTTCTTCACCTACGACAGAAACCGCCCGCTGCACGTGTTTGACGCGGGTAAGGTGCAGGGCGATTTGCGGGTGCACCGCGCGAAAGCTGGCGACAAGATCGTGGGCTTGGATGAGAAGGAATACACCCTCTCTGACGGGCAAGTTGTGATCTCGGATGACAAGGGTGTCGAGAGCATTGCCGGTATCATGGGCGGGCTGGAGACAGGCTGCACCGAGGCCACGACTGATGTGTTCCTTGAGGCGGCTTACTGGGATCATATCCAGATCGCGATGACGGGGCGTGCGCTCAAGATCAACTCGGATGCACGCTACCGCAACGAGCGCGGGATTGACCCTGCTTACAACATGCAGGCGATGGAAGATGCGACTGCGATGATTTTGGAGCTGTGCGGGGGCGAGGCCTCTGAAGTGGTTGTCGCGGGGGAAGTTCCGGACGTGAGCCGCGCTTATAAGCTTGATGCGGCGCGGGTGCAGAGCCTTGTTGGCATGGACATTCCTGAAGCCGAGCAACGGCGCACGCTTACGGCGCTGGGCTTTGTGCTTGAGGGCAATATGGCGCAGGTTCCGAGCTGGCGGCCTGACGTGCAGGGCGAGGCCGACTTGGTTGAGGAAGTGGCGCGGATTGCCTCGTTGACCAAGCTGGTTGGCAAACCGCTGAAGCGTGTTCAAGACGGTGTGCCGAAGGCGATTTTGCTGCCGCTACAAAAGCGCGAGCAAGCGGCGCGGCGCATGGCGGCGAGCTTGGGCTACAACGAATGCGTGACTTACTCGTTCGTTGACCAAAAGAGCGCGGCGCTGTTTGGCGGCGGAAATGACGCGACGATGCTGGCAAACCCTATTAGCTCGGAAATGAGCCATATGCGGCCTGACTTGCTGGTTGGCTTGCTACAGGCAGCGGCGCGCAACCAAGCGCGTGGCTTTGCTGACCTCGCATTGTTTGAGGTTGGGCCAGTTTTCAGCGGCGGTGAGCCGGGTGAGCAGGCGTTGCAAGTCAGTGGTTTGTTGGTTGGCAAGACCGGCCCGAAAGATGTGCTGGGCGAGAGCCGCAACGTTGACCTGTTTGACGCCAAGGCTGATGCCGAGGCTGTGCTGGCTGCCATCGGCGCGCCGACACGTGTGCAAGTGCTGCGCGACGGGCCGGTTTGGTTTCACCCTGGTCGGCACGGGCGCATTTGCCTTGGGCCGAAGAAGGTGCTTGGCATCTTTGGCGAGTTACACCCGAAAGTGCTCAAGGAGATGGGCGTGAAGGGGCCGGCTGTTGCCTTTACGATCTGGCCAGAAGAAGTGCCAGCAGCGCGCAAAAAGAACACCACGCAGCCAGCGCTTAAAGCGAGTGATTTGCAAGCTGTCGAGCGCGACTTTGCCTTTGTTGTTGGCACAGATGTAGAAGCGCTGACGCTGGTGAACGCCGCGGCGGGAGCTGACAAGGCGCTGATCGACGATGTGCGGGTGTTTGACGAATTCATCGGCGGCTCGCTTGGTGAGGGCAAGAAGTCACTCGCGATCACGGTGCGTTTGCAACCCGTCGGCGCGACGCTCAAGGACGAAGACATCGAGGCGGTTTCAGCCAAGATTGTCGAGAAGGTGAGCAAGGCCACCGGCGGCGAGCTACGCAGCTAAGTCAGGCTTGATCAGCTGAGATTGCCTCGGCCAGAATATCATACACCAGCCTGATCCTCGGGCTGGTGTGTATCTCGCGGTGACTAACCAGCCAGTAGGGGAAGGTCACTTCAAGGACTGACGGGAGGAGCGCTTCGACTTGCGGCGTTGTTTTCGCGACGCTGGCATCCATCGGGCTGACACCGAGGCCAGCTTTGGTCATCTCCCAGGTGACCGTCCCGTTTTCTGATGAAGCACGAAAATGCTCGGGGCTGAGCGGCACACCCATGCCAGCCATGTAGTCAACCATCTGATCGATGTTGCCGAGCGCGAGCCAGTCGAGCTTGGTGAGGTCATTGACGGATTGCGGCCTGCCGGTACGATCAAGCATTTCTGTGGAGGCGTAGAAGTAGCCCTTTGCCTCACAGATCAGTCTTGCGACAAGTTCGGGCTGCTCGGGGCGCACATGGCGCACGGCGATATCGGCCTCTCGTGTCATCAGATTGGAGATGTCGTTTGAGGCAATGATCTCAACGCTGATCAGGGGGGCGACCTTGCGAACTGTTGCGATGACCGAGGGCATGAGATGCGCTGAGACGATATCGCTCGCGGTGATGCGGATATGACCTGATAGGTCAGAGCGTTGGCCGCTGGCAGTCAGCGCGACACGCTCGGCAGCCTCGCCCATAACGCGGGTATGCGCGCAAAGTTCCTCACCAGCTTCTGTTATCGAGAGGCGTTTGCCGTGGCGCTCAAACAGAAGCAAGCCGAGCTGCTCTTCAAGTGCGGCGACTTGGCGGCTGAGCGTTGGTTGCGTAAGACCAAGCCGGCGCGCAGCCGCAGAGAAAGAGCCTGTTTCGGCTGTCGCTAGAAAAGCGTGGAGCAAGCCCCAATCAGGTGAGTTTGGTGGGTTTTTCATGCATATTTGTATAAGCAAGCAACGAATTTCGTCAATTCCACTTTTTGCCATACACAAATAGGGTGCACGCAAAGGAGATTGATCATGGTCGATGCAGCAACATTCTGGGATAAAGTCGCGCCGAAATACGCGCAAAGCAAAATCAGCGATATGGAGGCGTATGAGTATACGTTGGAGCGCACGCGAAGTTACTTAAAGCCTACAGATCGGGTGCTGGAGCTTGGCTGCGGCACGGGCTCGACTGCGCTCTTGCTCGCACCGGGCGTGAAGCAGGTTGTTGGCACTGACATCGCTCAGGGGATGATCGAGATTGCGCGGAGTAAGCCGCAAGAGAAAAGCAATGCAGACTTCAGGGTGCTTGGAATCGAAGACGCTGTGGCGCTGCGAGAGCCGTTTGATGTTGTCGCGGGCTTCAACTTGTTTCACCTCGTGCCAAACCCGCAAGCTTTGTTTGCTGACATTTACGAAATGCTGCCGGAGGGCGGGTTGTTTGTCAGTAAAACGCCGTGTTTGGCCGACAAGGCCTTTGGCTGGAAGCGCTTTCCCATAATGGCGGCACTGCCTGTGATGCAACTTTTGGGCAAAGCCCCTAGGCCCGTGTCGATGTTCAAGATCGCCGATATTGACCGGATGATTCTGGAGGCCGGTTTCGAGATTGTGGAATCAGGCAGTTTCCCGTCGATCTCTCGCTATATCGTTGCGCGGCGAAGCTAGACGCGCGGGATGACTGTGGTAGGTAACGTGCGACGCATAGAGGAGGGCACGATGCTGAAGGTTTATCTTTCGGGTGAAATACACACGGACTGGCGCGAGCAGATTGTCGCGGCTTGTGAGGGGCTCGATGTCGAGTTTTCAGCGCCGGTGACAGACCACGCTGCTTCTGACGACTGCGGTGTTGCGATCTTGGGAGCGGAGGCTGACAAGTTCTGGCACGACAACAAGGGTGCGAAAGTGAACGCCATTCGCACACGTCGGGCGATTGCCGCAGCTGACGTTGTGGTGGTTCGGTTTGGCGAGAAATACAAGCAGTGGAACGCGGCATTTGACGCGGGGTATGCGAGCGCGCTTGGCAAGAGCTTGATCATTTTGCAGCAGGCCGAGCACGACCACGCTTTGAAAGAAGTTGACGCAGCGGCGCTTGCCGTGGCGCGAGAACCTGCACAAGTAGCGCAGGTTTTGCGTTATGTTTTGCAGGGTGAGTTGCCGAGCTAATGGAGCCAACATGCCAACAGCCTTAGTCACCGGAGCCGCTGGGTTTATCGGCTACTTCACAAGCAAGCGTTTGCTGGCTGAGGGCTACGACGTTGTCGGGCTTGACGCGATGAGCGACTATTATGATGTGGCACTCAAGCAGGCGCGGCTCAAGTTGTTGGCGGCAGACGAGCGCTTCGAGTTTGTGCAGGCGCGGGTTGAGGATGAGGGCGTTTTGGCCAACATCCTGTCGCGCGGCGTCGATCTGGTTGTTCACCTCGCGGCGCAGGCCGGTGTGCGCTTCTCGATAGAGCAACCGCGGGCTTACCTGGACAGCAACATTCGCGGCACTTTTGAGCTGTTGGAGGCCGCACGGGCGCACCCTGTGAAGCACTTGATGATTGCATCAACCTCGTCAGCTTACGGGGCGAATGATGTCTACCCTTATGTTGAAGCCATGCGCACTGACCACCAGATGTCGTTCTATGCGGCGACAAAGAAGGCCTGTGAAGCGATGTCGCATTCTTATGCGCATCTCTATAACATCCCGACCACGTGCTTTCGGTTTTTCACCGTTTATGGCCCGTGGGGGCGGCCTGATATGGCGCCCTACAAGTTCACCAAAGCGATTTTGGAAGGCACGCCGATCGACGTTTACAACCACGGCAACATGAAGCGCGACTTTACGTATGTTGAGGACCTGGTTGACCGGTTGGTTGCTTTGGCGGCGCATCAGCCTGAAACAGGCAAGCCTGCAGAGCATGACAGCCTGTCGCCGGTTGCGCCTTGGCGGGTTGTGAACATCGGCCGTGGTAAGCCTGTTGAACTGGCCGATTTTATTGCTGCGATCGAAACCGCGGCAGGGCGCAAAGCCAAGCAGAACCTGCTCCCTATGCAAGCTGGTGATGTGCCTGCGACATGGGCCGACACAACATTGGTTGATGCCTTGCTAGGCCCGCAAGAGCACCAAACCAGCCTTGAGAAGGGCGTGCAGGCATTCGTTGACTGGTATCGCGGATATTACGGCGTATAGCGGGGGAATGCAGCGCCAAAATTCCCGTTAAAGGTTTGTGCTAAATGTTGTTTATCTGTTAGCATATTAGGGGCTTGATGTATAAAGCACCTACAAAAAAGCAGCAGTTACATAACGAGGGACAACAACATGCTTAACGAATTCAAAGACTTCATCGCCAAGGGCAATGTCATGGACATGGCCGTTGGTATCATTATCGGCGCGGCGTTTACTGCGATTGTAGGATCGCTGGTTGCTGATTTGATCAACCCGATCATCGGCCTTGCGATGGGTGGCGTTGACTTTACCAATATGTACGCCGTGCTGTCAGGCACAGTTGCTGAAGGTGCAACGCTTGAAGCCGCTCGTGAAGGCGGCGCAGCCGTGTTTGCTTACGGTAGCTTCATCATGGCAATCATCAACTTCCTGATCATCGCCTTTGTGGTGTTCATGCTGGTTCGCTACGTGAACAAAGCCAAAGACGCAGCCGCCAAGGAAGAAGAAGCAGCCGAAGAAGCGCCAGCGGGCCCAACCGAGCTCGACCTTCTCGCCGAGATCCGCGACGCGCTTGCCAAGAAGTAACAAGCACGCTTGCTTGAACAAAAAGAAAGGCCTGCCCTACGGGGTGGGCCTTTTTGGTTTCTGGGGCTAGGGTTTGGAGCATTATCAAACACGCCAAAGAGGTATTTATGTTCAGATCATTCTTCACTGCACTTATGTTCGTCGGGCTTGCCGCAGTTGCGCAGGCTGAAAAACTGCGAGTTTATTCGCCCGGTGACGGTTTCTTGAACCTGCGCACAGGGCCGGGCAGCGAGTTTTCTATCGTTAGGCGGATGGGACACGGCACGACGGTTGATACCCTTGAGCGCTCGGGAAACTGGCTGCGCGTGCGCCACCAGAGCGGGGCAGATGGCTGGGCCTACATTAAACATTTTCGTAAGGTTGTTGCCTCTACAAACAAACGCACAGTCAGCTCGCCCGGTGACGGGTATCTGAACCTGCGCACAGGGCCGGGCACCAGCTTTGCGATTGTCCGCGAGATGTATAACGGCCAGACCGTGCGCATCCTTGAGCGCAAGGGAAGCTGGGCGCGTGTGCGCCACCAAAGCGGAGCGACAGGCTGGGCATCGGCGAAATATTTGCAATAAACGGGATTTGCTTGCGACACGGTGAGTTTTGTATTTGACTCCGCCGCGCCACGCAGATAATTCGCCCTCACTGGTTGTGAATGGCGTGATAGCTCAGCTGGTTAGAGCACAGCACTCATAATGCTGGGGTCGGTGGTTCAAGTCCACCTCACGCTACCACAAGCACTATTAAAAAAGCCCTGAGGTTTGCTCAGGGCTTTTTTGTGTTTCGGGGGTTTGCGATTACTTGATCGCCAGCTGCGGTGACAGCACGTCAAGGCCGAGTGCTTCGCCGACGGCGTAGTATGTCAGCTTGCCAGCGTGGACGTTGAGACCGTTGAGCAAGTGTGGATCGTCGGCGCAGGCTTGCTTCCAGCCCTTGTCGGCGAGGGCCAGCATGAATGGCATCGTCGCGTTGCCGAGGGCGATCGTCGAGGTGCGCGCCACGGCTCCGGGCATGTTGGCCACGCAGTAATGGATGATGCCATCGACATCATAGATCGGGTCTTGGTGGGTGGTGGCCTTTGAGGTTTCAAAGCAGCCGCCTTGGTCGATTGCGACATCGACAAGCACCGAGCCGGGCTTCATCGAGCCGAGTTGCTCGCGGGTGACGAGTTGTGGTGCTGCGGCTCCGGGGACGAGAACTGCGCCGATCACCATGTCCGTTGTCGAAAGCAGCTCCTGCACGGCGCCCTTGTCGGAGTACTGCGTGGTGAGACGGCCCATAAAGACGTCATCAAGGTAGCTCAAACGCGGCACCGAGCGGTCAAGCACCGTGACGTTGGCGCCCATGCCCACGGCAACGCGCGCAGCGGCTGTGCCAACGACACCACCGCCGATGATTGCAACGTTCGCAGGGCGCACTCCGGGAACGCCGCCCATGAGAACACCGCTGCCGCCGTTGGCTTTCTGCAAGGCCCATGCGCCGGATTGTGGCGCGAGGCGACCAGCAACTTCCGACATTGGCGCGAGCAACGGCAAGCCGCCGCGGCTGTCGGTGACGGTTTCGTAGGCGATGGCGGTGCAGCCAGATGCGAGCAGGTCTTGCGTTTGGGCGGGGTCGGGGGCGAGGTGCAGGTAGGTGAACAAGAGCTGACCCTCGCGCAGCATTTTGCGCTCGACGGCCTGCGGCTCTTTGACCTTCACGATCATGTCGGCAGTCGCAAAAATCTCTTCTGCGGTGTCGATGATCGTCGCGCCTGCTGCGGTATAGTCTTCGTCAGTGAAACCAGCACCAAGGCCTGCGCCTTTCTGGATGATAACACTATGGCCGCGGGCGACGGCTTCGCCTGCGGCGTTCGGCGTTACACCCACTCGATACTCTTGTGGCTTAATCTCTGTCGGGCATCCGATCTTCATGGCTTTCTCTCCCTTAGCCTTGATATGATCGGTGTAGGATGTCCTAACATCAACGCAAAGGTGTGTGAATCTTTGGCGTGAAGAATGGACTTTATCGAAGAATCTTCTAACATAAAGATCAATTGCGGGAGAGATGTGCGCAAATGTCATTGGATGAGATAGATCGAAGAATTTTACGCGCCCTTCAACGAAAAGGCCGGATGTCAAATGCGGAGTTGAGCGAGGCCGTTAACCTGAGCCCGAGTGCGTGCCACAGGCGGGTGCAGCGGCTGGAGAAAGACGGCTACATTCGTGACTATGTGGCGCTGCTGGATGCCCGTAAGATGAGCGTGCCGAGCACAGTCTTCGTCGAGATCACGCTTTCGGGGCAAGCCGATGAGGTATTGGATGCTTTCGAGAAAGCTGTCTCGCGGATACCTGATGTTCTGGAGTGTCATTTGATGGCTGGCACGGCGGACTATTTGCTGAAAGTGGTTGCCGAGAACACCGAAGATTTTGCCCGTATTCACCGACAGTATCTAGCGCGTTTGCCTGGGGTGCTACAGATGCAATCAAGCTTTGCATTGCGCACGGTCTTCAAGACAACGGCACTGCCTGTCTGATTTTAGCTAAGTTGTCGGAAGAAGGCGGGCGGGGGGTTCAGCTTTGTTATTGCCGTGGGGTTAAGCTCTGATCGAGTTTGGAGCAGCCCAATGACGCAACCTTTCATTCGCGAGACATCAGAGTTTTTGCCAGTAAGCGGCAATGCTGTAGTGGGGCAGACTCTGTGTTTGAGTTTTGAGGCGAGCACAAGGATAGCGACTGCGATGGGCGAGGTGCCGGTTTGCGAGCTTTGGCGGGGCGACAATGTTCTGACATATGACGGCGGTGCAGAACCTGTGCTTTGGGCAGGGCAACGAGAGGTTTGCGGCAAGGGAAGCGATGCGCCGGTGTTGTTTACCCCCGGAACCATCGGAAATTTTGCGCCGCTCAGGCTCGCACCGCAGCATAGGGTGCTTGTGGTCTCGCCACAGGCCGAGCTGTTGTTTGGCCATAGCGAGGTGTTGGTGCCTGCAAAAGCGCTGGTCGATGGGCGGGGGGTATGCTTCGCGCCCTGCGAGCGGGTAAGTTACGTGCACATTTTGCTAAGGCAACACACGCTGGTGTTTGCTGAGGGCGCGAGTTGTGAAAGCTTGCTTCCTTCAGAAGGCATGTTCGACATTGTCGAGCCGCGCTTGCAGACCTCGTTGCCGGATTACCGCGCGGTGCGGCCAGTGCTCAGTTACACCGAGGCGCTGACGCTGGGCTGCTGTTAGAGATCGCAGCGCAAACGCTTTAGGCTTGCTCCACCTGTACGGGAGGTTACGTTGCCTTTCTAAAGGAGTAACCCAATGGCATTTGATCACATCGTTATTGGCGCGGGCAGTGCAGGCTGTGTTATGGCGCGCAGGCTGGCGGATGCGGGGCGCAAAGTGTTGTTGCTTGAGGCAGGCGGGCGTGACAATTACCACTGGGTGCATATCCCGATGGGCTATCTCTATTGCATCGGAAACCCGCGCACAGATTGGTGCTTTCGCACCGAGCAGGAGGCGGGGCTGAACGGGCGTTCGCTTTTGTATCCGCGCGGTAAGGTGCTCGGCGGGTGTTCCTCGATCAACGGCATGCTTTATCTTCGCGGGCAGGCGGCGGACTATGACGGCTGGCGGCAGATGGGCCTCACTGGCTGGGGCTGGGACGATGTGCTGCCTTACTTCAAGAAATCGGAAGATTACCATGACGGCGCGGATGAGTTGCACGGCGAAGGCGGGCCTTGGCGGGTAGAAGAGCAGCGGCTGCATTGGGACTTGCTGGATGACTGGCGTGATGGGGCTGTTGCTTGGGGCTTGCCGGAGGTTGATGATTTTAACCGCGGCACCAACGAAGGTGTCGGCTACTTTAAGGTCAACCAGCGCGGCGGCTGGCGGATCAACACGGCCAAAGCGTTCTTGCGCGGTGCACCCAAGGGCATGATAGAGACAGTCACAGGCGCGCATGTGCGGCGGTTGGTGCTGGAAGGCGGGCGCGCGGTTGGTGTCGAATACGAACACGGAAATGACGTGACGACCGCGCGCTGTGGCGGTGAAGTGGTGCTCAGTGCGGGGGCAGTTGGCAGCCCGCAGATATTACAGCTTTCCGGCCTTGGGCCGGCGGGGCTTTTGGCAGAGCATGGCGTTGAGGTGCAGCAAGACCTGCAAGGTGTCGGCGCGAACCTTCAAGACCATCTGCAACTCAGGACGATCTTCAAGCTCAAGAATGCGACGACGCTGAATACATTGGCCGGGTCGATGTGGGGCAAGGCCAAGATCGGGCTGGAGTATCTGCTGAAACGCAGCGGGCCGATGAGCATGGCACCGAGCCAGCTTGGTGCGTTTACCAAGAGCCGGCCTGACCTTGAGACCCCTGATCTGGAGTATCATGTGCAGCCCTTGTCGCTTGGTGCGTTTGGCGAGGATTTGCACCCGTTTGATGCGATGACGACCAGCGTGTGCAACTTGCGGCCCGAGAGCGTTGGAACGGTGCACATTGCCAGCGCTGACCCGAAGGATGCGCCGAAAATTGCGCCGAACTACCTGAGCACCGAGGGCGACCGCGCGGTTGCAGTTGCGGCGATCCGGCAGGTGCGCGAGTTGATGGCGGCGGACGCGATGACGAAGTATCAGCCGGAAGAGATGTTGCCCGGCGCGGGGGTGGACAGCGACGGCGAGCTTGTTCAGGCGGCAGGGGATATCGGCACGACGATCTTTCACCCGACGTGCACGGTGCGGATGGGGCAAGAGCCGGACGCGCCGCTGGACGGGGCGTGCCGGATGAAGGCAGTTGGCAACCTAAGGGTTGTGGATGCCAGCGTTATGCCGAAGATTATCAGCGGCAACACCAACTCACCGACGATCATGATCGCTGAGAAAATTGCCGATATGATGGTGCGTGGATGAGGTGTTTCGCCTGCTTGTGCAGGCGACCGGCTGGGGGCGCTGCCCCCAGACCCCCGGGATGTTTTAACCAAGAAAAAGAGTAAGGGAGTGCCTATGGTCGAGATCGTCGTGAGCTATCATAGCGGAAGCGGCCACACGCGGCGTTTGGTTGAGGTGTTCTCCGAAGCGCTGGTTGAGCTGGGTGCTGTGGTGCATGTCGCCAATGTCGAAAATTTCAAGGAGGCTGACTGGGATGCTATGCGGGGCGCGGATGCACATGTGTTCGCCGCGCCGACCTATATGGGCAGTGTCTCGGCGCCTTATAAGGCGTTCATGGATGCGAGCAGTGATATTTGGGGCAGTGCCGACGGCTGGCAAGGCAAAATCGCGGCAGGGATGACTGTTGCCACGTATCCGAGCGGCGACAAGCTTAACTCGCTGATGCAGATGGCGGTGTTTGCGGCGCAACACGGGATGATCTGGGTTGGGCTTGATGACATTGGTGCGCCTGTTGAGCCTGAGAAGGTTGGCATCAATGAGGACGGGTTTTGCCTTGGGATGGGCGCGACATCGGTGCACGATAAGGCGCAAATGATAAGGGCGAGCGATGTGATCACCGCTCGCCGCTTTGCTGGACGTATCTATGAGGCAACCGCGCGTTGGAAGCGCGGCGCAGTTTAGCTTTCCAGTTTAGCTTTCCAGTTTATCTTGGGTTTTCGTCTCGAAATCAGAAGCGTCGTGGCGCTCGCGTAGTTGGCTGGAAAGCTCGCCAAAGGCGCGGTTGACCATGCGGCCACGGCTGACGGCAGGGCGCGCGTCTATTGCTTCGGCCCAGCGGGTGACGTTTTTGTAGCTGGCGACGTCAAGGAACTCGGCGGCCTCATAGAGGCGTCCAAGCACCAGCTGACCATACCACGCCCAGTTGGCCATGTCGGCGATGGTGTAGTCTTCGCCCGAGAGGTAGGTGTTGTTGGCAAGGCGGCGGTCGAGCACGTCGAGCTGGCGTTTGACTTCCATGGCGAAGCGATTGATCGGGTATTCGTATTTTTCAGGCGCATAGGCGTAGAAGTGCCCGAAGCCGCCGCCGAGGTAGGGCGCTGAGCCCATTTGCCAGAACAACCAGTTGAGGCATTCGCCGCGCGCGGCCGCGTCTGTCGGGATGAAGGCGCCGAACTTTTCGGCCAGTTGCAACAGGATGCTGCCGCTTTCAAACATCCGGCGTGGCGGCGTTTCGGAGTGATCCATCAGCGCCGGAATTTTGGAGTTTGGGTTGATCTCAACGAAGCCCGAGCCGAACTGGTCGCCATCGCCGATGTTGATCAGCCATGCGTCATATTCTGCACCAGTGTGGCCAGCGGCGAGCAGCTCTTCCAAGAGAACGGTGACTTTGACGCCATTGGGCGTTGCCAGCGAGTAGAGTTGCAGCGGGTGCTTGCCGACCGGCAGCTCTTTGTCGCTGATGGCGCCTGCGATGGGGCGGTTGATCGAGGCAAAGCGGCCGCCGCTTTCTTGATCCCATGTCCAGACTTTGGGGGGGGTGTATGTATCGCTCATGTTAACTGTCCTGTTTGGTGTTTCATTGGTGAAGGTAATGAAAACCACGGCGAATGACAGGGGCAAAAACGCAAACGTGATGTGCGCTGGCGCGGGGCTGCGGTTTTCGGGAAACCTGAAACTCGAATTCGAGAGTGAAAAAACGCAAAAAGGCGGCTTGTCAGCCTCGCAATTCTGCGACTTCATCATGAGAACAAAAATGGAGAGCAACATGGTGAGCAGTGCGAAAGTTGTGGTTATTGGCGGTGGGATTGCGGGGTGTTCGACGCTGTATCACCTCACGCAGGAAGGCATCACTGATGCGGTTCTGATCGAACGCGACGAGCTGACCAGCGGCACGACGTGGCACTCGGCGGCGCAGGTGACGAACTTTGGCATGAACCAGACGATGGTTGGCCTCAAGTCGCATTCGATTGCGCTCTATAAGGAGCTGTCGGAGGACGCGGATTATCCGATCAACTACCACCATGCTGATGGGGGCATTCGCCTTGCCAACACTCAAGAGCAGATGGAGGGCTACCGGCATTTTGCTTCGATGGCCAAGGGCATGGGTGTCGAGTTTGAGGTGATTGATGCTGAAGAATGCGCGCGACGGCATCCGCTTTTGGTGACGGACGGGCTGCTTGGCGGTTTGTGGGATCCGCTTGATGGTGATATTGACCCGGCGCAGCTTTGCCAAGCTTTGGCGCGGAGGGCGCGAAAGGCGGGGGCAAAAGTGCTGCGCCACAGGCCGGTGACGGGGCTGACGCAGCGGCCAGACCACAGTTGGATTGTGCACACCGAGCAGGGCGACATTGATGCCGAGATCGTGGTCAATGCGGGCGGCTACCGTTGCAACGAGATCGGCGCGATGATGGGCGTGAGCCTGCCTGTTGCCAGCATGGAGCATCAGTATTTTCTGACCGAGCCTATCAAGGCGATCGAGGATGCGGGGCACCGCATGCCGCTTATTCGCTGCCCGATTTCTGACTATTACTCGCGGCAGGAAAAGAACGGTTTGCTGATCGGGTTCTATGAGCAGGGCTGCAAAACATGGGGCATGGACGGGATTGATCCGAACTTCAGCAATTCTCTCAGCCCTGATGACCCGGAGCGCGTTATCGAGACCTTTGAAGGCGCGATGGCAAGGATGCCGGCGATTGGGGAAGTTGGGATTCATACGATTGTGAACGGGCCGATTACATACACGATTGACGGCGCGCCGCTGGTTGGGCCGATCCCGGGCAAGCGCAATGCGTTTTGCATTACGGGCCTGCGGGCCGGGCTTGGGGAAGGCGGCGGGCATGGCTGGCTGCTGGCGCAGATGATCGCGCATGGCGAGGCAGTATATGACACCTGGTGCATTGATCCGCGGCGCTTTACGGGGCACGCGAGTGTTGAGCTGACGGCGCTGAAGGCGATTGAGGATTACCAAAACGAGTTCCGCTTTCACTTCCCCCATGAACACAGGCCTGCCGGTCGGCCGATGAAGACCACGCCTTTGACGGCAGTTCTGGAAGCCGAGGGCGGGCATTTTGGCACGGTCAACGGCTGGGAGCGTTTGGAGTATGTCAAGCCGGCGCCTGACTTTGAGGAAGATCACAGCTTTCGCTTTACCAACGCGTTTGACACCATCGGCGACGAGGTGCGCGCCGTGCAGAGCGGTGCCGGCATCACCGAAGTGAGCGGCTTTAACCGGTTCGAGATCACCGGATCGGGGGCGCACGACTTCCTTGATCGCATGACTTGCGGCCGCTTGCAGCGCAATGAGGGGCGTGTCGGGCTGAGCTATTTACTCAACCATCAGGGCATGATCAAGGCCGAGGCGACGGTTGCGAACCTGAGCGGAGGGCGCATCTGGTATGGCTCGGCGGCGGCGAGTGAGTTTCACGATATGGACTGGCTGACGCAGCATATCGAGGCCGATGAAGATGTGCAGATTAGGTCACTGACCAACGACATGACCATCCTGGTTATCGCGGGGCCAAACTCGCGGGATGTGCTGTCAGGCGCTGCGCGGGGCGACTGGAGCAACGAGGCGTTCAAATGGCTGGCGCTGCGCGAGGCGCATGTTGGGCATGTGCCTGTAGTTGTTATGCGGGTGAGCTTCTCGGGCGAGCTTGCCTATGAGATTCATGTGCCGAACTCTGGCTTGCACGCCGCCTATAAAGCACTTCGTGAAGCGGGCGAGGCCCATGGCCTGCGGTTGTTTGGTTCGCGCGCTGTTGAAAGCATGCGCCTTGAGATGGGCTTTATGCATTGGAAGGCCGAGTTGCTTACCGAGTTTAGCCCCTATGAGACAGCGCTCGCGCCATTCGTGAAGATGGAGAAAGACTTTACCGGCAAAGAGGCCTTGGCCAAGCATGAGCCGAAAGTGAAACTGGTGACTTTGGAGGTTGATTGCGATCATGCTCCTGCGCATGGCGGCGCGTCTGTTTTGCACGAAGGCCGCGTTGTCGGCACGGTGTCGTCGGGCGACTGGGGGCATCGAACGGGCAAGAACATCGCCATGGCGTTTGTCGAGCTTGGATTGGAAAGTGAAGGGCAAGAGCTTTTTGTTGAGGTTCTCGGTGCGGCTGTGAAGGCAAGTGTGATCAACCCGCGGGTGTATGAGGGCAGCCGTTAGGGGCGCGCGGGGGCACCTGAACTGATGCTTGGCTTCAGCGGTATGTGCTCCAAGGCACTACTGCGCGTGCATGCGGTGGAGGACGCCCGACATTTCTCTGATAATTTCTTGGGCCAATGACATTGGCGTTGGCCGCCGTGGGTGAAGCGTGGCTTCGACCACTTCATGATTGCGAAGGAAGCGGGCCTCGCGTTTTGCGGCGAGGTGTTTCATGCGCAGGTTTTCTTTAAGGCATACGATCTGGATCGTGCGGACGCTTCTGTTCCGCGCCATTGCAACCACACGCTCGAACAGGGCGTCTCCTATTCCGATGTTTTGCCAGTCGGCCTCAACCGAAAAGGCCGCTTCGGTTTTTGTCGCGCAGTTTGGGGAGGTTTCGTGAAGCTCGGCAATACCGCGCAACTCCCCGTTGACGAAGGCGCCGCAAACGATGCTGTCGCTACAGTTGATGCTTTGAACGTATCTGGAGACCCCGCCATCGCTGATCGCTCCGCAGAACCGTGCTCTGCGCGACGGGGCGTCGAGCCTTTGCAGGTGATCGCAAATGATGGATTTATCATTGGCGTGAAGCCGGCGAATTGTGAGATCTGTCGCGCGTCTCTTGTGGTTCGTCATACAGCACCTGTTTGGCTGAAAACCGAGGCCAGCATCTTCGGGAGGAGGTGAAGATGCTGGCCCTATGCATTGGCGTTCCTTGTTGAATTTTCGCCGCTGCTCGTGCTGCCTTACTCTGGGAGGAGCGAGGGACAGCACTTTTCGTTTGTTACTGTTCGCCTGCGACCAGAACTTCTGCGTAGTTCGGGATGTCGGAGCGGGAAATGCCGATCTGCTTGAGTTGATAGTCGCTCATGCTCGAAAGTACCGACATCATTCGGGCGGTTTGAAAAACCATGAACCCGGTGTGGAGTTTGGCTTTCGTGGCGCGCCCGAACCTTGAAAGGAAGGAAAAGTGACGAAGTGCGCTCTGAAAGGGAGAATCCTCATGGATTCGGCGGTGTGGGGCGCTAACCTGTGAACTAAGAGTCATCTGCTGCCTCCTTGGCTAAGTTTTTAATGCTGCAACGCGGAATGCCGAGGTCTTTCAGACTGCGATCAGACAGTGCTCCGAGCCCGTTGCAAGTGCTGACATAGGATTTGCGCCTTGCCAGTGCCTTGCGTAGTTGGCCCTGTATATGGCTAAAAAGTGAGCGTCCGGCATCTATTCTGTGCTCTAGCCTGCCATTTACCTGTGTCGTCGCCATGATGGCCTCCTGTCTATTGCTGCGATGCAACATTTGTGCTGCAATGCAGAAATAGAAGAATTCGATAGCGCTCACAATTTAGCAATTTGGAACAGGAGCCGTTCCGATTTGGAACAGGTAGGTGGTTAAGGTGGATATATCGGCCCAGATGTTGATCTTTGCGACAGTTGTCGAGCAGGGGAGCTTTTCGGCGGCGGCGCGCTCAATGGGGCAGACACCTTCTGCGGTGAGCAAGCAGATCGGTTTGCTGGAGGATCAGGTGCATTACCGACTGCTAAACCGAACCAGAACCGGCGTATCTCCGACCGGAGAAGGCCAGGAGTTCTATGAGAAATGCAAGGAGATGGCCGAGAAGTTCAAAGAAGCTGAAGCCTTGATTGCAAACTTTGACGGGGTTCCTCGCGGCAAGCTGCGAGTCGCTTCGAGTGTTGCTTTCGGGAAATCACAGTTGGTTCCGGCCATCCCCAAGTTTTTGGAGGCCTACCCCGAAGTTCAGGTGTCGTTAGACCTGACAGACAGGACTGTCGATTTGCAAAGTGAAGGGTTTGATGCCGTCATCTGCTTTGCCGAGCAGCACAAGAGCCCTGACATCGTTATCCGCCGTATTATGAGAAGTGGCCGTGTTTTATGTGCGTCACCGAGCTATCTTGAGAAACACGGCAGCCCTGCCAGTTTTGCCGAGCTCGCGCAGCACAACTGCCTGCGAATTGCAGGTAACGGAACGCGGAACTCCTGGAGCTTTACTGAAGGCGACGTGCGCAAGGCCTTTGATGTGCAGGGAAACTTTGAGGGCAACAGCACTGATGTGATCTACCGCGCCGCGCTTGCGGGCATAGGCATCGCGCGGTTGCCGCGATATATGGCTGATCAGAAGTTTCGAACAGGAGAGCTGGTTCCGGTTCTGCCGGAATATGCCCCGCCAAGCACGGACATTGCTGTCATGTTTGCTGACAAGCGCAATCTGGCCCCGAAAACGCGCGCGTTCATTGATTTTCTGGTGAAAGAGTTCCGCGAAGCTGCGGTTACACACTAGCAAGCGCCAGTTCATTTGCGCGGTTCTGCTCACGAAAAAACCCCCGAAGTTTGCACTCCGGGGGCCTATTCTTTGTGTGTGTCAGAGAAGCTCTGAGTTGAGGGGATGACTTACATCATACCTTCGCGCTGGGCTTTTTTGCGTGCCAGCTTGCGCTGACGGCGGATAGCTTCAGCTTTCTCGCGTGCTTTTTTCTCTGAGGGCTTTTCGAATGCTTGACGAAGTTTCATCTCACGAAAAACACCTTCACGCTGTAGCTTTTTCTTCAGGGCACGAAGCGCCTGATCTACGTTGTTTTCACGAACACTAACCTGCATGTGGTTTTCACCACCTTTCTAGTTTGAAGTTGCAAGGATTTGCAGGAAGCTGGCGTATAGCAAACCCCTGCGGTTTTGTCTAGTATGAGCGCAATGGAGGCTCTGATGGCTGATATAAAAGACAAACTTCTTGATGCGGCCTTGCTGCATGTGCCCTTTGACGGCTGGAGCGAGGCGAGTTTTGACGCGGCTTTGGCTGATTCTGGGGTTGAGCCTGCCTTGGCCCGTGGGTTGTGTCCGCGTGGCGCGGCTGACTTGGCGGTGGCCTATCACGAGCGCGGCGATGCACGTATGCTCGAGCGACTTTCGCAGGCTGATTTGAGCGAGCTCAAGTTTCGCGAGCGCGTGGCTTTGGCAGTGCGCTACCGGCTAGAGGCGGTTGAAGACAAGGAGCTCGTCCGCCGTGGTATGACGCTGTTTGCGCTGCCTCACTATGCGCCTGACGGTGCGCGGCTTGTCTGGAACACCTGCGGGATGATCTGGGAAGCGCTGGACGACACCTCGCAAGACCTCAACTGGTATACAAAACGCGCGACGCTTTCGGGGGTTTACTCATCGACGCTGTTGTTCTGGCTCGGTGACACCAGTGAAGGCCATGAGGCCACGTGGGCATTTCTTGATCGCCGGATCGAGAACGTCATGCAGATTGAACAAGCCAAGGCGGGCATTCGCAAAAGCAAGCTGCTCGGTGGGTTGCTCGACAAATTCACAGAGGCAGTGCGCGCGCCTCAAAGCCGTGCTGACATGCCCGGTCATATGAACAAATAAGAAAGCAAAGACATGCGAGTTATCGAAATCACCAAAGCGGGTGCGCCCGATGTGTTGCAACTGGCCGAACGCGAGGTGCCAAAACCCGCGCATGGCGAGATCCTGATCAAGGTTGCCTATGCTGGTGTGAACCGCCCAGATGCCTTGCAGCGTGCAGGCGCATATGCCCCGCCCAAAGGCGCGAGCGACTTGCCGGGGTTGGAAGCCAGCGGAGAAGTCGCAGCCCTCGGCGCGGGTGTCACACAGTGGAAAGTCGGCGACCAAGTCTGCGCCCTGCTGCCGGGTGGTGGCTATGCCGAATACGTTACAACGCCTGCCGCACATGCGCTGCCCGTGCCTGAGGGGCTGAGCCTCAAACAGGCTGCCTGCCTGCCCGAGACATTTTTCACCGTTTGGACAAACGTGTTCATGCGCGGCGGCTTGCAAGCGGGTGAGCGCTTTTTGGTGCATGGCGGTTCATCGGGCATTGGCACAACGGCGATCCAGCTTGCCAAAGCCTTTGGCGCGCGGGTGTTTACCACCGTTGGCAACGCAGAGAAGGCCGCGGCTTGCACCGCTCTTGGTGCAGACAGGGTAATGAACTACCGCGAAGAAGACTTCGTTGAAGTGCTGAAGAGCGAAGGCGGTGCGAACCTGATCCTCGACATGGTCGGCGGTGACTACATCCCGCGCAACATCCGCGCCTTGGCCGACGATGGCCGGATGGTTCACATTGCTTTTCTCACGGGCCCGAAAGCCGAACTTAACTTCGCCCAGATCATGGCGCGCCGCCTAACTGTGACAGGCAGTACCCTGCGCCCGCAATCTGACCTCGCCAAAGCCCGCATCGCCGACGAGTTGCGCGCAAAGGTCTGGCCGCTGCTTGCTGTCGGCACTGTGGCTCCTGTGATGGATCAGGAATTCCCCCTCGCTGACGCGGCTGCTGCGCATACACGCATGGAAGGCAGCACGCATATCGGCAAGATTGTCCTCAAGGTTGCCTAGTCGATCGGCTCAAACCGCGCATTGTTGAGTGTGCAGTCGCGCACCACATCGCGGCCGCAGGGCACGGGTGAGAGGTTTTTTGACAGGCACACGCGTACCTCCTGAATGTGGCCGGCCTTGCAGGTCACTGTGACCATATCGGCCTCGAACTGTGGGTTGGCCTTTAGGAACGCCTCTTCGACGACAGACGCGGGCAGGGTGATCGCTTTCGAGAGTTTGCGAAACACTGGAGGGCGGACGACTTTTCTGTAAGCTTCACGCGACAGCGCATAGTAGTCGGCAACGGAAAGCCCCGAGCAGACGCCGTGCTTTTTCCACTGATACCAAGCCAGCCCTGATGTGCCCATAATGTCGGCCATATCACGGGTCATGCTGCGGGAGGGTTGCGCCTCGGAGGTTGCGCAAAACGACGGCCAGCCGCGGTGAAACTGCGGCCAGAGTCCATGCAGCACCCAGCCGTGTTCTTCGTCGCATTGCGGCGAGCCTTTGGCTTCCCCTTCCAAAGCGCACCAGTTTGGTGACCACGACAGCGCCATGACGTAATAGTCAAACTGGCCCGATTTTTCGCCCTTGGCGAGGGCAAACCCTGCCAAAACCGCCAAAACCCCTGCTAAAACGATGCGCATTCACTCTTTCCTTATCAATCATCGCGCATTATATAGCAGGCAAGTTCCCCTACAACGGTAACCTGAGCCCCTCAAAAGGCTCGCTCAATTCAAGAGCGCAGGACAGTTGTATGCGGGCCAATGTTTTTTGATGGAGGATATCATGTCTGACAAACCGATTATGGCCAAAGCCACAGCCGTCTGGCTGGTCGACAACACAACGATCAACTTCAAGCAAATCGCTGACTTTGTCGGCATGCACGAGCTTGAAGTGCAAGGCATCGCTGACGGTGATGTGGCGACCGGTGTGAAGGGCTTTGACCCGATCGCCAACAACCAGTTGACGCAGGAAGAGATCAATGCTGCGCAAGACAACCCGATGCACAAACTTAAGCTGAAGTTTTACGCCTCGGCTGTTGGTGAAGAAAAACGTCGCGGGCCGCGCTATACGCCGCTGTCAAAACGACAAGACCGTCCGGCTTCTATTCTTTGGCTGGTGAAGTTTCACCCCGAGCTGACCGACGCGCAGGTGTCAAAGCTTGTCGGCACAACCAAGCCGACCATTCAGGCGATCCGCGAGCGCACGCATTGGAATATTTCCAATATCGACCCGATCGACCCTGTTGCGCTTGGACTGTGTAAGCAAAGCGAGCTTGACGCCGCGGTGCAAAAAGCCGCCGCCAAGAAAGCGGCTAGCGGTGAGGTTATGTCTGACGACGAGCGGCGCAAGCTGGTTGGCATCGAACAGAGCCTTGGCATGGATGCCGAGCCGAAGATCCCGACAGCGATTGAAGGCCTTGAGACTTTCTCGCTTGGCGGTTCGGATGCCGACGAGAAAGAAGAGCCACTTGGCGATGCCGACAGCTTCTTTAACTTGCCAGACGACGACGAAGACGAAAAGAAATAGTCACACACGACGATAGCCGTGATGCTGACAGCTTCTTCAATCTGCCTGACGACGAAGACGACAAGTAAGACTTTCGCGCATCTGCCCTACTTCGGCAGATGCGCCCCCAACTTTCCCCATGACTAGTTTAGCAGGCCCAGCTTTGGCCACGATTGCGCGGAGCCGGAGAGCGAACACGCGCCTGATTTTAACTCGCTAAAGGCGAGTGGTGCGCGAATTGGCCCTAATAGAAGCCAGTTTTGCAAGAGTTGCGAAACCAAACCCGTGCTTAACGCAAAGCGCTTACTCCGTTGCAACTTACCATATTGATGCCCCGATTTGCTCAAACCGATGACGCGTTCACCGCGCATAACCTCATTTGAATACGCTAGAAGTGCGTCAAAATTTGAGGTGATAGCAATGCAGCTTGCTTATGAGTCCTGCCCGCGTCCTGTTGGGACGCCACGCATCGCGGTACAATGTCGCAACGGTTCTGTTTTGCAGAGCGCGTTTGGCGGCGTGCGCCCTATCTCAATGCAAATGTCAAAGAGTGAGGGTTAACAGATGCCTACAACATTCAGCCTATTTTACCTCGGCACTGCGCCTGAGATCGACACCACAGAAGGCAACCTGACCTCTGAGAACCACGCTGCGCTTGAGACACTTACCTTCGGTGGCCCGGGAGATGAGATAGCCTTCAACCTGCAAGAGTTGTCTGACAATCCGTCAAATAACTGGAACGGCGGCACGTCGACGACAGCCTATGATTCCAACAACTCGACAGCAAACGAGACATTTTCAATAGACGGCGGCCCTGTGCAAACGCATGACGCCACGATGCTCTATAACAACACGCTGATCACCTACACAGATGGTTCAACGGCCACTGTGAACGCGATTGTAATGCAAGACACCGCAGGCAACCTCTACCTGTTGCCGCCAACCTCCGGGCCAAACGCCTATTCTAATGCGCTCGAAGCAAGGCCGATCGAATCTGTTACACTCGGAACAGCGGCGCCTTCAGGTGGGACAGATACTTACGGTATGAGCGCAACCCGCTATGAGCTTAACCTGAGCGACTATGTCGTTGAGGGAACGTCAGCTGGGGAGCTCATTGACGCAAGTTATGCGGGCGACTCCGAAGGCGATGTTATCGACGGCGGCGACCACACAGACTTTTCGAACGATGACAGCGTGCACGCCGGAGCGGGCAATGACACGATCATTTCTGGTCTGGGTGATGACACGGTTGAAGCGGGAACTGGCACGGACTCTGTTGACGCTGGCGCGGGCAATGACTCCGTTTTTGCGGGCTCTGGCGACGACGAAGTGCTCGGCGGCACGGGCAACGATACTGTCTTCGGCTCTGACGGGGCAGATACGCTTCTGGGCGGCGCGGGCGACGACACGCTTGACGGCGACGACGGCCTCGCGGGCGGCGCGGCTGACAGCATTGATGGCGGCGCAGGCAACGACCAGATCATCGGCGACTATGGTAATGACACGCTTGATGGCGGCTCTGGCCGCGATACTATCTTTGCAGGTGATGACGACGACAGTGTCAGCGGTGGCACTGGCAACGACGTGCTCTATGGCGAGGCTGGTGAAGACACGATCTATGGCAATGACGGCGACGACAGACTCTATGGTGGCGATGACAACGACCAGATCTATGCTGGCAATGGCAACGACACGGTAGAAGGCGGCGACGGTGACGATTACGTTAGTGCGGGCGCGGGCCACGACAGCGTCTTGGGCGGTGCGGGCTCTGACAACCTTCAGGGTGGCGCAGGCAACGACACGCTTGATGGCGGTGCTGATGGCGACAACATCAACGCTGGCGACGGTGACGACAGCATCATCGGTGCGGATGGCAATGACAGCATCTGGGGTGCTGCTGGCGACGATACGATAGACGCCGGAAGCGGCAACGACGCCCTTTACGGCGGCACTGGTGACGATAGCATCGATGCTGGTGCCGGGAATGACTATATCTCGATGACCAGCGGCGCAGACACTGTCGACGCGGGCGATGACCAAGATAATATTCACGTCATTGCGGGTGCTTACGCTGATGGCGAGGTCGTTACCCTGACTGGCGGAACGGGCGGCGTAGACAGTGACACGCTCACGCTGACAAGTTGGGTAAGCTACTCGAATCTGGTGCAGTCAGTTGATCCGGACAGTGACAGCACGTCGGGTTCTGTGGACTTGCTGGATGCATCTGGCAACACCGTCACGGTGAATTTTAGCGAGATCGAAAACCTCAACCTGCCAGCGCCCGGACTTGATTACATCGTTGAAGGCACAGCCGCGGGCGACTTGATTGACGCCAGCTATACGACTGACCCTGACGGGGACATGATCGACAACAGCGATCATTCGGACGGCTCAAATGATGACAGTATTGAAGCAGGCGCGGGCGAAGACACGATTATTGCCGGCTTGGGAGATGATACGGTTTCGGCAGACGACGGAAACGACATTGTCAGCGGCATGGAAGGTGATGACAGCATCGACGGTGGCGCAGGCAATGATGTGCTGCACGGCGACAACGGAGATGCCAGTTCCGACTCGAATTATATTTCCCAAGGTTCGTTTGAAGGCATTAGTCCGACGAGCTTTGGCCAAGCAGACAACCTTTCAGATTGGTATAACTGGAACACGGCGTCTCCTGATTTGTCGGAGCAAGGTGGTTACGAAGCATCGTATTCAACCGCCGCAGCCCCGACCGATGGCACCAATTACGTTTCCATGGTCAACAACGGTAACGGGACTTTCCAAGAGGGCATTTCACAAGATCTTGCGAGTCCGCTCATTGCCGGGAACACCTACACGATCGTTCTGGACGCCGCTTCGGGGGGGTATAACAACTCCTCACCTACGGGCGATAACCTTCAGTTGCTGGTTTACGGAAACGAAACTGCGGGCCAGACTTTAGGCAATGCCTCTGGCGGGCCAGCAGGTGCGACGTTGCTTGGTGCAACAGATGTGACGGTTGATTACACGACCGGAACGATGGGGCAGGTGTTTGTCACCTTCACACCGACCACCGACATAGAGACGATCTCGCTTTCGCTACAAGACAGCGATTTCAACGGCAATTTTGCAGTTCTCACCATAGACAACATCTACCTTTACGAAGGCGTTGTCGGCGACGACACCATCAACGGTGGCGCGGGAGACGACACGATTTTTGGCGAAGCCGGTGACGATGTTCTGGACGGCGGTATCGGTGATGATGCGCTCTCCGGCGGCGCGGGCAATGACAGTGTTCTCGGTGACACGGGCAACGACAGCATTGACAGCGATGCGGGTGACGACACCGTGCGCGGAGGCATGGGCAATGACACCATCGATGGCGGCGCTGGCGACGACAGCATCTACGGCAACGAAGATGATGACAGTATCACTGGCGGCCTAGGCAATGACAGCCTCTATGGCGAAGAAGGCAACGACATTGTTTCCGGCGGCGACGGCGATGACCACCTTGAAGGCAACGAAGGCAACGACACGCTCTCGGGCGGCGCAGGTGACGACTGGATCCGCGGCAGCTATGGCGAAGACAGTATTACGTCGGACGCAGGCGATGACTTCCTTTGGGGTGGCTATGGCGATGATACGTTCACCTATACTGACGGCTTTGGTAACGACACGATCGAAGGCGAAGAAGCCCAGGAAACCGACGGTGACACCCTTGATCTGAGCGGCGTAACGTCTGACCTGACAGTTGATCTGACCTCGGCCAACCCCGAAACGGGCAGTTTTACCGACGGCACTGACACAGTGAGCTTTGTTGAAATCGAGAACATCATTCTCGGCGGCGGTGATGACACTCTGGTGCTGGGCACGGGCAGCGGCGCTGACACGGTACAAGGCTTCAGCATTCCGACAGGTTCGGCTGGTGCTTACACGGGCCACGATGTTCTTGACGTGAGCACATTGGTCGACACCAATGGCGCGCCTGTTAACACCGATGATGTGACGCTGAGCACCGACGGCAACGGCGATGCGGTTCTGACCTTCCCAAGCGGCGAGAGCCTCACGCTTGTCGGCGTAACCGAGGCCAGTATCACTGACCCCGAAGTGCTCGAAGCGATGGGCATTCCGATGCCAAACTACGTTGTTGACGGAACCGCTGGCGGCGATTTGATCGACGGCACATACATCACCGACCCTGAAGGCGATGTGATCGACGGCAACGACAACCAGACAGCAGGCAATGAAGACAGCGTTGAGGCGGGTGCGGGCGACGACACTGTGTTCAGCTACGCAGGCAACGACACGATCGATGCAGGCGCCGGCAACGACAGCGTTGATGCGGGCGATGCAGATGATGTTGTTTCCGGCGGCGCAGGCAACGACACGCTGCAAGGCTGGTTCGGCGATGACAGCCTTGATGGCGGAGCGGGCGACGATAGCCTCATGGGCTGGACCGGCGATGACACGCTTTCCGGCGGCGAAGGTGACGACAGCATCGAAGGCGGCGACGACCAAGATGTGATCCTGCTCGAAAACGGCTTTGGCGATGACACCATCGACGGCGGTGACGGCGGCACGACTGATTATGACACGCTCGACATGAGCGCAGTCACAACTGACACCACGGTTGATCTGACCAGCGCAAACCCCGAGAGCGGCAGCGTTACCTCCGGCGCTGACACAGCTACATTTGCCGACATCGAGAACATCGTTCTGGGTGCTGGCACTGACACGGTTGTTCTGGCCGACGGCTCTGGCAGCGATACGGTTGACGGCTTTGAAGCGCCGACAGACAACGGCGATGGCACTTACACGGGCAACGACCAGCTTGATGTAAGCGGCATGACCGACGCCAACGGCGACCCTGTGAATGTAACTGACGTGACCGTGACCGACACAAACGGCGACGGCACCGGCGACGCTATCCTGACCTTCCCGAACGGCGAGAGCGTCACGCTTGTGGGTGTGAGCCCAAGCGATGTTGACAGCCACGACGAACTTGAAGCTCTGGGCATTCCGGGCACTGACTACATCGTTGAAGGCACCTCGGGCAGCGACACGATTGATAGCTCCTATCTGGGTGATCCCGATGGGGATATGATCGACAACAATGATATGTCGGATGGCTCAAACAACGACAGTGTGCTCGCAGGCGACGGACATGATAGTGTTGTCTCCGGTTTGGGTTCGGACACGGTTTGGGCCGGCTCGGGAAATGACATTGTCGAAGGCGGTGCCGGAAGCGATGTTCTCTACGGTGAGAGTGGCGATGATAATCTGCATGGCGGCACTGGTGACGACACGCTGATAGGCGGTGCCGGAGAAGACGAGTTCTACGGTGGCACTGGCGATGACCTCATTGATGGTGGTGACGACGAAGACCGTTTCATTTTAGCAAACGACTTTGGAAACGATACCATCGTTGGTGGCGAAGGCGGCGCGAATGATGATGACTCCATTCGCGGCACTGATGTCACCGACGATCTGACAGTCATTTACACGGGTGATGAGGCCGGCACTTACTCGGATGGCAGCAGCACTGCGACCTTCTCGGAGATCGAAGGTGTTTGGACGGGTTCCGGCGACGACCTGATTGATGCGGATGCCTCAACCAGCCAGATGACGATCCAGTCGGGCGAAGGTGCGGACACCATACACTCGGGTTCCGGCGACGACTATATTAACGTTAGCGGCGATACCTTTGCCGGTGATAATGCTGTCGATACCATTGTCTTTAGTGACGGCGACGGTGACGATACCGTCATGAGCTTTGAAGCTCCGACCGATCTAGGTGGCGGCAGTTACACGGGCCATGATCAGCTTGATGTAAGCGGCTTGACCGACGCGAACGGCGACCCTGTGAATGTGCATGATGTGACAGTCACCGATACCAACGGCGACGGAACAGGCGATGCTATCCTTTCCTTCCCGAATGGTGAGAGCATAACGCTGGTTGGCGTGGATCCGGCAGATGTTGACAGCTACGGTGCGCTGGAAGCTCTGGGCATTCCGGGCACTGACGAGATCGTCAGCGGCACGGCGGGCGGCGATGTGATCAACGGGAGTTACACGGGTGACCCTGACGGCGACATGGTTGACGCAGGCGACAACGCGGCAGGCAACGACGACGACGTGATCGAAGCCGGAGCTGGCAACGACACTATTTCAGGTGGCGCAGGCGCTGACTACATTGATGCCGGTGCCGGTGACGACCAAATACTCCTGCAAGATGGGGACACGGCCCATGGCGGCGATGGAGACGACCACTTCTCTATCTCCGGGTCTAACGGTGGAACGATCTCGGTTACGGGCGGCGAAGGCGGCGAAACCGCAGGCGATACGCTCGACTTTAACGGGCTGATCGACTTTGGCGACATCACCTACACCAACACCGACCCGGGCGTTGGCGGCGGTATGAGCGGCTCGGCAACGCTGTCTGATGGCACAGTTGTGAACTTTGACGAGATCGAAAACGTGATCATCTGTTTCACAGAGGGCACACGCATAGCGACGCCGAGGGGCGCGCGAGATGTGGCTGACCTTGCGATCGGTGACATGGTTGTGACCCGTGACCACGGGCTGCAACCGATCAGTTGGGTTGGCAAGCGCACTGTGCCTGCGGTGGGCAAGCTTGCTCCGATCCGCTTTGCTCCGAACACCGTTGGTAACGAGCGCGAGCTCTTGGTGTCACCACAACACCGGATGCTTATTCAGGGTGCTGAGGCCTCGCTCTTGTTTGGCAAAAGCGAAGTGCTGGCCTCGGCCAAGCACCTTGTGAACGGCGGCAGTGTTGTCGAGCAACACGGCGGTGACGTGACTTATGTGCATATCATGTTTGATCAACACGAGATCGTCTATGCCGAGGGGGCTGCAAGCGAGAGTTTCTACCCTGGCGGCACTGGTCTTGACGCTGTTGAGTTGAAGGCCCGCGAGGAGCTGTTCACGCTTTTCCCCGAGCTTCGCAGCCACGAAGGCAGCTATGGCGACACCGCGCGCCTTTGCCTCAAATCATACGAAAGCCGTCTGTTCCGGCTGTCGTGATCCGAGCTGCTGGGTAATATCTCAGCGTTTCGGGCGCGTCGCCACACTCCAATGAATGAGAGTTATGGCGACAGGCTTTACGATCAAAAAAGGCCGCCCCGAGCAATCAGGGCGGCCTTCCTTTTGGTTTCGATCAGAGCTTACTTGAAGCGTTTGATCTCGCCTGACTTGAGGCGCGCAACATAGCTGTCAAGCTCGCGCTTCACGATTGGCATCAGGAAGTAGAGGCCAAAGATGTTGACCACAGCCATTGCAAAGATCGCGGCATCCGAGAAGTCGATGACCGGACCGAGGCTTGCTGATGCACCGATGACGATGAAGACACAGAAGATGCCTTTGAAAGTCATCTCTTTGCCTTTGCCTTCACCGAACAGGTATGTCCAAGCCTTGAGGCCGTAGTAGGACCAGCTGATCATGGTTGAGAAGGCAAACAGGACGACTGCGAGAGCGAGCACATACTGGAAGCCACCAAACGCAGACGAGAAGGCCGCCGAAGTCAGGGCCACGCCTTTGTTGTCGCCCACGGTTTTGATTGTGTTTGCGCCTTCATCAAGCATATAGATGCCTGTTGCAGGATCGGCGACGAGCTGGCCTGAGATGATGATCACCAGAGCTGTCATTGTGCAAATCACCACGGTGTCGATGAACGGCTCAAGCAGTGAAACGTAACCCTCTGTGATCGGCTCTTTGGTTTTCACCGCCGAGTGGGCGATCGCCGCAGAACCAACACCGGCTTCGTTCGAGAACGCCGCCCGTTTGAAGCCCTGGATCAACGCGCCGACCATACCGCCAGCTACACCGAGGCCCGTGAAGGCGCCGCCGAAGATCTGACCGAAGGCCCAGCCGATTTTGTCGTAGTTCATCAGGATGATGATCAATGCTGTCACCACGTAAAGCACACCCATGAACGGCACGATCTTTTCTGTCACTTTCGCGATTGACTGCAAGCCGCCCATGATAACCATGCCGACGATTACCGCGAAGATCACACCCGTGATGACACCCGGGTAGTCGCCCACAACATTGGCGATTTGCGCGTGCGCCTGATTGGCTTGGAACATGTTACCGCCGCCGAATGCGCCGAGGATACAGAAGATCGAGAACATCACAGCGAGGATCTTACCACCCGGCAGGCCGCGCTCGGCGAAGCCTTTGGTGAGGTAATACATCGGGCCGCCTGAAACGGTGCCGTCAGCATACTCGTTGCGATACTTCACGCCCAAGGTGCACTCTGTGAACTTTGAGGCCATGCCAAGCAGGCCCGCAAGCACCATCCAGAAGGTCGCGCCGGGGCCACCGATGCCGACAGCAACCGCAACACCGGCGATGTTACCCAGACCAACCGTGCCTGAGAGCGCCGTGGCGAGGGCTTGGAAGTGACTGACTTCACCGGCATCGTTCGGATCGGAGTAGTCACCCTTGACCAGCGAGATCGAATGACCGAAGGCGCGGAACTGGATGAACCCGAAGTATAAGGTGAATACCGATGCGGCGATAACCAGCCACATCACGATCCACGGGAAGGTTGTTCCTGGAAACGGGCTAAAGATGAGATTGACGAACCAGCCGGTTGAGCTGGCAAAGGCTGCGTTGACCTTTTCGTCAAACGACTGTGCTACAGCGGCATGCGGAAGCAGGGCCGTTGCAGCAGCGGCAAGTGCCGCAGGTTTGAATAGAGTTTTCATTAAACTGTCCCTTTATCTATTATGGAACGATGACAACCGGCACGGGTGCCGCTTGTGCCATTGTGCCTGCAACGGAGCCAAAGAGGCGGGCGGAAAGGCCAGAGTGCCCGGTGCGCCCGATCACGATCATTTCGGCTTTCTCGTTTTTCGCGATGTCGATGATCACCTCGGCGATGTTGCCATACTTAAGCGCGGTGGTAACTTCGATGCCGCTTTTTGCAAGCCGCTTGACGGCCGGTGCGAGAATGGCTTCTTCGGCACGGGCCAGCTCTTCACCACGGCGCTTGTGACGTTCCTCAAGCTCTTGTGGAGTTAGGAACGAGTATGGTGACCACTCAAGAACATGCGCAACAACAAGTGACGCACCGCTTGCTTTGGCCTGTTTTTCGGCAAACGCCAGCGCGCTCTCCGATCCACGGCTTCCGTCGTATCCGACGATAATTGTATGGGACATTTATCCCTCCCTTTTTTCTAGACTGTCCTACGTAAGACAACCCTAAGGTAACTTACATCTAAAAGGAATGTTTCTTCTTTTTCTTGCATTTTGAGAAAATTTCAGAAAAATGAATGGCATTGTGATCAATATTAGGATTTTTTCCGATGGATGCGCTTGATAAGTCCATACTTTCCATTCTCCAGAAAAGCGGGAATATCTCGATGGCGCAGCTTTCGGAGCGTGTCGGACTCTCGCTTTCAGCCTGTCACAGGCGCGTAAAGATGCTTGAAGCTTCCGGGAGCATTGCAGGATATGAGGCTCGGCTCGATCGCAAGAAGATCGGGCTTTTTCTGCAAGTGTTTATTGAAGTGAAGCTCACCAGCCAGCAACGCGAATGCATCGGGGCATTTGAGAGCGCAATCAAAGCCATGCCGGAAGTGCTGGAATGTCATCTGATTTCGGGGGAGTTTGATTATCTGATGCGCGTCGCCGTGCGTGACACGGAAGACTACGAAGACATTTATCGCAACCGGCTCTCGGAAATACCGTCTGTCTCGCAGATGAAGACTTTGATCAGCATGTCGGCGGTGAAGGAGTTCGGCGGTTACTACTTGAAGTAGGTCAAATCTCTTTGCGCGCCGTCATGGCAGCTGTGATGGTGCCATCATCGAGGTAGTCAAGCTCGCCGCCGATTGGCACGCCTTGCGCCAGAGAGGTGAGCTTAACGCGCCCCTCAAGCTGGTCGGCGATGTAATGCGCTGTGGTTTGCCCGTCGATTGTGGCGCCGACGGCGAGGATCACCTCTTGCACGTCTTCGGTTTCTATACGGCTGAGGAGCTGTGGTATGCGCAGATCATCAGGGCCGATTGAGTCAAGCGCCGAGAGCGTGCCGCCAAGCACATGATAGCGGCCCTTGAATACGTTCGAGCGCTCCATTGCCCAAAGATCGGCGACATCCTCAACCACACAGATCTCGCCTGTAGCGCGCTTATGGGAGGTGCAGATATCGCAAATGTCCGCCGTGCCGATGTTGCCGCAACGCAGACATTCGCGGGCGGTAACGGCGACGGTTTGCATAAGGTCGGCCAAAGGCGTGAGCATGAGTGCCCGCTTGCGGATAAGATGCAACACCGCACGCCGCGCCGAGCGCGGGCCAAGGCCGGGAAGCTTGGCCATCAGTTCGATCAGGCTGTCGATGTCACGGGTCGAGTTGTTCATGCGTCTCGTTGCTTTGATGGATTAGATGGGGGACTAGTCCCCCAAACCCCCTAGGATATTTTCACCAAGAAAAAGTTAGAACGGTAGTTTCATGTCGGCGGGGAGGCCGAGGCTTTCTGTGATGCGGGTCATTTCGTCTTGAGCGCGTTGGCTGGCTTTGCCCTGCGCGTCTTTTATCGCTGCGAGGATCAGGTCTTCCACGACTTCTTTCTCGTCGGGCTGGAAGATTGAGGGGTCGATGTCGAGGCCTTTGAGCTCGCCTTTGGCGGTGCAGGTGGCTTTGACCAGGCCGGCGCCGCTTTCACCTGTGACCATGAGAACGTGCAGCTGCTCTTGCATCTCTTCCATTTGCTTTTGCATGGCCTGTGCTTTTTTCATCATGCCGGCCATGTCGCCGAGGTTGCCTAGTCCTTTGAGCATTGCTCTCTCCTTTTGTGCGTTACGTGTTAGATAAGCCTTGCTGTGGCTTTGAGCAAGTTACCAGCCGTACTCGGAGTAGTGCTGCGCTTTGTCGATGAAGCCGAGGGCGGCGCGGATGTAGGGGATTGTGCTGTCGGGCAGCGCGTTTTCGGGTGTCCAAGTGAGCGCGGCGCATTTGTCGGGCTCCATGTTGGTCGGAGTGCCTTGCCAGTGCTCGGTGGTGAAGAAGAGTGACACCCGTTCGCTGTCAGAGTTGCGGTGCATCATGTGGGCGAGGTGCAGATCATCAAGAGCGATGGAGAGGCCAGCTTCTTCAAGTGCTTCACGCTGCATCGCCTGGCGGAAGGTTTCTGCGCCGTCGACGTGGCCCGCGACAAGGCCCCAGTGCCCGTCCATGTAGCCGGTGTTCTGGCGCAAGAGCATCAGAAGCTTGCCTTCGTGCCTGAGCACGAGATGCGCTTCCGCGATGAATTTGAAGCGCTGTTCAGACAATTTTGACCGCCTTTAGCCCGTCGTTTTCTGGGACCGAGCAGCAAATGGACTTGAGTGATCGTGGCTCGGAATAGTCCCACGGGCGGCCACGGTGCAAGACGGCACGCTCGTCCCAGATTAGCACATCGCCGACTTGCCATTGGTGCGAATAGACGGCCTCGGGGCGCGTGCAATGTGCTATTGCGGCGTCGAGCACACCTGTTTCGGTTTCGTTGCTCACGTCGGAAACTTCAAACTCGACGTCACGGCCAGCGGCCATTGCGGCGCGGTTTTCCAACGGGCCGAACATTTCTGCGAGGCGGGTGTGTGTGGCGTCGTCCATGCTTTGCTTGGGAAACAAGAGCGCCGAGTGTTGTTCAAACGCGGCGCGGATGCCGGGGAAAGTTTCATCGGTGACGCTGTTGAGATCAACATCGTGAACGACGAGGCCGAAGTCGGGGTGCAGGGCACTGGTCTTCATGGTCTAGTCCTCTTCGAAGGGGTCCCATTCATCGTCGACTTCAGGCAGCGCCTCGACTTGCGCTTCGGCGGCGATATCTGCCTCGGTGCGGACCTTGATGATTTCGGCCTTAGGGAAGGCGGCAAACACAGCGGCGACAAGCGGGTGTGCGCGCGCCTCGGAGTGCAAAGCATTTGTGGCGGCGTTGCGTTTTTCCAAGATACTCTCGGCACCACCTTCGTTCACGACGGTGACAACCCAGCGGTTGCCTGTCCAGCCTTGTAGGCGTTGGCCGAGGCGTTGGGCGAGGTCGGGCTTGGCGCGTGGGCCGGGCTCGAAGGTGATGCGGCCGGGCTGGTAAGACACGAGGCGCACGTCGCTTTCGACTTCCATCTGCAAGAGGCCGTCGCGGTTGGCGCGGATCAACTCGACCACATGTTCGAACGTCGGGTAACGGCTGAGGGCCACTTCCGGCGCTTGGGCAAGAGCGGTGACGCCACCACCTGACCCGCTGCCAGAGCCGCCGGCGGTTGTATGGCTCATGGCTGTTGTGGCTTGGTTTGCGCTTGGAGCAGGTGCGCCGCCACCACCGGAAGGAGGCGGGGGCGGTGGTGTGTCGCCCAGCTTTTTGACCAGCTCGTCAGGTGTCGGTAAGTCGGCGACATGCGTCATGCGGATGATCGCCATTTCGGCAGCCATCATGGCGTTGGGGGCGTGGGACACTTCCTCAAGCGACTTGAGCAGCATTTGCCACATACGCGCCAGAACACGCAGACCGAGGCTGTCGGCATAGCCTTGGCCACGCGCGCGCTCGTCGGGGCTAACGGTTGGATCATTGGCCACATCAGGCGTGATCTTGACGACAGAAACCCAATGCGTGAGCTCGGCCAGATCACGCAGCACGGCGAGGGGGTCGGCTCCGTCAGCATACTGCGCGGCGAGTTCGGTGAGAGCGCCTGCGGCATCGCCGCGCATGATCATCTCGAAGAGATCCATCACACGGCCACGATCAGCAAGGCCGAGCATGGCGCGGACTTGGTCGGCGCTGGTTTCTCCGGCGCCGTGGCTTATGGCTTGATCGAGCAGAGATGTCGCGTCACGGGCCGAGCCTTCGGCGGCGCGGGCTATGAGCGCAAGGGCGTCTTCGGCGATCTGCGCGCCTTCACCATCGGCAATTTTGCGCAGCAGGCCGATCTGATCTTCGGGCTCGATACGGCGCAAGTCAAAGCGCTGGCAACGGGACAAAACTGTGACGGGAACTTTGCGAATTTCGGTCGTGGCGAAGATAAACTTCACGTGTTCGGGCGGCTCTTCGAGTGTCTTGAGCAACGCGTTGAAGGCGTTGTTGGACAGCATGTGAACTTCGTCGATGATGTAGATTTTGTAGCGGGCCGAAGCAGCGCGGTAGGCGACAGAATCGATGATCTCGCGGATGTCACCGACACCCGTGCGCGATGCGGCGTCCATTTCCATCACATCAACGTGGCGGCCTTCCATGATCGCGGTGCAGTGCTCGCAGACACCGCAAGGCTCGGTTGTCGGGCTGCCCTCACCGTCAGGGCCGATGCAGTTCATGCCCTTGGCAATGATGCGCGCGGTCGTGGTTTTGCCGGTGCCGCGGATGCCTGTCATGATGAAAGCCTGCGCGATGCGATCAGCTTCAAAGGCATTTTTGAGCGTGCGCACCATAGCCTCTTGGCCGACAAGATCGGCGAATGTCTCGGGGCGGTATTTGCGCGCGAGAACTTGATAGGCTGGTGTGGTTGTTTCGCTCATGGCTGCTTTCTCGGAATCGGCTTTGGGCAAGGTAGCGGGGCGCTGTGGCAAGGTCTAGCGCTACCCGTTCAAATCTTCCAGAGAACAACTCCGGTAGCGATGATCGAGAAAGAGAGAAGAAGTGCGATGAGTGAAAATGACAACCGCCCGCCCGTGTCGGTGTCGTTCTCGCTGAGGCGGTCGCGCGTGGCGCAAGCACGGTTGCGGGCAGACCAGACAAAGATCAGACCCGCGAGAAGAAACAAGCTGGCAACAACTTTGGGAAGCCATGTAGGTGAGAGCTCACCAAATACGGCGTTGAAGCCTATCGCAACGCCGACACAGCCAAGACCAGTGCCGACCCATGACGAGAACGAGCGCTCTGACGACATCAGAGTCCGGTCTTCCGACCATTCGGTGCGTTGTTTTGAGAGTTCTTCGGATTTGTCAGACATGGGGTAAACATAGCTTTAGGTTTGACTTTCGCAAGCGAGAGCTTGGCAGCGGCGCTGAAATGCGTCAGTCTCGACGGGCGTTTTGTAAGTGGGATGTAAGATGAGACTACGTGGTGTGCGTAAAAGCCGGAATGTTGAAGACCGGCGCAAGATGAGTGGTGGCAAAGGGGCCGGGCTTGGCGGTGTGGGGCTGTTGGTCGTTCTTGCTGTCGGCTACTTTGCGGGAATCGACGTGACGCCTTTGCTTGAAGGGCAGGGCGGTATCGGACAGCAGAGCACGGCCTCTCGGGAGCTTACTGAGGCCGAACAGCGCGAAGGCGAATTTGCCGCCGGAGTGCTGAGCACAACCGAGCAGGTTTGGGGGCAGGTCTTCCCGCAGATCGCAGATAAGGCATATCAGCCGCCAGTGATGGTGCTCTATTCGGGCGTTACCAGCAGCCCCTGCGGTAACGCGAGCGGAGCCACTGGGCCGTTTTACTGCCCGGGCGATGAGAAATTCTACCTCGACACTGCGTTCTTTACGACCATGCGACAGAAGCTCGGTGCGGGCGGCGACTTCGCAGCAGCTTATGTTATCGCGCACGAAGTGGCGCACCACGTACAAAACGAGCTGGGTATTTTGCCGAAGGTTAACCAAAGGCGGCAAGCTGTCGGGCAGACCGAAGCCAATGCGTTGACCGTGCGGCTTGAGCTGCAAGCCGACTGCCTGAGCGGTGTCTGGGCGCGGGCGGTGAGCAGCACACTTGAGCGCGGTGACCTGCAGGAAGCACTGAACGCAGCAAAGCAGATCGGTGACGATACGCTACAGCGCAATGCTGGCCGCGTGCCGCAGCCGCATACCTTTACGCATGGCACAAGCGAGCAGCGGCAGCGCTGGTTTAGCGTCGGTTACAAAAGTGGCGATGCCAACAGCTGCGACACCTTTAGTGCTGCACGGCTTTGATTGAGCCTGACACAGAAAACGCATTGGTGCTTTCGATGCTTTCAGTCGGCGGCGGCACTGTTGCGATTGCTTCATTGCCGGGTCGTAGCGGGACGTATCAGCAAGATATGCAGTCATTCCGCGAGTTCATGCCAAGCCTTGTTCTAACGATGGTAACCGAGGCAGAGCTGACCGATACGGGTGCGGTGTCCTTCGGAATTGACATCCAGTCAATGGGCAGTCGTTGGTTTCACTTACCGGTGATGGACTACTGCGCCCCCGCCACAGACACGGCAATGCTCTGGCCCGACGCAAGTACGGCTGCTCGCTCGGCACTGGCTGGCGGCGGGCGTGTTCTGGTGCACTGCAAGGCCGGATGCGGGCGCTCTGGCATGGCGGTTCTTCGCTTAATGGTCGACAGTGGTGAAGACCCGAGCGAGGCTTTGAAACGATTGCGCGCTGTGCGGCCTTGTGCGGTCGAGACGGATGTTCAGATGACATGGGCACGTGCAGGGTTCTGAAGATTTTGATTCGCCAAAAGCAAAGTGCAAATCCGTAAAAACACGTAGTTTGCAAACATGTTTACCAAAAACATCTCTGAAACATGAGTAATTCTCGGTGTTTTGACTATTTTTTAAGCATTGGTAATATTTTTTGACCACGATTGAGAAAAATGCGTTGTATTCCATAACCACATGCTTAGTAATTGGCGTCGGAGGAGCTCTGGCCTGAATGGGCTACTCAAATAATACCATAAAACTCGGAGGATAAATATGGATCGTCGTAAATTTCTGAAAGGTGCTGCCATTGGCGCCGGAGCAACTGCTCTCGCAGCCCCTGCGCTCGCGCAAGGCGGCAAGCAGCTTACAATCGTATCAACTTGGCCACGTGACTTCCCAGGTCTGGGTGTGTCTGCCCAGCGCCTTGCGGCGCGTATCGGCGAGCTTGGTGACGGTGCTTTCAATGTTGAATACTTCGCCGCAGGCGAACGCGTCGGTGCATTTGACAGCTTTGACGAAGTTGCTTCAGGCAACTCGCAAGCCTACATCGGCGCTGACTATTACTGGGCCGGTAAGCACCCGGGCTTTGCCTATTTCACGGCGGTTCCTTTCGGCATGAACGTCGTTGAGCGCAACGCTTGGATCACATACGGTGGCGGCCAAGAACTCTGGGACGAGATCTCGGGTGAGTATGGCATCAAATCCTTCCAAGCTGGCCCAACAGGCACGCAAGCTGGTGGTTGGTTCAACAAAGAGATGGAAAGCGCTGACGACTTCAAAGGTCTCAAAATGCGTATGCCCGGCCTTGGTGGTCAGGTTCTGTCAAAAATGGGCGCTTCAACTGTGTCGCTTCCAGGCGGTCAGATCTATGAAAACCTCGTTTCAGGCGCAATCGACGCGACTGAGTGGGTTGGCCCATATAATGACTACTTCATGAAGTTCTATGAAGCAGCCAAATACTACTACACTGGCGGTATGCACGAGCCGAGCGCGAGCATCGCGTTTGGTATGAACAAAGAATGGTTCGACGGTCTTACAGCCCACGAGCAGCTCATTCTTGAAGTTGCCTGCAACGAAGAGCAGGGCCGTGCGCACCAAGAGTCTGTCGCCAAAAACGGCGAGTATCTTGATAAGCTCGTTAACGAGCATGGTGTTCAGGTTCGCTCGTTCAGCGAAGACATCTGGGATGCCTTCGGTGAAGCCTCAGCGGAAGTGTTTGCAGAAACACGTGAGCACTCAGCGCTTGCGGCCAAGATTGACGACAGCTTCCAAGCTGCGCTGCGCAACTACGGCACGTATCTGTCAAACTTTGACGGTCAGTTTGTGAACCAACGCAACCGCGTTCTGGGCATTAGCTAACTTCAACTTAAGCATGTAAAAGCGGGGCCCAAGCGGCCCCGTTTTTCTACACCATCACAGAATACTAGCGCTAGGATGCCTCGGACGATACAGTCCTTGAGGCCAGCCAACAGCGCTCTCGAAGGGGGACTTCATGACAGCGACCACGCAGATTTCACGCGACGGTGACCCTGCGCTTATAGCGCGCATGTTCGGCTGGGGGATGCTTGGCTTCCTTGGAGCGTTCCTGATCAACAACATCGCCAACATCGGCTGGCAGGTTCCAAACCTCGCCGATGTTCTGGCTGGAAAAGCGGGTGCCGATATGTGGCAACCGATAGCGCTCTATGTCGTCTGCGTTGCACTGGCGCTTGCATATGTTGTCCGCACTCCAACACAGGCATTGCGCTGGGATGCGATGAAAATCCACCGCTTCAACACTTACCTTATCCGCGCCTGTTTCTGGATTGTGCTACTGATCGGCTTTGCTGATGCGCTCCTCGCGCTGGGCCGCGTTGAGAGCCTGTTTGACGGTGTAGTGAGCGACGAAATGGTGCGTAGCCTGACGCGCTCGCAGTTTGTCGGGCCGCGGGTGCATTTGCCGCTGGTTATCCTTGGAGCGTTGATAGCGTTCTGGGGCAAAGGCCCCGCTTTTCACTGGCTTGCTTTGCTGATCGTTAGTGCCGAGCTGGCGATCGTTTTGTCACGGTTTGTGTTCTCTTACGAGCAAGCCCTGATGGGTGACTTGGTGCGCTACTGGTATGCGGCCCTGTTCCTGTTTGCCAGCGCCTACACGCTGTTTGAAGACGGGCATGTGCGGGTTGATGTGTTCTACGCAGGTTTTGGACGCACCAAAAAAGGCTTCGTCAATGCTTGGGGGTCGATCTTCCTTGGCATGGCGACGATGTGGGTGATTATCTGGATCGGGTTGGGCGGCAAACAGTCGATCATCAACTCGCCAGTGATGAACATAGAGATCACCCAATCAGGCCCGACAGGCATGTATGTCAAATATCAGATGGCGGCCTTTCTCGGCGTTTTCGCTATCACCATGCTGATCCAGTTTGTCAGCTACTTCCTTGAATCGGTTGCAGACAAGCGGGACGAACCCGGCCAACGCACCGTCACACCAACCGGCCACTGAGGAGAGCGGACCCATGGAACTATTTTTTCTAGCCGTTCTTGTTGTGACGATGGCCACTGCGCTGGGGTCGGGCTTTCCGGTCGCTTTCGCGCTGCCCGGCTCTGCGGTTATCACCATCTTGCTCGCGGCTGTTTCGGGCTATCTCTTTGCAGGTGACACGACTGCCTTCTTCCACTCGGGAGGGCCGCAACAGTGGCTCTCGGCGGGGGTGACAAACCTGCGAGGGGTGTTCTGGGAAGTCGAGCGAGACACGCTCATTGCCATCCCGTTGTTCATTTTCATGGGTATCATGCTTCAGCGCTCGAAAATCGCGGAAGATTTGCTTGTCGCGATGGCGCAACTGTTTGGCCCCGTGCCCGGCGGCCTTGGTATTTCGGTTGTTTTTGTTGGCGCGCTTTTGGCTGCGACCACAGGCATCGTTGGCGCAACAGTGGTTGCTATGGGCCTGATCAGCCTACCCGCTATGCTGCGCAACAACTACTCGCCATCACTGGCGACAGGCACAATCGCTGCATCAGGCACTTTGGGTCAGATCATCCCGCCGTCAATTGTATTGATCATCCTTGCTGACCAACTTGCCAGCGCGACCGACCAAGCCAGCGGCGCGCGTAAAGCGCTGCATAAGGTGTCGACTGGCGAGCTTTCGATGCCGTCGTCGTTTGATGTGTCGTCTACGTCAGCGGGCGAGATGTTCCTTGGCGCGCTTGTGCCAGGTATTTTGCTTGTCTTGATCTACATGCTCTACATTTTGTGTTACGCATTTATTAAGCCCGAGTCCGCGCCTGCTGTGAAGGTAGAAGGCAAGTTTGACGGCGCGTTCTGGGCCAAGATCGCCCTCACGCTTATTCCGCCGCTGACACTGATCTTCCTCGTGCTCGGCTCGATCATCACCGGTGTTGCGACCGTCAACCAAGCCGGTGCGATTGGTGCCGCTGGTGCGATGATCATGGCGGGCTACAGGCTGCACGAAGGCAACAAACGCTACACCTATATTCCGGCGATCATGGCGCTGGTTGCTTTGGTGGCGCTCGGCTTTCTGCTCAACAACTTTGACATGAACGCCAAGCTGATTGACAGCGCTCAAGACGTGATTGGTATTCGCCTTGGTCTGTTGGCGACGGCTTTGCTTGTTGCGGCTGTTCTCTGGAGCGGTTGGCGGGTGTTCAAAACCCACGGCACACTTGATGGCGTGATGATGGAAACCGCCAAGACAACCTCGCTGGTTTTCATCATTCTGCTCGGCGCTGCGATGCTCACTTCGGCCTTCCGTGCCTTTGGCGGTGAGGAGCTTGTGCGCGAGTTTCTGGTCACGCTTCCGGGCGGCTTCTGGGCGCAGTTTGTTATCGTGATGCTGGTGATTTTCATTCTAGGTTTCTTCCTGGACTTCATCGAGATCGCCGTGGTTGTTGTGCCTATCGTCGCGCCGATTTTGCTGGCTGATCCGAGTGCAAATATCACCGCTGTTTGGTTGGGCGTGATGATCGGTTTGAACATACAAACCAGCTTCCTCACACCGCCTTTCGGCTTTGCTTTGTTCTACTTGCGCGGGGTTGCGCCTGCTGTGGTGAAAACCGTGCAAATGTATAAAGGTGTAATCGCGTTCATCACCTTGCAGATCATCGCATTGGCCGTGGTCGGGGCCTACCCGCCGCTGGTGAATTACCTGCCAAATCGCGTGTCTTTCCTGTCGGATAACGCGCCACCGCCGCGCAATCCGAAGCTGCAATACTGCATGGAAGAGTTTGTTGGTAATGAACTTGCAGGCGGATCAAACGGGCTTTCGGCGGCTATCGCCAAGGCTCAGGGGCTGGATATTTCGGTGCTGCCAAAATCGCTCGCAAGCGACCTTGGTAAAGGCTTTGAAGCAGGGTCGGCGGCGGTTGAAAACCTGACTGCTGCGCTGGCTGCCGAGGAGGCTGTAGGTGCCGCTGCCGGGGCGTATCGTCCGCAGCAGATAGCAGTGCGCCGCCTTGAGAAGCAGATCCGCAAGCTCGAGGATGAAGCTAAAGAGCTAGGCGTTCTGATTGGTCGCGCGAGGGGCGAGGAAAACGCCGCGCGCCGCGAGCGGCTTGAAGCCCGCCGCGAAGCTATGCTGGCCGAGGTTACGCATATTCAAGAGCAGATCCCTGAAAGCTGGGAAGCTGTGCACGAGGACTTTGCGAAGCTGACCACTGCCGAGCAAAAAGCGCGCACCTCTTACCGCCGCAATGCCGACACGGCTTGGGAAGCACCAAGCGAGGTTCTGGCAACGCTCAATGCCAACGAAGACTTTGCCGCACTTGAGGCTGAGTTGAGTGAAATGCGCAGCTATATCAGCACAGTAGCGGAAGGCGATGCGGCGGCAGAAGACACCGTCAAAGCGCTGGAAGCCAAGTTCAATGCTGTCGAAGGTGCGGGCGATGTGAAGTCTGCGCTGGGCAAGGCACGACGGGTTTTGACTGTCAAAAAGTTTGACCGCGAGAAGGCGTTGACCGAGTTTGACAAGGCCGCAGAAGCCTATGCCGAACAGAAGGTTTGGCGCGCAAATGCGGCTGGTCTCAAGCCCGAATTGAGCGCCTATCTGGACGGTATCAAAGGCACCCTTGGTATGCGATCGCAGCCGCGTTTGAACCGCACACAAGCGCTCTATATGGCGGGATGTAGTTCCAAGCATCGCGACATTTCGCTGAACTTCTAAGGCGCTCGTTAACCTTTGAGTCGCAGCCCCTTTGGGGCTGTGACTCGGGTGCATATTTCAGTGCATACCATAGTGCATAATGCGTATGCACAGTTTTGGGCGGCAGAAACTGCGGCCAAAAGTTAACGCGTCGCTCTATATCTCTGAAAAATCGCCGCCGCGGCCTTTGCCCGACGAAAAGCGCGCAGCGCCTTGGATGCCCTCGGATAATGCGGCCTTGCTGCCTGACCATTCGTCAGCCAGAGCTGCTCGGGCACTGCGTCCGTGTTGGGCCTTTGCGGCACGCATGTCGGCACGCATACAGCCCTGCGGAAAGCGGGAGATGTCATGCGCAAGCTGCTCGGCTTTGGCGCGGGCCTGCCCTTCAGGCACCACGTATTCGCAGAGACCGATTGCCAGACATTCAGCGGCGTCAACGCGGCGGCCAGTGAGGATGAGATCCATCGCGCGGCCCTCACCAACGAGGCGCGGCAGGCGGTGGGTTCCACCGTCGATTAACGGCACGCCCCAGCGACGGCAGAACACACCCATAAAGGCAGTCTCTTCCATCACGCGCATGTCGGCCCATGCCGCCAGTTCCATTCCGCCAGCAACCGCGGGGCCAGCGATTGCAGCGATCACCGGTTTGGTGAGTTCAAGCCGCGATGGCCCCATCGGGCCGGCAGAGTTGTCGCTGTGATCGTCGAGTGCGTCCATCGCCTCGGGGCCGGACATCGTCATTGCATACTTAAGATCAAACCCCGCGCAGAAGGCGCCGCCTTCGCCCCAGAAAACGGCGACGCGCGCGCTCTCGTCGGCGTCAAACGCGAGGAAGGCGGCGTGCAGTTCTGCCGCACTGGCTGGGTCCATTGCGTTGCGGGCTTCGGGGCGGGAATGAATGATTGTCCAAACAGTTTCTGACCCGTCAGGGCCGGACTTTTCGATGCGAATGCTCATAGGTTTCTCCCGGTTCTATCGGGAGAGCGTAACCTCATAGCGTTCATTGCTCCACCCCTCGTCAGAACAGCGCGCACGGATAAACACCGAAGTCACGCCGTCAGCCAGCATCACGTTGCGCAGGCTACGGGTGAAGGGTTGCTCGTCGACATGCGGGTGCATGAGCTCGCGATAGCCGATCTGGTTGCCCGCGGCATCGGTGATTTCCCAACCATCAGCATAGTGATCCCAGCCGGAGTCGGGGTGCTCAAGTGTCACGTCAAAGCGCCAGCCCATGTCACCATAGGTTGCTTCAACGGCATGAATAACAGGAGCTTCAGCAAGGGCTGTGTTTGCGAGCATCATGGCAAGGGGGAGGGCGAGTAGGTGTTTCATATCTTTGGCCTAGCAGAGCGATACAGTTCTTACACGACACATTTTTGTGTGAAACTGTGAGGTGTGTCGAATATGCACGGGTGCGAGTGCAGCAAGGAATCGGTTGAAGTTCGTGCATTTTGGTAATAATCTTTTACCAATTATGGAGAAGCGCCATGCAGATGCCGACACCCAACCCGGAAACATTGGCCAATAAGCAGGCGTTGCGAGAGCGGCTTGAAGCCGTGTTGGGCAAGCGCGGTGTGATCGCAGACGAGCGCGAGCTTAAGGCCTATGAGTGCGATGCTTTGACAGCCTACCGCTGTGCGCCACTGCTGGTGATATTGCCGGAAAGCACCGAACAGGTTTCGGCGGCTTTGAAGGTGTGTCACGAGATGCGCGTGCCTGTTGTGCCGCGCGGCGCGGGCACCTCGCTTGCGGGCGGCGCGATGCCTTCGGCTGATAGTGTTGTGCTGGGTGTCGCACGGATGAACGCTGTGCTTGAGAGCGATTATGCCGACCGGATTGTGAAGGTGCAGACAGGGCGCACGAACTTGTCGGTGACCGGTGCTGTCGAGGCTGATGGCTTCTTTTACGCACCTGACCCGTCGAGCCAGCTTGCCTGCGCGATTGCCGGCAACATCGCCATGAACTCGGGCGGGGCGCATTGCCTCAAATACGGCGTGACGACCAACAACCTGCTCGGCGTGACGCTTGTGCTGATGGACGGCGAAGTTGTCGAGCTTGGCGGCGCGCATATGGACGCGGGCGGCTTGGATTTGCTCGGCCTCATTTGCGGCAGCGAGGGGCAGCTTGGTGTCGTCACCGAGGCCACGTTGCGGATTGTTCCCAAGCCCGAGGGCGCAGGGCCGGTGCTGATCGGGTTTGACAGCAACGAGGTTGCTGGCGCGTGCGTGAGCGATATCATCAAGGCTGGTATCTTGCCCGTGGCGATCGAGTTTATGGACCGTGTGCTTATTGAGGTTTGCGAAGAGTTTGCCAAAGCGGGCTACCCCGACTGTGAAGCATTGCTGATTGTTGAAGTCGAAGGCAGTGACGCCGCGATTGAACATCAGCTCGGGTTGATCAAGGAGATCACCGAGCGCCACAACCCTGTGGCCTTTCGCGTGGCCGAAAGTGCCGATCAGGCTGCACGGATCTGGGCCGGACGCAAAGCGGCGTTCAGTGCCGTTGGGCGGATCAGCGACTATATGTGTCTTGATGGCACGATTCCTGTCAGCCAACTGCCCTACGTGCTCAAGCGGATTGGCGAGTTGAGCAAGCAATACGGGCTTGGTGTCGGCAATGTGTTTCATGCGGGCGACGGCAATATGCACCCGCTGATCATGTATGACGCCAACAAGCCCGGTGACCTGGAGACTTGCGAAGCTATGGGCGCTGACGTGCTCAAGCTTTGTGTTGAAGTCGGCGGCTGCCTGACGGGCGAGCACGGTGTCGGCATTGAAAAGCGTGATTTGATGAGTGATCAATTTGCGCCTGACGACCTAGATGTGCAGATGGCGATGAAGGATGTGTTTGACCCGATGTGGCTGCTCAACGCGGCGAAGGTGTTTCCGCTGGATGCGTCACAGTCGCGGCGGGAGGCAGAGTGATGTTTGCTCCTACAAGTGAGGCAGAACTGTCTGAAGTTGTTGCTGGTTTGAGCGCTGCTGTGCGGGTGCTCGGCGGGGGCACGCGCGGCTTTGTGCGCGGCGGTGATGACGTGTTGAGCGTGGCCAAACTGAGCGGTGTGAGCCTGTATGAGCCCGGCGCTTTGACGCTGGTTGCCGCAGCGGGCACGCCTTTGAGCGAGGTTGAAACGATGCTTGCAGGTGAGGGGCAGCGGTTGGCGTTCGAGCCGATGGACCACCGCGTGTTGCTTGGCACAGCGGGTGAGCCGACGCTTGGCGGCGCGGTGTCTGCGAACGTCAGCGGGCCGCGGCGTGTGGCGGTTGGTGCCTGTCGTGACTTTGCGCTTGGCGTGCGCTTTGTTGACGGCACGGGGCGTGTGCTGATGAACGGCGGGCGGGTGATGAAGAACGTCACCGGCTATGATTTGGTAAAGCTGCTGTCTGGCAGTTATGGCACGCTCGGTGTGCTGAGCGAGGTGAGCCTCAAGGTGCTGCCCGTGCCGGAAACAGAACTGACGTTGGTGCTTGACGGCCAAGACTGCTCACAGGCGGTTGCGGCGATGTCTGAGGCGCTTGGTTCGCCCTATGAAGTGACGGGGGCGGCCCATGTGAGCGGCAAAACATACCTGCGGCTTGAGGGCTTTGAAGCGGCTGTGCGAGAGCGGTTTGGAAAACTACGGAGCGCTTTGAAGGCACATGGTGAGGGCGGCGAGATCGGCGCTGAGGCGTCGGTAAAACTCTGGCGAGATATCCGTGATGTGCGGGGTTTGTCCGAGCACGGATTTGTGGCGAAAACCTCGCTTCGGCCAAGTGCACAGCCTGCGATGCTGGCGGCTTTGAACGAGGCGTTTGAGGTACAAGTGCAGCTTGACTGGGGCGGTGGTTTGGCCTGGGTCGGGGCCGACATGGACAACGCAAACGCGCAGGATTTGCTGATGTTTTTGCAGGACTACAGCGCAAAGTCCGGTGGGCACACGACGCTGATTAAGGGGCCGGATGTGGGGCCGGTTTTTCAGCCGGAAACGGCAGGGGTTGCACGGCTTAGTGATGCCGTGCGGCAGAAGTTTGACCCGCTCAAGCGCTTGAACCCGAACCTGATGAGTGCGTCGTCATGAGCTTTATGCAGGCGTATTTTATAGCCTTCATCGGTGGGCCGCTTTTGATGCTGCTGCTCACACAGCGAGCAACAACGCAAACGAGTTTGGTGCTGGGCGGTGCGATCATTGCGGCGCTTGTTGCGGCGGCGGTGTTTTCGCGCGGCGCAACGGGGCCCGAGTCAGTCGGGATGCTCTGGCTTGCGTGGGTCGGAACCGTGGCGCTTTGCGTGCGTGTCGGCATGCGCCGCTCTGACACAAAACGCACTGTAGCATTTATCAAGGCCCTTGGGGCGATGGCAACTGTCATCCCGTGGCTCGGGCTGGCGACGGCAGATTGGATGACAGGCTGATGCAAACAAACTTTACACCCGAACAGCTGACTGACGCAGGCACCAAACGTGCCAACGAGATACTGCGCAACTGTGTGCACTGCGGCTTTTGCACCGCGACTTGCCCGACTTACCAAGTGCTTGGTGATGAGCTCGACAGCCCGCGTGGGCGGATCTATATGATCAAGGATATGTTGGAGAACGAGCGTGTGCCCGACAAGCAAACCGTGCTGCACGTAGACCGTTGCCTAAGCTGCCTTGCCTGCATGACAACCTGCCCGAGCGGTGTGCATTACATGCACCTCGTCGACCACGCGCGCGCTTACATTGAAGACAACTACAAGCGCCCGATGGGCGACCGAGCGTTGCGCTGGATACTGGCGAAAATCCTGCCCTATCCGACGCGCTTCAGGCTGGCGTTACTCGGCGCAAAAATTGCCAAGCCGTTCAAGCGGTTGGTGCCGGATGCGCGCCTTCGGGCGATGCTTGAGATGGCACCAAAGCACATTCCACCCGTGAGCCGCAATGATGACCCGCAGAGTTTTGCTGCTGAAGGCACCCCGAAAATGCGTGTGGCATTGATGACGGGATGCGCCCAAAAGGCGCTCAACACCGATATCAACGATGCCACCATAAGGCTGCTCAGGCGCTTTGGTTGTGAGGTTGTTGTGGCCAAGGGCGCGGGCTGTTGCGGGGCGCTGACGCACCATATGGGCAAGGCCGGCGAGAGCCACGCGACGGCTGGCAAAAACATTGCAGCCTGGACAGCCGAGGCTGACGATAAAGGGCTTGATGCGATCGTGATCAACACCTCTGGTTGCGGCACGACGGTGAAGGACTACGGGCATATGTTTGCCCAGACTGACCAAGCTGAAGCGGCGGCAAATGTTGCAGGCATGGCGATGGATGTATCCGAGATTTTGAGCAAGCTTGAGCTGCCTGAGGGCGCGGCAAAGGGGCTGCGTGTGGCTTACCACTCGGCCTGCTCGCTCCAGCACGGGCAGAAAATAAAACACGCGCCTAAAGACTTGCTCAAGCGGGTTGGTTTCGAGGTTGTCGAGCCAGCGGATAGCCACCTGTGCTGCGGCTCGGCTGGCACCTACAACCTGATGCAACCGGAGCTGTCTGGCGAACTGAAAAAGCGCAAGGTTGAAACACTGGAAGCGCGCAAACCTGACGTGATCGCTGCGGGCAACATCGGCTGTATGATGCAGATCGGCGGCGGAACCGACGTGCCGATTGTTCACACCGTCGAACTGCTTGACTGGGCGACAGGCGGGCCGAAACCGCGTGCCCTTACGGAAGGCGAGGCCTGATTGCCTCAATTTTGCCGCAACTTTTCATTACACGGGCGCAACAACACTTTCCTTGAACCGGATTACTGAATGTTTCGCACCATTTTGATTGCTGCTTTTAGCCTCGTTATTGCGGCGCCAATAAGTGCTGACACCTCGCGGCTCAAGCGGCTCGACACGGGTGACGACAGCCGCGGTTGGGAGGCTGTTGGCAAGCTGAACATCGACGGCAAAGGCTTTTGCACAGGCGCGCTTGTTGCGCCGAACCTTGTGCTGACTGCGGCGCATTGCTTGTTTGATACGAACACCGGCAGGCGGATTGACCACTCGAAAGTCGAGTTCCTTGCAGGGCTTCGCAACGGTCGCGCCTCGGCTTACCGCATGGTGCGGCGCGCTGTGGTTCACCCTGATTATGACTTTAGCAGTAAGGTTTCGGCTGAACGCGTGCGCAACGATGTGGCGCTGCTTGAACTGCATCACCCTATTCGCAACACCACCATTGAGCCGTTCGAGACAGACGTGCGCCCCAGAAAAGGCGATGAGATCGGCGTGGTGTCATACGCTCACGACCGCTCGGATGCGCCAAGCTTGCAGGAAGTTTGTGACGTTCTGGCACGCCAACAGGGTGTGTTGGTGATGTCTTGTAACGTTGATTTTGGCTCATCAGGTGCGCCGATTTTCTCGTTTCGTGACGGTGCACCAAAGATCGTTTCGGTTGTTTCGGCCAAGGCCGAAGTTGAAGGGTTGCCGGTGTCACTGGGCACGCAGCTTGAGGCTCCGCTGGCTTTGCTCATAGCCGAGCTCGACGCAGGCAAGGGCGTGTTTCAGAGTGTCGCGCCACGCACAAACCGCATTGGTGCGAAAACAAAGCGCAACGATACCGGTGCTAAGTTTGTGACTTCGGGCAACAACTGAAACCTGCCATTTCGGCCCTTGAAACGGCCTGAACCTCTCCCCATTTGAACAGTATCAGAGCGCCGATGTCGGGCTCTGAGCTTCTTGGCTCGTCCCGTTCGGGAGGGCCGCTAACAGGTATTGCTCACTGGAGGATAACCCATGCGAAACTTTGATCTAACACCCCTTTACCGTGCCACTGTCGGCTTTGACCAGATCGCTGACATGATGGACCGCGCGCTTGCTCAGGATGTGAACGCGAACAGCTACCCACCTTATAATATTGAGAAAACCGCTGATGACGCCTACCGTATTTCGATTGCGGTTGCGGGCTTTTCTGATGCTGATTTGAGCGTTGATGTGAAGGAAAGCGCTTTGATCGTGACGGCACGCAAGGCCGAGGACGACAGCGAACGCAGCTATTTGCACCGCGGGATTGCGACCCGTGCGTTCGAGCGCCGCTTCCAGCTTGCTGACCACGTGCGGGTCACCGGTGCCGAGCATGCAGACGGTATGCTGCACATCGAGCTCATGCGGGAAGTTCCCGAGGCTTTGAAGCCACGTCGCATCGAGATCTCTTCAAGCGGTGCCAAGCAGGCCGACGTCGTGGATGCGAAAGCCGTAAACTGACGCAATCGGGTGCGTTTTTTTAACTAAGAAAATTGGCGCTGGCTGAGAGGCTGGCGCCTTTTTTGTGGCTCGGGTTTTGGCGCGCGGCTGCGGCGAAGTTCTCGGCAAGAGAAGGGCCTGACGGGGTATTGGTCATAGATATTGACTTAACTCGGTTTGAATTGCAAAGTTTGGGCTTGTGGAGGAGATAGGTCAATGAAGCTGACGGATATGTTTGCACAGCGTGCAGGGCGCATGAAGGCGTCGGAGATCAGAGAGTTGCTAAAGCTGTTGGACCGGCCGGGGGTCATTTCGTTTGCGGGCGGAATACCTGACCCCGAGTTGTTTCCAGCCGAGGCGTTTCGGGAGGCCAGCGCCCGGGCACTGGGCGAGGGGCAATATGAGAAGAACCTTCAGTATTCGGCCTCGGAGGGCCATGCGGGACTGCGAGAGTGGATCGCCGAGCATATGCGCGGGTTGGCTGTGCCGGCGACAGCGGACGACATTTTGATCACTTCGGGCTCGCAACAGGCGCTGGATTACCTCGGGAAGCTGATGCTTGATGCGGGCGATGGGGCGCTTGTTGGCTGGCCGACATATCTCGGGGCTTTGGGGGCATTTAATGCTTACGAGCCCGAGTTCCAACGGTTGGATGTGCTGCGAAACACTGCTCCGGAACAAACCGGCGCGACGAAATTTGCCTATGTGACGCCTGATTTTGCCAACCCGACAGGGGTGACGATGACTCGCGCCGAGCGGCTGGCTTTGTTGGAGCAGGCCGAGGCTTTGGGTGCTGCAGTGATCGAAGATGCGGCGTATCAGGCCCTGCGCTATGCGGGTGAGGATGTTGCGCCAATTCTGGCCTTGGAAGCTGCTCGGAACGGCGGGCTTGAGGGCTGCCGGACCATTTATTGCGGCTCGTTTTCCAAGACGCTTTCGCCCGGTTTGCGCGTTGGTTGGGTTTGCGCTTCACGCGGCGTTATCGACAAGCTGGTGCTGCTCAAACAGGCCGGAGACTTGCACAGTGCCACGCTCAATCAGGCGCTTGTTGCGGATGTTGCCGAGCGGGAATTTGCGACGCATGTGCCCAAGTTGAGGGCGGCTTACGGCAAGCGGCTTGCTGCAATGTTGACGGCGCTTGAGCGGCATATGCCGGAGGGTGTGAGCTGGACCAAGCCTGAGGGCGGGATGTTTGTCTGGGTGACTTTGCCCGAGCGGGCGAATGGGGCGGCCCTCTTGGAGCGCGCCCTCGCCGAGCATAACATCGCTTTCGTTCCGGGGGCTGCATTTTTTGCTGATGGATCAGGGCAAAACACCATAAGGCTCAACTTTTCGATGCCGAGCGAGATCCAGATCGAAGAGGGTATCTCGCGGCTCGGCAAGCTGCTTGCCAGCCTCTAAACACCAATGCCCGCGTTGTTGCGACGCGGGCATTTGTTTGTTTGCGAATGTGTTCAGACTGACATGCAGATGTATTTCATCTCGAGGTAGTCTTCGATGCCGTGGTGGCTGCCTTCGCGGCCGAGGCCTGATTGTTTGACGCCGCCGAAGGGGGCCTGTTCTGTTGAGATGATACCGGTGTTGACGCCGACGATGCCATATTCGAGGGCTTCGGCGACTTTGTAGACTCGCGAAAGATCGTTGGCGTAGAAGTAGCTTGCGAGGCCAAAGATCGTGTCGTTGGCGAGTGCAATGACTTCGTCTTCATCCTCGAACTTGAACAGAGGCGCCATCGGGCCGAATGTTTCGTCGCTGGCGACAAGCATGTCCTGGGTGACGCCTGTGAGGATTGTCGGCTGAAAGTAAGTGCCGCCGAGGCTGTGCTCGGCTCCTCCCGCCGCGAGTGCTGCACCTTTTGAAAGAGCGTCATCGATATGCGCGCGCACTTTTGCCACGGCTTTTTCGTTGATCAGCGGGCCAAAGGCGATGCCGTCATCCAGTCCGTCACCGACTTTCATTTCGGCCAGCTTTGCGGCGAGCTTTTTGGCGAATGCGTCATAAACACCTGACTGCACATAGATGCGGTTGGCGCAGACGCAGGTTTGGCCGTTGTTGCGGAACTTGCACATGATCGCGCCTTCGACGGCATCGTCGAGGTTTGCATCATCAAAGACGATGAAGGGCGCGTTGCCGCCGAGTTCCATCGAGCATTTCATCACTTGGTCAGCGGCCTGGCGCAGCAGAATACGTCCGACTTGGGTGCTGCCTGTGAAGGTCAGTTTGCGCACGGCGGGGTTCTCGCAGAACTCCATGCCGGTTGACGACGCATCAGAGGTTGTAACCACATTGAACACGCCAGCAGGGATGCCGGCACGCTCGGCCAGAACGGCGAGCGCAAGGGCAGAGAGCGGCGTGAGCTCGGCGGGGCGGGCAACGAAAGCGCAGCCTGCGGCGAGGGCCGGAGCAGCCTTGCGGGTGATCATCGCGTTGGGGAAGTTCCAAGGCGTGATTGAAGCGGCAACGCCGATGGGCTGTTTGATCACGGTGATGCGTTTGTCACGCTGGTGACCGGGAATTGTCTCGCCGTAGATGCGCTTGGCTTCCTCGGCGAAGAACTCGATGAAAGATGCGCCGTAGCCAATTTCGCCCTTGGCTTCGGCAAGCGGTTTGCCCATTTCGGCGGTGAGGATCACGGCGAGATCATCGGCGTTTTCCATCATCAGATCAAACCAGCGGCGCAACACGGCGGCACGCTCTTTGCCCGTCCATTTGGCCCAGTCTTTCTGCGCCGTTTCAGCGGCTTTGATTGCGTCGCCCACTTGCGCGCGCGAGAGATCAGCCACGTTAGCGATCACGTCACCGCGGGCAGGGTTTGTAACCTCGAAAGTGCCGTCACCCTTTACCCATTGTCCGTTTACGTAGGCATCTTGCACCAGCAAGGCCGGGTCTTTGAGCAGGGAAGCGAGGTTTGTAACTGTGTCAAGCATGGCATGTCTCCGAGAATGGTTCTCGTAAGGGAAAGCATTTGCGGCTAGGATTGTCTAGAAGGTTTGATCAAATTGACGGAGCGCCAGTGGAACTCGACGAAGCTTATGCGAACATGGCTTACATTGAAGACGGCGAGAGTTACCCTGCAAAGTGGGTGTCTGAGGCTCAGAAGTTTCGCGATGCAATGCGCGGGGATGGGCGAGCACAGCTTGATGTGAGTTACGGCTCTGCGCCAAGACAGAAGTTTGATGTGTTTTTGCCAAGCGGTGATCCAAAGGGGCTGATGGTCTTCGTGCATGGTGGCTTCTGGCACATGCTGGGCAAAGAGGACTGGTCGCATATGGCGAAAGGGGCTGTTGCAAAAGGCTGGGCCGTTTGCGTGCCGAGTTACACGCTCTGCCCCGAGGCGCGGATTGCCGAGATCACGGGTGAGATAACTCAGGCAGTTTGCTTGGCGGCAGGCACCGTCGCGGGGCCAATCGCTTTAACGGGGCACTCCGCTGGCGGGCATTTGGTAAGCCGGATGCTGGAAGTGGGGCGGTTGCCCGAGGCTGTTGCCAGCCGTTTGCAGCATGTCGTGCCGATCTCGCCGGTGGCGGATTTGCGGCCGATGCTCAAAACCTCGATGAACGCCGACTTCAAACTTGATATGGCACTGGCCGAGGCCGAGAGCCCGGTGCTGATGCGTGATCGTGTTGCCTGCCCTGTGACGGTGTGGATTGGCGGCGCCGAGAGGCCAGCGTTTATCGAACAGGCGCGCAGTCTTTGGGAGGCTTGGAATGTGCCGCATGTGATCGACCCGCCGAGGCACCACTATGACGTGGTTGAGCCACTGTGTGATGCGGATAGCGAAATGCTTTCGGTTTTGCTCGGCTAGAGTGCTGACCAAACTGGCAGCGGATCGTTTTCCATCGAGGTGGCGGCATGAACAGCTCGGGCAATAGCGCGGGCCATGACGGTTGCAGCTGCGTGGCCCAAGTAGAGCGTATCTTCGATCGGGTTGCCGAGGGGCAGCGCACCCGTGCTGGCGGCGAAGATCAGATCACCGTCCATTGGCGTGTGTGAGGGCACAAGCGCGCGGGCGTAGCCGTCGTGTGCTGCCGTTGCCATACGTGTGCACTGCGCCTGGCTCAGAGTTGCGTCTGTCGCGATGATGCCGATGGTGGTGTTGGCGTGGGCCGCAAGTTTGGTTGGTGGCATGTGCGGCTCGGGGAAGCTTGCGGGCAGGCCTGCGCCGCCGAACTCTGAACCGAGCTCAAAGGGGGCGGCCCAGAACTGATTGCTATTGCCAATCGTGGCCGAGCCGAGCGCGTTGACTGCCACGAGTGCGCCGACTGTGTGACCCGAAGGAAGCACAACCGAGGCCGAGCCGAGGCCGCCCATGAGAGTTGCCGTCGTACAGCCCATGCCTGCGCCGGTGCGCCCGAGCTGAAAGCTTTCGCTGGCATCCTCAAGCGCTTCAGCGCCGAGGCGTTTGTAAGGGTTCTCGGCCCAGGCTTTGTCACCGCCATTGATCAGGTCAAACAGGATTGCAGAGGGCACGATCGGCACGTGTTGATCGCCGACAGCGAAGCCACGCCCCTGAGCACGCAGGGCGTCGGCCACGCCAGAGGCGGCATCAAGCCCGAAGGCGGACCCGCCCGACAGCACCAGAGCATCCACTTGCTCAACGGTTTTGTCGGGTGCGAGCAAGTCGGTTTCGCGCGTGCCCGGAGCACCGCCCATGACGTGAACGCTAGCGGTGAAGGGAGCATCACCAAGCAGCACAGTCGCACCGGTTTTGACTTGCGCGTCCGAAGCGTTGCCGACACGCAGTCCGGCGACATCAGTGATCAGGTTGAGGGGGCCGGTTTTGGGCATTGAGTGTCTCCTAAGTTTAGAAACATCTTGCCAGATTGCGCGAGATGAGCAAGGAAGGACACACGCGAGGGCGGTGGCGCCGCCTGAATTATGCGTTTTTTCCAAATTCCTGCACGCCGGGTCTTTCTTTCATTAAAGGAGGGTCGTTATGACTGCACGTCCAGAAATGTATCGGTTTCACAACGGTGAAAAGGCGGAGCTTCAGTTTGAAGTTGCCGAGTATGAAGCGCGGGTGACGAAGCTGCGCGCTGCAATGAGTGCGATGGGAGTTGAAGCCGTTGTCTTCACCTCGATGCACAATGTTTCATATTTCAGCGGCTTCACATACTGCGCCTTCGGGCGGCCTTATGCGCTTGTCGTTACGCCGCGCGAATGTGTCACCATCAGCGCCGGCATTGACGCGGGGCAACCTTGGCGACGGTCGTGGTGCGACAACATTACCTACACCGACTGGCAGCGAGACAACTATTGGCGCGCGATTGTCAGTGTGACGGGTGAAGGCTGTGCTGTCGGCTTTGAGGGGGATCATCTGTCGCTCTTGCAAAGCGGGAAGCTGGACCAGTTCATGAAACCTGCGCGCCGCGTCGATGTGGCCGAGGCGACGATGGTGCAACGTATGCATAAGTCGGCTGCCGAGCTTGAGATCATTCGTGCAGGAGCCGCGGTTGCCGATGTCGGCGGTTACGCCATTCGCGAGGCTGTGAAAGTCGGTGCGCGCGAGATCGATGTTGCCATGGCGGGGCGTGATGCGATGGAGCTTGAAATAGCCAAGCGCTTTCCCGCGGCGGAATACCGCGACAGCTGGGTTTGGTTTCAGTCCGGCATCAACACCGACGGGGCACACAACCCTGTGACAGCACGCAAGCTTGAGCGCGGCGATATCCTGAGCCTCAACACGTTTCCGATGATCTCGGGCTATTACACGGCTCTGGAGCGGACGCTGTTTGTTGGCGAGGTTGATGATGCCAGTCTGAAGCTCTGGGAGGCCAATGTCGGCGCGCATGAGCTTGGCATTTCGTTGCTCAAGCCGGGGGTGAGCTGTGCGGAGGTGACCCACGCGATCAACGCATTCTTTGAAGAACGCCAGTTGTTGCAGCACCGCACTTTTGGGTACGGGCATTCGTTTGGTGTGTTGAGCCACTATTACGGGCGCGAAGCGGGGCTTGAGCTGCGCGAGGACATCGACACTGTGCTTGAGGCCGGGATGGTGATCAGCATGGAGCCGATGCTAACGGTTGGAGAGGGGCAAGCGGGCGCTGGCGGCTATCGTGAGCACGACATTTTGATCATCACCGAAGGCGGCAACGAAAACATCACCGGCTATCCTTATGGGCCGGAGTTTAATGTGGTGGGGTGAGGTGTCGAATTTGCTTTGCAAATCCGACCGTGGCGGGGGGCTAGCCCCCCGCACCCCCCAGGATATTTTTCCAAGAAAAAGCGAAAGCGCGTGCAAGCTATTGATGTTGGGCGCGCTTTGAAATGAAGCTGTGCTAAAACTCTATCTCGAAACGTCTTTAGAGACGGATGACGTAGTCTTTGCGGGTTGTTTCCACGACTTCCCATGTGCCGGAGAAACCGGGGCGCAGAATGTAGCTGTCATCGGCTGAAAGGCGGGTTTCGTTTCCGTCTGTGTCAGTGATGATGTTGACGCCTTCAAGGATGCGAAAATACTCCCATTCGTTGTAGGAGACTTCCCATTTGCCGGGGGTCGACTGCCAGATGCCTGCGTAGAGGCCGTCGCGCTCTTCAAGGTTCCATGTGGTGAACACAGGGTCGCCTGCGATCAGTTTTGACGGGTCGGGGCGTTCGGTTTCGGGGCTGTCGTTTTCGCTGACTTTCAGAAGGTTTGACATGGCTTTGGCCTTTTGAGGGGAGGGTTACTTGACGTCGTCAGGTTTGTTCATTTGGTCGGAACAATCAAACCCGAAATCGACAAAGAGGCCGCGGGTTTAAGCGGACAATTGTTTTTTGGCGGCGCTGGGGTAAGCTTAGGCCATGTCGAAACCGTCGCCATACCGTCCGTTTACGCCCGAGCCCGAGCAGATGGCCTTGAAGCCGGCTGTGTCCGGGAATGACATTAACGGGCTGGGTGAGGCTGCATTCCGGCGGCCAACATGGGTCTATTGGGCGCCGGACCCTGACGATATTGCGCATGGCGATATGCAGCGGTGGTTTTACTCGGTGCGGCCAGACGAGCCGGCTTTGATCAAAGCGAGAGCCGAGAGGCAGGTTATTTTAGATGCGCCGATTGCCGAGTTGGCTGATAGTCCTATCGAGCAGAGTGACGACGCTTGGCTTGCGCAATTGCGTCGGTTTGAGGCTGACGGAACCTGCGAGCGCGTTGGCGTTACGGGGCTTGATCCGGACTGGCTTTATGCAGGCTATAAGCGCGCCTTCTCAAATGTTGTCATTTGCGCCGTGCAGCATGACTACGAGGAGATTTCCAAAGCGCCCGAACCGGACGCGGGCGGAGAAGTTATCCGCCAATATGGCCGTGCGGCGGGAGCGGCGAAGCAAATTGCGGGCTGGCTCCGCTCGCAAGGCTGGGAGGCCGAACCGCTGACAGGCCCAATGGCTGGCAAGCTTACGATGATACCGCCTGCGCTCTCGGCGGGGCTGGGAGAACTGGGTAAGCACGGCAGCATAATAGACCCAGCGATGGGCGCGTCATTTCGCTTGAGCGCTGTGCTGACGGATGCGCCGATTGCCCACACCGAGGCGCGGGAACATGGCATTGACGAATTTTGCAGGAATTGTCGGATCTGCGAAGATGCCTGCCCGCCGGAAGCGCTGAGCGCTGACAAGCAACAGGTGCGCGGAGTTGAAAAGTGGTATGTGGATTTTGACAAATGCCTGCCGTTTTTCAACCAGCATCACGGTTGCGCTATATGCATTGCGGTTTGCCCGTGGTCACGGCCCGGTATTGGGCTGCGGCTGGCTGACAAGCTGGCCACGCGAGCCGCGCGAAAAGAGGCAGAGGGCTAAGCGCCGTAGCGCGCGAGGATCGTGTCAACGGCAGCGGTGACCACTTCCGAAATTTCGGCGTCGGTGAAGGACGTTTGCACGCCAAAAATTGCGCGCGGCCAGAGCTTTGCTTTACAGAGTTCTGTGAACTGTTCGGCCATCAACTGCGGGTCATCGCAGATGATTTCACCACGCTCAATGGCGAAGCGCAGGTAGGCGGCCATACGTTTGCACCCCATCTCGGGGCCGCTTTGGTAGAAGGCTTGCCCCAACTCGGGAAAGCGCTTGGCTTCGGCGCTGCAGATGCGAAACATTTGAAGCGAAAACTCGGAAAGTAAAAAGCGCAGCAGGGTGTTGGCGGTGGTTGTCATCACCTCGCGTGGAGGGGCCGAAAAGTCGGCGACATTGCCGGTGTCCTGCGCCATGCGCTCGCATTCAAGGCGCGACACTTCGATGAACAGGATGCGTTTGTCGGGGAAGTAGCTGTAGAGGGTTGCCTTTGACACACCGGCCGCGCGGGCGATGTCGTCAACAGAGGCGCCTTCAAATCCGTCACGCATGAAGACCGCGCGTGCACCGCCGAGCACCTCTTCATATTTGCGACCTTTGCGAATGGTGGGGGCTGTGTTCATTGGTTTCCCTTAGCTGGGGTCAACTTAAACTAGTCAGTTTAGTTCAGGCAAGGCTTTTCCCTTGAACGTCGGGGCAGTTGAAGGTAAATTAGAACCATTCTAAATTGGGGATTTCAATCATGCGGTTTCTCACCCAACGGCGCAAATTTTCCGAGTTGAGCGAGCAGGAAGTGCTGGCACTGGCGATTTCATCCGAGGAGGATGACGCCCGCATTTACCGGCAATATGCCGAAGGCTTACGTGCGGAATACCCTGACAGCGCCAAGGTGTTTGACGGCATGGCACTTGAAGAAGACACACACAGGCAGGCGTTGATTGACCTACACACAAAGCGTTTTGGCGATGTGATCCCTCTGATCCGGCGCGAGCATGTTGCGGGCTATTATGCGCGTAAGCCGGTGTGGCTTGTCGAAAACCTCGGCATCGAAAAGATCCGCGTTGAAGCCGAAGCCATGGAACGTGATGCCGAGCGGTTTTATGTGAGTGCTGCCAAGCGCAGCAGGGATGCGGACACACGCAAACTGTTAGGAGATTTGGCGGCGGCCGAGGCGGGGCACCAGAAAGCGGCAGGCGAGCTTACGGCAGAGCATCTTGACGAGGACGCACTCGAAAGCGAGGCGGCGCAAGCTAAGCGGCAGTTTTTGCTGACCTGGGTACAGCCGGGCCTTGCGGGGCTGATGGACGGCTCTGTGAGCACGCTTGCACCGATTTTTGCGACGGCCTTTGCAACACAAAACACTTGGACAACGTTTCTGGTTGGCTTGGCGGCAAGTGTCGGCGCGGGCATCTCGATGGGCTTCACCGAGGCGGCGTCGGATGACGGCGAGCTTTCGGGCAGGGGCAGCCCTTGGAAACGCGGGTTTGCCAGCGGGATCATGACCACGCTCGGCGGTTTGGGCCACGCGCTGCCCTACCTGATCACCGACTTTTGGACGGCGACATTCCTTGCCTTCATCGTGGTGTTTGTTGAGCTGTGGGCAATTGTCTGGATACAGAACAAATTCATGGACACGCCTTTCTTGCGGGCCACATTCCAAGTCGTTCTAGGGGGCGCGTTGGTCTTTGCTGCCGGGGCGATAATCGGCGGCGGGTAGTTGCACGTTCCTAGCCTTGGCGCTAGTCATATCCCATGATCGATATTTTCCTGAAAACGCTGCCGTTCTTTGCCATCATCAGCTTGGGCTTTGGTGCGGCCAAGACCGAGTTTTTTAGTGAGGAAGCCTCGGCTTATCTTACCAAGTTTGTGTTTTACTTTGCGCTCTCGGCGATGCTGTTTCGCTTTTCGGCGAACCTGAGCTTTGGCGACTTGCTCGATGTGCGTTTTATTTCGGCCTATCTCTGGGGCACAGCGTTTGTTTACGGGCTGGCAATGGCGGTGTCGTTCTATGTTGGCCGCAACATCGAGGAAGCGGCTATTGAGGCGCAATGTGCGGCGATCGGCAATGTCGGCTTTCTGGGTATACCCATGTTGGCGTTGCTTATGGGCGAAGATGCGGTGAAGTCGGTGATGCTGGTGCTGGCGATTGATCTGATCGTGTTTGGCTCGCTGATCGTGATCATGGTCACTGCCGCGCGTGATGGGCGGGTGAGCCTTGCCGCGCTTGGCAATGTCGGTTTGGGCTTGATCAAGAACCCGATGATCGCCTCTATCACGCTTGGCTTGCTTTGGTCGGCGTTCAACATTCCGATCCCGGGCCCTCTCAACGAGTTTGTCGGTATCCTTGGTGCTGCCGCCACACCCGGCGCTTTGTTTGCCATCGGCGCATCTCTGGCGAGCAAATCAGCCGAGCGGTTTTATGTGTCGAGCTGGCTGAGTTTTTGCAAACTGGTGCTGCACCCGCTGTTTGTTGCCATAGGCGCGCTGCTGTTGTTTCCGGTTGATCCTTACCCCGCGGCTGTGATGATCGCGGCGGCGAGCCTGCCTGTGGCGGGTAACGTCTATATCCTTGCGCAGCATTACGGTGTCGCCCCGCACCGCGTTTCGGCCTCGATCCTGATCTCGACAGTGTGCAGCATTGTCACCGTGTCGGTGATCATCGCTTGGGTGGTGCGGCTTTACTAACTACACCTAAAGATCATCGGGTGATAGCTCGACAGTTTGGGCGATTGGGCAAGCATATTCGCCTGGCAGATAGCGTTTATAGTTTTCTCATTGCGCTGGCCTTGCTATGGCAGTGACCAAACCAAAGGAGAGATAGGCTATGAAAACAGTTTCCGAGAACCGCTGCTTTGGTGGTGTGCAGGGGGTTTACACGCACGCTTCCGCGGCCACGAATTGCGACATGACCTTTGGGTTGTTCTTGCCGGAAGAAGCGCAAGACGGGCCTGTGCCTGTGCTTTGGTATCTCTCGGGGCTGACCTGCACCCACGAGAACGCGATGGTGAAGGCCGGCGCGCAATCCTGGGCGGCCGAGCAGGGTATTGCTTTGGTGTTCCCTGATACATCGCCGCGCGGTGAAGGTGTTGCCGATGATGACGCTTATGACCTTGGCCAAGGTGCTGGATTCTATGTGAACGCCACACAAGACCCTTGGAAGCCGCATTTCCAGATGTGGGATTATGTCGCTGAAGAGCTGCCTGCTTTGGTCACTTCCGAGTTCGCGGTTGATGCCGAGCGTCAGGCGATAACCGGCCACTCGATGGGCGGCCACGGCGCTTTGACACTGGCGATGGGCCTGCCGGGCAGGTTCCGCTCGGTTTCGGCCTTTTCACCGATCTGCAACCCAACCGGCAGCGACTGGGGCCGCAAGCAGCTCGGTGCCTATCTCGGCGACGACGAGAGCACATGGTCGCGTCATGACGCGAGCTTGATGATGCGCGAGACAGGCTTTGACGGGCCAGTGCTTGTTGACACTGGCACTGACGATCAGTTCATCGACTTGCTCAAACCCGAGGCTTTGGCTGACGCGGCAAATGCCCGCCGCCAAGAAGCCACGCTGCGCCTTCAACGCGGCTATGACCACTCGTATTTCTTTGTTTCAACTTTCATGGAAGATCACATAACCTTCCATGCTGAAGCGCTTTATCGTTAGGATTATTTATGCCGCATTATGACTTGATCATCATTGGCTCCGGCCCTTCGGGCCGCGCGGCCGCCATTCAGGCAGGCAAGCTTAAGCAAAGTGTTTTGGTGATTGACCGCAAAGACCGCCTCGGCGGCGTATCGGTGCACACAGGCACCATCCCCTCGAAAACACTACGGGAAACCGTGCTAAACCTTTCCGGCTGGCGCGAGCGTAGCTTTTATGGCCAGTCTTACCGTGTGAAAGACGACATTGGCGCGGGTGACCTCAAGGCGCGATTGCACATGACGCTTGATCACGAGGTTGACGTGCTTGAGCACCAGTTCAACCGCAACCATGTTGATACGCTGCACGGCATGGCAAAGTTTGTTGGAGCCAACGAGCTAGAAGTCGCCACTGACGCCGGCGACACAACGCGCGTTACGGGCGACAAGTTTTTGATTGCCACAGGCACCAAGACGTTCCGGCCCGACTATGTGCCCTTTAACGGCACAACGGTTGTCGACAGTGACGAATTCCTCGAGATGGCCGAGATCCCGCGTTCGCTTGTTGTCATTGGTGCTGGCGTGATCGGTGTTGAATACGCGACAATGTTTGCCGCACTTGATGTGCATGTGACCCTGATCGAGCCCCGCCAGAGTTTTCTTGATTTTATCGACAAAGGGCTGATTGCCGACTTCACCCATCAGATCAAAGAGAACGGCCTTGATCTGCGGCTCGGCTCCAAGGTTGAAAAGATCGACGACAGCGGCGATCATGTCGAAGTCACGCTCGACAACGGCCGCCACGTGCGCGCCGAGATGTTGCTTTTTGCTGCGGGTCGTATGGGCGCGACAGATAAGCTCGGGCTTGACGCTGTGGGCCTTGAAACCGATCACCGCGGCCGGCTTGAAGTTGACCGCAAGAGCTACCAAACCAAAGTTCCGCATATTTATGCCACGGGCGACGTGATCGGCCACCCATCGCTGGCCTCAACGTCACTTCAGCAGGGGCGCGTTGCGGCGTGTCACGCGCTTGACACGCCGACTTTGGCTGAAAGCGCTTGGTTCCCTTATGGCATTTACTCTGTGCCCGAGATCAGCACTTGCGGCATGTCCGAAGAAGAAATGCAGGAGCGAGAGATTCCCTACGAAGTCGGCGTTGCGCGCTTTCGCGAGACAAGCCGCGGACACATCATGGGCCTTGAGCACGGCATGCTGAAAATGCTCGTCAGTCTCAAAACGCGGCGTGTGCTTGGCGTGCAGATCGTTGGCGAAGGCGCGACAGAGCTCATTCACATCGCGCAGGCGGTTTTGAACCTGAAGGGCACAGTCGATTACTTTGTGCAGAACACTTTCAACTACCCGACCTTGGCGGAAGCTTACAAAATCGCTGGTCTTGATGCGTTCAACCGCATGCCCATCCCCGAAGAGTTCAAAGCTCCTAAAGGAAAGAAAAAGAAGTGATCTATGTTGACGCCGATGCCTGCCCCGTGAAGGCCGAAGTCGAGCGCGTCGCGACGCGCCACAAGCTTAGGGCTGTGCTGGTGTCAAACGGCGGTTTGCGGCCCTCGGCTAACCCGTTCATCGAGCATGTTATCGTGCCTGACGGGCCTGACATCGCCGATATCTGGATCGCCGAACGCGCTGCGACAGGTGATGTAGTGATCACTTCCGACATCCCTCTCGCGGCCAAATGCGTCGAGGCTGGTGCGCGGGTGCTCAAGCACAACGGCGAAGCCCTGACTGCTGCCAATATCGGCAACGTGCTGGCCACGCGCGATCTCATGTATGATCTGCGCGCCGCCGACCCATTCCGCCAAGGCGGCGGCAAGGCCTTTTCAAAAACGGATCGCTCGCGTTTTCTAGAAGCGCTTGAACGGGAAGTGCGCGCCACTAAGTAAAGCAAGGAGACAGCCCGATGAGCCTACCTATTATACCCTTCGCAGAAGGCGAGAAGCTGCTCGACTGGATCGGCCTGACCGAGGCGCTCACGGCTGGTCACAAACTCCCCAAAGCCGAGATCGGCGATACCTTCCTTTACCGCGGTAAAGACACCCTGCTCAGCCGCTCGGCCTGGATCGACGGTATGGGGATCGCTGTGAAATCGGCAACGATTTTCCCCGACAACCCGAGCCTTGGCCAACCTGTCGTTGGCGGCGGGGTGAACCTTTTTTCTGATAGTGACGGCGCGCTTGAAGCGCTTGTTGACTTTCATCTTGTGACCAAATGGAAGACCGCTGGAGACTCGTTGTTAGGTGCGCTCAAACTGGCCCGCAAAGACAGCCGCAAGATCTTGATCATCGGTGCCGGAACTGTCGGGCGCACCCTGCGCGAAGCTTACGGCGCAGGCTTTCCTGATGCTGAATTCACGATATGGAACCGCACACAGGCCAACGCCGAGAAATTCGCCGCGAGCGACGACAAAATGCAAGTTGCCACAAATCTTGAAGCAGCCGTCAAAGAGGCCGACATCATCACCTCGGCAACCATGGTCACTGAGCCCAACCTCAAAGGCGCTTGGCTTCAGGAGGGTCAGCATGTTGACCTCATCGGTGCCTACCGCCCCGACATGCGCGAAGTCGATGATGAAGCCCTGCAACGCGCCCGCATATTTGTTGATAGCTTTGACACAACCGTTGGCCACATCGGTGAAATCAAAACCCCGCTCGAAACCGGAGCAATCGCTCGCGAGCATTTGCTCGCCGACTACTATGAGCCGGACAAAATGAAGCGCACCTCTGCCTCCGAAATCACCCTGTTCAAGAACGGTGGTGGAGCCCATCTCGACCTGATGACAAGCCGGTATATCCTCAAGCAGTGGCTTGCCCGATAGTCACGACCTCTGGCTTTCCTTTTGTATAAATACTCAATCCGCCGCGCAGCGGCGCGAGTCGGATTTGCGAAGCAAATTCGAAACCCCAAAACCCAAAGTGTTTCGCTTCAAACCTGAATCACAGGCTTTGCGGGAAACGCCCACAACACCAAGATGTCGAGCCGCGCCTCTCCTTTCAACTGCATCAGGTTAAAGGCGAGACGCTTTAACGCAGAGTTTTTGCCTTAGCGTATGCCGCCTTTGCTTTTGCTGCCGAGTGATACTTGCCTGCGTCAGCGCGGTTGTGCAATCCGCCCAGCATCGAGCAGCCCCAATAGGCGTTGGCGTCACACGACTTCTTGTAAGTCCGGTATTGGCAGGAAATGCTGCGCGCATTGGCGGGCGGCTGGTTTATCCAGGTGCCGTTCTTGGCGGTCGCGCCCGCGTTGGTGCAGGCGTTGGCGTTGCCTTGCTGACAGGAAGCCAAAAACAGCGTGTAGGTGAAATCGGAATAGTCTCCGCCGCGTTTGCCGTTTTTGTCGCTGCGCTCAAAGGCATGTGCGAGGCCAAAGCAAGCGTTGCCGTCGCCCTTCAGGCAGTCGCGGTAGCATGCGTCGGGGTTGTCTTCGCAGTTGGTCATTCCGGCCGGGTAGCGCCCTTTGTTCGGGAACACATCAGCAGGGCAGGTCGCGAGCGCCTTTGCATGCACCGGAGAGTTGAGCACATTGCGGATCGACGGGCGGAATTTGTAAGGTGCCTTGGAAATGGCATCTGCAATCGGATCGGCGCTGACTGAAGCAAGCGTTGTGAACGAAAAAATGAAGGACAAGATGATCAGAAAACGTGCCATGGGACTCTCTTAAGCTGTTGCTGCGGTCATCGGCCTTTCGCGAACCGGCAAGTGCACGATCGCTGAAAACAATCCGACACCGACACCGATCCACCAGACCATCGTATAGCTGCCAGTGATATCATACATTCGCCCGCCGAGCCAGACGCCCATGAAGCTGCCGAGTTGATGTGAGAAGAAGACAATGCCGTAGAGTGTGCCCATGTATCGCAACCCGTAGATATGGGCGATCAGCCCCGAGGTGAGCGGCACAGTTGCCAGCCACAATGCGCCCATTGTGACGGAAAACAACAGCACTGTTACTGGTGTCATCGGCACAAGGATAAAGGCTGCGGCGATGAAAGTTCGGCCTAGGTAGATCCCTGCCAGAAGGTATTTTTTTGAGTATCGGTTGCCCAGCCAGCCAGCCGTTAGCGTGCCAGCAATATTCGCCAGCCCGATCAGCGAGATCGCCAAAGCGCCGAGCCGCGAGGTGCTGGTGATGCCGATGTCATGCAGGAGTGAGCCAGCCATAAGCGGCGCGCACATTTCGGTGACGAAGGCCGGAAAATGCGCTGTGACAAAGGCCAGTTGATAGCCGCAGGAGAAGAACCCGAGGAAGATCAGCGAGAAGGTCGGATCACGCATGGCTTTGCCAAGGATCGCGCCCATGCTTTCTTCCAGCTCTTGCTTTGACGCGACTTGCGGAGCGCGCATGAGCGGCAGAAGCAAGATTAGCGACAGAACGACTGCGGCAAAGATCAGGAAGACCGACTGCCAAGACATGATCGACAACATCCACTCGGCGACCGGTGCGCCAAAGACTTGCCCCCCGCTGCCTGCGGCTGTTGCAATAGCAAGCGACATCGAGCGGTTGGCGTCCGAGCTGGCCCGCCCGACAACCGCAAGGATCACACCAAAGCCCGTGCCGGCGATCCCGAAGCCGACAAGCACCTCATAGAACTGGTGCGCGCCGGGCGTTACGGCGAAGGATGAAAGCACCAAGCCGGCTGCGTATACGATTGCACCAATGATGATCGCGCGTCTGTCGCCAACCTTTTCGGCAATAGCGCCGAAAATTGGCTGCCCGATGCCCCAAGCGAGGTTCTGAATGGCGATCGCCAGCGAAAACTCGGCCCGCGCCCAGCCGAACTCTTCAGCGATGGGTATTTGAAAAACACCAAAAGACGCGCGCACTGCGAAGGAAACCAGAATGATGATACATCCTGTGATCAAGACAGGTGTGAAGAGGGGAGATTTGGTGGTCATTCTGTCGCTCCGCTGTGCAGGCAGAAACCTTGGCGCGCTCCGCATATGCCGTCAATTCACATTGTGTGATAGGGCAGTTGAAGTTTGCTGATGTCAGCCCCTACACAAGCCGCGAGAATGGCGCTATGGCTGGCCTATGACGCGAAGGATACAAGATGAATACGCCGCCCGTGTGAGTGCCGGAGAGTTGCAAGCCGACGCCGCACAAGAGGCTGTGCTGCCCGAGTTCGAGCGCATCAGAGCGGCCCTTTCCGAACCCGTGAAGAAGGGCTGGTTTGCCAAGAAACCCGAGCCCATCAAGGGCCTCTATATCTGGGGTGGTGTCGGGCGCGGCAAATCAATGTTGATGGACATGTTCGTTGACTGTCTTGATGTGCCGGCGAGGCGGGTTCACTTCCACGCTTTCATGCAGGAGGTTCATCAGGGCATGCATGCTGCCCGTGACCAAGGCGTTCAAGACGCGTTGGCGCCTGTCGCTAAGAAGGTGATCGACGAAGTGCGCTGCCTTGCATTTGATGAGATGCAGATCACCGATATCACCGATGCGATGATCGTTGGCCGCCTGTTTGAGGCTCTTTTCGAGGCAGGGGTTGTGGTTGTGACCACCTCAAACCGCGTGCCCGATGAATTGTATAAAGACGGGCTGAACCGCCAGCTGTTTTTGCCCTTCATCGCTTTGATCAAAGAGCGCTTGCACAGTCATGAACTTGTCAGCCCCACTGACTACCGGCAAGACAGGTTGTCAGATACGCAGACCTACTTTAGCCCCGCCAACGCAGAGGCGCGCGAGGCACTTGATGCGATTTGGCAAGACATGACAGGCGACAAACCCGAACCGCTCAAGCTGATTGTCAACAAGCGCGAAGTCGAATTGCCAGCGTTTAGCAACGGCGCTGCCCGTGCGCGCTTTCATGAGTTATGCGGCAAGCCACTTGGCCCGGCAGATTATCTGGCGATCGCGGACGCTGTGCGCGTGCTCGTGTTGGACGATATCCCGCGTCTGTCACGCAGTAATTTCAATGAGGCCAAGCGTTTTGTGACGCTGATTGATGCACTCTATGAGGCGCATGTCCGGCTCATTGCCAGCGCCGCCGCCGAGCCTGAAATGCTTTATGTCGAGGGCGAGGGCACTTTTGAGTTCGAGCGCACGGCAAGCCGTCTTCGAGAGATGCAGGCAGCCGACTGGGGCAAAAACAACTAAGCCTGTCCTGCAAAAAGAAAGGGGGTCGTTGATTCGACCCCTCAATCTCACCCTGCCCGTGTTCTTTGTGTCAGCCGGATGTCTCCAACTCCGGGATGGTCAGACGCAAGCCGACGCGGATCTTGTCTGGCCGTGAAAGGAACTTCTTGTTTGCTTCGAAGATAACTTTGTAGAAAGCGGCATCGCCATAGATGCGGTGCGCAATCGCGCCGAGGCTGTCGCCCGGTTGCACCGTGTAAAAGTTGTAGTGACGGGTTTCGTTGGCGCGTTGCACGACGCGGACTTCGACGCCTTCCTGGTGTGAAACGGGAGCAGGCTGTTCGGCGTCAGGATCTGACTTGCGCACCAACTCGGCCAAAAGCGTGCCAGTATCAACATTGCCCTCACCAGTGCGCAATGCGCTTGGCACGACGATATCGCCAGCATCGGCGGCGGCATTGATCATCGCCTCGATGTAGCTGTCGGATTGACCTTGCTTCAAGGCTTGCACAACAAGCCGCTCCATGCTGCTGGCGCTGTCGGCTGAGTTGCTCTTGAGGCCTGACAACACGCTGGATGTCAGGCTGCGCAGAACATCGTCTTCCGGTGTCGCGGCGGTTGCAGCGCTCGCTGTGGTTGCTGTGGTCGCGGCATCGGGCTGGCTGGCGCCTGCTTGCAAACTGGCCAGGACAGTGGCGGTGAGGTCATCAACTGCTGGCGCCTGCGATTCAGCGTCGACGACCAACGCGGCTTTAGTCTCTGGCTTGGCGCCAATGTTGGCAGGTGTTTCGGATTTGCCTACAACCGCGCCGTTACGCAGCAAGCTTGTGCTGTCTTCTGTCAAACCGAGGACGTCGGTTTGTGCCCGTGTCACGGCGTCTGGCTCGGGGGCAGCGGTATTGTCAGCGGTGCTCTCACCGCTTGGTTGCAGCAAGATGAGCGCCAGAGTGACCGTCGCAAACGCGGCACCGATCGTCAGGATGCGCGGAAGGTTTTCTTGCATGTCGAACGTATCACTCATGATGGCTGGCTCACTGTCAGGCCGAGCAACATCCAAACTTGCATACCGCCCCGATAAAACTTGATTTTCCCGGTAGGATAGCCCGCTCCGACGAGGCTGCGAACCGCGCGCGGCGCCTGATCACACCACGGCCCATTACAAAACAACAAGAGTTCTTTGGCTTCGCTAAAGTCCCATGTTCCCGATGCGTCGCTGGCACCAAGCGCTTTGAGAATCTCGCTGCGGTAAGGATTGTTGGCTTCAAGTGCCGCAAAGGGGACGTTGACAGAGCCCGGGATCGTTCCCTTAACAAACCACTCGGGCATACGGCTGTCGATCAGCAGGCCTGTGCCGCCTGCAACCGACCCTTCGAGGAAGTCGACAACTTCTAGTTCGCCCACTGTCTCGACACCCGGTGCTGCGCTGATCCGGCTGATGCAAAACGGAGGGCAGGGCCGTGAGGTCTTGGTGAACTCGTTGTCGAGCCGGTGTGAGGTGTCTTGAATGCGCTCGATCACAAGCTCTTGGCCATTGCCAAGTGTAATTGACCGAGAGGCAACTTCAGGCGTCAAGCGCACATCTTGAGCGCTGGCAAAACTCGCAAAAAACGCGAGACTCGCGCATAGAAGACCCATAAGGCGCATCGGTGAATTCCCCCAAATTCTTCGCACACAATACCAATTTTAGCTGACGTGCTTTGACCGTTCCCCAACATATAGGCGAATCAGTGCGAATCGGTCAAGGCCAAGTGATTCGCGATTCGGGTGATTCGTCGTAAGCGCTTGGTTGTGATTCGTATTTTGCGCAAATTTCTTGCTCGAACGGCAAAATTCGCTTGGTTTTGCTAGCTGTGCGAGCGCAAAACATGGCCTGCCAGATAGAGCGAGCCGCAGATCAGGATGCGTGCGTTGGGGCTTTGAGTGGTGATTGCGGCAACGGCAGTTTGCAGGCTGAGGGCCTCAACAGCGACGAGCCCTGCTTCCTTCGCGATTGCGGCGGTCTTGTCGGCGGGAAGCGTGTTCACCTCGTCTGGTATCGACACCGCGTGCAGTGCCCTGACATGGCCGACCATCGGTGCAAGGTAGCCGGAGACATCCTTGGTGTTGAGCATGCCGCAAATCATAAAGGTTTCACGTGCGGGCAGGCGGCCGAGGCTTTCTGCCAGCGTCGCACCGCAAGCAGCATTGTGCCCGCCATCAAGCCAGAACTCGGCCTCGGGTGCCGCGTCAAGCAGTGGGCCACTCACAAGCCTTTGCATCCGTGCGGGCCATGTGGCTTGCGTCACGGCGGCCTCACAGGCGCGCTCGTCAAAGCCGAGGTGGCGCAGGGCGGCTATGGCGGCGCCGGCGTTTTGAAACTGGTGCGCGCCCATGAGTGATGGCGGCGGGAGATCAAGCAGGCCTGTCTCGTCCTGGTAGACCAGCCTGCCACGCTCTTCAGAGACATGCCAGTGTTGGCCTTGAGCAACCAGTTGCACGCCAAGGCGGGCGGCTTCGGCTTCGACCACTTCGGCGGCCTCGTCAGGTTGTGCCGTCATAACGCAAGGCACGCCGCGTTTGAGGATACCGGCTTTGGCGCTGGCAATTTCTCCGACAGTTTCACCAAGAAACTGCGGGTGATCATAGGAGATCGGGGTGATCACCGTGAGGGCAGGTTTGGCAACTACATTGGTTGAGTCAACACGCCCGCCGAGGCCCGTTTCAAGCAGTGTGTAATCAGCAGGAGTGCGCGACATGGCCAGCAAGGCGGCACATGTGGTGATCTCGAAATACGTAATCGTTTCGCCTTGGTTGGCGGCGTAGCATTCGTCAAGCACCTCGGTGAGGTAGGCCTCTGAAATCAGCTCGCCTGCCAGCCGGATCCGCTCGTGAAAGCGCGCCAGGTGCGGCGAAGTGTAGGCATGAACCTTGAGCCCCGCGCCCTCAAGCCCGGCGCGCAGCATAGCTTGCGTCGAGCCTTTGCCATTGGTTCCGGCAAGGTGAATAACCGGAGGCAAGCTGTCTTGCGGGTTGCCGAGCGCGTCAAGCAAGCGCCACATGCGATCAAGCGTGAGGTCTATAAGCTTGGGGTGCAGCGCCATCATCCGCTGAAGGATGACATCGGATGTGGTGGTCATTTGTCTTCGGGTTTTTCTGTAGGCTTTTCAGCCGCTTTCTCGGGCGTTGGCAAGGCCTCGACCATATCCGGAGCGGGCAAATCGCCCATCACGGCAGGCGGTTGGCCCATGAGCATGCGGGCGATTGTGATCAGTTCATCGCGCATTTCGGTGCGTGGTGTAACGCGGTCAAGCATGCCGTGGTCAAGCAGATACTCGGCGCGCTGGAAGCCCTCGGGAAGCTTTTCACCTAAAGTCTGTTGGATGACGCGCGGCCCAGCAAAACAGATCAGCGCGTTTGGTTCGGCGATCTGAACATCACCAAGCATCGCGTAGGACGCGGTTACGCCGCCTGTCGTCGGGTGCGTAAGCACAACGATATAGGGCAGGCCAGCTTCCTTGAGCATTTGCACGGCAACTGTTGTGCGTGGCATTTGCATGAGGCTGAGAATACCCTCTTGCATACGCGCGCCGCCAGCGGCCGAAAACAGGATAAGCGGGCACTTTTTAAGCACAGCACGCTCGGCAGCAGCGATGATCGCATTGCCGACATACATGCCCATAGAGCCGCCCATAAACGTGAAGTCCTGCGCAGCGGAAACGATGGGCGTGCGGCCTATCTCGCCCTCGGCCACAAGCATGGCTTCTTTCTCGCCGGTGTTTTTCTGCGCGGCTTTCATGCGTTCAGGGTATTTCTTCTGATCACGGAACTTGAGCGGATCTTCCAGCGGCACTGGCACGTCAATCTCGGTGAAGACGCCGCCGTCGAACAGGGTTTCAAAGCGCTCGCGCGGGGTGATCGCCATGTGATGCCCGCAAGAGGTGCAGACGTTCAGGTTGCCTGATAACTCGCGGTGAAACAGCATGGTTCCGCATTCATCACACTTTGACCAAAGGTTTTCAGGGGTGTCGCGACGCGAGAAGATCGAGTTGATCCGGGGGCGAACGTAGTTGGTGATCCAGTTCATGAGCTGGCCTTTTGCTTTAGCTGTTTGAGATTGAGATAAACTTCGCGGGGAAGAAATGCAATCAGCGCTTCAAGGCGAGCCGTGCTGTCAGCCACATGACAAACAGAACACAAAGCTCGATGAACAGTTGCCAGCTTATGGCCTGAACTTCGGTTGCTGTCTCGAAGGCCTCGCCCATCGAGCCTGACGGGAACAGCAGCAATGCAAAGCCCGAGCTGGGGCCGTTGTGCTCGGCGTAAAGCAAAAAGGCGAAGGCATTGTTGGCTAGGTGCAGCGCAAGCGCAGGGCCAAGCGTGCCCGCCCGCGCCGTTAAGTCAGACGCGGCGAGGCCAAAGAAAAACGCCCAGACGACGTATTGCGTGTTTTGGGCAATGGGCGAGGTTGAGCTCCAATGTGCAAACCCGAACAGCAAGCTGGGAATCAGCATCCAGACCAGCGGATGCGCGAACCTAACGGCGAGTTGCTGTTGCAGATACCCTCTGTAGAGCAGCTCTTCAGAGCCGATTTGCACCAGAATCGCAAACAGCGCGACAGGCAGTAACGCCAGCCAAGTCAGCAGCGGGCGGGTGGTTTCCAGGGCGTCGAAGCTCCACCAGGGAGGCACGAACTCAAGCGCTACAAGCAATGCAACAAGCAGCCCGAAACAGACCGCAAACTGCGGCACGGCGCGGCCGAGGTTGCCGATCAGGCTAAGAGGGCTCCGCGCGTGCAAAAAGCCGACAGCCAGCACCACACTGCCACCCAGAATGCAAAACGACATCAGCTGTGCGAACAAGGAGGCAAAGCTCGCTCCGAAGTAAAAACTTTCGTAGTTTTCGGGGGCAATGCTGAGCAGAAGCGCGTCAAGCAGGTTATAGCCGTAGTAGTAGCCTATCTCGACCAACGCGAAACCGACAACCAGCGTGATGAGGCCGCTGCGGGCAGCCGCGGGTGCTGCGAAGGCTTTGAGCGGATGATAGGGGTTCACGTTAGCGACCAAGCGACAGGCGCGCGGTCAACCACGCGACGAAGGTGATCATCAGATCGTAGGGCAGCCAAACGGTGCGCAGTGTTTGATCAGACAGCTCAAAGGGGTAGGTATAGAGCGCGAGGCCGTAATTTACGTTGCCCGGGGCCACATAGAGCAGGGTTGCGAACCCGACAAGGAAATGCAGCGCAAGTGCTGGAGCGAGCGAGCCTGCTCGCGCTGTCAGATCGGCAGTGGCGAGGCCAAGAACCGTCGCGCTGAGCGCCAATGCCCATGCGTTGCCTCCGGCAATCTGCGTATCATATTGGAAGAAGTGAAACAGGCCGAACACCAGCGAAGGCAGCAGCAGCCAAACAAGGGGGCTTTTGAAGCGCGCCGCCAACTGGCTTTGAAGATAGCCCCGAAACAGCAGTTCTTCGGCGCAAACCTGTATCATCAAGAGCGGAACCGACATCGGCAGGAGTGCCAGCCAGCGCAGGTAGTCGATGTTGTGAAACGGCAAGAGCATCTCTGGTTCGGGCAACAACCAGAGGATCGCGGCAAGGCCGGTGAGCGATATCGTCACCCGCCAGATGTTGTTCAGGAATGTCCAACCCTCGCCAAACAGCGTGCCGATGCGCCGTCCGTGGAGCTGCGACAAGACCAGCGCGATCGAGATGATAAGCAAGCCGAAAGACGCAAGTATAGCCAGCAAACTGCGCGCCGAGCTGCCTTTGTCGATCTCGGCAGAAAAAGCGGGCCAGTTGACGGGTGTGACCAGCTCTGCAAGCACGGTGAAATAGGTGTAGCCAAGCGCCAGATAGCAAGCAACGATCAACACCACACCAAGCGCCAAGCGCCACAGCTCGGTTGCCGGGCGGGCCGCGTCAGAGAGGGTTTGTTGGCCGAGATACCGCATTTTACAGGGCTTTACCCCCAAATGCGCCACAAACAAAGCCAATCGTTGGGCGAGCTGCGCAATTTCTGGGCGATTGTGGCTCTAGCGCTGCCGGTCGGCGGGGTAGGTTCCGAGCACTTTGATGTAGGAGGTAAAGTAGTCGAGTTCCTCCATCGCAAGTTTTACGTTCGCGTCTTCGGGATGCCCGTCGATGTCGGAGTAAAACCGCGTCGCGGTGAAGTTGCCATCAACCATATAGCTCTCGAGCTTGGTCATGTTGACGCCGTTTGTCGCGAAACCGCCCATCGCTTTGTAGAGCGCAGCGGGGATGTTGCGAACTTCAAAAACAAAGGTCGTCATCATGCCAAGTTCACCGCGACGGGAGGTGTCAGGCTCGCGGCCCATGATCAGAAACCGCGTGGTGTTATGGCCGTGATCTTCAATGTCCGAGGCAAGCACCGTCAGCCCGTGAATGTCGGCGGCAAGCTCGCTGGCCAGCACGCCCTCGTCTTTGGAACCGGCCAGGGCCAGTTCTGCGGCGGCGCCTGCGCTATCGGCGGCACTGATGGCTTCGATGTTGTTTGCTTTTAGAAATTTCGCTGATTGCGGCAGCAACACCGGATGAGCGCGCACGCTCTTGATGTCACTCAACGCAACACCTTTTGCGGCCATGAGAGCAATGCGCACCCGCACAAAAGCCTCGTCAACAATGAACAGACCACAGTCGGGCAGCAGGCGGTGGTTGTCGGCAACGCGGCCATATGTCGAGTTTTCGACCGGTAGCATCGCGTAGTCGGCCACACCGTTTTGCACAGCTTCAATCGCGGCCTCAAACGAGGCGCAAGGCACAGGCTCGGCGTCGGGACGGGCGCTCATGCAGGCCTCGTGGCTGTAGGCACCAAGCTCTCCCTGAAAGGCAATTCGTTGCGTCATTGTTAAGCCTTTCTGGCTAAATGCATAAAAAAGGGCAATTCGCCGCAGAAACTACACCTTGCCATAAGGGAGGGGAAGCGGATAGATAACCGCCAAACGCTAAGAAATGGAATCTGACCCATGTTTGATACAATGACCTCAACAAAAGTCCTTGGCGCGGTTTGCGGATCGCTTCTGGTTTTTCTGTTTGCCAAGTGGGGCGGAGAAGCGCTTTACCATGTTGGCGCTACTGGCCACGGCGGCCACGGCGAAGGCGAAATACACGCGGCCTACATCATCGAAACGGGTGACGATAGCCAAGGCGACGCCGAAGCGGTTGATGAAGGCCCCGATTTTGCAACGTTGCTGGCAGAAGCTGACGTTGGCAAAGGCGCAAGCGTTTTCAAAAAATGCGCCGCATGCCACTCGTTGGAAGCTGGTGAAACAAAAACGGGCCCGTCGCTGCACGGTATTGTCGGCAAATCTGTCGCATCGACTGACGGGTTTGGCTATTCGGGCGCACTTAAAGCAGTTGCTGAGACATGGGGCACGGATGAGCTGAACGCTTTCCTGACCAAGCCAAAATCTTTTGCACCGGGCACAGCGATGAGCTTCAACGGCCTTAAGAAAGACAAAGACCGCGCCAACCTGATTGCTTATCTTGAAAGCCTTGGCGGCTGATCGCAGCGCGCCATTGAGTATTGAAAACCGCTGGCCCGAAAGGCTGGCGGTTTTTGCGTTTTCGCCTACTCAATTTGAGGCGCAATCACGCCGTGCTCACAAAATCTCAACTTGAATGTCATGCCCCAAGGAATTTAGGGTATCTTAACCATAAACAAGCTCAGATAAGAGTTGCGACAGGAGGCCATGATGACCAGCAAAAAGCCTAAACCAGCCACCCGCGCCCGCAGTTTGCCCGATCTGCGACCAATTGCGCTGTTGAGCCTCATTTTCCTTGGCCTCGCCAGTTTGGCCTTGAAAGCCGAGGAAGAGATCATCAAGTCGCATGGTTTCTCCTATTATGGCGAATTGAGCTATCCGGCGGACTACCAGCATTTCAACTACGTGAACCCGGACGCACCCAAAGGCGGGAGCATTTCGCTGGCCGCGGTGGGCACGTTTGACTCGATGAATGTTTATGCACGCAAAGGCAACGCCGACTCGCTGGCCAGCATCTTCTACGAGAGCCTGCTGGGCGAGTCGCTCGTCAACGGTCAGCAGGTGCAATTGCCAGCAGATACCTTCGGCGAGTTCTACGGCTTGCTGGCGCACACGGTCGAATACCCGAAAGACAAAAGCTGGGTGATTTTTCACATGCGTCCCGAGGCGCGGTTTTCTGACGGCACGCCACTGACGGCACATGATGTCGCGTTTTCGCACAACCTGCTGCTTGATCAAGGCCTGAAGTCTTATGCCGATGCGGTGCGCAAACGCATCCCGAAGACCGAAGTGATTGATGATCACACGATCAAGTTCTACTTCACCGACGGCATCTCGCGGCGCTCGCTGATTGAGCAAGTCGCGACTGTGCCGGTGTTCTCCAAGGCATGGTATGAAGAAACGGGCGCGCGGCTTGACGAGGCACGGCTGACGGCTTCGCCCGGCTCGGGGCCATATGTGCTTGATGATGTCGATGTGAACCGCCGCGTGGTTTACAAGCGCAATCCCGACTATTGGGGCAAGGACCTGCCGATCAACCGCGGTCGCCACAACTTTGATGAAATCCGTATTGAGTATTTTGGCGACAGCACCGCAGCTTTTGAGGCTTTCAAGGCGGGTGAAGTCACCTTCCGTGCAGAAGGCCAGTCTGCGATTTGGGCCAAGGGCTATGACTTTCCCAAAGTTAAAAAAGGGCAGGTGAAACGCGAAGAACTGCCTAACGGATCAGTGCCGAACTCGGTTGGCTTTGTGTTTAACCTCGGCTCCGAGCAACTCAAAGACAAGCGCGTGCGGCAGGCTATTTCGCTTGGCTACAACTTCGAGTGGACGAACACCTCACTGCAACACAGCCTGTTCGCGCAACGCACGTCGTTTGTGCAAAACACCGACATGATGGCCACGGGCCTGCCGCAAGGTGCTGAACTGGCATTTTTGCAAAGCTTGGGTGATGTCGTGCCTGCCGAGATTTTCTCGGAAGAGGTGACGCTGCCGCATACCTCAAAGCCTGACCGATTGAGCGATCGCCGCAATCTGCGGCGTGCGATGAAGTTGCTTGATGACGCCGGTTGGCCCGTTGGCAGTGACGGCAAGCGCCGCAACGACAAGAACGAGCTGCTGACAGTGAACTTTGTCGTTAACTCGGTGAGTTCGCCGAACCTTGTTGCTATCATCGAGAACTACGTGAGCAACCTTAAGGGCATGGGCATTAATGCGTTGATTGATTCAGTCGACTCGGCGCAGTTTTCGACGCGCCGGCGCGACCGTGACTATGACATGATCTATGGTGGCTACCGTTCGTTTCAGGACACCGGCACAGGCCTGATGCAGTTCTTCGGTTCTGAAGTTGCGCCGTTCAGCCTGTTCAACCCTGCCGGCTTCTCAAGCCCGTTTGTCGATGCACTGATCGAAGCTTCGCTGGCAACAGAGACGCTGGAGGAAGAAAAAGCCTCGATCATGGCGCTCGACCGCGCTTTGCGGCACGAGCATTTCATTGTTCCGACTTGGTTTAACAAAGATCACTGGGTTGCTTACTATGACATCTATGAGCACCCAGACGAGATCCCTCCGTTTGATTTGGGTCAGCTGGATTTCTGGTGGTTCAACGCTGAAAAGGCGGCCGACCTCAAAGCACAGGGGGTGCTGAGGTAAGCGCATGGGCGGGTATATTTTAAGGCGGCTTTTGCTGATCATCCCGACACTGCTCGGCATTATGCTGGTCAACTTCGCTCTGGTGCAATTCGTGCCCGGCGGCCCTGTTGAGCAAGCGATCGCGCGGATTACCGGCGAGGGCAATGTCTTCGGCGGTTTTGACGGCTCTTCGGGCACTGGCAACAATGATCTCAACATGGGCTCTGACAGCACATATGTCGGGGCGCGGGGCCTGCCGCCCGAGTTTATCGCCGAACTTGAGAAGGAGTTCGGCTTTGACAAGCCGCCAGTCCAACGCTTCCTGCTGATGCTTGGCAACTACGCGCGCTTTGATTTTGGCGAGAGTTACTTTCACTCGAAGAGTGTGATCAGTCTGATCAAGGAAAAGCTGCCTGTTTCGATCACCCTTGGCCTTTGGTCGACGCTGATCGCATATATGATCTCGATCCCGCTGGGCATCCGCAAGGCGGTGAAAGACGGCACGCCCTTTGACACCTGGACAAGCGGCGCGATCATTGCCGGCTATGCTATTCCCGGGTTTTTGTTCGGCATTATGCTGTTGGTTTTGTTTGCGGGCGGTTCGTATTGGCAGATATTCCCGCTGCGTGGGCTGACCAGTGAAGATTTCGAGACATTCACCACTTGGGGCAAGATCAAAGACTATGTTTGGCACATTACTTTGCCGGTGATAGCCTCGACGATTGCTGGCTTTGCGACACTCACTTTGCTGACCAAAAACAGCTTTCTTGACGAGATGAAAAAGCAATATGTGATCACGGCACGGGCCAAGGGCCTTTCAGAAAGTGCGGTGCTTTACGGGCATGTTTTCCGCAACGCGATGCTGATCGTGATCGCAGGGTTCCCGTCGGTTTTCATCGGCGTGTTTTTTGGGGCCTCGCTGATCATCGAGACGATTTTTTCGCTTGATGGCTTGGGGCGGCTCGGGTTTGAGGCGACGGTGGCGCGCAACTATCCGGTGGTGTTCGGCACTTTGTTCATATTCGGGCTGATCGGCCTCGTCGTCGGCATTCTGTCTGATCTCATGTATGTGCTGGTTGATCCGCGGATCGACTTTGAGCGGAGGGAAGGCTAATGGCGCTTTCAGCGATCAACGCACGGCGCTGGCGAAACTTTAAGGCCAACCGCCGGGCTTACTGGAGCCTTTGGATTTTCGCGGTGCTTTTCGGCCTGAGCCTTTGCGCCGAGTTGCTGGCTTACGACAAGCCGATATTGGTGCGTTACCAAGGACAGTTTTACACACCGATCTGGAAGTTCTACCCTGAAGAAGCCTTCGGCGGTGACTTCGAGACTGAGGCCGTCTACCGCGACCCCGAGGTGCAATGTCTGATCAAGTCGGGCGGCTTGACTGAGTGTTTGGATGACCCGGAGCCAATGCTTGAAAGCATCGACGCGGGCACTTTTGAAGCAGAAGGCTTTGTCAAAGGCTGGACGCTTTGGCCGCTCATTCCTTACTCCTATGACACCGCTGTTGACAGGCCCGGCGCAGCGCCTTTGCCGCCCAACCGGCAGAACCTGCTTGGCACCGACGGCACCAAACGCGACGTGCTGGCAAGGGTCATTCACGGCTTCAGGCTGTCGATCCTGTTCACGTTGATTGTAACCTTGGCGTCCTCGGTTCTCGGGATTATTGCCGGAGCAGTGCAAGGCTATTTCGGTGGCTGGGTTGATCTTATCTTTCAGCGGGTTATCGAGATATGGCAAGCAACGCCGCAGCTCTATGTGATCATCATCATGTTCGCCGTTCTGGGCCGCAGTTTCTGGCTGTTGGTCGGGCTTATGGTGCTGTTCGGCTGGATGGCTTTGGTCGGGGTTGTCAGGGCCGAGTTTTTGCGGGCGCGCAACCTTGAGTATGTGCGCGCCGCGAAGGCGCTGGGCGTGTCCAATGGTGTTATCATGTTCCGCCATATGCTGCCCAATGCGATGGTCGCGACGGTGACGATGCTGCCGTTCATTGTAACCGGCACGATCTCGTCGCTGGCGGTGCTTGATTTCCTCGGGTTCGGCTTGCCAACGAGCGCGCCGAGCCTTGGAGAACTGGCGCTGCAAGCCAAACAGAAGCTAGAGGCTCCCTGGCTGGCGTTCACGGCGTTTTTCACCTTTGCGATTATGCTGTCGACGCTGGTGTTCATCTTTGAAGGCGTGCGCGATGCGTTTGATCCAAGAAAGACATTTCAATGAACCTGCTTGATGTCAAAGGGCTGAACGTCACTTTCCGCCAAGACGGAAAGGCCAACCACGCGGTGCGCGATGTGTCGTTTCATGTTGACCGTGGCGAGACAGTTGCCTTGGTCGGGGAGAGTGGCTCTGGCAAGTCGGTAAGCGCGCTCTCTACGGTGTCTTTGCTGGCTGGAAGTGCCGAAGTGTCCGGCTCGGTTACCTACGATGGCAAGGAAATGATCGGTGCCTCAGACCGGTTGTTGCGACAAGTCCGTGGGAACGACATTAGCTTTATCTTTCAAGAGCCTATGACATCTCTCAACCCGCTGCACACAATCGAGAAGCAGCTTGGCGAGAGCCTTGAATTGCACCAAGGGGTCGGCAAAAACGCGGCGCGGGGGCGTATTCTTGAACTGCTTGAGAAAGTCGGTATCCGCGATGCTGCAAGCCGGCTGAATGCCTATCCGCATGAGCTTTCTGGCGGACAGAGGCAACGGGTGATGATCGCGATGGCGCTGGCCAACAAGCCGGACATCCTGATCGCTGACGAGCCGACAACCGCGCTTGACGTGACCATTCAGGCGCAAATTCTGGAACTGCTCAACGAGCTGAAAGCCTCGGAAAACATGGGGCTTTTGTTCATTACCCATGATCTTGGCATCGTGCAGAGGTTTGCTGATCGTGTTTGTGTGATGCGTCAGGGCGAGATCGTCGAGCAAGGAAAAACCGCTGACATTTTCGCCAATCCACAGCATGATTACACCAAAATGCTGCTCGGAGCGCGGGCCACTGGTGTGCCGGCTGATGTGCCGGAAAATGCGAAAGAACTGGTCAAAACCAATGACTTGAAGGTTTGGTTTCCGATCAAACAAGGGTTCTTGCAACGCACCGTTGATCATGTGAAAGCGGTTAACGCGGCCAATATTTCTGTGCGCGCGGGCGAGACACTGGGCATCGTTGGCGAGAGCGGATCAGGCAAAACCACACTGGCTTTGGCGGTGATGCGGCTGATCGCGTCAGAGGGCGAAATCACCTATGACGGACAGGATGTAAGGGCCTGGAGCACCAAGAAACTAAGGGCTTTGCGCAGCGAAATGCAGATCGTTTTTCAGGATCCCTACGGCTCTTTGAGCCCGAGAATGAGCTGTGCGCAGATCATTGCCGAGGGGCTTGGAGTGCATGGGAATGAAAGCGGAAAAAGCGAACGGGACCTGGTCAGCGAAGTGATGGTCGAGGTCGGACTCGACCCGGCGACGATGGACCGCTACCCGCATGAGTTTTCAGGTGGACAACGCCAGCGCATCGCGATTGCACGGGCGATGATCCTGCGGCCAAAACTGGTTGTGCTTGATGAGCCTACGTCAGCGCTGGATATGACGGTGCAGGTGCAAATTGTTGATTTGTTGAGGAAATTGCAGGAAAAATACGGGTTGGCATACCTGTTTATCAGTCATGACCTCAACGTTGTGCGCGCCATGAGCCACAAAATGATCGTTATGAAGCAGGGCGACGTGATTGAGGCCGGAGAGGCGCAAGCGCTGTTTGAGAACCCGCAAACCGACTATGCAAAAACGCTGCTGGCCGCGACGATGGACGTGCAAGTGTAAACGCGGCGCGCGGTATGGTTAACGCCACAAAAGGCTAAACAACAGGCCTACACACTGCGTGCATACCACAGTGCATACCACAGTGCATAAACACATGCATAATGCGTGCAGACAGTTTTTGTGGCCAGTCACGGCGCGAAATTGGTTAACGGCGCGGTTTTAGATCGCCGAGCTGTGACCGGCTTTGCTGAGGTCGTAGGCGTCAAAGTGACGGGCGATCAGGCGCGTAAGCGGGCGCATGTCGGGCGGGATGCCAAGGCCGAGGGGCGTGAGCGAGAGCCGCCCTTCAAACGCGGCATTGGCCTCGGTGAGCAGCGCCTGAAGCGCGGGTTTAGAAATGTCGAAATTGCTGAGCACCTCATGGTTGCGAATTTCAAAATCACACATCAGCATTTCGATCAGACGGGCGCGCAGCTTGTCGTCGGCTGACAGGGCGTGGCCCTTGTGCGTGGCAAAGCGGCCTTCGCCGATGGCCTTGGTATAGGCCGAGGTCGCGGGGGCGTTTTGCGTGTAGCCCTGCGGAAAGCGCGAGATTGACGAGGCACCGAGGCCGATGAGCACTTCGGCGGGATCATCGGTGTAACCTTGAAAGTTGCGACGCATAGCACCCGAATGTTGCGCCTTGGAGAGGCTGTCTTCGGGGGTCGCAAAGTGGTCGATGCCGATCTCCTGATATCCGTCCCAGACAAACAGGCGGCGGGCGGTTTCAAACAGATCGAGCCGTTGCTCGGGGCTTGGCAGCGCGTCTTCGGGAATAAGCTGTTGCCGCTTGGCCATCCACGGCACATGGGCGTAGCCATAAAGCGCCACGCGATCAGGCGCGAGGGCGAGCAGTTTTTGCACGCTTTCGGTGATGCGGGCGTTTGACTGATGCGGCAGACCGAAGAGGATGTCGGCGTTGAGCGAATGCACACCACGTGCGCGGATCATCTCGGCGGCGTCGCGGGTGATCTCGTAGCTTTGCAGACGACCGATGCTTTGCTGGATTTGCTCGTCGAAGTCTTGCACGCCGATAGAGGCGCGGTTCATGCCTGCAGCAGCAAGTGCATCGCAGCGCGCTTCGTCTATTTCGTTGGGGTCGATCTCGACGGAGAACTCGTAGTCGTCAGCGAAGGGTGCGACGTCCGATATCGCTTGCGCCAGCTCTGTCATAAGCGCGGGGGAGAGCAGGGTTGGTGTGCCGCCGCCCCAGTGCAAACGCGACAGTTGCACGCCAGCGGGCAAGATTGCTGCAAGCATCGCAAGCTCGGCTTTGAGCACGTCTACATAGGCGATAACGGGAGCGTCTTTTGTTGTGCCTTGGGTGCGGCATGCGCAGAACCAGCAGAGGCGGCGGCAAAAGGGCACGTGAATATAGAGCGAGATTTTGCCGCCCTCGGGCACCGCTTTGACCCAGTTGGTAAAGGAGCCGGCGGGAAATGTCGGCGCGAAGTGCGGCGCTGTCGGGTAGCTTGTATAACGCGGCACTTTTGCGTCAAAAAGCCCCATGCTGGCGAGTTGTGTTCTGTTTGTCATGGGCCTAGGATTGGTCTGAAGACCGGAAATTTCTTTGACACAGATCAAGCGCGCGAAGTGAAACAATGCACAAGACGATGACGGCCCAGATTCCGCGTGATTGCGGAGAATGCCCTATCCGGCACCGCGCGGTCTGTGCGAGTTGCGAGGCCGACGAGTTGGCGCAACTCGACGAAATCAAGTATTACAAGAGCTTTGAAGCGGGCCAGACGATCGTTTGGTCGGGCGAGAAGATGGAGTTTGTCGGCTCTGTGGTGAAGGGTGTTTCCTCGCTGACACAAACGATGGAAGACGGGCGCCGCCAGATGGTTGGCTTGTTGCTGCCCTCTGATTTTGTTGGCCGGCCAGGGCGCGAAACGGCGGCCTATGATGTGACTGCGACCAGCGATGTAGTGATGTGCTGCTTTCGCAAGAAGCCGTTTGAGAAAATGATGGTGCAGACACCACATATTGCGCAACGCTTGTTGCAGATGACACTGGACGAGCTAGACGCGGCGCGCGAGTGGATGTTGGTTCTGGGCCGCAAAACAGCACGCGAGAAGATCGCCTCGTTGCTGAGCATCATTGCGCGGCGGGATGCGACGCTGCACATGAAGGCCGGCAGCGACAGCTTCGAGTTTGACTTGCCGCTGACGCGGGAAGCTATGGCCGACTACCTTGGGCTGACGCTTGAAACTGTCAGCCGACAGATATCGGCTCTCAAGCGGGACGGTGTTATCGGGTTGCAGGGCAAGCGACATGTGCTTGTGCCTGATTTCGAGCGTCTGCTGGCGGAAGCTGGCGATGATGCAGACGGTGGGATGTTGGCGTAAGCCGGCCCGAAACCGCAAGTTTTTGACACAGATCAAAGCGCATGGGGGCTTGTCGCGAGAAAACCCCGCAAGGCAAACTCTTTTTACGGGCGAATTGCGATTCGGCGTAGGAAGCTGAAGGGACAGAAAATGAGTAACTACATAAAATTGGTTGTGCTGGGGGTGGTCACGTTATTCGCGCTGATCGCTGCCAGTTTTGGGCGGGATCTGGCGTATCAGGTGAACCTGACCACATTTGCACTCGCGGCGTTTGTGACGTTTATTTACACGCTGCGTCAGACGGACGAGCCTGTTTACAACGTCGATCTCTCGGGAGAATACCTGGACGGTGTCGTGAAGGCCGGTGTGATCGCGACCGCGCTTTGGGGCGTTGTCGGCTTTCTTGTCGGGGTAACGATTGCCTTTCAGCTCGCGTTTCCGGCGCTCAATTTTGAGTGGGCCGAGGGGTATGCGAACTTCGGACGTCTGCGCCCGCTACACACCAGTGCTGTTATCTTTGCCTTTGGTGGCAACGCGCTGATCGCGACCTCGTTTTATGTTGTGCAACGCACATCTGCGGCGCGGCTTTGGGGCGGCAACCTTGCCTGGTTCGTGTTCTGGGGCTTTCAGCTTTTTATCGTGCTGGCGGCGACGGGCTATTTGCTTGGTGCTACGCAGTCAAAAGAATACGCCGAGCCTGAGTGGTATGTTGACCTCTGGTTGACCGTTGTTTGGTTGGCTTATCTCGCGGTGTTCGTTGGCACTCTGGTGAAGCGCAAAGAGCCGCATATCTATGTGGCGAACTGGTTTTACCTGTCGTTCATTATCACTGTGGCGATGCTGCATGTGGTGAACAATTTGAGCATTCCGGTAAGCATTTACGGTTCCAAGTCGGTTCAGGTGTTCTCGGGCGTGCAAGACGCGATGGTGCAGTGGTGGTATGGCCACAACGCCGTGGGCTTCTTCCTCACTGCGGGTTTCCTCGGGATGATGTATTACTTTGTTCCCAAACAAGCAGGGCAACCTGTTTACAGCTACAAACTCAGCATTATTCACTTCTGGGCGCTGATCTTCCTTTATATCTGGGCTGGCCCGCACCACCTGCATTATACGGCGCTGCCTGACTGGGCATCAACGCTGGGCATGGTGTTCTCGATCGTTCTCTGGATGCCTTCATGGGGCGGGATGATCAACGGCCTGATGACGCTTTCAGGCGCATGGGACAAGCTGCGCACCGATCCGGTTATCCGCATGATGGTGATCTCGATCGGCTTTTACGGCATGTCGACTTTTGAAGGGCCGATGATGTCGATCCGAGCCGTGAACTCGTTGAGCCACTACACTGACTGGACAATCGGACACGTGCATTCCGGTGCGCTTGGCTGGAACGGGATGATCACCTTTGGCGCGCTCTACTTCCTTGTGCCAAAACTGTGGAACCGCGAGCGGCTTTACAGCCTCAGCCTTGTAAGCTGGCACTTCTGGCTCGCCACGATCGGTATCATTCTCTATGCGGCGAGCATGTGGGTGACGGGCATCATGGAAGGCCTGATGTGGCGCGAAGTTGATGCCAACGGCTTCCTTGTGAACTCGTTTGCCGACACCGTGGCCGCCAAAAAGCCGATGAACATCGTGCGTGGTCTGGGTGGGGTTATGTTCCTCACTGGCGCGATCATCATGTGTTACAACCTGTGGATGACAGTGAGAAAGGCGCCGGCAACTGAAGCCAGCACCAACTCACTTGTTCCCGCTGAATAAGGGGCTGGGATATGTCTATTCTCGATAAACACGGAACACTCGAGCGCAATGTGACGCTGCTTGCTGTCTTCGCTTTTCTGGTGGTCAGCATCGGCGGTATGGTGCAAATCGCACCGCTGTTCTGGCTCGAAAACACCATCGAAGAGGTTGAGGGCATGCGCCCATACACCCCGCTGGAACTCACCGGACGTGACATCTATGTGCGCGAAGGCTGCTATGTCTGTCACAGTCAGATGATCCGCCCGATGCGCGACGAAGTGGAACGCTACGGCCACTACAGCCTTGCGGCCGAAAGCAAGTATGACCACCCGTTCCAATGGGGGTCAAAGCGCTCCGGGCCAGACCTTGCACGGGTTGGCGGGCGCTACTCTGACGATTGGCACGTTGACCATTTGCGCAACCCGCAGTCGGTTGTGCCTGAGTCGATCATGCCCAAATACGGCTTTCTCGAACACACGATGATCGAGGGCGAATACGTGCAAGACCTGCTCGCGACGCATGCCTTTGTCGGTGTGCCATACAGCGAAGAGATGATCGCCAGCGCGCAGGCCGACTTCAAGGCGCAGGCCGACCCCGACAGTGATTATGACGGGTTGCTCGAGCGTTACGGAGATAAGGTAAGCGTGCGCAATTTTGACGGCCAGGCCGGGATCTCGGAAGCCGACGCACTGATCGCATACTTGCAAATGCTTGGCACGCTGGTTGATTTCTCGACCTTCACTGCCGACGAAAGCCGATAGGGGGAGATACGATGGAAACCTACTCACTCCTACGCCAGTTTGCCGATAGTTGGATGCTGCTCTCGCTCTTCACCTTTTTTGTGGTGATGGCAGCTTGGGTGTTCTTCCGGCCCGGCAGCAGCAAAACCTATGAAGATGTGGCGAACATACCGTTCCGGCACGAAGACAAGCCCGCGAGCATCAAGACTGCCGCTGGCAAGAAGGAGGCCTAGGATATGGCCAAGAAGCCTGTAAAAAAAGAGCCCGTAAAGACAACCGGTCACAGCTGGGACGGGATCGAAGAATACGACAACCCGATGCCGCGTTGGTGGCTTTGGACGCTTTATGCCTGCATCATTTGGGCGATCTGGTATTCGATCGCCTACCCTGCATGGCCGGGCATAACCAGCGCAACCAAGGGCTATCTCGGGTATTCGACCCGAGCCGAAGTTGCAGCGGATATTGCCGAAGTCGAGGGCCGCAATGCGGCGATCAATGCGAAGCTCGCGAGCGTTGATCTTGCGGCAATTGCGGATGACCCCGAGCTTGGCGGCTACGCCACATCGGCGGGTGCTGCGGTGTTTGCGACATGGTGTGCGCAGTGTCACGGCTCTGGTGCCGAAGGAAGCAAGGGCTATCCGAACCTTCAGGACGATGACTGGCTCTGGGGCGGCTCTGTCGAGGCGATCCACCAGACAATCAGCCACGGCATCCGACAGGAAAGCGACGACGACACGCGCTTTTCGGAGATGCCAGCCTTTGGCGACGACTATCTTGAAGACGATGAGATCGCAGCGGTTGTGAACCACGTTATGTCACTTTCCGGCACGCCGAATGACGCCAGTCTCGTGAGTGCAGGCGCTGTTGTTTTTGAAGACAACTGTGCCTCGTGTCACGCCGCAGACGGCACCGGTGACCGCGAGCAAGGCGCTCCGAACCTGACCGATGCGATCTGGTTGTTTGGCGGCGATTACGACACGCTGATCGAGACTGTGACTTACTCGCGCAAAGGTGTGATGCCGGATTGGAACGAGCGTCTGACTGAAGCGCAGATCCGCGCCGTCGCGACCTATGTTCACCAACTCGGCGGCGGTGAATAAAGAAATTCCGGCGGCCTTAGGGCCACCGGAGTAGGGCACCGGCCATTCTGTCCTGTTCGCGCGTTTCCGGAAGGTCGGTGCCTTTTAATAGATCAAAGAGGGGCAGGGCCGCAAGCCGCTGCCCCTTTTTGCTATCGGCGCTCGGAGGGCTTTGTCCTACGCCTCCCGCGCCAGAACGAGCGGTTTTGCCTTTCGGGCAGCAAGTGACGCGGTCTGTCAAGAAACGGGCCAATCATTTTCGTGCTCCCGGTTGTTGTGGTTTTCCTTTCCAGTGGGCTGGCGCCCTGTTGCCAAGGCTTTTGCTGCGTGGATACGCCACGTTGCGAAGAAAAGGTAAGTTTGAGATGCTGATTTGATGCAGGTCAAAGAGTATTTGACTGCCGCTTGAGAAAAGAGCGCAAGTGCAACCCCATTGTCGGAGTGATTCCGTGTCTGAACCACAATTAGAGCTATACGCTGCGCGCGAGCCGGTCTTTCCCAAGAAAGTCTATGGCAAATTCCGTAATCTCAAGTGGGCGATCCTTTCGTTTGCACTGGCGGTTTACTACCTTGTGCCTTGGATCAGGTGGGACAGGGGGCCAAGTCTGCCTGATCAGGCGGTGCTTCTTGATCTGGCAAACCGGCGGTTCTATTTCTTCTGGATCGAAATCTGGCCACACGAGTTTTATTTTGTTGCCGGCTTGCTTGTTATGGCGGGCCTTGGGCTGTTTCTGTTTACCTCGGCTTTGGGGCGTGTGTGGTGCGGCTATGCTTGCCCACAGACGGTTTGGACGGATTTGTTCATTCTTGTCGAGCGCTGGATAGAAGGCGACAGGAATGCCCGATTGCGGCTGCACCGGCAAAAGAAGTGGGACCTACACAAGCTCCGGCTGCGGCTGACAAAATGGGTTGTTTGGGCGCTGATTGGGCTCGCGACGGGCGGGGCGTGGGTGTTTTACTTCACCGACGCGCCGACGCTTCTGAACGATCTTCTGCATGGCACCGCGCATCCGGTCGCTTATTCCACGATCTTCATTATGGCGGCGATCACCTTCGGGTTTGGTGGTTTCGCGCGTGAACAGATTTGTATCTACGCCTGCCCGTGGCCGCGGATTCAGGCGGCGATGATCGACGAAGACACGCTGATTGTGGGCTACCGCGAGTGGCGGGGCGAGCCGCGAGGCAAGCTGAGCCGAGATGCAAACGACGAACAGGGCGACTGCATTGACTGTATGGCTTGCGTCAATGTCTGCCCGATGGGCATTGACATCCGAGACGGGCAGCAGCTTGCGTGCATCACCTGTGCGCTTTGCATTGATGCCTGTGATGAGACCATGGACAGGATTGGCAAGCCGCGCGGTTTGATCGACTATATGGCGTTAACCGACGAAAGCCGCGAACGCGAAGGCAAGGCACCCAAGCCCGTTTGGCAGCATGTGTTCCGCCCGCGCACCATTATGTATACAACACTTTGGTCGCTTGTCGGGGTGCTGCTTCTCGTGGCGCTGTTCATGCGCGCTGATGTTGACATGACTGTTGCCCCCGTGCGCAAACCAACGTTTGTGACGCTCTCTGACGGCTCGATCCGCAATGTTTACGAAGTGCGCCTGCGCAACAAACACGGCGAGGCGCGCAGCTTTCAACTCGGGGTGGAAGGCGAAACGGCGTTCAAGCTGACGCTTGAAGGCGCTGAGGCTGATGTTATTGTTGTGCCTGCCGATAGCACCAAACTTGTGCGCACCTATGTTGTTGCCCCCAAAGGCAGCGAAGCCGCCGCAAGCGAGCGAGTTGACTTGCTGATCTGGGTGCAAGACACGGGCACAGGCGAGCGCGCCGAAAAGGCGACGATCTTTAACGGTAGGGCAAACTGATGACCACAGCAGCAGCAAACAATCCTGTTGGAAAGGGCTTTGTCTACTTCGCGGGCCTGTCTGTGCTGGGAGTTGTGGCAACTTTCGTGGGGCTTTATGTCGGCTACAAGTTGGGGGTTAACGCCAACAAAGTGCTGATCAGGATGGGCGTATCTTTTGGCTCCTATGGCGGGATCGTGCTGCCGTTCCTCATGGCTGTTTTGCTCTGGGGGATCGCTGCTGCTGCTGTGATTGGTGGCTCGGTGTCGCGGATCGGGCGGTTTATGGGCGGGCATATGTTCGTGACAGTGCTTCTGGCGTTCACGACAATCATCGGAGCAAACCTGGCGTTGGCGTATAGCGCCGTTGCGACTTTTCCTGGCCTCGAAGTGAGCAACTCCTATGTCGCCAGCCAGGAGTTTAACGCTCGCAAAGCCGAGCAAGTCGCGCTTGGCTGGAGCGTGAGCGCGAGCCACGCTGACGGCGTGCTCAGCCTTGAGATACTCGGCGCTGATGGCACGCCCGTGCAGCCCGCAAGGCTTGAGGCTGTGCTAGGCCGTGCGACACATGTGAAAGACGATAAAGACCTGAGCTTTACCTTTGACGGGAACGCATTTGTGACGCCTGTCGAATTGGCAAAAGGTAACTGGAACATCCGCATGAAGGCTGTTGCCGAGAACGGCGCTGCCTTTCAAAAGCGGCTTGTTTTGCATCTGAAATGAGCGGGGCTTCTGCCAGCTTTTCGGCCTGTCCTGCTTGTAGCGCAGCGCCCTCTGCTGTTGATATCGCGGCGCGAACGGCCCAGAAAGATGCGAACCTCGCGCTATCGGTTCCGGGCATTCATTGCGCGGCCTGCATCTCTACAGTCGAGCGCTGCCTAAGCAAGGTTGACGGCGTTAAAAGCGCACGGGTGAACCTGACTTTGAAGCGCGCTACGGTTGAGGCCGCCGCTGATGTAACCGCCGCGATGTTGGTTGAAGCGCTGAGCGAAGTCGGCTTTGAAGCACACGAGCTTGACGCAGGCGCTTTGAGCGCAACGAGCACAGACAAAGCCGCGCGCGAACTTCTGATGCGTTTGGCGGTTGCCGGTTTTGCCTCGATGAATGTCATGCTTTTGAGCGTTGCGGTTTGGGCCGGAGCAGCGGATGCAACCCGCGATATGTTTCACTGGATATCGGCGGCGATCACTTTGCCGACGGTCATTTTTTCGGGTCAGCCCTTCTATCGCAGTGCTTGGGGCGCTCTGCGCGCGGGGCGGCTCAACATGGATGTGCCTATTACATTGGCGATATTGCTGGCAGTGGCCACATCGCTTTGGGAAACGGCTTTGTCCGGCGAGCATGCCTATTTTGACGCAGCTTTGACGTTGACGTTTTTCTTGCTGGCGGGGCGGTATCTTGATCATCGCACGCGAGCGGTTGCACGTTCGGCGGCTGAGGAACTTGCGGCGCTAGAGGTGCCGCGCGCTATTGTCTGGCAAGACGGGCAGGAGCGTGAACTGCGCACTGCCGAGCTTAGGGTTGGCGACATTATTGTTGTGCGGGCCGGTGGGCGTATGCCGGTTGACGGGGTGATCGTTGAAGGCACTTCGGAGCTTGACCGCTCGCTGTTAACGGGTGAGAGCCTGCCGGTTTTTGCCGAAGTCGGGCAGGCGGTATCGGCGGGAGAAGTGAACCTGACGGGGCTGTTGAAAGTTGAAGCCAGTGCAGTTGGCGAGGAGACATCTTTGCACCGCATGGCTGACTTGGTGGCCATCGCCGAGAGCGGGCGTTCGAAATACACCTCGCTGGCGGATGCCGCGGCGAAGCTCTACGCGCCGGGGGTTCATATCCTGTCGGCATTGGCATTTTTGGGCTGGCTGGTCTACTCAGGCGATATGCGTGTGGCGCTCAACATTGCAGCGGCGGTGCTGATTATCACCTGTCCCTGCGCGCTTGGTTTGGCGGTTCCGGCTGTTACCACGGCCGCAAGCGGGCGGCTGTTTCGGGCGGGTATGTTGATCAAACATAGCACCGCGCTGGAGCGGTTGGCGCAGGTTGATACTGTGGTGTTTGACAAGACCGGAACCCTGACCCGCGGAACGCCCGAGCTGAGCAACTTTGCGGATGTTTCAGCGGAAGATCTGGCGATGGCCTATGGGCTTGCTGAAGGGTCTTCACACCCGTTGTCGCGGGCAATCGTTGCTGCGGCCAAGGACGCCGGCGTTGCGGCTGCACCTGTGCAAGATGTCAGCGAAGTTGCGGGTTACGGAACCAAGGGCACACTCCACGGCCAAGAGCTGCGCTTTGGGCGCGCATCCTGGACGGGGGCAACTGCTGGTGAGGGCACTGCTGCGTGGCTTAAGCTGGGCGATGCGGAGCCTGTGACGTTTGCCTTCAACGACAGCTTGCGCGAGGGGGCGGCGCAGGCTGTGCGCTCTTTGCAAGCGGCTGGAAAACATGTTTGCCTGATGTCTGGCGACAACGAGGGTGCCGTCAAGGCTATGGCCATGCGGCTTGGTATTGAGGACTGGACGGCTGAAGCCTTGCCCGCCGAAAAAGCCGCGCGCATTCAGCAAATGAGCGCTGAAGGCCACAAGGTTTTGATGGTTGGAGACGGGCTGAACGATACGGCGGCGCTGACGGCGGCGCATGTGTCGATTTCGCCGGCGAGCGCTCTGGATGCGGCGCGGGTTGCAAGCGATATCGTGCTGCTGGGTGCTGACTTGTCACCTATCCCCGCGGCGATGACCACGGCCAGCAAAGCGGTCAAGCGCATCAAGGAGAACTTCCGCATTGCCACGCTTTACAACGTGATCGCGGTGCCTTTGGCCGTTGCAGGCCTTGCCACACCACTGATTGCGGCTGTGGCTATGTCGACTTCGTCAATCACAGTGTCGCTCAATGCATTGCGGCTGAGAGGGGCGGGAAAGTGAACATTCTGACCGTGCTCATTCCGGTGTCTCTTGTGCTTGGCGGTGTTGGGCTGCTGTTCTTTGTGTTCACCCTAAAGAGCAACCAATACGAAGACCCTGACGGCGACGCACAGCGGATTTTGTCGGATGAGTTTGACGACAAGCCGAAGAGTTAAGCGGCTGTTGGCTGGGTGATCATCTCAGTGATCGCATAGGAAGTTTCGGCACTTGAAAGCACCATACGCGCTGCCGGCATGCGAAGCTGGCAAGCAAACTGACGTTGCAAAACACGCCGCACTTGTGGGCAGAACCCGAGCAACGCCATTTGCCCGAGGTGCAGGCTTTCGCTTGAAAGGCCCTCGGAGACAATAACCTCGTGCTGGGCAAAAAGCAGGTGATGAAACGCCAAGCCTGCGCTCACCGGAACCTCGCGGATACCGGCCCAGCCGACCAAAGCCTTGGCGGGTGCTAGCACCTCTGCCTCGCCAAACCTGAGCTCGATTTCGGGGCCGCTCAACAAGATGCAATGATTGCGTGAGACGGTGAGGGGGCGTGACGGGCCCATGTGTCCGAAGGCTGCAACGGGAATGCGAACTGCCGAGTTCGCGCGCTCAAACGAAGTAAGCTCGCGGCGACCTGCCCAAAGCACCGGCTGCGGGCCGTTGTCGCGGGTGTGCACGATATCACCGATCTTCAAACCCTCGACGGGGCGGGGGCCTGTGCTTGTTTCGATCATCGTTCCGGTGAGAAAACAGGGCACGGTTCCGGCAGTTGGTGTTGTCGTGGCTGTGTAGTTTGTGCCATCGGTTGACTCAAAGCTGCCGCCAGAGGCAGTGGTTCCGAGCACAGTTGAGGTTGTTCCCGATGCTGGGCCAGCCGAAGCCGTGACAGGCCCGTTGAACGAGAAGAACCCTGTGACGACACCATTGTCGACGATCGCGACCGCGCCGTTAGCATTCAGGCCGTTGAACGTTCCGGAGGTCGCGGTATCTATCACATAGACATCGGTTCCAGCGATGGTGTTGTCGAGCGTTCCGAGTGTGTTTGTCGAGCGCACAGTGCCGTTGGGGTTGTAGATCACAATCGAAATGTTGGAGACATTTGTGCCAGCATCAACCGCGACTTCAACAAAATCTGTGCTGGCTGCGCCAAGATACCTGATTTCAGAAATGTAAGGTGCTGGCATGCGGGGCCTCGCTTTGTGGGGTTAAGGGCCGATCAGGATACAAGTCACGTTACGGGCTTGCAAACGGCGACAGGCGAGTTCGGCGCGCTCGCGGGATAGGCCGTTGAAGTTGGCCTCGAACCCTCTAGGACGTTTGACAACTTTGCGCAGGCTTCCGTCGAGAGTTTCCATTTCGTTGAGAGCTGTTTTGAGCAGCGCGCGTTCGGCTTTATACTTGGTGGTATAGCGACCAACGTTGATGCCCCAGTGCTTGCCGCCAGATGTTGACACACGGGTGACAACCTCGCGCACGATCTTTTGGGTCTGGTCTTGAACGACTTGCGGCTTGGGCGCGGCTGCGGGTGTCTGAACACTCGCGAGCACAACGGATTCCGGGCGCGCGTGCGGCTTGACTGCAGGTGCCTCTGCCGGAGCAAGCTCCGTGGTTTCAACCGGTGTTGCTTGCGCTTCTGCGAGGGCCTCGGTGATGTCGTCTTTCATAGCCAGGATCACAGGATCCGGCTGTGCCGCTCCTGGCCGTTGTTTGGGGCGCAGGCTTTTGCGCACGGCCGTAACGAGGCGGATGGTTTTGCCTTTGGCTGTTGGGGCCGCCGAATTGTTGGAAGCAACCACAACGCTTTTTGCGCCAGGGTTATAGGCGGGCAGTGATGGCTTGCGCAGCCGTGCGCGGCTGGGCGCGCGCTTGAATCCCAAGTCGAGAAGCTCGGCCACTTTGGCGTTACGCGAGGCCGTTGAGCGGCCACCAAACACGGTTGCGATGATGCGCTCGTTACCGCGCTCGGCAGAAGCGACAAGGTTAAAGCCAGCGGCACGGGTGTAGCCGGTTTTGATCCCGTCAGCGCCCTTGTAGGAGGCCAGCATGCGGCGGTTTGTGTGATAGACTTTCGCAACGCCAGCGTCAGCCGAGCGGCGGCTAAACAGATTGTAATACTGCGGATAGTCGTAGATCACGTGACGGCCCAGCAGGGTCATGTCATTGGCTGTCGACAAATGGCCGCTCTCGGTAAGGCCGTGAGCGTTTTTGAAGGTTGTGCGGGTCATGCCGAGAGATTTTGCTGTGTTGTTCATCCGGCGGGCGAAGGCGGCTTCTGATCCGGAGATGGCTTCGCCTATGGCCGTTGCGCAGTCGTTGGCTGATTTCACCGCTGCTGCGCGTATGCAGTAACGGAGTTTGATGCGCTGGCCGGCGACGAGTCCGAGCTTTGACGGTTGTTCGGAGGCGGCTTTCTTGGAAACTTTCAACAGTGTGTCGAGGCTGATCTCGCCATTCTCGATCGCTTGGAACGCGATATAGAGCGTCATCATCTTGGTCAGGGAAGCAGGGTGCAGGCGGGTGTCTGCATTGCGCGAATGGAGCACCTTGCCGGTGCGCGCGTCTATGACCATCGCGGCGTAGGGAGCTGCCACCGCAGCCATTGGAGCGATAACTAGCATCCACACGGATGCAACGAGTGTCAGGCCCAAACGGGCCGCTGTGCTGGGATTCTGCACGGGTCTGCCTTTTTCTGCCTCAACGCCGCCGATTTGTTCGACTGACTTTTTTGAATTGCATTTAGGCTAACATATGAAGGGATTTGACGAAAGTTTTCATTTCCCAAAGTTGGCAGCTATTTTTCACCAGATGTTGTATGGGTGGAGAAAATACGGGCTACATGCTGCATTATGGCGAGAATGTGGCGGAGAAATGTGCGGAATAAGGCGGAGGATACTGCCCCCGCCTCATCAGGATTTCGCACCGTTTGAGGCTGCAAACTCAGCCGATTTTGACGATCTGTTTGCCGACGTTTTTGCCCTCAAGCAGGCCCATAAATGCACGCGGGGCGTTTTCCAGACCTTCGGTTATGTCTTCGAGCACGGCGATTTCGCCTGTGGCGACCAGCGGGGCAACCTCAGCGAGGAACTTGCCGTAGTGGTCGTAGTGGTTGGAGATGATGAAGCCGTTGACCGACATTTGCTTGACCAGGATAGAGCTCCAAAGAGCGGGGAGCCTGTCTGGCCCGCTTCCTGCGACACCGCCGAGACGACCGGCGTTGTAGCCTGCGATCATACCGCAGACGGGGATGCGCCCGAAGGTGTTCATCATTGGCAGGACGGCCTCGAAAATTTTGCCGCCGACATTTTCAAAGTAGATGTCGATGCCTTTGGGCGCCGCTTCCTTGAGAGCCGCGCGCAGGGATTTGGCGTCGGGGTAGGCGTAGTGATCAAGTGCCACATCAAAGCCGAACTTCTCGGTGGCGAGTTTGCATTTGTCAGGGCCACCAGCGATAGCAACTGTGTGCAGCCCGCGGGCCTTGGCGATTTGCCCGACCATCGAGCCGACGGGGCCCGTTGCTGCCGCAACCACGAGGGTTTCGCCAGCTTTCGGGCGGCCCAGCTCGGTGAGGCCATACCATCCGGTGAAGCCGGGCATGCCGAGCACGCCGAGGGCTGTTGTGAGCGGCAAGCTGTCGTCGAGTTTGCGCATTTCCTTTGCGGGCAGGCAGCCGTGCGAGGCCCAGCCGAACATACCAAAGGCTTTGTCGCCCACGGCAAAATGCGGTGAGTTTGAAGCGATAACTTCGCCGACGCCGCCGGCTTCCATCACGCCGCCGATGGGCACGGGGGCGGCGTAGGACTTGGCGTCATCCATGCGGCCGCGCATGTAAGGGTCAAGCGACATATACTGCACGCGCACCAGCACTTCGCCTTCGGCAGGTGTTGGCAGAGGGGCCTGGACGAGCGCGAAGTCGCTGTCTTTTGGCGCGCCTTCGGGGCGGGCGGCGAGGGTGATCTGATGCATGGTTTCGGTCATGTAGTTTCTCCTGATTTTGACTTTCCGCGATACCGGAACACAGCTGTCGCGGTCGCGATGATATTACCGCTAGTGTCTTCGATCCGGCCCTCGGCGAAGGCGGTTGAGCGTCCGCCGCCTGTTTTGTGGCCAATGGCGATGAGCTCGTCGCCCGTGGCCACGCCGAGGTAGTTGACGTTGAGCGACAGGGTCATCACCAGTTGCTTATTGTCGGCATCACCCGTGTAGGACACAGCAAAGCCCATGGCCGTATCAAGCAGCGTCGCGTGAACGCCGCCGTGCAAGATGCCGTAGCGGTTACCGAGGTGTGGCTTGAGAGGCAGGCGCAGGGTTGCGTTGCCATCTCGCCAGTCTTCAATAGCAAAGCCCACGGTTTGCTGAAATGGGTAGGGCTCTTCTATCAGGTCGTTGCTCATGTGCGCAGATCAGGCAACTGATAGTCGGCGAGTTGCTTACGCAGGTTGAGTTTTGAAACCTTGCCTGTCGCCGTCATTGGCAACTCGTCGAGCCAGACCACGTCGTCGGGCAACTGCCATTTGGCGAAGTGCTCTGACATGAGGTCATGCAGCTCTTGCAAGCTTGGGCGCGCATCGCCGGAGGCCACGGCAACCAGCACAGGGCGCTCGTCCCATTTCGGATGGGGAATGGCGATGACTGCGCAATTGGCGATTTGCTCATGCGCCATTGCCACGTTTTCAAGATCAATCGAGCTGATCCATTCACCACCTGATTTCACCAGATCTTTGGCGCGATCCTGAATGTTGAGAAACCCTTTTTGGTCAATGCTGGCCACGTCACCTGTGCCAAACCAGCCCTCGGCGTCGAACGCGGTTTTGCTGGCTTCTTCGTTGTTATAGTAGCCCGAGACAACTGCATTGCCGCGCACGAATAGCTCACCCACGGCCTCGCCATCATGAGGCAATCTGTTGCCGTCTTCATCGCTGATCTTGAGATCAACGCCAAACACGCGGCGGCCTTGCAGCGACTTTTTGTCGATCTGCTCTTTGCTGCTCAGGGATTTAACCCAAGGTGGCATTTTGCCGTGGGTGCCGAGCGGGCTCATTTCTGTCATGCCCCAAGCGTGGATGACATCAACGCCTTGGTTCTCGAAGCCTTCGATCATGCTGCGGGGAGCTGCCGAGCCACCGACGACAACCTCAGAGAAGTTCTCAGGCTTGCGGCCTTGTGCTTTGATCTCGTTTGAGAGGCCAAGCCAGACAGTCGGGACGCCCCAAGCCGAGAGGACTTTTTCGTCGTCCATGAGCTTGAACAGGCTTGGGCCATCGAGAGCAGCGCCGGGCATGACAAGCGACGTGCCCATGAGCGGTGCGGAGTAAGGCAGGCCCCATGCGTTGACATGAAACTGCGGCACAACCGGCAGTATCTTGTCACCGGGCTTGTAGCCATTGCCCAGAACCAGCGAGGCATAGAGCGCATGCAAAACGGTTGAGCGGTGCGAGTAGAGCGCGCCTTTGGGGTTGCCTGTGGTGCCGGAGGTGTAGCAGAGGCCCGCGGCGGTGTTCTCGTCAAACTGCGGCCAGTCGATATGCGTGTCGTTGCCCTCAAGCAGTTCTTCATAGCAAAGCGCGCCCAACGTGTTGTCAGGCATATGGGCGCGGTCGGTCATGACAACATATGTAAGGTCTTTGGGCAGGTGGTCTTTTACCGCCTCCAGCAGCGGCACAAAGGTAATGTCGGTAAATATCACTTTATCAGCGGCATGATTGACGATGTAGATCAGCTGTTCGGGTGAGAGGCGCGGGTTGATGGTGTGACAGATCGCACCAATGCCGGAGATCGCGTAGTAGAGCTCGAAATGGCGGTAGCCGTTCCACGCCAGTGTTGCGACCCGATCGCCGAGTTTGACGCCGAGGCCTTCAAGACCATGCGCGAGTTGTGCTGTGCGGGCGTGCGCCTGATGGTATGTCTGGCGGTGTATGTCGCCCTCGGTGCGCACCGAGATGATCTCACTGTCGCCGTGTGCTTCGGCTGCATATTTAAGAATATCGCTGATCAGCAGCGCTTGGTTCATCATCATACCCTGCATTGGGGCATCCTCCCTTTTGGTTTGGTTAGAACCTAACCTCGCCCGCGGGGGGAGGCCAAGCCAGTTCGTTTCGTGCTCAAAGTGACGTTACGGCGCGTTTGGTTTTACAAGTCGATCTCGATCACTCCATCGGCCTCGGCTGCGCGCGATTGGCAGAGGATGATCTCCCCCTCGCGTTGCTTTGCGGAGAGCACAAAGTCGCGGTGCTCAACCTCGCCCGAGATGAGCCCGCATTTGCAGACGCCGCAGATTCCATCGGAGCATTTGACGTCAACATGAATGCCGTTCTCGGCCAGCACATCGGTTGCTGTTTTGTCAGCGGGCACTTGCAGCGCACGGCCATCTTTGAGCTTGAGGGTGAAGTCGTGATTTTCATACTCGGGTTGTTCGGGAACCGAGAAATACTCAAGATGTCGCGCCTCGTCGGGGAAGCCTTGTCGGGTGGCGGCGTCGATAACGCCCTCCATGTAACGCTCGGGCCCGCAGGTATAGACGTGCTGGCCTTCGGCGTAGTTCGCGAGCAGTTGATCAAGGTCTGCGCGTGTGCCTTCATCGGAGAAGTGGTAGTGAACTTTGTCGGCCCACGGCATGTTTGCGAGGTCTTCAAGGTAGCCCGCATTTTTGCGCAAGCTGCAAGAGTAATGCAGCGCAAAGTCGCGGCCCAAGGCGTGCAAACGGTGTGCAAAAGCGATCATCGGAGTGATGCCGATACCGCCACCCATGAGGAAGGTTTTTCTGGCGTCTTCCACCAGCTCGAAGTGGTTGATCGGGTAGCTCACAAATACCTTGCGGCCTTCGGTGAATATCCGGTGCATGAGGGCAGAGCCGCCCCGGCCTTCATCCTCGCGCAGCACGCCGATCTGGAACTTGCTGCTGTCGGCCGGGTTGCCCGACATCGAATACTGCCGCAAGAACTCGGGCGAGACCAAAACATCGAGGTGTGCGCCAGCCGTCCAAGCGGGCAGGGGCGTGCCATCATCGGTGCTGAACTCATACTTCGTTACATCAGCGTTCATTTTGTCGGCCTTGGAGAGCGTCAGGCGCATGACAGGCGACTCGGTGTCGTTGGTGTAGCGGTGGATCATGGTGGTATCGCCAGCCTTGAGCCGCTCCTGATACTCCTTGGCGGGGATCATACTTTCATAGGCCTTGATGCCCTCTTCGCGATCCATCGGGAAAGGGTATGGATAGGGGTGCGGGGCCAGTGGGGCGGGGTAAACGGCGAGCGTTTGGTCTTCAAACTTTAGGTCAAGATCAGTCTGCAACGGGCGGCGGTTGACCTCATGCACAGTCGGGCGGTAGGCGCCGTCGTCTTGCAGTTCCAGATCCCACCACCACTTTTTAACATCACGCGGGTTGCCGTTTCCGGCCATGTCATCAAGCTTCGCCAACACCGGCGCGGCCTTGGGGATGTTGCTTGCGGCCCAGCGGAAAGGGGCCTCGCTGAACAGGCCTTCAAGGTTCCACGGGCAGGTCTTCATGCAGCGCCCACACATCGCGCCGCCGGCTGTGCCGATACGGTAGCTGGTGCATTTCTGGCTGTCGGATTTCCATGTTTCATAGCCGTTGAACATCAGCTTCGGGCCGGCCGTTATTGCGCCGGAGGGGCACTCGCGGGCGCATTTGTTGCAGCTCTCGCAGAAGTTTTGCAGACCAAAGTTGATCGGCCTGTCATGCGCCATCGGCATGTCGCTGGTGACGACGCCCGACTTGAGGCGCGGCCCGAGATAGGGGTTGAGGATCACCTCGCCGATGCGGCTGACTTCCCCGAGGCCAGCGAGCAGCAAGAGCGGCGGTTGCAGCACTTCACCGTCCATCACCGTATGCGCTTTGGCCTTGTAGCCAAGGTTGCGAATTTGCTGCGCGATGACGCCGCCAAGCAGAGAGAAGCGCAGATAGGCGCGCATGCTCTGGGCAACTGCGATCCAGTCGTCACCGGAGCTGCCCTCGGTGGTGTCAAAGCCTTGGTCGATGATCATGCTGATCGCTTCCCCATGCGGCGGGATCAGCTCTTCACCGGTGGCGTCATGGCTATACCATGTCCAGTCCGGGCAGCGCGACAGGCCCACGGCATCGACGCTGAGAAAGTAGCTCGCGGCTTTGATGTTGTCGGCGTTTCGTTGTGCATCGGTGGGCTTTTCAACCGCTTTGCTTTCACCGTCTTGGAGCAAAACGAAAGCCCCCAAAGCGCGGCGCTGTGCAAAGGCAGGCGCGGCTTTGCGCACATAATGCCCGCCCTTGGCGTTGTCTTGCTGGGTCTTGCCCATGTCACCGAACTGCGCGCGCGCAAACATGTCGGTGCGCTTGGGAACACGGGCGACATTGGCCTCGTCGATGTACGTTGTCGGGCTGTCCTGCCGCTTGAGTTTTTCAAACGGATGCGCACCGAGCACGTAGTCGCGTTTGGCGTAAGCGTCACGCCCGAGGGCTGACTTCGAGTGACCCTTGCCAAGCCACCAACCGGGCGCGAACTTGGCTTGATCGGCCCACTGCGCGAGGGGCTTGTCGTGGGCGAGGGGCATGTCTGTTGTCACCGCAGCAAGGCCAAAACGGGGGCCGAGCCACGGTGCATGTGCTTCGCCATCTTCAATTGAGCAAAGCCCGGCGGCGACGGCGAGTTGGCCGAGGTCAACATCGGTCGAGGTTTCTGTGTGGCCACGAGCCGAGTAGCCAAGCAGGCGGATATAGTTTGACAACACGCTTGCGGCCTCGGCGCCCAGGAGGGCGGCGCGCTGGGCTTGTGCGTCGATGATCCACTCGCTGCCAGCCTCGTCAGGGCGCGGGTCACGGTTATATTCGATCACAAAAACCAGCGTATGTTTGTGGCTTGATATATCGCCCGGCTCGGCTTGCATGCTTTCGCGCAGGTCGGCCATGATCACGTCAATGCCCGAAGCAAGCGTCTTGGTCTGACGGGTTTTCAGCGCCTCGGAAAGCCGCGCAACATCGGGGTTTACTCGCGGCTCTGACAACCATGCAGAGGCAGGCAAAGGGCCGCAGCCGACCATCGACATATCGTTGAAGTAGCCAAAAGCCTTGAGGTGATCGGCGCGTTCAACAGGGCTGTCGGGGATGCCAGCCTTGGCGGGGTTCACAAAGCCGTCACGGATCGCGTCGAGCATGGCTTGAAACTCGCCCATGGCGTTGACGATGCTTTCGGGCTGTTCAGGGCGCTGAAAGCTAAGGTGCGGGCGCGCAGCGAGGCTTGTGAGGTCGGGGATATCAAGCACGCGCTTGAGGTTTTCGAGCGGGTAGGGGCCTTTGTGAACAGGCCGCTTGCGTGCGGAAAAGAACTTATGACCCATTTTGCGACTCCTTTAGATGTTAACAATCTGCGCCGTTTGGTTAGGGGATTCAATTCCCTTTCAAAATCTGGGATATGTAGAGGCAGATTTGTAAAAGGAATCACCCATGTCGCTTAGCCCCAAACGAATCCCTGCTGATTTGCTGCCCATCATGGATGCGCTGACCCGCATTGGCCGTGATGTCGCCGGCATTATTGCGCGGGGTGCATTGGGCGACAGCCTGAGTGTCGAAGTCGGCGAAAACAGTGACGGAGACGGGCAAAAGGCGCTTGACGTGATGGCCGACGAGCTTTTTGAAGCAGCGCTGCGCGAGACGGCTGTGAAGTATTATGCTTCCGAAGAGCAGGAGGTTGTGCTTGATCTTGGTGAAGGCAAATACGCGCTGGCGATTGATCCGCTGGATGGCTCCTCCAACATTGATGTGAACGTCTCTATCGGCACTATCTTTTCCATTTTTGAAGCCAAGGACGGTGCGGAGGAGAGCTTTCTGAGGCCCGCCCATGAGCAGGTTGCTGGCGGCTACATCGTGTTTGGCCCGCAAACCGGTATGGCGGTGACGTTCGGCGACGGCGTGCTGATCTATGCGATGGACCCTGCGAGCGGCGAGTTTTTGCTGGTTGAAGAAGACAAACAGATAGTGCCGAGCAGCAAGGAGTTTGCGATTAACGCGAGCAACCGTCGGCACTGGGTGAAGGGTGCGCGCAGCTACATCGAGGAATGTGAAGCAGGCGAGACCGGCAGTAAGGGCAAGAACATGAACATGCGCTGGGTCGGCAGCCTTGTGGCCGAGGCGCACCGGATTTTGACCCGAGGCGGCGTGTTTCTTTACCCGGCTGACGAGCGCAAAGGCTACGAGAACGGGCGGCTGCGGATGACCTACGAATGCGCGCCGATTGCGTTTTTGATCGAGCAGGCAGGCGGTGAGGCACATGACGGTGTGACGCGAATACTCGACAAGACTGCACCCGAGCTGCACGCACGCACGCCGCTGGTGTTTGGCTCGGTTGAGGAAGTGCGCAGTGTGAAGGCCCACTACGAGGCTTGAGAATTACAGCTCAGGCATGATAGTGCCTGCGCTAACTTTACAAACAAACATCACGAGGTTCCGATGGCTCTTATTACGCTCCGCCAACTGCTCGATCATGCTGCCGAAAACGACTACGGCGTGCCGGCTTTTAACGTTAACAACATGGAGCAGGGGCTGGCCATTATGCGCGCCGCCGAGAAGGCCAACGCACCGGTGATTATGCAAGCTTCACGCGGGGCGCGGGCCTATGCGGGTGATGTGATGCTGGCACATATCATCAAGGCGCTGAGCGAGATGTTTCCGGCGATACCGCTGTGCATGCACCAAGACCACGGCAACAACGAAGCGACGTGCCTTTCGGCGGTGAAGCACGGCTTTACTTCGGTGATGATGGACGGCTCGCTTGAAGCGGATATGAAGACGCCTGCGGACTGGGATTACAACGTTGATATCACCGCGCGGGTCGCCAAGATGGCGCATTGGGTTGGGGCCTCGGTTGAGGGCGAACTCGGTGTTTTGGGCAGCCTTGAGACAGGGCAAGCGGCGGAGGAAGACGGCTCTGGCGCGGTAGGAAAGTTGAGCGAAGACCAGCTTTTGACCGACCCTGACGAGGCAGCGGAGTTTGTGAAGTTGACGCAAGTTGACGCTTTGGCGATTGCTTGTGGCACCTCGCACGGGGCTTACAAGTTCTCGAAAAAACCAACCGGTGAAACGCTGGCGATCAAGCGGATCGAAGAGATCCATGCCAAGATACCCAATGTGCATTTGGTGATGCACGGATCGTCAAGCGTGCCGCAGTATTTGCAAGACCTTATCAATGAATATGGCGGGGACATGCCGCAAACGTATGGCGTGCCTGTGGAAGAGATCGAACGCGGCATCAAGTCGGGTGTGCGCAAGGTGAACATCGACACTGATAACCGCATGGCGATCACCGGAACTTGGCGCAAAATTGCCAAGGAAATGCCTGCCGAGTTTGATCCGCGCAAGTTTATGATCCCTGCGATGGAGGCTATGCAAAAAGTCTGCCTTGACCGTTTCGAGCGCTTCGGAACCGCCGGACAAGCGAGCAAAATGACGCCTGTTTCGATGGACGATATGGCGGCGCGCTATGCCAGCGGTGCACTTGATGTTTGATCGTTCCATCAAGATTGCGCCGTCGATTTTGAGCGCTGATTTTGCCAACTTCGGGCAGGAAATTCAGGCGATCGAGGCGCAGGGTGCTGACTGGGTGCATGTGGATGTGATGGACGGGCATTTTGTGCCCAACCTCACCTTCGGGCCGATGGCTGTAAAGGCGTTTCGCCCGCATGTGAAAACGGTGATGGACGTGCATTTGATGATCTCTCCGGTGGATCAATACATCGACGCATATGCTGACGCTGGCGCTGATGTTTTGACCGCGCATATCGAGGCCGGGCCGCATATTCACCGCACGTTGCAAGCCATTCGCGGGGCGGGAATGAAGGCCGGTGTTGCGCTTAACCCGGGCACGCCGGCGGAGGCCGTTGAGCACTTGCTGGAGCTGACTGATCTTATCTGTGTGATGACGGTAAACCCCGGATTTGGCGGGCAAAAATACATTGATATGACAGCCAAGGTGCGCAAGTTGCGGGCGATGATCGGTGACCGAGACGTGCATGTCGAGATCGACGGTGGCATGGATGTGAACACCGCACCGCTGATGGCTGAAGCGGGGGCCGATGTGCTGGTCGCGGGGTCGGCTGTTTTCCGTGGTGGCTCGGTTGATACGCCCGAGGTTTATGGCGAGAACATTCGCAACATTCGGGCGGCTGCTGAAGGCGCAGCTTAACGGGTCTTGAACAGTGTTGCTTTGCTCAGCATAGTGCGGGAGTTAGGAGCACTCTCATGAATATTGCCACACGACTAAGCGAAGAAATAGACGCGCGGCGCGATGATCTGATCGCGTTGTGTCAGGATTTGATAAAGATTCCGACATTGAACCCGCCCGGTGAGAATTATCGCGAGATATGTGACTATCTTGATCGCAGATTGTTAAGAAGTGGTTTCCACACAGAACTGATCCGCGCCAAGGGGGCGATTGGCGACACCGACAAATACCCGCGCTGGAACATTGTTGCCCGCAAGGAAGGTGCGCGCGCGGGGGAGTGTGTGCATTTCAACAGCCATATCGACATTGTTGAGGTTGGCCGCGGTTGGACGACCGACCCCTTCGGCGGCGAAGTGATCGACGGCAAGATCTATGGGCGCGGAGCCTGCGACATGAAGGGCGGCCTTGCTTCCTCCATCATCGCGGCGGAGGCTTTCATTGCGGTTTGCCCTGATTTTCAAGGCGCTATCGAGATTTCCGGCACGGCGGATGAGGAATCCGGCGGCTTTGGCGGGGTGGCTTATCTGGCGGAGAAGGGCTTCTTTAACCCCGAAAAAGTGCAGCATGTGATCATCCCCGAACCGCTCGGGCACGACAGAATTTGCCTTGGTCACAGGGGTGTTTGGTGGGCCGAGATCGAGACATATGGCGAGATCGCGCATGGCTCGATGCCGTTTCTGGGCGATTGTGCTGTCAGGCATATGGGTGCGGTTATGACCGAGATGGAGCGCACGCTTTTCCCTGCCTTGGCGAAGAAACGCACGGATATGCCTGTGGTGCCCGACGGAGCCAAGCAAAGCACGATGAACATCAACTCCGTTCACGGCGGCGAGAACGAGCAACCGGAAGATTATACTGGTTTGCCAAGCCCTTGCGTGCCGGACAGTTGCCGGATGGTGATCGACCGGAGGTTTCTGATCGAGGAAGATATCGACGAGGTTCAGGAGGAAATCCACGGGTTGTTGCGGCATGTGCAGGAAGGCCGCGAGAACTTCACTTATGACGTGCGCGAGTTGCAACGGGTGCTGCCAACGATGACCGAAAAGAGCGCGCCTGTAGTGCAATCTGTCGCGAAAGCGATTGGCGAAGTCATGGGCAAGGAGGCGGAATATGTTGTGTCTCCAGGGACTTACGACCAAAAACATATTGACCGTATCGGGCGTTTGAAAAACTGTATCGCCTATGGGCCAGGGATTTTGGACCTTGCGCATAAGCCGGATGAATATGTCGGAATCGACGAAATGGTGCAAAGCGCACAGGTTATGGCGCGCAGCCTGTTTGATCTGCTGGGCGGCGGCAGCGAACGGTCGGGTTGACGCCTCGTTGAACTCACAAAGCCCTCTGTGACTTGCGTGCATACTGCAGTGCATATGGCAGTGCATAATGCGTGCAGACGGGCTTGAGCCCGCGTTGCTCGAGAAATTGTCTTAACGCGGCGTGCGGTGCAGAGGGAGCGCGCTGCCCTTCGGGGCAAGAAAAGCTTGAAGACTCAGGGCTTTGCAGGGCAGACTTGCAAAAAGGGCTGCGATGACGGCCGGTTGAAATGGAGAACTGCCATGAAATTTATGACGAAACTGAGCACGGTCAGCGCTTTGGCGATGACGGTTGCGAGCGGAGCACTTGCTGCGGGCGACATGACTGTGGCGCTGCAACTCGAGCCGCCGCATCTTGACCCGACGAGCGCCGCAGCCGGCGCGATTGATAGTGTTCTTTACGCCAACGTCTTTGAAGGCCTGACACGGTTTACGTCGGACGGGAGCATCATTCCGGGCCTCGCGAAGAGCTGGGAAATCTCGGAAGACGGGCTGACGTATACGTTCATGCTCGCTGAGGGTGTAACCTTCCATGATGGCACGACGATGGACGCAGAAGATGTGAAGTTCAGCCTTGATCGCGCGCGTGCCGAGGACAGCGCCAATGCCCAGAAAGCGCTTTACGCGGGCATTACCTCGGTTGATGTGGTTGACCCGCTGACAGTGAAGCTGACTCTCGCCGAGCCGAACGGCTCGATGCTGTTCAACCTCGCTTGGGGTGACGCTGTTATCGTGGCTCCAGAGAGCATTGAGGGCATCAAGCAGCAGCCTGTTGGCACCGGCGCTTTCAAGTTTGGAAGCTGGGTGCAGGGTGACAGCATCACGCTTGAGAAGAACGACGCATACTGGGGCACGCCTGCGGTGCTTGATAATGTGACCTTCAAGTTTATCTCCGACCCGAGCGCGGCTTTCGCCGCTGTTATGGCCGAGGATGTTGATGTGTTCTCGGGCTACCCGGCGCCAGAGAACGTGCCGCAGTTTGAGGCTGATGCGCGTTTTCAGGTGCTGATCGTGGACACCGAAGGCGAGACCATCCTGAGCACCAACAACAAGATGCCGCCGTTTGACAATGTGATGGTGCGCAAGGCGATGTCACATGCGATTGACCGTCAGGCTATTATTGACGGAGCGATGTTTGGCCTTGGCACGCCGATCGGCACGCATTTTGCGCCGCACCACCCTGACTATGTTGATCTGACGGCTGGGAGCAATTATGACCCCGAGCTGGCCAAGAAGATGCTTGCCGAGGCGGGCTATGCTGACGGCTTCAAGACGACACTGAAGCTGCCGCCGCCCTCTTATGCGCGCCGTGGCGGTGAGATCATTGCTGCACAGTTGCGCGAAGTTGGCATTGAGGCCGAGATCAGCAACCTTGAGTGGGCGCAGTGGCTTGAGCAAGTGTTCAAGGGCAAGGATTTTGGCCTGACGATTGTCAGCCACACCGAGCCGATGGACATCGGCATTTATGCGCGGCCTGACTATTACTTCCAGTATGACAAGCCGGAGTTTCAGGCTTTGAACACCTCGCTGGAAGCCGAGGCCGATCCTGCCAAGCGCAAGGAGCTGGCTGTAGCGATGCAAAAGATGATCGCCGAGGACGCAGTGAACGGCTACCTGTTCCAGCTTGCTGTTCCGACGATCGCCAAGGCCGGTGTTGTTGGCCTTTGGGAAAGTGCGCCAACGCAGGCGACAGACATGACAGCGGTTCACTGGAAAGAGTGAGGCCAAAAGCCAGCGCCTGCTTGATTGGCGGGCGCTGGATTTGAACTTTTACACAAAGACAAAACATGGGGTTTAGGAGCGCATGCTGAGGTTTGTTCTCAAGCGGTTGGTGTCGCTCTGGCTGTCACTGGTGGTTGCCAGTGTGGTGATCTTCCTGTTTGTCGAGGTCGTTCCGGGCGATCCGGCGGCTTATATGCTCGGGATGAATGCGCAGGAAGACACGCTCAATGCCTTGCGTGAGCAGCTTGGGCTGAATGGCAGTTTGCTGGAGCGGTATCTGAGCTGGGTTGGCGGGATGTTGCGCGGTGATTTTGGCACCTCTTATACGTACCGAACGCCTGTGAGCGAGATGATCGGCGAGCGCATGTGGATTTCGCTGCCGCTGGCGGTGTTTGCTTTGGCGCTGAGCACTTTGATAGCGTTTCCGGCGGGGATCTGGGCGGCGAGCAAGCGCGGCAGCATTGCTGATGTGAGCGTGATGAGTCTGACGCAGCTTGGCGTGGCGATCCCCAACTTCTGGTTTGCGATGCTAATGGTGCTGCTGTTTGCCGTGAACCTGCGCTGGTTTAGTGCTGGCGGTTTTGCGGGCTGGGACGTTGGGTTTTTGCCTGCGATGAAGAGCCTGACGTTGCCTGCCGTGGCGCTGGCTTTGCCGCAGGCGAGTATTCTTGCGCGGGTGATGCGCAGCTCGCTGTTGGATACTTTGGGCGAAGATTACATCAGAACGGCGCGGGCCAAGGGGCTGAGCCGGCGGCAAGCCTTGTGGAAGCACGCGCTCAGGAATGCGTTGATCCCTGTGCTGACGATCATTGGTTTGCAGTTTTCCTTTCTCATGGCGGGGGCGATCATCATTGAGAATGTGTTCTTTTTGCCGGGGCTAGGGCGGCTGGTGTTTCAGTCGATCTCGGCGCGGGATTTGATTGTTGTCGAGAGCGTGGTGATGCTGCTCGTTTTCGCGGTGATCTTGGTGAACTTCTTGGTTGATGTGGCCTATGCGCTGGTTGATCCGCGCTTGCGGGTGCGGTCATGAACCGCGCTTTGATCATCGGGGCGGTGCTGAGCGGGGCGTTTGCTTTGGCGGCGCTGATCAGTTTTGTTTGGGTGCCATATGATGTCACGGGTGTAGACATTGCCAACCGTTTGAAGGCGCCGAGCTTGGGGCATCTGTTTGGCACAGATCATTTCGGGCGTGATATTTTCAGCATGATCATGGTGGGGGCGCGCACGTCGATTGCTGTGGCTGTTGTGGCTGTTGGCATTGGCATGCTTATTGGCATTCCACTCGGGCTGGCAGCGGCGGCGCGGAAAGGCTCATTGCTCGATGAGTTGATCATGCGCGGCAATGACTTGGTGTTTGCCTTCCCGAGTCTGTTGATTGCGATCATGATCACGGCGGTGTTTGGCGCCAGTGCTGTGAACGCGATTGTCGCGATCGGGATATTCAACATTCCGGTGTTTGCGCGGCTGGTGCGCGGTGCGGCTTTGAGTCTTTGGACAAAGGACTATGTGCTTGCGGCACGGGTGTCGGGCAAGGGTGCGGCGCGGATCAGCTTCGAGCATATCCTGCCGAATGTGACCAACTTGTTGATCGTGCAGGGAACGATCCAGTTCTCGCTTGGCATCCTGGCCGAGGCCGGCTTGTCTTATGTTGGCCTTGGCGCGCAACCGCCGACGCCGAGTTGGGGCCGGATGCTGGCCGAAAGCCAGACGATGTTCAGCTTTGCGCCGCATTTGGCGATCTTTCCGGGGTTGGCGATATTGCTGACAGTGCTGGGGCTGAACCTGATGGGGGACGGGCTGCGCGATGTGCTTGACCCTCGCTTGCGGAGGGCGCGGCGATGAGTTTGCTGAAGATCGAGAACCTGAGCTTGAGTATTTACGGCACGCCGATTTTGAAGGGTGTGAGCCTGAGCATCGAGGCGGGGCAGATTGTCGGGATCATCGGCGAGAGCGGCTCGGGAAAGTCGATGACGGCGCTGTCGGTGATGCAGCTTTTGCCCGAGGGTAGCACGGCGACGGGGCGTGTTTGCCTTAGTGGAAACGAGATGCTGGAACTGCCTGAGGCCAGGCTTTGCGGGCTGCGCGGCGATGAAGTCGGCATGGTGTTTCAAGAGCCGATGACGGCGCTCAACCCCATCCAGCCGATCGGCGCGCAAGTGGCCGAGACGATCTTGATCCATCAGAATGTCAGCCGTGCGGAGGCGATGAAGCGCGCGCGTGAGGCGCTTAACCGCTGTGAGTTGCCGGAGGACAAGTTCCCGATGAGCCGCTATCCGCATGAGCTTTCGGGGGGGCAGAGGCAGCGGGTTGTGATCGCGATGGCGATTGCATTGCAGCCTAAACTTTTGATCGCGGATGAGCCGACGACGGCGCTTGACGTGACGACGCAGGCCGAGGTGCTCGCGCTGCTCAAGCGGTTGACCCGCGAGGACGGTATGGGGCTGATGCTGATCACCCATGACCTTGCTGTCGTTGCGGATATGGCCGATGAGATCGTGATCATGCGGCATGGCGAGGTTGTTGAAAGCGGCCCGTGCCCCGAGCTGTTTGACACCATGCAGCACCCTTACTCGCTGGCGCTCTTGAAGGCGTCTGACCACCAGCCGGAGCGCGAAGAGCACAGCGGCACGGCGCCACTATTGAGCGTGCAGAATGTTGTGCGCGACTATGCTTTACCGCGTGAAAAGCTGTTTGCCGGCCAACAGTATTTTCGGGCTGTGAAAGGCGTGAGCTTTGACATCAGACGCGGTGAGAGCCTCGGGCTTGTTGGCGAAAGCGGCTGCGGAAAATCTACGCTTACGCGGGCGATTTTGGGGTTGGAGCAGGTGCAGAGCGGCAGCATCATGCTTGACGGTGAGCCGGTGTTTGCGGGCAAGAAGCCCAACCGCGATGTGCGGCGCAAAATGCAGGTTGTTTTTCAAGACCCCTACGGCAGCTTCAACCCGCGCTGGAAAGTGTCGCGGCTGGTGGCGGAACCGTTTCATTTGCTCGATGATGCACCGGTTGGCCGGGCGCGTGAAGCGGCGATTGCCGAGGCGCTAGAAAGCGTCGGGCTGAGCGCCGGTGATGCCGATAAATATGTGCACGAGTTTTCGGGTGGGCAAAGGCAGCGGATCGCGATTGCGCGAGCACTGATTATCAAGCCGGAGCTTATTATTCTCGACGAAGCCGTGAGTGCGCTCGATGTCAGTATCAGGGCGCAGATAATTGACCTTCTGGCAGACCTTGGCACGCAGCTCGGGCTGACGTATCTGTTCATCAGCCACGACTTGAGCGTGGTGCGAAATGTGACGGATCGTTGCCTTGTGATGCAGCACGGCGAGATCGTTGAAGAGGGTGTGACAGCGGATGTTTTCGAGCGGCCGCAGCATGCTTATACGAAACAACTTATAGCGGCGGTGCCGACATTGCCGACCCAAGAGGAGCCAGCGTGATGAGCCTAGATGACCTGTGGTTTGACCCGAGCAAATGTTTGATTGATGGGGAGTGGATTGCGCCTGCGAGCGGCAAAACCCTTCCGTTGGTAAACCCCTCTGACGGCACGCAGATCGGCGAGATTGCCCGCGGCGGGCAAGCCGATATTGATGCCGCCGTCGAGGCAGCGCGGCGGGCCTATGACAGCACTTGGAGCCGTGTTCCGGCGGCAGAGCGGGGGCGCATTCTGGCCAAACTCGGGCGCTTGGTTGAGGCCAAGGTTGACGCGCTTGGGCGGCTTGAAGCGCTGGATGTTGGCAAGCCGCTTAAACAGGCACGGGCTGATGCTGTTGCCTTGGCGCGTTACTGCGAGTTTTACGGTGGTGCGGCAGATAAGTTGATGGGCGATAGCATACCTTATCTGGACGGCTACACAGTTTACACCCTGCGCGAGCCGCACGGCGTGACAGCGCATATCGTGCCTTGGAACTACCCTATGCAGATCATCGGGCGGTCTGTCGGGGCTGCCTTGGCTGCGGGCAACTGCTGTGTGCTCAAACCCGCCGAAGACGCGTGCCTCACGGCGCTGGCTTTTGCGGATATGGCCAAGGAAGCGGGCCTGCCTGACGGGGTGCTGAATGTGGTTCCGGGCTTGGGCTCGGAGGCCGGCGCGGCGCTGTCGGAGCATGACGGGATTGACCACATTTCTTTCACCGGATCAGTCGCCACGGGCAGCATGATTCAGGCCTCGGCGGCGCGGCATGTGAAGCCTGTGACACTGGAACTTGGCGGCAAGAGCCCGCAGCTTGTCTTTGATGATGCAAACCTTGACACAGCGCTGCCGTTTCTGGTGAACGCGGGTATCCAGAATGCGGGGCAGACGTGTTCGGCGAGTTCACGCATTCTTGTTCAGCGCGCAGTTTACGACGAGGTCGTTGCGCGCATGGCGGAGCGTTACGGACAGCTGCAAGTCGGACAGGCGATGAGCGACCTGGACCTCGGGCCGCTGATCAGCGCCAAGCAAAAGGGGCTGGTTGAGGGTTTCATCGGGCAGGGTGCCGACCTGGAGACTGCCGCGCGCGGTGTGTTGAATGATGCGCCGGAGGGCGGCAACTATGTGCTGCCGACGTTGTTTGCAGGGGTTAAGCCCGCGCATGCATTGGCGCGTGACGAAGTGTTCGGCCCTGTGCAGGTTATTATCCCGTTTGACGATGAGGCCGAGGCGATCAGCATTGCCAACGGCACGGACTACGGCCTTGTTGCTTCGATCTGGAGCGAGAACGGCGCGCGGCAAATGCGGGCGGCGAAGGCGATACGTGCGGGGCAGGTGTTTATCAACAACTACGGCGCGGGCGGCGGTGTTGAGCTGCCGTTCGGCGGCATCGGAAAGAGCGGACACGGGCGCGAAAAAGGCTTTGAGGCGCTCTATGGCTTTACCACGCTCAAGACCGTTGCGGCGCTGCACGGTTAGGTGGGAACAAGATGAACAGGCTCATGACAGTGCGGGCAGTTATTCTCACCGGGTTGATGCTGGTGGGCACGCTGGCCTTTGCAGCGCCAAGCCGCGATGACGTGATCGACTTTTTGGGGCGTGTTTACACCGAAGAAGGCCTGCGCCGGGAGCTTACGGGCCACGGCTTTCGCGGAGAGAACCTTGCGCTTTCTATGGCGCATGTCAGGCGGGTTATGAACGACCGCGTGGTAACAGGCGCGATTGCAGACAGGCTGATCGCTGCCGGGCAGGGCAAGCTTGAGCCGACTGGCTCTGCAGACGGGTTTTTGATGCCAATCGTCGAGCGCGGGCTGACACGGCTGCCAGCACCGGAGCTGAGCTATTACTACAAGGTCGAGGCGACGGTGTTTAAAGCCCTGCCCACGCGCGAATGCGGGCTTGAACTGAAGGGGCGTTTGCACCCGGCTGCGATGAGCCACCTGGCGGCGAATGCAACCTCGAAGTTGAACACGCCAGCGCTGAAGGAATACTACCGGATTGTGCACAAGGCGGCGCGGCTCGGAGCGACACGCAAGCCGGTGCAGCTCGGTCAGGCCGAGCAGGCGAAACGTGGCAAAAGGCTGTTTGCGGCGATGCAAGCCGAAGCGGCAAAACGCAGCAATGGTGCTGCGCTGATGCGTGCCTATGAGAACGAATGGAAAGTGAGCAATGCCGTCGCCTGCGAGGCTGGTTTGCTGCTGTTTGATACGATTTTGACGCTGCCTGCGGGTGAGCGACACCGAATGCTGGTGATGATCAGCCAATAGAGGAGAAGGTTATGAGACTAGAAGGAAAAACAGCGATTGTGACCGGAGCCGCGAGCGGTTTTGGCGCTGGAATTGCCCGCAAGTTTGCCGCCGAGGGCGCGCAGGTGATGGTTGTGGATATGAATCACGACGGGGCGATGGGCGTGGCCGGAGACCTTGATCACGGCGCGTTCGGGCATGTGTGCAATGTCGGCGATGCAGCGCAGGTGAAAGAGACTGTCGAGACGGCGCTACGGATCATGGGCGGCGTTGATATTCTGGTGAACAACGCTGGTGTGACGCATTTGCCCAAACCTATGGAGACGGTTGACGAAGACGAGTTTGACCGTGTTTTCGCGGTCAACTGCAAGTCGATCTATCTGTTTGCCAAGGAGCTTGCTCCGGCGATGAAGACCCGCGGCAGCGGTGTGATTGTCAATGTGGCCTCGACGGCGGCTGTGAGCCCACGGCCGAACCTGAGCTGGTATAACGCGTCAAAGGGCTGGGTGAACACGGCAACCAAAGCTATGGCAGTTGAGCTGGCGCCGATGGGCGTGCGGGTAAATGCGCTGAACCCGGTTGCGGGCGAGACGCCGTTGCTCAAGAGCTTTATGGGCGAGGACACGCCGGAAGTTCGCGCCAAGTTTTTAGCGACGATCCCGCTTGGGCGGTTTTCGACGCCTGAGGACCTTGGCAATGCGGCGTGTTTTCTGGCCAGCGACGAGGCGAGCATGATCACAGGTGTTTGCATGGAAGTTGACGGCGGGCGGGTGATCTGATTTCGACCCAAGCTTTGCTTGGGCCGACCCGTTGAGGGGGCCAGCCCCCTCAAACTCCCCCGGGATATTTAGAACAAGAAAAAGAGCAGGGCTTAGGGATGCGGATTGATTTGGTGCTTTTGTGCGCAGCCTATGTGCTGAGCCAGTTTTACCGCGCGTTTTTAGCTGTTTTGACGGATGTGCTTGAGCGCGACGTCGGGGCCAGTGCTGCGGATTTGGCGAGTGCGTCGGGGTTCTGGTTTCTGGCCTTCGCAGCGATGCAGATACCGGTTGGATGGGCTTTGGACAAAGTCGGGCCAAGGCGCACGGCGGCGGTGTTGTTGATGCTTGGTGGTGCGGGCGGTGCGGCGGTGTTTGCTTCGGCCACGGCTCCGGCGCATATCTCGCTGGCGATGGTGCTCATTGGCATTGGCTGCTCGCCGGTTTTGATGGCGTCATACTACATTTTTGCGCGGGTTTACTCGCCTGCCGTGTTTGCGACATTGGCGGCTGTGATCCTCGGGATCGGTTCGGTTGGCAACCTCGCGGCAGCATTGCCGACCACGCTGGCGGTTGAGGCCTTTGGCTGGCGCGCGGTTGTTTGGGGGACGGCGGCGGCGAGTGCTTTGATGGCTGTCGGCTTGTGGTTTTTGGTGCGTGATCCCGAGCGTGTTAAAAGCGAGCAGCGCGGTTCGGTGTTTGACTTGCTGAAAATGCCGGCGCTTTGGCTGATCTTTCCGCTGATGGCCTTTCAGTATGCGCCAGCGGGGGGTGCGCGGGGCTTGTGGATCGGGCCATACTTTCGTGAGGTGTTTGGCGCCGGGGACGGGCTTGTTGGCACGATCACGCTTGTCATGGGCGCGGCGATGATAGCTGGCACCTTTGCTTATGGGCCGCTTGATCGGGTGTTTGGCACGCGTAAATGGGTGATTGTTGGCGGCAACACGCTGTCGATGCTGGCGTGCTTTACGCTTGGGTTTATCAGCTTGCAGACTATGTGGTTCGCCGTCTTTTTGTTTGCGGCGATCGGGTTTTTCGGGGCGAGCTTTCCGCTGATGATGGCGCATGGGCGCTCGTTTTACCCGCCGCATCTGGTTGGGCGTGGTGTGACGCTGATGAACCTGTTTGGCATCGGCGGTGTTGGGGTAATGCAGATGCTGAGCGGGCGGCTGTTTGCGAGTGTATCGAACGGGGCGCAAACGGCGGCACAACCGTTCCAGATGTTGTTTGCGTTTTACGGCGCACTTGTTGCTGTTGGGTTGTGTATTTACCTGTTCTCGCTGGATCGCACCGACTAGGGCTTTAATCCCAAGGCTGGCTGGGCTATTGGGCGACGTCCTCTGACATAAAGGAGTCGTCTTAATGGGCTATAAAATTGTTGTCGTTGGTGCCACTGGCAATGTGGGCCGCGAAATGCTGAACATTCTTGAGGAACGCGCGTTCCCTATCGAACAGCTTGCCGTATTGGCAAGTCGCCGTTCGCTTGGAACGGAAGTCAGCTTTGGCGACAAGACGCTCAAAACGCAGGATTTGGACACGTTTGATTTTACCGGCTGGGACATGGCGCTGTTTGCTGTCGGCTCGGAAGCGACGAAGCAATATGCACCGCTGGCTGCGAAAGCTGGCTGTGTGGTGATTGATAACTCATCGCTCTACCGATACGACGCTGATGTTCCGCTGATCGTGCCGGAAGTGAACCCCGAGGCTGTGCACGGCTACGCCAAGAAAAACATCATCGCCAACCCGAACTGCTCGACGGCGCAGATGGTTGTTGCGCTGAAGCCTTTGCATGACCGTGCGCGCATCAAACGGGTTGTTGTGAGCACCTATCAGTCGGTTTCTGGTGCCGGCAAAGCGGGCGCTGACGAGCTTTGGGACCAGACCAAAGCGATTTACAACCCAACCGACAACAAGCCACCGAAAGTGTTCAGCAAGCAGATCGCGTTCAACGTGATTCCGCATATTGATGTGTTCATGGATGACGGCACCACCAAAGAAGAGTGGAAGATGGTTGCCGAGACCAAGAAGATCGTTGATCCCAAGATCAAAGTCACGGCAACTTGTGTTCGTGTGCCGGTTTTTGTTGGTCATTCTGAGGCGATCAACATCGAGTTTGAAGACCATCTCGATGAAGATGAAGCGCGTGACATTTTGCGTCAGGCGCCTGGTATCATGGTGATCGACAAGCGCGAAAACGGCGGCTACGTGACGCCTGTTGAATGTGTTGGCGACTTTGCGACATTTATCAGCCGGATCCGCCAAGACAGCACGATTGATAACGGGCTGAACCTGTGGTGTGTGTCGGACAACCTGCGCAAGGGTGCTGCTTTGAATGCGGTGCAGATTGCTGAGCTGTTGGGCCGTGAAGTGCTTAAAAAGGGCTGAGGCTTTTTGAATTTTACGAAAGGGGGCTGGCGGAGACGCTGGCCCTTTTTTGCTTTAAGGTGAATAGCTGCCTGATTTTCGGGGGCGTTGGCAGGATCGCACCGCGCGAGCAAAGCGCGGCCGATTGCAGCACGGTTTGAGGCATAGTCCTAGGCATAGTCCTAGGCGGAAATTTGCCTGACATTTTGCCATGGGGCTTGCACATTGCCGGGCTTTGCGGCAAAAGATGTGCAAATTACACATCATGGAGTTCGTCTTATGAAATTTGCCTTTGCCGTTATCGGCCTTTTCCCGACAGTTCTTATTGCCGAGACCTTCCCGCTGGAGAGTGATGTCACCTCTGCAACGCTCTATCCGCAGGGCGCAACACTGGTGCGCGAGGTGCCTTACAGCATCCCTGCTGGCAAGCACGAGCTTGTGCTGACCGACCTGCCGCGCGGCACGCCGCTTGAGTTGGTTCGGGTTGAGCTGAGCGCAGGTAAGCTCGGATCTGTGACGGGGCGGACCGACTTTGTGCCGCCGCGCGACGAAGCCAAGAGCGCTGAGATCGAAGCGGCAGAAGGCGAAGTCGAACGGCTAGAAAGTGCTTTGCGGGTTGCCGAGCAGGAAGTGCTGCTGATCCGTGTCGAGATCGACGGAACCAACGCGCGGGTCGAATTCTTGAAAAAACTGGGCGCGGGGGAAACCACGGCTGGCAAAAATGCAGCCGAGTTGCAGGCGCTGGCGCTGATGATTGACGAGCAGACGCTGGCCGCCCGCCGCGCCGCTCATGAGGCACACTTCAGGGCTGGTGAGGCTGACCGCGCTTTGAAGGATTTGCGCGAAGATTTGGACAAGGCGCGCCAAACTTTGGCCGCGCTGCAAACCGGCGGCACCGACTACGCGATGCTCAGTGTCACGGCGAGTGCTGATGCGCCTGTGACGGGCGTTATGAAGGTGAGTTATTTGGTGAACTCTGCCAGCTGGCAGCCGATTTATGACATGCGGCTTGATAAGGACGCTGGCAAACTCAGCGTCGAGCGCGGGGCTTTCATCGGCCAGTATACGGGCGAAGACTGGGGCGATGTTAAGCTCACTTTGTCGACTGTGCGGCCAAGCCAGCAGGTTGAGCCGCGTGAGATATTTGCCTGGCAGCGCAGCGTAACTGATCCGCAGGTCGCTTTGCCGAAATCGAGGGTGCAGGTTGAGGCGAGCAGCCTTTCAAAACGCGCAGTTAGTGATGAAAGCGTAGTTGCAGGGGCACCAATGGAAGAACCTGTCTTTGCAGGTGCGACGGCAAGCTATGACGGCCTCGCGGTGACCTATGACTACCCCGAGCGCGTTAATGTCGCCAACCGCGCCGATAATCTGCGCATCACTTTGGGCGAGGTGACAACCGATGCCAATGTGCAGGCCTTTGCTGCGCCTTTGTATGACGAAACGGGCTTTCTGATGGCGAGCATCACCAACGACATGGGCGAGCTGATTTTGCCGAGCTCGCAAGTGAGCCTGTTCCTTGACGGGCGCTTTGTTGGCCAGACGCAACTTGCTGATGTGATCCCTGTTGGTGGCGAGGCGGACATCCCGTTTGGCGCGATTGACGGCTTACGCCTGAAGCGCACTGTGAAAAGCCGCAACGAGGGCGACAGGGGTATGATCTCGCGCAGCACCGAGCTGAGCGAAGAGGTGACCATCGAAGTTGAAAACCTGACGGGTGAAACATGGCCTGTGCAAGTGTTTGACCGTGTGCCATTCTCCGAGCAGGAAGAGCTTGAGATTTCGTATATTGCCAACCCGCGCCCGAGCGTGGAAGACTACGACGACAAGCGCGGTGTGCTGCAGTGGAGCTTTGATTTGAAGCCTGGCGCGACGCAGAGCATCAGCCTTAAGCATGAGCTTGAATGGCCAGAAGGCAAGGTGCTGAAATAAGGAGCGTGCATGACGTTTGAAGTTTTAGACGCCTTGGTAGCGAAAGCACGTAATGCGGCGGCGGGGGAAGACCCTACCGCCGCTTTGCGCGTTGTTTTGCAGGACAGTTTTGCCGAGCAGAGCGCTTTGGCGGAGGCGGTAGAGGCGCAACCCGAGGACGAGGTGCTGCTGTTTGAAGACGAGACCTGCTCGATCTGGACATGCCGCTTTGACCCAGCCGTTGTTGTGCCTCCGCATGAGCACCTGATGAACGCGCATATTGCTGTGTATCGCGGTTGCGAGGTTGAGGTGTTGTTTCACCGCAAGGACATTGGCGAAGCCGACGGTTTGCGCCACGCCAAGAACCGGGCTGTGAACGCGGGTGAGGTGCTCACGCTTGGGCCGGATGTTGTGCATGCGGTCACGGCGGAAGGCACAGCACCTTGCCTTGCTATCCACATTTACCAAGGGCCGCTCAGCAAGGTCGAACGGGCGCTGTTTGACTGGGACACAGGGCGTGAAGTTGCCTTCACGATGGACAAGTTTAACGCCATGTTGACGCCCCGCGGTGAGCTGAGCGACTTGGGCCTTTAGACCGGTTTGAAACCGTTATCTTCGGGCGAATACTGCTCGATCGCACCTTCGCCGATGTCATGCCAGAGGCCATGCAGGGTAATCTTGCCGCTTTTCACATCGTCCGCGACGAAGGGGAAAGTCATTAGGTTATTGAGCGAGACAAGCACCGCTTCTTTCTCAAGGGCGGCGGGTTGCTCGGCTTCGGGCATATCTTTGATGTTCTCGTAACCGGGGCGCAGAATATCCATCCAACGGCCAACAAAGCTTGTCTTTTCTTCTAGCTCGGGCGCGCGGCCTGTGCACATGTTAAGGCAGCCCTCGACGCCGCCGCAGCTTGAGTGCCCCAACACGATAATATGCGCAACTTTAAGCGCTTTAACCGCATATTCGACAGCGGCCGAGGTGCCGTGCTGCGCGCCGTCGGGCTTATAGGGCGGCACGAGGTTGGCGATGTTGCGGTGCAAGAAGAACTCGCCGTTGTCAGCGCCGAAGATTGACGTCACATGCACACGGCTGTCGCAGCAGGAAACAACCATAGCGCGCGGGTTCTGACCGTTGTCTGCAAGGCGCCGATACCAGCTTTCGTTCTCGGAATATGTTGTCGCTTTCCAGCCGTGAAAGCGCTGAACGAGGTAGTGGGGCAGTAGTTTTGCGTTGTGCATCGGGTCAAGGTTTCCTTGGTGTTGGTCACACTGTTGGCAATCTGAATAGTCTGCATTCGCAGAGAATTCGAGAGAAAACGCGCTTGGGGGTAAACCATTTCAGAAGTTTTTTGCCCCATACACGCTGGCAGAAGTGGGGCCAGAACCGAGGGGTGAGACCATGGGTGAGATTGTAAGTAGGACTTTTGACCGACCCGTTGAGCAAGTTACCTTGCTCGCGATGAGTGAGCCAGTGCAGCTTGATGCGGATAAACTGGAAGAACTGTATGAACAACTCGGAGACAGCGCGGCAGAAGATGTTGTGTGCCGTGCGATGGAAGAGCTTGCAGTGCGTCTTGCGCAGGCCGAGCGGCTTTACCGTGCCGGAAAGGTGCCCGATATGCGCAAATGTGTTCGCTCATTGGGCGCCATTGCAACGCAGGTTGGTATGAGTGCGCTGACACGTGTGGCCCGCGACGTTGTTGCCTGCATTGACAGTTGCGATGCTAACGCATTGGCCGCTGTTCATCAGCGACTTCTGCGCACGGGAGAAAGCTCTTTGACAGAAATCTGGGAACTTCAGGATATGTCTATCTAAGAACCGGTTCGGGGTGCCGGGCTGTTTCCAATAGGAGGTTTCCTTTGAGCGGAACTTTACATTAGGCTGGCAGCAGAACCCGATTTTGGAGCTTGATACCGTGCCTGCCATTTTTGCTGAAAACCACGATGATGTGACACCGCTTTTTCTGTTGGAGCCTGAGACGCTTGAGACTTGGCTGAAGGCGCAGCCCTCTGATGTGCAGGCTTGGGTGAAGGCCTCGGGCTTTGCCGCGGGGCTAGGGCAGGTGCTGACCTTGCCAGCGCCGGATGGCAGCATAAGTGCCGCATTGGCGGGCTATGGAACGCAGGCCAAGCGCAAACGCGGGCGGTTTCATCTTGCGGGAGCGGCGGCGAAGCTGCCGGCTGGCGACTACCGGCTGGTAACTGAACTTGACGGGGATGAGCTGAGTGTCGAGGCACTTGGCTGGTTGATGAGCCACTATGCGTTCGCCCGTTATGCAAAGGCAGAAGGCACCAAGGCGCGGCTGGTTGCCCCCGAGGGTGTTGATGCCACGCGCCTTGAAGTGATTGCCGCTGGTGAGGAGCGCATCCGCGATCTGATCAACACGCCGACAAACGACATGGGGCCGATCGCCCTTGAGGCCGTTGCAAGCGAGATTGCTACTGCGCAGGGAGCAAGTTTCAAGGTGATCCGCGGCGAGGCTTTGCTTGAAGAGAACTTCCCGCTGATTCACACGGTCGGCCGTGCCAGCGCCGAGGCACCGAGGCTACTTGATATACGCTGGGGCGAGAGCGGCCCGAAGCTGACGCTGGTGGGCAAAGGTGTTTGCTTTGACACCGGTGGTTTGAACCTCAAGCCGGGTGCGTCGATGGGCCTGATGAAAAAGGACATGGGCGGCGCAGCGACGGTGCTTGGGCTTGCGCAGATGATTATGACGCTGGGCCTCAAGGTGCAACTGCGGGTGTTGATACCGGCGGTTGAAAACGCGGTGAGCAGCAACGCGTTCAGGCCAGGCGACATTCTGACCAGCCGCGCTGGCATGACTGTCGAAATCAACAACACCGACGCCGAGGGGCGGTTGGTTCTGGCTGACGCATTGGCTTACGGGGCGGAAGACGCACCTGACTTGATGCTGTCGATGGCCACACTTACTGGCGCGGCGCGGGTGGCTGTCGGGCCTGACCTTTCGCCCTACTTTTGCGATGATGCAGGCTTTGCCCAAGCGCTTGAAATGGCGTCAACGCGGGTTGCTGATCCGGTGTGGCGCTTGCCGTTTTGGGACGCCTACGAAAGCATGATCGAACCCGGGATTGCAGACCTGGACAATGCCCCAAAGGGCGGCTTTGCGGGGGCGATCACGGCGGCGCTGTTCTTGCGGCGCTTTGCGGGTGATGTGCCTTACGCACATTTTGACATTTACGGCTGGAACCCGAGTGCCAAGCCCGCCCGCACAAAAGGCGGCACCGGTATGGGGGCGCGGGCTTTGCTTGAGGCGCTGCCCGTGATGTTAAAGCTATGAGCGTGTTGCCTGCGGGCGGCGAGCTCATGCAGGTTATCCACCCGAGCACTACGATCTTTAGTGAAAGCGGCAGGCGCGAACGTGAGGTGTTGTTTGGGCAGACTGTCGTTGTGACGGATAAAACCCCCGACGAGGCGGGGCGTGTTGTCGGGCATTCACTGGGCAATGGTTACGCCGGTTTTTTTGATCTCGGTGCTTTGGATAATGTGACAGAGGCGGCGACACATGTTGTCAGCGCACGGCTGAGCTATGCGCTTGATATCCCTGACTTTAAAACCCAAGGCGAGCATTTCCCCTTGAGCCTTGGTGCGCGGGTGTTTGTTGTCGGCACTGAGGGGCGCTGGAGCGAGATCAGCTGCGGCAGTTTGCGCCGCTTTGTTCCGACAGCGCATTTGCGCCCCGTGTCGGACGCTGAAACTGACCCTGTCAGTGTTGCGGAGAGGCTGTTGGGAACGCCCTATGTTTGGGGCGGTGACAGCGCGTTTGGCATTGATTGCTCGGGGCTTGTGCATGCGGGGTGTATGGCCTGTGGCATACCGTGCCCCGGTGATTCCGGCCCGCAGGAGGCCGAGTTGGGCGTGGCTTTGACGCAGGGCGCAGCCTTAAAGCGCGGTGACGTGCTTTTCTGGAAGGGGCATGTTGCCTGGGTGTCGGATAGCGAGACCTTGCTGCATGCAAATGCCTATCACATGAATGTAGCCTATGAGCCGATCAAAGCCGCGATTGCACGGATCAAGGCGCAGGGAGACGGCCCTGTAACGGCGCGTAAACGAGTAGGGAGAGAGACATGAGTGATACATTTTTTCAGCCGGTTTCGGGCATGGACTTGCCGCGCTTTGCGGGCATTCCCACATTCATGCGTCTGCCGCATGTGCCGCTTGACCATGCACGGCTTGGCGAGGTTGAAGTGGGCATCATCGGTGTGCCTTGGGACAGTGGAACGACCAACCGACCCGGGCCGAGGCACGGGCCGCGCCAGCTGCGTGATGCCAGCACCATGATCAGGGCCGAGCACGCGGTGAGCGGGATGCGCCCGTTTGAGGCGCTGCGCTGTGCTGATTTGGGCGATGTGGGGCCGAATCCTGCGGACATTCAAGACAGCATGAAGCGGATTACGGCGTTTTATGACGCAGTGATAGACGCCGGAATCCTGCCGCTAACGGCAGGGGGCGACCACCTTTCAAGCCTGCCTGTTTTGCGATCGGTCGCCGCTGAGGCTCCTGTCGGGATGATCCATTTTGACAGCCACACCGACCTCTATCACTCCTACTTTGACGGGATGATGTATACCCACGGCACCCCGTTCAGGCGCGCTTGTGAAGAGGGGTTGCTTGATCCGAAGCGCGTTGTGCAGATCGGCATTCGCGGCACACAGTATGATAGCGAGGATCGCGACTTCGCCCGCGCCGAGGGCATCAGGATTATCCCGATCGAGGAGTTTCATGCACGCGGGCCTGACGATGTGATGGCTGAAGCGCGCGAGATTGCAGGAACCGGCGAGACATATGTGAGCTATGACATCGACTTTGTTGACCCGACTTTCGCGCCGGGGACGGGCACGCCGGAAGTTGGCGGGCCGAACTCTTACCAAGCACTTCAGGTTGTGCGCGGGTTGAGTGGTGTCAACATCGTTGGCGCTGATGTTGTTGAGGTGTCGCCCCCGTTTGATCCTTCGGGAGCGACTGCGTTTTTAGGTGTTTCGATCATGTTCGAGCTTCTGTGCCAAATGGCGGCAAATAAAGCTTAACAGGAGTGCTTAGCGCGGTGTCAGGCACTTTTCGAAGCCGTCAGCGAAGTTGTTGAGAAGTGCGCTGTAGTTGTCGGCGCCAAGCGGGATATCTCTTCCCAATGGGTCGATCACGACATGTGGGATGTCGAGTGTTTCGCTGACCAGCTTGATGGTCGCCGGTGATGTTGTTGTCTCGGTGACGAAGCAACCCAAGCCAGGCGAGTTTTCAAGCACTTCACGCAGATGTGCGGGGCCTGCGTCTTGGTCTTCGCTGTCGGTGATAGCCGCGTGTGACGTCAGGCCGAAACGCACTTCGAAATACTGATAGGCGTCGTGGGCTGTCAGGAATTCGCGCTCTGACAACGGCTTGAGGCGTGCTTCGATTTCGGCAGACTGGGCGGTGATCGCTTTGGCAGCTTCAGCGGCGTTTGCGCGGTAGGCCTCGGCGTTGGCCGGGTCTTTCTTGGCGAGGTCTTCAGCGATCACTGCAAGCCAGACAACAGCGTTGTCGGGGCTAAGCCAAGCGTGCGTGTCGTGACGTTCTTCGCCTTCGTGGTCGTCGTCGGCGTGCTCTTCGTGGTCATGTCCTTCGTGATCGTGGTCATCATGCTCTTCTTCATGAGCATGTTCTTCATCGCCGTGGTCATGATCATGATGGTGGGCGCCACGCTGTGCGAGCAGGGTGGTTCCTTCGGCTTTAAGCAAAGGCAGGCTGGCAGCGTTTGGTGCCATTTCATGAATAGCCTCGGCAAGCCAAGGGGATAAATCCGGGCCAAGCCAGATGACCATATCGGCAGATTGCAGGCGCTGTGCTTCAGATGGGCGTAGCGCGTGGTTGTGTGGCGAGGTTCCCGGCTTGGTGAGCAGTTCGGGTGTGCCCGTTTCACCCATCACTTGTGTCGTGAGCGAGTGCAATGGAGGGATGTCGACGACAACACGCAGATTGTCAGCCTGAGCGACAGCGGGTATGCAAAGAAGGAGAGGAAGTGAGAGGTGCTTGAGCATGGTTTTTGCCTTTACCGTTCAATTGAAACGTTATAACATAACAGCATGACAGAAAATGCAACCCCGAAAACAACCGCAAAATCACCTGTTGGTTTTGGCAAGCACGATCACGCCCATTGCAAAACCTACGGGTTGAGCCGTGCCGAGGCGGTGTGTGAGGCCGCTGGCGTGCAGTTCACGCCCATTCGCCGGCGCGTGCTTGAGATCTTGCTGGAAGCGCATGAGGCGCTCGGGGCTTATGATGTGCTCGCAAGGCTGAGTGCCGAGGGGCTTGGCTCAAAGCCGCCCGTGGCTTACCGCGCGCTCGGTTTTTTGGTGGACAACGGCCTCGCGCACCGGATCGAGAAACTGAATGCATATATTGCCTGTGCCCACCCTGGTGAAGCGCATGATGCGGCATTTATGATCTGCCGTGCTTGCGGAACTGTGGCCGAAGCCGAACCGCGCGGTTTGTTCAAACGCACGGCGGGCGAGGCGGGCTTTCAGATCGAAACATTGGTGATCGAGGCTGAAGGGCTTTGCCCTGACTGCGGCGAGGCCAGTGTATGAGTCTGATCGAAGCGCAAGGCCTAGAACGGCGGTTTGGCGGCGAAACGGTGTTGCATGGAGTCAATCTGAGCGTTGAGCGCGGAGAGATTGTTACCATTGTCGGGCCGAATGGCTCGGGCAAGTCGACGCTGCTGCGGATGCTGGCGGGGGCGCTGACGCCGAGCAGTGGCACCGTGACTCACGCCAAGGGCTTGGTGATCGGATATGTGCCACAGAAGCTGACGCTGGAAACGGGTTTGCCGATGAGCGTGCGGCGGTTTCTGGATGTGCCAAAGCGGCAAAGTGATGCTGATGTCATCCACGCGCTCAAACGGGTGTCAGCGGAGACCCTGAGCGCGCGGCAGCTTGAGGGGCTTTCGGGCGGGCAAATGCAGCGCGTCTTGTTGGCGCGGGCGTTGCTGCAAAAACCCGATGTGCTTATGCTTGACGAGCCGACGCAGGGGCTTGACCAGACGGGGCAGGCCGACTTTTACCGAATGATCGAAGAGCTGCGACAGGAGCTTGGATGTGCGGTGATGATGGTCAGTCACGAACTGCACGTGGTGATGAGCGCCTCCGACAGGGTGATTTGCCTCAACGGGCATATTTGCTGTCAGGGCACGCCGGAGATTGTGCAGTCAGCGCCGGAGTACCGCGCGCTGTTCGGCACCGGAACCCACGGCACGCTGGCGCTATACCGGCACGAACATGACCACACCCACGACCACGTGCATGACGAAAACTGTGCTCATGGTGAGGACGCCTGATGCTGGATGATTTTGCGGCGCGCGCGCTTTTTGCGGCACTGGGTGTTGCCATGGCAGCAGGACTTATCGGGCCTTTTGTCGTGTGGCGGCGGATGGCTTATTTCGGTGATGCGATGGCCCATGCCGCGATCCTTGGTGTGGCGCTTTCGTTTGGCTTTGCGATATCGGTGTTTTCGGGTGTTCTGCTGAGCGCCTTGCTGGTTGCGGTTTTGTTTCTAACACTCACGCATCGCAACCAGACAAGTGATTCGGCGCTTGGTGTGATCGCGCACTCGGCGCTGGCCTTTGGTCTCGTTGCCGTGGCGATGAGCCGTCAGGCTGTCAACGTCGAGACCTATTTGTTCGGGGATGTGCTGACTGTTGCGCGCTCTGATCTGGCGATGATCTGGCAGGTGCTCCTCGTCGTGGCGGCTTGGCTTATCTGGCGTTGGCGCGCCTTGGTAACCTGGATTGTCAGCGACGATCTGGCGCTCACCAGCGGCTATCACCCCAAGCGTGAGGAACTCGGCTTGATACTGGCTTTGGCACTGGTTGTGGCCGTGGGCATCAAGGCTGTTGGTGCGCTGCTGATCACGGCGATGCTGATCATACCGGCGGCCAGCGCGCGGCCACATGTGCGCAGCCCTGAAGCTATGGTACTGCTCTCGGTTGTCTTTGCGGGGGTGTCTGCGTTTGGCGGGCTCAAGGCCGCGTTCATGTTTGACACGCCAGCGGGGCCGAGCATTGTTTGCGTTGCGGCGGTGCTGTTCATTTGCTCGCTACTGGTGAGCGTAATCCGGCGATGAGCGGCATGACCTACCGCCGCTACGCTATCTTCTTTTGCCCTGATGCCGGCTTGGGCGCGGTTGGTGCGCGTTGGCTCGGATGGGACAGCGCGCTTGGGCGGGAACATGTTCCGGAGCTTGAGGTGCTGACACGGCGGCCGCGCAAATACGGTTTTCATGGCACGATCAAACCGCCCATGCGGCTGGTTGACGGGAGCTCGGAGGCCGACCTACTGCAGGCTGTTGCCGCGTTGTGTGAAGGCATGCAGCCTGTTGCGCCGATTAAGCTGACGCTGAGCCGGATCGGCGGGTTTCTGGCGCTGACTCCTGCCGACGATTTGCCTGACTTGGCGGTGCTTGCCAGCAATGTGGTGCGCGGGCTTGACCCTTTTCGCGCCGCGCCAGACGAGGCCGAGCTTGCCCGCCGCCGCAAAGCCAACTTGAGCGCTCAGGAAGAGGAGAACCTTGCGCGTTGGGGCTATCCTTATGTGCTGAGTAGGTTTCGCTTTCATATGACGCTGACTGGCCCCGTTCCACGAGGCAGGTTTGACGAGGTTTTGGCCAAAGCGCAGACGCATTTTGCCGCAGCTATCGCCGAGCCGGTGCCGGTGACGGAACTATGCCTGATGGGCGAGGCGCAAGATGGCCGTTTTTACCAGATAGAGCGGTTCAAACTGAAAGGGTAAGGTGAGAGGCTGGACAACGACCCAAACGGGACTCGTTACGGTTGCTTCCTTCCGGATCTGGCCGGGTTGGCGAGGCGTTCGCCCGCGCCAACCTCTCAAAACCCGATATAGGGCGCAGTTGCGGGATTCGCAAGAGTTTTGGCTTATTCGGGGTTGATACCGCCCGGACAGGTGAGTTTGGTGAACGCGCCGATGCACCATGTTTTCATTCCAAGGCCTTCGGCGCTGAATGTGCTGAACAATGTGTAGTCGTTGTATTGGCTGCTCAACTGTGTTTCGAGCACTTTCTGGCAGTCTTTCGGGCGCAACTTACACGCAATCAGAAGCGCGTTTCCGGCGGCTGATTTGTCTACCGATATGTCTTGTGAATTGATACCGGAGACCACCATTTGCCCGAGGGCTGCTTCGGCGTTTTCTTCCGAAGGGTTGGTAAAAAATGCAGCAATCGCGCCGAGCGCCAGAACCATAAACAAAAACCGCCACATAGACTTACTCCCGCTGTTGACGCGCTAGATATGGCGTGAATATGCGCGCCTGTCGAGCGGTGTCTAGCCGAGCTTTAGGCGCATTCTTGCAAAGCCTTCGGGAGTTAGGCCAAGCGATGTGAACTCGGGCGGGCAAGTGTGAGCCGCCTCGGGTGCTGTCAAGAAACTGACCGTTGTCGAGGCGATAGGCGCAAAGCGCCATGACGACTGCACATCTGTTGATACAGGCCCACAGGATGCGATGTAGTCTTCAAGCACGTCGCGGCAAGCGAGGTTGCTATCGAGCAGCAACTGGCGCCTTGCACTTATCGGTGGGTCGGCCGGAGGCCACGCACCGAAGGCCCGAAACGAGTTTACGGCGACAACGAATGTGTCACTATCGGCCACGGGCAGCCCCTTGTAGCGCAGGTCTTCGATACGGTGAGCATCGGGCGCTTGCAGCCTTCGGTGAACGTCAAAGCGCGCTGGTTGCGTGAGGTTGATGGCGTAGCTTAGTTGGGGGATGACATCAAAGAAGTAGCCCGGAAAGGCGAGGTCAAGCAGCGGAGCGTCTTGTGCGCCGGGGGAGATTTGGTTGAAAACACTGGCGCTTTGCTCAAGCCACGCGCGTAGACCGGCCCCTGTCATCCGCAAGACACAGAGCCTGTCGGCAAAGCCGTATAGGTCACTGATATCACGCTTTGTGATCGTGCCCGCCGCGACCGCGCTGAAGTGTGTAGGGCCCGACTGCGCACCGGATTTGTAAGGTGTTGCCGCCGACAGAAGCGGTAGGTTTTGCAACGTGCTGTCGGCAAGTAGGTGTTGGGCTTTGGCCTTGAAGGCGGCGGCGATGAGTTGCAGGCTGACGTCGTTACCCACCAGTGAAAAGTAGCTGTCGATTTGCCCGGCTGTCTGGCCGATCGGCGCACTTAACTCGGCACGGGTAGCATCATGTGCGGAGCTTGCGTCGCGAATGATGGACAGGCATTCGTCGTTGTCTAGCGCAGGTTGTTGTCCCTTCATGACGGGCAATGCGACTGCAGATTGTGAAGCGATTTCCCATTGTGGCGAGGTGCCGCGGTCGGCGGTTTCGCGCAGGCTTAAGTCAACCTGCCCGAGATAGGCGCCCCATGCACCGGCCATGACTACAGACCGCCCGTTAACCAAAGGGCACTCGCCGCTGCTGGCCTGCGGGAACACGCTATGGGTATGTCCGCCAAGAATAACATCAACGTTGCACACTTGAGCAACGGTGTTGCGGATGGTTTCGCGGGTGTTGGAGGGTGTGTCGCCGCCGAGGCCGCAATGTGCCAGCACGACAACAATGTCAGCGCCAAGGGCTTTGAGCTCGCGCGTGGCGCGTTCCAGCGCCGGGCCAACAGGGGCAACTTTGACACCAGCTTGCAGACACGGGCTACCGATCAGCGTGTCATAGGGCAGGCATCCGGTCACGCCGATCTTGATCAGCTTGCCTGTCTCGGGCGCGCGGCGTTCTAGTAGAACAAAACGTTTGAGCAACTTCTGTGCGGCATCTGGCAAAGTAATGTTTGCCGAAACCACGGGGAAGTCGGCTTGCGACAGGGCCTGAGCCAAATAGTCGGTTCCGAAATCAAGATCGTGGTTGCCAAGGGTAACGGCGTCATAGCCCAACAGGTTCATCGCGCTGATCACCGGATGTGTGGTGTTCTGGCTAGCTTCGTTGCGCGCGTGGTTGTCGGCCAGCGGCGAGCCTTGCAGAAAGTCACCGCTGTCAAACAGCATTGACAGGGGCACCATAGCACGGGCCTCACCGATCAGGGAAGCTGTGAGCGACAACCCGTGAGAACGAGAGGGAGCATCACGATAGTAATCATATGCCAGCACATGGCCGTGCAGATCTGTCGTTTGCAATATACGCAGGCAGGCCGCGGGTCGTGCAGTGACGGGTTCGTCTGGCGTGGCGAGAGGCAATTGATTGTCCTTGTTGAGATTTACGGGCCAATAGGCGAATACACGCAAAGGGGTTGCTTGACATCAAGTAAACACGTTTAGGTTGAGTAGATCAACTGACGATCAGGCCTGCGAACGCAACATCTGGTAAACACACTGTGTCGGATATAGAAATACTGAAAATGCGTTGGAGACAGTATGAAACTTGCCGAGACAGTGACATTCGGAGGCTCAGGACTTGACCGTGCGGCCGAGCTACGCGGTGACGCACAGGGGCTTGAAGCCGCACGCAAGAGCGGGCGGGCTGATATCATCGCGCATTGGCGTGGCAAGCCTTTGGTGCAAGGCGACACTTTGGTGCGGTTGCCCGCTGATCACCCGCTGTTTGTCGATCTTGGCGTCGCGCCGCTGCTTCTCGGGCGTGAAGGCGGGCGGCTACTGTTCGTGCATGATCTTTCGGCGTGGCAGCCTGATGATCTCGACAAAGATGCGATGAACACATTTCTCGACCCCACTGAGCAGCACCATCCGTGCCTGCCCGATGACCAGAGGTTTGTAGAGTTGCGCGGCTGCATGACGCGGCTGAGCGCGAGAGACGCCGAACTGACAACAACCGCCAAGGCCGTTCTGAGCTGGCATCGTTCGCACCGCTTTTGCGCCGTTTGCGGGCAGGAAAGCACGCTGGCAATGGCCGGTTGGCAGCGATCTTGCGGCAGCTGCGGCGCGCAGCATTTTCCGCGCACTGATCCGGTTGTCATTATGCTGATCACCCGAGGCAACAACGTGCTGATGGGCCGTTCTCCGGGCTGGCCCGAGGGCATGTATTCGCTGTTGGCGGGCTTTGTTGAGCCGGGCGAGCCTATCGAAGCTGCCGTGCGCCGCGAAGTATATGAGGAGGCGGGTATCAGGGTTGGGGAGGTCAGGTATTTGTCGAGCCAGCCTTGGGCTTTCCCTTCATCACTGATGTTTGGATGCGCAGGCGAGGCTCTGGATGAGGAGATCACTATCGACCCTGTCGAGATCGAAGATGCGCGTTGGTTCAGCCGTGAAGAGATGGTTCAGGCCTTTGCTGGTGAGCATCCGCTCTTGAAACCGGCGAGGGAGGGCGCGATTGCGCATTTCCTGTTGCAAAACTGGCTTGCTGACAGGCTTGACTGAGCGACTGGCTTGCTTGAACACCTATTCCCGCGCATAACGAAAGAAAATATGAGGCCCGAATGCAGCTCATCACAAATCACGATATCGAAGCGCCGATAGAACATGTGTTCACGAGCGTCACCGACTTTGACGGCTTTGCCCGTCGGGCGTTGAGACGTGGCGCTGAAGTGAGCCGTGTCGACAGTTGCACAGAAGACGGTGAAGGCATGATCTGGGACACTGCCTTCGGGTTTCGCGGCAAGTCGCGGAAGATGCGCATTGAGCTGACAGAATTCGATGCTCCCAACAAGATCGCAGCGCAGAGCGAGATGACCGGATTGAACGGCATGCTGGTGATGGACCTGGTGGCCCTGTCGCGCCAGCGCACTCGCCTGAGCATTGATCTCACGCTTGCGCCACAATCGCTTTCTGCGCGGCTATTGGTGCAGTCGTTAAAGCTGGCACGCGGCAACCTGACCAAGCGGCTTTCAAAGCGTCTGGCGCAGTTTGCGACCGAAATTGAAGAAGACTACAAGCGCAACGCATAGTGCCTGCTCTTGTCGGGGTGCGGCGACTTCTGTATCTCGGGCGAAACCGGCTTTTGGGGGGAAGCAACTTGACCACACAGTTTGACAGTTCAGCGCGCAAGATACGCGCCGCGATTGCGCTTGCCGCGGTTCTGCTTTTGCCAGCTTGCCTCGCTGAAAGCACAGCGTCCAATCAGGATGCAGCCAGGCCCTTTGCCTTCGGCAGCAGAACATTGGTTGCGACGTCGATTGTGCCCGACAGGGTGACGGCCAAGGGGCCAAGAGGCTATTGCGTTGACAAACGTTCGGTGAAGACGGGGCGCGCCAGCGGTTTTGCTATGCTGGCGCCTTGCGCGGCTTTGGGCGGCAAGCCGACGGGCAGTGAAGAACCTGTCTTGCTAACCATTCAGGCACAACCCAAAGGTTTGCAGGCGGCATCGACAACGGCGGCAGGGCTGGCAGAAGCCTTTGCCGGACATGGCACGGTTCACAAGGAAACCGGTGACGGGCTGAGCCTTGTGCAGCTTCAGTCTGGCGGCGATGCCATTGTGCCGAACGGCGAGCCAAAGCATTGGCGCGCAACGCTGGCTTTCAACGGCTATCTTGTCGGGCTGGCGGTATATTCGGAGAAGGGCGGTGCAGCTGCAAACAAACGCGGCAAAGCACTGCTACTGGCCTTTGCAGAAGAGGTTCTTGAGGCAAGCCCGCTTTACTCGGCTGATCCGGCTTTGGCGCAAGCACAGACCACCACCAAGCCCAAAAACGCTAAACTCTTTGCTATTGTCGACTAAATTAACGCAATGAGACCTTTTCGTTAACTTTGTTTCCATTATGATAACAGTCAACACCGTGATCCACCGCGAACCGTCTGGCAGTTGAACTCTATGGCTCTTGCGAAAAACAGCTCGTTTTTGAAACGCAACCTTTACCGGCTTTCATTGCGGCGTTGGGCGAAGGCGGCGCGCAGTGCACGTGCTGCAAGCATTGAACAGTTGCGACAGGAACGCAACGAGGCGCGGAAGCTCAAGAGCCAGCTTGATAGGCTTATTCACGTCGCTGACGAGCGGTTGGCATTGCCGATGGTCGGCTCGTACTCCTTTGAGAAGCCGTTTGACTCTGACTGGGCGTGGCGGCCCGAGTTGTGGCGTGGGCCTTTGGCCAAAATCGGCATGAGTTCGGCCCAGAACAAAGAAATGCTGGGCAGTGAAGTGACGTTGTTTCACGATTGCCAGCACTCGGAACTGACACTGCGCCAGATCAGAAACACCCGCGAGGCGGATTTGGCGCCATACGGTCTGCGCCTTGATGTTTTCAAGTTTGACGGGTCTTTCCTGTCGGTCGTGGTCGATATGCCCGGGGAGGGCGCGCAGGGTTTGTTGAAGAAACACCTCATCCGTGTGCACACAATTGTCGAGTTTGAAAAGCCTCTCGAAATTTTTGCACGGCTGAACATCAAGAACGGGCCGAATGTTGAACAAATCGTGCGGGAAATGCCGCTCAATCAGCAGGATGTGGCTGTTGAATTTGACCTTGCCTATTCGAAGCTCAATGAAAAGCGGATCGAGAAAATCTGGCTTGATCTGATCTTCGAAGGCCCTGAAATGAACCAAGTGGTATTGCGTGACCTTACCGTGTCGCGCAGACCACGAGCCGAGCTATAGAGGCAAGCTATGAGTGATCTGATTGTTACAAAGCGCCGGTTGATCGAAGGCAAATGGGAGGGCGTTGTTTCCCGGGCCGATGGTGGCACGCAGCCTGAAACGCCGCGCATTTCGGTGACGCTTGAGGGCAAGCAGGTGGAAGGTATTGCGCTGAAACAAGGCGCGGGCAACGACTGGGAGCTGTGTGTTCCAGTGCCTTCCGAGGCGATCTCGGACGGCTTGCGCACAGTGCTCGTTCAGGACAGTCAGGACGGCACGGTATTGGCGGGCATCGCTTTGCTGTGTGGCGAGGCGCTTGATGAAGATATCCGCTCCGAAGTTGAGCTGTTGCGGCAAGAGCTTGACATGTTGAAACGCGCCTTTAGGCGCCACTGTGTCGAGACCAGCTAATTCAATGACCGAAACAACCAACCTGAGTGAGGCGGCATTTAAGGCCACCGAAATTGACGCGTTGTTCCCGACAGAACGCAGCACCCACAGGCCGCGCATCTTGTTGCTTTACGGCAGTTTGCGCGAGCGCTCGTTTAGCCGTTTGGTTGCCGAAGAAGCTGCGCGCATTCTTGAAAAGCTCGGCTGCGAGGCGCGGCTGTTTAACCCTTCGGGTTTGCCTTTGGTCGATGACTGTGAGGACGGACACCCCAAGGTGCAGGAGCTGCGTGACTTGGTGATGTGGTGTGAGGGCATGGTTTGGTCAAGCCCCGAGCGGCACGGTGCAATGACTGGCATTATGAAGACCCAGATTGATCACATCCCGCTGGCGCCCATCGGCGGTGTGCGCCCCACGCAAGGCAAGACGCTCGCTGTGATGCAGGTTGAGGGCGGCAGCCAAAGCTTTAACACTGTCAACCAGTTGCGCATTTTGGGCCGCTGGATGCGCCTGCTGACCATTCCCAACCAGTCATCTGTGCCCAAAGCATGGGACGAATTTGACGAGCAAGGCCGCATGAAACCCTCGCCGCTTTACAACCGCGTTGTTGATGTGATGGAGGAGTTGGCAAAGTTCACGCACCTCACACGCGACATCAAAGATCACTTGGTTGATCGCTACTCCGAGCGGGTTGAAAGCCGTGAAGAGTTGTCAAAACGGGTGAACAAAGCCAAAGACTGACGCCGCGTTTGACGTGACTTGCGACGAGATTTGCAGCAGTTTCTGCGCAAACAAGGGAGTCGCCGAATGTCACAGTATCCGAATATGCTTAAGTCGCTTGATCTGGGCCATACCACGCTGAAGAACCGCGTGATCATGGGCTCGATGCACACCAATCTTGAAGAGACCAAGAACTGGAACCGCGTTGCCGAGTTCTATGCGGAACGCGCCCGTGGCGGTGTTGCGCTTATGGTGACGGGCGGCATTGCACCCAACCACGAGGGCGGTGTCTTTCCCGGCGCGGCGGGGCTTTACACCGATGAAGATATTGCCAACCACAAGGTTGTCACCGACCGCGTGCATGACGCTGGCGGCAAGATCGCCATGCAGATTTTGCACGCCGGGCGCTATGCTTACGGGCCCGAATGCGTGAGTGCGTCACCGGTGAAATCACCGATCAGCCCGTTCCCGCCCAAGGAGCTTGATGAAGCCGGTATCGAGAAACAAATCGCTGACTTTGCGACTTCGGCAGTTAACGCCAAGAAGGCGGGATATGACGGTGTCGAGATCATGGGATCAGAGGGATATTTCATCAACCAGTTCCTCGTGACGCATGTAAACAAGCGCACGGATGGTTGGGGCGGCTCGTATGAAAACCGCATGCGCCTGCCAGTTGAGATCATGAAGCGGGTGCGGGCCGCTGTTGGTGCCGATTTTATCATCATCTATCGGTTGTCGATGATTGATCTCATTCCCAACGGCAGCACCTTTGAGGAAGTTGTGCAGCTTGCGCAGGCTGTTGAGGCTGCCGGTGCGGACATTATCAACACCGGCATCGGCTGGCACGAGGCGCGTATTCCGACGATCGCAACCAGCGTGCCGCGTGCGGGCTTTGCCTGGGTGACCAAGAAGTTGATGGGCAAGGTGAGCATCCCGCTGATCACGTCTAATCGCATCAATACGCCGGAAGTTGCGGAAGATGTTATTGCAAGCGGTTGCGCCGATATGGTGAGCATGGCGCGGCCTTTCCTTGCCGATCCGCATTTTGTTGCAAAGGCCGAAGCCGGACGCGCCGCTGAGATCGCGCCTTGTATTGCCTGCAACCAAGCCTGCCTCGACCACACTTTCCAAGGCAAAGTGTCGAGTTGCTTGGTCAATCCACGGGCCTGCTATGAGACAGAAATTCTGCTTGAACCTGTTAGCACGCCTAAGAAAGTCGGCATTGTCGGCGCGGGGCCAGCTGGCATGAGCACGGCGATTGCTGCCGCCGAGCGTGGCCACGATGTGACGGTGTTTGACCGCGCTGATCAGGTTGGCGGGCAGCTCAATATGGCCAAGCAAATTCCGGGGAAAGAAGAGTTCTGGGGCTTTGTCGAGTGGTTTGAGACAATGGCGAAGAAGCACGGCGTGAAGCTTGAGCTTGGCCGTGAAGTTGGCGCGCCTGACTTGGCTGGGTTTGACGAGGTGATCATCGCAACGGGCGTTGTTCCGCGTGATCCGCAGATACCGGGGCAGGACATGAAGCATGTTGTTGACTACATCGACGTGCTGCGCGGCAAGGCCGAACTCGGCAAACGCGTGGCAGTGATTGGTGCCGGGGGTATTGGCTTTGATGTATGCGAATACCTGACGCAAGCCGGCGAAAGCCCGACGCTAAACCTTGAGGAATGGAAGGAAGAGTGGGGCGTTGGCGACCCGTCTGAAACCCGTGGTGGTTTGGCTGATGCGGGGCCAAAGCCGGAAGCTCCGGCGCGAGAAGTTGTGCTCTTGCAGCGCAAGGCGACGCGGCATGGCAAGACACTTGGCAAGACGACGGGCTGGATCCACCGCGCGACTTTGAAGATGAAGGGTGTCGAGATGATTGGCGGTGTGAATTACGAGCGCATTGATGAAAGAGGCCTGCATGTGAGCTTTGGCGAGGCGCGTGAAAACCCGACTTTGGTTGAATGTGACAACGTGGTGCTTTGCGCGGGGCAAGTGAGCGAGCGCTCGTTGGCGGATGCGCTTGAGGGCACGGGCACCACTGTGCATGTGATCGGTGGCGCGGATGTGGCCTCTGAGCTTGATGCCAAGCGCGCGATCGACCAAGGCACAAGGCTTGCAGCCGCGCTCTAAGGCGTAGGCTTGTGCTTTGAGTATTTAGGCAAATGGAAAGTACTAAGGGGCGCTCTTTAGGAGGGCCTCTTTTTTTGCCTTGAGTTTGGATTCATTTTTGATGGTGCGGTTGAGCTTTAGAAACTCGGCTTGCAAGTCCTGGCTGTTGGCGGTGTTCTTTGGTGGCACGGGATGCAGAGCCGCGCGGGTTTTTGGAGGGATGTTGAGCAGATCAAGCAAGGCCGCAGCGGGGCCTTCAGCGCGGTTCTGCGTGTCTTCTAGAGCGGAGGTAAACACAGGCCGCGGCGCAAGGGCCTTCGAGAGCTGCGCGGCTTCGCTTGCGGGACTGAGATTTTCGGGGAAACGGGCCTTGAAACCGTCGAACGTGTCAGTGAGGCGGATCGAGCGCAAGAGGTGTCCATAAACGGAGCGAAGCCAAGGCTCTCGGGCGCGGGTTGTGTAAAAGAAGGTGATGTCTACGTCTTTTCCAAAGCGGCGCTCAAGCTCTTGGATGATCACCGCTGCGAGGGCTTTTGCAGGGCGCACATATGACGTCATCAGCCCGCCAGTGACGCGGCGATGGCCTGGCATGCCGCCTGAGAATGTCTCGCGCGACAGGATGATAGTTTGATGATCGGGAATGTTGCTCAGGAAGCTGCGCAAAGCCAGCCGGAACTTACGGCGACGGTGCGGAAAGGGCCGTTGCGCGTAGATACGTGCATGAGCACCGGCTCGGTTGAAATCAAGCTTGCCATAATAGGCAAGGTGCGGCGCAAGGGCGGTTTTGTTTCTGCTGAAAAAGTCTTGCAGGCTGGTGGTGCCTGTCTTGTGAAAGCCTGCGTGGACGATCACTTTAGTCATTCAAACAGGCCCTCGGGCGGGTCAGCGATGATCCGGCCTGCGGCGAGATCAACGGTGGGCACTGCGGCTTTCGAGAAGGGCAGCAGCACCGAAGTTTTGAGGTTAGGGCTGTGGACTTCAAGCAAGTCGCCTGCTCCGTGGTTATGGACCGACTTCACTTTTCCCAGCTCGGTTCCGCCGGTGTCGAGCACAGTGAGGCCGATGAGGTCGGCATGATAGAACTCGTCATCGGGCAGGCTTGGGAGTTGGTCACGGCGCGCGAAGAGCTTGATGCCGCGCAGCGCATCGGCCTGTTCTTTTGTGGCGACGCCCTCAACGCGGGCCGCGAAACCGTTGTTGATTTTCTGAGCAATGGTGAGGGTGATTTCCTCGCCGTCTTCCGTGCTCAAGGGGGAGTAATTTGCGATGTCTTCCGGCTCGGCAGTAAAGCTTTTGAGGCGCACTTCACCGCGCACGCCAAAAGCGCCAGCGATAGCCCCGACGCAGGTTGTTTGATCACTCATCTTTCAACTCCTCGGCAAAGGCCACTTTGCGCGTCGCCGCCTGCGGCTTGGCATTTTTCGGAGGCACCTGCGCGTTCATAAAACACGCCAGCCAGAAATGTGCTGCCGATGAGTATGAGTGTTCGTATGGGGCGAAAGAGCATAGCCATAATCCGGATAGAAAAGGGGCCGGAGGTTTACCCGTCCGGCCCGCGTTTCTTTAGCTTTCGGCTGTTTCTTCAGCTGCGGCTTCTTCAACCGGAGCTTCTTCTGCTGGAGCAGGCGCTGCTGCAGCTTCGGCTGCTGCTGCGGCTTTGGCAGCTTTCTCTTCAACGCGCTCCTGGGCTTTCTTGCCTGGCAGACCTTTTTTCAGGTTGGCGCGTTCTTTCTTCTCAAGAACACCAGCCGCTTCGAGCATACGCGAGATACGGTCAGTTGGCTGTGCGCCTTCGCTGAGCCAATACTGGATGCGCTCCATGTTCATTTTCACGCGCTCTTCGCTGTCTTTTGGCAGGAGCGGGTTATATGTGCCGAGCTTTTCGATAAAGCGGCCGTCGCGTGGCATACGGCTGTCAGCCGCAACAATGCGATAGAAAGGGCGCTTTTTTGAGCCGCCACGGGCGAGACGAATTTTCATAGCCATGATAGTAATTCCTTAGGTGTTATCTTGATGAGATTGATGATGCTGAATGACTTCAGCGATGATGAAGTTGAGAAACTTCTTGGCGAATTCGGGGTCAAGTGACGCCCGTTTTGCCAAATCTTCTAGCCGTGCGATCTGCGCCGTTTCGCGGGCAGGATCGGACGGGGGAAGGTCGTGTTCGGCTTTGAGTTTCCCCACTGCCTGAGTGTGCTTAAAGCGCTCACCGAGGGTGTAGACGAGGATGGCATCAAGCCGGTCGATGCTGTCACGGTGCTCCTTGAGCAGCTCAGCGGCGCGGATTGTTTCGGTGCTCATGCGTAGGCCTCCATTCCGCCTTGCGCGGCGTCGTTTGGTGACAGGTGCCGCCAGACTTCGATCGGGCCATATTCGGGGTCGTCATACATCTGCTCAAAACTGGCCCCGAGGCGTTTGGCCACGGCTTTTGAGGCTTCGTTTGCTGGGTCGATCTGGCTGATGGCGGTGTCCCAGCCGAGAGCCTCATAGGCATATGCGCGCGCTATGAAGGCGGCTTCGGTGGCGTAGCCTTTGCCTGTGGCGGTCGGCATCAATGTCCAGCCGATCTCGCGCTCAAGCCAGCCATGCGGGAACCAGAGGCCAACGCGGCCTTGGTAGGTTTTTGTTTCTTTGTCTTCGAGCGCCCAGAAGCCGAAACCGCGAATGGCCCAGTGGCCGATTATGGCTGCCATGAGGCGCCATGTTTCATGCGGTTTTTTCGGGCCGCCGACAAAGCGCGAGGCGTCAGAGCTGTAGAACGCGGCCTCTGCATCAAAGTCTGCTTCGCAGGGCGCGCGCAGCACCAGCCGCTCTGTCGTGAGCGTCGGAATTGTTATGGTGAGCGCGTCGGTCATTGCTTATTTCTTTTTCCCGAAACCTGAGAGGCCAGAGGGCAGGCCCATGCCGCCTCCGAGGCCGGGGAGTTTGCCGGAGGCGCCGAGCTGCTTGGCGGCTTCTTCCATCGCTTTCGGATCCATGCCGGCGAGTTCTTTTGGCATGCCGCCTTTAGAGCCGAGCATACCCTTCATCGCTTGTTTGAGCATGCCGCCTTTGCCCTTGCCGAGCTTCTTCATCATGTCCGACATCTGGCGCTGCATTTTGAGCAGCTTGTTAAGCTCGCTCACTTCAAGGCCCGCACCCTTGGCGATACGCTTTTTACGCGAAGCCTGCAGGATCTGCGGGTTGGCGCGCTCGCGCTTCGTCATCGACTGGATCAGGGCGATCTGGCGTTTGATGATCTTGTCGTCAAAGCCTGCGTCTTGCACTTGCTTGGCCATTTTGCCCATGCCCGGCATCATGCCCATGACGCTTTCCATGCCGCCCATCTTCATCATTTGTTCAAGCTGCATCTTCAGGTCGTTCATGTTGAACTGACCCTTCTGGAAGCGCTTCATCATGCGTTCGGCTTGTTCGGCCTCGATGGTTTCTTGGGCTTTCTCAACAAGCGAGACAATATCGCCCATGCCAAGGATACGGCCAGCGATGCGTTCAGGCTCGAATGTCTCAAGCGCGTCCATCTTTTCACCGAGGCCAACAAAGCGGATCGGCTTGCCGGTGACGGCGCGCATTGACAGGGCAGCACCGCCGCGCCCGTCGCCGTCCATTCGCGTGAGGACAACGCCGGAAATGCCGATTTTGGCGTCAAACTCTTCGGCGACTTCGACCGCGACTTGGCCAGTCAGGCCGTCGACCACCAAAAGTGTTTCGCGCGGGTCAACGACATCACGAACGTCTTCGACCTCTTTCATCAGGACTTCGTCGATCTGCAGGCGGCCTGCGGTGTCGAGGAAGTAAACGTCATAGCCGCCGAGGGCCGCTTGTTGCTTGGCGCGTTTGGCGATGTTGACGGGTGTTTCACCCTTCACGATCGGCAGGGTGTCAACGCCGATCTGGGTGCCGAGGATGGCCAGCTGATCCATCGCGGCGGGGCGGTAAACGTCGAGGGAAGCAAGCAAGACTTTCTTGCCTTCCTTCTCTTTCAAGCGCTTGGCGATCTTACCGGTCGTGGTGGTTTTACCGCCGCCTTGTAGGCCGACCATAAGGATCGGCGCAGGCGGGTTGTCGATCTTGAGTTTGCCCGGGTCTTCTTCACCGCGCAGGGTATCAACAAGCGCATCGTGAACGATTTTTACAACTTGCTGGCCGGGCGTAACTGACTTTGTGACAGATTGGCCTGTGGCCTGTTCCTGCACCTTTTTAACAAACTCGCGTGCGACGGGCAGTGAAACGTCAGCCTCAAGCAGGGCAACACGCACTTCGCGCAGCGCGGTTTTGACGTCGTCTTCTGACAGCGCGCCTTGCTTGGTCAGGCGATCAAAGACACCGGTGAGGCGTTCGGATAGGTTCTCAAACATCTGGTCGGCTCCTTTAAAGCGCTGCGTTCAGGCCCGATGTAAGACGCGGGCCGCCCAATATCAAATTCCAACAAGAAACTCCCCCGTGGGCGAAACTCGCTGACGGGGGGCGATCTTGACAGAATTAAGACCGGAAGCATTTTGACTTCCGGATGTTGCGCCTGCATTTACGCGTGGGGGCTGTTTACGTCAAGTGATACATTTTGGGCGCAATCAAGAGCGCTCGTCCGCGCAAGCCGCAAATTTTCCAAAATTAGCTTGTTCGCAAAATATGGCAGCGATAATATGGAGTTGGTAATTACCATTTAACTCGAGGTACTAATATGAAAAACGTAGCAAAGTTCGCCGCAATCGCAATGATCGCAGCTCCTACTTTCGCATCAGCCGGTAGCATGACTGCTCCTGCAGATGATGACACGGTATATGTTGACCCAACACCAGCCGGCTCATCAGCTGGTTCGCTCGGCTCAATGGGCACAGGCGGCGCGATCGCGCTTGGTCTCGTAGCTCTCGCAGCAGTAGCGGCATCAAGCGGCTCATAAACCAACAGACGCTTTTTAAATCAGCGCCTTACACGTTCTGTATTCTAGTTGCAGGGCGTGCGGGGCGCTGATTTTTTTTGTCCGGAGTTTGGGTGAGCCCACTGAAGTGACGTCCTATCATCGGGCGGCGGAACCGGGCAGTACAAACAGCGCAAAGGGGTTGGCAGCTTGACCGCTGGGCAGTAGATTTTACGTCTGGATCAAGCGTTTGTTGTTGGTTTGGAGCTAGGCTCCGAGAAGAACCCACGAACCAACTCGATACAAGCGAATCGCAGAGCATTTCTTGGGTGTTTTGATGCAGACCTTCACACCAGAGAGAAAATTTTAGAAGCTTGGAGTAGTTATGCAGAACTGGGACGAGATCAGAACTGCGTATTTTGTGGCCAAGAAGGGCACAGTGAGTGGCGCAGCCGAAGTTTTGGGCCTTCACCATGCGACAGTGATCCGACATGTTGATGCGCTAGAGGAGCAGCTGAAAACCAAGCTTTTTCAGCGGCATGCACGCGGGTATACACCAACGGAAGCCGGGCAAGAGCTTTTGAAGGCTGCGCAGAGCGCCGACGACGAATTTTCTCAACTTGAAGGCAAGATCAAGGGCCGCAGTGACGTTGTTGAGGGCGAGTTGGTGATCACCTCGCTGGCGCAGTTAACGGGCACTCTGATGCCGATCATCAAAGACTTTCAGGACATCCATCCGAATGTGACTGTGCGCTACCTTGCGGGTGAAAAGCTACTCCGGCTTGAGTTCGGCGAGGCGCATGTCGCTATCAGAGCAGGTGAAAAAGCACCTGACCAAGACAATAATGTTGTGCAGCACCTGGCAGATATGAAGATAAGCCTGTTTGCGGCGCCGAGTTACATAAAACAACACGGCAGGCCTGAGGGCATGTCTGACTTGAGCCAGCACAGGTTTATCGGATCGGCGCAGGAAAATGCGCGGGCGCCGTATTTTCGCTGGATGGCCGAGCATGTTGAAGAAACCCAAATTGTTTTGCGGGCGGATGACTCGCGCGCAGCAGAGTCAGCCGTGCGCGCAGGTATCGGGCTTGGCTTTCTCCCGGAAGGCTCGGGACAAGCTGATCTGGTGCGGGTCGCGGGGCCGGAACGCGACTGGGCGGCAAAGCTTTGGTTGGTGACCCATGTAGACCTGCACCGCACAGCCAAGGTGCAGGCATTCACCCAGTTTCTGAAAGCTCAGATGGCAGGGTGATGTGGGTCTCGCTTCGAATGCAAGTTGTGCCTCACCTTAACTTCGAAACGCTTTAGGGCGCTTCTCTCCCAAACTCGGCATTGAGGAAGGCTTCGAAGGCATCGAGATTGACGGGCTCGAACTGGCCAAAGCTCTGCATCCATGTCGAGGCGGCTTTGAGGGCGTCTGGCTCCAGTTTGCACCACTTCACACGGCCGCGCTTTTCCTGACTGATCAGGCCCGCGCGGGTGAGGATCGTCAGATGTTTGGAGATCGCAGCGAGGCTCATCTCGAAGGGCTCGGCAACGTCGGTGACGGCCATATCATCTTCCAGCAACATCGCCAAAATTGCACGGCGGGTCGGGTCGGACAGGGCCGCGAAGGTGTTGTCGAGGGGCTCGCTCATGGGGTGTTTGTGGCGCGGGCGGCGTTTTTCGTCAACCGTTTGGTTAAGTGTTGTGGGGGGCGGATTTGAGTATTTTGTCAAAAGGAAAGCCGGCCGTTTTGTAAGATTAACTGAATGGTTGAATATTGAAGTGGGTGGTTTTGAGGGGGTGCGACAAACCGGCAATGGTGAATATTTGTTATTTATCAATGCCTTGGATATCTGCTTCAGCGGCTTGACTCAGAGGGTGCAGCGCAATACTTACTGCGCAACTGTCCATGAGGGCTTTTTGAGTGTCGAGTCGCGAAAAACAAGATCAACTAGATGACTTGGATAAGCGGATAAGTGCGGCGAAAGCGGCGCATACGCCCAAAGACCACATGGAGGAGCACTATTCTCAGGCGAATGTTGCCTGGCGGATGGTGATCGAGTTGGTGGCCGGATTGGGCATTGGCTTCGGGATCGGATACGGGCTTGATGTGCTGTTTGGCACGCTCCCCATCTTTCTGGTTCTGTTTGTATTTCTGGGCCTCGCGGCTGGAGTGAAGACGATGCTTCGTTCTGCCGAGGAGATCCAAAAGGGTAATATGGCCGAAATGGCCAAACGAAACGAAGAGGGTTAGACATGGCGTCTGAAGCACACGGCGAAGAGACTGGCGGCTTGGTATTCCACCCGATGGATCAGTTCATCGTGAAGCCATTGTTTGGTGACGGCGCAGTCAGCATGTTCACCATCACAAACGTCACGCTTTGGTTGGCTCTGTCAGTTGTTGCTGTGATCTTGCTTATGGTGCTTGGCACGTCACGCCGCGCGACTATTCCTGGTCGCACGCAGAGTGTTGCCGAGCTGGCCTACGGTTTTGTCTACAAAATGGTTGAAGATGTAGCCGGTAAAGATGCTGTCGGCTTTTTCCCATACATCATGACGCTGTTCATGTTCATCGTCTTCGCCAACTTCCTTGGCCTGATCCCGATGAGCTTTACCACGACATCACACTTTGCTGTGACGGTTGTGCTGGCGATGCTGGTGTTCCTGACGGTTACCATTGTTGGCTTCGTGAAGAATGGCACCAAGTTCCTGGGCCTGTTCTGGGTTGCATCAGCGCCTTTGGCCTTGCGCCCTGTGCTGGCGATCATTGAAATCATCTCGTACTTCGTGCGCCCCGTTAGCCACTCAATTCGTTTGGCTGGTAACGTTATGGCGGGCCACGCAGTTATCAAAGTTTTTGCAGGCTTCGCGGCGATCGCCGTTGTCAGCCCTGTCTCCGTCGTCGCGATCACCGCGATGTATGGCCTCGAAGTTCTCGTAGCGTTTATCCAAGCCTACGTTTTCACCATTCTGACCTGCGTGTATCTTAAAGATGCTCTGCATCCTTCGCACTAGGGTTTGAACAACTAACTATCTTTTAACTTCCAATCGTAAGGAGAAATACTCATGGAAGGTGAACTCGCACACATCGGCGCAGGCCTCGCAGCAATCGGTTCAGGCGCAGCCGCCATCGGTGTTGGTAACGTAGCAGGCAACTTCCTTGCCGGCGCACTTCGCAACCCGTCAGCTGCAGCATCGCAAACAGCGACACTGTTCATCGGTATCGCTTTCGCAGAAGCTTTGGGGATCTTCTCGTTCCTCGTAGCTCTGCTGCTTATGTTCGCCGTCTAACTTTTCGGAACACGATCCTTACGGCCGGATGGGCCTAACAGCTCATCCGGTAACTTAGGTAAGTTCCTTAAGGGAGAGGCTATCATGGCTACAGAAACGCACGAGGCCGCAGGGCACGCTGCTGCAGCAGCCCCAGGCATGCCACAGCTGGATTTTTCCAACTGGGCCAACCAGATTTTCTGGCTGCTGGTCACGCTTGTCGTGATTTACTTTGTGCTGTCGCGCATTGCCCTACCACGCATTGGCGCGGTTTTGGCTGAGCGTCAGGGCACAATTACTAATGATATCGCCAAGGCTGACGAGCTGAAGCAAAAGGCAGTTGAGGCAGAAGAAGCCTACAACAAAGCCCTTGCTGATGCGCGCACCGAGGCTGGCAACATCGTTGCTGAAGCGAAAGCCGAGATTCAGAAAGAACTGGATGTTGCTCTTGCCAAGGCGGATGCCGAGATTGCGGCGAAAGCGGCAGAAGGCGAACAAGCGATTGCAGAAATTCGCGCCGGCGCGCTGAAAAGCGTTAAGGACGTGGCCAAAGACACCGCCAAAGAGCTTGTCTCGGCGATGGGCGGTAAGGCTGACGCCAAAACGCTCACAGCGGCGATCAACGCACGGATGAAGGGGTAAAACATGCGCAATCTGACTGTACTCCTCGCTCTTGTTATGGCCTCGCCTGCTTTCGCGGCGGACGGCCCGTTCCTCTCACTGAAGAACACCAACTTCATTGTGTTGCTTGGCTTCCTTTTGTTCATCGGGGTTTTGTTCTACTTCAAAGTTCCGGCGATGCTCGGCGACATGCTTGATAAGCGTGCCGAAGGCATCAAAGACGAGCTTGAAGAAGCACGCCGCCTACGCGAAGACGCCCAGAAGCTTCTGGCCGACTACGAGCGCAAGCAAAAAGAAGTGCAAGAGCAAGCCGACCGCATTGTAGCCCACGCCAAGGAAGAGGCGGCTGAAGCTGCTGAAGTGGCTAAGGGTGATATCAAGGCTTCGATCGCACGTCGTTTGCAAGCGGCTCAAGACAAGATCGCTTCTGCTGAAGCATCTGCTGTGAAAGAAGTGCGTGACACTGCTATCACGGTTGCGGTTGGCGCGGCGAAAGACATTGTTGCCGATCAGATGACCGCTGCAGGCGGCAACAAGCTGATCGACGAGGCGATTGCCGAAGTTGACGCTAAGCTGCACTAAGCTTTCAGAAAACTATTGCAAAAGCCCGGTTCACTGAGCCGGGCTTTTTTGCATTCACGACTGCTCGCCATGTTCGTAACGAAGACGGGCGATGCTTTCGTTTTTGTCTGATTTGATTTGGTCAGCGAGTGTCGCATTGACAAAATCGAGGTGGCTTTCAACTGCTCTACGGGCAGCGGCAGGATCTCGCGCTTGCAGAGCTTCGTTGATCTTCTGATGCTGCGATAACAACTCTTCGCGGTTTACATTTTGCTGAAAGATGCGCGAGCGGTTATAGAACACGCCTTGCTTGAGCAGATCAAAGATCGAGCGCATCATGTGGAGCATCACGACGTTATTGCTCGCCTCAATGATCGACATGTGAAAGGCAGCATCAAGTTCAGCTTCTTTTGCAGGGTCACCCCGTCGCTCGCTTTTTTCCATGGTCTGGTAGGCCTGGTTGATAACCTTCAGATCAGTTTCAGACGCCAGTCGCGCAGCGCGCTCGGCAGCGATGCCTTCCAGATCACGGCGAAAGGCGAGGTAGTCAAACACAGCTTCGTCATGCAACGAGAACAACTCGATCAAGGCATCGGAAAAGGCCGAGCCAAGCACGTCAGCAATGTAGACACCCGAGCCCGCCTTGGACATCAGCAAGCCGCGATCTTGCAGGTCGCCGATAGCCTCGCGAAGCGACGGCCGTGACACGTTAAGGCGCTCGGCCAACTCGCGCTCTGACGGCAGACGTTCACCAGGGCGCAGGATACCGCGCAAAACAAGTTGTTCGATCTGCCGGACGACGACATGGCTGAGCTTTTCGGGCTGAACGGGTTGAAACGGCATGGCTTCCCTTTGTCACGTCGCTAGGAACAATTGGTAAAATGATATGACCTACAACGCAAAGCTTCAACCCTTAGCAGCGTTGCTTGTTCGAGTTGGAAGCGATGGCCCGCGGAAGACTGGTCTGCACGTGTTTCTTTCATTGTTAACCGCTTGTTAAGCATGTCGCGCCATCTTGAAAGCATGAGATACATTGCCATTGCGTTAACCCTGCTCGCCGCCTGCGACACGCCGAGCCTCCCTTTTCGGGGGGCGCCGCTCAGCCGGATCGTGGTTGACGGTAGCAGTTTTGATATTCGTGTTCACGACAGGCGGGCAGAAGCAATCAGAACCAACTCGGAATGGGCTCCGCGGATGTCAACCGTGGCGCCCCGCGCGGTTGCAGCTATCGAGCAAGCATCGGGCTGCACAGTCAAACGTTTGCGCGGGGATCAGGCGATGATAGTGGCTGACTTGAAATGCAAAGGACAGGACGTGCCACCAGCGCCGCAAAACTTGAGCTGTGACAGCAACGGAGCGCCGTACGAAGGCCTCGGCGGAGAAATGACCTACGATATAAGCTGCTCGCTTACATCAGGCTAACGGCTTTCACGGTTGTCTTGCTCGCGTTTTTCGCGCTCCTGAACCTGCGCTGGTGTGCCGCCGGACGTGTCCGAGCTTTTGCCGCCAAAAATGCCTTCGAGCAGCCTGTCAATACCGGTGCTTGTCTGGGTGCTGTTTGACTGCGCAGCCTCGGCAGTCGCGGGCTGGCCTTCGCCGGGTTCTGGAGCACGCATCGGTAACACCCGTGACGGCAGGCCCTCGTGCGCGCGCTTCATCGCCACACGCCAGATTTCGGCAGGCAGGCCCGACCCAGTGACACCGGTGAGCGGGGTGTTGTCGTCATAGCCGATCCAGACACCGGCAACATAGTCGGCGGTGAAACCAATGAACCAAGCGTCCTTGGCCGATTGCGATGTTCCGGTTTTTCCCGCGACATCACGCCCTTCAAGGGCCGCTTTTCGGCCTGTGCCCTCGGTGACAACTTTGTTCATCATCCAGGTGAGCTTTTCGGCTGCTTCTTGTTGGATGACCCGCTCGCCTATGCCGCCGGTCGCAGACATCAAAGGCTCGTTGTTGCCAAGCAGGCGGAGCTCGACAAGCCCGTAAGGAGCCACAGCGCTGCCGCCATTCAGGATGCCGGCATAGGCGCCGGTAAGTTCAAGCAATGTCACTTCTGACGCGCCGAGGGCGATCGCAGGGCCGGGGGCCATTTTGGAGCCGATGCCAAACTCGGTTGCAACTTTGCGCACCACATCGAGGCCGACTTCATTCGCAAGCTTGACGGCGGGGATGTTGTAGGACTTTTCCAGTGCTTCGGTGAGCGTAACCTGACCGTGAAAGTTGCGATCGTAGTTCTTCGGGCAATACTCGCTCGAGCCGGGCACCTTGATGCAATACTCCGCATCTTCGATGATATCGAGAGGTGAGCGCCCAACGTCGAGCGCGGCCGCGTAGACGAAGGGTTTGAACGACGAGCCGGGTTGACGCTTGGCTTGGGTTGCGCGGTTGAACTCTCCGGAAACCTTGGTTTTGCGCCCGCCGACAACGGCGCGCACGGCGCCGTCTGCCGACATGATCACAATTGCGGCCTGTGCCTTTGAGCCGGGCTTTAACTTGGCGGCAAAGACTTCTTGCATCGCGGCCTCGGCGGCACGCTGCACGCGTTGGTCAAGCGTGGTGCGGATGATCACATCTTCCGTTGTGTTACGGGTGAAAAACTCCGGGCCTGTTGTCATAACCCAGTCGGCAAAGTAGCCTCCGGCCTTGGCCTGAGCGGCCTTTGAAAGCGTTGCAGGGTTGCCCTGAGCTTCACGCGCCTGAGCGTGCGAGAGGTAGTCTTGCTCTTCCATCAAACGCACGACTGTCGCGGCGCGGGCCTGCGAGCGCTCAAGGTTGTTTGTCGGCGCGTAGCGCGACGGGGCAACAAGAAGGCCGGCAAGCATAGCCGCTTCAGCCGGATCAACTTCGGCCGCCGATTTGCCAAAATAGCGTTGCGATGCTGCTTCAAAGCCACGTGCACCGGCTCCGAGGAAGGCGCGGTTGATGTAAACTGTGAGGATTTCATTCTTGGTGTATTTGAACTCCATCGCCATCGCATAGACGGCTTCCTTGGCTTTTCGCCAGAGCGAGCCTTCGCGGCAGTCGGCTTCATAAGCGGTTTCATCTTTCCAACGGCTTGGATCAAACGGGGTGCCGAGACAGATGAGCTTTGCGGTTTGCTGGGTGAGCGTCGAGCCGCCGTGGCCAGAGAGCGGGCCGCGACCTTCGCTAAGGTTGATTTTTACGGCAGATGCTATGCCGCGGGGCGACAGGCCGAAGTGTCGGTAAAAGCGTTTGTCTTCGGTGGCGACAATGGCGTTTTTGAGGTGCGGTGAGACGCTGCTTGCCGTCACTGCACCGCCGAACTGGTCACCGCGCCAGGCAAAGACAGTGCCTTTGACATCAAGCAGTGTGACGGAGCCACGCGAGCGTCCGTCAAACAGTTGTTCGACGGGCGGCAGTGTATAGGAGACGTAACCAACGCTCAGCCCGAGAATGAGTATGCAGACAAGGCCCATACGCCAGCCAAAGGCCCAGAGGATTTTGAACGGCCAGATGAGAAGGCCATATAGAACGCGGCGAATTATCCCGCGTTGTGCCTTGGGCTTGGTGGCCTTGCGCTTGGCTGGTTTGCGCTTTTTGGCAACCGGCTTTTTAGCGGCCGCACTTTTCTTGGCGGGTTTCTTTGGAAAGCGGCGCTCGGCGACAAGCGGCTTTTTGCGTCCTGAATTACTCATTATCTGGCCCTGCTCGGAGCTTGTTGTTGCGTGACCATAACCGCTGGAAGCGGAAATGTAGAGGGGAAAGAACCGCAGTTTTGCGCGTGTTTGTGCAGTTTTTGATGGAAACCAACACAATTTCGCAGGACAGGTGCGACAGCCTGAATTCACCGAGGTAGATTAACCTAAATGCTCATCTCCTGCATGGCCGAATCGCGCGTGTATATGCTAGTTGTTGTGGCATGCCTGAGATCACCCCCCATATAAGCCAATCACCGCCGGTGATCCGCCAGCTTGACGACGCCGCAATCAACCGCATCGCTGCTGGCGAAGTCGTTGAGCGGCCTGCTTCAGCAGTGAAAGAGCTGGTTGAAAACGCGATCGACGCCGGCGCACGGCGCATCAGAATTGATGTGGCTGACGGCGGAAAGACGCTGATCAGAGTGACAGATGATGGCTGCGGCATGAGCCCTGAGGATTTGCCCTTGGCGCTGTCACGTCACGCGACATCAAAAATTGACGGCTCTGATTTGCTTAACATTCATACCTTTGGTTTTCGCGGTGAGGCATTGCCGTCGCTCGGCGCTGTCGGCCGCCTCGGTATCACCAGCCGTGCGGAAGGCCACGCGGCAGCGATGATAGAGGTGAGCGGCAGTCAGGTGGGCGCTGTTAAGCCAGCGGCGGGCGCGCAAGGCACGCGTGTTGAGTTGCGAGATATCTTCTATGCCACACCTGCGCGGCTAAAGTTCATGCGCTCTGATCGCGCCGAGATGCAGGCGATCTCCGATGTCGTCAAGCGGCTTGCGATGGCGGAACCCTACGTTGCCTTCACGCTCAGCGATGTGTCAGGCGGCGGTGAAGGCCGGGTAAAGTTCCGCACCGAGGCCGAAAGCGGCGATATGTTTTCGGCGTTGCACGGCCGCTTGGGGCAGGTGATGGGCCGCGACTTTGCTGACAACGCCTTGGCGATTGACGCGACCCGCGAAGAGATCAGGTTGACAGGCTATGCGGCCTTGCCGACATATTCGCGCGGCAGTGCCGTGGCGCAGTTCTTTTTTGTCAATGACAGGCCCGTCCGCGACAAGCTGCTGATCGGCGCCTTGCGCGGCGCTTACTCCGACTTTCTCAGCCGCGACAGGCACCCCGCTGTTGCGCTGTTTGTAACCTGTGCTCCGACACTGGTTGACGTAAATGTTCACCCTGCGAAATCAGAAGTGCGCTTTCGGGATCCGGCGATGGTGCGTGGGCTGATTGTGAGTGCTCTTAAACATGCGCTGGCCGAGGCGGGGCATAGGGCGTCGTCGACTGTGGCGGACGCGGCTTTGGGGGCGATGCGGCCCGAGTTTAGCGAGCCGCGGGTGTACCAGATGGACCGCCCGGGTTCGGGCGCTAGACACGCAGCCTATCAAGCGCAAGCGCCCGGTTTTGCCGATATGGCGAGCGACTACTCGGCGCGGGTTGAGGCAACGCCTGTCGTTGATGAACTGGATGTTGAGGGCCTGCCGCTGGGAGCCGCGCGCGGGCAGGTGCATGAGAATTACATCGTCGCACAAACGCAGAACGGCATGGTGATTGTTGACCAGCACGCCGCCCACGAGCGGCTGGTTTACGAGCGACTCAAGCGCCAGATGTCAGAGAACGGTGTGCGTGCGCAGGCGCTTTTGATCCCTGAGATCGTGAGTATGAGCGAAGGCGATTGCGCGTTGTTGCTTGAAGCTGCGGGCGACCTTGCGCAACTTGGTTTGACACTTGAGCCCTTTGGCGGCGGCGCCGTGGCAGTGCGTGAAACTCCGGCGATCTTGGGTGAGGTCAACGCCGAAGCGATGTTACGTGATATCGTAGATGAACTCACCGACGGTGGCACGACAAGCACGGTGAAGGACAAGCTGGAAGCGGTGCTTTCACGGGTGGCTTGTCACGGCTCGATACGCTCCGGACGCCGGATGCGCGCCGAAGAGATGAACGCATTGCTGCGCGAGATGGAAGCAACACCGCACTCGGGCCAGTGCAACCACGGGCGACCGACATATATTGAGCTGAAACTCAGCGACATCGAAAGGCTGTTTGGCAGAACATGATCGAACTAGCGGGATATCAGATTAGTGAAATGAGCTTGCTTGTGACGGGGGCTGTGCTGATTGCGCTGCTGTTCCTGATGCTGTTTTTGGGCATGCGCGCGGCGGCCCGTTCGGCCAGCATGACCGAACCTCTGGTGCACCAGATCGGCAACCTCGGTGCGCGGGTGCAACAGCTTTCAGACGGACAGCAACAGCTCGCTGGCGGGCTAACACATGTGAGCGAAGCGCAGGCTGCGTCGCAAGCCAACATGCTGCAACTGATGGAAAAACGCCTTGCCGATGTGAGCGGCAAGATGAACGAGAACCTTGTTGGATCAGCGCAGCGAACGGCTAAATCTCTTGGAGAATTGCAACAGAGACTGGTGGCGATCGACAAGGCACAGGACAATATCACCAAGCTGTCGGGTGACGTTTTGAGCCTGCAGGATATCTTGAGCAACAAGCAAACGCGCGGGGCGTTCGGGGAGATCCAGCTCAATGATATTGTCACCAAAGCCCTGCCGAGCGACGCCTACAAGTTGCAGGCCACGCTGAGCAACGGCAAGCGTGCTGACTGCCTGGTGCATTTGCCAAATCCGCCCGGGCCAATTGTGATTGATGCGAAGTTTCCGCTGGAAGCCTATGAGGCGCTGCGCCGTGCCGAGAACGACTGGCAAGTGAACGAAGCGGCGAAGATGCTACGCGTGTCTATCAAGAAGCACATCAAGGATATCAGTGAGAAGTATATTCTTGATGGGGAAACCGCTGACGGCGCGTTGATGTTTTTGCCTTCCGAGGCGATCTATGCAGAACTTCACGCCAACTTCCCCGAGTTGGTGCGCGAGGGCTTTTCTGCGCGGGTCTGGATCGTTTCGCCGACGACCTGCATGGCGACACTCAATACCATGCGGGCGATCTTGAAGGATGCTCGGATGCGAGAACAGGCAGGGGCGATCAGGCGCGAGTTGGGCCTATTGTTTGGTGACGTTGAGCGGTTGAGCACACGGGTTGAAAACCTTGATCGGCACTTTGGGCAGGCCTCAAAAGACATCGCTGATATCAAAATTTCGGCAGATAAAGCCGGGCGCAGATCAAGACGGCTTGATAACTTTGATTTTGAAGAGCTTGCGCCTGATGATCCGACGATTGTCCCCCTCAAAGCACCAGAGTGACCACAAACGCTTGCTTGCGCCAGATCAAGGCGCGGGATTAAGATAGCTGTGCAGACTTGTCTTATGTGCGAACTGGAGGCTGGAAATGCTCAACATAAGTATCAACAAAATTGCTCAGATTGTTCTGATGTCTCGGGAAATGGGACGTGCCCAAGCGGAATTGTCGGGGTTTTTTGAAACCCTCACTGACGAGGAACTCACCGATCTCGTCGCCGTTATGTGGATCGGACGTGGTAGTTTTGAAGCCGAGGAACTGGTTGAGGCGCGGGCCTTGGCCATAGCGGAAGCGACAACACCGACGCCCGACTACTTGATGGGCACGCCGCATTTGTCAGACCATTTAGAGAACGGTCTTGAGGCTCTTGGCCTTTCTGCTTCGGACGATGAAGATGATCTTATTCGTGGTGGCTAGTTTCGAATTTTGCTTTGCAAAATCCGACGAACCGGGGGCTTTGCCCCCGGGCCCCCAGGATATTTAGACCAAGAAAAAGGTATGTCTGGTCACTCAGCCCAGATGATCGACGATTTGCAGGTGTTGAGCGAGGGTGTCGACTTCTTTAAGCCAGTCCTGCACGAGCTTTGGATCGTGCGGTGCGGCATGGACACCAGCGGGAATAGCGCGGTTAGCCACGGCTTCTACGGCCAGTGCAACAGGGTTTGAGACAAGGCGCGCCATTGCCGTTCCACGCGCGTCGCCCCATGCGTCCATCACGTAGGTTTTGTGATAGGTTGGCACGCCGTCTTTCTCGCATTTGAGAGCGACGAACATCACCACGCGGTCAGGCTCACCTTCGTCATAGGCGTTGTCGCGCCAGAAACCACTCGACATTTCTTCCAAACGGGCTTCGCCTTCGGGGCCTTTGAGGGTTTCGATCTCGGCGAAAACATCACTCCAAGCGTCTTTCCAGCCATTGAGGCGAAGAGTGCCGCGCACAAACTCTTTGACGCGCCAGCTGTTTTCAAAGCGGTAGTCTTGCATAAACGGCAGGCTGTCACGGTTTGGGTAAACCTCAAAGCTCTCGGGTGTTGGTAGGGGCGCGTCATAGGTGCTGATCGCGTCCCACGGGCGGCTGACATTGAGTTCGGTGTAGTTTTTGATCGATTTTGATGGCGAGCGCAGGGCCTTGAGCACCCCAAGCGGTGACCAGCTGAACTTGTAGCGGAAGGGGTTTGGCTCTTTGGGAATGCCGCCGCAATAACTGACGAACGAGATGTCGTTGTTTGCGTCATAGCCTGAGGAGGCGCGGTAGTCGGCAACAAGGTAATGTGCCATCAAATGGTCGATGCCCGGGTCAAGGCCGACTTCATTGACACATGCCACACCAGCATCGAGCGCGGCGGCATCAAGCGCGCGCATTTCAGGGGCGATGTAGCTTGAGCTGACGAAATTGGCCTGCTTGCTTATGCACATTTCGGCAAGGGGCACGTGCCAATCACCCGGCAGCATCGAGACCACGATATCGCCCATTTGAGTGGCGTTTGTAATGGCGTCCATTTCAAAGGCGCGGATGTCTTTGGCGATGTCGCCGACGGCTTCTTCAGCCTTGGCCACTGTACGGTTCCAGACCACAACGTCATGGCCGTTCTCGATCAGCCTACGCAGGCCGGGGATTGCTGAGAGGCCTGTGCCGCACCAGTGAATTGTCATGATATGAGTTTCCTATTTGTATTTCAGTTTGGCTGCGACAATAACGGCGACTGCGGTTGCAGCACAGACATTTGCGACAATAATCGGCCAGTCTCCGATCATGATGCCGTAGAGCAACCAGAGTGAGACCGTGGTGAAAAAGAGCAGGTTAGAAGCCAGCGAGATGCCTGAAGTGTCGCGGGTGCTCCATGCTTTCCAAGCCTGCGGAACCCAGCATATCGTTCCAAGAGTTGCTGCGACATAGCCGATGTAAACTGAAGGGATCATAGCTTTGCAACATGGGTGTGAAACTCGGCCCCGGCGCGCGCCCAAACTCCGCTTGTGAGGGATTGCAGGGTGAGCAAAGACGGCAAGAGTTGTGCCGCGAAGTCCTGTGAACTTTCGACAGGGAGCATCGACGGCAGGTTATCGATCGCCATCACGTCAAGCGGCGGGCTATCATGAACGCGAACCACAGGTGCGTCCCATGTCGTTGCTTCCGAGTAGACAGGCACAGGGTTGTAGTCACTGTCAGGGTCGCAAGCGACATCGCCTATCGCGGTAAGTTTGCGCGCGGCCTCCTTGGCTGAAAGTGGTACAAACTGCGGAGTTCCTGGACGCGCAAGGATGCAGTTGATGAAAATGTCATGTGTGAGGATCTCGGGGAAAGGGCCGCCGCTTTTGGTCTCGGCCATGTCCCATTTGGTGACAGCAACGCCCATCGCTTCAAGCATATCCGACGCACCTGTGCCAACACGGCCAAGCGCACCGATGACGATCGCTGTGGGGCGTTTGGCGGGCATTTGTGCGGCGAGTTCGGTGAGCAAAGCGTCCTTGCCGGGGTAAGCGCCGACGGGTGGGCAGAGCGCCTGCGACTGTTGGGCGACCCAGGCCTTGAGCGTTACAGCAGCCCCGGCGAAACCGGCCCAGTAACCGAAGGCAGCAACACGGCGGCCCGTTTCATCAACTAGATACTCGAGGTCATAGAGCGTGCCGCCGCCAGCTTTGAACCGCTCTAAAAGCGCTTTACCAGAGAACTGCCCTTTGTAGGCATGGCCAAACATGATGTGACGGTGTGGCAGCGATGTGCCATCATCGGGCAGTTCCTTGAGCCCGAAGATGATCGCATCAAGCGGCGCATCAGGCCAGCTGTTTTCAGGCGCAATGCTGGCTCCCGCGTCGATGTATCCTTGCAGGCCGATCGCACGCACCGAGCTTTCTTCAACGGTCAGCTTGATGCCTGCGTCGATCAAGGCCTTGGCGCCTTCGGGGGTCAGGCCGGTGCGCTCTTCATGTTCGCGCTGCTCGGAGCGTAGCCAGAGATGTGTCATGTCAAAATCCTGTCAAACAAAGGTGCGGGCGTGTTCGCGGCCCGGGGTGTCGAGGTGTGGAGTGGCGTTGAAACTGCCCAGCATCAGCGTGTCATGCACATACTCGAGCCGGTGCATTGATGAGTTCATCACTTGGAGCATGATCTTGGCCATCGCAATATCGTTGAGGTGCAAGACATGCCGCAGGATCGTGCCAATGACGCCGCCGGATGTGACCAAAAGAATGCGCCCGTGGCCCGCACCAAGCTCGTCGATAAGGCCGGTGGTGCGCTTGTGAAAATCGGCAAATGTTTCGGGAACGCCAGTTACGGTGCCGGCTGCCCAGTGCTTGATCATCAGCGGAAGATGCGCGGCGAACTCGGTTGGCTCATTGGGGGTTGGCACGCCATGTTCAGCCTCGAGCGCGGCGGCCATGGCAAAATATTGCAACTCGTCCAGACGTGCGTCAACTTTTGTGTCGCCATAGCCCATGCTGGCGGCGGTTTCTTTTTGGCGGCGCAAAGTGCCTGTTATTACGTGGTCAAAATGCGGGTTGGTGCCCTGCATATGTTCGCCAAGCCAGCGTGCCTGCTCATGCCCGAGATCAGAGAGTTTATCGTAACTGGCTTCGTCGGTGGCATGGCTGTTGGCTTGCCCGTGTCGGACTAGAATCAGTTCTGCCATGCTGCCCTCGTTTGTTTGCGTTTCGCGGCAGGTTAGCCTGAGGTTGCGGCAGGTTAAAGAGGTTGTGTCAGAGGTTTTTTGACAACAGAATTATTGCTGAAAGCGTTGCCAGACCGAGCGCCCAAGGGCGGATCGAGCCACGCTCGACTCGTGCTGCAAGCGGGCGGGCAGCCCAGAGCGCCAGCGGAACAATCGGCGCGAGGCTAAGGGCGAAGGCGATGTGCTTGAGGCCGATGAGGCCAGCAAAAGCGAGTGTGGTGATCGAGACAAACATGCCAAAGCCGAAGAATGTGTTTTGTGTCGCCGCCGAGCGGCGCGGCTCAACCGCGGAATACAAGATCGCCATTGGCGGCGCACCAATGCCTGTGAGCGTGCCCATGACGCCTGCGATTGCCCCCGCACCAAACAGCGCCGGTTGCGTGATCGGCAGGTGCAAACCAGCCAGGTTGAGTGCGACAGCAAAAAGCACGATCAGCGCGACAATGATGGGCAAAGCGGGCGTGCCAACGACTGCGGCTGCTATGAACGCGGCAATAATCGCACCCAGGGTGCGCCCCGCGAAACCGGCGGGCAAGTCACGCCTGTCAACCGCGCCACCTGTGCTAACAATTGCGCCAAGTCCAACTACCAGCCCAAGCAAAAGCACAGTTCCGGGCAGCCAAGCCGGCGCGACAAGTGCCATAACGGGTGCTGCGATCATCCCGAAACCGGCGCCGGAAATGCGCTGAAGAATTGCGCCAGTGAACACAGCCAGAGCGCAAACAAACCAAGGCGTCAGTTCAGGGAGATATGCCGACATGTGATGGCCTTTTAGTTAAAGTCTACGTTAGCTTAGGCGCAGATTTGACCCAAACACAATGCGCGACGCAAATACGCCTGCCTATGTCGGGAATATCGTATGTAACGCGCAGCGCATCTGTTTTAAGATAAGCTAAAGAACGGGAGTCGCAGCATGTCTGACACAGTAAAGTTCACGCTTGATGGCGAAGAAGTCGTGGCCGAGGCAGGCCAGACGATTTGGGAAGTGGCCAATGGACGTGGCCTCGTCATCCCGCATCTGTGCCATAAGCCTGCTCCCGGCTACCGCCCTGATGGCAACTGCCGCGCTTGCATGGTCGAGATCGAAGGCGAGCGCACTTTGGCGGCGTCCTGCATTCGTGAGCCACAAGACGGCATGGTTGTTGTCACCAACAACGCCCGTGCCACGAGTGCGCGTAAGCTGGTTGTCGAGATGCTTCTGGCTGATCAACCCGAGCGTGACGTGAGCCATGACAAGTCTGCGCATCTCTGGGACATGGCCGATCTCAACGGCATCACCGAGAGTCGCTTCCCCAAGCTGGAAGAAGGCCGCATTCCATTGCTTGATGACAGCCACATCGCGATGCGCGTGAACCTTGATGCCTGCATTTCCTGCAACCTCTGTGTGCGGGCCTGCCGCGAGGTGCAAGTCAACGATGTGATCGGCATGGCAGGGCGCGGGCACGATGCATATCCAACGTTCGACATGGCTGACCCGATGGGTGAAAGCACCTGCGTTGCCTGCGGAGAATGCGTGCAAGCCTGCCCGACAGGTGCTCTTATGCCTGCGACGGTTTTGGACGATGCGCAACTAGGAGACAGCGCTGATTTTGACAGCGAGACCGAAAGCGTCTGCCCGTTCTGCGGCGTTGGCTGCAAGGTTTCTCTTAAGGTCAAAGACGGCAAGGTGAAATATGTCGAGGGCATCAATGGCCCCGCAAACGAAGGGCGTTTGTGCGTTAAAGGCCGCTTTGGCTATGACTATATTCACCACCCGCACCGCCTGACAAAGCCGCTCATCCGCCGAGACGACGCACCTGCCAAGGGGCTGAATGTTGACCCTGCAAACTGGCAAGAGACCTTCCGCGAGGCAAGCTGGGAAGAGGCGATGACGCTTGCCGCTGGCGGGCTTTCAGACCTACGCGAAAAGCACGGCGGGCGCTCTGTTGCTGGCTTTGGCTCGGCCAAATGCACCAACGAAGAGGCCTATTTGTTCCAGAAGTTCATTAGGCAGGGCTTCTTGCACAATAACGTCGATCACTGCACACGGCTTTGCCATGCGAGCTCTGTTACAGCCCTGATCGAAAACGTCGGCTCGGGCGCCGTAACTGCGACGTTCAACGAGATCGAAAACGCCGATGTGGCGATTGTGATCGGGGCGAACCCTGTCGAAAACCACCCGGTTGCCGCGACCTATTTCAAACAGTTCACCAAGCGCGGCGGAAAGCTTATCGTGATGGACCCTCGCGGCGTTGGTCTGAGGCGGTTTGCGGAGGAGATGGTGCAATTCCGCCCCGGTGCGGACGTCAGCATGCTCAACGCGATCATGCATGTGATCGTCGAGGAAGAGCTTTACGATAGCCAGTATATCCACCGCTGGACTGAAAACTGGGAGGCCGAAAAAGCGCACCTCAAAGAGTTCTCACCCGAAGCGATGAGCGAGATTTGCGGTGTCTCGCCCGAGCAGTTGCGCCGGGTTGCGCGCATCTTCGCAGGGGCCGAGGCTGGCCTTATTTTCTGGGGCATGGGCGTCAGTCAACACATTCATGGCACTGACAACTCGCGCTGCCTGATCAGCCTTGCTTTGATGACTGGCAATGTCGGCAAACCGGGCGCCGGCTTGCACCCTCTGCGGGGCCAGAACAACGTGCAAGGCGCGTCAGATGCGGGCCTCGTGCCGATGTTCTTGCCGGATTACCAGAGCGTGATGGACGACACCATCCGCAAGAACTTCACCGATGTTTGGGGCGCTGGTGACTTCTCGAGCGAGAAGGGCCTGACAGTGACCGAGATCATCGACGAAGCCTATGCCGGGCGCATCAAGGGCATGTATATTCAGGGCGAAAACCCCGCCATGTCTGACCCCGATGTCGAGCACGCACGCGACGCGATTGCCAAGCTCGAGCACCTTGTTGTGCAGGACATTTTCCTAACAGAAACAGCAAACTATGCCGATGTGATCCTGCCCGCTTCGGCGCTTTATGAAAAGAACGGCACCGTCAGCAACACCAACCGCCAAGTGCAGCGCGTGCGGCCAGCTGTTGCCCCTCCTGGCGAGGCGCGAGAAGACTGGAAAGTCACGGTTGATCTGGCGCAACGCTGTGGGCTTGATTGGACGTATGACGACGTGAGTGAAGTCTTCAACGAGATGAAGCTCAACATGAAATCGCTCGACAATATCACATGGGAGCGGCTTGAAACCGAGACAGTTACATACCCGTCGCTGAGCGAAACAGACCCGGGCCAAGCCATTGTGTTTGGTGACGGTTTCCCGCGCGAAGATGGCCGCGCCAAGTTTACCCCTGCGAGTGTGATCGCGCCAGACGAAGCGCCTGACGCAGAGTTTCCGATGATCATGACCACCGGTCGCCAGCTTGAGCATTGGCACACTGGTTCAATGACGCGGCGCGCCAAGGTGCTCGACGCGATGGAGCCGGAAGCCAACTGCTCTCTGCATCCGAAAACCCTGCGAAAACTTGGGGTTGAGGCAGGCGGGCACGTGCGCCTGACAACCCGCCGTGGCAGCATTACCATCATGGCCCGCGCGGACAGAGCCGTGGCCGAAGACATGGTCTTCGTGCCGTTTGCCTACGTTGAGGCGGCGGCCAACGTGCTCACAAACCCTGCGATCGACCCTTACGGCAAAATCCCCGAATTCAAGTTCTCGGCAGTGAAAGTAGAGGCGGCGACAGTGGCTGCGGAGTAGGGCATGGCCAACGCGGTTTTCATCCAGAATCCAAACTCGATCTACGATGATGCACCCGGTGTCGCCTATCACTTTCCCAAGCGCTATCTGCGGATGGTTGAAGAAGCCATAGGTGATTGGGTTGTCATCTACGAAGGCAAGAAGGGCGCGCTAGGGTATACTTCGGTGATCAAGCTGGCGAGTGTCGTGGCCGATCCGCAAAAAGAGGGCCACTACTTTGCCTATTACGAGCGGGGAACCGAGTGGCAGTTCGAACAGGTTGTGCCTCGCAACAACATTTTTGGAACCGCCTTTGAAGCCTCGTTGCGCGGGGCTGATGGCAGGGCGATTTCAGGCGGGGCCAGTGTTTCGGCCGTTCGCAGATTAAGCTTTGCCGAGTTCAGCGAGATCGTGACTGCAGGACTTAAGCCGCTTGAAGGTGCGGATGCGCTGCCGCGCGAGGCGGCTCAAGTGGCCTCTGAGCCCTTGTTTGAGTTTGCAGAAGCACAACAGCCGTTCACTGGTGCGGAACTTATTGATATCAGAGAGAATATCTTGAGTTCACGCCCCAAACGCGAGGCGTCCTTCGCGCGCAATGTGAAGGCAGCCTACAAGGGGAGATGCGCGATTTCAGGGCTTGATTTGCGCAATGGAGGCGGGAGAGCTGAGGTGCAGGCGGCGCATATTCGCCCTGTTGCCGACATGGGGCCGGATATTGTCGTGAACGGGCTCGCACTCTCGGGAACCCTGCATTGGATGTTTGATCGTGGGTTGATTTCGGTCGGTGAAAACTATGAAATATTGGTATCCGACAACAAAGTTCCTGCAGATGTGAAGACGCGTTTGATTTGCCCGACAGGGAAGTTGCACTTGCCTGATAACCCGCGTGATCACCAGCATCCCGCATATCTGAAGTATCACCGAGAGCACATATACGGGATGACAGCATGAAGTTGAAACCGAACCACAAACGCTTTCTTTCTGACCTTCACGAGCTGCGCAAGTTCGGCGCTTCCGGAGTTGGCAAAGGCGTTGTGAGGCCTGCGTTTTCGCCCGAGGATATCGCTGCCAGGGCTTGGCTTGCGGACAAGTTTGAAGAGGCTGGGCTTGTGGCTTTTTATGATCCGATGGGGTCGCTCTTCGGGTTGTCAAAAGAGCCTAAGTCATTGTTACTAGGGTCACATTCTGACACCCAGCCAGAGGGCGGGTGGCTTGACGGGGCCTTGGGGGTGATCGCGGCGCTAGAGGTCGCGCGGGCTAGCAAGGAGGCGGGCGGGCCTGCGGTTTCGGTGGTGTCCTTTCAAGACGAGGAGGGGCGCTTTGGTGTGACCACGGGCAGCACGGTTTGGTCGGGTGCGATGAGCCTTGAAGAAGCTGACAAGCTGCTCGACACAGAAGGTATGACCCTTGCGGATGCCCGCGCGAGCATGCCTGCTTCGGAGGGGTTTGTTGATCCCAAACGCTTCAGTGGTTTTATCGAAATGCACATCGAGCAGGGGCCTTGGCTTGATGAGGCAAAAGAGGCCGTTGGCGTTGTCACCGGCATCGTTGGTATCCGCGATATGCGCGTCACTTTTGAGGGCGAACAGAACCATGCGGGCACCACGCCGATGCACCGCCGCAAGGACAGTTTCCAAGCTCTGGCAGAGTTTAACACATTGATAAACAACCGTTTTCGCAATGTTGTCACACCGCAGACTGTGTGGACGATTGGCCATGTGAAGCTGCACCCTGATGCGCACTCAATAGTGCCGGGACGGGCGGTTTTTTCGATGCAATGGCGTGACGGTGACACGACCCGATTGGCGCGTATGGAAGAGATCATCCGCGACACAGCGAGAGAGGTTGCCAAGGCCCGGGGCATGCAGGTGAGCTTTGGAAAAATGCTTGGGCTAGAGCCTGTTGAGATGAACGCAGAGTTGCGGCAAGCACTTGAAAACAGTGCACAAAAACACGCGGTAGACAAGTGGCGCAGGATGCCGTCAGGTGCGCTGCATGATGCAACGAATGTTGCCGCGCATATGCCCGTGGCGATGCTGTTTGTGCCCTCGATCAACGGCATCAGCCATGCCTTTGAGGAAGACACGGATGAGGCCGATCTGGTGACAGGACTGGATGTTTTGGCAGGTGCTGTGAGCAGCTGTTAACCTTTTGGATTTTGCCAAAAGCTGCCTGCACAATGCGTGCATACCACAGTGCATATACCAGTGCATAATGCGTGCTGACAGTTTTGCGCCGCAAAATCGCAGGCGAAAGGTTAACGCACAAGCTAGCTCCAGCTCACGTCGCCCAAAAAGATATAGCCAGCGCCGTAGATGGTTTTGATCAACTGCGGGTTCTTCGGGTCTTCTCTGAGTTTGGTGCGCAGGCGAGAGATGCGCACATCCATCGCGCGGTCAAAACTTTCACCCGCCGCGCCGCCGAGGGTTTCTTGCATGCTCGCACGCGAGATGAGCCGCTTGGGGCGTTCAAGAAACAGCCGCAGAACCTCGCCTTCCGCATGCGAGAAGGCAGTTTCTTCACCGCTGGCGTCAATCAACATGTAACGGTCAAAATGCGCAGTCCAGCCGTTGAACTTTGCGGTTTCGCCGGCCTGTTCCATAGGGGCATTTTTGCGCAGACGGGCACGCACGCGGGCGACAACTTCGGCAGGCTCGAACGGCTTGATGATATAGTCGTCAGCGCCGAGTTCGAGCCCTGTGACGCGGTCTTGCACCTGTGCGCGACCGGAGATGATGATCACCGACGCGCCCTGCTCAAGCGCCAGCCTGTGCACCAGCGTCAGCCCGTCTTTGTCAGGCAAGGAGAGATCAACCAAACAGACATCGGGCGAGGTTTGTAGCAAGGCAGCTTCAAACTCGGTTGCGCGGCCAAAGCTCATCGTGCGAAAGCCGGCTTCTTGCAAAGCCTCGGTCAGCATCTCGCGGATCGCGGGTTCGTCGTCGAGGATAGTGACCAAAGGCGCTGTCATGGTGTGGGTTCCGTTCCGAGGTATCTGGCCAGCATTTGCTCTGACACGGGTTTGCGCAAGACAGCCGTTGCGGCCAGCGCTTTTTGGTAGAGCGGGTGGCTGTCGGGCATGCTTGTCATCAACAAACAAGAAGGTTTGGAGGCGGGTAGGCGTTCAAGCAAGTCGATGCCCGTGAGTTCACCTTCCAGCGAGATATCAGAGAGCACCAGCGAAATGTCGGGCACTTCACGCGCAAGGGCGAGGGCCTCTTCGGCGCTGGTTGCTTCGATCACGGAATGCCCGAAGGCGACCAGCATTTGGCGCATGTCTGCCCGAATGTCGGAGTTGTCTTCAACCAGCAAAGCGAGGCCGGGTTCAACCGGTGCAGGAGCGAGGCGCAAGGGCATGCGAATGGTCACTTCGCCGCCAGTGTTTGCCCCGCCAGTGCTAATGTTGCGCACATGCACCGAGCCGCCCGAAAGCTTGGCAGCGTCATAGACCATCGGCAGGCCGAGGCCTGAGCCGCCTTCGCCTTTGGTGGTAAAGAACGGATCAAAGGCACGGGTGAGCGCATGCTCGGAAAAGCCCTTACCTGTGTCGCTGACTGTGAACTCCGCCCAAGTGTTCTGCACGGTGATGGCGGTGAGGGTGATCCGGCCTTCACGGCCGCAAGCATCACGCGCATTGAGCACGAGGTTGAGCAAGCTGTCTTGCAGCATACCGGCGTCAAGCATCAGCGCGTCCTGGGCGATGTGATTGTTGATCGTCAGGGTAATGCCTTCGGGCAGGGCCGAGCGGGCCAATGTGTCAAAGCCGCCCAGAAAGGGTGCGATGTGGGTTGGCGCGGGGTGATAGTCGCGCGCGCCTGTCATGTCGGCGATGCGGTTGAGCAGCACCCCGCCACGCCGCGCTGCCGAGAGCGTCGCGGCAACAAGATCCTGCGCATTTTCTGGCAACTCGACACGCTCGAGGCGGGATTGGGAACCAAGTATGATTGTCAGCAAATTGGAGAAATCATGCGCCAGTCCTGATATCATCTGAGCGGCAATCTCGCGGCGGCGGGTTTGTTGAAGTGCCGAGCGGGTCTGGGTTTCTTCGGTGATATCCATCGACAGGACATAGACACCACCTGTGCTTTCATCCGGTGTGAGCGCGACGCGAATCCGCTGGGAGCTGGGCTCATGGTTGAATTCAAAGACAGTGGCTTTTCCTGCAAATCCCCGTTTGAGCTGAGGGTCGAGGATCGCCCATGTTTCGGGGCCGAGCACTTCGGACACGTGTTTGCCGACAGGGTCTTCGATGGAGCCGGGCATCACTTGCGAGAGCCTGCGATTGGAATAGGTGTAAAGCATGTCTGGCCCGATATGAGAGATGTGCGCAGGCATCATTTCAGTGGTCAGGCGAATGCGCGCTTCCATTTCGGTAAGTTGGCGTTTGGCCACTTCAAGCGCCATGACAGAGGCCCCTAGCGCGCGGTTTGAACTGGCGAGTTCTTCGGCGCGGGTGAGCAACTGGTCCGAGAGTGTTTCGGAACGGGTGCGCAGCAACTCCTCCTGCTGCTTGGTGCTGGTGATATCGGTATAGACCGCGACCCAACCTCCTTGCGGCAGCGGCGAGCCCTCGATTGAAACCCATGTGCCGTTGTCACGCTGGCGCTCGATATAGTGAGGCTCAAAGTTCAGCGCCAGTTCAACCCGTTCATTGATAAACTGCTCGGGGTCAGAGACCTCGCCATATTCTCCACGCTGGGTGAGAAAGCGGATCGTTTCTTCAAAGCTTGCGCCTGCTGTCATGAGCACCTCGGGCAACTCGAACATTGTGCGGAACCTGTCGTTCGCAACCACCAACCGCAAGTCGCTATCATAGATTGACAGGGCTTGTTGGATCAGGTTGAGGCCGGCCATTGTCATGGCTTCGGTGTTGCTGCTGCGCGTGTTCATCGGCGGGTCTCCTTCTTTTTGCCTAGCACCACGGGGGCAGCGCGCAAAGAGAGAAGCGCGGATTGTTACAATTCGTAAGATTCCGGAAATGTTCAGGAAAAAGTTGACGGCGAGCTTTAAACCCGCACCCTGAAGGCGAGGAGAATCGTTTCTGTTAGCAGGGGCATTGGGAGGACTAGATTTGGCACAGGCGTCACAACCTACCGGAGGACTTGTGTCCATTCCGGCGCTTTTGGAGCGGAATGCGCGCGAGTTTGGCGGTAAGGATGCTTACCGTGAAAAAGAGTTTGGCATCTGGCAGAGCTGGACCTGGGCTGAAACTGCGGAAGAGATCGAAGCGCTGGCGCTCGGGTTTATCAACCTCGGTGTGAACGAGGGCGACTTCATTGCTATCATCGGGCGCAACCGGCCTTACTTTTACTGGGCGATGGTTGCTGCGCAGTCTGTTGGCGCTATCCCTGTACCGCTGTATCAAGACGCCTCGGCTGACGAGATGGCCTATGTGCTTGATCACTGTGGCGCACGCTTTGTTGTTGCCGAAGATCAGGAGCAAGTCGACAAGGTGATCGACGTGCAAGACGGGCTCAAGCAGTTCGAGCACATGATCTACATCGACCCGCGCGGGATGCGCAAATATGACCACAAGAAATTGCATGAGTTCAGCCATATTCAGGCGCAGGGCCGTGCGGCGCATGACGAGCTGATAGAAGACCTGATAGCCCGTCGCGGCAAGGCGACTTACGACACGACCTGCGTGATGCTTTACACCTCGGGCACCACAGGCAAGCCTAAGGGCGTTGTGCTGAGCAACCAAAACATCGTTGAAAGCGCCAAGAACGCCTCGGAGTTTGACAAGCTTAACTCGTCGGACGAGATCCTTGCTTACCTGCCGATGGGCTGGGTTGGTGACTTTATCTTCTCGGTTGGTCAGGCTTACTGGACAGGGTTTTGCACCAACTGCCCCGAGAGCGCCGACACGCTTATGGCCGACTTGCGCGAGATCGGGCCGACATATTACTTCGCCCCGCCGCGGGTGTTTGAAACCCAGCTGACCAATGTGATGATCCGCATGGAAGACGCGAGCCGGATGAAAAAGTGGATGTTTGATAAGGCGATGGGCCTTGCCAAGCGCGTTGGCCCAGCGATCCTTGATGGCAAATCTGTCGGGCTGATTGACCGGCTGAAATACAAGCTTGGTGACATCTTCATTTACGGCCCGCTCAAAAACACCCTCGGTTTTAGCAACGTGCGCGTCGGCTATACGGCGGGTGAGGCCATCGGCCCAGAGATTTTCGAGTTTTACCGCTCGCTTGGCATCAACCTCAAACAGCTTTACGGCCAGACGGAGGCGACTGTTTTCATCACTGTGCAGCCAGACGGTGAAGTGCGGGCTGACACGGTTGGCGTGCCGGCACCTGACGTCGAGATCAAGATCGACGACAGTGGCGAGATTTTCTACCGCAGCCCCGGCACCTTTGTGGAATACTACAAAAACCCCGAAAGCACGGCCTCAACCAAAGACCCAGAAGGCTGGGTCGCAACGGGCGATGCGGGCTTCTTTGAGAAGGACTCGGGGCATTTGCGCATCATCGACCGCGCCAAGGATGTTGGCAAAATGTCGAGCGGCGCGATGTTTGCGCCAAAGTATGTCGAGAACAAACTCAAGTTCTACCCAGACATTCTGGAAGCTGTGCTGTTTGGCAACGGCAAAGACAGTTGCATGGCGTTCATCAACATCGACCTTACGGCTGTTGGCAACTGGGCCGAGCGCAACAATGTTGCCTACGCCTCATACCAAGAGCTGGCGGGGCATCCGCGGGTGCTTGATACCATTCAGGAACACGTCGAAGCGGTGAACAAAAGCGTCGCACAAGACGACATGCTCTCGGGCTGTCAGGTGCACCGCTTTGTTATCCTGCACAAAGAGCTTGATGCCGATGACGGCGAAATGACCCGCACCCGCAAAGTGCGCCGCGTGATTGTTGAGGACAAGTTCTCTGACATCATCACAGCACTTTATGACGGCTCAAGCGAAGTCTCGACCGTGACAGAAGTAACTTATGAAGACGGCCGCAAAGGCAGCATCAGCGCGACATTGCAAATTCGCGACGCCAAGGTGCAGCCCGTAAGCGCGCAGAAAGTGGCAGCGGAATGAACGATATGAGCAACGAGGGCTACGTCACGGCAGACGGTCGCAAGATCGGCGGCACGGTGATGGAGATGAAAAACATCACCCTGCGGTTTGGCGGTGTGAAGGCGATCACCGACATCAGCTTTGACATCAAGCAAGGCGAGATCCGCGCCATTATTGGCCCTAACGGCGCTGGCAAGAGCTCGATGCTCAATGTGATCTCGGGGTTTTACGTGCCGCAAGAGGGCGAAGTCTGGTATAAGGGCTCGCGTCGCCCGCAGATGCGCCCTTACGAGGTTGCACAGCAAGGTATTGCGCGCACCTTCCAGAACATCGCATTGTTTGAGGGCATGACTGTGCTCGACAACGTGATGACCGGCCGTTTGAACCACATGAAGACGGGGCTTTTCAGCCAAGCGATCTGGAAGGGCAAGGCCGAGCAAGAAGAAGTTGCGAACCGTGAAGTTGTTGAGAAGGTTATCGACTTTCTTGAAATTCAGGCGATCCGCAAGACACCTGTGTCGCGTTTGCCTTATGGCCTCAAAAAGCGGGTTGAACTGGCGCGAGCCCTTGCGGCCGAGCCTTCGATCTTGCTGCTTGATGAACCTATGGCCGGCATGAACGTCGAGGAAAAAGAGGACATGAGCCGCTTTATTCTGGATGTGAACGACGAGTTCGGCACGACGATCTGCCTGATCGAGCATGACATGGGCGTGGTTATGGACTTGTCCGACCGCGTTGTCGTGATGGATTACGGCAAGAAGATCGGCGACGGCTCGCCCGACGAAGTGCGCAACAACCAGGCGGTTATCGACGCCTATCTGGGGGTGAGCCATGACTGATCTGAACACCCTGACAATTTCTAAATTCGGAGGCTTCCATGTCTGACCAACTCGTCTACGCGATGGAGGTTTTCCTCAACGGCCTGATGGCAGGGGTGCTTTATGCGCTCGTCGCTTTGGGCTTTGTTCTCATTTATAAAGCCTCGGGCATTTTCAACTATGCACAAGGCGTTATGGCGCTTTTTGCGGCTCTCACGCTGGTCGGGATCATGGACGGGCAAGTGCCTTTCGCACATCTGATCAACGCGATGTTCGGCACCGAGCTGCATCACTTTGGCTGGCATCTGCCTGCTGTAGTGGCGATCCTTGGCACAGCGGCTGTCATGGTTTTACTGTCTTGGATGGTGCAAAAGTTTGTCTTCAGACACCTTGTTGGCCAAGAGCCGATCATCCTGTTCATGGCGACAATCGGCCTTGCCTACTTCCTTGAAGGCTTTGGTGACATCATGTGGGGCAGTGACATCAAGAAGCTCGATGTTGGCTTGCCGCAGGGCATCAATGCCTGGATAGACAACGTGACTTTCAATATCTTTGACTACGGTTTCTTCATCGACAACCTTGATATCGTTGCCACGGTCATTGCTGCGATCCTCGTGTTTTCGCTGGTGTTGTTCAGCCAATACACCAAGCAGGGCCGCGCGATGCGGGCTGTTGCTGATGATCACCAAGCCGCGCTTTCGGTTGGGATCAACCTCAACTTCATCTGGGTGATGGTCTGGTCACTGGCGGGCTTTGTTGCGCTTGTTGCTGGCATCATGTGGGGCACCAAGTCGGGCGTGCAGTTCTCGCTGTCGCTGATCGCCTTGAAAGCCTTGCCCGTTCTCATGCTCGGCGGCTTCACATCGATCCCCGGTGCGATTGTCGGCGGGCTTATCATCGGCGTTGGTGAAAAGCTGTTTGAGTTCGCTATTGGCCCAATGGTCGGCGGCGCTACTGAAAACTGGTTTGCCTATGTTCTGGCGCTCATCTTCCTCGTCTTTAGGCCGCAGGGCCTGTTCGGCGAAAAAATTATCGAAAGGGTGTAAGGCCGATGTTTTATCGTGAAGCAGGTGATTTCAAGACCACCTATAAAGACGACAACCAGACCTTCCCGATCAAGTTCGATCGCTACCGCTATTACTTTGTGCTGTTCGTGGCCTTTGCGCTGATCCCGTTCATGCTCAACGACTACTGGGTCAACGCGATCTTCATGCCGTTCCTGATCTACTCGATCGCGGCGATCGGCCTGAACATCCTTGTCGGCTATTGCGGGCAAGTCTCGCTCGGCACAGGCGGGTTTATGGCGGTGGGCGCTTATGCTTGCTACAAGTTCATGACGGGGATCGACATCTGGCTGGGCGGTGTTCAATACGCGCTGCCGCCGATCAATATCTTCTTCTCGGTCATTCTTGCAGGTCTTGTCACAGCCATCGTCGGCGCGCTGTTTGGCTTGCCAAGCCTGCGCATCAAAGGCTTCTACCTCGCCGTTGCTACGTTGGCGGCGCAGTTCTTCCTCGTTTGGCTTTTCAACAAGTGGGAGTGGGCCTACAATTTCTCGGCTTCCGGCCAGATCAATGCTCCGGAGCGTGGGATATTTGGTGTAAACGTCACCGGCCCGAATGTTGACGCATGGGCGAAATACCTCTTCTGCCTCGTGATCCTGACGATCTGCGCCGTTGTCGCGCGCAACCTGACGCGCGGCTCTGTTGGCCGTAAGTGGATGGCCATTCGTGATATGGACATCGCCGCCGAGATCATCGGGGTGAACCCGCTCAAAGCCAAGCTCAGCGCCTTTGCTGTCAGCTCGTTCTTTATCGGCATTTCGGGAGCCTTGTTCTTCTCGGTCTACCTCGGCGCGGTGGAGGTTGGCGAAGCCTTTGGCATCAACAAATCGTTCCTCGTGCTGTTCATGGTGATCATTGGCGGGCTTGGCTCGATCTTCGGGTCATTCGCGGGGGCTGCGTTCCTCGTGCTCTTGCCGGTGCTGCTGAAGAACGTTCTGGTTGGAGGCCTCGGCTGGCCAACAGACCTCGCGGCGCATCTGGAGTTCCTGATCGTGGGGGCGTTGATCATCGCGTTTCTGATCGCCGAGCCGCACGGTCTCGCGCAACTTTGGCGCGTGGCAAAAGAAAAACTGAGATTGTGGCCGTTCCCGCACTAGGGCGCGCGCGACAAAATTCGTCGGGGGAACTGAATACCCCGGCACACGTCGGAAAAACCAAGGGAGGAAACCCGATGAAGAAGACACTAGCAACAATGGCCCTCGCTGCTACGATGGTAGCAGGACCAGTGATGGCGGACCTCGTGTTCCCGTCAATGTCATACCGCACAGGCCCATACGCGGCTGGCGGGATACCGTTCGCGGACGGTTACGCCGACTACTTCACACTGCTCAACGAGCGTGATGGCGGTATCGGCGGTGTGATGACACAGGTTCCCGAATGCGAAACAGCCTATAATACCGAAAAAGGTGTTGAATGCTATGAATCGCTGAAAGGCAGCGGCGGGCTCGTGTATCAGCCTATGTCTACAGGTATCACCTACCAGTTGATCCCGAAAGTCACAGCAGATGACATTCCGATGCTGACAACAGGCCTAGGCCGAACGTCAGCGAAAAACGGCAAAGTCTTTAGCCATGTTTTCAACTTTCCGGCGAATTATTGGGACGGCGCATCAGGTGTTATCAACTACCTCTCGGGCGAGAATGCGGGTGACTTGAAGGGCAAGAAGATCACGCTGATCTACCACAACTCGGCCTACGGCAAAGAGCCTATCCGCACGTTGGAAAATCTGTCTGTAAAGCACGGTTACGAGCTTAAAACCATCCCTGTTGACCATCCCGGCCAAGAGCAAAAATCCCAATGGCTGCAAATCCGCCGCGACAAGCCCGACTACGTTGTCATGTATGGCTGGGGCGTAATGAACCAGGTTGCGATTCAGGAAGCCGCGAACATCCGGTTCCCGATGGAGAACTTCATTGGCATATGGTGGTCTGGTTCGGAAGTCGATGTGTTGCCTGCTGGTGATGTAGCCGATGGTTACAAAGCGGTAACGTTCAATGGCGTGGGGCGTGACTTCCCCGTGTATGACGACATCCAGAAGTACGTTGTGGACGCGGGTAAAGCTGCCGGAAACGGAAACCAAATCGGAACCGTAATGTACAACCGTGGTATCTATGCCGCGATGCTTGCAGCAGAATCTGCGAAGACTGCACAAGAGATCCATGGCGTCGCCGACATCACACCGTCGATGATGCGCGACGGGATGGAAGCACTGGAGATGACCGAAGAAAAGATGACCTCTCTTGGTTTTCCAAACTTCGGGCCAGCCTTCAAGGTTTCTTGTGAAAACCATGGTGGCGACGGTCTCGTCGGCGTGACGCAGTGGGATGCCACCGCGAAAGAATGGAAGCTGATTTCCGGCTTTGCGCCGTCAGACGCTGAAGTGATCCAGCCACTTATTGATGAAGACTCAGCGGCATATGCCAAAGAGGCCGGCATCGAAGCTGGTTGCAAGTAAGCCTACCCTGCCTCGGCTGCCAGACGGTGGCCGAGGCACCTTTTAGAAGTTTCAAACGAGAGACGCTCACATGCTTGATGCTGCCGAAACACAACAAGAGACCGTTCTTGAGGTCAACAATATCGAGGTGATCTACAATCACGTGATCCTCGTGCTGAAGGGCGTGAGCCTGAATGTACCCAAGGGCGGTATCACGGCTTTGCTCGGCGGCAACGGCGCTGGCAAGACCACGACGCTGAAGGCGATCTCGAACCTGCTGCACTCCGAGCGCGGCGAAGTCACCAAGGGCTCTGTCTCTTATCGCGGCGAGGTTACCCAACACCTTGACCCTGCTGATCTGGTGAAGCGCGGCGTTATCCAGGTGATGGAAGGCCGCCACTGTTTTGAGCACCTTACGGTTGAAGAAAACCTGCTCACAGGCGCCTACACCCGCTCCGATGGCAAAGGCGCTGTCGATGCTGACTTGGAGATGGTTTACAACTACTTCCCACGCCTCAAAGAGCGCCGCAAGTCACAGGCGGGCTACACTTCGGGTGGTGAGCAGCAGATGGTCGCGATTGGCCGTGCTTTGCTGAGCCGCCCCGAGACTATTTTGCTGGATGAGCCGTCAATGGGCCTCGCGCCGCAGCTGGTTGAGCAGATCTTCCAGATTGTGAAGTCGCTCAACGAGGAGCAGGGTTACACCTTCCTTTTGGCCGAACAAAACACCAACGTCGCGCTGCGATATGCGCATTACGGCTATATCCTTGAGTCAGGCCGCGTGGTTATGGACGGCCCCGCCGCCGAGCTGCGCGAGAACCCTGATGTGAAGGAATTTTACCTTGGCATGTCTGATGAAGGCCGCAAGAGCTTTCGCGATGTGCGTTCTTACCGTCGCCGCAAGCGTTGGCTGAGTTAAGCCTGATTTCGCCGCCCGATGGGCAGCCTGTAACCCTTATGAGGGCTTTCTAGATGAGCCAGTTTTTTGACAAACTCGAAACCCGTAGTGCCTCTGAGCGCGCGGCTGATATCGCCAAGGCGCTCCCTGAGCAGATCGCCCGTGCGCAGGCATTGGCCGGTTATGGCGAGAGCCTGAAGGGTGTTGATGCCGCGAGCATTACCTCGGTTGACGCGCTGGCGAGCTTGCCGGTTCTGCGCAAGTCCGACTTGGGCGCAGCTCAGAAAAGCGCCGCGCCTTTTGGCGGGTTGACGACACTTGCGCCAAACGAGTTCGGGCATGTGTTCCAGTCCCCCGGCCCGATCTATGAGCCCGGTGGCATTGGCCACGACTGGTGGCGTGCAGGACGGTTTTTGAAGGCCGCGGGTGTTGGCAAAGGCGATATCGTGCACAACTGTTTCTCCTACCATCTCACGCCAGCGGGCATGATGTTTGAGAGCGGCGCACGCGCGGTTGGCGCGACGGTTTTGCCAGCCGGTGTTGGCCAGACCGAGCTACAGGCGCAAGCCGCGCACGACCTTGGCAGCACCGCTTATGCGGGCACGCCCGACTACCTCAAGATCATTCTCGACAAGGCGGACGAGATGGGCCTCAAGCTCAAGATCAGCAAGGCGGTTGTCGGCGGCGGAGCGCTGTTCCCGTCTCTGCGCCAAGAGTATGCCGACCGTGGCATTGCCTGCTTGCAAAGCTACGGCACCGCCGACCTTGGAACCATCGCTTACGAGAGCGGCATTGATCAGGGGATGATCGTTGACGAGGGTTTGATTGTCGAGATCGTCACACCGGGCACGGGCACGCCTGTTGCCGCGGGTGAAGTCGGTGAGGTTGTGGTGACCACGCTGAACCCTGACTACCCGCTGATCCGCTTTGCCACGGGCGACATGAGCGCGGTGCTTGAAGGGCAAAGCCCCTGTGGCCGCACCAATATGCGCATCAAAGGCTGGATGGGCCGCGCTGACCAGACCACCAAGATCAAAGGTATGTTCGTGCGCCCAGAGCAGGTTGCTGCTTTGGTGTCCAAACACGCCGAGATCGCCAAGGTGCGCGTTGTTGCCAGCCGCGAGGGTGAGATGGACGCGATGACAGTGCTTGTTGAGGCCGAGGGCGGTGATGCTGACGCCTACGCCAAGTCTGTCGCTGAAGTGCTTAAGCTCAAGGGTAAGGTTGACGTTGTTGCGCTTGGCAGCTTGCCCAAAGACGGCTTGGTGATCGAGGATCAGCGCAGCTACGACTGAGAGGGCTTAATCACAGCTAGCCCTTACGAAACCCGAAGAATTGTGCAGCTGATTCACTAAGTTCCGGCGAGGTGTGCAGCAGATTTGCGACCCCTTGAGCAATGGCGCGGCGGGTCGCGCGGGGCGCGGTTTTGTGCTGGATAGACAGGGCTTGCAACAGCTTGGTGCGGGTGGTCAGCGGCAGGGCTTTGTTGCTCAGGTGGCTTTGCAGGAGGTGCTCGACTGCGGGCTTGCCTTCAAGTTCGACAAGGGCCGTGGCGTAGGCACCCATGTAAGCGATATCGCCTTTTATTGCGAGGTCGAGCTCGTCGCGCATAAAGCCGCTGAAGCTTTGGCTTTCCGTCAACCCAGCCAGCAAAACGCGGATAGGCATTAGGGCCTCGTCCCCTGTTTCAAGCTGTTGCTTGAGGCCTTGAACCTTAGGCAAGCGGGCACGTTGCAGGGCGTTGTAAGGCGCGCGGTCAAGTTCTTGCAAGGCGAGCCGGCGCACGGCAGGGCTTTGATCATTGACCAGTTTGGCAAACATCGCGAGGCGGGCTTCGCCTGTGCCGTTGTTGAAGGCAGATTGTTTGTGCACCACTTGCTTGATCACGCTTTGCAGGCGGCTGTCGAGTATGGTTAGCGCCATCCACGGCCCATAGGCGCCGTCGCGGGCGAGCAGGATGCTGTTTGTGGGGCTGGCAGCAAGGGTTTTGCGGATGTTGGCGGCAACCGGCACGGGAATGTCAGGCGCCTCTGAACCCATCAAAACCTCGGTGACTTTGTAGCGTTGCGAGTTTGCCGGATCGAGGCGGGCGATGACGGCTTGCTCGGTTGTCAGCAGCACATCAACCAGCGTCGGGTTGGGGTTGTAGCCGTGAAAAGCGCAGGCGAGGGTTGTTTGGAGCGAGCTTAAAAAGAACAGGCCGCTCAACAACCATCCGAAGATTTTGTTCATCGTGCTGCCTCCTGACTTATGCGAAGGATAGTTTATACCTATCGCCCAAAAGAAAAAACCCGCCCCGAAGAGGCGAGTTTTTGCAATGCTACACAACTGTGTGAGTCGCTTACCCCTGACGGGCTTTGAAACGCGGCTGTGTTTTGTTGATCACGTAAACGCGGCCCTTGCGGCGCACGATACGGCAATCACGGTGCCGGTTCTTCAGCGAGCGAAGTGAGTTCTTAACCTTCATCAGGCTATCTCCTTAATCGCGGCGCAGGCCTTGCGCCATTGGGTTTGCGGGTGTTTCAGCCGGGGCCGAAACGGTGAATTCTGGTGGGCGATACAAGGTTCGAACTTGTGACCCCTTCGATGTCAACGAAGTGCTCTACCGCTGAGCTAATCGCCCGAACTGACTTAGGTGTGACCTCTCCAATAAAAGAGAGGCGCGGAAACCCACGCCAGTGTTCCGTGTCTATAAGAGGAGTCGGTGATATGATCAAGGGCTTTTGGAAGCTATATTTCTGTGCTTATAATTGAGCAAGAAAACTGGAGCCGGAATGCCACGTATTGCCTATGATCTGATCCATCCGGAACGGCGCGACACCTCTGTTGTCTTCGCCTCGCCTCATAGTGGGCGCGATTACCCCTGGACGTTTCTGCGCAAGACGCTGCTTGACCAGCATAGTATACGCTCATCGGAAGATGCCTTTGTAGATCAACTGTTTAGCGCCGCGCCCAAGCTTGGCGCGCCCTTGCTGTTGGCCGGTGCTCCGCGCGCTTTTGTTGATCTCAACCGCGCCGCAGATGAGCTTGATCCTGCGCTGTTTGAAGGTGTCAGCAGCCGTGGCCATAACCCGCGTGTGGCCTCGGGGCTTGGCGTGGTGCCGCGGGTGGTGTCAAACGGGCGGGCGATATACCGTGGCAAGCTGCCGCTGAGCGAGGGGCAACGCCGGATTGAAACCTATTGGCGGCCCTATCATGCGATGCTGCGAAAGCTGCTTGATCAGTCGAGCGCGGCTTTTGGCGAGGCCATTTTGATTGACTGCCACTCGATGCCGCATGAGGCGATGGATATAGCCATGCGCTCTGGTATGCGCAGGCCCGAGATTGTGGTTGGCGACAGGCACGGTGCGGCGGCGTCAAACGAGGTTGTTGACCGCATTGAGGCGGCCTTTGCTGCCGAAGGGCTGCACGTAGTGCGCAATGTGCCGTTTGCGGGGGCCTATACCTGTCAGGCTTACGGACGGCCAAGTAAGGGCCAACACGCGATTCAGATCGAGATCGACCGCGCGCTCTATATGAACGAGCATATGATCAGGCCAAACGGGAACTTTGAAGCCTTTCAGCGGGTTTTGAAGCGGGTGACGGCGGAGATTTGCGAGATCGGGCGTAAGAGCGAGCAGTTGGCGGCGGAGTAAACCTGCCCGAACACCATATACATAAGGGGTTTAAGCCCAGCTTAAGGCTGCGTTTTGCGGCGTTAACTTTCGCAGTTGCGAACGGCTTGCAGGTGACTCGCGTGCATATAGCAGTGCATACCACAGTGCATAATGCGTGCTGACAATTCTGCCGAAAAGATTAACGGGGGTTAACTTAACGCAGCGCGCGGATCGCGGTTGCTCACAGCGGTATGCCGTAATGACCGGCCCGCCGGGCAAAGCTCTACCCCGGAGTTTCGCCACCTTTACGCAGCAAGTATGTGTCCATGATCCAACCGTGGGCCTCACGGGCGGCGGCGCGGGTTTGGGCTATTCTTTGCGCCACTTCAGGGAGGGGGCCTGCGTCGATGATCTGCTCTTGCATGCCGAGGTAGGCGCCCCACCAGATGTGCAGGTTGGGCTCGGTGAGATGTTGGAAGCTGGCCTCACCGTCGAGCATGACGATTACGGTCTCACTGCCTGCTGGCCAGCCTTCGTCGCGTAGGCGGCGGCCTGTGGTTATGAGGACGTTGCCGTTGACTGTGTTGAACGGGATAGCATGCGCGGCGGTGAGGGCCTGCAGTGAGGTGACACCGGGAATGACGCGCAGTTTTGGCCTCGGGGAGAGGTAACCTGCGATGCGCATGGTGCTGTCGTAGAGCGAGGGGTCGCCCCAGATGAGGAGGGCCACGGGGCCTGCTATATTTTGGCCTTCAAGAGCCGCTTGCCAACGCAGGGCTATCTCGCGATGCCAAGCGGCGACCCGCTCGATGTAGGGCAGGGAAGGGTCGCGCGTGGGGTATTCAAAGAAAATGATCTCGGCGTTGGTTTGCGCCTGCGAGATAAGCTTGAGGCGTATATCGGCCAAGTCATCTTTGCCCGTGCCTTTGCGCGGGACGAGAATGACGGACGCGTCACGCAGGGCTTGCAGGCCTTCATGTGTGAGATGCGTCAGGCTGCCTGTGCCGATGCCGATAAGCCAGAGATCATTGATCATGAAATGCTCGCATAAAAAAGGCCCGAACCCTCAAGTGAAGGCTCGGGCCAATACGTTTGTTAGCCTTAAGCCGCGTTGTAGAGGCGCGGTGTCACAAGGCTTGCCGGTGTCTTGCCGCGCAGTGATTTGGCTGCCGCGAGCACGATCAGGTCTGCTACTGGCTCGATGATGACCACGAGCATGTAAGCCGCGCCAAATGTTGAGACCAGCGAGAATGTTTCTGCCGAAACGCCTTGGCCGTAGAAGGCCCAAAAGGCAACCCAGGCAACAACGCCCGCTTGGAACGTGGCTGAAAGCTTGAGCACGTCTGCGTAGTCCAGATCAACAAAGGCTTTGCCCTCGGGGATGATGCGGCTCGCGAGAGCTTGCATCACAAAGAGCGGCACGAGAAGTGTCGTCACGTTGACGAAATACATCGGCATATCGGACGGGGCGAAGAACATGCCTTGCAACAGCAGGCCAAGGGCGAGGCCCATTGCCGCGGGGGCGGCACCGAGCACGAGTAGCAATGTGGTGCCAAGGATGAAGTGAACTTCCGAGATGCCAACTGCAAAATGCGGCAGAACCTCAAAGAAGATGAATGTTCCGATGGCGGCGATGAGCGTGCGCACGGCCAGCGAAACAATGTTGCGCTTGGCAAGGTCTGTGACGGCCAGCTTAACGGTGTAAGCGCCGGCGCCTGCGGCTGTTGCGTAGGCAAAGCCCATTTTTGCTGCGTCAACGACGCCTGGTTCGATATGCATGATCTGTCCCTCTTTCGTGTTCACTGCCCCGCCGACAGTGTTGGGTCCGCTTGACGCGGTGATTGCACGGCAGGTCTCCTGACTTACGGGTCGCAGCGCTTCCGGCCTTCCCAACCAAATGGTCAGTGGTCAATCCGTCGCGCTCGCCGCTTACAGTTGCGGGGGCAGTTCGGGGTTTGCACCCGATTCCCTTAAAACCACACATGTGGTGCCGTGCTTTTAGGAGTAGCCCATAGAGCGGATTCCACACAAGGACAAAAGCGACTTTTAAGCCTCTGCGAGCGGCCCATAGAGAATGAGTGCAGGCGTGTCGCCGATGCTTTGGCTCAACTGTTCTGCCAGCGCTTGCATGGTGGTGCGGGTGATCTGTTGGTTTTCGCGGCCGATATCCTCGGCGAGGATCGCCGGAGTGTCGGGCGAGAGGCCGTGTTTCGTGAGCGCGGCGAGCAGCTTGGGAAAAGTGCGTTTGCCCATGAAAATAACGGTTGTGGCTTGCGGATCAGCCAGCGCTGTTAGGTTCACGTCTTGGGGCAGCTCGCCTGTCACGTCGTGGCCTGTGACGAACTGCACACGGCGCGCGGTTTGACGGCGCGTGAGCGGGATGCCGGCGGCGGCGGCGGCAGCGAAGGCCGAGGGGATACCGGGAATGATTTCATAGTCGATACCCGCGTCTTTGAGCGCGACGAGCTCTTCCTCAAGGCGGCCAAAAAGACCGCCGTCGCCGGATTTGAGCCGCACAACGCGTTGACCGGTTTTGGCGTAATCTACCAGCAGGTTGCTGACGTGTTGCTGCTTGGGCGAGGGACGTCCAGCGCGTTTGCCAACGCCCACCAGATCGGCTTCTTCGCTCGCGTATTGCAGGATCGGCCCTGACGAAAGGTCGTCAAACAGCACCGCATCGGCACGCTTGAGGCGGTCAACGGCTTTGAGTGTGAGCAACTCAGGGTCGCCCGGGCCGGAGCCGACGAAGCTGACGAAACCGCTCATTCTGACGTTTCCTGCGTGATCAGGTGAAAGAACGTGCCGCTGACGTGGCCGCGCTTTGAGCCGGTCTCGGGCACTGGGTTTGCGTCGGCGTCAAACACTTGTGCGAGGGGGGCGTCGGGCTGCTCCAAGATGGTTGAGTAATGAAACTCGTGGCCGCGCAGGGCTTGGTTTGCATCAAGGCCAGCCATTGCTTCGTTGAGGACGGCGCGGCGGTAACCTAGGTGGAATTTGCGCTTCTCGTAGCTGGTCACGAGTCCCAATAGGCCAGCCATCTGGTGGCGGTTTCCGTCTTTGTCGATCAGCGCTTCGCCAAGCGCCATGTAGCCACCGCACTCGCCGTGCACGGGGCGGGTTTTAGCATGTTTGTGCAGGCCAGCCTTGAAGGTGCTTGCAGCGGCGAGGGTGCCTGCATGCAGCTCCGGATAGCCGCCGGGGAGCCAGATGACATCGGCGCTCGCATCAGGTGCTTCGTCAGCCAGCGGCGAGAAGGGAATGATCTCGGCGCCCGCCTCGCGCCAACCAGCGAGCAGGTGCGGATAGGTGAACGAGAACGCCGCGTCGCGCGCGAGGGCGATGCGCTGGGCTGGCGGTTTGGGCAGTTGGGCTGCGGCGGTTGGGAGCGCATGGCCAAGCGCCGCGTCTTTGATGGCTTCCAAGTCAACATGTTCGCGCAGGAAGTCGGCGTAGCCTGTGATCGCGGCTTCAAGATCGGGGTGCTCGACGGCTTGGATAAGGCCGAGGTGCCGCTCTGGCAGGGTCAGATCACCGCGCCTCGGGAGCACGCCGAGAACAGGGATGCCGACATGATCCATACCAACACGCGCGAGGCGTTCATGACGGGGCGAGGCGCAGCGGTTGAGGATCACACCAGCAAAGGGCAGTTCGGGGTTGTAGGCCTGAAAACCGAGCGCCGTGGCTGCGGCGGATTGCGCTTGCCCGCCAACATCGACGACCAGAACCACAGGCCAACCCATGCGTTGGGCGGTTTCGGCGCTGCTGCCAAAGCCGGTTTGGCCACGGGTTGCGACGCCGTCATAAAGCCCCATTGAGCCCTCGGCGATGCAGATGTCTGCACCCTGCGCTTGATGCGAGATTGCGGTGAGCAATTGCTCGTCCATCGCCCAGGTATCAAGGTTGAAGGAGGCGCGTTTGGCAGCAGCGAAGTGGAAGGCGGGGTCGATGTAATCTGGCCCCGACTTGAAGGGCTGCACGTTGAGGCCCTCGTCGGCCAGCGCGCGCAATAGCCCGAGCATGACGGTGGTTTTGCCTGTCCCTGATGAAGGCGCCGAGATCATCAATCCGCGCATTTCAGTCATCTCCTTCTTGCCAGCTGGCCCAAGGGCTTTCGGCTGTTTGAGGGCGGTAGCGCCTGTCGTAATCTGTTGAATAGAGGCAGCTCTCGGTGAAGCCTTCTCCGGCCAGCGCGGGGCCGACAAGGATCAGGGCGGTGCGGGCGATGTCCTCAGAGATCTGGCTTTCGATGTCAGCCAAAGTTCCACGAATGATGCGCTCGTCAGGCCAGCTGGCGCGGTAGACGACGGCAACGGGGCACTCAGCGCCGTAGCTTGGCGTGAGATCGCTCACAACTGTGGCGAGGTTGGTGATCGACAGGTGGATCGCCAGTGTCGCACCCGTCGCGGCGAAGTTCTTCAGGGTTTCGCCTTCGGGCATCGTTGAAGCACGGCCCGGTGTGCGGGTGAGCACGACCGATTGAGCAAGGCCCGGGAGTGTAAGCTCGGCGCCCAAAGAGGCAGCGGCGGCGGCGAAGGAGGGCACACCGGGGGTGACGCTGAACGGGATACCTTCGGCCTTGAGGCGGCGGAGCTGCTCGCCCATCGCCGACCAGACCGAGAGGTCGCCAGAGTGCAGGCGGGCGATGTCTTGGCCTGCGGCGTGGGCTTGCTTGATCTCGGTGATGATCGCGTCCAGATCCATCGACGCGGTGTTGATCACTTTGGCGTCGGCTGGGCAATGCGACAGGATCGCCTCGGGCACCAGCGATCCAGCGTAAAGGCAGACCGGGCAGGCGGCGATGATGTCGCGGCCGCGTAGCGTGAGCAAGTCAGGCGCGCCGGGGCCAGCGCCGATGAAGTGAACGGTCATGTTGCATCCTTTATTGTCGCGATGGCGCAGGTTGCCAGCCTATCATCAGAAATCACGCGGGCTGACAAGAGCCTTGCTTGCGGGCCAGCGGCGGCTAAGGCGGAGGCCTCAGAAACGCTGCCGGTTTGATGCGCGGCTTGCGAGGCTTGCGATTGGCTTGTTGTGGTTTGCATTTCAAGTGCTTCGGGGGCGACAGCGACGATGGGCAGATCAAGCTCGGCGGCGAGGGCCTGGAAGGCGGGCGCTTCGGCTTTGTCGGCGGCTGTGGCAATGCTTTGCGCGGTGTGTCCGGCCTTTGCATAGGCATCACGCAGGCTATCAAGCGTGGCTGACTGGCGAAATCCAAAGCCTGCAACAATCATAGCGTATGGCTCCACTGCACGATCGGGAAGCTGGCTTTCCAGCCGCGTTTGCTGCCCAAGGGCTGCACTTGTGATAGCTCGGCTTTGAGGAGGTCGCCGCCGTGCTTGGCCTGTGCGGTGAGCAAGAGTGCTTCGGTTTCAAGTGTGACAGCATTGGCCACGAGGCGGGTGCCCTTGGGCAGGTTGCTAAGAAGCCATTCGAGCATCGTGGCCGACAACCCGCCGCCGACAAAGACGACATCGGGTTTTGCCAGGTCGGCAAGCACATCGGGGGCGCTGCCGTGGATAACCTTGAGACGGTCAACGCCGAGGCGCGCGGCGTTCTCTGCGATGCGTGCGGCGCGGCTTTCTTGCGGCTCGATTGTGGTTGCGGTGAGGGACGAATGCGAGAGCAGCCACTCAATGCTGATCGAGCCGGATCCGCCGCCGATGTCCCATAGGTGCTCACCGAACTGTGGGGCGAGGGCGGAGAGCGTGAGCGCACGCACGGGGCGTTTTGTCATTTGGCCGTCGCTGTCAAACCACGTATCCGGGCGGCCCGAAGCGCGGGGGAGAGATGCACCATCGCCCGTGATGGTGATGGCGGCGCAGACGGGGTGTTGGAAGGTTTGCACGGCGAGTGTGTTGGCCTGGTGCGTGCTTACGGTTTCGCGCGGGCCGCCGAGGGCCTCTAGCACGGTGAGCTCGGATGCGCCGAAGCCTTGCTCGGTGAGGTAGGCGGCGAGTGCGTGCACCGCGTTACCATCACGCAGAAGGACGAGGGCTTTTGCGCCGTTGGCGAGCATGGGGCGCAGACGCGAGAGGGGTGCTGCGTGCAGGCCGTAGCAGGGCGTATGCTCATGCGGCCAGCCCATGTGGGATGCGGCCAGCGAGAAGGTAGACGGGCCGGGGAAGGCGCACCATTCGTGCGGCTCAAGGTGCTTGGCAAGCGTGGTGCCAGCGCCGAACCAGAAAGGGTCACCTGACGCCAGCACGACGACTTGTTTGCCGCGCATTTCGAGCAACATTTTGATACCGTCAGCAAAGGGCACGGGCCAAGCGATTTGCTCGGCTTTTGTCTCGCCGATCAGCGCTAGGTGACGGGGCGGGCCGAAGATGATATCGGCCTTGGTGAGGGCTGCGGTGCTTGCTTTTGACAGACTATCGAGGCCGCTTTCGGAGAGACCAATAACAGTGACCCACAGGTTTTTTGACGGAGATTTAGACATGACAACCAACCTGCTGATCTTGGGCGGCACGACTGAGGCCAAGGCGCTTTGTAAAGCTGTGCGCGACGCCGGAGTGCGCGGGGTTTTGTCGCTGGCGGGGCGCGTGAAGCGGCCTGCGGAACAGGGCTTGCCGATGCGGATTGGTGGCTTTGGTGGTGTTGCCGGTTTGGCTGACCACCTGCGCGCTGAGGGCGTTACGCATGTTGTTGACGCCACACACCCGTTTGCAGCCCAGATGAGCCGAAATGCCGTGCAAGCCTGCGCCGAGGTTGGCGTGTCGTTGCTGGCTTTGACGCGGCAGCCGTGGGTGGCGGAGGCGGGTGATGACTGGCGGCATGTGCCCGACATTGACGGTGCTGTTGAGGCCCTGCAAGGCGACGCCAAGCGCGTGATGCTGGCCGTCGGGCGCATGCATTTGCAGGCTTTCGCGGCAAATCCGCAGCACTTTTACTTGCTGCGTTTGGTGGATGCACCGGAGGGTGATCTGCCGTTTGAAGACTGTGAGGTCGTCGTGGCGCGTGGGCCATTTGACGTTGACAGCGACATTGCCTTGATGCGCGAACATCGCATTGAGCTTGTGGTTGCCAAGAATGCTGGCGGCAGCGGATCGCGTGCGAAGATTGACGCGGCGCGCGCGCTGGGCCTGCCTCTGATTATGATCAACAGACCTGCTTTGCCCGAACGGGCCGAGGCGCATGATGTGGCCGAGGTGATGCGCTGGCTTGGTCATTAGAGCACTGATCTCGGCGTATAGATGATGTTGCCCGCCGCGCGTTTGATGATGCGTGTGGTTGAAGACCCGACGATCACCATGGTGCGCATATCGGCCATTTCGGGCGTGGCTTGCGAGAGCGGCACGACGTTGATCACCTGCTCTGGTGTTGTCACGGCGCGGGCAAAAATCACGGGGCGATCATCGCCGCAGGCTTCGTTGAGAACCTCCAATGCGCGGACGAAGCCTTCAGGGCGGGCCTTGGAGCGCGGGTTGTAAAACGCCATCGCAAAGTCGGCCTCGGCGGCGAGGCGCAGGCGCTTTTCGATCAAGCTCCAAGGCTTGAGATTGTCAGAGAGGTTGATGGTGCAGAAATCATGGCCGAGTGGCGCGCCAGCTTGCGCGGCGGCGGCGAGGCTGGCGGTGATGCCGGGGAGCACTTGGATGTCGATATCAAGCCAAGCAGCAGGCCCAGCCTCAAGCGCTTCAAACACTGCCGATGCCATCGCAAACACACCCGGATCGCCGGAGGAGACGACGACGACATGCTTGCCCTCAGCGGCCATTTGAAGCGCGTGCTGCGAGCGGTCGATCTCGACGCGGTTGTCGCTGGCGTGCAGTGTCAGGCCCTCGCGGGGGGCCACGCGGGCGACGTAGGGGATGTAGCCGACAACATCGGTTGCCAGTGCCAAAGCGGCGCGCACTTCGGGCGTTACCAGCGCTTCGTTGCCCGGCCCGAGGCCTGCGATGACGAGGGAGCCGCTCATGGCCGCCGCCCGTTTCCGTGCACCACGACGATCGAAAAATAGGGCACTGGCTCGCTGCCTGTATCGCTCAACAAGCGCATCTTTTGGTTGGGCATGCTGGCATATTCAACGATCCATGCAGCCTCAAACTTGCCCGCAGCTTTGAGGGCGCGGCGGAGTTTGTCGATGTTCTTGCCGATCTTCATCACGATGATCGCATCGGCGGCTTGCATGGCCTCCGTCAGGGCATCTTCCGGTAGCGTTGCCATGAGCACTGACATGATGTCGTCACCCCAAGTGATCGGTTGTCCTGTGGTCGTGTAGGCGGCGGACATGCCCGTTATGGCCGGGATAACTTCGACTTGGGTATTGCCTTGCAAACGGGTGTAGAGATGCATGAAGCTGCCGTAAAAGAACGGGTCGCCTTCGCAGAGCACGATCACATCTTCGCCGGTTTCTGCAAGGGCCCGCAAGTGCGCGGTGCAGCTTTCGTAGAACTCTGAAAGCACCTCGTTATAGCGCGGATCAGATAGCGGGATCTCGGTTGTCACCGGATATTCCATCGCGAACTCGGTGACGTTCGCGGCGAGCATGCCTTCAACGATCTGGCGTGACTGGCCCTTGCGGCCTGCTTTGCGGAAGTAGGCGATATGCGCCGCGCCGCGCACGAGGCGGTCAGCTTTCACGCTCATCAGCTCGGGGTTGCCCGGGCCGAGGCCGACACCGAATATAGTGCCGCCCTTCATTCTGCGCGGCTCGCAATGGCGTTGACGGCGGCAACCGTGATCGCGCTGCCGCCGAGGCGGCCTTGGACAATGCAGCTTGGCACCGGTTGGTCTGCCCAGAGCGCATCTTTGCTTTCAACCGCGCCGACGAAGCCAACAGGGCAGCCGATGATGGCGGCAGGGCGTGGGCAACTCGGGTCTTCCAGCATGTTGAGGAGGTGAAACAGCGCTGTCGGGGCGTTGCCTATGGCGACGATTGCACCTTCTAGGTGTGGCCTCCAAAGCTCGAGCGCCGCGGCCGAGCGGGTGTTGCCCATCTCGGCGGCAAGCTCGTAGATGCCCTCTGCATGCAGGGTGCAGATCACCTCGTTGTTTGCGGGCAGGCGCGTGCGGGTGACGCCTTCGCTGACCATGCGTGCATCACAAAGGATCGGCGCTCCGGCTTCCAATGCGGCACGCGCGGTATCGGCGAAACCCTCCGAAAAGCGGATGTGCTTTTCAAGCCCGACCATGCCAGCCGCGTGGATCATCCGCACGGCGACTTGTTCCTCACTTGGCGCAAAGTTGGCCAAGTCGGCTTCGGCGCGGATCATGGCGAAGGATTGCTTGTAGATCGCAGCGCCATTGGTTTCGTAGGTGTAGGTCATTGGGCTATCCGTCTAAAAAGTTGTCGCTTGGTCGCATTGGTGATGGGTTTCTCAGCACGTCACTCGCGCACTGGCCGCGCGATACAGGGGCATCCCATGCGCACCCGTCTCTTACAAGATCAAAATAGCCGTCATGGCCTATGTAAGTAAGAGCGCAGGGCTTTGAGAAAGCGCAGCCTTTGGAGCAGCCTGAAACGTGCACTTGGACTCGATTTCTCTTTGCAAGAACGCTTGCAATCGGGCGCGTCGTTACGGTTGCCGAGGGGCAGTAAGGCGCGCCGGGGCAAGCGTGAGCACTGAGCACGGGGTCGTGTGCTTCGGTTATGAAGGGCGAATTTGTGGGCATATCTGCACCCTCAAGCACGAACATGCGCCACGGCGTTGTGCGCAGGGCTGTTGCTTGGCTGGTGGTGATCAGGGCTGCGAGATCGGCGGCGTTGAGGCTTCCGAAAGCGGCACCGAGAAGTGCGCCTGTTGCGGTTAGCGAGGGCTGAGGCTGCTCGGAGGGCGGGCGCGGGGCCGTGACGCCTTGCTGCGTGATTTGCGCCATGCGGCGTTGCTCGAGTGTGCGCGTGTTAGCGAACCACCGGGCAAGCTTGATGGCGTCGTTGATTGCGGTCGCTTCGGTGGTTTCATGGCCGAGGTCTGTTCCGTCAGCACGTAGGATCAAACCCAGCTCGCTGCGCTCAATTCGGATGTCGGCAGAGGCATCTGCCAGCAACGGCGCCTCGCCTGTGTCGATTGCAAAGCCGAACTTTGCGGGCAGTTCGGGCAGCTTATGCAGCGCATCGGTGAGGGCTGTGGCGAGGCGTTCGGTGATGTCGCCCGCTTCATAGAACGGCGTGACAAGGATGTTGCGGCGGCCCTCAAGCGCGGGGTCGGCATCGAGCAGGTCGAGTTGATTGAGGGCTTCCAAGAGTGCTTCGTGGTCGGCTTCCTTGATCCCGCGAATTTGTAGGTTGGCTCGGTTGGTGAGGTCGATGTGGCCACTGCCATATTGCTGAGCGAGGTCACACATGCCGAGGGCTTGCTTGGCTGTGAGGCGGGCAAGGCGCGGACGGATGCGCAGGATGAGACCATCGCCTGACATCATCGGTTTGTAAGCACCGGGGCACCAGCCTTTGATTGTGGGCTGCGTGCTCATGATGCGACCTCAAGGGAGGCGAGAACGGAGTTGCGGCGGCTCTCCCACAAACCAGCGTCAAGCAAGGCGCGGAAGCGGGCGCGCATGGCTTGCAGCGCTTCGGGGTTGTTCTCTTGCAGGAAGGCTTCGACTTCGGCGTTGTTCAGCGTTGCCTCATGATAGAGATCAAACAAATGCGGTGCGACGACACCTGCAAGCTGTGCAAAGGCGGCCATGTGCTCAAGTGTTGCGGCAATTTCGGCGGCTCCGCGAAATCCGTGCGCTTGCATGCCTTTGAGCCAGGCAGGGTTAGCGGCGCGGGCGTATGTGACGCGCGATATCTCTTCGGAGAGGGCGCGGGCGCGGGGGGCGTCGGGGTTGCTTGCGTCAAGGTGATAGAGGTTTGCTTTGCCTCCCGTGACGGCCTGTGCGGCGGCAAATCCGGCTTCGTGGGCGGCGTAGTCAACCGCGAGCAGCAGGTCTGTTTCGGGCAGGTCTTGCAGGTGAACAAAGCTGTCGGCGGCGGCGACGCGGTTGCGGATGCCTGCTTCGTCTTGCGTGCTTTCCAGCCCGTCAAACGCCCATGCGCTGGCATTGAGCCAAGCTTCTCCGGCGGCTTGGCGGCCTGCGTCGGTGTAGTCTTCAACGCTGTCGCCCATGCCGAGGCCGAAGCTGCCGGGGGCGGGGCCGTAGACGCGGGCGAGGTTGCTGCGGCCTGCGTAGGGGTTCCAGTCGGGGGCTTCGTCGCGTTCGGCCAAGGCGCGGATGGCTTGTCCGAACAGGGCCGAGAGGGTTGGGAACACGTCGCGGAACAGGCCGGAAACGCGTAGGGTGACGTCGATGCGGGGACGGTCGAGTTCGGCGATTGGCAGCACTTCGATGCCACTGACGCGCTCTGATGATGGCTCCCAGATAGGCCGCACACCCAGCAGGTGCAGCGCCATGGCGAACTCTTCTCCGGCGGTGCGCATGGTGGCGGAGCCCCAGAGATCAACGATCAGGTTTTTTGGCCAGTCGCCCTCGTCTTGCAAGTGACGGCGCATGAGCTCTTCACCGAGGGCCACCCCTTGCGCATAGGCTGCGCGGGTGGGCACCGAGCGCGGATCGGTGGTGAACATATTGCGGCCTGTTGGCAGCACGTCGGCGCGGCCACGGTAAGGAGAACCAGAGGGGCCAGCCTCGATGCGTTTGCCGTTGAGGGCGGCGATGAGCGCGGCTTGCTCGGATGCGGCGGAGGGGGCGGTTTCAAAGCTGGTTTGTGCTGGTGGGACGCGGCCCCAGATGTGCAGGCCCTCGCCGAACTGGCCTTCCTTCACATCGCAAACAAAGCTGTCGATGCGGGTGATCGCCTCGGCCGTTGAGGAGGCGCGGTCAAGGCCGAGATCATCTTCGACACCAAGCGCCTGTGCTTCTTCGCGGATGTCGTCTTGCAGGCGGTTGCGGCGTTTGGGGGCGAGGCCATCGGCGTTTGAAAACTCATCCAGCAGCGCCTCCAAGCGGGCGAGGCGCTCGTGTGATCCGCTCTCGCGCAGGGGCGGCGGGATGTGTCCGAGCGTCACCGCGCCAATGCGGCGTTTGGCTTGTGCCGCTTCGCCGGGGTCGTTGACGATGAAGGGGTAGATGAGCGGCAGGGAGCCGACGAGCGCCTCGGGCCAGCAGTCTTGCGAGAGGGCGACAGACTTGCCGGGGAGCCACTCAAGCGTGCCGTGCGCACCGATGTGCACGAGGGCATCTGTGTTGGCCTGAAGCCAGAGGTAGAAGGCAACATAGGCGTGGCGAGGCGTGCGCGAGAGGTCGTGGTATTCGTCTTCGCGGGCCTTGGGCGTGCCGCGCTCGGGCTGCAGGGCGACAGTTATGTTGCCGCGTTGGGTGAGGGCGAATTGGAAAGCGCCGTTGGTGACGTCGGCATCGGTTTCCGGCGCGCCCCATGCAGTTGCGAGATCATCTTGGAGCTGTTGCGGGAGGGTTTTGAGAGCATTTACATAGTCGGCAAGCTGGTAGGAAAAGCTGCGTGCTAAGAGGGTGTCGGTGAGCGGCTCGCCACTGTCTGAAACGCTGTAGCCGTCGCTTGCGAGGTCTTGCAACATGGCCTCGGCTGAGGCGGGGGCGTCGAGGCCGATGGCGTGGCCCATGTTCCAGTCTTTGCCAGGATAGGTTGAAAGGATGAGGGCGACGCGGCGCTGGGCTTGGGGCTTGGCAGCGAGATTGATCCAGCCTTCAACGCGGTCGGAGAGTGCCTCGATGCGCTCCAAGTCGGGCGTGTGAATTTGGCGGGAAAACTCAAGCGCTTCGTCGCGCTGGCTTGGCTCTTTGAAGGAAGCAACGCCGCCGGTGAGCCGCCCGTCGACCTCGGGTAAAACCACGTGCATGGCGAGGTCGGCGGGTGACAATCCGCGCTCGGCTTCCTGCCATGCTTGGCGGGTTGATGTGGCCAGCACGGTTTGGAAAACGGGGACATTGGCCGCGTCGAGCGGAGAGGTTCCGGCGCTGCCTTTGCCGCTGAAGGCAGTGGCGTTGATCACTGCGGATGGGGCGAAGCTGCTGATTTGCGAAGCGAGCCACGCGGCGGAGTCTGGTGCTTTGAGCGAGGGGGCAAAGAAGCCGAGAACTTCGTAGCCGCGCTCGGCAAAGCTGTTGAACAGAGCTTCCAACGGGGCCATGTCGGCGGCGACGAGGTAGGAGCGATAGAACACAATCGCGATGCGCGGTTTAGTGCTGGTGAGCTGTGCATCGGTGAGGGAAGTGACGCCTGTTTCGGGTGTCCATGCTCCGGCTTCGGGAACCACTTTAGAGCCCATGACAGGGCCGGCATAGAGCCCCGCGGCGAGGGAGAGTTGCGCGAGGGCGGCTTGCGCGGCGATGGCACCGCCGTTGTCACAGAGGTGTGCGAGGCGGTGCAGAGTAGAGACAGGCAATGTGCTATAGGCGTCAAGGCGCGTGTCGGGCCGCCCGTCAGCAGGCAGCACGGCGACGGCTATGCCCCTGTCGCGGGCGAGTTCTTTGAGTTGCTGGAGGCCGTAATGCCAGTAGGGCACGCCGCCGATGAGCCGGATAAGCACGCCTTTTGCGCCAGCAAGGGTTTGCTCGATGTAGGTGTCGACAGAGAGCGGGTGTTTGAGGGCCGAGAGATTGGCCAGACGCAGGCTAGGGAGTGCGCCTTTTGAGCGATGCCAGCCTTCCGCGAATGCCCCGAGGTCACTGTCGGAAAACGAGAGCACCACCAGATCGGCAGGGGACTGCGCGAGGTCTGTTGGTGTCTCGGTTTCTTCTAGCCCGTGGCTTTCGCGGAAGACGACATGCATCGGAGTTACTCGGCTGGTACGGAAGCCGACGCGGTGAGCACAGCCCGGATTGCGTCTGGGTTCACATCGTCATGCTCGGCGATGACCACGAGCTTGCCTGCGCGGTTTTCCTCGGCTGTCCACGGGCGGTCATATTGGTGACGCACGCGCGCGCCGACGGCTTGCACGAGCAGGCGCATGGGCTTGCCCTGAACGGCGGCATAGCCTTTGACGCGCAGGATGTTGTGCTCGTTGGCAAGGGTGACGATTGCTGCGACGAGATCGTCGGGGTTTACCTGCTCGGGGATGTCAACAACGATGCTTTCAAACTCGTCGTGGTCATGCTCGTGCGGGCCATCGTGGTGGCTTGGGCGCGCGGCGATGTCATCTTCTGCGGCGGCCTCCAGGCCCAGAATAATGCGCGGATCAACCACGCCTTCGGTGACTTCAACCACAGGCAGCGGGCGCGGGGCGGTGTGTGCGACGATCTCTTTGGCCTTGGCGATACCGTCGGCGCCTGCGAGGTCGGCTTTGGTGAGCAGCACGATGTCGGCGCAGCTGATCTGGTCTTCGAACACTTCCGAGAGGGGTGTTTCGTGGTCGATGCTGTCATCGGCCATGCGCTGTGCGTCAACGGCGGCGACATTGTGCGCGAAACGGCCAGCGGCAACGGCTTCGGCATCGGCCAGAGCGATCACGCCATCAACAGTGATCTTGCTGCGGATATCAGGCCAGTCAAACGCCTTGAGCAGCGGCTTGGGCAGCGCAAGGCCGCTGGTTTCGATCAGGATGTGATCAGGGCGCGGCTCAAGCTGCATCAGGGCTTCGATGGTCGGGATAAAGTCATCGGCGACGGTGCAGCAGATGCAGCCATTGGCCAGCTCCATGATGTTCTCGGCGGGGCAATCAGGGATGGCACAGCTTTTGAGGATGTCGCCATCAACCCCGACATCGCCAAACTCGTTGACCACAATGGCGAGGCGCTTGCCGCCCGGATTTTGCATCAGCTCGCGGATGAGCGTTGTCTTGCCCGAGCCGAGAAAGCCGGTGATCACGGTGACGGGGAGTTTTGCTAGATCAGTCATTGGTGGCCTCCTGAGGCATATTGAGGGGCGGGATGCGGGCAACGCAGTTGCGTTTGAAGTGCTCGGGGCGGGTGCGCCACGGGATGAGGCCGTCGGTTGTGTCATGGTAGAGCGCGGCACCTTCAAGCAGCACGTCGGTTTGCGACGCTTCTGCGATATTGCCGTAGATATATGTCCAACGATCACCGCCTCTGAGCGCTACAGTGCAGCCGTGATCGCAGTTTTGCAGGCAGTCAACCGCCCGTAGCGTGACGCCTTCGGGGAGGCCTGCGATTGCGAGCTCGTCATAGAGCTTTTGGCCGGGGCGGCGCTCGTCATCGGGGATCTCTTGGCCCTGTCTGCATTTGACGCAGACGAGCAGTTCTGTTGGATGGTTGGCCACTGTTCTCTATCCCAAAAAAAGGGCGAAGGCGGGCCTGATGGCGGGGTGGCAACGTGCCTGTCCCGACACCGGAACACCCCGTCCGGTTACGTCTCGTCTCTTGCTGGTAGGTTTCCCGGCTCGCAGATATCGGCGCATTTCGCGTCGGCGGTTGTCCTGCCTTCCCAGCCGATTGGCCAGTGGCGCTCGGACGACCTTATCTACTCACGGTCGCGGGGGCGGCTGTGCTTGGTCTAAGATCACCGATGCGATCAGAGGTTGCACATTCCCTTTTCACCCATTTACACAGGCTCCAACACAGAAGCTGATGCACCCGAATCTGAAGAGATGTCAAGCTCAAGGAGACGCCCATGACCGATGCAGAAAACACCCGCCACACCGAAAAAATGCGCAAAATCAAGGCGGCGCGCGATAAGATGATGGAGAGTAAAACCGAAGAAAAAGGTTTGATCATCGTCAATACCGGCACGGGCAAGGGCAAGTCTTCGGCGGGCTTTGGCATGATCATGCGTTGTATTGCACATGAGATGCCCTGTGCGGTTGTGCAGTTCATCAAGGGTAACTGGATGACGGGCGACCGCGAGTTTCTGGAAAAGAACTATGCTGACGAGTGCAAGTTTGTTGTTTCTGGTGAGGGCTTCACGTGGGAAACCCAAGACCGCGAGCGCGATGTCAAAGCAGCTCAAGCGGGTTGGGAGCAGGCGAAGGCTTTGATACGTGATGAGAGCATTCAGTATGTGTTGCTCGACGAAATCAACATCGCGTTGCGCAACGACTATCTTGATATCGACGAGGTTGTTGAGTTTTTGCAGAGCGAAAAGCCGTTTATGACGCATGTGTGCCTGACGGGGCGCAACGCCAAGCCGGAGCTGATTGAGGCGGCTGATCTGGTGACGGATATGACGCTGGTCAAGCACCCGTTCCGCGACGGTGTGAAGGCGCAGAAGGGCATTGAGTTTTAGGCCCTAGGGGGCGCGACATGACGGCGTTGATGATTCAGGGCACAGGCTCGAATGTGGGCAAGTCGATGTTGGTCGCTGGCCTGTGCAGGGCGGCTGTGCGGCGCGGGCTGAGCGTTGCGCCGTTTAAGCCGCAGAACATGTCTAACAACGCGGCGGTGACCGCTGATGGCGGCGAGATAGGCCGCGCGCAGGCGTTGCAGGCGCGGGCCTGTGGGCTGGCGGCGCACACCGACATGAACCCTGTTTTGCTCAAGCCCGAGAGCGATGTTGGCGCGCAGGTTGTCGTGCAGGGCAAGCGGTTGACCACGGCGAAGGCGCGTGAATATGCGGCTTTGAAACCCCGGTTGATGGGGGCCGTGCTAGAGAGCTTTGAGCGACTTCGCAGTGCTTACGACCTTGTTATCGTCGAGGGCGCCGGTAGCCCTGCAGAAGCGAACCTTCGTGCGGGTGACATTGCCAACATGGGCTTTGCTCAGGCGGCCAATGTGCCCGTTGTTCTCTGTGGGGACATCGACCGTGGCGGTGTGATTGCGCAGATCGTTGGCACGCAGGCGGTGATTTCTGCCGAGGATGCGGCTCTGATACAGGGCTTTATCATCAACAAGTTTCGCGGCGACCCATCTCTGTTTGATGACGGGTATAAGCTGATAGAACAACAGACCGGATGGCGCGGCCACGGTGTTGCGCCTTGGTTTGGCGATGCTTGGAAGCTGCCTGCCGAGGACGCTTTGGATATTGCCGCGCCTGTGCGCGAGCAAGGCTTGCATGTGGTGTGCTTGCGGCTTTCAAGGATTGCGAATTTTGATGACTTGGACCCGCTGACGCTAGAGCCGAATGTGCGGTTGACGATGCTGAATGCGGGTGAAGTTATTCCGGCGGATGCGGATGTTGTGATCATTCCGGGCAGTAAATCAACCCGCGCTGATCTGGCGTTTTTACGCGCACAGGGCTGGGATGTGGACATCAAAGCACACGTGCGGCGCGGCGGGCATGTGCTGGGCATTTGCGGCGGCTACCAGATGCTCGGATCGGTGGTTGATGACCCTGAGGGCATCGAAGGGCCGAGCGGGCAGGCTGAAGGGCTTGGCTTGCTTGACGTGAGCACGGTGATGGGCGGCAACAAGAGCTTGCGCGAGGTGCGTGCAGTTCATGCGGCGACGGGCGCGGATATGCGCGGTTACGAGATCCACATTGGCCGCACGGCAGGCGGCGATTGTGCTCGCCCTTTTGCAAGGATTGACGGGCGGGGCGAGGGCGCTGTCTCGGCTGACGGGCGCGTGGCGGGGAGCTATTTGCACGGGATGTTTACCGACGACAGTTTCCGGAGGGCGTGGCTTGCAGGGTTTGGCACGCAAGGGACAAGCGCGCGCTACGAGACGCAAATTGATGCCACGCTCGATGCTTTGGCTGATCATCTGGAAACACATCTCGATGTTGCTGGCCTGATCGGGCTGGCCCGCTAGCGGGTTTCCCAGTTGGTGCGCGTGTTTGCCTGCCAGTCTTCACGGTGCAAAAGCGGTGTATCATCGTCAAACTCGGCCTGACCGATGCAAAGGTAGGCCGTGAATTGCCAGCCTGCGGGTGTTTCAAACAACGCTTGCATGCGGGTCGGGTCAAGGATCGACAGCATCCCAACGCCGAGGTTGAGCGCGCGGGCTGTGAGCCACAGGTTATAGACGGCCATCGCGGTGGATTGTTCGAGCGTTCGCGCGATGGTTTTGCGTCCGAGGCCGTGGCCTTCGCTTGGGTCAATCTCGGTAAAGATCGCCAGTTGCTCGGGGGCGTTATCTAGCCCTGCGAGTTTGAGCTTCAGGTATTTCTCTTGTTTTTCAGAGCTGTAATCGCTTGCGGCTTCTGCATTGCAGCGGCTGAACTCGTCGCGCACTTGCGCGCGCAGGGCGGGGTTTAGCACGCGGATTATGCGCCAAGGGCGGGCGTTGCCGACCGAGGGTGCGAGATCCATTGCAGCACGCAACTGGTCGAGGTGCTTAGGGCTAACGGGGGCTTGGGAAAAGTGCCGTACATCACGCCGCCACGTGAGCAGATCCTTGAGGGCATCTGCGTGTTGCTCCGTCATTTTCATCGCGCTAGCGCCTGCTCTAAGCGGCGCCAGTTGCCGCTTCCGTGGGTGAGCCCGAGGCGGATCCAGCTGTTTGAGTAGGGAAAGATGCGCGACCAGATGTGATGTTTGGCAAGGTGGGATTGCGCGACTTGGGCCGAGGCAGTGGCGTAGGTGCGAAACAGGGGGCTGCCACCGATGAGTTGCCAACCCGCTGCTTGGGCGAGCGCGTCAAGGCGGGCGGCGTCTTGGGTGAGGCGTGTTACGGTTTCTTGCTGCCATGCAACGTCTGCCAAGGCCAATGCTGCGATCGACAGGGAGGGGCCGGCGACGGGCCAAGGGCCTGCGAACTCACGGAGGCGTGCAGCGATTTTCTGGGATGACAAAGCAAAGCCGACGCGGATGCCGGCGAGGCCGTAGAATTTGCCAAAGGAGCGCAGGACGATGATGTTGTCGCTATCAAGGTTTGGCGCGAGCGAGAGCTCTGGCTCAGGGTCAACAAAGCTTTCATCAACCAGCAGCAGGCCGACGTTTTGCGCGAGCGCGCGCAGCTCGGCAGGTGCATAGCGCTTGCCGTCAGGGTTGTTGGGGTTGACGACGACAGCGAGGGCAGCCCCTTGCAAGGCGCTCAGTGTCGCTGCCTCGGAAACGCGCCAGCCAGCGGCGCGCAAAGCGGCGGCATGCTCGTTATATGTCGGGGTCAAAACGCGGGCCTCGGAGGGCGCTTGCAGGTAGGGCACCGCTTGGATCGCGCCTTGTGCACCGGCAAATGCGGTGATGCTGGCCTCTGTCCTATAGGCTTTGGTTGCGGCGGTTAGCAGTGCGTCTTGCTCGGGTTTTCGTGGCAGTGCACTCCATGCGGAAGCGGGCACATTTGGCACAGCGTAAGGCGCGGGGTTGATGCCTGTCGAAAGGTCGATCCAACCCTCAGCCGTGCCGCCATAGGCCAGCATCGCAGCGTCAAGGTTGCCGCCGTGGTCGCGCGTGGGAGTGGGTTGTTTGCTCATGCCCTTTTAGACAAGCGAAAGTGCAAGCAATGCAAGCCCCGTCAACGCCATTGTGCGCCGGAAAAGCGACAGGCCCTGCGCAAGTGTTTGTGCCAAGGGCGGCGGAGCAGTCGGGTTGACGTAGGGCTCATCGGTGATGTGGCCATCATAACTGCGCGGGCCAGACAGCGAGACATCAAGCGCGCCTGCCATTGCCGCTTCGGGCCAGCCTGCGTTGGGCGAGCGGTGTTTATGCGCGTCTTGGCGCATGGCTTTCAAGGCAGGTTTGAAGCGGTGAAAGGAGGCGACAGCAAACAAGAACCCAGTGATGCGGGCGGGCAGTAGGTTGACCAGATCATCGAGGAGGGCGGCGGCTTTGCCGAAGGCCTCAAAGCGCGGGGTTCGGTGGCCGATCATCGAATCCATCGTGTTGATGGCTTTGTAGGCCGCGATACCTGGCAGGCCAAAAATGCAGCCCCAGAAAAGGGGCGCGGTGATGCCGTCAGAGGTGTTCTCGGCGAGGCTTTCGATGGCGGCGCGAGCGATACCTTGTTGATCTAGCGCTTCGGGATTGCGGCCGACGATCATCGAGACGGCTTGGCGTGCGGCTGGCAAGTCGCCTTCCAAGAGCGGCCTTGCGACGGCTTGCACGTGTTCGTGCATCGCGCGCGCGGCGATGAACGGCCAAGCGAGGATGCCGCCGACGAGGATACCGATTGCGTTTGCAGGCAGGAGAGTCTGCAGCAGGTAGGCAGGCAGGGCTGTGGCAAGAATGAGGGCTATTGTGGTGAGCACACCGCCGATGAGTTGCTGCGCTCGCATACCCTTGTTGAGCTTTCTGTCGCAGAGATCAACCAGCCAGCCCATCCATGTGACGGGATGTTTGATGCGTTTGAATAGCCAGCTTGGCCAGCCGATGAGGGCGTCGATGAGCAGGCCGGCGAGCATCATGGCAGCGAAACTCATGAGGCACCTGTTTGAAAGGCGAGTGTTGCTGTGAGGCCTGCTTCACCGAGAGCCTCAAGGCCGTGTTTGGGCGCGGCTCCGACGGGGAAGATCAGGCCGCGGGCGGAGCCTGTGTGGGCGCGGATGTGACCCAAAGCGCCGAGGGATTTGGCGAGGTCTGGTAGTGGATCGGACGTCGGACACGACGGTGTTTCAGGTGAGCGGCGAAGGGCCGTGCAGCGCTCGGATGACTGGCTGGCGATTGCGCCGAGGCTGGCGAGATCGGAGAAGTTTGCCCAGTCTTCTGCGAGCTCGCTAATGTCGGGGAAGTCTTGGTCGGTGGCGTCGGTTTGCTCGGGTGCGCCCCAGAAACCGCCGAGCACTGTGCAGGCTGGCGGACGTTTGTATTTCGCTACAATGAGGCCTTCGCGAGAGGCCCAGAGGAGGCTGTCTGCGTCGGGAAGCATGAGCGGATCACTTGCGCCTTCGACGGCGAGGCAGCCTTTGACGAGCTGTTCTGCTTCACCGCTGAAACCAGCGTGTTTAGCGTAGGCGATGAGCGTTGCCGTTGACGCCCCCGCGCCCGCGCCGAGGGGCATATCGTAGGTGAGGTTCGGGAGGGGGACGGCTGGAATTTCGAGAGTTTCCCAGAAGGGGGCGAGTTGTTCTGGAGTAAACACCGGACGTCTTGCCGGGCGTCTTACTGCGCGTCTTGCGGTGTCGCTTGTGCGGACATGCAGAGCAGGGCAAAGCAAGGTGACAAGCGCGACAGGCCCGTCAGGACCAAGGCGGCCCTGGAGCCATTCTCCGAAGTGACCTGCGACGCTCACCCCCATGTTTTGTTGACCTCGATCACCGAAAATGCGCCCGTCGGGCCGACGCGCAGGCGGGTGCAGGATAGTGTGTCGACCTCAAAGGCAAGAGCCTCGCTGTGCTGCTGCATGGTGCTGGCGATTGCGGCGCGGATGACACCCGCATGTGCAACGATTGCGACGGGGCTTTGGGCCTTTTGAGCCACTGCCGCGAGCTCGTTGAGGGCGGGGTGAACGCGCGCGCAAAGCGAGGTGAAACTCTCGCCGTTTGGTGGCGTGTAGGCCGCGAGTTGGGCGTTGGTCATGGGGCCAAGATCTGGAAGGTCTGCGTAGAGCATACCGTCGTGATCGCCGAAGTCCTGCTCCCAAAGGCGGGCGTCTTGGGCGATGCTGGCGTCGGGCCAGAGGGCCTCGGCGGTTTGGGCACAGCGTAGGGCGGGGCTTCTGACAATCTGTGTGATGCCCTCAAGAGCGCTGCGAGCGTCAGTGATTGGCGCGGCGGAAAGATCGGCCGGAGCATCGGTGCGTCCGCACAAACGTAAGCCGCCCGCTGTTGGCGCGTGCCGCAGCAAGACAAGTTGGGCTTTTTGTTCGGAGAGCCTGAGCAAACTGGTTTTCTTTCCGCTTTCCTTTTTCAATCAAACCTGCTTTTCCACAACGCCATGGAAAAGTCGACACTGATCATAGGCGGGGCCCGATCCGGCAAATCGCAGTTGGCCGAAAAGCTGGCGCTGAAGCCTATGGGGCGGGCAGTCTACATTGCCACAGCCGAAGCGCGCGATGAAGAAATGAGCGCGCGGATTGCCACACACCGTGCGCGGCGCGGCGACAATTGGAGCGATGTGCATGCGCCCGTTTTGCTGCCTGAAGCACTGGTTGAAACGGACGGAGATGCACCGCGATTGGTTGACTGTTTGACGCTGTGGCTGAGCAATTTGATGCTCGCTGGCGACGACTGGCGCGCGGCAACCGAGGCGCTGGTTGAGGTGCTTGCCACGCAAACTGCGGACGTGATTTTCGTAACAAATGAAGTGGGCGCAGGTATTGTGCCTGAAAACAAACTCGCACGCGATTTTCGAGATGCTGCTGGCTGGGTTAACCAGAGAGTGGCGCAAGCATCGGACACTGTTTGGCTTTGTGTCGCGGGCTACCCAGTAAAGGTAAAACCAAATGACAATATTTAGTGATATCAAGACACTCGACGGAATATCGGCGCTGTTGACGAGCTTGCCTAAAGCCAATGGAGAAGCGGCTGAAGCGGCGCGTGAGCGGCAAAATTCCCTGACAAAACCGCCTGGATCACTGGGGCGACTGGAAGATCTGGCTGTGTTCATGGCCAGCTGGCAAGGCGATGCGCGGCCTGTTTTGAACAAAGCGCAGGCGGTTGTGTTTGCTGGAAATCACGGCATTTGCGACCAGGGCGTGAACCCGTTCCCGCAGGGCGTAACCATGCAGATGGTCGCCAATTTTAGCGGTGGTGGTGCGGCGATCAATCAGCTTTGTCGTGCGGCGGGAGCCGAGCTTTCTGTTGTAGCGCTTGAGCTTGAGAACCCGACGGCAGACTTCACGCAGGGGCCAGCGATGAGCGAAGCCGAGGTGCTTGACGCGATGCGCAAGGGGGCCGAGGCGGTTGATCCGAGCGCGCAAGCCTTGACGCTTGGCGAGATGGGTATTGGCAATTCTACAATCGCGGCGGCGCTGGCCTGTGCGGGCTTTGGCGGCACGGCAGCGTCGTGGGTCGGGCGCGGCACAGGCTCTGATGAAGACGGGCAGTCGCTGAAAGCGCGGGTCATTGAAACTGGGCGCAAGCTGCATGCGGATGCGCGCGGGCTTGGCCTGTTGGCGGCCTATGGTGGGCGCGAGCAGGCGGCAATTTGCGGTGCGGTTTTGCAGGCGCGAGCGCTGTCGATTCCGGTGCTACTGGATGGCTATATTTGCACGGCGGCTGTGGTTCCTCTACACGATATCGCCCCCGAGCTTCTGGATCATTGCATTGTGGCGCACATGAGCGCTGAAGCGGGGCATAAGCGCCTTGTTGAGCGGCTTGGTAAGGAGCCGTTGCTCAACCTTGGAATGGCGCTTGGTGAGGGGTCTGGCGCTGCCTTGGCTGTCAACGTTTTGCGCGGCGCGCTTGAGTGTCATAATGGCATGGCGACTTTCGCGGAAGCTGGTGTTTCGGAGGCATGACGCCAATGCAGGCCCGCCTCAAAGAGCTGCACATTGCGGTGATTCTGCTGACGCGTTTGCCTGCGGGGCAGGTGAGGGGTGATGTGCCGTCACTGACAGAGGCCCGATGGGCCTTTCCCTTTGTGGGGCTGCTCATCGGCTGGATTGTCTGGGCTGCATATGGGGTGCTCTTCTGGCTTGGTGCAGCACCAATGCTGGCGGCTTTGGGCGCGCTCACGGCGTTGGTTTTGCTCACCGGAGCGCTGCATGTTGACGGCTTGGCCGACTATACCGACGGGATCGGCGGCGGGCGTGACACAGCGCATCGGCTTGAGATCATGCGCGACAGTTCTATCGGTAGCTACGGGGTTGCGGCGCTGATCATTTGCCTCGGAGTTTGGGTCACGTCTATCGGCGCAATAGGAGCGCAAGCAGGCTTGCTGGCTTTTCTGATGATAGGGTTTTCGAGCCGTTACATGATGGTGCTGTTGCTTGAAGTTTTACCACCTGCCCGCGGCGACGGTATGGGCGTTCTGGCCGAAGGGCGGGCGCCAATGGCTTTGCTTCTTGGCGGGGTTGCGGCGGTGTTTTTGGCGCTGTTCTTAGGCGTTGCAGGCCTTGTGACGCTGGCGGTTATGCTGCTCGTGACGGCGCTTCTTGGCTGGCAGGCAAAGCGCTACATCGGCGGGCATACGGGCGATGTTTTGGGCGCGACTCAATTGATCAGCGAGACACTTGCTTGGGCGCTGCTTTCGGTGTTTCTCTAGCTGCACGATCAAGCGATCAACCTCATTGCGGCTTTCAGCAGACACTCCAACCGAAGTTGTGGAAACACGCAGGTCGCTGCCTCAGCTGGCTGCCGCGCTTTGTTGGGCTGCGGTGATGGCCTTTGACGAGCCGGACAGCGGGATCTGGGCGCGGTGGTTGAGGTCTTCGATCACCAGCATCTCGCCGCCGCGCAGAGGCCGCAGTTGAGAGGGCGGGATTTCGAGGAGATAGGCGAACTTGCCGTCATGCTCGACGATCTTGGCAAAGCGGTAGGTGTCGATATAGCTGCGCTTGTTGCCGGGGTAGGCGACCCAGAGGCGCAAGTCGAGCGGGCGGGTTTTCCAGAGGCCCGTTACAAACAACGTTGCATTCTTGCTGTCTTTGGAGAAGTTCACAATCGCGGTTTGGCCGCCGCGGTTGCTCGCGGCTGCAATATGTTGCGAGCCCTCAACGCGTGTTTGCCACGCGGCAGTCGCAGGTTGCGTGGCTGTTGCAGCCTCTTCCTGAGCCCCGCCTTGAGCCGCAGCGGGTGTTGCCAAAGCAAGGCATCCGGCGATGATGTAAGCAGCAATTCGCATAGCAGTTCCCCCTTAAGTGCTTTGTCCTTGCGTCAAAGGGATGACTTTTTCCAGCCCGTTCATAAAGTTTTAGCGGAGTTTGTCTCAAATTGGTCGCAGGAAATTGCGCGCTTGAAGCTGTCATTGAGAAGTTGCATATGCGGTGCTAGAATCAATTTATGCTCGGCACCGGAGCTTTCGCAGGTGCGCCAGAAGGAGGGTTTACCCCTGTCACCCGACACTGCTGAGGCCACAATGAGCCCACTTAAACAGAGCAAAGAGTTTGATCCATTGACCAGCGACGAGCTGCTTGCTGTGATCCTCGCCACGCTTGAAGCCGACAAAGCCGAAGATATCGTGCAGATTGATCTGCGCGGCAAGTCTTCTATGGGCGACTATATGGTCGTCTGTTCGGGGCGCTCTTCGCGGCAAGTCACGGCACTGGCCGAGAAGCTGGCCGAGAAGCTGAAGGTCGAGCACGGCCGCTTTTCCAAGATTGAGGGGAAGGGCACTGGCGACTGGGTTTTGATCGACACTGGCGATATCATTATTCATGTCTTCCGCCCTGAAGTGCGCGAGTTTTACCAGCTTGAGAAGATGTGGCTGACGCCAGACACGGCGAACAGCTAAATGCGCGTGCATATCTGCGCTATGGGCCGGCTCAAGAGCGGGCCTGAAAAGGCGCTGATAGACGACTATGTGCAGCGCTTTGAGCGCACGGGCCGCGGGCTTGGCCTTACCGCGCTGACAATTCATGAGCTTGACGACAGAAAAGGCGGCGGCATGGAGGCCGAGGCGGCGTTGCTTGAGCGCGCTTTGCCCAAAGGCTGCGTGCTTGTTTGTTTGGACGAACGCGGCAAGCTTGAGACCTCACCGCAGTTTGCCGAGCGGCTGGCTGGCTGGCGCGATGCCGGTTCGCAGGACGTCGCCTTTGTGATTGGCGGAGCTGACGGAATTGCACCGGGCCTGCGCGCCAAAGCCGATTTTTCTCTCAGTTTTGGCAAGATGGTCTGGCCGCATATGCTGGTGCGTGTCATGCTCAGCGAGCAACTATACCGCGCGGCGTCTATTCTCGCCGGTGCGCCGTATCACAGGACTTAAGGACCAGAGCGATGTTCGGATTTTTCAAGAAACGCGGAGCTGCGGCAAACTTGTCAAAAATCAATCCGGCGCAGATTGATGTTAGGCAGCTTGCTGAAGATGCCACCCGTAGCATGCCGATGAGCGCCGCTGTGCGGGCGCGTGCTTTGCCGCAGCTTATGGAGGTTCTGGAAGAGGCGCTCAATAAAGCCGAGGCCGAGAGCGGTGTGCGTTTCAGCCCCGAGCAGCGCGTCGAGATGCGCGAAGCCTTTGAGGATGTCGTGCGCGGCGAGGCTTTGCCCAAGATTGCCGAACAAGCGCCCGACGCGCCGGATGCGGGCCACCAGGGCCACATCGAGGGGCTTGTTGCGGCGGTGTTTGACACCGAGTTTGACGGCACACCAGCGCGTGTCATGGAAGTTGGAGCGCAGGCGCGGCAGGAGGTTGCCGAGTATTGCCAGCGTGCCGGGCTTGATGACGCGGCGCTTAAGGCGGCCGGAGAACGGGCGATCGCCGAGCATATGGGCGCGCTTTTGCGTTGATCGGTTGCGCTAACAGCCCCTTGGGCGGTTGCCTCGAGGCGGCGCAGGGCTTACATGCGTCAGCAAAGAGGAAACTGGCCCATGAGCACCCCGAAACCTGTTGTTTTATGTATCCTTGACGGTTGGGGCCATTCTGACAGCCCAGAGGCCAACGCGCCGCTGCTTGCCGAGACACCCAACTATGACCGCCTGCTTGCAGAGTGCCCCTCAACGTTTTTGACGACGCACGGCCCTGACGTTGGCTTGCCGCGCGGGCAGATGGGCAATTCGGAGGTGGGCCATACCAATATTGGCGCGGGGCGGGTTGTGGCGATGGACCTCGGGCAGATCGACTTGTCGATCGAGGAGGGAAGCTTCTTTGAGGAGGCTGCTCTGCTGGCGTTTATCGACACCCTCAAAGCCACAGGCGGCACGGCGCATTTGCTTGGGCTGGTGTCTGACGGGGGGGTGCACGGGCACCTCAGCCACTTCATCGCGGCGATAAACGCCATAACCGACGCCGGCGTGCCTGTATGTTTGCATGCGATAAGCGACGGCCGCGATGTTGCGCCAAAGTCGGCCTACGGCTATTTCACGACGTTACAAGAAGCACTGCCGGAGGGCGCGCGGATTGCCACTGTCACGGGCCGCTATTTTGCGCTCGACCGCGACAACCGTTGGGAGCGGGTGAAGGAAGCATACGATGCAATGGTGCTCGGAGAGAGCGGCTATAGGGCCGCAGATGCCCACGGCGCAATTTCCAACGCCTATAACCGCAGCGAAACCGACGAGTTCATCTCTGCCACGGTGCTTGCGGGCTACGACGGGATGCAAGACGACGACGGCTTGTTTTGCCTCAATTTCAGGGCGGATCGGGCGCGCGAAATATTGGCGGCAATCGCTGACCCCGCATTTGACAGCTTTGATACCGGTAAGCGCCCCAAGCTGGCGGCGGCACTGGGTATGGTTGAGTATTCTGATGCGCATAACACCTATATGAGCACGGTGTTTCCTGCGCGCGAGATCATCAACACGCTGGGCGAATGGGTGTCAAAGCAGGGCAAGCGGCAGTTTCGCTGTGCGGAAACAGAGAAATATCCGCATGTGACCTTCTTTCTCAATGGCGGGGTAGAGACGCCCTACGAAGGTGAGGAGCGCTACATGGCGCCGAGCCCAAAGGTTGCGACCTATGATCTACAACCCGAGATGAGTGCGGCGGAGGTGACCGACGCTTTTGTCGGGGCGATAGAAGACGGTTTTGACATGATCGTCACCAACTATGCCAACCCCGATATGGTCGGCCATACGGGCGACTTGAAGGCCGCTATCAAGGCATGTGAAGCCGTTGATGCAGGGCTTGGGCGGGTTATGGCGGCGCTTGAGAAGGCCGGAGGCGCGATGATCGTGACGGCTGACCACGGCAACTGCGAGATGATGATTGACCCTGAAACGGGCGGGCCGCACACTGCGCACACTACAAACCCCGTGCCGGCGTTGTTGTTTGGCGGGCCGAAGGGTGCGAAGCTGCGGGAAGGGCGTTTGAGTGATTTGGCGCCGACCATCCTGAGTTTGATGGGCTTGAAACAGCCTAAAGAAATGACCGGAGTGAACCTGATCACATGACAATGCGCGCTTGCCTTTTAGCTGCGGCCCTTGTGGCTGGATCAGCGGCAAATGCACAAGAGCAGCCCCCCGCCGAAGCGGCAAAGGCAGCGCTTGAGCAAGTGCAGGCCGCCGAGCTTGCGCTGGGCAAGGCCAAGAGCGGCAAAGACCGTGTCGCGGCGCTGACCCAGACAGTGCGCGCCTTTGAAGCAGGCCTTGGAGCGGTGCGCTCGGGCTTGCGGCGGGTGACGATCCGCGAGCGCGCGTTGACGCTTGAGTTGACAGCACAGGAAGAAGAGATCGCTGGCTTGCTAACCGTGCTGCAAGCGCGCGGGCGGGTTGGCTCTCCGAGTTTGTTTTTGCACCCCGAGGGGGCTTTGGGCACGGCGCGGGCCGGTATGATCGTGTCTGAGATGACACCAGCGCTGGCGCTGCAGGCGGCCGAGTTGCGCGCCAAGCTTGACGAGGTGAGCACCCTGCGAGCGCTACAGGCCAACGCCGAGAGCAACTTGCAAAAGGGCCTTTCCGGAGCACAAGAGGCGCGCACCGAGTTGAACCAGGCTATCGCTGACCGCGTCGATCTGCCGAAAAAGTTTATTGAAGACCCGGTGAAAACGGCCCTGCTTATTGCGACTGCCGATACGCTTGAGAGCTTTGCTTCAAGCCTCTGGCAGATCAGCGGCGGCCCTGTTGAACTTGCAAACGATGTGCTTGAGACACGTAAGGGCACGCTGCCTTTGCCTGTTGCCGGCCGCATTTTGCGCAGTGCAGGTGAGGCCGATGCCGCAGGCATTAAACGCGAGGGTGTTCTGATCGCCACGCGCCCCCGTGCTCTTGTCAGCAATCCTGCGGCTGCGACAGTGCGTTACCAAGGCCCGCTGCTCGACTTCGGAAACGTGATGATACTTGAACCGCAAAACGGGCTGTTGATGGTGTTCGGCGGGCTTGATGTAGTGTATGCAACCACGGGAGACGTGCTTGCCGAGGGCGCGCCGCTTGGCCTGATGGGCGGCCAGAGTGCGGCTGTCGGCGAAATTTTGACCCAAGTTGAAAACGGGGCTGGAAGTGATCTTTCAGAAACGCTCTACTTGGAAGTAAGAGAAAACAACAAGCCGGTAAATCCCGAGGGGTGGTTCCGGTCAGTAAAGGATGATTGAGCAATGAAGAAGTTTCTGATGGCTGCCGCGGGCGGCACTTTGGCGGGGCTGGTGATCACCACGCAAGTCGCGGCGCCGCTTTTGGCGCAAGAATCAGCCAAAACTACAGACGTTTACCAGCAGCTTGATCTGTTCGGCGACATCTTTGAGCGGATCCGCGCGCAATATGTCGAGGAAGTTGACGAGGGCGATCTTATCGAAGCCGCGATCAACGGGATGCTCACTTCGCTTGACCCGCACTCAAGCTACCTGAGCCCTGATGACGCCGCTGATATGCGCGTGCAGACGCGCGGTGAGTTCGGCGGTCTTGGCATCGAAGTGACGCAGGAAGACGGCTTTGTGAAAGTTGTCAGCCCGATCGACGGCACACCCGCTGATGTGGCCGGTGTCGAGGCTGGTGATTTCATCACTCATGTTGACGGCGAGAGCCTGCTTGGCCTTCAGCTTGATGAAGCCGTCGAAATGATGCGCGGGCCCGTTGGCAGCGAGATCGTGATCACCGTTGCCCGTGAAGGCGCTGACGAGCCGCTGGAAATTTCGATCATCCGCGACACCATCAAACTGACGGCGGTGCGCTCGCGCATCGAAGGCAAGACAGTTGTTCTGCGCCTGACCACGTTCAACGACCAGACCTACCCCAACCTTGAAGCCGGCATTGCCAAGCAAGTTGAGGAAGCGGGCGGCATGGACAAGGTTAACGGCTTTATCCTTGATCTGCGCAACAACCCCGGTGGCTTGCTGACACAGGCGATCAAAGTATCGGATGCCTTCCTTGAGAGTGGCGAGATCGTGTCGACACGCGGCCGCAAGCCTGAAGACGGCGACCGCTTTAACGCGGTTGCGGGTGACTTGACCGGTGGCAAGCCACTGGTTGTGTTGATCAACGGTGGCTCGGCCTCGGCGTCAGAGATCGTTGCCGGAGCGCTGCAAGATCATCGCCGCGCGATTGTGGTTGGCACCAAGAGCTTCGGGAAAGGCTCGGTTCAAACTGTGATGCCACTGCGGGGCGAAGGGGCGATGCGCCTGACGACGGCTCGCTACTACACACCATCGGGCCGCTCTATTCAGGCGCTTGGCGTTTCACCTGATATCGTTGTCGAGCAACCACGCCGCACCGAAGAAGAGGCCGAGGAGGCGGACGTCAAGTTCAAGGCACGCACCGAGGCTGACCTGCGCGGCAGCATCAGCAATGACAGTCTGACTGAAGACGAGATCGAGCAAATCAAGCGCGATCAGGAAAAAGCGCTTGCCGCTGCCAAGCTGCGGGTTGACGACTATCAGCTCGCCTATGCCATCGACATTTTGAAAGGTCTGTCGGCGCTCGGCCCGTCTGAGTAAGCTATAGGCAAAGACATCGAGAGGGCCGTGCTTGCGAGAGCGCGGCCTTTTTTCTATGCGCTAGAGCAGTTTGAGCAATGCCGCGCGGTCAACCTTTGACGCGTGGCGTCTGTCCATCGGGATGTGGCTGACGGATTTGACAGAAGTGATGCCGAGCTTGGCGGCATTGTTTGTCCACGTCGCGCGTTGCGCTGTGTCTCCGGCGACGGCAAGCGTTGCGGTGCTGTTGACGGCGACCAAAGCGCATTGCGCAACCCCTTGCCACTGCCGTGCAGCAACTTCGATAGAAAACGGGAAGGCAGGGCCTATGGCTGTGTCGACCTCCGAGCCGACCCGCCCCAGCAGCCAAAGGCGGTTATGGGCATCAAAATATCCTGCATCGCCGGTGCGGTGCCAGATAGTTTTGCCTTCGACGATCTTGTTTTCGGCGTCATGGGCGGGGTCAAGATAGCCGCTGTTTACATGCGCGCCTGCGACTTGAATTTCGCCCTGCTGCACACGCGCATTGACGACATCAACAGGCGTGCCGACGAGCAGGCCTTTGCCGGAGGTCATCAGCGCGTGGTCATCAGCCGTGATGTCATGAGCAGGCAGATGGGCGATCGGCTCGGCCTCGGTTGAGCCATAAACACAGACCGCTTTCAGGCTTGGCTTGGCGGTGTTGAGGGCTGCGAGCATGTCGGGAAACACCGGCCCGCCACCCGTGAAGACGGTGTGCAGCGTGGCAGGAATCTGCGTTTGAGCGAGCTTTTCACAGAGCGAGGGGGGCAGTAAGGCACGGGTGACATTCTGGCTGGTGATCCAGTGTTCAAGCTGCGTGGGGGCGAGTTTGCCAAGCCGTGACATCTTCCAGTTGGGCAGCACAGAGGTTTGGCCGCTGGCGATGTTGATCAAGACGAACACGGGAAACGTGACCAGATCGCGCTCGGGCTTGTCACTGTGCAAAAGCGGCGCGATGGCGCGGTGCTGCGCGCTGAGAAACGCGTGACTCCGCGGGATTGCCTTGGGCATGCCTGTGGTGCCGGAGGTAAAAGAAATGAGAGCGATGTCTGTCTCGGAGGGCGGCGGCAAGCCAGGTGCAGCACCGCTGCTCTTGTGTGGGCGCAGGTGTTTCATTGGCCAAAGCTCGGGCAGGGCAAACTTGAGCAAGCCGTAGGCGCCCGCACTGCAAAACGCCGCGGGCTTGGTGACGCGGGCAGCGTGACGCAGGCCTTTGAGCCCCATCGCGGGTTCGGGCAGAACGACTGTCGCGCCGAGCGACCAGAGCGCCGCGAGGCTTGCGTAGAGATCAGTTCCGATGCCCATCGCCAAGAGCACGCGATCACCCTTACGGATGCCTTTGCGATGCCATGTGCGTGCGAGGCCTTCAGCCCGGTTTTGCAGCTCGGTGAAGGTGGTGCTTATGCCCGCTCCATCAACGATTGCCACGCGCTCGGGGTGCCGCGCAACGGCAGCGTTAAAGTCGTTGAGGATGCTACCCATCGAGCTTTAGCCCGAACAGCCCGTAGCGGCGGAAGACATCAGCCCCCTCGGCGGCGCTGCGCTCGGCGGACTGGTTGTCATCGTGGATGAGTGCGTGAATGGCGGTGTCATAACCTGCAGCGGCGGCGGCTTTGTGAAAGGCATAAGCGAGGTGCTGCCCTGCGCCGCGCTCAAGGCTGGCGTAGGTTTTCAATATCGCGCTGCTTGGCTGCGGGCCTTCGGCAAAGTTCGGCGTTCCAAAGAGGAAGCCCGCGAGGCTTTGATCGGGCCGCCGCGCAAAAAAGATCAATTCGCGTTTGAGCATTGGCACCATTGGCATATACATCGCGAGGAAGGCCTCGCGGCTGATAGGTTTGTAAAACATGTTCTGCGAGAAAGCCTCGCTTGAAAGGTCATACACCTGATTGAACAGCGCTTCGGGGTTGGTGCCATCCCACGGTTCGATGGTGAAAGTGTCGGTTGACGCGGGCTTGGTGAGCGCGGTTTGCGTCAGCGGCACGCGGGCCGAGAAATACTGGCTGATTTCGGTGAAGCCTGCGACTTTGAACAGCTCCAGCGGCATAGGGGTTTCGCGCGGCTCAAGCAGGAAGGCAGGGCTGCCATCGCTTTCGGTGACAAAGCGGTAGCTGTGCCATGTGTCGCCGTCCATCGGGCCGATGACGCGAGAGAGGCCTTGCGCGCGGGCGAAGGTGATCGCTTGCTGCAAGACGTCAGCTCCGGCCGTTTCGGCTTTGCAGGTGAAAGCGCCGATTGTCGCTGTCGGCGCACCGTCCCATTCGGGGCCGTCAAGAAACACGGTGAGCTTTGCGCCCTCGGCTTGAAACACATGTTGCGTCATAGTGTGAACCTCGAAAAATCTATCACCATCAGGTAAGCAGGAAGCGGTATGAGCAGCGACATGAGCGCAAGCTTTGTCACACGGGCCTTGGCAAAGGCCTGCGCAAAGAGTGAGGGCACGACCGCTGCCAAGACAAGGCAGGCGATGACCAGCCCCCACATCGGCCCGTTCCAGTTTGTCGTTTCAGGATTGAGGCCAATCACCACGAAGCGGATACCGCAGAGAGCCGCAGTGATTGCCAGCAACGACGCGAGCCGCGCAAACAACGCGCTTTTTGAGAGTGCTACGGCGCAAAGGCCCGTGACCAAAGACATCGCGGTGAGGCCATAAAAGGATATCGCGTTCCAGCCCGAGGCATTGCCCAGCGTCAGCCAGCCGAGGCTGAGAAAAGCCAGCCCTGCGACGATGTCGAGATCTGGGTATTTGCCAGAGCAAGGCGTGACACTGCGGCTCCAGGCGTGCGCACCGAGCGCAAGAATAGGCATCACGGCATTTTGCATCTCGGTCACTGCGAGCAGGACGAAAACAGTGATCACATAGACCCGCGCGGCGTGTCTGCTGAGGCCAAGCATGGGCGCAATTTTGAGAAAGGCGAGTATGCTAACGGTGAAAAGTGCTGCCGTTAAAAGCAGCTCGAGCAGCGGGTTTTGGGCGTGAAAGAACAGGAAGATCAGCAGGCCAACGGGCAGGAACAAGTTGTCAAACCCGCGCCAGCTGACTGCCTCAACCAAAGTGCCAAACCCCGCGACCATAAGCGAAAGCACGATGATGTTTGCTGGTGGCAGGGGTGTCATCAGCATGAGGCAGAAGACAGCTATCAGCAAGGTGAGGGTGAAAAAGACGGCGCTGCCTTCGATGCTTTTCTGGCCTTCCTCGACCTTGAAAAACTTGGTTCCGTAATTGCTTCCGGCCAGCGCTGCAGCGGCATCGGCAAGCGTGAGAACGGCGATCGGGAGCACGTAAAGGAAGAGCTGCTCTTGCGCCAGAAACAGGCAAACGGCAACGGAGATTGCGAGCAGGAAATCACCATATGATTGCCGCTCGACGCTGTGCAGGGTCTTGCCGAGTTTGGAGCCGGGGAGGCGCAAAACGAGCATAACCAGAAGTGTGAGACCAACCAGAAAGTAGACAGGCCAACGCGTTGGAAACAGCCAAGGCAGGGTGAGCGCGTAGAGGCCTGTGCCAATGTGAACAAGCTTGCGCTGCACCTCAGAGCCGATATCGCTGCGCGCCGCCAGCCAGCGCACCACCGCCATGAGGCAGAGCAGCGTGGCGACAGAGGCAAGCGCAAGGATGATCTGCAAGGTGACGCTCATCAGGTGACTTCCTCAACCACAAAATCGGAGTAAAAGAATGCTTTGTCTTGGGCCTTGAGTGTGTCCTCTAGCGCTGTCAGCGTGGTGACTTGCTGCGCAAAAGCGGGGGGCACACGGCGCGGCACCATCATGTTCCAATAGACCAGCCGCGCGCCAGGTGCGGAAGCGGCAAGCACACTGCCATAGACCTGCTCGAAAACCTCGGCGGACATATATTCAAAAATGTCAGAGAGGTTGAAACCGTCGGCCTTTTCTCCGGTGGAGACGAAGGCCTCAAGCGAACCGGGCCTGATATCAAGCCTATCAAGCCGCGCTTTGATTGTTTCGTAGTGCTCCTCACGCCATGTCATCGGCAGGGCGTCACCGTGCGTGCCTTTGAGGATCCAGTGCAAGTAGGGGTTCTCGGCTGGGTCGCACTCCACGGCGGCATGGTGAATGCGCCTTGCGACGTGCTCGGCAGGGCTGCCTTCTACGTGATCAAAGAAGGCTTTGTCGCGGCCCATACGGCCCATCACGAAGCGCGAGAAAAACGCATTTAGCAGCAGCCGCCAGCGCCATGTGTTAAAGCGCGTATCGAGGAACTTCTGACGCTCGGGCTTGGGCCGCGACACGAAGGTATCGTCGATGGTTTTGCGGCTGTGCACGAAAGGCAGAAGCCGCGTGCGGAAGATGCGAAAGTAGCGCTCGAACTTGCCCGCACCGCCTGCGCCGTGTTGCTCGACTTCGTCGGCCAAGCCTTGCCAGTAGGCGGTTGTTTCGGCGTCGGTGCCTTTCAATGCCTTGGAGAGAAGCGCCTTACGGTTGTCGCTTGGTCGTGCGCCCATGAGCTGCAAAAACTCGGGGTGTGTGAGGTTTGTGAAAGCGCCGATACGCAGCTTGAGGCAGGCGATCTGGGCGAGGGACAGGTCAACCACCACGACCTTCGCCGGGTCGAGCGTCAGCATAGCCAGCGCGTTGTCGCCCGCCGAGCAGATCGACACCAGCGTGCCGCCTTTGCAGTCGCCCAAGCCTTTGGTCAGCACGTCGGCATCTTCCCAGAGTTGTGCATAGCGGATGTGCTCGAAGTCGGCTTTGCTTTCAATCTCAGAGGTCTGCATCTATGCGCTCCACTTGGCCTGTTGCACCGTCAACGCTGATCAACTCACCGTTCTCTATCCATTGTGTTGCGCCTTTGAGGCCCACGACACAGGGGATGCCCAGCTCACGCGCAACGATGGCGGAATGTGACAAAAGCGAGCCGCGCTCGACCACGATTGCCGAGGCGTTGCAAAACACCGCGATCCAGCCCGGGTCTGTGTGACGCGCAACGAGGATGTCGCCGGGCTCAAGCGCCTCTGTGCGCGGGTCACGGATCACACGGGCGCGGGCTGTGACTTGACCTGCCGAGCAGCCTGTGGCGCTGCGGGCCGTTGCGCTGTCTTTCTCTACGGGTGTTTCGTTCCAGACAGGAGCGATTGCGGGGCCGCGCAGCTCGATCCGCTCGGGCGGATCAGGGCGCTGGGCGGCGGCTTGGCTTGCCGCTTTGCGCAGGGCCACCAGCGCTTTGAGATCAGCCGAAAGGCCTGCGCCTTCGACCGCGCCGAGCACCTCTTGCGTGGTGAGGTGAAACACGTCACGCGGGGCTTTGAGCAGCCCACGCGCCGCGAACTCGCGCCCGAGCGCAAGGAAAACACGGCGCGTGTAGCCGAAGATGCGGGTGCGCTCAAAACGCAGGTTCTCGCGGTCACGCACGCGGTTCTTTGTCCAGCTGATCACCCACTTTGCAACGCGGCGCTTGAGCGGTGCTTTGGGAAAGAGCGCGGCCCAGTTGGGCTCTTGCGTGTCATGTTTCTCGACGCTGTCACGCGTGGCACTGAAGGCGATAGCTTGCAGCAGGCTTGTCGGGTCTTCTGTGAGCGGGATACTCTCAAGTTTGAGCTCTTCTGTGCAGCGGTCACCGAATTTGTCGAGGTAGGATCGCACCTCCGCAGCGATAGCTGGGTGTGCGTCAAGTGCGCCTAATCCGTGCTGGCCAAGGGCCTCGGCCAGGCCTGCCTCACGCACCATCGCCCCCATCGTGGCGATGCGCTGAGCTGGCTCGGCAGAGATGATATCTCCCTGACCGATCATCACGTCGTTGTGCAGAGTGAGCCCGTCAGCGCCAAGCCATTTTTCAAGCATATTGCGCGAAGCACCGAAGGCGATCATGCACAGAAAGTCGTTGATCAGCGGCGCATCCCAGCGGTCAAGCAGGGTGCTTTCAATGCGGCGATACTCGGCGGCGAGGGCGGTTGGGCCGGCTGTGCTGACTTCAAACCCGCTGTTGAGCGCCGCATCAAGCCGCGCGTTAAAGCGCGCGCGGGTGCGGGGCAGACGGAAGGCTTGCCAGAGCAGATTGCCAGCGACTTTGATGAGTTTGAGGTATTCAAGCAGCTTCTTGAGGCCCTTTGCGGGGGGCGGGCCGATACTGTCTGTGACCTCGGCAGGCATGGGCGTATCGACGCCCATCATGGTTTCCATATAGGCGCGGTTGAGCGAGAAACCGGGCAGCAAAGCCAGCGCGCGATACCAGTTGACGAGGTTGTAATAGACCCGCCCGTCAACCACGCCGAGCATGTTGGAAAACACCGCGGCGTTTTCTTCAACGGTCTTTTCAGGCACGCCGAGCAGCCGCACGAAGGCCTGATAAACGCGGGTGTAGACATGCACCGCAAACGAGTAGGTCAGCGGGCTGACCATGCCGGGGTAACTCTCGACGATGTTGGAATTGTCAAAGATCGTCAGGTGCGCGTCAGGCTGCGGCAGGGGCAAAAGCGGCGTGGTGATCGGACGCGATTGCAGGATGTGCAGCCCGTCAGCGTCAAGCGCCCATTCAATGTCTTGCGGCAGGCCGAAGGCTTCTTCGGACTTGCGTGCCAGAGCGGCGACTTGCAGCGCTTCGTCAGATGTAAGCACTTCGGGTTTGGCGGGGCCAGAGGCGGTTTTGCCAACGCTCCAGTCTTCGCCGTCTTCCTCGCCTGAGACCAAACGCTCGCCCAAGCCCGCGATGGCCGAGATAGTCACCTGTCCGCGCAGGCCTGTGACGGGGTCAGCGGAAAAGGCAACGCCGGCGGCGTGTGCGTCGATCATCTGTTGGACGATGACGGCGGGGCCCTCAGCGGCGGCCCCGGTTTTCAGAGCGCGGTAGGTTGCAACCGTTTCCGAAAAGCCGGACTGCCAGACTTGCTTGGCGGCTTTGCCTACATCGGCGGCTTGCACGTTCAAGTGGGTGTCAAACTGGCCTGCATGGCTGTGCTCGGCGCCGTCTTCCTGACGGGCAGAACTGCGCACGGCGAAGGGGCCTTTACCCAAGTTCTTGAGCGCGGCTTTAAGGCCTTTGATCTGGCCGGATGTCTCGAATGCGTCAGCTTTGATCACAAAGAATGCAGGCGGGTTGAAACCGAAGCCAGCCAATTGTGCGAGGGCGGCGGCCTTGCCACCGACGACCTCGACCTCGCGCGCGTCTTCCTGTGTGACAATCAGCGACATCAGAGCATCCTTAGAACAAGCGGTGCAAAACCGGCGATGGCGTAGCAGTCAAACACCCAGAGGCCAGCGAGGGTATCAAGCTGCTTTTGGGCTTCAGGTGTTGGGTTTTTGACGTATTTAGCGGCGGCTGACAGGCAGAGTGCTGCGCCAAACCCGCCAAACATAAGACCAACCCAAAGCGCGCCAGTGGCTTGGCAGACCGCAAGCAAGAGCGCGAAGGAGAGCAGGACGCATGCGCTCCAGACAAGGGCTGCTTTGCGCGGCCCCCAGAGGCGGGAGTATGTATCGACGCCAGTGATTTCGGCCTCGGGCGCCCAGAGCTTGCGGCCGATTTCGAGCACACAACCGTTGACGAAGGACAGCGCCAGAAACAGCCAGAGCCCGTTGGCAGCGGAACCTGCGGGAAGCCACTCAAAGCCGGTGAGCAAAAGGTCGATCAGCGGCATGATCAGCATATGGCTGAGCAAGTAGAGCACGGGGCGCGCTTTGAGCCACTCAGGCGCGCCGAACTCGGCTGTCATGGCCGCTAGCCACGCCCAGACCAGTGCCAGCAGCCAAAGCGCGGGCGGATGCCACGTCCAAGTTGCGAAAGCAGCGATGGGAAGGGAGGCAAGGCCAAGCGTGATAATCTGGCGGAGCGAGACGAGGCCGCGGGGGATAGGGCGCTCAGGGCGGTAACGGGTGTCATCCTCAAGGTCTTTATACTCGTCGCAGACCCGCATTTGAAAGAACAGCATAAGCGCAACAATGAAGCCTGCGATGTAAGCCCCGTAGCTTGGCAAATCGCGGCCTGACAGCTCGGCCGAGACGGTGAGGCTCGCGGCGGAGAACACGGCCAGAAGCGGCATGGTTTGCGCCAGCGGGAAGCGCTCTTTTTGATATGTCCAGAGGGCAGAGAAACTCATCTGTGGCGGGCCAGATTTTCATGTGCGCGGGTGAAATGCCCGGCGGCGATAGCGGCGACGATGGAGATTTCTCCGCAGAGGCAGGTGGCGGCGGCAACTTCGGCCAATGCCGCACCTTTGCCCGCGCCTTTGAGCCCCAGAATGTTCAGCCCGGCTGACTGACTTGGCAGTGATGTGCCGCCGCCGACAGAGCCGACAAGAATGTTTGGCATGGTCACGCAACAGAACAGTCCGTCGTCGCGGGCCTCCATGCGGGTGATGCCGATAGCGCCTTCGGCGACGCAGGCCGCGTCTTGGCCTGTGGCAATGTAAAGCGCTGCGAGGCCGTTGGCGAAATGCGCCTGTGCGCCGAGCTGACCGGACAAATGCGAGCCGAGATTGGCGACTTGTCCGTAATCCAGCATGGCTTGCACTGTGGTGCCGAGCGTCTTTTCGACCACCTCCGCCGACAGCGTGACTGAAGCGCTGACTTTGCGTCCGCGCCCTGTGACCAAACCGAGAAACGATGCTTTCTTGTCGCCCGAAAAGTTGCCCTCGATATACCATGCCTTCAAAGGCACGGGGCAGCGCGCGGCGATATCTTCGCACAGCGCGTTGGTCGCGATTGTCACCATGTTCTGGCCTGCCGCGTCGCCTGTTGTGTAGCGGCAAATGAGAAAGACGATGTTGTTGTCGATCACCGGCTCGACCGAAACAAGCTTGCCGTGATTGGTTGTGCCTTCGGCCTTGGCTTTGAGGCTGTCGATCTGGCTGACGACCCACTCAACGAAGAGGCCCGCATTGAGCAACTCGTCAAACACAAAGGCCGGTGTACGAATGACGCCTTCATAGAGCAGGGCTGTGCTGATGCCGCCCGACTTTGTCGCGGCGTAGGCGCCGCGTGCATAGGAGGCAACCAAAGCTGCCTCGGTTGTGGCCATCGGCACGTGATAGTCGCCATGCGCGTTCAGCCCGTTGATGCGCAAGGGGCCGATGATACCGACCGGCATTTTGACGGTGCCGATAAAGTTCTCGATATTGGCGCTGAACTGGTCTGGTTCGGTCATTGTCAGCGGGTCGGCTATGGCCTGCTGGTCATCCGGTGAGGCGACTTCTGACAGACGGCTCCAGTATTTGTTCACCGAGGCCGCGCTGGCTTTGCGCACCGGACGTAGAGTTGTGAAGTCGGCGTCATTTGGCAGCATGCGCTCTTTCAACGGCGCCGCCTGAAAGCGAGCGCGCACTTTGTGCAGCATTTCAATAACATGCGATGGGATGGTCAAGTGCCGCGCTCCTGCTTTACTTTCAAAGTATTTCTCTCACAATATGGCTACAGTATGCGCGATCGGGCAAGGAAACTAAATGAAAAACGGCCTTAAGCATCGCTGGAGCATAAGCCACAATTACCTGACGGGTATTACCTTTGGAAAGTGGTGCAAATTGCTGATGCAGAACCGCTTTCGGGTTTCGCCTGCCTATTGGCACCGCGCTGCTGTTATCACGCTGGCGAGCCTGTCAAACTCGGTGTTTGCGGCGGTTGAGGCGCTGCGCTACGGGCGGGCTGTCGAGCAGGTAAAACTAACCCGCCCGCCGCTGTTTGTGCTCGGGCATTGGCGCAGCGGCACGACGTTGCTGCACGAGCTTCTGGCGCAGGACGAAGCGCAGTTCCAGTTTCCCAACACCTACCAAGTGGTGAACCCCTACACGTTTTTGACTACAGAAAATTTCACCACAAGGATGTTCCCCTGGCTGGTGCCCGAGACGCGGCCTATGGACAACATGGCGTTGAAGTTCAGCTCGCCGCAGGAGGACGAGTTTGCGCCGCTGTTGATGACGCTGACCTCGCTTTACCTTGGCACCAGCTTTCCGAACCGGATGCAACATTACGATCGTTACATGACATTTCGTGATGTCGAACCGCGTGAAGTCGGCAAGTGGAAAGCGGCCTTTGTGCGGTTTTGCAAGAAGCTCTCGCTGGATGATGCGCGGGCGCTGCTGATCAAGTCGCCGCCGCATACTGCGCGCATTCGCACCATACTTGAGATGTTTCCGGACGCGAGGTTTGTGCATATTCACCGCGATCCTTACCGCGTGTTTCAGTCGCAGCGGCACTTTTTTGACACTGCTGGCTGGTATACCTATCTGCAAAAGCCAGACATCAGCGCCATTGACGAGGGCATACTACAGCGCCACGAGACGATGTATGACGCCTTTTACGAAGACCTGCCTTCCGTGCCTGAAGGGCGGATCGTTGAGATCAGATTTGACGCGCTGGAAGCCAACCCGGTTGAAGAGCTTGCCAAAGTTTACAGGCAGTTGTCGCTCGACGGCTTTGAGGCGTTCGAGCCAAAACTGCGCGCTTATGTCGACAGTCTTGCTGGCTACAAGAAGAACAGTTTTGATGGGCTGGATGCGGCCACAAAAGCGGTGGTTGCCGCGCGTTGGGCGCGTAGCTTTGAAAAAGGGAACTACCCTAAATGAAGCGCGCACCCGGGCCAAAGGGAGCGTTGATTTGGGGCTCACTTACCGAGTTTAGCGCAGATTCTCTGGGTTTTCTGGCCGAGGCCGCACATGAGCATGGCGATATTGTTCGGATGCGCTTTGGGCCGGTGACGGTGCATTTGCTCAATCACCCCGAGTATGTCGAGCATGTGCTGACACGCAATGCCAGCAATTACGACAAGAACACCCGCAGTGCCCACAGGATTGCCGCCACCACCGGCGACAGCCTGCTCTCGGCCAATCAGGTTGCGTGGAAACGGCACCGCAAATTGGTCCAACCCGGTTTTCAGCCGAGCAATTTTACCGGCATTGAACCGGCGCTTGACCGTCTCATTGAACCGATGCTGGAACGCTGGCAGCTGGCGGGTGAAGTCGATATCGTGGATGAAATGATGCAGCTGGTGATTGCTGCCGTGATCGAGGTTCTGTTCTCGTCAAGCATCGACACCGAAAAGCTGAACGCCGCGCTTGAAGTGGTTCTGGCTGATACATGGCGGCGCATCGAAGCCCCTCTTGACGCCTCGCTTCTGTCGCCACGGCTGCACAGGCCTGCCTTTAAGGCAGCGCTGAAGGAGATTGACGGGATCGTGCTTGAGCTCATCCTTGCGCGCCGCAGTAGCACACAACGCCCCGATGACGTGTTGACGCGGTTGCTTGCCGCGCATGAGGGCGCGGGCGAGACCCACCTGAGCGACACCGAACTGCGGGATGCGACGGTGACGCTGTTGTTGTCAGGCCATGAGACCACAGCGAACGCCTTGTCTTGGGCGTTTATCCGTGCATCTTCGGGCGGGCACGAAGCGGCTGATCCCGCAACAATTTTCGCCGAGGCGATACGGCTTTACCCTTCAATCTGGGTGATAGAACGGCGCGCTGTAGAGGCCGACACCATCGGTGGCTATCACATCCCGCGTGGCAGCTCGGTGCTGATTTCGCCCTATCTTATGCACCGACACCCCAAGCTCTGGCACGATCCAGAGCGCTTTGATCCGGCGAGGTTCGCAGGCGATCACCCCCGCGCGCGCGATGGCTGCATTCCGTTCGGGCTTGGCGAGCATCGCTGTGTCGGCTTGTATCTGGCCAACACGATCGGGGCGCATGTGCTTAACCGTGTCTTTGCACGGTTTCGGCTGAAGCTGCTGCCTGATCAGGGTTTGGGCCTTTCACCGGGCATCACTTTGCGGCATGAAGGGCCTGTAAGGATGCGGCTGCACAAAGAGGGTGATGATGTTTGAAATCGTGGTTTTATGCCTCGCGGGGCTGGTGGCTGGCGGGCTGAACGCGGTTGCGGGCGGCGGCACTTTCGTTTCGTTTCCGGCGCTGGTCTGGCTCGGGGTTCCGCCGATCATGGCCAATGCCACGGCGACTTTGACAGCTCTTCCCGGCTATTTCGGCAGTGCTTGGGCCTTTCGAGAGGACATCGCTGCCGAGGGCGTGATGAGCTTGCGGGAGATGTTTATCGTCGCCTGTTGCGGCGGCTTAACAGGCGCGCTTTTGCTGACTGTCACCAGCGAGGAGGCCTTTGTCGGGTTGGTGCCGTGGCTCCTGCTGATCGCGACTTTGGCCTTTGCCTTTGGCAACAAGCTTTTGTCTGTGCTGGCAATTGACGGCGGCTTGGGGCGCATTGGCAGCTACATGATCTTGATCACCGTTTCGATCTATGGAGGTTATTTCAACGGCGGTTTGGGCCTCATGCTTTTGGCGGTGTTCGGCCTTATGGGCTTTCAAAACATTCACGGCATGAACGGGCTGAAAAACCTGATCTCGGGGCTAATCTCGATTGTCTCTGTCGCGGCACTTGCGCTGGCTGGTTTGATCGCTTGGAAGAGCGCCCTTGTGCTGGCGGTTTCGACAACGGCGGGCGGCTACATCGGTGCGCGCTATTCCCGCAGGATCAAAAACATGGCCGCTCTGCGCGCCGGAATTGTTGCAGTTGGTCTGGTGATGACCATACTGTTTTTCCTGAAATGAGGCTCACTATGACACCCGAAGACATTGCCAAACTGCCCTATCGCCCCTGTGTCGGGGTGATGCTTGCCAACGCCAAGGGCGAGGTGTTCGTCGGCCAGCGGTGCGACAGTGATGTCGCCGCTTGGCAGATGCCCCAAGGCGGGGTTGATGACGGAGAAGCGCCGCGCGACGCCGCCTTGCGCGAGCTTTGGGAAGAGACCGGCGTTGAGGCGCATCTGGTTGAGGTTGTGGCCGAAACGCAGGGCTGGCTACCCTATGATTTGCCACATGATCTTGTGCCGAAAATCTGGAAGGGGCGCTTTCGAGGGCAAGAGCAGAAGTGGTTTTTGCTGCGCTTTCAGGGCGCGGACGCTGACGTGAATATCGCAACAGAACACCCCGAATTCTCTGAGTGGCGCTGGCTTCCTGCGGGGGAGCTTGTTGACAATATCGTGCCGTTCAAACGTGCGGTCTATCAGGCGGTGATGGAGGAACTGGGGGATAAGATATGATGTTGTTACGTGCCTGTCTTTGCCTGATTTTGAGCGCCAGCATGGCCAATGCGCTGTCGTGCTCGCCGCCCACGCCGGAGGGAGCATATGCAGCAGCCGAGGAGTCAGAGCAGCAGTTTTACGTTGTTGACGGGCGCTTTGAGGGCACCGAACAGACCGACAGCAAGCGCTTTGAAGCGCGGTTTTTGGGTAAGCGTCTTGCGACGACGGGCTTTAACGTGCCGTTTGACGAGATAGTGACAGTGAACATTCATTGCTTTGACGCGTGGTGCGGTGGGGTTACATTAGATGCACGGCAGGTTCTGTTTCTGCGCAAGCAAGGCAGCGAGTTGGTGTTTGACGCAGAGCCTTGCCCTTTCTGGTCATTTCTGGAGATCGACAAGGGAGCCCGCGAAAAGATTGAGCAGTGCCAAAGAGCGGGTGGTTGCGACAACGCGAGCGATCGTTAGAACGCTCTATTCTTTGACAACGGTGAGCGGCGCAGGCATGCGCTTTTTCCAGAGCTTGCGGCTGTCAGCGCGCTTTTTCTCGGCGGCTTTGCGCAGCATTTCCGGTGTTGGTTTGGCGGCTTCATAGGCAGCCTCCTCTGTTTGCAGGTGTTCACGCAGCTTGTCGCGGAACACCAATGCGCGCACCGCGTGCAAGAAGGGGCTCGCCAGGTAGACGCCGAAGAGCATAAACGCGATAAAACCGAGCTGTGCTCCGAGGCTTGTCAGGGCCAGCGCCTCGACGGGGTATGTTTCAAAGTCGGGTGCTGCGCCTGTTGCAAAGCTGGTGATGTAATGGGTGACAATGCCAACCTGCTTGGCGCTCAGGAATATCGCGGCAAGGACGAGGGCAAACAGGCAAACCGAAAGCAAGTAAAGGATGCGGCAGAAGAGCACTTCCTTCCAGCGATAGCCCATGCCCCAAAACCCGTTAAAGCCGCGCGCATTGGGGCTGATCGAATAGGCAGCGGCGGCCAGTGGCACGGCATAGATGCTTTCATAGACCAGTGAGCAGGCCGAGAACGTCAGGAACCCGACGACAAATGCAGGCAGCTTGCCCGACATGAACAACGCTTGCTCGGCTTTGATGAACTCAGGCGGATTTGACAGAAATCCGGAGAGGTATTCAAGGCTGAAACTGCACAGTAAAACCACAGCTATGATAGCGAAAACCACGCTATAGCCTATGCTGCGCACGAAGCTCGTTTTGATGATTTCGGTGAGCAAGGCCTCGGTTGTGAAGCCCTTTGCGAGGCCAAGGTAACCCAGCATCGAGTGTTGCGTGCCCAGCGTATAGGCCGAGTTAGAGACAGAGACGCAAAGCGGCAGAATTATGATCATCATCGGCGAGATGAAGATCGTCGCCGCCGACAAAAGAGCGATGCCACCGATGGCAAAGCCCCACTTCATTTCGTAACAGAACTTGGAGATGAAAAGATGTGCAAAGGCTTGAATTGCCAAGATTAAACTGCGCTTGAAAAGTATCATAATGCCTGTCTGCTTATACTTGTTGTTAGCAAACACTAACAAAGCAAAGCGGCAATAATATGCGCGAGCGGGGGTAAACCTTAGGCAGATTTACCCCCCTTGATTTGGCTTAGCGCAAGATGCCCGGCAGGTTCAGCCCGTTCTCGCGGGCGCACTCAAGCGCTTCCTCGTAGCCAGCATCGGCGTGGCGCATGACACCTGTTGCAGGGTCGTTCCAGAGCACGTTTTTGATCCGGCGGTCGGCGTCCTCGGAGCCGTCACAGCAGATGACCATGCCGGAGTGTTGTGAAAAGCCCATGCCGACGCCGCCGCCGTGGTGCAGCGACACCCAAGTTGCGCCGCCTGCGACGTTGAGCATGGCGTTGAGCAGTGGCCAGTCTGACACTGCGTCAGAGCCGTCTTTCATGGCTTCCGTCTCGCGGTTGGGCGAGGCGACTGAACCTGAGTCCAGATGGTCACGGCCGATGACGACGGGGGCGGAAAGCTCGCCGTTGCGCACCATCTCGTTGAAAGCGAGGCCGAGCTTGTCGCGCAACCCGAGGCCGACCCAGCAGATACGCGCGGGCAGGCCTTGGAACTCGATGCGCTCGCGGGCCATGTCGAGCCAGTTGTGCAGGTGCGCATCGTCGATCAGCTCTTTCACCTTGGCGTCGGTTTTGTAGATATCCTCGGGGTCGCCAGACAGCGCGCACCAGCGGAACGGGCCAACGCCGCGGCAGAACAGCGGGCGAATATAGGCAGGCACAAAGCCGGGGAAGGCGAAGGCGTCTTCCAAGCCCTCTTCCAGCGCGACTTGGCGAATGTTGTTGCCGTAATCAAACGTCGGAACGCCCGCCTTTTCAAAAGCCACCATCGCTTCAACTTGCACTCTCATGCTGGCGCGCGCTGCGGCTTCAACGTCTTTGGGCGCGCTCTCTTGCTTGCTGCGCCATTCGGCCACGCTCCAGCCCTGCGGAAGGTAGCCATGCACGGGGTCATGCGCGCTGGTTTGGTCGGTGACCATGTCGGGGTGAATGCCGCGTTTGACCAGCTCTGGGAAGACATCGGCGGCATTGCCAATCAGCGCAACAGACTTGGCCTCTCCGGCGGCAGTCCAACGCTCGATCATGGCCAAGGCCTCGTCAAGATCGTGGGTCTTCTCATCAACATAACGGGTGCGCAGGCGGAAGTCGGCGCGGGTTTCGTCGCACTCGACAGCGAGGCAGCAGGCGCCGGCCATGACGGCTGCGAGTGGCTGCGCTCCGCCCATGCCTCCGAGGCCACCAGTGAGGATCCAACGGCCTTTGAGGTTGCCCTCATAGTGCTGGCGTCCGGCTTCCATGAAGGTCTCGTAGGTGCCTTGAACAATGCCCTGCGTGCCGATGTAGATCCAGCTGCCAGCGGTCATCTGACCATACATCGCAAGGCCCTTTTTATCGAGCTCGTTGAAGTGATCCCAGTTGGCCCAATGCGGCACGAGGTTGGAGTTGGCGATCAACACGCGCGGGGCGTCCTTGTGGGTGTTGAACACGCCAACGGGCTTGCCGGATTGCACGAGGAGCGTTTGCGTGTCGTCGAGCTCCTTCAGGGCTTCAACGATGGCGTCAAAGTCTTCCCAAGTGCGCGCGGCACGGCCTATTCCGCCGTAAACCACAAGCTCATGCGGGTTCTCGGCGACATCGGGGTGCAGGTTGTTCATCAGCATGCGCATCGGCGCTTCGGTGAGCCAGCTTTTGGCGGTGATTTCGCTGCCAGTTGCAGGGAAAACGTCGCGGGTGTTGTGGCGTGAGTTGGTCATATGAGCGGCCTCCAATTGGCGAGTGATGTCAGGATAGGGCGTAGGGTTTCGCATAGGTTCTCGGCTTTTGCGGGGTCGTAACGCCACGGCGCGGCCTCGGTTTCAAGGTAGGCGCGCTGGGCGATTTCCATTTGAATTGCATGAATGTTTTCAGACGGCTGCCCGTAGTGGCGTGTTGTCCAGCCGCCTTTGAAACGGGCGTTGAGGGCGGTGTTGTGTGCCGACGCGCGGGCAATGTCTACGACGGAGCTTTCGATGCGCGGATCACAGGTTGTGCCGAGGTTTGTGCCAATGTTTAAGATCGGCAGCTCGCCCTCAAACAGGAAGGGGATATGAGAGCGGATCGAATGGCAATCATACAAGATCGCGTAGCCGTGCAGGGCTTTGACGCGCATGAGTTCGGCTTTTAGGGCGGCGTGGTAGGGCGTGTGAAATGTGTCGCGACGGGCGGTGATGTCGGTTTCGCTTGGCTCGGTTCGCCATATGCTCTCGCCGTCAAAGTCGGTGAGCGGCACCAGCGTTGTGGTGTTCTGGCCGGGGTATAGGCTCACGCCAGCAGGGTCGCGGTTGGCGTCGATGACGTAGCGGTGGAACTCGGCTTTGACGGTGGTGATGCCCTCAAGCAAGCCGTCGTAAAGCTGGTCAATATGCCAGTCGGTATCGGCGAGCTTTTGGCCGTTGGTGTTGAGTTTTTGCCAGATGTCATCAGGAACATACGTTCCTGTATGGGGCAGGCCGAGGACGAGGGGGCTGTTGCCTTGCTGGGTGCTTACGGGCGTCATTCTGGCAGGCCCGTGACGAAAGCAGGCAGGGTAACCGAGCGTGTCAGCGCGCCTGATGAAACCAGCGTAGCGGCGGCTTCTAGCGAGGGGGCCATGTAGCGGTCTTCGCCCATTGTCGGAACGTCAGTGCGCAGCACTTCGATTGCGGTTTTCAGCGTTGCGCTGGTTTGCAGAGGCGCGCGGAACTCGATGCCTTGCGCGCCGCACATGGCCTCGACACCGAGGATGACGTTGAGGTTTGCGTTCATCCGAAGCAAGCGGCGGGCGGCGTGGGCTGCCATGCTGACATGGTCTTCTTGATTGGCCGATGTTGGGGTGCTGTCGGTCGTGCAGGGGTTTGCTAGGTGTTTGTTTTCACTCATCAAAGCGGCTGTCGTAACTTCTGCGATCATCAAGCCGGAGTTGAGGCCGGGATCGGGTGTGAGGAACGGCGGGAGGTCAAATGACAGCGTCGGGTCAACCATCAAGGCCACGCGGCGCTGGGCGATTGCACCGATCTCGGACACTGCAACGGCGATCTGGTCGGCGGCGAAACCGACGGGCTCGGCGTGGAAGTTTCCGCCGGAGACAATGAGGCCTTCCTCGACCAGAACCAGCGGGTTGTCGGTGACGGCGTTGGCCTCGATCTCGAGTGTACGAGCGGCGGCGTGCAAAAGATCAATCGCCGCGCCGGTGACTTGCGGTTGGCAGCGGATGCAGTAGGGGTCTTGCACGCGGGTATCGCCGTCACGGTGGCTTTCGCGAATCTCGGAACCCTCCATCAAAGCACGTTGGGCGCGAGCGACGGCGACTTGCCCTGCATGGCCGCGCAGTGTGTGGATCGCGTCTTGCAGGGGCGCGGTTGAGCCCATGATTGCATCAGTCGAGAGGGCACAGGTGAGCACGGACGTGGCCGCATTCTGAAAAGCGCCCCAGAGGCCGACGAGAGCGCAGGCTGTCGAGAACTGCGTGCCGTTGATCAGCGCGAGGCCTTCCTTTGCACCGAGAACGATAGGGGCGATACCGGCTTTCTTGAGGGCCTCACCGGCTGGCATGCGTTGGCCTTTGTAAGTTGCCTCGCCTTCGCCGATCATCGCCGCGGCCATGTGAGCGAGCGGGGCGAGATCGCCCGAGGCTCCGACCGAACCCTGAGAGGGCACGACGGGGGTGACGCCCTTGGCCAGCATGGCTTCGATCATTTGCACGGTAGACATAACAACGCCGGAGGCACCGCGCCCCAGAGAGAGCAGTTTGAGCACCATCATCAGGCGGGTTGTTGCAGTGTCGAGGGCATCGCCCACGCCGCAGCAATGCGACAGGATGAGGTTACGCTGCAGGGTGGTTACGTCCTTGGGCGCGATTTTGACGGAAGCGAGTTTGCCAAAGCCAGTGTTGATGCCATAGACGGCGGCATCGCCAGCGGCGGCCTTGGCGACGAGGGCTGCTGCTGCTTCTATGCCTGCGTGCGAAGCAGGGTGCAGCGTGGCCGGCTTTTCACTTGTGTAGATGTCGTGCAGTTGGGCAAGCGTGGCTGCACCCGGTGTGAGAATGACTGTCATAGTGCCCCCTTGAAGATGCGTGCGTGCAGCGGATTGAAGCCGATGCGATAAGCGAGTTCCGCGGGGTGAGCCGCGTTCCAGATGTTGAGATCGGCGTGAGCGCCAGCGGTGATACGGCCACGGGTTACCTCGCCCAAAGCGGCAGCGGCATGGGCGGTGATCCCGAGCAAGGCCTCAAGCGGAGTCATCCGGAACAGCGTGCAGGCCATGTTCATGGTTAGCAGCGGCGAGGTGAGCGGCGAGGAGCCGGGGTTACAGTCGGTTGCCAGTGCGATGGGCACGCCGTGTTTGCGGAAGGCGGCGATGGGTGGGCTTTGGGTTTCGCGCAGGGTGTAGAAGGCACCGGGCAGGACGGTTGCGACTGTGCCTGACGCGGCCAGTGCCTGGGCGTCGGCCTCTGTGGCGTATTCGACGTGATCGGCCGAGAGGGCATTGTAGCGCGCAGCGAGCTGTGTGCCGCCGATGTTGGAGAGTTGCTCAGCGTGGAGTTTGACGGGAATGCCGAGGGCCACGGCAGCGTCAAACACTCGGGAGATTTGCGTGGTATCAAAGGCGATGCCCTCACAGAAGCCATCGACGGCATCAACCAGCCCTTCGGCATGTGCGGCGTGAAGTGTGGGGATGCAAACCTCGTCAATGTAGGCATCGGGGCGGTCTTTATACTCGGGCGGTGTTGCATGTGCGCCGAGGTAGCTTGTGCGGATATCAACAGGGCGTGCTTGCGCGATGGCACGCGCCACGCGGAGCATTTTGAGCTCGCTATCGCGGTCTAGGCCGTAGCCTGACTTTACCTCGATCAGCGTGACACCCTCGGCGATCAGCGCATCAACGCGGGTGAGGGCGTCTGTCAGCAGGTCTGCCTCGGAGGCATTGCGGGTGGCGGTGACGGTTGAGACGATGCCACCGCCTGCGCGCGCGACTTCCTCATAACTGGCCCCGTTGAGGCGCAATTCGAACTCTGCCGCTCGGTTGCCGCCGAAGACGACATGCGTGTGACAGTCGGTAAACGCAGGGGTGACGAGCCTGCCGCCGAGGTCTTGTGTGGGAAGGGTGTTGTAGCCTGCGGGCAGGTTTTTGGCCGCGCCGACCCATGCGACTTGCTCGCCTTCCAGCGCGATTGCGCCATCGGCTATGAGGCCGAAGCTGTCGTTGCTTTGTAGGGTCGCGATGTGGGCGTTTGTTAAAAGCATTGGTAGAGACTCACTTGCTATTAGATGCGCTTAATGTTTTTATGTGCATACATAATAATTTGTCAAGCGGGTGCATTATGAAAATATTCTGGGCGAAACAGGCATTGCTGCCAGATGGTTGGGCAAGCGATGTGCGGGTTGATATCGACGCTGTCGGGCGCATTGATGCGGTGACGGTTGGCGCGGCGGAGGTGGGCGAGCGGGTTGAATGTTTGCTTCCTGCGCCGGTGAATGTGCACTCTCATGCATTTCAGCGTGCTATGGCGGGGCTCACCGAGCGACGCGGGCCGAATGCCAGCGACAGTTTCTGGACGTGGCGGCAACTGATGTTTCGCTTTCTTGACCGCCTCACGCCCGAGCACGTCGAGGCCATAACCACCTTCGTGCAGATGGAAATGCTTGAGGCGGGATATGCCTGCAATGCCGAGTTCCATTACCTGCACCACCAGCCCGGCGGCGTGCCTTATGACAACCTGAGCGAGATGGCCGAGCGCGTTGCGGCGGGGGCTGAGGCTTCGGGCATGGGGCTGTGTATGTTGCCTGTTCACTACCAGTTTGGCGGCTGCGACGGGCGCGCTTTGGGCGATGGGCAGATCAGGTTTGGCAACACCTTCGAGCGCTTTCAGGCTTTGCATGCGGGGGCTGTTGAGGCTGTCAAAGCATTGCCTGAGGACGCGGGTTATGGTGTTGCGCCGCACTCTTTGCGCGCAGTTGGTGTCGAGGATTTGAGGCAATATAGCACGGCGTTTGCCCGTGGCCCGATCCACATGCACCTTGCAGAGCAGATACCTGAGGTTGAGGAAGTCGAGGCCCACTGGGGCGTGCGGCCTGTTGAATGGGCGCTGAAGAACATGGGGCTTGATCAGCGCTTTTGCCTGATACATTGCACACAGATGTTGCCCGAAGAGACCGTGGCCCTGGCAAAGTCCGGCGCGGTTGCCGGCCTGTGTCCGATCACCGAAAGCAGCCTTGGTGACGGCATCTTTGACGGCGTGCGCTGGCTTGAGAGTGGCGGCGCGGTGGCGATAGGCTCTGACAGCAACATCCGCATTGCTTTGAGCGAAGAGCTTCGCACTTTGGATCACTCGCAACGCCTGCGTGACAACAGCCGCGCGGCTTTGGCGACGGTTGAGCACTCAACCGGACGGCGGATGTTTGATAGCATTCTCGCAGGTGGCGCACAGGCCACGCAGCGCAAATCGGGCAGGCTTGAGGCGGGTTACTGGGCCGATATGCTCACGCTCGATACCGCAAGCGAGCACCTTTGGGGGCGCTCGCATGACACGCTACTGGACAGTTGGATTTTTGCGGGTGACGACAGGCTGGTTGTTGATGTCTGGTCTGCCGGGCGGCATATGGTGCAGGGCGGGCGGCATGTCGGGCGCGAGAAGATCGTGGCTGGATACCTCCGCACGATCGAGGCTTTGAAGGATGCATTATGAGTTTTCGCGACTGGCAATCGGTGCAAGAAGAAGTGCTGCGCCGCATTCATGCGCGCGAGTGGCGGCAGGGTGAGCTGATCCCGACAGAAGCCGAGCTGGCGCAAGAGTTTGGCTGTGCGCGCACCACCGTTAACCGAGCTTTGAGGGCTTTGGCCGAGGCGGGCCTTCTTGACCGCAAACGCAAAGCCGGCACGCGGGTCGCAGCGGCCCCCGTGGCCAAGGCGACGCTCGATATTGCGATCATCAGGCAGGAAGTCGCGGCGCGCGGGGCTAAGTATGGCTACCAGCTTATTGATCGTTCAATGATGCGCGCGCCTGCGGCGGTGCGCGGGGCGATGCAAGTGACTGCAAATTGCAAGACGTTGCATGTTCAGGCTTTGCACATGGCCAACGCCACGCCCTATGCACTGGAAGACCGCTGGATTGACTGCGAGGTTGTTCCGCAGGCCTTGGTCGAGCCGTTTGACACCATCAGCGCCAACGAGTGGCTCTTGCAGCACGTGCCCTATACGCATGGCGATATCGCGATAAGCGCCAAGGCGGCTGATGCAGATGAGGCTGCGCATTTGTGCTGCCCTGAGCAAGCTGCGCTGCTGGCGATTGATCGCCTCACTTGGGACGGCACCCGAGCTGTCACCAAAGTCCGGCTGCTTTTTCGGCCCGAGCATGAGCTGCGGACGGAATTGTAAGGGGTGAAGGAAAGCTGGTGCTGTGAGGGAGGATTGAACTCCCGACCTCGTCATTACCAATGACGCGCTCTACCACTGAGCTACCACAGCATCGTGGCGGGTGATTAGACGCAAATCAGCTTTCGTGCAAGGCCAATCTGGACGCTTGAGGGGAAGCGATATATGACTGGCGCATGGAGCAGAATAAATCAAAACCGAAAGCCAAGGGTGCAACCGCACGTGAAGAGCGCTTGAAAGCGGCCTTGAAGGCCAATATGGGCCGACGTAAGGCACAAACCAAGGCGCGCGCGAAGGTGCAGTCTGATGTTTCAAACGGTGATAAAACTTAAAAGGTAGAGCAGATGGACCAGATTATTGTAACAGGCAACGGCGCTGTAAACGGCCAGATTCCGATCGCAGGCGCAAAGAACGCTTGTCTGACGTTGATGCCGGCTTGCTTGCTTAGCGAAGAGCCGCTGACGCTGACCAATGCGCCGCGCCTCAGCGACATCAAAACCATGACTGAGCTGCTTGAAAGCCTTGGGGCCGAGATCAGCACGCTGTCTGACGGGCAAGTTATCGCCATGTCTTGCCACGGCGAGATGAACCATGTTGCCGACTATGAGATCGTGCGCAAGATGCGGGCGTCAAACCTAGTACTTGGGCCGCTACTGGCGCGACTTGGTGAGGCGGTTGTGTCGCTTCCGGGGGGCTGTGCGATCGGTGCGCGCCCGATGGATATTCACACCGATGGGCTTGAGCTTATGGGCGCAACGATTGAGCTTAAGGACGGCTACTTGCACGCAAAAGCGCCTACTGGCGGCCTTAAAGGTGCAGTGATCGATTTCCCGTTTGCCTCTGTGGGGGCAACCGAAAACATTATGATGGCGGCGACGCTGGCCAAGGGCACAACCGTAATTAACAACGCCGCGCGCGAGCCCGAGATCGTTGACTTGGCCGACTGCCTGCGTCGTATGGGGGCGCAAATTTCAGGTGACGGCACGAGCAGCATCACCATTGAGGGTGTCGACAGGCTCGGGGCCGCTACGCACCCTGTCGTTACTGACCGGATCGAGCTTGGCACCTATATGCTCGCCCCGGCGATTTGCGGTGGCGAAGTCGAGTGCCTCGGAGGTCGGCTGAGCCTTGTTGAGAGCTTTGTTGAAAAGCTCAACATGGCCGGTGTTGACGTGACCGAAACCGACAAGGGCCTAAAAGTCGCGCGCAAGAACGGACGGCTCAAGGCGCTTGATGTTACGACCGAGCCTTTCCCCGGCTTCCCGACCGACTTGCAAGCGCAGATGATGGCGATGCTTTGCACGGCCTCGGGCACATCTGTGCTGGAAGAGAAGATATTCGAGAACCGCTTTATGCACGCGCCTGAACTGGTGCGTATGGGTGCGAGCATCGAGGTTCATGGCGGCACGGCAACCGTGCATGGCGTTGATAAGCTCAAAGGTGCGCCGGTGATGGCGACCGATCTGCGCGCCTCTGTTTCGCTGATCCTTGCCGGTATGGCAGCCGAGGGTGAAACCGTCGTGCGCCGCGTTTATCACCTTGACCGCGGCTATGAGAAAGTTGTGAGCAAGCTCTCGGGTATCGGCGCCAAGATCGAACGGGTGAAGGAAACATGAGCGAAGATGCACGGTTTGAGGATGGTGGCGAGAGCCCGCTGAACCTTGGAGCGCAGGACGTTGATGACCTTAAAATCATCTCGGCCCTGACGCAGGATGCAGTCTTTCCGATCACGGAAATGCGCTATGATGCCAAGGCGCAGCGCTTTGCATTGCTGCTCAACCGCTTTCGCTGGGAAGACGCCGGAAAAGACCGCCACAAGCCCGAGCGCGTGCAGTCTTTGCTAAGTTTTGACATGGTGCAGCGTGTGGCCAGCCAAGGCGTTGATCGCAGCGAGACCGAGACGGTTCTTTCTTTGCTTTCAGTCACATGGGAGCCGCGCGACGATGTGTCAGGCGACATTATCCTGACGCTCGCGGGCGACGGAGCGATCAAGCTGACCTGTGAAGCGCTTGAAGCCTCGTTGAAAGACGTGACGCGACCCTATGTTGCACCTTCAAAGCAGGCTCCGAGCCACGAGGGATAAGGCGCTAGCGCTTGTCTGGCGGCACATTCCTAAGCACCTCGACCAGCGTGCGCACGTCCTCAACGCTCCATTGTGAATGCTTGCGTGTCGTGCTTGCCGGATGGTGCCCGAGGCCGAGTTTCTTGCTGTCACGATAGGCTTTGTGTGGCCGGATCGGGCGCGGCACAAAGTTGCCTCCACATGTCGGGCAGACGTTGTGCAGCACGTTTTCAACGCATGCGACGCAGTAAGTGCATTCGTAGGTGCAGATGCGCGCGTCGGGGCTGTAGTGCGGCAGGTCACGGTCGCATAACTCGCAGTTGGGGCGTAGTTCTAGCATGTTGCTCTCCTTGTGCTAAAGCCGGAACGGCTCGGGCATTTGGCCCAGAACTGATCCGAGCTCGCCTTCAAGCCGTTCAGCCACGTCAAGCGCGAAGTCGTCGTCGTATTGCGGGCCCATGAGTTGCACACCGAGCGGCAGCCCGTCTTGCACATGTGTTGGCAAAGCGACTGAAGGCAGGCCCAGCAAGTTGACCAGATAGAGCGGCGCTTGTGCATCGAGGATCATGCCGGCTTTACTGCGATCCTTGAAGTCGAGATCGTTTTCATACGGCGGGATAAGGGATGTCGGCAACATCACCAGATCAACCTCGTCAAACAGCTGTGCATAGACGCGTTGCAGCCGCATACGCTCCATCTGGCCTTTGATGTAGCCTTCCAAGTCGTAGATGCCGCCGGAATACTCGGCGATATTATTGAGCAAGTTTATCAACTCTGGCGAGCCGGTTTGCTTTACGGCATCTCCGGCGATTATCTCTGTTTCCGTAAACAATAGTTTGTTCCAGACCTCGGAAGCGAGGGCTGTTTCGGGCAGGTCAATTTCACGGGTCTTGATGCCTGCATCGCGCAGGCCTTGGGCAGCGAGGGCCATCGCCTTAAGTTGGTGCGGGTGTGTCTCGGCGGCGAAGGGCGAGGGGGCGAGGCCAACAGTTATGTCACCTGTGCGGCTGCGGTAAGAGGCGCGCGCGGGGCTCCAGTTCGCATCCCGAGAGGTGCCTGCTGACATTGCCGCCAGCCCCAGCCGCACGTCTGCAACCGAACGCGCAATTGGCCCTTGCGTTGACATAACGCTGGTGATCGGCGGGCGGCTCGGCGCTGTGCCGTTGAACGCCGGAATACGGCCCAGCGAGGGCTTGATCGAGGCGATACCGCAAGCAAAGGCCGGATACCGCAGCGAGCCGCCGAGATCATTGCCATGCGCAATAACGCCGATGCCTGACGCGACCGAAGCTGAGGCGCCGCCAGATGACCCACCGGGAGTGATGGTCTTGTCCCAAGGATTGAGAGTGACGCCGTGCAGCGGGTTTGATGTGCACCAGCGCAGCGACATTTCGGGCGTATTTGTTCGGCCAATGACGACAGCACCTGCACTGAACAGGTTGCTGACAACGGCTGAGTCCTCAGCCGCGATGTTGTCTTTGTTGGCAGGCAAACCGTTGGTGTTGGCCAGCCCTGCCTGGTCGGCGTTGATCTTGGTCGTTACCGGAGCGCCGTGCAACATGCCGCCGCTGATCGTGCCTGCGTCGATCGCCTTTGCGCGTTCAAGGGCGTCTGGCACGGCGTCAACGATGGCATTGAGCGCCGGATTTAATGCCTCAAGCCGGTCAAGATGCGCTTGCGTGACTTCGACAGCTGACACCTTGCGCGCTTTTAGTGCTTCAACGGTGGCGACAGCGCTCCAACTGGTGATCTCGCTCATAGCTATGCTCCTTGGTTGCAATCATAGGGTTGAGAGCAGCTTGGCGGAGAGATATGAGGGGCACAAGCCTTTAAGGATAAGCGCATGCCACAGTTTCTGAACGCCACTGACGCCGGATTTGAAGCCAGTTTTACCGCCCTGCTCGGGGCAAAACGCGAAGATAGCCCCGATGTTGATGCCGTTGTTGCTGACATTATCGCCGATGTGCGTGCGCGTGGCGATGCGGCGGTGATCGAGTTAACCGAACGGTTTGACAGGCTGACCCTGACACCAGAAACGCTGCGATTTTCTCCAGCCGAGATCGAGGCATTGGTTGCTCAGGTGCCTGAAGCCGAACGCGCGGCGCTTGAACTGGCCGCCGGGCGCATCAGGGCTTACCACGCGCGGCAGATGCCACAGGATGAGAGCTGGGTTGATGAGAGCGGAGCCACTTTGGGCTGGCGCTGGTCTCCTGTGAGCGCGGCGGGGCTTTATGTGCCCGGCGGCTTGGCGTCTTACCCGAGTTCGGTGTTGATGAACGCGATCCCTGCCAAAGTTGCGGGGGTTGAGCGACTGGCAATTGTGGTGCCAACACCCGACGGCAAAGCCAACCCGCTGGTGTTGCTGGCGGCGCAGCTTGCGGGTGTTGACGAGATCTACCGCATCGGCGGGGCGCAGGCCGTGGCCGCGCTGGCCTACGGCACCGAGAGCATCGCGCCGGTAGACAAGATAACCGGCCCCGGCAACGCCTTTGTCGCGGCGGCCAAGCGGCGGGTGTTTGGCAAGGTCGGCATCGACATGATCGCAGGGCCGAGCGAGATTTTGGTGATCGCCGATGCTGACAACGACCCTGACTGGATCGCGCTCGACATGCTTTCACAAGCCGAGCACGACGAAAGCGCACAGGCGCTGTTGATCACCGATTGCCCGAAACTTGCCAAGGCTGTGCAGGCCTCGATTGAGAAGCATCTGCAAACGCTCGAACGCCGCGCCATTGCGGGCAAGTCATGGGAAGATTTCGGCGCGATCATCATGGTGCCAGACATGGCCAAGGCTTGCGAGCTGTCAAATCGCATCGCGCCTGAGCACCTGGAGCTGTGTGTGGCTGACCCTGATGAGTTGGCCAAAAGCATTACCCACGCCGGCGCGATCTTCCTCGGCGCTTGGACGCCCGAGGCGATCGGCGACTATGTCGGCGGCCCGAACCACGTGCTGCCAACGGCGCGCTCGGCGCGGTTTAGCTCCGGCCTTTCGGTGATGGATTTTGTCAAGCGCACGACGCTCGCAAAGATGACGCCTGAAGCCCTCGGCAAAATCGGGCCAGCGGCTGAGACATTGGCGAAGTCAGAGAGCCTCGAGGCGCACGGCCTAAGCGTGCGAGCACGGCTGGATAGGTTGAACGGACAGTAATTGAAGACAGTATATGTAGAGAGCAACTATCCTGTGCCCGCAGCCGAGCTCTGGGCTTTGGCGACAGACTATGGCGCCTTGGCGCAAGTCATGCAGGGCATCGCGGCTTTCGAGGGGTTGCCAAAAGGGCGTGCGGTAACTGGTCAGAAACTGAATGTGATGGTTTCGCTCTTTGGCAAGCTGCCGAACCAGCCCTACTTTATGGAAGTGCTGGAATGTGACGATGAGCGCATGATTTTGCGTTCGTCAGAAAAGGGCGCCGGTGTGAAAAGTTGGAAACACACATTGGAAGTGACAGAGACGGCAGATGGCAGCCGTTTGAGCGACAAGATTGATATTGATGCTGGATGGCTCACCTCCATTTTCGCAGTCTGGGCTAAATACCTCTATAGCGCGCGCCACAAGCCGCGCTTAAAGTTGCTTCTGTCAGGCTAATTTGCTGCAAAACAGGCCTTAACCCCGATGTAATTTCGACATTGCCAAAGGGCCTTATGTTCCCTTAGTCTGCCGCCCAAAGGGAGGGACCTTTTGTGCAAGTGAAGGTGTTAAAACATGTCCCGTATTAGTCATATCGAGCTGGATGACAGCAACCTGCCGCCGCCGACGCCGGAGATCGAGCAAGAGCGTAAGGTTGCGATCTATGATCTGTTGGAGGACAACAGTTTTACGCTTCCGAAGCGCGACGAGCGGGCTGCGCCTGATGGGCCTTACCGTGTCGGGCTGTCGATCCGTGAGAAGCGGCTGGTGTTCGATATTCTGACCGAAGCGCAGGAAAAGGCGGCAGAGTTTCATCTTTCGCTCTCGCCATTCCGGCAGGTTGTGAAAGACTATTGGCAGATATGCGAAAGCTACTTTGACGCGGTGAAGAACATGCCGCCAAGCCAGATCGAGACCATCGACATGGCGCGGCGCGGCATTCACAACGAAGGGGCGCGCATACTTACCGAGCGGCTTGAAGGCAAAGCCGAGATCGACAATGACACCTCACGCCGTCTGTTCACGCTGGTCTGCGTGCTGCACTTCGGGAGCTGAGCTTGCCGCATAGACTCCCACAATCGGTGCTGTTTTGCTGTGATCATAATGCTGTACGCTCGCCTATGGCCGAGGGCATCATGAAGCAGTTTTATGGCACCGGCACTTACGTTCAGTCAGCCGGTGTGCGCAATGATCTCGAGATCGACGGCTTTAGCATTGCCGTTTGTGCTGAGCTTGGTGTGGAACTCGCTCGCCACCGCTCGCGCAGCTTTGACGATATGGAGCGCATGGGCGAAGTGCTGTCTTCGTTTGATGTGATCGTCGCCCTCTCTGAGCGTAGCCGTGATCTTGCGGCAGAACTTACGCAGGGCTTCCATTGCGAGTTGGAATACTGGCCGATTGTGGATCCGACTGCACAGGGCGAAACCCGTGATGCCAAGCTTGAAGCCTACCGCAAGGCGCGTGACCAGATTGTTGCACAGATCAAGGCACATTGGGGCGACGGGGCTTCTTAGGCTTCAAAGTCAGGCTGGTTTTGCGGCGCGGCTTTGGCGAAGGCTGGATGCTTTTGGCAGGCTTCATACACTTCTGATACGCGCGGTAGATCACTGATATCAACATTAAAGCGCGTCGCAGAGAAGACTTGCGGCACGAGGCAGATGTCGGCAAGACTCGGCGTGTCACCATAGCAGAACTTTGTCGCAGAGCGTGCTTGCAGCAGGCCTTCACAGGCCTCAAGGCCCGTGCGAAGCCAGCGGTGTAGCCATGCGTCTTTCTGGCCTTCCGATAGCCCGAGTTCGCCTGTCAGATACTTCAGCACACGCAGGTTTTGCAGCGGGTGAATCTCGCAGGCGATGACCTGAGCAAAGCCGCGCTCCTGCGCGCGTGTGAGCGGATCTGACGAGAGAAGCGGCATACCTGTTTGGGTTTCATCCAGCCATTCAAGGATTGCGAGTGACTGGATCAAAACATCACCATCATCCGTGACCAATGCCGGCAAAAGCCCTTGCGGATTGAGCGCCTTAAAGGCCTCGGAGTGCTGTTCGCCTTGCTTGAGATGCACTTGTTTGAAGGTATACTCTACGCCCTTCAAGTTGAACGCGATGCGGCAGCGGTATGAGCTTGAGCTGCGAAAGTAACCATAAAATTCCATTTGAGAGCGCCTCTTTGTTAACGGGTGAAGAATAGGCGCAGTTGCTGGTGTTGGCAATCAGCTAACAGTCGGGTCTAATCGGCATATGTGCGGACGAATTGCCAACACCCTTCCCAGCGATTCTATGGCGCGGCTGTTTGCAGCTTTGCCTTCTAACAGCTTGCCGTCGGTGCCGAACTTTAACATTTGTCCGACCAACGATATTCATGTGGTGCGTGCCAGTGGTGACACCGGCGGCGCAAGCCGCGCGCTTGTGGCGATGCGTTGGGGGTTTATTCCGCATTGGTATAAAACACCCAACGATGGGCCATTACTGATCAACGCCCGTGCGGAAACGATTGCCGAGAAGCCCGCCTTTCGTGCCGCTGTCCGTTCGCACCGGTGCCTTATACCGGCAAGTGGCTACTACGAGTGGACGAAAGACGCCGAAGGCAAGCGCCTGCCTTGGTATTTCACCCGTGCAGATCGCGAATCTGTGGTGATGGCTGGCATCTGGCAAACATGGAGCAGCGGAGAGGGCGATGACGCGCAAGACACCTGCGCCGTGGTGACTTGTGCGGCGAACGCGGCGACGGCTGATGTGCATCACCGCATGCCAGTGATCCTTGCGCCGCGCGACTGGGGCAAGTGGCTTGGCGAAGAGGGCAAAGGCGCGGCCATACTCATGCAACCTGCGCCAGACGAAGCGCTGAATGTCCACCGTGTGCGGGCTGAAGTGAACTCAAACCGCGCGTCAGGTGCGCAGCTTATCGAGCCATTTGAGACAAGTTGAAGAGTGGCCTTGACCCCCAAAAACCGATGAAATAGGTAGTGTGCACTGCGCGGGCGTTGTGTAGTGGTAAGACCTTAGCCTTCCAAGCTAATGACGCGGGTTCGATTCCCGCCGCCCGCTCCACTCCCTTCACATTCCTGCGCGACAATAGGATGCTTGACGCCTCTACCGCGAATGGCCAGAAAGCTGATAACATTGAGGCAGGTTGACGATGGCAGACAAGGTATCAAGCGAATCCCAAGAGCGCGAAGCGTCAAAGCAAGTTGGCGCGTTGCGCGAGCTGGTGCCCTTTCTGGCGCCGTATAAAACGCTGCTGATCCTGTCCGGTTTTGCGCTTCTTATGACGGCCTGCCTGTCTTTGACATTGCCTTTGGCGGTGCGGCGTGTGGTTGATAACTTTAACGCCGAATCTCAGGAGATTCTTGATCTCTACTTTCTCGCAGCGATCGGCGTTGCAGCCTTGCTCGCGCTGGGCACGGGGCTACGCTATGCCTTGGTCACACGGCTTGGCGAACGGGTCGTGGCTGATATTCGCAAGGCGGTGTTTGATCGGGTGATCGGCCTTAGCCCCGCCTTCTACGAAAGCCTGATGACGGGCGAGATTCTCAGCCGTATCACCACAGACACGACGCTTATCCAGTCGGTTATCGGCTCATCTGTGTCGGTTGCGCTGCGCAATGTGCTGATCTTTATCGGCGGGATGATCTTGATGCTGTTCACTTCGGCCAAGCTTACAGGGCTGGTGCTGTTGATCGTGCCGCTGGTGGTGATTCCGATTCTCACATTAGGGCGCAAACTGCGTGGGCTCAGCCGTGAAAACCAGGACTGGATAGCAGCCAGTTCGGGGCAGGCCTCCGAGGCGCTGAGCGCTGTGCAAACGGTGCAGTCCTTCGCGCAAGAAGCGGTGACGCGTGGTCGCTTTAGTGACGTTACCGAGGCCTCCTATGACGTCGCGCGCCGCCGCATTACCGTGCGCGCGATCATGACAGTCACCGTGATGTTCCTGATCTTCGCGGGTGTTGTCGGCGTGCTGTGGATTGGCGCGCATGACGTGCGCACCGGCACAATGAGCTCGGGTGCCTTGGTGCAATTCGTGATCTACGCGATCATGGTTGCAGGCGCGGTCGCCGCGCTCTCGGAAGTTTGGGGCGAGCTGCAACGCGCTGCGGGCGCGACCGAACGATTGGTCGAGCTTCTGAACGCGCAAGACACGGTGAATGACCCTGTCGAGCCAGTGAAATGCCCTGCCAAACTCACTGGAGCTATAAGCTTTGACAATGTCGGGTTCTCTTACCCGTCGCGGCCTGAAAGGCAAACGCTTGAAGCAGTGAACCTGAGCATCAAGCCCGGTGAAACCATCGCTCTTGTCGGCCCCTCGGGCGCGGGCAAGACCACAGTTATGCAGCTCATCCAACGCTTTTATGACCCGAACAAGGGCCGCGTTACCCTTGACGGGATTGATCTGCGCGACATGCAGCGGCAGGACTTTCGCCAACAGATATCTGTGGTGCCTCAAGATCCGGTCATCTTCTCCGGAACTGCGATGGACAACATCCGTTTTGGCCGTCCCGAGGCCTCTGACGAGGAGGTAATGAACGCCGCTAAGGCCGCGGCTGCGCATGAGTTTATCAGTGCTTTGCCAGAGGGCTATAACGCAACTCTTGGCGAGCGTGGAGTGATGCTCTCGGGCGGGCAAAAACAGCGGGTTGCCATCGCTCGCGCGATCTTGCGGGATGCACCTTTGCTGCTGCTGGACGAAGCGACTTCGGCGCTTGATGCGGCCAGTGAACGGGCGGTTCAGCAAGCTGTCGAAACCCTGTCACAAGACCGCACCACGCTGATCGTTGCGCACCGTTTGGCGACAGTGAAAAAAGCTGACCGCATCGTTGTGTTGGACGGTGGTAAGATTGCCGCGCAGGGCACCCATGACGAGCTTGTTGCTGCGAACGGGCTTTACGCCGAACTGGCGCGCCTTCAGTTTACAGACGGGGGTGTCGTGGGGGGAGAAACTCCCTGATTTCCCCCTTGTTCTGTAGTGCTACTTAGGGGAGACTGCGCGCAGAAACAGACACAGACAGGGAGAATGATCATGGGTCTTTTTAGTTTTTTCAAACGGTCGGGTAAGCGCCTTAAGAGCGAAGAGCCGACAGCCGCAGACTTGCAAAAAGAAGTTGCCGATCTCGGGCTTGACGCCGAGGGCCTCGATATCAGCATCGAAGGCGACAAAGTTAAAGTAACGGGCGCCGCCGTTTCTGACGAAATGCGCGAAAAAGTTATCCTCGCGGTTGGTAACGTTGAAGGCGTTGCCGAAGTTGAAGACGACGCAGGCGACGCGGCCTTCCACACCGTTGAAAAGGGCGACACGCTCTGGGCAGTTTCCGAAAAAGCGCTGGGCAAAGGCTCGCGTTACATGGAGATCTTTGAAGCCAACAAACCAATGTTGAGCGACCCGGACAAGATCTACCCGGGCCAAGTGCTACGCATCCCACAGGATTCAGCAGCTTAAAATTAGCTTTTGTGTTAGAGAGGCCCTCGCAGATTTGCGGGGGCCTTTTTGTTTGTCGTTCCCCTCTTGCGAAGGCGCAAGTGCTTCGTTACGCCTGTTGTAACCAGAGTTTTGAGGGCAAAGCCATGAACGTTCAGATCGACATTTCGCAGTATAGAAACCTAGCACTCGAGGCGCATGATGATGGCGTTTGGGTTGTTACCCTTAACCGCCCGACCAAGCGCAATGCTTTGAATGCGGACACCGTCGAGGAGTTGGTCGAGTTCTTTTCCAAAGCGCCGCGCGCCGGTGTGCGGGCAGTTGTCTTGGCGGGGGCGGGCGATCACTTCTGCGCAGGACTTGATCTTGTTGAGCACCACGATGAAGACCGCTCGCCTGCCGAGTTTATGCACCTCTGCCTGCGCTGGCACGAGGCCTTTAACAAAATGGAATATGGCGGTGTTCCGATCATTGCGGCGTTGCAAGGCGCGGTTGTTGGCGGCGGACTTGAGCTTGCCAGCTCGGCGCATGTGCGGGTGATGAACGACAGCACCTATTTTGCCCTGCCCGAGGGCCAACGCGGCTTGTTTACCGGCGGCGGCGCGACGATCCGCGTGTCTGATCTTGTGGGCAAATCGCGGATGATCGACATGATGCTGATGGGCCGTGTTTATCAAGGCCAAGAGGCGGCTGATGTCGGCCTTGCTCAGTATGTTGTCGAAGGCTCGGTCTATGACAAAGCGCTTGAGCTTGCACGGCGTGCCGCCGAAAACCTGCCGCTATCCAATTTCGCCATTTGCTCTGCGGTGAGCCACATGCAGAACATGTCAGCGATGGATGCAGCCTATGCTGAATCGGTCGTGGCTGGTGTTGTGAACACGCAGCCGGATGCGCGCTCCCGCCTTGCCGCATTTGCTGACAAAAGCGCAGCACGGGTGCGCAAGAACGCGCCGTGAGCACAGTTTTTATCCTCAATGGCCCCAACCTCAACTTGCTCGGCAAGCGTGAGCCCGAGATATACGGCAGCGACACGTTGGCCGATGTAGAAGTGATGTGCCGCAAGGCTGCGCCTGCAGATGTGAGCATAGAGTTTCGCCAGTCAAACCACGAGGGCGTGCTTGTTGACTGGATTCAAGAGGCTCGCGAGACGGCAGATGCGATTGTGATCAACCCCGCTGCTTACACGCATACGTCGGTTGCTATTCTTGATGCGTTGAGCGCCTTTGAGGGGCCGGTTGTCGAGGTGCATATCTCTGACGTCCACAAACGCGAGAAGTTCCGCCACCACTCCTACGTCAGCCTGCGCGCCGACGAGGTGATCGTCGGTCGCGGTGTGCAGGGCTATGTTGACGGGCTGGCTTGGGCTGTCAAAAAGCTCGCCTAAAGCATCCGATCATCAACCAAAGCTTCCTCCGCGATCATCGCCTCGAGCTTGCGCCGGAAGCGCAATTGGCCGCCGTCGATGGGCGCGGGCGCACCAGAGTAAGGCGTCAGTCCAAGAATGCCTTTTCAACCACGTATGTTTGCGGGTCGGAGTTGGCGCCCTCGACGAGGCCGAAGTCTTCCAGCATGTCTTTGAGTTCAAGGTTGAACGCGAGGTTGCCGCAGATCATGGCACGGTCGTTTTGCGCGCAGAGCGGCTCGACGCCGAGGTCGGCAAAGGCCTCGCCGCTGCGCATGAGGTCGGTGATACGGCCCATCTTCGGGCTCTCTTCGCGGGTCGTCGTCGGGTAGTATTTGATCTTCTTCCAGAAGCCCTCGCCAATGACTTCATTGAGCAATTCGTTGCTCTTGAGGCCTTCGATCAGATCGCGTCCATAGGTGAGTTCGCCCACCGTGCGGCAGGTGTGTGTGATGATGATTTCGTCATAATCTTCAAAGGTTTGCGGCTCACGCAGCAGGCTGGCGAAGGGCGCAAAACCGGTGCCTGTGGCAAAAAACCAGAGGCGCTTTCCGGGCAACAAGGCGTCATGCACCAGCGTGCCAACAGGCTTGGGCCGCAGGATGATCTCGTCCCCTTCTTTGATGTGCTGAAGCTTCGATGTCAGCGGCCCGTCCGGCACTTTGATCGAGTAGAATTCAAGCTCCTCATCCCAGCTCGGGCTGGCGATAGAATAGGCGCGCAAGAGCGGTTTTTGCCTGCCGGTGACAGGGTCGGGATCGCCCATGAGGCCGATCATCACAAACTCGCCGGAGCGAAACCGAAGGCTCGCCGGCCGCGTGCAGCGGAACGAAAACAGGCGGTCGGTGTAGTGGGTGACACCGGTGATCGTTTGGGTGTTGGGCTGGGTTTTGGGCTGGGCTTTCACCGCCGGAGTTGCTTGAACATTCATCTTGATTACTTTCAGCCGCGCAGGCGGGCTTGGTAGTTGTTGTTTTGCCAATCAGCACGAAATATCCAGCTGGCTTCGGGCTGCCGTTCGGCGTGCTCGGCACTGATTTCGGCTTCGTCAAAGCCTACACGCCGAGCCATTGCATATTGGTCGGCGAGTAGGGGGCCTGCCACGCGCAAACGCCCTGTGTAACCCATCAGCCGCAACTGCCGCGCGATGGTGAACACCCGCCCGTCGGCAAAGCTGTCAAAGCGCACACGGATCATTCCGACATTGAGCAAACGGCCTTGCAGCTCGGCCGGATCAGCGCTGGCATCAAGATCAAGCCCAGAGCCATTTTCGCCGCTTATCTCGCGGCGATTTTCCGTGAAGCCATGCGGCCAGTCTTCGCGGTGAAACCCGTCGTCACGAACAAGGGTAATCATGCTGTTGCTCCTGTTTTAACCATTTTTCCGTTTTCAAAATGTATGCCGCATTCTGACTTTTCCTGACCCTTCCAACGGCCTTCACGGCCTTCAGCAGGGACGGTGCAAGGCGCGCAGCCAACCGAGCCATAGCCTTGCGCCAGAAGCGGGTGCTTGGGAAGATCATGCTTGGCAATATAGGCGCGGGTGTCGTCACTGCTCCAGTTGGCGAGCGGGTTGAGTTTTATGCGTCCGGTGCCTTGCTCGGCTTCGATAAGTTGTAAGTGTTCACGCTTGCCACCCTGAAAACGTTTGCGCCCGCTGATCCAACTGTTAAAGCCCTCCAGTGCAGCTTGCAGCGGCGCGGTTTTGCGTAGGGCACAGCATGCATCGGTGTCGCGTTGGTGTAGTGTGTTGTCGGGGTCTTGCTTGGTAAGTTCGCCTGCGTTTGCACGTATTAGGCGCACACCCGTAAGGCCCAAGGCGGCACTTAGCGAACGCTGGTAGGCCAATGTCTCGGCAAACATCAACTCGGTGTCCAAGAAAAGCACGGGTGTAGCGGGGGCGATCTGCGAGATCATGTGCAACAGAACAGCGGCCTCTGTTCCAAAACTTGATACCAATGCGACCTCACCAAATTGCTTGTCATGGAGCGCAGCCTTGAGCAGGTCATGCGCTTGTGAGGCTGCAAACCGGGCGTTGTGCAGGCGGGTTGTTTCTAAGAGGTTACTCTGCAGCATGGGCTGAAACCTCTTGATAAAGGGCGGCTTTGAAGGGAGAGAGGCCCACGCGGCGATAGGTTTCGAGGAAGCTCTCGGAATCATTAAGCCGCAGTTCAAGATAGGCAAACATCAGGCGCTCAACCGCGGGAACGATCTCTCCATAAGCAAAGCCGCGGCCTGTGCGAGCGCCGAGCATGGCGGTCTCGGTATGGTCGCCCCCGAGGGTGATCTGGTAGTTTTCAACACCTGCGCGGTCGAGACCGAGGATGCCGATATGCCCGACATGGTGATGCCCGCAGGCGTTGATGCAGCCCGAGATTTTGATCTTGAGTTCACCTAAGTCGTGCTCGATTTTAAGATCGTCAACGCGCTCGGCGATCTGCTGGGCAATCGGGATAGAGCGCGCGGTTGCCAGCGCGCAATAATCCATGCCAGGGCAGGCGATGATGTCAGAGGCCAGCCCGATATTCGCGGTGCCAAGGCCAGCGTCACGCAGAGCGGTGTAAAGCGCCGGAAGGTCTGATTTGTGAACATGCGGCAGGATCACGTTTTGCTCGTGTGAAATGCGTAACTCGTCGTGGCCATAGCGTTCGGCAAGATCGGCCATCAGGCGCATTTGCGTGGCGGTCGCGTCACCCGGAGTCGCACCGTGGGCCTTGAGCGAAATGCTGACAATGGCGTAGCCCTCGGCTTTGTGCGCCGCGAGGTTTGTGTCGCTCCATGAGCGGAAAGCGGGGTTGTTGGCGCGCTCGGTTTCATATCCAGAAAGGCCCGTTGTCTTAAAGGCGGGCGCGGCAAACTGTGCTTCAATATCTGTTAGCAACGTCTGATCAATGCCAGTGAACTTAGGCTTGATCTGTGCAAACCGCGCGTCAACGAGGCGGCGGATTTCGTCGATGCCGTGCTCGTGCACTGTAATCTTGATACGCGCCTTATACTTGTTGTCGCGACGTCCGATCTGGTTCCAAACCGAGACAATCGCTTCCAGATAGGGCAGCAAATCAGCCTTGGGCAAGAACTCGGAGATCACCTTGCCGATCATCGGTGTGCGCCCGAGGCCGCCACCAACGATGACTTCAAAACCATGTTCGCCGTCACGCGATACCATGCGCAGCCCGATATCATGAGCGCGGGTTACGGCACGGTCGTTCTCGCTTCCGGTGATCGCGATTTTGAACTTGCGCGGCATAAACTGGAACTCGGGATGATCGGTGCTCCACTGGCGGATCAGCTCGGCTACGGGGCGCGGATCGGCCAACTCGTCGGCTGCGGCACCGGCGAAGTGGTCGGCGGTGACATTGCGGATCGTGTTGCCGGAGGTTTGTATCGCATGCAAACCAACCTCGCCGAGCGCGTCTAGCATGTCAGGGATATCCGCCAGTTTGGGCCAGTTATACTGAATGTTCTGACGGGTGGTGAAGTGGCCATAGCCCTTGTCCCACTTTTCGGAAAGCAAGGCCAAGGCGCGCATTTGCGCAGAGTTGAGCGTGCCATAAGGGATCGCCACGCGCAGCATATAGGCGTGCAATTGCAGGTAAACGCCGTTCATCAGCCGTAGTGGCTTGAACTCGTCTTCGGTGAGTTCCCCGGCAACGCGGCGGGCGACTTGAGCGCGGAACTGCGCGTTGCGGTCAGCCAGAAAGGCGGTGTCAAAATCATTATACTGATACATGAGTTTGCTCCTGTTTACCGTGAAAGCGGTTTGATGGGCCGGTTTGGCGAAACGCCTCGCGAAAGTGGGTTGGGGCGGGTGTGCCTGTTTCCACCGATACGTTCATCAGATAGACGCCAACAACTTCGCTATCACGGACCTCGGCCAGTTCCAGAGCGAGTTTGGCCAGTTCGGCATCAGCGAAGACCTCTGCGTCTTCGAGCCTGCGCACCCAATGATTGGTTTTTGAGAGGTAAACAACGTCGCCTTCAAGCAGGGCGTTGGCGGTGATCACTTGGTGGCTCATATCACGGCCTCCTTGAGGGTGTTAACAGCGGCTTCACGTGGGGCGAGGCCGAGCAAGATAAGCGCGGCACCTTGGGGCGCGGCTGCGTCAATGTCAGCGCTCAGGTGGGCTAGAGTTGTGCTCATTATGCGCTGATCAGGGCGTGAAGCGTTTTCGATGATGGTCACTGGAGTTGCCGGGGCCGCTCCATGCATGAGCAAGCGCCCCTGCACAAATCGCGCGGCTTTTTTGCCCATGTAAACGGCACTGACTTCTCCTTGACGCGCCAATGCGGCCCAGTCCTGTTCGGCGAAGCCCTGCATGGCGTGGGCGGTAAGAAAGCGCACGGCGTTGTTGCGGCCACGCTTGGTCAGGCTCTGGCCGATAGCGGCAACGCTGGCTGAAGCGGCGGTGACGCCCGGCAAAATTGAATAGCTGATGCCATAAGGTTCAAGCGCTTCGATCTCTTCATCAAGGCGGCCAAAGATCGTTGGATCACCGCCTTTGAGGCGCACAACTTGTGCACCGTTTTGAGCGTGTTCAACTATGCTTGCGTTTATCTCGTCTTGCGGCGTTGAGGGGCCAAAGCCCTCTTTGCCTACCGAGACCATAACAGCCTCGCGGCGGCACAGCTCAAGCACTGGCGCAGAGACCAGCCTGTCATAGATCACCACATCGGCCTCGTGCAAAGCTTTGCGGGCTTTGAGCGTCAGCAGCTCGGGGTCGCCCGGCCCTGCACCGACAAAGGCAACGTGGCCTTCAAGAGGGGTTTGGGCAGAGTGGGCTTTAAGAAGGCTAGCGAGGGCAGCCTGCACTTCCGTTTCTGGCTGCGACGCGAGGCGCGGGCCCGACTTGAAATAATAGTCAGACCAGAATGCACGTTGTGCACGGCCTTCGGGCAGGGCGGCTACCTGCGGGCGAAACAACTTGCCGATACGGGCTAGAAAACCAAGCCGCTCGGGCAACTCTTCCTCGAGCTTGGCCTTGATCGCGCGGGCAAGCACCGGAGCGGCACCTTCTGTGCCAATGGCAACTGTCACGGGGTCACGATCAACGATGGCCGGCGTGATGAAGGCGCTGGCTTCCAGATTGTCGACCACGTTGAACATCACCCCGGCCGCTTTGGCGAGGCCCGCAACGCGCAGCGCTTCGCTGGCGTCTGCATCGGCGGCATAAAGCAAAGTGGCATTGGCAATATCGGCTGGCTGTAACGTCCGACGGTGCAGTTTGATCTGGCCATTCAAAGCAAGCCGCTCGACCGCAGGCTCGGGGTTGGCCGTATAAACCTCAAGATCAGCATTGGTTTTGAGCAACAGGCGCAATTTGGCAAGCGCTGCTTCTCCGCCGCCCGTAACGACGACTGGCTGATTGTTTAGGTCAACAAAGATCGGGAAATGCTTCATGGTGTTACCTGCGATGACTGACAGCCCCAATATGGGATATTTTCCCCCAAAAGCACCATAGACGCAGGTCAGGTAGGTATGAATGGCCTTAAACTAGGGATAAATTGGGAAATTGCTCTGATTTCGCGGAGCTGCGCAAACGTTTCGTCTGGTCTGTAGCCATCAAAGGAACTTTGTTTGGCCGGATTTTGCCTTGCGCGCCTTTTGTTCCGGATATGCGGGCTTCTGCGAGAGGTGAGTCGTCGAGCCAACCTGTTCAGATTTGCTTTAGGCTTGATGTGGCGCGCGTGAGAATCCCGTTTTCACGCAGGGTGTTGCCAGCAATCCGGGCTCTTCCTACATTGGCCGCCTCAAAGGGGCTGGCCGAGCTTCGTGACGCATTGGCCGCGTTTGCAGCAACAGCAACACAAAGGACACCAACGCGATGACCTCAATCCTTGGCATTGGCGAATGCATGATCGAACTGTCGGGCGCTGGCCCAGATCTTTGGCAGCAACGGTTTTCGGGTGATGTGTTCAACGCGCTCTGGTATGCGCGCGCCTACTCTGAACCTGATGCAGAGATAGGCTTTCACACGGCACTCGGAGAAGACCCTCTGTCAGACCAGTTGCTTGCGTTTGCCAAATCAGGTGGCATCAATTGTGACGATACCCCCCGTATCGCCGACCGTCGCCCCGGACTCTATGCGATCCATCTGAACGGCGCAGAGCGCAGCTTTACCTATTGGCGCGACACCTCTGCGGCGCGGATGATGGTGCGCCAACCCGGCCAACTCTGGCAAAAAGTCGCCGCGGCGGATGTGGTCTATTTTTCTGGCATCACGCTGGCGATCTTGCCTCCGGACGACCTTGGAGAACTGCTTACAGGGCTGGTGCAGCACAAAAAGCAAGGCGCGGTTCTGGCGTTTGATCCCAACATTCGCCCGCACCTGTGGAGCGACAAAACCCGTATGCTCGATATGATCTCAAAAGCCGCTGCTATAAGCGATCTCGTGCTACCAAGCTTTGATGACGAAACATCGGCCTTCGGCGACGCCACACCGGAAATAAGCGCCCGACGTTACGAGAGCCTCGGCGCGCGGCATGTTGTTGTCAAAAACGGGCCCGCCGACACGGTTCACCTTGCAGATGGGAGCCTTACCAGGTTTTCGGTCGCGCCCGTTCAAAACGTGATCGACACTACGGCGGCGGGTGACTCTTTCAACGGCGCCTATGTGGCGTCGCTCATGCGCGGCTTGCCAGTTGATGAAGCGATCCGCACCGCTCAAGGTTGTGCAGGGCAAGTGATTGGCCACAAAGGCGCGATCATCCCTCTGGCGGAGCTGGTAGTTTAGCTAGAGTTTTGATCCCATTCACAGGAGGATCACATGAAAACTGGCTTCATCGGCACAGGTGACATCCCGGAGCAGTCATCACCGGCATCATGCGTGCAGAGCTTCCTGTCAGTGGGGTTCTGGCCTCTGCCCGAAGTGTTCGACAAAGTCCGCGTTTGTGAAAAAGCCAAGAGGTTATCGACGGTGGATGTGAGCTGATCTTTCTCGCGGCCTTACCACAACAAGCCAAGGCGGTTTTGGCGCCGCTCACCTTTGCCGATGGTCAGGAGATCGCCAGCCTGATTGCCATACATCCGGTCGAGCAAATCGCTCAATAGCGTGTCGCAGCATATAGAAGCCGCAAACCACGAGCAATAACGCCCCCCCCAAAGAAAAAGGCCGCCCAAGGCGACCCATTCAAATTTAACGAAATTGCTAGATGGCGGAGGAGGTGGGATTCGAACCCACGGAGGGCGTTAACCCTCGTCGGTTTTCAAGACCGGTGCATTCAACCACTCTGCCACTCCTCCGACGCGGCCCTCATAGCGCGTGTTTGCGACGGGGGAAACCATAAAAATGCGCAATAACGCGATAATTTTGCAGGCAGCCGAAAGGGCGGCATGTTGAGCACAGCTCGCCTGGCCGACGATTTATTGCCGATTTTTAACCCCAGACTTTTAATGTGCGCAGCAAATGGCTAGACTCCCCGAAAATGCGTTACGTAAAGCGCAGGGATTGAAGCATAACAGAGTTCTACGAGACTGGGCTCTGTGAACATGGGCAGATAGTAAAATGCAAACGCGATCACTGACGAGAACACCTTTCACGCTTGGCCGCATTGGCCTTGTTTTTGGCCTTACACTGGCATTGACTGCCTGTGAAGAGAGTGGCGAGTTTTCACTGTTCAACCCAAAGACTGCTGACGGAGCGAGCGATGCACCAGCGGTTGCGGCTAGCGGAAAAACCGTCGAGCGTGATGTCGAAGCACCGGAAGTGTTTCAGGTGTCTGAAGCCGGTTTGTGGGATGGTCGCCCCTCACTCGGTGGCGTTTGGGCTGCACACCCTGACGTGAAAGAGCCCGAGCGGGTGATCCTTCGCAACGCAGCCAACAACAAATTTGTCGTCGGAGCGCTGTTTCGCCGTGAGCGTGAAAACCCAGGCCCGCGCTTGCAGATATCATCAGACGCAGCCGAGGCCCTGGGCATGCTTGCAGGCCAGCCTATGGAGCTGAACGTTACCGCCCTTCGCAAAGAGCAAGTCGCGGTTGAGGGTGAAGGTCAGGGGCTTTCCGAGCCCGAGTTTGTTGAGGAAACCTCGCTTGACCCGATCAAAAGCGCCGCTGCCGCAATCGAAGCCGCAGATACGCCGGCAGCCGCAACACCGGCCGTAACTCCGAAACCGGCAACGCCCAAGAAGTCCTCATTGTCAAAGCCTTACGTGCAACTCGGTATCTTTAGTGTCGAGAAAAATGCCAACAATACAGCGACGGCAATGCGCACAGCGGGGATGATTCCGACTGTCAAAAAGCAAAGCCTCAATGGCAAAACTTTCTGGCGGGTTATCGTCGGGCCAGCTCAGAACAAATCCGAGCTTAACCAGCTGATCAAACGCGTGAAGGCTTCAGGGTTTACTGACGCCTACGCTGTCACAAACTAACGGAGCTTTATGATGCCTCGTCTGCTCTCACTCGCCTTTGCTGTATTGGTGCTGGCCCTGCCTGCTGCGGCCTTTGAAACCCGTGCAAAGTCGGCCTACGTGCTTGACTACACGACTGGCACTGTTTTGTTGTCAAAGGATGCTGACGTGGCCTTGCCACCGGCTTCGATGAGCAAACTGATGACGCTATACATGGCTTTTGAGGCGCTGCGCGACGGGCAACTCAAGCCTGACGAGCGTCTGCGTGTGTCGCGTCATGCGCACAGCTACAAAGGATCAACGTTGTTTCTGGAAGAGGGCGAGCGCGTTCGGGTCGATGACTTGCTGCGCGGTATCATCGTGCTTTCGGGCAATGATGCCTGCGCCGTGATTGCCGAAACTCTAAGCCCTGACGGAACTGAAAAAGGCTTTGCACGCAAAATGACAGAGCGCGCCAAGGCTTTGGGTATGACAAACTCGTCCTTCGCGAACTCGAACGGCTGGCCCGATCCCGGACAGCGCATGTCAATGCGCGATCTGGCAATTCTGGCGACACGCATCATCGAAGATTTCCCCGAACACTATACAATGTTTGCTGAAAGCGAGTTTCTCTTTGACGAGAAAGAATCGCAAAACCGCTTTAACCGCAATCCTCTGTTGGGCCTCGGTATCGGCGCTGACGGTCTCAAAACAGGCCATACTCAGGAAGCCGGGTATGGGCTTGTCGGTTCCGTCAAACAGGGCAACCGCCGTATCATCTTCGTGATCTCCGGTCTGGAAAGCGAAAGCGCGCGCGCCACTGAAGCGGAAGCGATAACGAACTGGGCCTTCCGCCAGTTCAGCCAAGCCAAGCTCTTGGAAAAAGGCGACATTATTGCCAAAGCAGATGTCTGGATGGGTGCACAGGACACTGTCGACCTGACGGCTGATGCCGACTTGCTCGCGCTTGTGCCCATTGCCTCGAAAGGCAAAATCGCGGCCGAAGTAGTCTATGACGGCCCGCTCAAAGCGCCGATCACTGCCGGACAAAAAGTCGGCACACTGTTGATCAAGCCAGAGGGCCTGTCAGAAACCGAAGTGCCGCTCGTGGCTGCGCATGCGGTTGATGGCGGCGGTGTTATGGTGCGCCTCAAGACGGCTTCCCAAAAGGTGTTGAGCAAGATTGCGGCAAATGCCGAGGGCGCGCTTTGAGTGTCAGGCCCGCACGCTTCATCACACTTGAAGGCGTCGACGGATCAGGCAAATCAACCCAGTCGCGCTTGCTTAAAGACGCGCTAGAGGCCGAGGGCTATGAAGTGCTGCTCACGCGCGAGCCTGGCGGCTCGAAAGGGGCCGAAGAGATCCGCACTCTGGTGCTTGAAGGCGAGCCTGACCGCTGGTCTGCCGAAACCGAAATTCTGTTGTTCACAGCGGCGCGGCGCGATCATCTCGAGCGCACTATCGAGCCAGCCCTCGCTGCAGGCAAAGTTGTGCTCTGTGACCGCTTTGTTGACTCAACGCGCGTTTATCAGGGGATCTCGCGTGGCGATCTGCGCAGCACGGTTGACCAGCTGCATGCGCTGATGATTGGCTGCGAAGCTGACCTTACGTTGCTGTTTGATATGGACCCGAGCACAGGCCTGTCCCGCGCCAAGGCCCGCCAAACATCAGAAGAGCGGTTTGAAGATTTCGGCCTTGAGCTGCAGGTCAAAATGCGCGCGGGGTTTCTTGAGCTGGCCAAAGCGGAACCTGAGCGTTTCGCTGTGATTGACGCCAGTCAGAACATCGACACCGTTGCCAGCGACACGCTCAAAGCCTTAAAAGCAGTGCTCTGATGGCTGACGCACCCGTCTTTGAACCTGATCGCCTGGAAGGTGCACCGCATCCGCGCGACGCGGTTCAGCTTTATGGGCAGATCGACGCCGAGCAAAAATTTCTCGACGCTTACAACGCCGGGCGGCTGCATCACGGCTGGCTACTCACTGGGCCAAAAGGCGTTGGCAAAGCCACGCTGGCGTGGCGCTTGGCGCGGTTTTTGCTCACGCAAGAGGCCGAGGGCGGGCTGTTTGGAGAACCTGAAAAACCAACCACGCTTGATGTCGATGCCGCACACCCCGTGCTGCAACGCATGGTGGCTGGCTCGGAGTCGCGGCTGTTTCGTATCACACGCACAGTGAACCCCGACACCAAGCGCATGCGTGATGGCATTGTGGTTGATGACGTGCGGGAGCTGGGCCGCTTTTTGTCGATGTCCGCTGCTGAGGGTGGCCGCCGCGTGGTGATCATTGACGCCGCCGACGAGCTAAATGTGCAGGCTGCTAACGCGCTCTTGAAAATGCTCGAAGAACCGCCCGCGTTGACAACATTTTTGATTATCGCCCATCAGCCCGCTGGCCTTTTGCCAACCATCCGCTCGCGTTGCCGCGAGTTGCGCCTTGCCACACTTTCAGCTGAGAACATGGCTTTCGCGCTGGAAGGTGCAGGCTTTGACGCTGGGCAAAGTGACGGTGCCGCCGAGGCGCTTGGCACGCTCTCGGGTGGCTCGGTCGGCGCGGCGGCGCGTCTCTTGCAGCTTGACGGGCTTGCGCTTTACAGCGAGCTCATTGGCGTCTTTCAAACCCTGCCGCAGCTTGAGCGTTCACGTGTTGTCAGGCTTGCCGACAGCTTTGCGGCACGCGGCGCCGAAGAAAAGCTTGATCTGCTGCTCAACCTGCTCGAAACGCTGATGTTCCGCCTTGCGCGTGCGGGGGCTGCAGGAGCAAACAGCATGTCGCCAGCGCACCCTGGCGAGGCCGAGCTGCTCACCCGCCTCAGCCCCGACGCCCATGCCGCCCGGCGTTGGGCCAAGCTTTCTGACGCGTTGCTTACTCGCGCTCGTCATGGCCGCGCGGTGAACCTTGACCCTGCCGCGCTCATCCTTGATACGTTTATGCGTATTCAACGATCAGTTGCCGAGCAGAGCGCAAGATGAGCATTCCAAAGATAACCGACAGCCATTGTCACCTCGATTTCCCCGATTTCGCTGAAGAACTGCCGCAAGTTGTCAGCCGCGCCGTAGAAGCTGGCGTTCACCGCATGGTCACCATCTGCACGCGACTCAGGTTGTTGCCGCAAGTGCAAGCCATCGCCGAGGCGCACGCGCCGGTTTTCTTCGCCGCGGGAACTCACCCGATGAGCGCTGCCGACGAGCCTATGGCCACGTTTGACGAGTTGGTGAAGCTTGCTGAACACCCGAAATTTGTCGGCATCGGCGAGACAGGGCTTGATTATCACTACACCGCCGAAAGCGCCCAAGTGCAAAAAGACAGCTTGCGCATTCATTGCGCCGCTGCGGCTGCCACCGGCCTGCCGCTCATCATCCACGCGCGCGCCGCCGATGATGACATGGCGCGCATCCTCGCCGAAGAGCACGCCAATGCAGCTTTTAGCTGCGTCATGCACTGCTTTTCGTCCTCTTCCGAGCTGGCAAAAGCCGCGCTTGATCTGGGCTTCTATCTGTCAATGTCGGGCATCAGTGCCTTTCCTCGATCACAAGATATCCGTGACATTTTCGCCAGCGCCCCCGTCGAGCGTGTGTTGGTTGAAACAGACGCGCCCTACCTTGCCCCGCCGCCCTTCAGAGGCAAGCGCAACGAGCCGTCATATGTCGTCAACACTGCAAAAGTCGGTGCCGAGGTGTTCGGCCTTTCTTACGACGATTTCGCCGTCCAAACCGAGGCCAACTTTGAGCGGCTGTTCACCAAGGCCAAGTTCGCATGAGTGCCGAACTGCGATATACCATCCTCGGATGTGGCTCTTCGGGCGGTGTTCCGCGCCTCGCCGGAAAGGCGGGAGGGGAATGGGGTGATTGCGATCCCGACAATCCCAAAAACCGACGCCAGCGGTGCTCGATGCTGGTTGAGCGCGTCACCGACCAAGGCACCACGCGGGTCTTGATCGACACCAGCCCCGACATGCGCAATCAACTGCTTGTGGCAGGTGTGGGGGCGCTGGACGCAGTGGTCTACACGCACTCGCACGCTGATCATGTGCACGGGCTCGATGACTTGCGGATGGTGGTGTTCAACATGCGCACAAGGCTACAAGTCTGGGCCGACAGCTACACCCAACGTGATCTTTATGCGCGGTTTGGATATGCTTTCACCCAGCCTAAAGGCAGCTCCTATCCACCGATTTGTGAGATGAACACAATTGACGACGCCTTCGGCATAACAGGTGCCGGCGGTGAGATCGTGTTTACGCCCTTTGAAGTCAACCACGGGGCTATCGAAGCGCTCGGTTTTCGCATCGGCGGGTTGGCTTACCTGCCGGATGTCGCGCAAATGTCAGAAGAAGCATGGCTGGCTGTGCAAGGCCTCGACGTGTGGGTGCTTGATGCGCTGCGCCGTGCGCCGCATCCGACACACAGCCACCTTGCGCAGTCGCTTGAGTGGATAGCTGATGCCGCGCCCAAACGCGCTGTCCTAACCAACATGCACATCGACCTCGACTATGACACGCTCGAGGCCGAAACCCCCGATCACATCACCCCCGCCTATGACGGTATGGTGATCAAGCTCAAGGATTAACCATGCAAGCCTTGCTTGACGTCGTCCTGCCGGTTTTTCTTGTTGTCGGGGCGGGTTACGTCACTGTCTGGGCAAAGTTGTTTTCCAACGACGTCGTCGACGGGTTGATGAAATATACTCAGAACTTCGCCATTCCAGCGCTGTTGTTCACCGCGATCTCCGGCCTTGACCTGAGCGCCAGCTTTGATCCGTCTTTGTTGCTCAGCTATTATACAGGGTCTATCAGCTGCTTCACCATCGGGCTGCTGACCGCGCACTACCTGTTCAAGCGCGACTGGGAAGACAGCGTCGCCATCGGTTTTTGCTGCCTGTTCGCAAACTCGATCATGCTTGGCCTCGCGCTCACCGAGCAGGCCTATGGCAGCGACGCGTTGCAAGCCAACTACGCAATCGTCGCTGTGCACGCTTCGTTTTGCTACGGGGTCGGTATCACCGCAATGGAAATTGCCCGTGCTCACGCCAGCGGCGCGTCATTGGTCAAAACACCTGCTACCGTGGTCAAAGCAATGTTCCGCAATGCGCTGGTGCTCGGTATGCTACTTGGCTTCACGGTGAACCTGACGGGGATTCATCCACCACAAGTGCTGCTCGACGCAATCGCGCTTATCGTGCAAACGGCGTTGCCTATGGCGCTGTTTGGTCTTGGCGGCGTGCTGGTGCGCTACAAGATAAGAGGTGACAGCAAGGTCATCGCTTTCATCTGCGCGGTGTCCTTGGTGCTGCATCCGACAATTGTCTGGAACATGGGGCGTCTGATGGAGCTTGAAACACCGGCCTTCCGCTCTGCTGTGCTCACCGCTGCGATGGCCCCAGGCGTCAATGTCTACATTTTTGCCAGCATCTATGGAAAAGCAGAAAGGGTCGCTGCAGCCTCTGTATTGGTTGCAACGACGCTCTCGGTTTTCAGTGTTTGGCTCTGGCTCGGCGTGATGCCTTAAGCCGCTACGCCAAGCGTCTCTTTGCGTTTGGCAATAAACGCCGCGCGCCGTGCGCCTCGGGCCCAAGGCATTGCTGTTGTTTCGTGTTTCGCAGCTTCGATCATATTGTCGAGCCAGCGCTTGCGTTTGTGTTGGTCCTGCATGAAACCTATCCTCATATACCTGCCGTTTACCGGCTTGTTGGTTTGACTTGATTGTTGCTCAAGTCCGAATAAAGCGGTGAAATGAGGCGCACATTGGGCGTATTGGCGACAATTTTTGAGTATTTTAGAAACAACACTGCCCCAATTGAGCCGATTGTTTCAAAATTAGCTTACAGGCGAATAACCGCGATCAGGCGGCCGTAGTCTTGCTCTTTGTTGTGCGTTGTGCGGCGGTACGAGTAAAAGCGCGCCGCGTCTTCATAGGTGCAATGACCTGTCCAGCTGGTGTTGCCGACACCGCGTGCGCGCAGGCGTGACAGGCCAAAACCCGCCAAATCAAACAAATATTTGCCCTCATCGCGTCCGCTGATGAAAAAACGGTTGTTGTCGAGGTCTTCATCCAAGAACCTCTCCACAAATTCCTGCCCGACTTCATAGGAACGCTGCGAAATGCACGGCCCGATCACGGCCGAGATGTTTGCGGCCTTTGCGCCCAGCGCTTCCATTGCATCAACTGTGGCTTCCAGAACACCGCCTTGCGCGCCTTTCCATCCCGCATGTGCAGCACCGATCACACCTGCATCGTGGTCGGCAAACAGCACCGGCTGGCAATCGGCTGTCAAAATCGCGAGGCCCAAGCCGGCTTGAGCTGTCACCATTGCATCGGCCATGGGCTTCTCTGCGATCGGCGAAGTAACGTGCACAACATCCGGCGAATGCACCTGATGCACAGAGACAAGCACTTCGGGTGTCAGATCAAGCGCCGCTGCAACGCGCGCGCGGTTGATCGTCACCGCGCTGGTCAGATCTGACGAGCCATGCCCGCAGTTGAGCCCCGCATAGATGCCAGACGAGGCACCGCCCTTGCGAGTGAAGAACCCGTGTTTTAACGGCGCCAAACTGTCATCGGTAAGAATTTCAAGTGCCATGGTTGAGCCCCGCAGGCGGTGTTGCGCCGCTTTGGTAAAGTGCCATCACTTTAAAGAGCGTCCCCATTTCTTCGGGGTGCGTCAAGCGCCGATGTGCCGCAATGTGGCTTTCCAGCGCCGCACCACTGAGCTTGCTGGCCAAGGCCTGCGCCCTTTGGGTGATACCCAGACGTTCGAGGAATACGCCTTGCGGTGTCAGCGCGCTTGAAGCGGCAGGAGAGGCGGCCAGCGCAAGCGCCTCAAAGTCGACATGTGCAGTCAAGTCTGCTGCACCTGCGTTGTGCAGCGGGCTAACTTTCTCGTGTGCCTTGAGCGCCTGAAACGTGTCACCCTTTGAGCGCCAGTCGCCGTAGTCAACCAGCAGTGCCACACCGCCGTGCCGCGCGATGTGCTGGCCGATCTGCGCAGCAATGGCTTGCGACGGGGCAGAATGCTCGACAATGTCGCCGTCCTGCGTGTCGGCCAGACGATGCGTCAGAAAGCTATAGTCACTTACCTCGGTCAGCCCGAAGGCCAAGCTGTCACCTTCTAGCCCGATAACCCGCTCGCGCCAGTTATCACCATCACGGATGAACTGCCGCACGGGCAGCGCATCAAAGAACTCGTTGGCAATGAGAAACAACGGCTGCCCTGTCAGATCAAGCTGGCTGCTCCAAGTCGCCCGATGCGGCAGCAGCGCCTCTTGTTGGCGGGCGCTCAACACGGGCGAGCTTTCAACCATCAGCACCTCGGCAGCACTGTGAAACCCCGCAACACCGCGTGTGGCGCGCAGAAGGTCAGCCATAAGCGTGCCGCGCCCGGGCCCAAGCTCTGCGAGAGTGAAGCGCTCGGGCGATCCTGCCTCCAGCCATGTCTGAGCCAGCGAGAGGCCGAGAAGTTCACCAAACATCTGGCTGATCTCAGGCGCTGTGGTGAAGTCACCTGCCGTGCCCAAAGGGTCACGGGTGGTGTAATAGCCATGTTCGGCGTGTTGCAGGCAGATCGACATATAGTCCGCCAAGGTGAGCGGCCCCGTCGCGGCTATCTGACGGGTGATGATGGCCTCAAGCGGGTTCACCCGCGCCGCCGCGCGTAAAGGATAAAGCCGAGGCCAACAGCCACCATCGGCAGCGAAAGAAGTTGCCCCATCGAGACACCAAACTCACCCAACCGCAGCACATGCCCAAGCGGGTTCTCGGGTGTGATAAACTGCGCATCGGCCTCGCGAAAATGCTCGACCACAAAGCGCGCCGCGCCGTAACCAAAAACAAATACGCCAAGGATCAAACCCGGCTTTTTCAGCGCATCGCGTTTGTAGGCCAACCACAGCAGAACGAGGCCAAGCAAAGCCCCCTCAAGCGCGGCTTGGTAAAGCTGCGAGGGATGGCGCAGCAGCTCATTGCCGGTGTAAAACCAGTCACCGACAGGTTCACAGCCTTGCAGCATGGTGTCGCGGCACATTGTCGGAAACTTCATCGCCCATGGCACATCCGTTGGTCGGCCCCAAAGCTCGGCGTTGATAAAGTTTGCCAGCCGTCCAAGCATCAGGCCCCAAGGCACACCAAGGGCGATGGTATCCGCAGCGCCGATCTTGGAGACTCCGTTGCGCACCGTCCATATCCACGAGGCCACGACAACGCCGAGAAAACCGCCATGAAAGGCCATGCCGCCCTGCCAAACTTGCAAGATCTGGCTCGGGTTGGCGAAGTAGTAAGCAGGCTCGTAAAACAAAACAAACCCCAGCCGTCCGCCGATGATGATGCCAAGGATGATCCAAGTGAGCAGGTCTTCGAGCTGGTCTTTGGTGCAAGGCGCATCACCGGCCCAAAGCCGCGCAGTCGCCACCGCCCGCAGGCTGACGCGCCACGCAATGATAATGCCGACGATATAGGCCAATGCATACCAGCGCAGCGAGAACTCGAACCCAGCGATAGGCAGAGTGAAAATCTCGGGTGAAATCTCGGGGAAGGGGATCATTGCTTGCATCATTAAACCTGTGTGCATCTGGAAGAAACTGACGTCAACCTTGAGGATTGCGCTGCACTACCCCATATAGGAAGAAAGCAAAACGCCGGAGTGAAACATGCAAACACGTAACAAAGTGCTCGACGACATTTCCCAGCTGATGACCAACGCGATGGGCGTGGCACAGGGAGCGAAGACAGAAGCGGAAACTGCGATGAAATCACTGGTTGATCGCTGGCTCGCGGACCGGGACTTTGTCACCCGCGAGGAGTTTGATGCTGTTCGCGCTATGGCTCAGAAAGCCCGCGAAGAAAATGCCAGCTTGGCAGCGCGGCTTGACGCAATTGAAGCCAAAAAGAAATAACACTTGCCAGATGGCTCTGCTCAAAGTTCAGTAGAGCCATGACAGATGGCGACGACGACCTGAACGCAGCCTATGCGCTCAAAACTCCTGAAGACAGCAAGCGTCTCTACGGCGCCTGGGCCGAAAGCTATGACACAGGTTTTGCAGACGAGCTTGCCTACCGCTTGCCCGAACATGTCGCCGAAGCCTTGGCTGCGCGTTCGCCGAACGGGCCGATCCTGGACATCGGTGCTGGCACAGGGCTTGTCGGTTTGGCCCTGAGCGCGCTTGGGCTTGGCCCGGTGGATGGCACAGATATCAGCCAGGAAATGCTCGATAAAGCCGCGCAAAAAGATGTCTATCAACGGCTGTTCACCGGCGACATGACAAAGCGACTGCCGGTGAATGACGGAGCCTACAATGCTGTTGTCTCCTCGGGAACCTTCACCACGGGCCACGTCGGGCCGGAGGCTCTGGATGAAGTTCTGAGAATCGCGGCGACAGGCGCTCTGATCGCAATTTCAATCAGCGAAGCGCATTGGGAAGCAGCAGGGTTTCGTTCTAAGTTTGACAGCCTTGTCGGGAAAATCCACGATTTTGAGTTGGTGCCTGTGCAGATCTACGGCGCAGAAGCAAAGCATGAGCACGCCGACGACCGCGGCAACATCGCCCTGTTTTACAAGGCCTGACCAAATAGTGCGCCATAGGGCGCGCTCAACATCTCGTCTTTAAGCCTGCGGCGACATCCTCGGATTGGTGTCTGCCTATTCGGGCGGAACGACCTTTCCAGGGTTCATGATATTGTTAGGATCAAGTGCCGCTTTGATCGCCCGCATCGCAGCCAAAGCTGCGGGATTTTTGCGCCTTGCCATTGAGGGGAGCTTGTAAGTTCCGATACCGTGCTCGGCCGAAAAGCTGCCGCCATGTGCGAGCACGCAGTCTTCCACGATCTCGACAATTTGCGCTTTCACATCTGCCGAGTGGTTCGGTGCTTTTACGGCGTAATGCACGTTGCCGTCACCAAGGTGCGCAACGATCAGTGGGTAAGCCTCGCTGTCAGCTTCTTTGATGCGCTGATCAGCCATGTTGATGAAGCTTTCGACCTTATCAACCGGCACCGCAATGTCGTTGTTGATGATCGGAGCCTGTGCAAAAATAATCTCAGCGGCAGCCTCGCGGCGCTCCCACATCTCGCGGCGCTGGGCTTCGTTTTGGGCCACGACAGCGTCGAGGATCACACCATCTTCGAACAACGTAGCAAGTGTGTCTTCGAGCGTGTGGCTGATCATAGCGCGGCCATCGTCTTGTTCGGCGGCATCGCGTGCAGCCGTTGCGCCGACTTCGACAAGTATGTTCACCGCGTGCATTTCTTCAAACGGTGCTCGCGCTTGCGTGGCTTTCATATGCGTTTCAATATAGATTTGCGGCATGTATTCAAACGCTTCGACAGCACCGCCCGTGGCCGCTTGCAACTGCCCGAGCAGGGCTAAGGCACTTGTCAGACTGTCAGTTGCAATCATCGCCGTTGCATAGGCGCGCGGTTTGGGAAACAGCTTGAGCACAGCGGCGGTGATGATGCCGAGCGTGCCCTCAGCGCCGATCATCAGATGTTTGAGGTTATAGCCCGAGTTGTCTTTGTGCAGCTCGCTCATGATATCCATCACTTCACCTGTCGGCAGCACAACCTCAAGCCCAAGGCATAGATCGCGGGTGTTGCCATAGCGCACAACGTTGGAGCCGCCTGCATTTGTTGACAGATTGCCACCAATCATCGCCGAGCCTTGCGCCCCGAAGGTGAGGGGGAATATGAGGCCTTGTTCCTCAACCGCACCACGCAGGTTGGCGAGGATCACGCCAGCCTCGACCACCGCGATCTTGGCCTCGGCGCGCACTTCGCGAATGGCATTCATGCGCTCTAGCGAGATCATGATCGCGCCTTCGGCAATGGCCCCTGCCGCGAGGCCGGTGTTGCCCGACACTGGCACGACGGTTGTGCCCGTGGCATTCGCGAGCTTGACGATATCGGAGACTTCAGCGGTGTTGGCGGGCCGCACAACGGCTAAGGGTGTCCAGCTGAAGTCACCGGGAAAGTCGCGGCTATACCGCTCCATGTCAGCGCCCTCGAGCACCTGTTTGTCACCAACGATCTGAGCAAGTTTGTCGAGCATGAGGCCTCCTTGCAGAAAGCCTAGTCCGACAACCCTGGCTCATCAAGCAAATGCCGCCCGTCGCGGTCTTCAACTTCGATAATCCACAAGTCAGGGTCAGAGCGCTTTTGCCTCGCCAGTGCCTCATCAACCTCGCGTTCGGCGCCCTCGGCCAGAACGGCCCAATGGCGTGTATCACTCATCAGGTCAAAACTGCGTTGGAACACTTGTGCTTGCCCGTCGAGCGTGTTGAGTTTCACAAACACCACGCCCGCGGTGTCATCGCCATGTTGAACCACAAAGGCAGGGATGTCTTGCAGTCGCAGACGCGCAATATAGGCCGAAACCCAGAATTCAGCGGTCAGTCTGCTCAAGCGTTGCCGTCCTTGAAATTCAGGCCCATCTCTTGGTAGCGCTCGGCATCATCAAGCCAGCCGGGCCGCACTTTAACCTTGAGAAAAAGGTGAACTTTACGGCCCAGGAACTCTTCGAGTTCTTCGCGCGAAGCCTTGGAAACCGACTTGATCGTTTCGCCACCTTTGCCAAGCACAATACCTTTATGCCCGTCGCGCACGACGTAAATCATCTGGTCAATCTTGCAGGAGCCGTCTTTACGTTCTTCCCAGTTCTCTGTCTCGACAGTCATCTGGTAAGGCAGTTCCTGGTGCAGCCTCAGGGTCAGCTTCTCGCGTGTCATCTCGGCGGCAATCATCCGCATTGGCAAATCAGCAATCTGGTCTTCGGGGTAAAGCCACGGCCCTTCCGGCACTTCGGCAGCCAGCCACTCGCGCAGGGCAGGGACGCCGTGTGCGCGCTCGGCCGAGATCATAAAGGTCTGCTCGAACGGGTAGCGCGCGTTCATGTCCTCGGTGAGTGCCAGCAGCACATCGCTCTTCACCTTGTCGATCTTGTTGATCGCCAGCGCCACGCGCTGCTTGCCCTCAAAGGCTGTCAGGCTGGCAATAATGCTCTCAACACCCTCGGTCACGCCACGGTGCGCCTCAATGAGCAACACAACGATGTCCGCATCCGCCGCGCCGCCCCATGCTGCGGCTACCATAGCGCGGTCAAGCCGCCGCTTGGGTGCAAACAGGCCGGGTGTGTCAACAAACACCAACTGCGAGTCGCCCTCGATCGCCACACCGCGAATGCGTGCTCGCGTTGTCTGAACCTTATGTGTCACGATGCTTACCTTGGCACCAACCATACGGTTGGTCAGCGTCGATTTGCCCGCATTCGGCTCGCCAATCAGGGCGACAAAGCCCGCGCGTTTTGTCATTGTGTCTTGCTCCAAAAGCTGTTGTGGCGCTTCTAGCGCGTTTAAGCGCTGGCCGCTAGTGCGGGCTTTTGAGGGCGCGATCACGCAGAAAGCTATACAGCCCGGCCGCCACGATCACGACAGCCCCGAGCAGCACAAAGCCATCGGGCCGCTCGCCAAAGAGCGTCACCGCAAGGATAAGCGCAAACACAAGTCGCGTGTAGCGGAACGGCGCAACAAAGCCGACATCACCCACACGCATCGCCGCATTGAGGGCGCTGTAAGCAAAAACACCAACTAAGGCGGCCGCGATCAGCTTGAGCAATGGCACGCCTGCAGGCAGGGCAGGCGGAACGCCTTCAAGTATCGTCAAAATGGCGCCAGCAAGCACCAGCACAGAAAAGCCTAAGGTGCCAAGTTGTGCCATGGTCATGCTCGCAGGGCTCGCGCGCGTGGCCAAGTCACGCCCTGCAAAGCCAAGCATTCCGAGCACCGCAAACAGCGAGGTCAACTCAAAGCCACCTATGCCTGGCCGCAGGATTATGAGCACCCCGACAAGGCCAACAAACATGGCCGCCCAACGCCGCCAACCAACAACCTCACCAAACACAAATACCGCGCCGATGGTCACGACAATCGGTGTGGCTTGCAAAATCGCCGAGGTGCTGGCCAAGGGCGCATAGGCAAGCGCGAGGCCGTAAAACAACCGCCCCATCAACTCAAAGGCCGAGCGGATAAGCTGTGAACGGTGAAAAACTGCAGAGTGAAACACCGCCTCTTGGCGCAGCAAGGAATAGCCTGCAAAGAGCAGCAGCCCGAGAGCACCGAAAGTGATCAGAGAGGGGCCAACCTGTGCGGTTTGCGTGGCTGACTTGAAGAACACATCCTCCAGAGCAAACCCTGCCATAGACGCGACCATAAGGCCAGCGCCAAGCTTGTTGTCAGCCTGTCTCACCCACCAACGCGCTCAAGCAACTCACGGGCCGCGGCTTGCTCGGCGTGGCGTTTTGAGGGGGCCGTTGCTTGGGCTGTCTCGCCACTGGCAAGCTGCGCCTCGATGGTAAACACAGGCGCATGGTCAGGGCCGGAGCGGGCCGTCTCAACATATTTTGGCGGGGTTTGTTTGCGGGCCTGCGCCCACTCTTGCAGCGCGGTCTTGGGGTCGCGCGCGTCACTCTCGACGCTCGCTATCCTGCTCGCCCAGAACTGCAGGATGAACGCCCGCGCGGCCTCGAATCCGCCGTCAAGATGCACCGCCGCAATCACCGCTTCCATCGCATCGCCCAAAAGCGCCGTCTTGCGCCGCCCGCCTGACATCATCTCCGAGCGCCCTAGCTTGAGCACCGCACCAATGTCGATCTCCCGCGCCACATCGGCGCAGGTTTCCTTGCGCACCAAAGCGTTGTAACGCGGCGCAAGCTGGCCTTCCTTGGCGGCTTTGTCGTCGGCCATAAGGGCCTCGGCAATCACAAGACCAAGCACGCGGTCCCCCAAAAACTCGAGCCGCTGGTTGTCAGGCCGTGTTGGGGACGAAACCGAAGGATGCGTCAGCGCGCGCAACAATAGCTCGGGCCGCTTGAAAGAATACCCGATGCGCGCCTCAAAGGCTTTGGTGTCAGCCGAGAGCTTCACTCAACCCGCTTGAAAAAGCGATCGCCGCGCCATGTCCAGAAATAGAGCATACGGCGGCCGGCCGAGGAGAACACGATACGGTCAGCGCGGCCGATCAGGTTCTCGTAGGGAACAAATCCGACACCGCCAACAAGTTGGTCAAAGCGGCTGTCGGTCGAGTTGTCGCGGTTGTCACCCATGAAAAAGTAGTGCCCGGCAGGCACGGTATAAACCGGCGTGTTGTCAGAGGGCTGGTTGGTGATGTTCAAAACACTGTGCCGGCGGCCGTTAGGCAGCGTCTCGTATTGGCGCGACTTTTTGCAAGTGGCGCCTTCGCCAACGGCCCCGTTCTCACAACGCGGGCGCATACCTTGTGGGCCTTGCAGAGCAAAAATCTCATCAAAGCTGCCGCCGTCTTCAAGGGTTACCGGCTTGCCGTTTATCTGCAAAACACCCTCAGTAACTTGCACGGTGTCACCGGGCAGGCCAATCAGCCGCTTGATATAGTCGGTACCGTTCACAGGATGCCGGAACACCACGACATCGCCCATCTCGGGCTCACCGCCCCAGACGCGTGCATTATCGCCCTTCATAAACCCGCAGAGGTCTTCCGCATCAACGTTCAGCCCGACAGCCGGAATGCGCACGCTCGGGCAAGAAGCGTAGGAATAGCCATAGGCCATCTTGTTCACGAACAGAAAGTCGCCGATCAAAAGCGTGTCTTTCATCGAGCCGGAAGGGATCCAGAACGGCTGAAAGAACACCGAGCGAAACACGCCCGCAATGAGCAAAGCCCAGAATATGGTTTTGATGGTTTCCCAAATGCCGTTTGGTTTTTTCTCTTCGGTGCTCATGCGCGACTTTCCTTGCTGCTCACAGCTACATGATAGGCAGGTGCATTGGTGTCAAGCGTTAGGCCGCGCCTCGATCACCACAAAGGCCTGCGCCCAAGGGTGATCGTCGGTCAAGGTCACATGAATAATCGCCTCATGGCCAGCGGGCGTCATCTCGTCCAGACGCTCCTTGGCCCACCCCGTCACTTCCATCACAGGCTGGCCTGTGCGCAGGTTGCTCACCCGCATATCCTTCCAGGCAATGCCCATGCGCAGGCCGGTGCCGAGTGCCTTCGAGCAAGCCTCCTTGGCCGCCCAACGCTTGGCGTAAGTGCCCGGCGTGTCAAGCCTCCGCTCGGCTTTGGCTTGCTCGATCTCGGTGAAAACGCGGTTGCGAAACCTGTCGCCAAAGCGCTCAAGCGTGGCGGCGATCCGCTCGATGTTCGCCAAGTCGGTGCCGACGCCCAAAATCATGTGAGCTTCACCGTCAGTATCTTGAGGCTCGCAGCACCGAACAATACCCCAAAGCCAAGCTCAAACCAACGGCGGCTTTTCGCATAGGCGCGCGCGACCGGAGCAAACGAGAACAGCACAGCATAGCCGAAGAACACCAGCATCGACGCGCAGATCAGGATGCCAAACAACTGCCAGACTTGGCCCGCGCCAGCATCGGGCGCGAGCACTATCGCGTAAATCGCACCCCATGACAGAATAGCTTTCGGGTTGGTCAAATGCAGCAAAAGCCCGCGCCTGAACAACGCTTTCTTACTGGCAGCAACAGGCTTCACAGCGCCGCCAGTCCAAGCTGAACGTAGAGATTTCACTGCCAAGTAAAGCAGGTAAGCCGCGCCCGCATAACGCAGCATTTCAAACAGCCAAGCATTGGCCATCATCACCGCTGAAAAGCCGAGCGCCGCCGCGATGCCCCAAGTCGCCGAGCCAACCACAATGCCCGCCGCGACCAGCAAAGCTGAAACGCGCCCCTCAGACATCGCAGTGCCGGAAATGCTCAAAGTTGCAGGGCCGGGGCTACCCCCTGCCAGCACCCAGCCGAGCAAAACAACACTGATGGGCAGTAGAAAACCGGCTTCACCCATCACGCGCCTCATCCATCAAGCGCCGCATCTCGGCAATTGCAGGTTTCATGCCAACAAACAGCGCTTCCGCCATCAGGAAATGCCCGATGTTAAGCTCGCGCACCTCGGGCATCGCGGCAATCGGCGCAACTGTCTCATAGGTCAGCCCATGCCCCGCGTGCACTTCAAGCCCAAGCGAATGCGCCAGCGCCGCGCCAGCCTTCAAAGCCTCAAGCTCGGCATCGCGCGCGGCATAGTCGCCCTCGTAGTGATAGTCGCAGTAAGCACCTGTGTGCAGCTCGATAACCTGTGCCCCGATCCGGGCTGAAGCCCGAATCTGCGCCTCCTCATGGCCGATAAACAGTGAAACACGACAACCAGCCTCGCGTAATTTGGCAACAAAGCCAGCCAAACGGTTGTCATCCCCCGCGACATCAAGCCCGCCTTCGGTAGTCCGCTCTTCGCGCTTTTCCGGCACGATACACACAGCATGCGGACGGTGCTTGAGCGCTATCGCCTGCATCTCGTCGGTCGCCGCCATCTCAAAATTCAAAGGTGTGCTCAAAGCGGCCATCAACCCGTCAATATCTCCGTCACGTATATGGCGCCGGTCTTCGCGCAAATGCGCGGTTATCCCGTCCGCTCCTGCGCCTTCAGCTAACTTCGCCGCCCTCACAGGGTCCGGATAAGCACTGCCGCGAGCATTCCTGACGGTTGCCACATGGTCAATATTCACACCAAGTCGCAACTTGTTCTGATCGGTCATAACGGTCTCCAAAGAAAACGATTCGTATGCTCACAGAGTAATTTGATCAAATCCGCCCGCAAGCCCCAACCAACACCAACTCATTTTCTTGGGTCAAGTATCCCGGGGGTGTCTGAGGGGGCTGGCCCCCTCAGCGAGTCGGATTTTGCAAAGCAAAATTCGACAGGGCTTTCACCAGCACCACTGGCCCTCAATGATCTTCTGTTTTCTTCTTTCGCAAGCTTTGCAATTTTTCCTTAATTCGCCCTTTGCGGCGGTTCTGATAGAACCGGATCAAGGGAACCGCGAGGTAATAGCAGATCGAAGCCGTTAGAATTCCCGGCAAAATGCCACCAATCATATAGGGGTAGAACACCTCGTCAAAAAACACAGACAGCCCGTGCCAGTCCGCGACGTCCGAAGTGAACATTGCCTTGAAATTGTGCCAAAGGTCAGCACCAGCACCAGAGAACTTCTCACCCAACCGCTGATCGGCCTCTTCAAACTCGGTGCCAAGCAGCCAGTGCCCCGTCTTCAAAGCCACGACAGCGATCGGAATGTAAGTCAGCGGGTTGCCAAAGAACGTTGCCAAAAGCGCGGCAATAATGTTGCCTTGCATAACAAAGGCAATCCCCGCCGCGATGAAAAAATGCAGCCCGTAAAACGGTGTGAAGGTGGTGAACACGCCGGCCCATATCCCGCGCGATATCTTGTGTGGCGGGTCGGGCAGGCGGTGCAGCCGGTGCTGCACATATTGAAACGCGCGCCTCCATCCGCCCTTCGGGTAGATAAAGTCGACAATCACCTTCCACCAAGGCCTCTTATCGCGCCGCTTAAAAACCAAACTCTGCCTGCCTCAACTTTCTGTTCCGTCGCCGCCTGTCTCTGAGTCGGCCTTACTGCTTTGCATGCGCGAAGGGTCACTCACCCGCTCGGACGCTGCAACATCATTCTCTGCGTTGAGAGCAGAAATCACCGCATGAAGATGTTCTGCATCACTAAGGTCAACATCTACCATTAGTTTGTAAAAGTCTGGTTTCCTATCGAGAAACTTCATATCCGAGATATTGGCCTTCTGTTCACCAATCAGAGTGCAGATCCTTCCGAGCACGCCGGCATCGTTGCCGATCGTCAATTCAAGCGTTACCGGGTAAACAGCCGGATGCTTGCCCGCTTGCCATTGCAGGTCAATCCAGCGGTCGGGTTGTTCTTCAAACAGCCCCATGTTTTCGCAGTTGATAGCATGCACGACAACGCCCTTGCCGCGGAATGTGATGCCGACAATCCGCTCACCGGGCAACGGCTGGCAGCAGGGCGCGCGGTCAAAGTGCTGGTCGGCAGCGAGGCCGATGACCGTGCCCGCAGGGGCTGTCATATCGGGCTTGTCGTCAACCAGATCAGGGTAGACCGCTTGCACAACCGTGCGCGCAACGATCTCGGCACTGCCAAGCCGCGCCAGCAATTCGTCACTCTCTTCTATGCCGAGGTTTCGCGCCGAGGTTTCCAAGACCTTGTCGGTGGCTTTCTTGCCAACATGTTCAAAGGCGGCGCGGGCGATCTCGCGACCAAGCTTGATGTAGCGCTCGCGGTCAACCTCCCGAAGCGCCCGCCTGATGGCCGTCTTGGCCTTGCCCGTCACCGCGATCTCAAGCCATGTTGGCTGCGGCATCTGGCCTTCGGCTGTGATAATCTCGATCGACTGCCCGTTGCGCACCCGTGTCCACAAAGGCACGCGCATGTGGTCGATCTTGGCACCAACGCAGGCATGGCCTATGCGGGTGTGGATAGCATAGGCAAAATCAAGCGGCGTTGCGCCGCGCGGCAGCTTGATAACATCACCCTTGGGCGAGAAGCAAAACACCTGATCCGAATACATCTCAAGTTTCACGGCTTCCAGAAAAGCGTCGTGATCATCGTCATCGTCAAATTGCTCGGTCAGCCCCGATATCCACTTGACCGGATCAACCGCAAACGGGTTTTCGGCGCGCACGCCCTCGCGATATGACCAATGCGCCGCCACGCCGCTTTCGGCCACGTCATGCATTTGCTCGGTGCGTATCTGCACTTCAACACGCTTGCCGTCACGCCCCGACACCGTGGTGTGCAGCGAGCGGTAGCCGTTTGTCTTCGGCTGGCTGATATAGTCCTTGAACCGCCCGGGAACGGCCCGCCAACGTTGATGGATAACCCCCAGAATGCGATAGCAATCAGCTTCATTGGCCGCGACAATGCGAAAACCGTAGATATCTGACAGCCGCGAAAAGGCGAGTTCCTTCTCCTGCATCTTGCGCCAGATAGAGTAGGGCTTCTTGGCGCGCCCGATGATCTTCGCTTCGATCTCGGCATTTTGCAGCTCAAGGCGCATATCGGTGGTGATCCGCCCGATCACGTCATCGGCCTCGTTTTGCAGGGTGATAAACCGCCGCATGATGCTGGCGCGCCCTTCGGGGTTGAGCACCTTAAAGGCGAGGTCTTCAAGCTCTTCGCGCATCCAGTGCATGCCCATACGCCCGGCCAGCGGCGCATAGATATCCATCGTCTCGCGGGCTTTCTGCGCCTGCTTGTCAGGGCGCATGGCTTTGATGGTGCGCATGTTGTGCAAACGGTCAGCCAGCTTCACCAGAATCACCCGCAGGTCACGCGACATGGCAATAAACAGCTTGCGAAAGTTCTCGGCCTGTTTGGTTTCTGTCGAGCTGAGTTGCAGGTTTGTCAGCTTGGTCACGCCATCAACCAGATCAGCGATCTCGCTGCCAAACTGCTCGGCTACACTCTCATATGAAGCGCCGGTGTCTTCGATGGTGTCATGCAAAAGCGCGGTGATGATGGCTGAATCGTCAAGCCGCTGTTCGGAGAGAATCATCGCAACCTGCACAGGGTGCGAGAAATACGGCTCGCCCGAATGGCGAAACTGCCCTTCATGGGCGTCTCTGCCAAACTCATATGCTGCCCGCAAAAGAGCTTCATCAGACTTGGGGTTATAGGCGCGGACGAGACCTATCAGCTCATCAACAGGGATCATCCGCTTGAACCTTTGTTACGTTCAGCCCAGTAAAATCAGCCTTGGCCTTGGGCTTCCATAAGCTGACGCAGCAGCTGCTCTTCTGACATATCGTCGTCAGCAGGCTTGTCTGCTTCAGCGCCCATAAGCAACGCCATGGCGTCGTCTTCAGGCTCGTCAACTTCGATCTGGCTCTGGTTGCTTTCGATCAGACGCTCGCGCAGATCATCAGCCGATTGCGTTTCGTCAGCAATTTCGCGCAGTGAGACAACAGGGTTTTTGTCGTTGTCGCGTTCGACAGTCACAGCACCACCAGCCGAAATCTCGCGTGCACGGTGGGCAGCAAGCATAACAAGCTCAAAGCGGTTGGGAACTTTGTCTACGCAATCTTCTACTGTGACGCGGGCCATGGGGACACTCCAGATCAATCTCGTGAAGCTGGCTATTTATGCCGCAATTGCCCAAATGACAAGGTGTAAAAGCCCTTTAAAGCGCTTTGACGGCTTGTTTTTCACGCGCCGGCAAATCCGCCAACATTTGCAACACGCTCCTGTTCAGAACCGGATGCCGCCAGTCGGGTGCTATTTCGGCTAGAGGAACCAGCACAAAAGCGCGCTCATGCATCCGCGGATGTGGTAAAACGAGCCCCTCCGGCGCCACTGTCTTTTGCGCATCAAGTGAAAGATCTAGCCAGCTTTTGAAGGTGGCCTCGTCGGGCAGAACGCTCTCGCCTGTGGCCAACAAATCAAGATCAAGACTGCGTGTGCCCCAACGTTGCAAGCGCTCGCGCCCAAACTGCGTTTCAACGCTGTGCAACTTTTCCAGCATGGCCTCCGGGCCCATATCGCTTTGCAAAACTGCCGCAGCGTTAACATAGTCCGGCCCGGCCCCGGCAGGGAAACAGGGCGTCGCGTAAAACCGGCTTTTCGCGACAATCTCCATCCCTGATTCTGCCAAGGCCTCCAAGGCTAAGTGCAACACTTGTTGAGGTTTGGCTTTGCCAAACGGCAAGTTCGCGCCGAGCGCGATGAAGTGAATTTGCTGTCTCGTATTCAAAACACTATCCTGTCATTGCCACAAAACGATACTTGATCACAAAATTGCGTGCCTCTAAGCCTGCGCCTCGGTCTCGCCGTCCGAACCACTCAATAAGGACAATTAAGAGACTGGCAATGAAGGAAGAACAATTATGTTTTATAAAGACGAGCGATTAGCGCTCTTTATCGATGGATCAAACCTCTATGCCGCCGCCAAGGCGCTTGGTTTTGATATCGATTACAAGTTACTTCGCAGCGAGTTTATGCGCCGTGGCAAATTGCTACGCGCATTTTATTACACAGCACTTCTCGAAAACGAGGAATACTCACCGATCCGCCCGCTGGTTGACTGGCTGCATTACAATGGCTTCAACATGGTGACCAAACCTGCCAAAGAGTTCACCGACTCGATGGGCCGCCGTAAGGTCAAAGGCAATATGGATATCGAGCTTGCCGTTGATGCGATGGAACTCGCTCCGCGGGTTGATCACATCGTGATCTTCTCCGGCGACGGTGATTTTCGCCCCCTTGTCGAAAGCCTTCAGCGACAGGGCGTTCGCGTATCTGTGGTGTCTACCATCCGTAGCCAACCTCCGATGATCGCCGACGAATTGCGCCGCCAGGCTGACAATTTCATCGAGCTTGAAGAGCTGCGTGACGTCATAGGCAGGCCTCACCGCGAGCCTGTCGCGCGAAGCGACACCAGCTTTGAGACCCAAGACTAACCCAACAACAGGCGCGGCAGGCTTCACTCACCAGCCGCGCCTTTTTTTGCCTAAGGTCTAGACCTGCCGAGATGCATCGCTTAGCTCAGAGCTACAGGAGCGCTCAAATGTTGCAATCAAAACCACCTCTCACAATCTACCTCGCCGCACCGCGCGGCTTTTGTGCAGGTGTCGATCGCGCCATCAAGATCGTCGAAATGGCGATCGAAAAATGGGGCGCGCCGGTGTTTGTGCGGCACGAAATTGTGCACAACAAGTTTGTCGTCGACGACCTGCGTGCCAAGGGGGCAGTGTTTGTCGAAGAGCTTGAAGACTGCCCCGATGATCGCCCCGTTATCTTCTCGGCTCACGGCGTTCCTAAGGCCGTGCCAGCTGAGGCCGCGCGCCGCGAGATGGTCTATGTTGATGCAACATGCCCGTTGGTTTCCAAAGTGCATATCGAGGCCGAGCGCCACGCCGCCGCTGGCTTGCAAATCATCATGATCGGCCACACAGGGCACCCTGAAACTGTCGGAACAATGGGGCAGCTGCCCGACGGCGAAGTGCTGCTCGTCGAAACCGAGGACGATGTGGCGCAGGTCGCTGTCCGCGACCCCAACAAGCTCGCTTTCGTCACCCAAACCACGCTTTCGGTTGACGACACAGCAGGCATTGTTAGCGCGCTTCAGGCCCGCTTCCCCGCCATCGTCGGCCCCCACAAAGAAGACATCTGCTACGCCACAACCAACCGCCAAGCCGCCGTCAAGGCCATCGCTGGCAAGGTTGACGCGCTGCTGGTCGTAGGTGCGCCCAACTCGTCAAACTCCCGCCGTTTGGTTGAAGTTGCAGCCAAGGGCGGATGTGCCTATTCCCAGCTCGTCGGCCGCGCAACCGAGATCGACTGGCGCGCCCTTGAGGGGATCAAATCCGTCGGCCTGTCTGCCGGAGCCTCGGCCCCCGAGGTGCTGGTCGAAGAGGTGATCGCGGCCTTCGCCGAGCGCTACACAGTAACGACCGAACTGGTCGAAACCGCACAGGAAAACGTTGAATTCAAAGTGCCCCGCGTTCTGAGAATGCCAGCATGAGCGACACAAAAGATCGGGATGAAACGCTTGCTGTCTACAACGCCAAAGCATCCGAGTATGCAGGTTTAACAGTCAACAAATCCGACCACGAAAGCCTTGTCGCTTTTGTCGCTGACTTACCTGCAAATTCCCATGTTCTCGACTTTGGTTGCGGCCCCGGCCACTTCGCAGCAGAAATGGTAAGACGTGGCTGCAAGGTTGATGCGTTTGACGGCTCTGCCGAAATGGTCACGCTCGCCGCGCAGCACACAGGCGTGAACGCGTGGCAAGCCTACTTTGAAGACCTCGACGCGAACGAAGCATACGATGGCGTATGGGCAAGCTTCTCACTCCTGCACGCTCCACGCGAAGACCTACCTGCGCATCTCGCGCGCATCAAACGCGTGCTCAAGCCCGCAGGCGTGTTCCATATAGGAATGAAGCTCGGCGACGGCGCCGCGCGCGACACCATCGGCCGCCAATACACCTATGTCACGGAAGACGAACTTATGCAGCTTTTGCAAGACGCGGGCTTCACGCCCTATCTAACCCAAAAAGGCAGGGGCAGGGGGCTTTCTGGCTCTGTTGATCCCTTCATTCTGGTGCGATCACATGCCTGAACTATTTGCCTATACCGACGGAGCATGCTCCGGCAATCCCGGCCCTGGTGGGTGGGGCGTTTTGCTGCTCGCCAAAGAGGGCGACAAGGTGCTGAAAGAGCGCTGCTTGCAGGGCGGTGAGGCCGACACAACCAACAACCGAATGGAGCTTCTAGCGGCGATCAACGCTTTGGAAACGCTAGAGAAACCTTCCAGCCTCACAGTCGTGACCGACAGCGCCTATGTCAAAAACGGCGTCACGGGCTGGATCTTTGGCTGGAAGCGCAACGGTTGGAAAACCTCCAACAAAAAGCCGGTCAAAAACGTTGACCTCTGGCAGCGTATCGACGCCGCCCAAGAGCGCCACAACGTCACTTGGAAGTGGATCAAAGGCCACGCGGGCCATGCCGAGAACGAGCGCGCTGATGAACTCGCCCGCGCCGGAATGGAGCCCTTCAAGCCGAAGAAAAGCCCCGCATGAGTGCGCTCTCCTTGCTTGATTATGCCTCGGTCTTTATCTTTGCGCTTACAGGTGCGCTTGCAGCCTCTCGGGCTCAACTCGACATCATCGGCTTTGCCTTCTTGGCATCGCTAACAGCCGTCGGTGGCGGCACCCTGCGTGATCTCATGCTTGATCGTGATCCGGTTTTCTGGGTCGCCAATCCCGAGCATATCGGCATCGCCTGCCTCGCTGCCATACTGATTTTTTTCACCGCACACCGCTTTGAAAGCCGTGCGCGATTGCTCCTCTGGCTCGATGCTATGGCGCTCGGTGTGGCTGTTGCGGCAGGTGTTGGCGTGGCGCTTGAGCTCCGGTTTGGTTGGCCCGTTGTGCTTATGATGGGGGTGATGACAGGCACATTTGGCGGCCTCATGCGTGATGTTGTCGCCAATGAAGTCCCGATGGTGCTGCGTCAGGGCGAGCTTTACGTCTCTGCCGCGCTGGGCGGTGCAGCAATGGCGCTTGTCGTCGCCTACTTCAGTTCATCATCGCTGGTGATTTACGGCAGTAGCGTGCTCAGCACATTCGTCTTGCGGGCAGGGTCTATCACCTTCGGCTGGCGCTTGCCTGTCTACAAAGCTCGCCCGCCACGCTAACGTTTGATGTAGGTCTGCCAAAGCCAGATCAACAGCATCGCCCCAAGCACGGCACCGACAAGCCCCGAGAGCATGCCAAAGACCCTGACAAGCACACCAAGGATCAGCCCGCCTATAAGCGCGCCGCCAATGCCGATCGCCATCGTGGTGACCAGATCGGCTTCGATGCGCATCAGTTTTGTCGCCAGAAAGCCCGCCGCTGCGCCGATGATGATAAGCCAGATAACCATGATGCCTCCTTAACAGAATTTAGTGCCAAGCGGTAGGGGTGTGCCCCTCATAAAGTCTTCGGCATCCTGAGCGCGACTGCCAGCATTTTGCAGCCTGAGCAGTTGCACAGCACCCTTGCCGCAAGAAACATACGGCAGCGTATTGATGACTTCACCTGCTTCGCCGCTACCCTCGGCAAGCCGTGAGGCCAGCAGTTTTACCCGCACGCCGTCAAGCTCAGTCCACGCGCCGGGGAAGGGTGAGAGCCCGCGAATCTGCCGGTCAACAACCTCTGCTGTCTGGCTCCAGTCAACCCGCGCCTCGGCTTTGTCGATCTTGGCTGCATAGGTAACACCCTCTTCAGCTTGCACCTCTGCTGTTAAATTATCTATCTTTGACAGCGCTTTAACGATTGCTCCGGCGCCAAGTGCCGCGAGCCTGTCATGCAACTCGGCGGTCGTCTCTTTCGAGCCAATCGCGACAGCTTCCCGTAAGAGCACCGGCCCGGTATCAAGCCCTGCTTCCATCTGCATGATGCACACACCCGTCTCTGCATCACCAGCCATGATGGCGCGGTGAATGGGCGCCGCACCGCGCCAGCGCGGCAGCAAAGAGGCGTGGATGTTCAAGCAGCCATACGTAGGCGTATCCAATACCGCCTGTGGCAAAATCAACCCGTAAGCGACCACAACCGCGACCTCGGCCTCAAAGCTGGCGAACTCTGCCAAAGCCTCATCCGAGCGCAAAGACACCGGATGCCGCACCTCAAATCCAAGCTCAAGCGCGCGCGCATGCACCGGTGTAGGCCGCTCTTTCTTGCCGCGGCCTGCAGGGCGGGGGGGTTGGCAATAGACAGCCGCGATTTCGTGCCCCGCCGCGACCAATGCCTCAAGCACCGGAACCGAAAACTCGGGAGACCCCATGAACACAACACGCATCAGGCCTTCCTCGCCTTGCGCAGTAGCATGTCGCGTTTCACTTTGCTGAGCCTGTCAAAATACATTTTTCCGTTCAGATGATCTATCTGGTGCTGCACAGAAGTTGCCCAAAGTCCGACAAACTCGCGCTGTTCTTCGGCGCCCTCGGCGTTGATAAACCGCACGCTCACCCCGCGTGGCCGCTTCACCTTCGCTGAAACGCCGGGCAAGTTAGGGCTCGCTTCCTCATGTTCACGCAATATGGCGCTCGCATCGACGATCTCGGGGTTGGCCATTAGCACCGCTTCGCCGCGGCCCTCGGAGGCGTCAACAACCGCCAGCCGCAGCATCACACCGATCTGCACAGCCGCAAGCCCGACACCGGGCATGGCCTCCATTGTGTCAACCATATCAGCCCAGATCTCGCGCACTTCATCGGTGATCTCGGAAACAGTTTCGGCCTTGCTGCGCAGGCGCTTGTCTGGCCAAGGAATGCAAGTTCTCGCGGTCATGCCCGCGCTTGCTCACGCTTGAGTTTTTGCATCTTGCGGGTGATCATCTGCCGCTTCATCGCGCCGATATGATCAATGAACAGCTTGCCGTTGAGGTGATCAAGCTCGTGCTGAAAACACGTCGCCCACAGCCCGTCAAACGTGTCGGTCTGCTCGCGGCCGTCACGGTCAAGCCAGCGCACATCAACAACCTTGGGGCGCTTCACCTCGGCGTAATGCTCGGGGATCGACAGGCAGCCTTCCTCGTAGACATTCATCTCTTCCGACGCGGCGACAATCTCGGGGTTAAACATCACCATCGGTCGCGCCTCTTCGCCTTCTTCCTTAATGCAATCAAGCACAAACAGGCGCACAAGCTGGCCGACTTGCGGCGCAGCAAGGCCAACGCCGGGCGCGTCATACATGGTTTCTAACATGTCATCAGCCAGCACGCGCAAACTGTCTGACAAGTCGTCAACAGGGGCGCATAGCTTTTTGAGCCGCGGGTCGGGGTGCAGAAGAATAGGCATTTTCATAGGCTCCATTTAGGGCAGGTTGCAGCGCGGTGCAACATGGCCTTGCGCCTCGCGTGTAATCCGGTAGCGTCTTGCTCAAATCAACGAGGGGCATAGCCATGACAGACTCAGTGAATTTTGACGAGATCATTGACCGCAAAGGAACGCATTCCGCCAAATGGGACGCAATGGAGCCGCTCTACGGTGTGCCTGCGGATGGCGGCATCGCGATGTGGGTCGCCGATATGGATTTCCGCCCGCCCACCTGTGTGCAAAACAAGCTGCAAGAAATGCTCGATCACGGAGTCTACGGTTACTACGCCGGCGACGCGAGCTACCGCGCCGCGATCTGCTGGTGGATGAAAACCCGCCACAACTGGGAGGTTGATCCCGCCGCAATCTTCACCACGCATGGCTTGGTCAATGGCACCGCGATGTGCGTTGATACATGGACAGAGCCGGGTGATGGCGTCGTGCTGTTCACACCCGTTTACCACTCTTTCGCAAAGGTGATCAAAGCCAACAACCGTCGCGTTGTCGAATGCCCGATGGTGGTGAACAACGGTCGCTACGAGTTGGATTTTGACAGTTACGATGACATCCTCGATGGCAGCGAGAAGCTCTTGGTGTTTTGCTCACCACACAACCCCGGTGGCCGCGTCTGGAGCCGTGACGAGCTTGAGCAAGTCGCTGACTTTGCTCGCAAACATGACCTCATCTTGGTGTCAGACGAGATTCACCATGATATCGTGATGCCCGACCAGACGCACACCGCGTTTGCCCTGTTGGACAACATCTCTGATCGCTTGGTGATGATGACGGCGACAACCAAGACCTTCAACATCGCGGGTAGTCATTCTGGCAATGTGATCATCGCCGACGAAAAACTGCGCGGCGAGTTCGAGACGCGCATGGCTGCGCTTGGCCTGTCGGCAAACTCTTTCGGTCTCCACATGGCCGAGGCGGCATACTCGCCCGAAGGCGCAGCATGGGTTGACGAAATGGTCGCTTACATGGACGGCAACAGAAAGCTGTTTGACGCAGGCATCAACAGCATACCCGGCCTCAAATCAATGAACCTTGAAAGCACCTACCTTGCGTGGGTTAGTTTTGAAGACACGGGCATGAGCCCCGAAGAATACACCCAGCGTGTCGAGAAAACCGCCAGGATCGCCGCCAATCACGGCCCGACGTTTGGCACAGGCGGCGAAAACTACATGCGCTTTAACCTCGCGACACCACGAGCGCTGGTTGAGGAAGCGGTCGAGCGAATGAAGCAAGCTTTTGGGGATTTGCAGTAAGGCCTTCCTAAGAGCCTAGCAAAGCAACCGGAGCATCGGCAGCGCGCACGTAGTCAAGCGGTGCGCTGTCAACCGCAGCCGTGGCGCGCTTGAATTCATAAAGCATCTCGCCGGCCTGTGCGTCAGAGGCAATAATCAAACACTGCATCAAGTGCTTGGCGCCATCGTAAACATCAACCAAACCTCGCAAATGCGGCGCATCTTCCAGATCAAGCGCAAAGCCCTCGTTCCACATCCGGTTGATCGCATAGCTGTTGTCATCAACCAGCACCCGCAGGCGGCTTGAATTGCGCATCGCTTGTTTGCGTGCCGCCTTCAACGCAGCTTCGATTTCCGGTGAAAGATAGTCGTTCATGGCAGTCTCCCCGTAGCAGATTTACAGCCTTGCACATCAGATATGAACAACAAGTAACAATGCAGCAGATTGTTGCTCAACAGCATGATCTGTTGCCTTCCAGTGACTCTCGTATGTGCATTTGTGCAGGGCTTCTGCGCGCTACTAGGCGTATTTTTCGGCAGCATCGTCGCTTAACCTGCACTCAACAGACAAAGGACAGCACCAATGGGGCAGCTCGTAAACGGCGTGTGGCATGACACATGGTATGACACCAAAGCAACAGGCGGCGCCTTCAAGCGCAGCACTGCCGGCTTTCGCAACTGGATAGGCGAGGGAGACTTCCCCGCAGCTTCGGGCCGCTATCATCTCTATGTGTCCTACGCCTGCCCATGGGCGCACCGCACGCTCATCTTCCGCGCCCTCAAGGGGCTGACAGAGCACATCTCTGTCTCGGTTGTTCACCCCGACATGCTTTCTGAAGGCTGGACATTCGAGCGCGACGCGCACGGCGCAACCGGCGACACGCTCTATGGCCTCCCCTTCGCGCGCGACATTTACCTGAAAGCCGACCCGCAGGTCTCGGGCCGCGTCACCGTGCCGATACTGTGGGACAAAGAGCGCGAGACTATCGTGTCAAACGAGAGCAGCGAGATCATCCGCATGTTCAACGCGGCGTTCGACGGCATTACTGGCAACACGCTCGACTATTGGCCCGAAGCCGAACGCGACGCCATCGAAGCGGTCAACACCCGCATCTATGACACGCTCAACAACGGCGTCTACAAGTGCGGCTTTGCCACCAGCCAGCAAGCCTATGACGCCGCCATCACCCCGCTGTTTGACACGCTTGAGTGGCTGGAAGAGCGCCTCGCAAATAGCCGCTATCTGATGGGCGATCACCTAACCGAGGCCGACTGGCGGCTGTTCACAACCCTCATCCGCTTTGATCCGGTCTATCACCTGCACTTCAAATGCAGCCGCAAGCGTCTTGTCGACTACCCGAACCTCTGGGCCTACACCCGCGAGCTTTACCAGCACGAAGGCGTGGCCGAGACAGTCAATATGCCCCACATCGTCAGGCACTATCACTACAGCCACGATACGATAAATCCAAATCGCATCATTCCGACGCCGCCCGTGCTTGACTATGAAGCGCCGCACAATCGCGGAAACTGACGCGACATATAGCAATATCTTGTGGATAACTCGGCGGATATCCCCATATAGGGCGTCACGCGCGTTGACTCGCAAGCAAGCTACAAGCCAAACTGGTTCAAATCCGGAATCAGGCTTAATCACGCGTGCAGTTTCACAAACTCAGACTACAGGGCTTCAAAAGCTTCGTTGATCCGACCGACCTGATCATTCAGGACGGCCTGACAGGCGTTGTCGGCCCTAATGGCTGCGGCAAGTCAAACCTGCTAGAAGCCCTGCGCTGGGTCATGGGTGAAAACCGCCCGACAGCGATGCGCGGCGGCGGTATGGAAGATGTGATCTTTGCTGGCGCGGCAACACGCCCGGCGCGCAACTTTGCGGAAGTCAGCCTGCACATCGACAACCACGACCGCCTCGCGCCTGCGGGCTTCAATGACTTCGACAATCTCGAAGTCGTGCGCCGCATCACCCGCGATGTCGGCTCGGCCTACAAAGCCAACGGCAAAGATACCCGCGCGCGCGACGTGCAGATGCTCTTCGCCGACGCCTCCACAGGGGCGCATTCGCCCGCGCTGGTGCGTCAGGGGCAGATCGCCGAGCTGATCAACGCCAAGCCCAAAAACCGCCGCCGCATCCTTGAAGAGGCCGCAGGTATTTCCGGCCTCTATCAGCGTCGCCACGAGGCAGAATTGAAACTGAAAGGTGCCGAAACAAACCTTGCCCGCGTCGATGACGTGATCGAGCAACTCGCGGCACAGCTTTCCCAGCTCGCCCGCCAAGCCCGGCAAGCCGCGCGCTACCGTGAAATCGGCGAAGAATTGCGCCGCTCCGAGGGCCTGCTGCTCTACCGCCGTTGGAAGGAAGCCGACGAGGCCCTGGTCGGGGAGCAAGCGACCCTCAAAGAGCGCACTGTTCTTGCCAGCCAAGCCGAAACAGCGGCACGCGAAAGCACCAAAGCCCGCCAAGCCAGCGAAGACGCGCTGCCAGCCCTGCGCGAAGAAGAAGCCATCGCCGCCGCCGTGCTTCAGCGGCTGACAGTGCAGCGCGACACGCTCGAAGACCAAGAGCGCAGCGCCTTGCAAGTCATCGAAACCCTGCAAAATCGCATCACGCAGCTCGCCGCCGATATGGAGCGCGAAGAGGCCCTCAACCGCGACGCTGGCGAAACCATCGAGCGGCTTGAATGGGAGGCTGAAGAGCTCAAAAAAGCCAGCGAAGGCCACGGCGACAAGCTGACAAGTGCTGCCGAGACAAGCCATGAAGCGGCTGAAATCCTGCAAGACCGCGAGAGCGCGCTCTCTGAGCTCACAGAAGATGTCGCGCGTCTGTCTGCGCGTCACCAGTCAGCCCAACGCCTCGTGGAAGACAGCCGCAAAACTGAAGCCCGATCAGGCGAGGAAGCCGGAAAAGCACGCAGCGCCGCCGAAGTGTCAAGCGCCGCCCTCGCCAAAGCCGCCACCGACTTTGAAGCCGCAGAGCGCTCTGAAGCCGCCGCCAACGCAGCCTCCGCCCAAGCCGAAGAGGCGCTCATTGCCGCAGAAGCCGCCCGCGCTGCCACCCAAAGCCGCGAAGCGGTTGCGCGTGCAGAACTGAGTGAAGCCGAAGGCGAGGTCAACGCTTTGTCGGCCGAAGCGACAGCCCTCGCGCGCCTTGTCGAGCGTGACACAGCCGAAGGCGGCCAGATCATCGACAAAGTGCAAGTCGAGCCCGGTTTCGAAAAAGCCCTCGGCGCGGCGCTGGCCGACGATCTGCGCGCACCGGAAGTCGGCGAAGACGGGCCGTCAGGCTGGGCCAGTTTGCCCGCCTATTCTGAAGCTCATCCGCTGCCTTCAGGCATCAAACCACTCTCCGAGCACGTCAATGTTCCTGCCGTTCTTGCACGTCGTATGGCCCAGATCGGTCTGGTTGACGCCGACGAAGCCCCCGCGCTGCAACCCAAGCTCAAGCCCGGCCAACGTCTTGTCAGTGTTGAGGGCGATCTTTGGCGCTGGGACGGGCTGCGCGCATGGGCCGAAGACGCGCCAAGCGCCGCCGCGCTGCGCCTTGAGCAAATCAACCGCCTTGAAGCGCTTAAGCAGCAGATGGAAGCTGCCAACGCCCGCGCAGAAGGCGCCCGCCGCGCTCACCAAGTGCTCACCGAGCAGCTCACCCGCGAGGCCGAAGCCGACAAAGCCGCCCGCGAAGCCCGCCGCGCCGCCGACACCGCCGTCGCCGAAGCCGCCCGCGCCCTGAGCCGCGCCGAAGCCGACCGCACACTGGCCGAAAGCCGCCTTGATAGCCTGCGCCTTGCCGTCAGCCGCCACGAAGAAGAGGCAATGACAGCGCGCAAATCGCTGCAAGAAGCCGAGAAGGGCCTCGCTGGCCTGGGCAACCTTGATGAGGCCCGCGCGCAGGTTGAAGACATCAAGGTAACAGTCGAAGCCGCGCGGATGATGATGATGTCCAAGCGCTCGGCCCACGACGAGCTGCGCCGCGAAGGCGAGGCCCGCACCCGCCGCGCGCAGGAAGTCACCAAAGAGCTTTCCGGCTGGCGCCACCGGCTTGAAACCGCGGGCAAGCGCATTTCTGAGCTGGCCGAACGCAAAGACGCTTCAGAAGTCGAACTCAAAGAAGCCACTGCCGCTCCCGAAGAGATCGCCGCCAAGCGCGAAGAACTCGGCCACGCGATATCCGATGCCGACAAGCGCCGCGCCAAAGCCGCCGATGCCCTTTCGGAAGCCGAAAGTGCAGAGCGCGCCGCCTCAAACCTTGAGCGCGACACCGAGCGCCTTGCCTCCGAGGCCCGCGAAGCCCGCGCCCGCGCCGAAGCCCGCGCCGATGCCGCGCGTGAGACAGTTGCCTACGCCGCCGAGCGCATCGCGGAAGAAACCGAAACATCGCCCGAAGAACTGCTCGCCAGTCTTGAGGCCGATCCGGAGAAAATGCCCGCCTCCGACGCGATCGAGAACGACGTCAACCGCCTCAAACGCCAACGTGACGCTTTGGGCGCCGTCAACCTGCGCGCCGAGGAAGACGCCAAGGAAGTTTCTGAAGAGCACGACAGCCTCAAGAGCGAGAAGGAAGACCTCGAAGAAGCGATTCGCACCTTGCGCAACGGCATCAACAGCCTTAACCGCGAAGGCCGCGAACGCTTGCTGACCGCGTTTGAGCAAGTGAACAACAACTTCACACTGCTGTTCCGTCACCTCTTCGGCGGCGGCGACGCAAACCTCGTGCTGGTCGAAAGCGACGACCCGCTCGAAGCTGGCCTCGAAATCATGTGCCAACCACCCGGCAAAAAACTCGCAACACTCTCGCTGCTGTCGGGCGGCGAACAGACCCTCACAGCTATGGCGCTTATCTTCGCAGTCTTCCTCGCCAACCCCGCGCCGATCTGTGTGCTTGACGAAGTCGACGCCCCGCTTGATGACGCCAACGTCACCCGCTTTTGTGACCTGCTCGACGAAATGTGCCGCCGCACCGACACGCGCTTCCTGATCATCACCCACCACGCCGTCACCATGAGCCGCATGGACCGCCTGTTCGGTGTGACCATGCAAGAACAAGGCGTGTCACAGCTGGTCAGTGTCGACCTCAAGAAAGCCGAGGCGATGGTGGCCTAAGGCTGCCCCTGAAACACCTGTTTCGCTGTTTCCACAGCCGGAACGATCCTCGGCAATACCCCAGTATTATCTCACATCTGCCCAGATTGCGCCTTCATTGACCGCCATACACAGCCTCAACAAGAAAAGAATTTGAGGTACTCGAGTATGGATCGTCTAACCGAAATGGAAGCCTTCGCTATGGTCGTTGACCAGGGCGGGTTTACCGATGCTGCCAAGAAAATGGGGATCTCGAAGTCTGCCGTTTCCAAGCACGTGTCCTCTCTTGAGGCCCGCCTTGGTGCGCGCCTTCTCAACCGCACAACCCGCCGTGTAAGCCCGACAGAAATCGGCCTTGCGTACTATGACCGCGCCCGCCGTGTCCTTAACGACGCAGGCGAAGCCGACGCGCTTGTCAGCTCGATGCAGTCCGATCCATCCGGCCTTTTGCGCATCTCTGTTGCGACAGATTTCGGGGTTAATCACCTCTCGCCAGTGCTGGGCGAGTTTTTGGCCGATTTCCCTGATATCACCGTCAACATGGTGCTCAACAACCGCTACGTTGAGTTGATCTCTGAAGGCTTTGATATGGCCATCCGTATGGGTGACCTGGAAGACAGCACCCTGAGAGCGCGCAAGCTGACCGAGACAAATATGCGCATGATCGCCTCGCCGAATTATTTCCAGCGCTACGGCCGCCCGCAAAAGATCGACGATCTCAACGAGCACAAGCTGCTGCACTATTCAAACAACTCGGCTGGCAACGTCTGGAAGATCACCGCGCCCTCAGGCGAAAAGCGCCAAGTGCGCACCGCTGGCTGGCTCACGGTTAATGATGGCCAGTCACTTCTCAACGCAGCGATTTCCGGTCTTGGCATCGCCTACCTGCCGAGCTTTCTCTACGCTGACGCACTCGAGCAGGGCCTTGTCGTAGACGCGATCCCCGAGCTTCCGACCGAGACACAAGGCATCTATGCAGTCTACCCGCCGGGCCGTTTCACTCAGCCAAAAGTGCGCGCCTTCATCGACTTTCTCGTGCATTCGTTCGGCGACAAAGGCCCATCAGTCTGGTGAGCCACATATCTTGATTGCTTCCCTGAACTGGCCTCGCATTGCGCGAGGCCATTTTTTTTGAAGAGCCTCAGGCGCGTGTCATTTGCAAACGTATCCCACGGGCGGCAAGGAACACGAGCAACCCGACAGGCCCAATCATGAAGATCAGCGGCAAGCAAGGTAGAACGATCCAAAAAGCCATGCCCTCTGAGCGCGCCTTGCGGCAGGCCCATGCCCCGATAAACAAATCGAATGCTAGGAAATGAACCCAGCCTGCCAGCGCTGCCTGTTCATATGAAAACAACTGCATTACCTCGGCCAAGCTGCCAAAGCCGCCGCCACTTTCGGTGGTGGGAAACAAAACCAATGCCAGATAGCCAATGGAGAGAAGCACTGGCAGGATCAAACCGGAAATCCGGTCAGACCATCGCGGCATGAGAGGCGACAGCAGGAGTATGAGCCATCCTGCCATAGCGAGAAGGCCAGCGAGTGAGAAGAGAGTTTCAAAAGTCATGTCGAGTCATCCTTTGGTTAAATAGATGGCGCCAACTATTGAATTATGCTTGCACATGCAAGCACTTTGCAATAAATAGATGACATGACAGATATGAACACCACAAACGCAATGCGACTTCTTCAAGTCGCTGACGACTTTAGAGCCGGACTAGCAGGTGAGTTGTCGGCGGTTCACGGCATCTCTGTGAACGAGTTTCTGCTGATGTTGCATCTTGAGCGTTCGGCCGCCAACCGCCTGTCGCGCGTTGAGTTGGCAAAGCGGATGCATGTGAGCGCCTCCACGATCACCCGCATGGCTGCCCCGATGGAAAAGATCGGGCTTGTTGATCGGGAAGTCGACGCACGCGACGCACGGTTGGTCTTTGTCGTGGCCACAGCGGCTGGCAAAGCAAAACTTGCAGAAGCACTGGCGACATTCTCCAAACGTGCCGACTATCTTTTCGGCGATCGGTGGGACGAAAAAGAGATAGACCAATTCGCAGCAATGCTGCGCCGCCTGATCGCGGGAACGGGAGACAGACTGGCCTGATGCGGGCCGCTCACCCGGATCTTGCGCACGCTGCGTTAACCAAATCTGGCTTTTAAAGGCAGCCAAATCTGTCTGCACCCATTATGCACTGCCATATGCACTGTGGTATGCACGCAAGTCACATGCGAGCCGCTCGCAAAAACCGGCGTTAACCCGAGCGTACGTTGCTAGCGTGACGGCATCGGAACGTCGCCGCGATAATCGTAAAATCCGCGCTTTACCTTGCGGCCAAGCCAGCCCGCCGCGACATATTTTGTCAGCAAAGGGCAGGGGCGATATTTGGTATCGCCGAGGCCGTCGTGCAGCACATTCATGATCGCCAAACAGGTGTCGAGCCCGATGAAGTCAGCAAGCTCAAGCGGCCCCATAGGGTGGTTTGCACCCAGCTTCATCGCGTTGTCGATAGAGGCCACATTGCCGACCCCCTCATAGAGCGTATAGCAGGCCTCGTTGATCATCGGCACCAGGATGCGATTGACGATAAAGGCCGGAAAATCTTCGGCACTTGCGGCAGTTTTCCCAAGTGTTTCAACGACTTTCAGGCAGCTTTGGTAGGTTTCATCATCTGTCGCAATACCGCGGATAAGCTCGACAAGCTTCATAAGCGGCACCGGATTCATGAAGTGAAACCCCATAAACTTTTCGGGCCTGTCCGTGCGCGACGCCAAGCGCGTGATCGAGATAGACGAGGTGTTTGTGGTCACGATTGTATGCTCGGGCAGATGCGGAATGAGCCCTTCGATGATCTTGTTTTTAATCTCTTCATTTTCGGTCGCAGACTCGATCACCAAGTCGCTTTGCCCAAGTGCTGCAACATCAAGCGAAGTGCCGATCCGCGCCAATGCCGCAGCCATGTCACTCTCTTCGATCTGCCCCTTGGAAACCTGCCGCAGCATGTTCTTTTCGATACGGGCAACCGCAGCGTTAAGAGCTTCTTCACTAAGATCGTTGACGATCACATCATAGCCGGCCAGTGACATAACATGCGCAATTCCGTTGCCCATCTGTCCCGCGCCAATAACACCAACTTTTTGAATTTCCATCTACCGCTCCTCAACCTCAAGCAAAGCATACGCGCCGAGGCTTGGACGCCGCAAGCGACTTTTCCGCGGGGTAGCTCCGTGCCAAATTTCGTTAAGACTTTATGTGTTAGCGAAATCTCAATTTGTCCGCCGCATTCTGGTTTTGGGTGAACTAAAAATGTTGTGGGAATTATGGCCTATGAAAAACTGGGGGGCCGCCCCCTTGAATACTATCCATGCACTTATGGCGCGTCGCGGCTGATGTTTCGCGGCCCCAAGCGTGACCCTGAAGAGGCGTTCATCGCCTTTCTGGGCAGCACTGAAACCTACGGCAAGTTTGTCGCAAGGCCTTTTGTCGATCAGCTGGAAGATATGCTTGATGTCCAATGCCTGAACTTGGGCGTTCCAAATGCCGGGCTCGACTCGTTTTTGAACGACGCTACGACGCTCGATATAGCAGCGCAGGCTTCTTTGACAGTCGTGCAAATCATGGGAGCACAGACGATATCGAACCGGTTTTACTCCGTGCATCCGCGTCGCAACGACAGGTTTCTTGGGGCGTCCAAACACTTGAGCGCTGTGTATCAAGACGTTGATTTTACCGAATTTCACTTTACCAATCATATGCTTGCGCACCTCGCAGGCTTGGGTATGGAGCGGTTTACACTTGTCCTGCATGAGTTGCAGGATGCATGGGTCGCACGAACAACCTTACTGCTGGATCGCATCTCGGGGACCAAGGTTCTGCTCTGGTTTGCCGATCACGGGCCGGAGGAAAAGATCGGGATCAACCATGTGACCAGCAGCCCCTTTGGCGTGACGCAAAAGATGCTTGATCAGGTCAAGATGGGCGCTTCCGAAACAGTGATTGTCAAAGCCAGCTCCGCCGCTCTTGCGCGCGGTAACGAGGGTATGGTTTTCGCGCCGCTCGAAGTGCAAGCGACCTTGCAGTTGCTAGGGCCGGCTGCTCACACGGAAGCAGCATTTGCCTTGCAGGAAAGGCTACCGGCTCATCTAGGCGCGCGCTAAGCAGCGTTCAGCCAGACCTCAAGCGCAGCAACAAAGGCACGCGGATTTTCTGCATGCAACCAGTGGCCTGCATCCGGTATCTTGGCAAAACGGGCCGCCGGAAACAGCGGCTTGATCACAGAGCGGTGCTCGGGCTGCACATAGTCAGAGTTGGCGCCTGACAAAAACAGCACTGGCCCTGCAAACGCGGGGTCACCGCTGCAATCAGGGAAGGCCAGCACATTCGGCATTTCCTTAGCGAGTGCCTCAAGGTTGAGCCGCCATTTTCGGGCTTTCACATCAAGCGATTGGGTGAAAAACGCCGCCAAACTGGCTTCGCTGACCAGCGGCTCAAGCGCGCGCAAGGCGTCTTGCCGAGTTTCGATTGCGTCCAGATCAACCGCCAGCATGGCGTCAATGTTGCTTTGCTGGGAATGTCCGTAAGGCACGGGCGCAATGTCTGCAACTGTCAGCCGCCCAACACATTCAGGGTATTTGAGCGCCAGAACCATAACCGCTTTCCCGCCCATCGAGTGGCCAAGCACATGCGCATTGCCGTCAAGTTCGGCAGTAATCACCTCAGCAAGGTCGCTGGCCATTGCCTCATAGGTGTGGGTGTCTGACCAAGGGGAAGATCCGTGGTTGCGCATGTCAACCACGATCACCTCGCGCTCGCTGGAAAGGCGCTTTGCGATAACACCCCAGTTACGCGCCGAGCCAAAAAGCCCATGTGCGATCAAAAGAGGTGGTTTCTCGGTCTTGGTTCCGTGGCGGATAAAGTTTAGCATATGTCCCTGTTAGCGCGTCAACGCGGCAAAACAAAGCAAGATATGAGGCCCCGCAGAGTGAGCGACCCGCAAGAAATCAAACAAATCGAAGCCCGCCTCTGTGCGCTGATGAACGAGCGCTTGGGTCTGTCGCAACCAAGCTTGGAAAAGGCTGTGCGGCGTGCGGGCAGGCGGCTGCCTTCCTCACAGAAAAAACGAGCGCAAGTGATCATTGAAGCACTCGCCAAGGCTGACCATCCGGCGTTGTTTGCGCAGCTGTCCGAAACAAACTTGTACCGCGCCGACGTCCGCCTCACCGAGTATCTGGAAACGATTGATCGCAAGAAATTGCGAGTCGATAGTGCGCTGCGGCTCGTCGCCAGCCTGTCGTTCAACGTGCTGCTGCTTGCGGCGATCGTAATCACGGTGTTGCATCTACGCGGATTCATTTAGGGCCTCTGCTTCACCGTCCTGAAAAGACTGTGTAACAAAGGCCCTGAAATGTTGGTCGTCGGGGTTTCTGTGCAGCGCTTAGCGCACGAACGCATCCGAGAAGCCAGCCCGACGCGCTTTTGACAAAGCACCGTTCAGCTGGTTGCCAGCAAACGGCCCTGCCATGACAACACGGTAGCTTTTGCCCGAGCGCTTGAGTGTGCCCATACGCACAGGCAGGCCTGCTGCTTGTAGCTTCGACGCCGCTCGTTTGGCGTTTCCGGCTTGGCTGTAAGTGCCGACCTGAACAAAGCGCCCGGCTGTCGTGGCGGGCTGCGTCTTTGCAGGTTTGGGCTCGTTGCGCGTAGAAGCGATAAGGCCCATCGCAGCGTCCTGATCACGCATACTTGTGTATGGATAACGCAGTTTCGGGAACAAGTTGTTGACCACACGACCAGAGCTGCGCAGGTAAAGTTTGCGCGGCACCGTGCGTGTCCAGACCAGATCAGACTGGCGGATGCCGTTCACTGTCATATTGGCGCGCTTGGTGTTCAAACGATCGTCGGTCCAAGCCGGACGGTAGCCTTTAGGCACTTTCTGGGTCACCTTGGACGCTTGCTCATTGTCATACACATGCCGTGGCACTACGCGTGTCGTGCCACTGGCGTTGATCTGACCGTCGCTGCCGCGTTTGATGATTCTCGGTTGTTTCTGGGCCTGCTGCTGCACGACAACACGGCGCTGAGGTGCGGGCTGACGCACAACAACTTTAGGCTGACGAGCAACCGCCACGGGCGCGACAGGCGCGGTGGTGCGACGCACCTGAACACGTGCCTGCGCTTGCGCTTGCTTCTGTGATCCGCAGCGCACACCGCTGCCGCGGCCAGCATATTGCGCACTGACACCGGTAAAGTTTGTGCAGGACGTGCGGCGCGTGGCGACTTGCGATTGCACCCGCTGAGGCGCGACTTTCGCCGCAGGAGCGACCCGAACACTCGGTTGGATACGCTGCACCTGTTGCACCTGTTGTGGCGCTCGCTTCACAGGTTGAGGCACAATAACACGCGGAGCTTTTGCCACACGTGGCATAGGCTTCGGGGCTATTTTTACTGGCTTGGGCTGCACGACTGGCTTCGGCTTGGGCGCTACTTTAGGGGCGGCTTTCTTAACCGGCGTTTGCGCTGGCAGCACCTTGGGAACAATCTGCACCGGCTTTTTGGCAGGGGCCGCGGCAACAACAGCAGGCCGTTGTCCCGCTCCAAAGGTCGGCTTCTGGCCGCAAACAACTTGCCGCTTGCGCGTCACATGCGGCACCCACTGCACGAGGCCATCAATGCCAGCGCGAATGTAGGAACAGCCCCGGCTGTCCACATACTGCTTGCCTTTGTAGCTGGCAGGCGGAAACTCGGCTGGCTCACCGGCATTGCGAAGCGTCTTGCCCTGAGCTGCGCTCAGACCGAAAGATGAAAGGATAATGGTAACTGCGAGTATTGATTTCAGGTTCATTTCTTGCCCCCACAAGTGTTGCGTGACATTGCCTGATCAGCGCAGGCGAGTCTAGCAGGCTGCTGCGTTTTTTTCGGCTATTTCGTGCCAAACATCCGGTCGCCGGCGTCGCCAAGGCCGGGAACGATGTAGCCTTGTTCGTTCAGTTTTGCGTCAAGCGAGGCTGTGGTGATAGCGACATCGGGGTGGGCCTCTTTCATCCGCGCAACACCTTCAGGCGCTGCCAAAAGGCACAAAAAGCGCAGGTTTTTAGCGCCTGCCTGCTTGAGCAGGTCAATCGCAGCTGCGCTTGAGTTGCCTGTTGCCAGCATCGGATCAACAACGACAACTTCGCGCTCCGCGAGGTTTTCGGGTGCTTTGAAATAATACTGCACAGGCAAGAGCGTTTCCTCGTCACGGTAAAGGCCAACGAAGCCTACCCGCGCCGAGGGCGTCAAGCTGAGCAGAGGCTCAAGCATTCCGTTGCCGGCCCGCAAGATGGAGATCAACGCCAGCTTTTTGCCTGCCAAAACCGGCGAATCGATGGTTTCGAGCGGCGTCTCGATGCTGCGGTTTTCCAAGGGCAAATCACGCGTGGCTTCATAAGCAAGCAACTGGGTAATCTCGCCCAGCAATTGCCGGAACTGAGCTGTCGGTGTTGCTTTGTCGCGCATTAGCGTGAGTTTGTGTTGCACGAGCGGGTGGTCAACGACGGTCAGGTGCTGGGTCATGGAATCTCTTTTCATTTTGGCAGGCTTGAGCTCACAGGAAACTGACGCCATCGCCACGGGTTTTCAAGCCCAGATGCGCCGCAATGCTCGCCGCGACGTCCTTGAAGGCAATGTGCCCGATCTCGGAATGCCCCGCCCCAGCCACCAGAACGGGGACCCGCTCGCGGGTGTGGTCGGTGCCGGCCCATGTCGGATCATTGCCGTGATCAGCGGTAAGGATAAGGACATCACCCTCGCGTAAAACAGGCAGCATCTGTCCTAACTCGCGGTCAAACCACTCAAGCGCGCGGGCGTAGCCGCTTACGTCGCGACGGTGCCCGTACTGGGTGTCAAACTCGACAAAATTCGCAAATGTCAGTGAGCCTTCCGGCGCATTTTTCAGTTGGTTGTGCAGATCAACCATCAGATCAATATCTGGGCCTTTTACATAACTGTCGATACCGCGTAGCGAGAAAATATCCCCGATCTTACCGATCGCATGCACATGCCCGCCATTTTCAGAAACCCAGTCGCAGAGGGTCGGGCTCGGCGGCTCGATCGCAAAGTCTTTGCGGTTGGCGGTACGCTCGAACGCACCTTCGCTTCCCAAGAATGGCCGTGCTATGACCCGCCCGACTTTGAGCTTGTGCAAATGCGGAGCGAGAGCGCGGCAAAGCTCAAGCAGCCGCTCAAGGCCGAAGCTTTCTTCATGCGCCGCGATCTGGAAAACACTGTCGGCGGAAGTATAGCAAATAGGCCAGCCCGAGCGCATATGCTCGGCGCCCAAGTCGTCGATAACCTGTGTGCCCGAGGCATGCGCGTTGCACAAAACCCCGTCAACGCCTGCAAGCCGCTTCACCAGTTCGGTGATCTCATCTGGAAAGGCCGGTTGCGTGTCGGGAAAGTAGTGCCAGTCCCACGGAACCGGCACGCCAGCAAGCTCCCAATGGCCCGAAGGGGTATCTTTGCCAAGACTCACTTCTGTTGCAGCGGCCCAGCGCCCGTTATGCGGCGCGGTGCTCACGGGCAGGGCAATGCCAGACGCCAGCTTCACCGCCTCGATCAGGCCCAATCCGGCCAGGTTTGGAACCCGCAAAGGCCCTGTGCGGCCTTCCTCTGCGTGCCCTTTAGCGCAGGCCTCAATGATATGCCCTAGCGTGTTGGCGCCAGTGTCAGGAAGCGTGCCATTGAAGAAGTCGGCTGCGTCGGGTGCTCCGCCACAACCGACGGAATCAAGCACCACCAGAAAGGCACGGCTCATGCTTCGATCCTTTCGTAAACGAGCGGGGGCAGTTCCGGTTTTTTGCCGATCGTTACGCTCGCCAGAACCTCGGCCTCGGCTTTTGTGGCATGGCCCGCGCGGCTAGCGTGAATGCGCGCGATTGTGTCGCCTTTCTTGACGCTTGTGCCAAGCGGGAGCAAGTCAGACAGGCCAACCGCCGGATCAACCACGTCAGATTCGACTTGTCGACCACCGCCGAGCGCGACCACTGCGAGCCCGAGCCGCTCGCCCGCATAAGCACTGATAAAGCCTGCTTCGGGCGCGCGCACTTCACGGATATTGTTGGCCTCCGGTAGGAAACGCTGCCAGCTGTCAACGAATTGCACAGGGCCCCCTTGCGCATGCACCATCCGCCCGAAGGCCTCGGCGGCTTTCCCGTTCTGCACGGCGCTGATGATGGCTGCGGCGCCGGATTGCGGCGTGTCACTTAGCCCGTTATCGGCAAGCAAAGTGCCGCCCAAAGCTGCACTCACTTCGAGCAGTTTCGAGCTTTGAGGCGATTGCAAAGCGCGCATGACCTCGGCAATTTCGAGCGCGTTGCCAAGCGAAGGCACCAATGGTTGGCTCATATCGGTGATCAGTGCAGTGGTCTTGCAACCTGCGGCATTGGCTGTGTTGACCAGCGATCGCGCCAGCGCGCGCGCGTCATCGAGAGTCTTCATAAACGCACCAGAGCCGGTTTTGACATCCAGAACCAGCCCTTCAAGCCCGACCGCAAGCTTTTTGGAGAGGATTGATGCGGTGATCAGATCAAGGCTTTCGACTGTCGCCGTCACGTCGCGAATAGCATAGAGGCGCTTGTCGGCAGGAGCGATGTTGGCTGAAGCCGAGATAATTGCCAGATGCGCTTGCTCAACCACACGGCGGAACTGTGCCTCGTCAAGATCGGTCTTGAAACCGGGGATCGCGTCAAGCTTGTCTAGCGTGCCGCCCGTATGCCCGAGTCCGCGCCCCGAAACCATCGGAACCGCCGCGCCGCATGCAGCCAGAGCGGGGGCTAAAAGAAGCGATACACAATCGCCTATTCCACCTGTTGAGTGTTTGTCGAGCACAGGACGATCAAGCTGCCAGTCAAGCACATCACCGCTGTCACGCATCGCCAGCGTGAGAGCAACACGCTGGTCGCGAGACAGCCCTTTGAGCAGCGCGCCCATAGCAAATGCGCCGGCTTGCGCATCGCTCACAGAGTGGTCTGCAAGCCCCTCGGCGAAAGCCTCAAACGCTGCCAGACTGGCGTTGTCTCCGTCGCGCAGGGCCGCCAGAAAGGCACGGGTGTCGCTCATGAGTTGTCCATGTGGTCCTGTGAGAACGCGCCTGGCAAAAGCTCGGCGAGGCACATCACAAGTTCGCCGCCATCTGTGGTCGCCATCGTCACTTTTACTTCGCCCGCGCCAAACTCAGCCAGCTTCTGGCGGCACCCGCCACACGGCGTTACAGGCGTAGGGCTGTCAGCAATCACATAGGCTTCGGTGATTATGCTATCGCCAGCCGCGATCATTGCTGCAATCGCGCCCGCTTCGGCGCATGTGCCTTCGGGGTAGGCAACATTCTCAACGTTGCAGCCTGTATAAACTGCGCCTGAGGCGCTGCGTAAAGCGGCTCCGACTTTAAAATTTGAATATGGTGCATAGGCGTTTTCACGGACGTTACTAGCAGCTTTGGCGAGGGGCATTACGCACTCCTTTATAATTTCCTCACCAGTTTGCGAGAGACAGGTTATAGATTGCAAGAGGCAGTGCCGAGTTTCGCTGCTTTTAATTGAGCGGATAATAGTTTAACGCTAAACTATTGGGTTTGGACCGCACAGATGCGAGGGCGCGATATGGATGAAGATAGAAAACAATCTGCCCGCGAGGCGGCGCTTGCCTATCATGAGTTTCCCACTCCGGGAAAGCTTGAGGTGCGCCCGACAAAGCCAATGGCCAACGGATGGGACCTCGCGCGTGCCTATTCACCGGGGGTTGCCGAGGCTTGCGTCGAAATCGCCGCCAACCCGGCTGAAGCCAGCCGCTATACTGCCCGCGGCAACCTTGTCGCGGTCGTCACCAACGGAACCGCTGTGTTGGGCCTTGGTAACATCGGCGCGCTGGCCTCAAAACCGGTGATGGAAGGCAAGGCTGTCTTATTCAAGAAGTTCGCTGGGATTGACTGTTTTGACATCGAAGTTGATGAATCCGACCCTGAAAAGCTGGCCGATATTGTCTGCGCGCTGGAACCGAGCTTCGGGGCCATCAACCTTGAGGATATCAAAGCACCTGACTGTTTTGTTGTCGAAAAAATCTGCCGTGAGCGCATGGGCATTCCTGTGTTTCACGATGACCAGCACGGAACTGCGATCGTGGTTGGCGCGGCGGCGACCAATGCGCTGCACGTTGTCGGCAAGGCATTTGAAGACATCAAGATTGTCAGCACCGGCGGCGGCGCGGCGGGAATTGCTTGCCTCAACATGCTGCTCAAGCTTGGTGTGAAGCGCGAGAATGTCTGGCTTTGTGACGTGCATGGGCTTGTTTATGAAGGCCGTGAAGAAGACATGAACCCGCAAAAAGCGGCCTTCGCCCAGAAGAGCGATAAGCGCACACTGGCAGAAGTGATCGACAGTGCGGACCTGTTCCTAGGTCTTTCCGGCCCTAAGGTTCTTAGTGCTGAGCTGGTTGCCAAAATGAGCAAACGTCCGATCATCTTTGCACTGGCGAACCCGACGCCGGAGATCATGCCAGATGAGGTTCTGGCCGTAGCACCTGATGCCGTCATGGCGACTGGTCGCAGCGATTTTCCCAATCAAGTCAACAACGTGCTATGCTTCCCCTTCATTTTCCGTGGTGCGCTTGATGTCGGCGCAACCGAGATCAACGATGAGATGCAGATCGCCTGCGTTGAGGGCATTGCCGAGTTGGCCCGTGCCACAACAAGTGCCGAAGCCGCGGCGGCTTATAAGGGAGAGCAGCTGACTTTCGGGGCGCAGTATCTGATCCCGAAACCTTTCGACCCTCGCCTTTCTGCAATTGTCAGTTCGGCCGTGGCCAAAGCGGCGATGGAGACAGGTGTCGCGACGCGTCCGCTTGCAGACATTGAAGGCTACAAAGAGAAGCTTAATCAATCAGTTTTCAAATCCGCGCTGTTGATGCGCCCCGTCTTTGAGACGGCCAAAAAGGCCACCCGCAGGATCATTTTTGCCGAGGGGGAAGACGAACGCGTATTGCGTGCGACGCAGGCGATTTTGCAGGAAACAGTCGAAAGGCCGATCCTTATCGGGCGTCCGGAAGTGATTGAACAACGCTGCGAACGGTTCGGAATCACTATCAAAGCCGACCGAGACTATGAGCTGATCAACCCAGAAAATGACCCGAGATATCGCGAGTATTGGGAGAGTTATCATGGGCTTATGTCCCGGAAAGGCGTGACCCCTGACTTGGCCCGCGCGATCATGCGCACCAACACCACAGCCATCGCGGCAACCGCGGTGCATCTTGGCCATGCCGACAGTATGATATGCGGCACATTTGGCGAGTTTCGCTGGCATTTGAACTATGTGGAGCAGGTTTTAGGCTGCCAGGAACGGTACGCTCATGGGGCTTTGTCGCTGATGATCCTGGAAGACGGCCCACTGTTTATTGCCGACACCCATGTGCATCAGCTGCCCACGCCCGAACAGATTGCCGAGGCAGCTATTGGCGCTGCGCGGCACGCTGCGCGTTTTGGGGTTGAACCAAAGGTTGCGCTTTGCTCGCAGTCGCAGTTTGGCAACCAGGCGGAAGGATCGGGCAAACGCATTCGGGCTGCTATTGCGCTGCTGGATGCGGGCAAACAGGACTTTGCCTATGAAGGAGAGATGAATGTCGACGCCGCACTTGACGCGGGTTTGCGCGCGCGGTTGATGCCTGACAATCGCCTGCAAGGCTCTGCAAACATTCTCATTTTTGGCCACGCTGATGCGGCATCAACAGCGCGCAACATTCTCAAAATGAAAGGCGGCGGGCTTGAAGTTGGCCCGATTTTGATGGGCATGGGCAACAAGGCGCATGTGGTGACTCAGGGCATAACGGCGCGCGGTTTGCTCAATATGGCGGCAATTGCTGGCACTCCTGTCGAGGATTACGGTTAATGATTTGCCTTGCGGTTTACTGACGCAAGGCAAATCATCAGGCTTGATAAACGGCAGTTCCGGAGCTTAACCATAGGTCAACGGAGGAGAGACACATGAGCTATAAAGAGATGTATGCCGGTTGGAAGGCCGACCCTGAGTCTTATTGGATGCAAGCAGCCGAGGCGATTGACTGGGACAAAAAGCCGTCCAAGGCGTTGTTTGACAAGGGTGAAAATCTCTTTGAGTGGTTCTCGGACGGGATGTGCAACACCTGCTGGAACGCCGTTGACCGGCACGTTGACGCGGGGCGCGGGGCACAAACGGCGATCATTTATGATAGCCCGATCACCCACACCAAACGCGAAATCACTTATGCGGAACTCAAAGATCGCGTCGCTAGCCTTGCCGGAGCGTTGCGCGCCAAGGGCGTGGAAAAAGGCGACCGTGTGATCATTTACATGCCGATGGTGCCGGAAGCGCTTGAGGCGATGCTGGCCTGCGCGCGCATTGGTGCCGTGCACTCAGTCGTCTTTGGCGGATTTGCGGCCAACGAGCTTGCAGTGCGCATTGACGATTGCAAGCCCAAGGCCATCATCGCCGCCTCTTGCGGCCTCGAGCCGGGGCGCGTTGTGCACTATAAGCCGCTGCTTGACGGAGCTGTTGAGCTGGCCGCTCATAAGCCGGAGTTCACGGTTATTTTTCAGCGAGAACAAGAGGTTGCAAAGCTAACTGAAGGGCGTGATTTTGATTGGCATGGTTTTCAGCACGGTGTTGAACCTGCGGATTGCTTGCCAGTTGAAGGCAATCACCCTGCCTATATCCTCTACACATCCGGCACTACGGGCGCGCCAAAAGGGGTGATCAGGCACACGGGCGGTCAGCTTGTGGCGCTCAACTGGACGATGAAAAACATCTACAATGTTGACCCTGGTGACGTCTTCTGGGCGGCCTCTGATGTGGGCTGGGTCGTGGGGCATAGCTACATTTGTTATGCGCCGCTCATTCACGGCAACACAACGGTTGTGTTTGAGGGCAAACCCGTTGGCACGCCGGACGCGGGCACATTCTGGCGGGTGATTTCAGAACACAAAGTTAAGAGCTTTTTCACCGCGCCGACGGCGTTTCGTGCTGTCAAACGTGAAGACCCGAAGGGGGAGCTTGTTGGGAAGTATGACCTGAGCTGTCTTGGACAGGTTTACCTCGCAGGTGAGCGCGCTGATCCTGATACGATCATCTGGGCGCAGGAGAAGCTCGGCGTGCCGGTGATCGATCATTGGTGGCAAACCGAGACAGGCTGGGCGATTGCCGCCAACCCCGCCGGTGTTGAATTGTTGGATGTCAAACTTGGCTCTCCTTCGGTTCCGATGCCGGGTTATGATGTGACAATTCTTGACGACGGCGGGCATGAACTGCCTGCGGGTGAGCTTGGAGCCATTGCGGTTAAGCTTCCGTTACCGCCCGGGACGCTGCCGAATTTGTGGAAGGCTGAAGATCGCTTCCAGAAGAGCTATCTTAACGCCTTTCCCGGGTACTACGAAACCGGTGATGCCGGGATGATTGATAAGGACGGGTATCTTTACATCATGGCGCGCACAGATGATGTGATCAACGTCGCTGGCCACCGTCTGAGCACGGGCGGCATGGAAGAAGTTCTGGCCGGCCATGAGGATGTTGCCGAATGCGCGGTGATCGGGGTTGCCGACCCGCTCAAGGGGCAAGTTCCTGTTGGATTTCTGTGCCTTAACGCAGGATGCAGTAAGCCGCATGAGGAGGTTGTCAAAGAGGTTGTCGGCCTTGTGCGCAGCAAGATTGGCCCTGTGGCGGCCTTCAAGCTGGCGGCTGTGGTTGAACGGTTGCCGAAGACGCGCTCGGGCAAAATTTTGCGCGGGACGATGGTGTCGATTGCCGATAGCACGGCTTGGAAAATGCCGGCGACGATTGATGATCCGGTGATCCTCGACGAGATCACAGTGGCGCTGAAAAGCCTTGGGTTCGCAGAGGACGCATGAGCACATCGAGGATATCGGGTTTTCACAAGCTAAGCCGTGGCGGGCGTTTGCAGGAGCTTGTAAAACAAGGACTTTTAAGCGCGGCGGATGCGGCCGAGATTAACCTTGAGGCAGCTGTTTCGGGGGAGCTGGCAGAGCATCTCAGCGAGAACGTGATCGGGGTTATGGCCGTGCCTTTGGGCGTGGCGACGAACCTGATTGTTGACGGCGATGACGTGCTGGTTCCGATGGCGACCGAGGAGAGCTCGGTGATTGCTGCGGTGGGCAACGGGGCACTGGCGTGTCGGACGACGGGGGGCGTTGTGACCGAGGCTGACGCGCCTTGCATGATCGCTCAGGTGCAGGTGACGGGCCTTGCTGACTTGGAAGCTGCGGCGGAAGCCGTGCGAGCAAAAAGTGCCGAAATATCAGCGCTTTGTGATGGTTGTGACCCGATGCTGGTGAAGCTCGGCGGCGGGTTTCGCGAGCTTGAGGTGCGTATTGCCGGGCCGTTTCTGGTCATTCATCTGATCGTAGATGTGCGTGATGCTATGGGCGCGAATGCGGTGAACACGATGGCAGAGGCCTTGGCGCCGAAGCTTGAAGAGTGGACCGGTGGCAAGGTCGGATTGCGGATATTGAGCAACCTTGCTGACCGCCGATTGGTGCGTGCGAGGGCAGTTTGGGCGGCGGATGAGATAGGCGCTGAAACCGTGCAAGGCATTGTTTCGGCTTATGAATTTGCCAAGCATGACCCTTACCGCGCCGCGACGCACAACAAGGGGATCATGAACGGGGTTTCGGCTGTGGCTTTGGCGACGGGCAATGACAGCCGCGCGCTTGAGGCGGGGGCGCATGCCTATGCTGCCAAGGGGGGCTACGGGCCGTTAACGACCTATGGTGTGACGGCGGAAGGTGACCTTTGGGGCGAGATCGAAATGCCGGTGCCTATGGGCATTGTTGGTGGGGCTACCAAGGTGCATCCCATGGCGCAAAAAGCATTGAGAATCATGGGGGTAGATGGAGCTGACCGGCTTGCACGGGTGACGGCATCGGTGGGTTTGATCCAGAATTTCTCGGCGCTTAGAGCGCTGGCGACAGAGGGCATTCAGCGCGGCCATATGGGCCTGCATGCGCGCAATGTGGCGATCGCTGCGGGGGCCACTGGTGAGGATGTCGAGCGGATTGCCAAAGCGATGATCGACGGGCTTGGTGTGCGCGAAGATGTGGCGCGTGATTTGTTGAAAAGTTAACCGCTAAAACGGGCTGCACAATGCGTGCATACCACAGTGCATATAGCAGTGCATAATGCGTGCTGACAGTTTTGAGAGCGGCGAAAAGGTTAACGCCGCGAGCGGCATGATGCTGTGAGGTGCGTTGCAAACGGGAGTTCGGAGATGAGGTTGACGGGGAGTTGTTTGTGCGGGGCGGTGGGCTTTGAGCTTGAGGGCTGGGTGAGCCCGATACAAGCCTGCCATGCCGAGCGCTGCCGGAAGGCGACGGGGGGCTTGTTTTCGCCAGAAGTTGCGGCAGCGGGTGACAAGTTTGTGTGGACGGGAGAAGTCGGCAATATTGCCAGCTATGAAGCGCCATTGCTTGACACCCCTCCGGCCTACAGGCGCAATTTCTGCAGGACTTGCGGCAGCCCTTTGCCAGTTGAGCATGAAGGCATGATTGTTTTGCAGGCGGGGGTGCTGGATAACTGCAGTGAGCTTGACGTGTTCCGCCATGCCTTTGTTGGGCAAAAGTCAGGTTGTTGTGAGATAACCGATGGCAAGCCGCAGTTTGAGGGCCAGCCGCCAGTGCCGGATGTGTCGGAGCTTCACGAGTGAGCGGTTGCAAGCCGATGGGCAAGCGCCTAGGCTGAGCCTATGAAACATGTACCCAAAGAGACCACCGATGATGCGCTTATTCAGGAGTTCCTGAACAAGGGCGGCGAAGTGAAGATTGGCAAGACCAAACCACCGAAAGCCGAACTTGGGTTGAGCAACAATCAGTGGAACAACAAGCTGACCAAAGAAGAGAAGGCCGCGCGCGACGGCAAGCTTTGAGCTTGCTGAGGTGTGGCACCAAAAGGTGAGTATTTGTGCGAAGAGAAAGCCCGCTTTAGGCGATTGGCTGGCTTTCACTGATTGTGCGCAGGTAGTCGTCTGAGTAGTCGACTTCGATCTCGATCCAGATGGGCAAATGATCTGACATTTCGTGGGTGCACCAGCCGGAGTAGGTGCTTGCCCAATTGCCGTAGGGTTTGCCTGTGTCGGGCTTTTCGCGGATGGCCATGGCTGTGGCTTCATAGGCTTGCTGCTCGGAAGGCTTGTAAACGGCTGTGCGCCAGTCAAACGTGCCGTGACGCAACAGGCGGGCTTCGTCTTGGGGGCCGGTGAAGGTGATCTGATCAAAGGTTTTGCCGCCAGCGAGGTTGGTTTCGCCAAACAACGGCGCGATATAGCCTTCGTTAAGCAGGAGTTGGAAGGAGGCGTCTGTTGTGGCGTCTATGTTCATGTCACCAAGGAAGATATGCACTTCCTTATTGGCCTTGGCGCGTTTCTTCAGCAGCTTGGCGATGGCGCTGATTTCGTCGCGCCTGAGGGGGCGGTTGTCGACTTCTTCATAGACGATGTGCGTCGAGCAGAGGGTGAACTTGAACCAGCCCGCTTGGAAGGCGGCAAAGAAGGGTGTTCTGCCGATTTGCTCGCCGCCGGGGAGTGTGTCTTGCGGGAAGACCAGCTCACCGATGAGGTTGCGAAACTTCACGCGGTCTTTGTTGAAGATGAAGGCCATGCGCTCATGGTTGCCGCGGCCTGCGCCGGAGCTGTCGTTGATAAAGAAGTCCCAGTTGGAACCGAGGAGTTTGCACAGGCGCTCGACGCTTTCGATATCTTTGACTTCTTGCACGGCGCATATGTCGAAGTGGTCGATGATCTCGGCGATGTAGTGGAAGCTTTCGCGCAGACGGGGCCTGCCGCCGTCAAAGTGACGGATGTTCCATGAGCCAAGGATCAGCGAATTTGGCTTGCGCTGGTCTTTGATTTGCTGGGCAAGGTCGCGGCGCAGGGCGAGGAGGTGATCACAGACCCAACCAGCTTGCCCGGGGGCGCTGTTGCCTTGCGGGTAGAGGATGTTGTTTTTGAGCAATCCGTAATAAGCCATTATCTGCGCTCCTTTTGCAGAGAGGTTAGCACAGTTAGCCTTCATACAGGAGCGATTGTTGCTCAGAGCTTGGTGATGCGCAGGTTTTTCTGCTCGTCAAAGAAACGCGCTTTGACGGCGCTGTCGGGCACGGGGGTGCCTTGTAAGTCGGTGGTGATGTTGATGTATCTGTCACCGGAGCCGTCGCGGTAGTAGCGTGTGCAAAGGTTTGGGATGCTGTCGTTGAATGTTTTGGCGAACAGTTCTTTGATGGCTTGGTTGGCCCGCGGGGTGCCCTGCGAGGTGACGGTGATTTTGATAGGGGCGGTGAGGCCGCAAAGGGCGGCTCCTTCGAGTTTGTGGCGCGAGACAACTTTGATTTGTGCTGGCAGCCCCTCGTCAAAGGCAAACAGGGAAGTTGTTATCACATCATCACCATAGACGACGCTGCGCCCGAGGGCTTTGCAGCTGTCGCTTGCAGCTTGGTAGTCGAGGCATTCATATTGGCCTGCGTGGGTATCGAGAACTTCCCTGAGAGCCACCTCGGTGCCTGACTTCGGCGTAAGCGTACAGGCGGTGAGGGTGGCGGCGAGGGCGGCGGTGAGTGTGGCGGTGGGCGCGACGCGTGTGAAAGGCTTCATGATGGGGTCCATTAGACGAATTGCTCGCGGATCAGGCGCTCTTCCAGGCCATGACCGAGATCAAACAGGATACGGTGTGCGACATTTGGCGCTGAGGATATTTCGACGCTTGCAACATTGAGCACGGAGCGGCTGTCGGCGTCGGCCATGACGGGGCGCTTTTCGGGGTCTGTTACTTCAAACCGCACTTTGGCGGCTTTGGGAAGTAATGCGCCACGCCAACGGCGGGGGCGGAAGGGGGCGATGGCGGTGAGGGCCAACACATCGGAGCCGATTGGCAGGATCGGGCCATGCGCCGAGTAGTTGTAGGCGGTGCTTCCTGCGGGTGTAGAGACAAGCGCGCCGTCGCAGACCAACTCTTCCATGCGCAGGCGCCCGTCGATGGTGATTTTGAGTTTGGCCGCTTGCGGGCCCATCCGCAGCACCGAAACTTCGTTGATCGCCAGCGCGTTGTGCACGGTGCCGTCGGTGCAGGTGGCTTTCATTGAAAGCGGGTTGATGACTTCTTCCAACGCCTCTGAAAGCCGCTCCGGCAAGTCGCTTTCGTGATACTCGTTCATCAAAAATCCGACGGTGCCGCGGTTCATCCCGTAGACAGGGGCCGGAAGCGCCTGAGTGCTGTGCAGGGTTTGCAGCATGAAGCCGTCACCGCCAAGCGCGACAATGATATCGGCTTTTTCTTTTTCGGTGTTGCCGTAGCGGCCTACGAGAGCTGCGTGGGCCGTTTGAGCCAAAGGCGCGTCGCTGGCTAAAAAGGCGATCTTGAGTGTCATTGGGGCGCTCTTTAGTTTCCTATTGGCTGTCAAAGTAGACTATTGGGCTTGCTTGTCTACCTGTCGAACGCCGGATTGGCGTGCAGAAGTTGAGATTGGTCGGAAATAGGGTTTCAGCAGGGATTGGTTTCCAATAGGAAACATCTGAGAAACACTGGAATCGCTTTTACACTCACGGGAGACGAGCATGTCTAACAAAGGTTTTTTCACTGAAACACTGGCGTCACGCGACCCCGAACTTTTCGCGACAGTCACGGGCGAGCTTGGCCGTCAGCGCGACGAGATCGAGCTGATCGCCTCAGAGAACATCGTTTCAGCCGCCGTTATGGAAGCGCAGGGCACTGTGCTGACCAACAAATACGCCGAGGGCTATGCGGGCCGCCGTTACTATGGCGGTTGCCAGTTCGTAGATGTGGCCGAGACACTGGCGATTGACCGCGCCAAGCAGCTCTTTGATTGCGGCTTTGCCAATGTGCAGCCGAACTCTGGCTCGCAAGCCAACCAAGGCGTGTTCCAAGCGCTCTTGCAGCCGGGTGATACAATTTTGGGCATGAGCCTTGATGCCGGTGGGCACCTCACGCATGGCGCGAAACCCAACCAGTCGGGCAAGTGGTTTAACGCGGTGCAATACGGCGTGCGCGAGGATAACAACCTCTTGGACTACGACCAAGTTGAAGCGCTGGCAAAAGAGCACCAGCCGAAGATGATCATTGCGGGTGGTTCGGCCATTCCACGGGTGATCGACTTTGCCCGCATGCGCGAGATCGCTGATATGGTTGGCGCTTACTTGCACGTTGATATGGCGCACTTCGCCGGCCTCGTTGCCGCGGGCGAGCACCCGAGCCCCTTCCCACATGCGCATGTGGCGACGACAACAACGCACAAAACCCTGCGCGGCCCACGCGGCGGTATGATCCTGACAAACGACGAGACGATTGCCAAAAAGGTCAACTCGGCGATCTTCCCCGGTATTCAGGGCGGCCCGTTGATGCATGTGATCGCGGCGAAAGCTGTGGCCTTTGGAGAAGCGCTGCGCCCCGACTTCAAGGATTACATCAAGCAGGTGAAAAGCAACGCCAACGCGCTGGCTGATCAGCTGATCAAGGGTGGCCTCGATATCGTTACAGGCGGCACAGATACACACGTTATGCTGGTTGATCTGCGCCCTAAAGGCGTGACGGGTAACATCACCGACGCGGCGCTGGGCCGTGCGCACATCACGACCAACAAAAACGGTATTCCGTTTGACCCTGAGAAGCCGACAGTGACATCGGGAATCCGCCTTGGCACACCAGCAGGCACCACCCGCGGTTTTGGCGAAGCCGAGTTCCGCCAGATCGCGGATTGGATTGTTGAGGTGGTTGACGGGCTGGCGGCCAATGGCGCTGAAGGCAACGAAGCTGTCGAAGCCAAAGTGCGCGGCGAAGTTGCCGCGATGCTCAAAGGCTTCCCGCTGTATCCGAACCTCTAGGCCTTAGACTTAAGCAAACCGAAAGCCCCTCGCGGAAACGCGGGGGGCTTTTGTTATGAAATGAGGTCTAGGGAAATAGAACCGACATAGCGCTCATAGAGTTGGCGGGGGGTGTCGGGGCCGTAGCTCTTGGTTATGATGTCGACATCATCGCCAAGATGATTAATCCAAAAACCTGGTGACTTTTGATCTTGGAAGCAAAGGAGCCATGCTTCTGAAATTTCACGCTCATAGACATCCCGAGATAGCAGGTCATAGGGCCGTAGGTGATCGGAGATGTCTTTCCACTCCAAATTTTTCTTGCGCATTTTGTCTATGACATCAGGGTTCATGGCCTGAAGGTAGAGCAACCCAGTGATCAAAGTGAATTTGTAGCGTTCAGCGTTGAACTGTCCTTGTGGCTCTGGGGTTAGAATGCAGAGCCGCGCCAAGCTTTGTAAGCCGCGTAGAGTTATGTCACTGTTGCCACGCAAGTGCTTGATGTAGCCTTTACTGACTTCAGCGTAGCCACCAACGCAGCCTAATATTGCAATAAGCTTATCAAAGTAAGCGACAAGGTTTGAGCCATTGACACCATCGCTGAGCCGCATGCTGAAGCTCACAAATTTCTGCAAGTAAATCGCCGCATCGACACCCGCGCCATACCTTGCGATCACATGGTTCTGCATGGCGCGGAGGTTGGTTCCGAGCACAAAAGTGACGCCGTTGACGGGAAAGAAGTGTTTGATGATTTCAAGCAGGTTGAGCGCATAGTCGGGGCGGCAGCGGTCTAGCTCATCGACCACAATCACAAGGCGGCGTGTAGGTTTGCCGCTCTCGTCGGGTTCGGTGAGGGTTTTTAGGGCAGTATGGAAAGCTTCCATTGCGGCGCGCTTGCCCGCCTCTGCTTGCCAGAAGTCCTTAATGGCTTTTTCTGCATCTGCAGAAAGTGAGCCAGCTCCAGCCTGAGCAAGGTTTTTGGCGTCTCCTTCAGCTTCTTCATCGGTGCCGAGAATGCTCTCTAAGGCTTCATCGGCGCGATTAACGATACCTGCGGTTGCTAGAGATATGCCAAGGCGCAATGCTGTACGGCCCACAAAGGGTGCCACTTTCTTGATGGTTTCACCCACCTTTTGGCCCATTTTCGGCGTGGTCTTTGACGCAGGGTCTTCTATCCGAGCGGCCAAGGCGCCTGTGAGGGCAACCAGCGGGTCGTCAAGGTAGTCATGCGCGAAGGCGTCGAAGTATAGCACTTCGGTATCGGCATTATCTCTGAGGTGTTGACCAACCCAGCATTTGAGGAAGTGGCTTTTGCCAGCGCCCCAAGCACCGTCAACGGCGATTGTTGTAGGGTCATCCAGTGTCTCGACGAGGTGTGACAGGTGTTGACCTTGCTGTGAACGATCAAGCAGGGCCTTGTGCTTGTCAAAGCCGTCTTTGTAGATGTTGATGTCTGGCTCTGGGAGAGAGAGGCGGGGCATCCAACTTTCCTTTATGTAGCACCATAAAGGAGCATCTGTAGGAGTTCGGCGCAAGGTTGTTTTGAGATCAGTATTGAACGGCCCCTCGCAGTGATGCGGGGGGCTTTTGTGTTTTAGCGAGGTGATCAGCCCAAGAAGCGTTCGAACACTTGTTTGGCGAGTTTGGTTCCGTCAGGGTCAGCCTGCGTTTTGAGGGCGCAGAAGTCTTCGGCCCATTTAGAAGTGCGCACGCGGACGGGCGGGGTGTCGGCCTCAAGCGCGCCCATGACAACTTCGGCGACTTCGTCTGCTGTTTGGTAGACGCCATCGTTTTGGCGGTTTTCGGCGCCGCCGACGTATTTCATCAGGATCGGCTTGTATTCATCATCCAGAATGCCGCCTGTGCCTTCGATCTGGGCGAGGGCGTTGTTGGCAAACTCCGAAGCAATGCCGCCGGGCTCGACCGTGGTGAAGTTGATGCCGAAACTGGGGGTGATGTAGCTGGCCATCGCCTCGGTATAGCCTTCGACGGCGAACTTGGCCGCGCAGTAAAGCTCGTTAAACGGCTGGCCGACAAGCCCGCCGACGGAAGAGACAGTGAGCACGTGGCCGCTACGGGCAGTGCGCATATGCGGCAGAACGGCTTTTGTGCAGCGCACGACGCCTTTGAAGTTGACGTCCATCACCCAGTCAACTTCTGCTTCTGTGGCTTGCTCGGTTGAGCGCACAAATCCGGCCCCTGCGTTGTTGACGAGCGTGTCGATGCGGCCTTCGGCCTTGATAATCGTATCGACAGCGGCTTGGACGCTCGCACTGTCTTGCACATCAAGCGCCAAGACCTTGAGCGAAACACCAGCATCCTTGGCTGCGGCATCAAGGGCTGCGCGCTTGGCAAGATTGCGCATGGTTGCGTAGACGGTGTGGCCAGCCTGAGCCGCCTGCACGGCGATGCTAATGCCAAGACCAGTTGATGTGCCTGTGACGAGAATAACTTTTGACATGTGAGTAGCTTCCTATGTTTGTTGAAGGGTGAGTGCGGCCCAGACTCTGGCGTAGGTCTGGTCGGCTTCGTCAGCGGGTATGGCTGTGCCTGCGAGGGCGTGTTTGCGCGCAAGGTGCATGGCAGAGCCGATGAGCAAGTTGGTGGCGATATCCAGCGAGACTGTGATTGTGCCTTGCTCAATCGCCAAGCGGATCGGCTCGTTAACGTCTTGCTGAAGCGGCGCGACTTGGGCGCGCTGGGCTTCGGTTAAGACTTGGGCGGCGCCGGCGTATTCAAGATAGAGGAAGGCCGTAGGCCGGGCTGTTTGGAACTCGAGCAGGGCGTTCCAGAGCGCCTTGATAGCGATTTCCGGTGTTTTCGCGTCTTGGATGGATTGCATGAGCTTGTCGTGAAAAGCGTGTTTGACGCTTAAGTAGGCCTTTTGCAGCATGTCTTCTTTTGACGCGAAATGCAGATAGAGCGTCCCGGCCGATACGCGTGCGGCCTTGGCGACATTGGCCATCGAGGTGCCGCCAATGCCGCGCTCGGAGGCGACTTTGGTGACAGCGTTCACGATGCGTGTCTGAACTTCTTCTTGTGGCTTACGTTTCATGATTCCGAATCAGTAATGAATATTCATTACTACAAATAGGCAGACATATCAGCGATACAAGGGGGCTTTTCATTTGCGCGGCTTTGCGCTTTTGATGGGGCAACCAAGGAGGCCGGTATGGCGAATGCGTTTTCTGATGATCTGATGGGTGAAGTGCGGGCGCGGTTTGCGCATGTTGAAAGTTGCCCCTTTGAAGGCGCGCGGGTGTTCTTTGAGAACGCGGGTGGGGCTTTGACGCTCAACTCTGCGGTTGAGACGTCCGCAAAGTTTGCCGCTATCCCTGACAATCAGGGGCGGGCCAACGGGGCGAGCAAGGCGCTGGTTGATATCATCGCCAAGGCAAAGGCCGATATGGCGCTGATGATGAACGCCAAAGACGGGCAGTTCTTTGTTGGCGAAAGCGGCACGGAGCTGTTGTTTCGGTTGATCATGAACGCTTGCTTGGCGCGGCGGGGGCAGGGCGTTGTTCTGAGCTCGACGCTTGAGCACCCCGCGAGCCGCTCGGCGGCGGCGCGCTGGGCCGAGGAAGCCGGGCTGACGCATGTGTTGATCGCCCATGACGACGCCAGTGGCACGATTGCAGCGCAAGCCTACGCCGATGCGGTGACGGCCAACACCGTTGTTGCGACGATTGTGCACACATCGCCTGTCACCGGAATGGGCGTTGATGTTGCTGCGGTTTCCAAGGCCATACGCGCCAAAGCGCCGGAGTGTTTGATCATTGTTGATGGCATCCAGCATGCGGCGCACGGGGCGATTGATCTGGCGGCCTATGATGTCGACGGCTATGTGATCAGCCCTTACAAAATGTTCTCGCGGCATGGCTATGGGCTGGCTTGGATGTCGCCCGTTCTGGAAGCCGTGGCGCATAACGCGCTGGACGGTGGGCCTGCGCTGAACTGGGAGATGGGCACACGCGATACGGGGGCCTATGCGACCTTGAGCGATGTTTGCGGTTATCTTGAGTGGCTCGGCGGCGAGACGGGCGCCACGGGACGGCGCGAGCAGATCGTTGCGGCGGGCGAAGCTATTCATGCGCAGGAAAAGGCGCTGACCGATGCGATGATTGACGGGGTTGGCAACCTTGCGGGGCTGCGTGAAATGCCGCGCGTGACCATGCTCGGAGGGGCCGACAATGACGCGCGCGAGGGGCTTGTTTCGCTTACAATTGAAGGCATGCCCGCGGTTGATGTGGTGGAGGCGCTCAATGCTCAGGGCATACGCACGCATCTACGCAAAGCTGATCACTATTCTGGCAATGTGCTTGACCCTCTTGGCCTCGACGGCTGTGCGCGCGTGTCGATGTGTCACTACAACTCGGTGAGCGAAGTGGCGCAATTTTTGGCCGTTATGAAAGACCTTGCAGGCTGACTTTGAGTTTTCGCCAAAAGAAACCCTAGAGCGCTGCTCGGGCCTGCATGGGGGTGAGGCCTGTCCAGCCCTGAAACGCGCGGTAAAACGAGTTTGGATCGCGGAAGGCGAGCAAGTAAGCGATTTCGGTGACCGAGATGTCGGGGCGCTTGAGATAGGAGCTGGCCAGCTCGGCGCGGGTGCTCTCTAGAACATGTTGAAAAGAGACGCCTTCTGCTTTGAGCTGACGTTGAAGCGAGCGCCGTGACGTGTTGAGCTTATGGGCGGCGCTTGCGAGGTTGGACTCTCCGGCTGGGAGCATCTCAAGCAAGGCGTTGTGCAGACGGTGTTGCAAGCCGAGGGCGCGTTTCTTGTTGCTGAGTTGCTGGTGCAACAGCGGCTCGAGCTGTTTGATCAGCGCGGCGTTTGCAGAGAGCAGGGGGCGCGCGGCGTCGTTACCGCTAAGGGTGATTGTAAGGCTCTTGGCCGGTGTGGGCACAACCTTGCAGAGGTCTTGCTCGGCGGGTGTGAGCTGCACACCATTGGGGAGGCCGATGAGCAGGGGGGCAACCGGGCTGTCGGTGCTGGCTTCAAACAGGGCCAGCAGGAAGGCGAGCTCGAATTTCACCATGAGCGGCGGGATTATGTAGCTCGGATTGAGCGGCGCGATGGTGAAAGTGAAAACGTCGTTGGGCTCGGAGATATCAAGCCGCAGAGGGCAGATAAGGGGCTTGAACAGGCTCATCCGTTTGACGCCCTGACGCAGGGTTGCCGAGGCCGAATAGGCCAGTATTGACGGCAACACCAACTGCGCGGCGACCTCCTTGGCGAGTGCGAAAATGTCGTCGCTTTCCGAGGCCTCGGCGGCATAGGCGTGCCAGATATCAAAGTATGTCAGCGCATTGACCTCGGCTTTGTGGTGATCAAGGAAGTCGTCAGGCAGGTTTGCGCGGCGCAGGATGCGGCTAGCGGGGATGCCTGTGAGGGCGGAAAAATGGGCCAAGGGGGCACTGATCGGGTAGGTTTCGGGGTGTTTCAAAGCAGCTCTCAGGTAACAGTGTCCACTGGTGATAGGGCGTGTTTGGCGGGATCTGCAAGATGAATGGCGCGATTTGCGAGTTTTATTGCCGATGGATGACGCTATATTGAGGCAACAAAGCAGGAGCGCGACGATGCAGATTACGGTGAACGGCAAAGCACATGAGGTTGATGTCGAGGGCGATATGCCGCTCCTTTGGGTGCTGCGTGACGAGCTTGGCGTTAAAGGTGTGAAATACGGCTGCGGCGTTGCGGCGTGCGGGGCCTGCACGGTGCATATTGACGGGGTCGCGGTGCGCTCTTGTCAGGTTGCCGCCGAAGATGTTGACGGTGAAGTCACGACGATAGAAGGCCTTGGGCAGCCCGACGCTTTGCACGCGGTGCAGGCCGCTTGGGTTGCGCAGCAGGTGGCGCAATGCGGCTACTGTCAGTCAGGGCAGATCATGCAGGCGGCTTCGCTTTTGGCGGAGAATGCTGCGCCGAGTGATGATGAAATTGACGAAGCGATGAGCGGCAACCTTTGCCGTTGCGGAACCTACCCGCGCATTAGAGCCGCTGTGAAAGCAGCCGCCAAAACCTTGCAGGAGGGTTGAGCATGGGACGTTTGAGAACATACAGCAGACGCGCGTTTTTGATCGGCTCTGCGGCGGTGGCCGGCGGGGTTGCTTTTGGCGTTTATGCCGTCAAAAAACCGGTCGACAATCCGCTTGCAGACGGACTCGCCGAGGGGGCTGCGACGTTCAACCCTTGGGTGATTATTGACGCGGATAAGATCACGCTAATCACGCCACATGGCGACAAGGGGCAGGGTGTGACCTCGTCTCAGGCAGCGCTGATTGCGGAAGAGCTTGATGTCGAATTCGGGCAATTCGAGACCAGCTTTGGCCAACCCGCGGCGGCCTATTGGAACACGGCGCTGGCGGCGGATCTGGTGCCGTTCATGCCAAGTGATGAAAGCCGGACAGCCAATGCTGCGCGCGGTATTGCCGGTGGAGCTGTCAAGGTTCTTGGTGTGCAGATTACAGGCGGATCTACGACTATTCCCGACAGCTTTGTGAAATTGCGCGAGGCCGGAGCCGTAGCCCGCGAGACGCTGAAACTGGCAGCGTCCAGGAAAACCGGTGTTGCTGTTAGTGAGCTGAAGACAGCTAATGCAACGGTGATTTTGCCTGATGGAACGGCACTGAAATACACCGATCTAGCGGCAGATGCGGCAGCGCTTGAGCCCGTGACGGATGTGACTCTGCGCGATCAAAGCACATGGCGGATGATCGGTAAGCCGATGCAAAGGCTTGATGTTTTGGCGAAGTCCACAGGAACACAGGTGTATGGAATTGACCTTGAAGTTGAGGGCATGGTGCATGCGGCTGTGAAGGTGAACCCGCGTCAGGGCGGTAAGATATTGGGCTATGACGCCAGCGCGGCGAAAAACATGCGCGACGTGCAAAAAGTCGTTGAGGTGACGGGCGGTGTGGCGGTGATTGCCGATAATACATGGCGCGCGTTTCAAGCAGCGGATGCGATTGAGTTTGACTGGGGTGAGGCGGATTACCCCGCCGAGCAAGACAGCCACTGGCAGGTTTTGAGCGAGAGCTTCACCAAGGAGCGGCTTGACAAAAAGTGGCGCGATGACGGCGATGTTGACGCGGTGATCACCGGCGAGGGTGTTGTCGAGGCCGAATATCGCTCGCCCTATGTGGCGCATGCGCCGCTTGAGCCGCTCAACGCGATTGTGCTGGTTGAAGACGCTGGGGTGCAGGTCTGGGCGGGCCATCAGATCCAGCGGCAGTTGCAAGTCCTGGTTGCGGGCATCACCGGACATGAGCAGGATGAGGTTATCTTCCACAACCAGTTTATGGGCGGCAGTTTCGGGCATCGGCTTGAGTTTGAGAACATCAAGCAGGCGGCGGAAATTGCCAACCAGATGCGCGGCACGCCGGTGAAGCTGACCTATAGTCGCGAGGAAGATTTCGCGCATGATTTCCCGCGGCATATCTCGATGGGGCGGATGCGCGGCAAGGTGTCGGGCGGCAAAGTCGAGGCGCTGGATCTTTCGATAGCTGCCCCCTCGGTTGCGGCCTCTCAGGGCGCGCGGGCGGGTTTGCCTATGGGCGGGCCTGATTCACAAATCGTGGCGGGGGCGTGGAACAACCCTTACGCGTTGCCGAACTATCGCATGCAGGGCTACCGTGCGCCGGAGCTTGCGCCTGTGTCGTCGTGGCGCTCGGTTGGCGCGCCCGGTGCGGGGTTCATTTTTGACACGGCTTTGGACGAGCTTATCCACGCGGCGGGCGCTGATCCTATGGCCGAACGCATCAGACTGATGCAGCACGAAACCTCGCGCAAGGTGCTTGAGGCTGTTGCCGAGATGTCGTCATGGGGCGGCGAGCTAGGGCCGAACAAGGGGCGCGGTGTGTCGTTTATCGAAAGCTTCGGGGTGCCTGTGGCGGAGGTTGTCGAAGTGACAAACACCGAAGACGGCATAAAGATCGACAAAATCTGGATCGCGGCTGACGTTGGCACGGTGGTTGACCCTGTGAACTTCGAAAACCTTGTGCAAGGTGGTGTTGTTTTCGGTCTTGGCCACGCTATCAACTGTGAGATCACTTACTCCGACGGTATGGCCGAACAGGAAAACTACCCCGATCACGAAGCGATGCGCCTTTATCAATGCCCCGAGATTGTTGTGCGAGGGCTTGAAAATGCCAACCATATCAGAGGGATAGGCGAGCCTCCCGTGCCTGCAACCGCGCCTGCTCTTGGCAATGCTATTTTTGCCGCGACGGGCAAACGCCTGCGTGAAATGCCGTTTAACAAGGGTGTTGAGTTCGTCTGAACGCGCGGCAAAAACAGCACGAGCACAGTGCTGAAACACTGAGTTGCCCCTATAACGCTTGATCTGAACGCCTGCCTCGCCCATTTAGCGGGCGGGGCAGATGTGTGTTGTGCGATGACATGCAATGCGGGAAGGACAAAGATGAACGCGAACGGGCCACAAACGGGCGACGACAAACTGCGCGGCGGTTTTCTGGAGGCGATGAGCCATGCGGCGAACACCGTTTATGTCGTTACGACTGACGGGCCTGCAGGGCGCGCGGGCGTCACTGTGTCGGCCTTCTCTAGCGTTTCGGCGGATGTTGACCAACCGCGCTTGCTGATATGCCTGCACCATGAAAGCACCACAGCGGACATCATCAGAACCAACGGTGTCTTTTGCGTCAACATGCTGCGCAGTGATCAGGCCGCTCTTGCCGACCGCTTCGCCGGGCGAATCGGAGCCGGTGGAGACAAGTTTGCCGAGGGAAACTGGGGCGTTACAGAGGCGGGAATGCCTTGCCTGACTGATGCGCTCGCCAGCCTTGAATGCCGCCTGAGCGAGCAAACGCTGGTGGGCACTCATCATGTGTTGTTTGGCGCTGTGCAGAACGTGCGGCTGACGGCAGGGCCTAGCCCGCTGATTTACGCGAGTCGCAACTATACAAAGCTAAGCAAGACGTAAAACCAAGTGGTTACGATACGGTTTCGTCGTCCAGGTGCATTTTCATGTCGATCAGAACCTGCTGTAATGCGGTGGTTTCCTTGATCAGACGCTTGGCTTCGTTGACGGTGATGACGCCATCTTCGATTGATTGCTGATACTCGGCCATAAGCATTGCAAACCGTTGTGACAGTGCGATCACATCAGAGTTGATGCCGCCTTTTGAGTCGGTGTTTTTGCGGCGGTCGTCATAGGACAGGGTGATGCCTTTCAGATCTGCCAGCGCCGAAGTGACGTGCGGATAGCTTGAGGCTTCTTCCAGTGCGGCAACGGCGTCGATCGGCATGAAGCGATCGGCGTGCTCCTCATTGTCAGAATAGTAGCGTCCAAGCGTTGCTTTGGATTTACCAGTGAGCTCGCATGCGGGCTCGATTCCTACGTCTTTTACCAATGCCTCAGTGTGTTTTTTGAGGTAACTACCTACGCCTGCCATATCTCTTACTTTCCCAGATTTGCCCCCAACGCTCACCTGCACAAACGGGCACAGACTCAGATGGGGAAATGGTCGTCCGTTTTCCCATTATAGGGTTTGTTCGGAAATGTCATTGGTCATTTAACCCGTTGTTTTCGGGAGATACAGAGTGGCTGGCATAAGTGCCACCAACGGAAGATGCAGCAAGTGAGTCCCTAACGGTTTTACCTGCTGCATTTAGGGGGCCCACGGGCGAGTGCAAGCTCCATCCCCAGTGGCCTGTCCTGCGCGGTTGAACTCGTGTGGCCCCCGACATTAAAGCCCTGCATTTGCCGCTTCCATCCTACCGGCAACGCAGGGCTTTTCCTTTTTTGGCTTGAAGTGCGGAGGCAGCGGGCTAAAAAGCAGTCTATGGCCAAGCTGTATTTTAACTTTTCGACCATGAATGCCGGTAAATCGACGGTGTTGTTGCAAGCCTCGCACAACTACCGCGAGCGTGGCATGCAGACTTATTTGTTGACTGCGGCGCTAGATGACCGGAGCGGCGCCCGGCGCATTGCCAGCCGAATTGGCATTGGCGAAGAAGCCGACACGTTTTCCAAAGGCGAAGACCTGTTTGCAAAGCTAAAGGAACGGCTTTCCGAGGGGGCTGTGGCCTGCGTTTTCGTCGACGAGGCGCAGTTTTTGGAAAAGCAGCAAGTCTGGGAGCTTGCCCGCGCTGTTGACGAGTTGAATGTGCCGGTCATGTGCTACGGGTTACGGGTCGATTTTCGCGGTGAGTTGTTCCCGGGTTCGGCGGCGCTTCTGGCTTGGTCAGACGAAATGCGCGAAGTGCGCACGATTTGCCACTGCGGCAAGAAGGCGACGATGGTTGTGCGTAACGGGCCGGACGGCAAGCCGCTTATGGACGGCGCACAGGTGCTTGTCGGCGGCAACGAGACATATGTGAGTTTGTGCAGAAGACACTGGCGTGAGGCCGTTGGAGATGCTTAAGCGTTGGATTTTGCTGGCGGTTTGTCTGATGATTTTGGGTGTTGTGGCTTACGAACTCTGGGCCATTAAGCGCGGCATTGCGAACTGGGAGCGATCAAGCACTGATGCCCATAGCGACGCGCGCCGGGCGTTTTATGCGGCTTTGCCGGCGGATGGGTGCGTGACCTCTGGGCAGGTTACGGCTCTGGCGAAACAGTTTGAATGGCAGGTAGCGCCTCAACCGGAGTTTTTATGGTGTCACAAACCGGTAAATATCCAAGCATGGTTGCGGGTGACAGTTGAGCCAGCGCTGCCGTTTTCAACAGAAGACGAGAACGCTGCGTTCTTTGCCTTTGACGCTCAAGGCTGCTCGCTGAATTGGGACTATGGCAGCGGTGATGGGACAACTTGCCCCGGTTAGAGCTTTTCGACGATTACAGAGCCGACAGAATAGCCTGCGCCAAATGAGCAGATTACGCATATATCGCCTTTGCTGAGGCCGTCGGAGTGCTTTGAGAAAGCAATGATCGAGCCAGCTGACGAGGTGTTGGCGTAGTCTTGCAGGATGTTTGGTTGTTCTTCGGGCTCGGGCGTGCGGCCAAGGACTTTGCGGCCGACGAAATCGTTCATGGATTTGTTGGCTTGGTGCAACCACATGCGCTTGAGGTTGTCGGGTTCGATGCCCTCGTCGTTCATGTGCGACAGGATATGCGCCGAGACCATTGGCACCACTTCCTTGAAGACTTTGCGGCCGTTTTGCATGAACTGCATATCGCGCTGGTCATCGAGGTCTTGGCCTTCGGTGCGCGCACGGCGCAAAAAGCCGTTGTTGTTGCGGATATTGTTTGAAAATTCGGTGGCGCAGCGGGTCGAGCGGATTTTGAACAGCGGGCTTTTGGCTTCGTCGTCACGTTCGATCAGGGTTGCTGTGCAGACGTCGCCAAAGATGAAGTGACAGTCGCGGTCGCGCCATTCGAGGTGTCCGGAGCAGATCTCGGGGTTCACAACCAGTGCTTTGCGAGCCGAGCCAGCGCGCAGCATGTCGGATGCAGCTTGAATGCCGAATGTTGCCGAAGAACAGGCAACATTCATGTCAAAGGCGAAGCCGCCGGCACCGAGGAGTTGCTGGATTTCAACTGCAATTGCCGGATAAGCGCGCTCATGGTTTGAGGCGGCGCAGATGACCAGATCGACCTCGCTTGCGTCAACGCCAGCCTCTTTAAGGGCTTTGGTGCAAGCATCAAGCGCCATTTCGGCCATAACGCCTGGCTCGTCATCGGAGCGCTCGCGCAAAACGGGGTGCATGATGTCGGGGTTGAGTATGCCTTTTTTGTCGAGCACATATCGCTGCTCGATACCGGAGGCCTTGAAGATGAACTCAACCGAGGAGGCATCTTTCGCATCAACCTCTCCTGCCGCGATCTCGCTGGCGTGGGCCGCGTTGAACTTTTCGGCGTAGGCATTGAAGGCCTCGACCAGCTCGGCGTTGGTGATGGTTTGTTCGGGCGTAAAGACGCCGGTGCCGGTGATGACTGGCTGGTGCATTGGTTGCCTCGTAAGGTTGGGTCCAGCTAGATCACCTGTTTGCAGGGCGCGCGTCAAGCTTTAGAGCAGATTTGGCGGGGTTTTACCGGCAAAGAAGGCCTCTAGGTTGTCGAGGGTCATCATCCCCATTGCGGTGCGCACTTCTTCGGTGTTGGTGCCCAGGTGTGGCAGGAGCGTGACATTGTCGAGCTCAGCAAGGCCCGCGGTGAGCTTTGGTTCATTCTCGTAAACATCAAGGCCGGCTCCGGCGATATCGCGATTTTGCAAGGCGAGGACGAGCGCTGCCTCATCGACAACCTCGCCGCGCGAGATGTTGATGAAATGCGCTGAGGGGCGCATCGCAGTGAAGACACTGGCGTTGATCAGCTGTGCAGTATCGGCCCCACCCGGAGTTGCGGTGACGAGGAAGTCAACCGAGCTGGCAAGCTCTTGCAGACTATCGACCTGAGTTGCGGGGAAGTCGAGTGCCTTTTGCGAGCGATTAAAAAAGCGCACATCCATGCCAAAGCCGAAATGCGCCCGCCGTGCTATGGCTTGCCCGATGCGGCCCATGCCGATGATGCCGATGACCTTACCGGAAACGTGCGAGCCGAGCATTTGTGTCGGGTTCCAGCCCTCCCACTTGCCTGACCTAACCAAGCGCTCACCCTCGGCTGCGCGGCGGGCGGACATGAGCAAAAGTGTCATGCCGATGTCGGCCGTGGCGTCTGTCACGGCGCCCGGGGTGTTGCTGACTTTGACGCCATGCGCGCGCGCGGCTTCTATGTCGATGTGGTTCACGCCGACGCCGAAGTTGGCCAGTATTTTGCATTTAGGCCTGCCGAACTCGGCAAATATGTCGGCTGAGAACATATCGCCCAGCGTCGGGATCATGCCGTCATAAAGCACCAGCGACGAGCGCATTTCTGCAGCTGTCATCGGCTTGGCTGTGTCACGCAGGGTGATATCATACTGCGCGTCCGCGCGTTCCATAACGGCGGCGGGCAGGGGGCGGGAGATCAGAATTTTTTTCATCGATCAGGACATTCTTTCACCATTGGCAACGGGCTTGTCCGGAGAGAGCAGGACAACACCACCGTCACTATCATGCAGGCCAAGCACAAGCACCTCGGACATGAACTTGCCTATCTGTCTCGGCGGAAAATTGACCACGGCGATGACTTGTTTGCCGACGAGGGCCTCGGGTGTGTAGTGCGCTGTGATCTGGGCTGAGGTTTTCTTCTCGCCAAGCTCTTCACCGAAATCGATCCAGAGTTTGATCGCCGGTTTGCGTGCTTCCGGGTAAGGCTCGGCGCGCAGGACTGTGCCGCTTCGAATGTCGGTTTTTAGAAAGTCATCGAAGGAAAGTTCATGCGTCATTTGCTAGCTCCCTTGAGCGGTCAGCGGCTGCGGCGACGGTTTTTTCCACAAGTGGCGGCAAGCCGGTTGCCTCATCCATCAGAACTTCCAGGCCCGCCTGCGTGGTGCCGTTGGGGCTGGTCACATTGACGCGCAACTGGCTTGGGCTTTCGCTTGCTTGCATCGCTAAGGCGCCTGCGCCTGCGACTGTGGCCTTGGCGAGTTGCATTGACATTTCGGCAGGTAGGCCTTGCGCAACGCCTGCGTTTGCCAGCGTTTCGATCAGATGAAACACATAGGCGGGGCCGGAGCCGGAGACACCTGTGACCGCGTCGATCTGGGCTTCGGAGGTGAGGCGCACGACCTCGCCCACCGCTTTGAGCAAACCTTCAGCCATATCGAGATGCGCCGCAGTCGCTCTGCTGTTGCCAATGATCGCGGTGATGCCTTGCGCCACGGCGGCGGGGGTGTTTGGCATGGCGCGGATGATTGGCGATTGCGCGCCGAGCACCTCCTCGAAATGCGCGATCGGTGTTCCGGCTGCAACCGAGACAAACAGCGTTTCACCATTGCCCATCGCTTGCAGAGTTGGGAGTGCAGCGCCCATCATCTGCGGTTTGACAGCGACCAAGACGATAGCGGGGTTGGTGGGTAAAGCGGCGTTGATGTGCACGCCAGTCGTGCGCAGCCAATCTGACGGATTTGGATCAATCACGTAGACCGAAGTTGCGGGCAGACCGCCAGCAAGCCAGCCCTCAAGCATGGCCGAGCCCATCTTGCCACAGCCCAAAAGCACAAGGCCGCGTTCTGAAATGTCAGTGCTCATGACTGCATCCTTTCTGGTTTGTCACAGCAATGAGTAATCCTGAGCTAAGAAGGTGCAAGCGGTTTTATAGCACTTTAGCGGCTGCGCAGGTAAATGATCAGCTCGATCAAGGCCCAGATCGCGTTTCCGAGGATCCAGAAGAAGCCGATAAGATAGAGGCCAAAGTCTTTTCCCAAAGGGAAATTTGAGGGCGGCGCGCCAAATGCCCCTGCCACGACAAACGTTTCGTAGATCATCCAAATGAGCATAGCGACATTGAAAAGAATGGGGATCAAGCGCATGTGCTGGCGTTTCTAGGCGTGGCCGTAGGCCTCGGCGATGGCGATTTGCAGCGCTTGTTTTGGTGTCCGGTTGCCCCAAATGACTAGCTGGAACGCCGGGTAGTAGCGCTCTGCGTTGCGCACGGCAGTTCCGATGAGCGTATCAATCTGCTCGGCCGAGGCGATGTTGCCACCAGCCAGCACGAGGCCGTATTTGAACACCATCATCTTTTGCTCTTCCCAGTAGGAGAACGCGCCTGTCCAGCACTGGTCGTTGACGGCGTTGAGAGTTTCATAAACCTCGGGCAGGCGCTCTTTAGGCGGTTCCATCTCGAAGGTCGAGATCATCCGCAATGTCTCGTCATAGTCTGACCAAGCCAGCGTGATCGAGTAGGTGCGCCACTGGCCTTCTACTGCCATCGAGATCTGATTGTCTGCGGTGCGGTCAAACTCCCAATCGTGGTGAGATGCGAGGGTCTCAACGATATCAATGGGGTGAATTTCGTCTTCAAGATACTGCTCTGACAATGCCATAACGCCACCTCTTTTTATGTTATAGCGTTTTGCGCGGTCATTGCCGCAAACGCTTGGTGCTTGCTCGATAGAAAGTGGCTTTACGCCTTCCTTCTACTACATATGGTAGCCGCGAGTTTTGAGGCCTGTAAAGCAATTACTTGGGGATAACCGCAATAACTTGTGGAGAACTCTGATTCTTTCGCAAGATATAGGTGTCCATCCGGCCTCAAAGGCCTGTGCGGCTTGTCACATGAGGGGGGCGGTGTCTCTGGCTGTAAGGGGACACATGTAGTTGCTATAAGCTTCAGATCCTCGATGAACGCGGGGGAAGGCGGACAGCGCTTTGTAAAAAGGGAGTCCAGTCGGGGGCAAGACTTGGGGTCTTACGAAACACTGGTGAGCGCAAGTTCGTAGTTGTCGTTCGCTGCCCGGCAGAGCAAGGCTTTCAAAAACGGCGCAATTCCTATTTCACTTTCATGATGATGCAGGTGGTCGAGCCGGTGGCGTAGAGCTTGCCGTCTTCAACCCCCCTGATTTCCCCGTTTGCAATTCCTGTCGAGCGACCAGCGTGTTGCGCGATGCCAATCGCCTCAACCTGCATGCCTAAAGGGATCGGCCGCAGGATGTTCACCTTATACTCAAGAGTTGTGTAGACAGAGCCTTTCGGCACTTTCGTCATCACCGCGCAGGCCATGCAGCTGTCGAGCACTGCACCATACCAGCCGCCGTGCACAGTGCCGAGCGGGTTGGTGGTTTTGAACTCGGGCGCACCTGTAAACACGACGCGGCCTTCCTCGATCAGCGTTGGCCAAAACCCCAGCGTCGCGCCGATAGGTGGGCCAGCGAAGTCGCCGTTCAAGATGTCTTGCATGAACTCTAGCCCTGATCGGGACAGGGTTTCTTCGATGCTCGGAAGCTCTTCCGGAGTTTGGGCGATGCGACGTTTGTCACTCATGTTTGGTCCTCGCAGGTTTTTTCAAACGCTACGAACCACGCCGCATGAGGGCAACTCTTACGCCACGTCTTGCAGGCTAAGTGACGGCGTCACTCCAAGCGCAACACAGATATCGCGGGTCAGTTCAGGCCGGTTGAGCGTGTAAAAGTGAAAGCGCTCGACGCCTTCGGATTGCAGATCGTCGCAAAGCTCTGTGGCGTGGGCCAGTGCAAAAAGCTCCTCACGGCCATCGCGGCTGGCGGCGTCAAAACCGAGCGCCAGTTCGTCAGAGATATGCGCGCCGCAAAGCCCTGCAAAGCGGCGGGCGGCTGTCCAGTTTTCAACCGGAAGAATGCCGGGTGTGATCATCCCGTCGATACCGGCCTTGGCACATTTGTCGCGGAAGCGAAGGAAAGTATCAGCTTCAAAAAAGAACTGCGTGATCGCCTCATCTGCGCCTGCGTCAAACTTGGCTTTCAGAAAGTCGATGTCGGCCTGCGCATTGGCGGCGTCGGGGTGCTGTTCGGGATATGCGCCAACGCGCAAGTGAAAGCTGCCCTCGGCCTTCAGCGCTTTGATCAGCTCGACCGAACTGGCAAAACCCTCGGGATGCGGTGTAAAGCCGTCGGCCCCTTTTGGCGCATCTCCGCGCAGAGCGACGATATCGGTAACACCGGCTTTTGCATAATCGCGGGCGATTTCGAGCGTTTCCTCGCGGCTGGCGTTTACGCAAGTGAGGTGTGCCGCAACGCGAAGTCCGGTTGTGCGATGCAGCGCATGCGCCGCGTCTCGCGTTAGCGCACGGGTTGTGCCGCCAGCGCCATAAGTGACCGAAACAAACCGTGGCCCGAGCGGCGCCAGCGATTGCACCGCCTCGTGCAGCCGGAATGTGGCTTCGATGTTCTGGGGCGGGAAAAACTCGAACGAGATTTCGGGAATCATGTGACGGTCCTCGGCTTGTCTTCAGTGGCTTGCATCTTTGTGGTGGATTTGAAACTATGAAGCAAATTCATAAAACTCATTCAAATTATGAGGTTTGTTCACATATGCATATCGAGATACGCCACCTGCGCACCATTGAGGCGATTCATGCAGAAGGCGGGCTGGCACGGGCGGCGGAGCGGCTTCACATCACGCAATCGGCGCTTAGTCACCAGATCAAAGGCATTGAAGACCAAGCGGGTGTAGAGTTGTTCATTCGCCGCTCAAAGCCGATGAAGCTAACACCTGCAGGGCTACGCATTTTGCGGGTTGCGGAACGGGTGCTCCCTGAAATGGCCGCGCTGGAAGAGGAGTTTGGTGGGCTACGGCAAGGTAGCACCGGGCGCTTGCATATCGCGATGGAGTGGCATGCTTGCTATGAGTGGCTGTTTCCGGTGCTTGAGCAGTTTCGCAAGGCATGGCCGCGGGTTGATGTCGACATCCGCGCGCGGCTTGCCTTTGATGCCCTGCCAGCATTGTTGCGCGAGGAGGTTGATCTTGTGGTTTCCTCCTCGACCGAGCCGCTCGCCGGTGTAACCTTTTACCCGCTGTTTGATTACGAGCCAGTCGTTGTCGCGGCGGCGCGCCATAAGCTGGCGAGCAAACCCTTTGCCGAGGCCGAGGATTTTGTCGGCGAGACGCTGATCGCCTATCCGATGGAGCGCGGGCGAATGGATGTTTTCAAGGACGTGCTCAAGCCAGCGGGTGTTGCGCCGAAGTCGGTTCGGCAGGTTGAACTCACCGCCGTGATCCTGATGCTTGTCGCCTCTGGACAGGGCATTGCGGTGTTGCCTGACTGGGTCGTGCGGCAGATCACCACGTCGGAGGATTATGTCACTCGACCTGTCACCAAGGGCGGCATGACCAAGCGGCTTTATGTTGCTGTGCGCGATGAGGATGCAAGCCTGCCTTACCTCGCGCATTTCATGAAGCTTGGTCGTGAAATACCGGTGCGCATGCAGCGCGGCTAGCTGGTTTTCACAGGGATTAAGTGCCTTGCAAGACTGGGCCTCAGGGCGTATAGCCGCGCTTTGAATATGCTCGGGAGCAACAACCATGCAAGGCAGCGCAAATCTTAACGTGATGATCAAAGCCGCGCGCAAAGCGGGGCGCTCTCTGGTGAAGGACTTTCGCGAGGTTGAAAACCTGCAAGTCTCGATGAAGGGCGCGGGCGATTTTGTCAGCAAAGCCGACATCCGCTCTGAAGAGATCATCAAGGAAGAGCTGATGTTGGCGCGTCCGACCTACGGCTGGCTGGCCGAAGAAGGCGGGGCCGAAGAGGGCGCTGACCCGACGCGCCGCTGGATCGTTGACCCTCTGGATGGTAACTCCAACTTCTTGCACGGCATGCCGCACTTCGCGGTTTCGATAGCGCTTGAGCACAAAGGCAAGGTTGTTTCGGCGGTCATTTATGACCCCGCCAAAGACGAGATGTTTTACTCCGAAAAGGGCGAAGGCGCTTGGCAAGACAACTCGCGCCGCCTGCGCGTGTCTGGCCGCCGTAAGATGGGCGAATGTGTTTTCGCCACCGGCACGCCTTTCTCTGGCCGTGGTGATTTGCCGACAACGCTCAAGGACTTTGGCCGCATCTTGCCTGGTTGTGCTGGCGTGCGGCAGTGGGGCGCGGCTTCGCTTGATTTGGCCTATGTCGCCTCGGGCCGCTTTGACGGCTTCTGGAACCGCAACTTGGACGAGTGGGACATGGCGGCTGGCCTACTGCTGGTTCGCGAAGCAGGCGGATTTGCCGAGGCCGTTGATCCTGCCGACGAGATGCTCGAAAGCGGGACGATCATTGCCACCAACGACGGCATGTTCGAGCCGTTCGCCAAGCTCGTGCGCAACGTTTAACCTTTGCGATCAGACGGGTGGTTGACGCCATCATTCCAGGCAATCGGCTCATGCTCGGCCGGGTTCACGCCCTCTAGGCTGCCCATGTTCACACCGTATTCATTGGGGTTCGAGCGCCGCTGATGGTGGGTGTAGCTCCCGCAGGTTTTGCAGAAATAGTGCTTCGCGGTGCCCGTGCCCCAAGTGTAGAGCGTAAGGTTGTTTTCGCCTTTGATGATCTTGATGCCATCAAGCGGGGCGCTCACCGCAACGGCTCCGCGGCGGCGGCAAAACGAACAATCACAACGCCGCGCCGTGTTGAGGCCATCTGACAGCGTGACCTCAAGCTCAACAGCGCTGCAGTGACATGTTGCTTTGATCGGACTGCTCATTTGAGCCGCCGGATGCTCGGAATCCGCGATGGGTCATAGCTGGCATCGGGGTGCGGTGGCTTGAAGTCGTTTTCATGCCAAAAACGCTGGCCGCCGAGGCGTTTGAACACGGGAAACGCGAGGATCAGGCCGAAGACAAAGCCGCCCGCATGCGCCCAATAGGCGACGCCGCCTGTTTCCGGATCAGCAGTGATGCCACCGAAAAATTGCATCGCAAACCAGATGGCAAGCATAATATAGGCAGGCAGGGTGAAGACTTTGAAAAAGACCACAAAGATCAGCAGGATATCGACTTTGGCCTTGGGAAAGAGCAGAAGATAGCCCCCCATGACACCGGCGATGGCGCCTGAAGCACCGACAGTTGGCACTGTTGACATCGGTGCGAAGAGCACATGTGTAAGGCCGGCAAGTATCCCACATGCAAGGTAGAAGGCGAGAAATCCGAAGTGACCCATCTCGTCTTCAATGTTGTCGCCAAATATCCACAAAAACAGCATGTTCCCCGCGATGTGCATGAAGCCACCATGCAGAAACATGGAAGTGATGAGGCCACCAAAGCCCTGCCCGTGACTGACATGGGCCGGTATCAGCGCCCAGTCCCAAAAGAATGTGCTGAGGGCGCGCTGATCAGACAGCAGGTCCATGTAAGAGATGAACACGATGATGTTCAGCGCAATGAGCGCGTAGGTGACATAGGGCGTGCGCCCAGACGGGTTGTGGTCGCGGAATGGAAACATGCGGTGACGCTAGAGTATATTTTTGTCCGAGAAAAGCGGGTTTGCATGAGTTTGCATGAGTTTGGGGGCTTGCGAGGGGTTTGGGAGGGGTTGCGCTGCCTACGGCATCGCCTCGCGGGGTGGCCTGAGTGGGCAAAGCCCACTCAGGCCACCCCGCCCGCAGTGACGCACGCAAGTGCGGCGCAAACACTTACGAGCGCCAGCGAGGGATCGGATTTGCGTAGCAAATTCGAAAAACTGCGAGCTCTTTAGTCTTGCCCCGCCAAAAGAGCAGCGTTTCCGCCCGATGCCGTTGTATCCACACAAACATGCCGCTCGCCCAGCACGCGTGCAATGTCGGGATCACCGGTGATCAGCGGGATGATCTGGCCGTCGCGGCTTGCCAGCGCTTGCTCATAGGCGCGTGCTACAGTCGTATCTGCGTATGAGAGCACCGCAGAAAAGCCGGTGAGGGTTTGCAGCGCTTCTGGCGGCAGTTCACCGTCGGCTTCAACAGCAATACCGCCGAGGTCGCGGACGGTTTTTGCTTGCTCTGCGGCGGCTTCGGCACCCGGCCCAAGGCAGAGAAGCGGAGGGCGTGTGAACAAAGTCAGCACGTTTGACTCACCTGTCGGGCCCGGGAGGGCGAGCGTTCGTATCTCGCGGGAGACAGCGTTGGCATTGATCGCGGTTTGCATCGAACTGGCGCTCATCGAGCTGTTCCAGTTGTCCTCGGTTTGCTGCGTTTTGACGCACGCAAAGCGCGGCAGATAATTCGGCCCACCGGCCTTTGGCCCCGTGCCAGACAAGCCCTCGCCGCCGAAAGGTTGTGAGCCTACGATGGCGCCGATCTGGTTGCGATTGACGTAAATATTGCCTGCGTGGATGCGCTCACAGACATGTTGCACACGGTCGTCGATGCGGGTTTGCAACCCGAATGTAAGGCCATATCCCGTGGCGTTGATCGCGTCGATGACATCATCAAGCTCGTGTGATTTGAACGTTGCGAGGTGTAGCACCGGCCCGAAGACTTCGCGTTTCATCTCTTTGATGCCTTTGACTGAAAGCAACGTCGGTGCGATGAATGTGCCGGAGTTTGGCGTACGAAGTTCGTGCATCAAGCGGCCTTCGGCACGGGCGGTTTCAATGTGTTTGGCAATGCCCACGCGGGCTGCTTCGTCGATGACCGGCCCGCTGTCGGTGCTCAGAAGCCACGGGTCACCCATCGCGAGCTCGTCCATCGCGCCTTTGAGCATCTTGGTAAACGGCTCTGCAATGTCTTCTTGAACATAGAGGCAGCGCAGGGCCGAGCAGCGTTGGCCAGCGGATTGAAACGCGCTCTCGACAATGGCTTGGATCGCCTGTTCCGGCAGCGCCGTGCTGTCGATGATCATCGCGTTGAGCCCGCCTGTTTCCGCCAGGAGGGGCGCACCGGGAGCGAGGTTGTCGGCCATGTTCTTGCGGATCAGCAGAGCGGTATCAGTTGAGCCGGTGAAAGCCACGCCGTTGACGCGGGAGTCAGATGTGAGTGCAGCGCCAACGTCACCTGCGCCGGGCAGGAGTTGCACGGCTGAAGTGGGAACACCTGCCTCGTGCAAAAGCTCGATCGCGCGGTAGGCGATGAGGCCGGTTTGCTCGGCAGGCTTTGCCAACACGGCGTTGCCAGCGGCCAAGGCGGCTGCGATTTGGCCGGTGAAGATCGCCAGCGGAAAATTCCAAGGGCTGATGCAAGTGAAGATGCCAGCGGGCGGCACTTCAGGCGCGTTGGCGGCGTAGTAGCGCAGGAAGTCGACGGCTTCGCGCAGTTCGGCAACAGCGTCGGGCAGGGACTTTCCGGCCTCGCGCGCGAGGAGAGCGAAGAGCTCGCCGAAGTTGGCCTCATAGAGATCGGCGGCTTTGCTCAGGGCTTTGGCGCGCGCTTTTGGCGTGGCGTTCCAAGGCGTGGCTTTGCCGAGTGCGGCTTCAACGTCGGCGGGGCTGGCGAAGGAAACTTTTCCCACGGTGTCCGACGGCAGCGCGGGGTTTTTGACAGCCTGTGCTGCTTGTGGCTTGGTTTTGCTTGCGAGAAGAGGAGCGGCCGTCCAGCTGTGGTTCAGGAATGGTTTGCGGGCCTTTTCAATACGGGTCAAAGTTGGCTCATGGGTCAGGTCGAACCCCAAAGAGTTTGGCCGCTCGGGCTGGTAGAGATCAGGGCCTTGGGTGAGGGATCCGGCGGCCTTTGAAAGCGCCTCGAAGGGGCATGCGGCGACTTCTTCTGGCGGCACTTCGTCGTCAACAATCTGGTTCACGAAGCTGGAGTTTGCACCGTTTTCAAGCAGGCGGCGCACGAGGTATGCGAGCAGATCACGGTGCGCGCCGACGGGGGCGTAGACGCGGCAGTTTGTTTGCTCTGCCTCGAGCACGATGTTGTGCAAGGCCTCGCCCATACCGTGCAGGCGCTGGAACTCGTAGGCGTCTTTCGGTGTGCCTAGCGTGGTTGCCATGTCGAGCACTGCGGCAACGGTGTGGGCGTTATGCGTCGCGAACTGCGGGTAGATGCGATCGGTCATGTTCAGCAACTTACGGGCGTTGGCGATGTAGCTCACATCGGTTGCGGGCTTGCGCGTGAACACTGGAAAGCCTTCGATGCCTTCGACCTGCGCGCGTTTGACTTCGGTGTCCCAGTAGGCGCCTTTCACCAGTCGCACCATGATGCGCCTGTCGGTGCGCACGGCGAGGTCATGCAGGAAATCAAGCGCGTCGCCCGCGCGTTGGCCGTAGGCTTGCACGACAACACCGAAGCCGTCCCATCCGGCGAGGGCTGGTTCGGACAGAACCTCTTCGATCACATCCATCGACAGCGCGAGGCGGTCGGCTTCTTCGGCGTCGACATTCAGGCCCATTCCGGCGGATTTTGCGAGCAGCGCGAGCGAGCGTAGGCGTGGCGTGAGTTGCTCCATAACCCTTGCGCGCTGAGCGACTTCGTAGCGCGGATGCAGCGCCGAGAGTTTGACCGAGATGCCGGGGTTTTCGCGGATGTCGGAGGCGTTGCAAGCCTGAGCGATCGCGGTGATGGCGCGGGAGTAGGACAGGTGATAGCGCTTGGCGTCGGCCTCGGTGCGGGCGGCTTCACCGAGCATGTCGTAAGAATAGGTGTAGCCTTTCGCTTCCATTTTTGAAGCGCGTTCCATGGCGGAGGTGATGCTCTCGCCGAGGACAAACTGGCGGCCCATCTCCTTCATGGCGCGGCTGACGGCGGTGCGAATAACCGGTTCGCCGAGGCGTTTGACCGCCCCGCGAAGGGAACCGATGACACCGCTTTCGTGATCGTCGAGCACCTTACCGGTGAGCATCAAGGCCCACGTCGAGGCGTTGACCAAGGGCGAGGTTGAGGCGCCCATATGGGCGGCCCAGTCGGATTGCGCAATCTTATCCTCAATCAGCGCATCAATGGTGTCGGCGTCGGGGACCCTGAGCAGGGCTTCGGCGAGGCACATGAGGGCGATGCCTTCATCGGTGCTCAGGCCATATTCCGCGAGGAAGACTTCCATCATTCCGGGGTTTGAGTGCCCGCGAATTTCACGCACCAGACCAGCGGCACGGGCGACGATGCGCGCACGGTCTTCGTCGGTAAGCTGTGCCTCGCTTGTCAGGCGCGCAAGCGTTTTGGCCTCATCGGCGTAGGTGTTTTTGTTCAGGGCGGTGCGAAAAAGGTTCTGAGGCATGGGACTCTCCTGCAATTTCGGTTAGCATACAGAATATTTTGCAGGAGATATTCCTGACAATAGGGGAAGTAGCGTGACATATGACTGAAAATGTAGATTCTAGAGGGCGAAGTGCTCAGGTTGAGTTGGACGGGTTTGACCGCAAGATTCTCTCGGTGCTGGCGGCTGACGGGCGGATCTCGATCACCGACTTGGCGGGACGCATTGGGCTGTCAAAGTCGCCAACCCAAGCAAGGCTGCGGCGGCTTGAGAAGAGCGGCGTGATCACCGGCTATAAAGCGCTGTTTGATCCGATCCGGCTGGGGCTTGATCATGTCGCGTTTGTCGAGGTGCGCTTGTCAGACACCCGCGAGAAGGCATTGGCTGAGTTCAATGCGGCAGTGATGAAGATACCACAGATTGAACAGGTGCATCTGATGGCCGCGAACTTTGACTACTTGTTGAAGATCAGAACGCAGGACATGAGCGACTACCGCACTGTATTGGGGGAGCATATATCAAGCCTTCCACATGTTGCCTCGACCTCGACATATGTGGCGATGCAGGCCGTGAAAGAGACCACTCTCGCAGACGTCATTTGACCAAACTTCAAGGTGTGGCATGGTGTTGTCATGCGGTTTTTGCTCGTCTTACTCCTGTTGGCTGCGCCTGCTGTGGCCGAAACCTGCCCGAAAGCAGCTGATCACTCGGTGCGTTTTGCCGAATTAGTTGAGGCTGTTCGCGCGGCCCCTAACGAGGCGGCGGCAAGAGTGATCACCAATGAAATGTGGGCGCTCTGGGCAGATGCACCAGACGGTGTAGCACAGGAAATTCTTGACCGTGGCATGCAACGTCGCGCGGGCTTTGATCTGGTCGGAGCATTGGGTGATTTCGACAAGCTGGTGCAATACTGCCCCGACTACGCCGAGGGCTATAATCAGCGCGCCTATGTGCATTTCATCCGGCAGGATTATGCCAAAGCTCTGGTTGATCTTGATCGCGCAATTGAACTGTCCCCGACCCATATTGCCGCGCTCTCGGGCCGCGCTTTGACATACTTCGGCCTTGGCCGGCTGCGTGAAGCGCGGGCCGATCTGGAGCTGGCTGTCGGGTTGAACCCGTGGCTGCCCGAGCGGCGGATGTTGAGAGATCCGGCGATGAAAGGCCAGCAGAGTGATCTTTAGCGTCTAGAGGTGTTGCATCACATTGATCAGGTTGTCCGCCGGATCAAGCAGCATAAACCGGCGCACGCCGTAGTCTTCCTCGGCGGGGCCGTAGAGGATGTCGTGCCCATGTTTGAGCGCCAGCGCGTGAACTTCATCAAGGTTATCAACTTCAATCGAGAGCTCGGGCACGGGCTTTCCGTCGCCGCCGGAAGAAGCGAGGTTAAGCTGCACAGGCGCAGGCTTGCCGCTGCCGAGTGTTGCAAACCAGCCAAAGTCCATCTGGGTTTTGAGGCCGAAGACTTGCTGATAGAACGTCTCAAGCGCTGCGACCGACGGCGCATTGAGCGTGGCGGTGATGCGTTTGACTGTCATAAAAATCCTTACATTGAACGGCAAAAACCGGATTGTTTTCTGATGCGCTAGCCGCTAGCTACAAGGCGCTGGCCCGCGTGGTGGAATGGTAGACACAGGAGACTTAAAATCTCTAGGCCGAACAGGCCGTGCCGGTTCGAATCCGGCCGCGGGTACCAGCAAGTTTTCCCAATGCTACGTGACGTTCTTTGGCTTGCCCACTGGTTATTGACTTGAATCGGCTCATAGTTGTTGCAACTCAAGGGAGGCACTTCATGTCAAAACGTATTCTGGTTGAACAAGGCAATATCACGGTTGCAAAGCTTGAAGAGGTGGCCGATGCGCCGCTTGCCAGCGGTGAAGTGCGGCTTGCGCTTGAGAGCTTTGCGCTGACGGCGAACAACGTAACTTACGCGGCGACGGGCTTTGTGATCGGTTATTGGAGCTTCTTTCCCACAGGGATTGAGGGCCAGGGCATTGTGCCGGTGTGGGGCACTGCGACGGTTGTTGAAAGTGCGAGCGAAGCTTTGCAAACCGGCACGCGGCTTTACGGGTTTTTCCCTATGGCCGAGCAGTTTGTCATGCAGCCTGAGCGCGAGGCTGGCGGGATGATTGAAGATAAAGCGGCGCATCGTGCCGAGCTTCCCGCTGTTTACATCCGCTATGTTGAGGTCAGCGACAAAGGGCTTGTGGCCGACGGCATGCGCGCGCTGTTGCAGCCTTTGTTGGCGACGTCATATCTGCTGTTCGACTGGCTCCAAGACAATGCGCAGTTTGGCGCAGAGCAAGTGATCATCGGCAGTGCTTCGTCAAAAACCGGCCTTGGGCTTTGCAAATTTTTGGCTGAGGACAATGCGCGCAAATACAAGATCGTTGGGCTGACCTCCGCCAGCAACAAGGGCTTTGTCGAGGGGCTGAATGCCTGCGATGAAGTTTTGACATATGACGAAGTCGAGCAGCTTCGCAACGTGCCGAGTGTCTATGTCGATATGGCGGGCAACGCTGAAGTAAAGCTGCGTCTGCACGAACATCTGGCCGAGAATGTGAAGCACTCGGCGGCTGTAGGCACCAGCCATTGGGACAAATTCGCGCAGCCGGCAAACATGCCGGGTGCGAAACCGAAGTTCTTTTTTGCACCTGCTCAAATAGCCAAGCGGCGGGAAGAGTGGGGCGCAGGCGTTATCGAGCGCAAGATCACCGAAGCTTGGAAGCGGATCGCGGCGGATGCTGACTGGATGACGCTCAAGCCGCACGACGGCCTTGCAGAAGCTCTGCCAGTTTACAAGGCCTTGGCCGAAGGCAAGGCCAGCCCGAAAGACGGGCATGTGATCGTGCTGAAACGCTAGGCTTTGGCGGTGAACTCGGCGCGCAGGGCATCGGTGTGTTCACCCAAGGCAGGCACAGGTCCAAAGACGGGTGAGTGCCCGTCAACCAGCGCGCCGGGTGCGAGCAGCTGCACGGGGCCTGAGGGGGTATCAGCCTCAACCAGCTTGTTTTGCGGGTGCTTGGCAAGGTCGCCCATCGTGCTGACACGACCATTGGCGATACCGCAATCAGTGAGCATATCGGCCAGAGCGTCGCGGGTATGCCGGCTGAAAACAGCGTTGATAACCTCGTTCAGCGCATCTCGGTTGGCTGTGCGGTTGGTGTTGTTGTCAAAGCGTGCATCACTGGCGACTTCAGGCTGCCCAAGCACTTGCTGACAAAAGCGTAGCCACTCGCGCTCGTTCTGGATTGAAAACAAGACTTCTTTGCCGTCAGAGCCAGCATATGCTCCGTAGGGGGCGATTGTCGGGTGGTTCAGCCCGTCGAGTGCCGGAGATTTGCCGCCGTAAGCGAACTGTAGGTAGGGCACATTCATCCAGTCGGCGAGGGCGTGAAACAGGCTGACGGAGATGTGCCGACCCTTGCCTGTCACCCCGCGTCCGATGAGTGCTTGCAGGACCGCCTGATGCGCTGTCATCCCACAGGAGATGTCGGCCACAGAAACGCCAACACGGGTGACGCCACTGGCATTGCCGGTGATGGCGCTGAGCCCGCTTTCGGCTTGGATGAGCAAGTCATAGGCCTTGGCGTCGCGGTAGGGGCCATCTTCGCCATAACCGGAGATCGACACAGTGATCAGGCGCGGGTTTTCTGCGCGCAACCGTTCGGGAGCAAAGCCGAGACGCTCAATAGCGCCGGGCGCAAGGTTCTGCACGAAGACGTCGGCCTCCTTGAGCATCGCTTCCAAAAGCGCTTTGTCAGTGGATGCCCGCAGATCAAGGCAGACTGATTGCTTGCCACGGTTGAGCCAGACGAAGTAAGCACTTTCGCCATGCACAAGGCTGTCGTACCCGCGGGCAAAATCCCCTTCGGGACGCTCGACTTTGATCACTCGCGCGCCAGCTTCGGCCAGACGGCCCGTCAGGTATGGCGCGGCGACGGCTTGCTCTATTGAAACAACAAGCAGGCCTTCAAGATCTCCAGACATAACAACTTCCTTTTTGTGCGGGTCATGTTTTGAGTAGCAAGAAATTTTGCTGACCGAAAGCTTGGCATTTGGCGGTAAGTAAGGCAGCTATAGCGTAACATTAGAAAAGGAAAACCCGATGAGCGCGTTTGATGTAACTGCCGAATATGCCGACATCCGAGAAGGTGTTGCGAATGTCTGCGCCGGCTTTGGCGGTGACTACTGGCAAGACCTTGACGCGCGTCGCGCTTACCCGAAGGACTTCGTTGATGCGCTCATTCGCGAGGGCTATTTGGGCGCGATGATTCCCGAAGAATTCGGCGGCTCGGGGCTGAACCTCTCGGCTTCTTCGGTGATCTTGGAAGAGATACACCGCAACGGCTGCAACGCGGCGGCTTGCCACGCGCAGATGTATACGATGGGCACGGTTTTACGCCACGGCACCGAGGAGCAGAAGGCGAAATACTTGCCCGGAATTGCTGACGGCAGCTTGCGCCTACAGGCCTTTGGCGTGACGGAGCCGACCAGCGGAACCGACACTTTGGCCTTGAAAACAACGGCGGTGCGTGACGGGGACGACTATGTTGTCAACGGCCAGAAGATCTGGATTTCACGCGCCGAGCACTCTGATTTGATGGTGCTGCTAGCGCGCACAACGCCGCGTGATCAGGTGAGCAAAAAGACAGAGGGCTTGTCGGTTTTTCTGATTGATTTACGTGAGTTACGCGGCAACGGGGTTGAGATTAGGCCGATCAAAACGATGATCAACCATGCTACGACCGAGGTGTTCTTTGACAACGCGCGCATCCCCGCTTCAAGCCTGGTTGGGGAAGAGGGCAGGGGCTTTCGTTACATTCTGTCCGGCATGAACTCCGAGCGCATATTGATCGCAGCCGAGTGCATTGGTGATGCCAAATGGTTCTTGAAGAAAGGCGCTGACTACGCCCGTGAACGGGTTGTGTTTGGTGCACCGATTGGGGCCAACCAAGGCGTGCAGTTCCCGCTGGCGAAAGCCCAGGCGCATATGATGGCCGCGGAGGCAATCGTCTACCGTGCGGCAGCTATGTATGATTCCGGCCTCAACCCCGGTGTCGAAGCGAACACCGCCAAAATGCTAGCTGCCGATGCAAGCTGGGAAGCCGCAGAGGCGTGCTTGCAAACCCACGGTGGCTTCGGTTTTGCCGAAGAATACGATGTCGAGCGCAAATTCCGCGAAGCGAGGCTCTATCAAGTGGCCCCGATTTCGACCAACTTGATCTTGTGCTATATCGCAGAACAGGTGCTTGGCTTGCCAAAGTCATACGGCCCACAACGGGCATAGACGCTGCACCGGGAAAATTACCGGGAAAATTGGAGGCGAGTACCGGAAACGAACCGGTGTACACGGATTTGCAATCCGGAAAATTTCGTTGATTTGGAAGGAAGGAATTGTAAACGGACTTGCTTCGTTCACGTTCACTTTTCAATGGGCTACGAGGCCCAAGTAAACGGTTTTTCACAGTCTCCCCCTCTGACGAAAAGGCAAAGAAAAACCGCTGAGGGGGCGGCCACCCACCTCAACGGCATAGAAGAATATTTCCGTACCCATCTGTACGGTATTTTCGGTCTGACCTCAACCCAATTGGCGGTGGGATCATGAGCTGGCGCATAGCAAACGAATGCGCCGAGCGTCGCTTCGGCAGCGCCGTGCGCAAGCAGATCATCATGTTCCTGGCTGACAAGGCGAGCGATGACGGCTCGGGCATCTGGTGTTCCACAGGGACGATCCAGCGCCACACAGAGCTTAGCGAGAGCACCGTCAAACGCACCATCATCGACTTCATACGGGAAGGCATTTTGATCGAGACCGGGCGGAGGCATTGCAAGAACGGCTACACCGTCATTTACCGCATCGTTCTGGAGCGCGTGGCCGCGCTCGAACCCACGGCGGAGCCCGACATTGAGACGGGGGTCACGGTGGACCCCAAACCATCCTAAAACCATCCATAAACCACCTACGCGCAAACCCGCTTTTTGATCACGCAACTATTGCTAGAGCAGCATTCGGGCGCGGTCGCAGCACATTTTCCGCTGCGTCGCAGCAGGTTGTCGCGGGAGCGGTCATTGCATTCCTGCGTTGAGTGTCAAAATCAAATCGCTCTTTCGCTGCGATTGCTCAGAAGACCGCTTTCACGAGGTGCGCTCTCGTTTGGCACTAATCTGCCCGATTATAGCAACTGCCTCTTCAATTGTCCCAAGAGAGACGCGCTTGGGTCCCAAAATCCATGACTAAAGATTTCTTCAGTTGGACTACTTTAATGCGGCTTGTTAGCAACAAGAAACGTCAAAAGCTCTCCCTTAGCGTGTAAAAGGTTGTATGAATCGCCTTTAACGGGCATAGTTTTGTAAGGATAGGCACCACACACTGGAAGCGTTTCATTTTTTTGCAGATATTGTGGCCTTCACTAAATATTGTGGTTTTTGCCGTACGATGCAATAAGATGTTGTTTTAAAAGGAAAAATTGCAATGAATGTGACGATAGTCGATCGAACGGATGGCTCTGAACGGCCCGCTGATATTAACAGCATTAATCTGACAGGCCCGAGCTTAGTTCGGCTCCCCTTCGTTGAAGAGAGCGTTGACCGGTACGTTCGCGCTGGCAATGACCTTTTGATTCACATGGCATCCGGAGAAATTATACGGATCGAGAACTACTACACAGCTGACGGTTCCGAGAGCGCCCTCTCCTTCACGGAAGATGGCGCCGCTATCGTTGTAGAAGATGGGGCAGTTGGAGTGCTTGGCGGCGGTGTTGGGGTTGCGTTGGCCGCACTTGCAGTTGGGGGCGTTCTTGCTGGTGTATCTTCTGGATCTTCAGCGGACGACGCTGATGCAGACGCCGATGCGGATGCTGATGCTGACGCCGATGCGGATGCCGATGCTGATGCAGATGCCGACGCGGATGCCGATGCCGATGCGGATGCCGATGCTGATGCCGATGCGGATGCTGATGCGGATGCCGACGCCGATGCTGATGCCGATGCGGACGCCGATGCAGATGCCGACGCAGATGCCGATGCTGATGCTGACGCCGATGCAGATGCGGACGCTGACGCCGATGCTGATGCAGATGCCGATGCGGACGCGGATGCCGACGCCGACGCTGATGCTGACGCCGATGCGGATGCCGACGCCGACGCCGATGCTGATGCTGATGCTGATGCCGATGCCGATGCGGATGCCGATGCTGATGCCGACGCCGATGCGGACGCCGATGCTGATGCCGATGCGGACGCCGATGCAGATGCCGACGCAGATGCCGACGCCGATGCTGATGCTGACGCCGATGCAGATGCAGATGCGGACGCTGACGCCGATGCTGATGCAGATGCCGATGCGGACGCTGATGCTGATGCCGACGCTGATGCCGACGCAGACGCCGATGCTGACGCCGATGCTGATGCTGACGCAGATGCCGACGCCGATGCGGACGCGGATGCCGACGCAGACGCCGATGCTGATGCCGACGCAGATGCTGATGCGGATGCTGATGCTGATGCAGACGCAGATGCTGATGCCGACGCCGACGCTGATGCGGACGCGGATGCGGACGCGGATGCCGACGCCGACGCTGATGCTGACGCCGATGCTGATGCCGATGCGGACGCCGATGCAGATGCCGACGCAGATGCAGATGCCGACGCTGATGC
>NZ_JAHKQI010000003.1:0-200802 GCF_018860975.1 Lentibacter algarum
TGGAGGGGGCATACCTCTTCAGCGCGCGGTTGGAGGGGGCAAACCTCTTCGGCGCGCGCTTGGAGGGGGCAGACCTCAGAAGCGCGTGCTTGGAGGGGGCAAACCTCGACAGCGCGCGGTTGGAGGGGGCAAGCCTCAGAAGCGCGCGCTTGGAGGGGGCAGACCTCAGAAGCGCGCGGTTGGAGGGGGCAAACCTCGACAGCGCGCGGTTGTACAGTTCCACAAATCTTACCGAAGCCTTGCTACGCGGAGCTTCGGTAAGATCTGTGGATGATACAACCATAAGGCATCTCGCGCCGTTTTTGCAGGATATGTTTGCTGACGGCTCTGTCACCTTGCCCAAAGGCACCGCCCGCCCCGCCCATTGGCCTGATTGGGAGCTTCCACCTTTGGGCGAACACAACTTCTACTCAGAACACCAAAAATGGCTGGCCGATCCTGACAACTACACCCCGCCGCCAAATCCGAACCCTTCGGACTAACCCGCACTATCTCCAACCGCCCTCTTGCGCTTTAGGCCAAGGTGGGCAATGTAATTACCAGTTCAAAACCGAGGATTCACATGGCACTTCCGATCCGCGATCAGGCGAAATACTGGGGTATCTCCGCGCTCGTTTTCTGCGTGGCGCTTTGGTATCTGGGCGATGTGATCCTGCCCTTCGTGCTCGGCGGAGCGATCGCTTACTTCCTTGATCCGGTCGCTGATAGGCTTGAAAAAATGGGCGCCTCGCGCGCCGTGGCCACCACCACGATCACCCTGACGGGGCTGCTGATCTTCGTCATACTGGCGCTTCTGGTCATTCCGGTCATGATCGAACAGGCCATATCCCTGTTCAACACCGCGCCGCAGTTGTTTGAGCAGTTGCAGGGCTTTCTTACCGAGCGCTTCCCTTCTCTTATGGACGAAAACAGCACCCTGCGTCATTCGCTGCTGACTGTCGGCGACAAAGTGCAGGAACGCGGCGGCGAGCTGCTGCAAACTGTGCTCTCCTCGGCTTGGTCGGTTGTTAACCTCGTGATGCTCATGGTGATCGTGCCGGTTGTGGCCTTTTACCTGCTCTATGATTGGGACAGAATGGTCGCAGCGATTGACGAAATGCTGCCGCGTGATCACGCCCCTGTTGTGCGCACACTCGCCAGCCAGATCGACGCGACGCTGGCCAGCTTCATCCGCGGCATGGGCACCGTCTGCATGATCCTCGGCGCTTACTACGCTATCGCGCTTATGGTGGTCGGGCTACAGTTTGGCCTGATCGTCGGCTTCATCGCCGGAATGCTGACATTCATCCCCTACCTCGGCGCAGTGCTTGGCGGCATCCTCGCCATCGGTTTGGCGCTGTTCCAGTTCTGGGGCGAGTGGTTCTCTCTGGCGGCGGTGGTGATCATCTTTGTCATCGGCCAAGTGATCGAGGGCAACGTGCTAACACCAAAACTGGTCGGCAAATCTGTCGGGCTGCACCCGGTCTGGCTGATTTTCGCGCTCTCTGTGTTTGGCACCCTGTTCGGCTTTGTCGGCATGCTGGTGGCTGTGCCCGTTGCAGCCGCGATCGGCGTATTCACACGCTTCTTTGCCCAGTCATACAAAGACAGCCGCCTCTACCGCGGCCTCACAGACACGCCCGAAACCGACTAATGCCCCAGCAACTTACCTTTGATCTGCCGAGCAAAACCGCGCTCGACCGCGACGACTTCTTTGTCTCGACAGCCAATATGGCGGCGGTGAGCATCGTTGACAACTGGGACAAAACCGTCTGGCGCACGCTCATGGTTGTCGGGCCGAAAGGCTCGGGCAAAACCCACCTCTGCCATGTCTGGAGCGCGCTCTCCGGTGCTCGTCACATTCAGGCGCGCGACCTCACTGAAAGCGATGTCCCCGTGCTCGCCACCCGCGCAGCCGTTGTGGAAGACATCCAAGAGATCGCCGCAATTCCCGAGGCCCAAACCGCGCTGTTTCACCTCTACAACATGTCAAAAGCCGAAGGCGGGTTTCTGATGATGACAGCCAATTGCGTGCCACAGCTGATGGGGCTAACCCTGCCCGACCTTACCAGCCGCCTGCACCAAGTGGGCATTGTCAATCTGCGAGAGCCCGACGACGCCCTGCTCTCGGCGGTGCTGATGAAACTTTTCGCCGACCGACAGCTAAACCCCAAGCCAGACGTGCTCCCCTACCTGGCACGCTACATGGACCGCAGCTTTGCTGCCGCCCACGAGCTTGTCGACGCCCTCGACAAAACCGCATTGGCCGAAGGCCGCGACGTAACCCGCAAGCTCGCCGGTGAGGTGCTGGCGGCAATGGATCAACTTTCGATCTGGCCGGAGTGACGCATCACTTTCAACCTCAGGTTTAATTTTTGGCCCGTTTTAGGGAAGCCATGCTATGCTGGCCGTGAGGCGCTCGCAGCAGACCAATGAGCACTATTTGTTGCGATACGCCGTAAACTTTCAAAGAGGGTTTGTTATGCTTGGATGGATTGGGAATACAATTACCACAGTTGTTACGACGGTTCGCGGCGTCTTTGGCGAGCGAGAAAACCCGCCGCCAGATGTCCCCCCAGAGTGCGAAGACGGCGAATGCCCCGCAGCGATTGCAGCTGCACGAGCCGCCCGCAGACAGGCCGAACTCGCCTGCGTTCATGCACAAGTGCATGTGGGAATCCTTGAATCCCTGATCAAAGCGCTCACACCAACTCTTGTTCACTTGGCGCTTCTGGTCGTTCTGGTGTTGGCGCTCGGGCCTTTGGGCCTTGTTGCCGCCTTGGGGGCTTACATGGCCTTGCTCGCATTGGTTCTGGCGTGGAGTCAGATCGCAGCAGGCGCACTTGCAAGCCTCGCCACGGCAGCCAGCGACTTTCAGCAAGCCCTAGACCTTGTCAGACAGGCTTGCTCACAGGCCTGCCTCGCGGTCTTGATCGACGAAATCTCTGATTTCACCCCCTGCAATGTAGCCTCGCCGCAAGACCTGCTGCGAAACGCTCCATTCAACGACTTGCTTGGTTTTTCCGACCGCTTCAACTGACCACGGCGCGCCGCACTCAAGGCTCACAAGCCGGATTGACAGGACCATTTGCGCTCGGTTTTCCACTTTCAAAGCTGTGGCAATTGCCCTAGACACGAGTCACTTCGGTCTGGGCAGAGAATGTCTGGATAATAGGGAACAACGGTGCGGCAGGTCTGCGACTTGCCAATTCCGTGACTGCCCCCGCAACTGTAAGCGGCGAGCAAAGTCGGAACATGTCACTTCTGTGTAACCCACAGGGGGAAGGCCCGATCAAGCATCGACCCGTGAGTCAGGAGACCTGCCGAGGTGATCACCCTGTCCGGACGCGGGACGCGTCATGGGCAACGGATCTTCCGTCGTGGTGGCATTTGCACCGCTGGCGGAGTCTCATCTTCCACCAGTTAGACCCAGGACAACCGCAACTGTTGCGGATGGAGGAAGACCTATGACACGCCACCTAATGGCATCCCTACTGGCGAGCACCGCCATACTGGCCCCCCCCGCTTTCGCTCAGGACGCCGCCTTTGATCTTGATCCGATCATTGTCGAGTCTTCGTCGCTCACACCTGTTGAGCAGGCTCGCACCGGCACGAATGTCGAAGTCCTCGAAGGCGAGGATGCAGGCTCAAATGACACCCGCGTGATTGACCGGCTGTCTCGCCTGCCGGGCGTCAACGTCAACAGCAACGGCGGTTTGGGCGGGGCCAGCTCGATACAGCTGCGCGGCCTGCCCTCACGTTATGTCGGCGTACGCGTCAACGGAATTGACGTGGCCGACCCGACAGGCCCACAGAACCAGTTCGACTTTGGCGGTTTCACCGCAGCAGGCATCGAACGTGTTGAGGTGCTCAAAGGCTCGCAATCGGCGATCTTTGGCTCCGAAGCGATCGCCGGTGTCGTCAACTTCTCGACGTTCAGGCCAACAGAGCTTGGCTTTTCAGGCAATATGAAGGCCGAGGCAGGCAGCTTTGACACTTACTCGGGCGCGCTCAACATCGGCCACAAAACCGAACAGGGCTTTGTTGCGCTCAGCTACGGACACATCAAGTCACAGGGCATCTCGTCACAGTCGTTCAACACTGAAAAAGACGGCTTTGAGCAGTCTACCCTGCATTTGACAGCTGAATATGCGATCTCCGACACCGTCACGATCGGCGGTGCCTTTCTCTACCGCGACGGCGAGGGCGAGTTTGACCGCTCCTCCTTCTCGCTTGATTCCACCGGAGAGTTTTTCAACCTCGAACACGGTGCGCGCGTTTACACCACCTTCGAAACCGGTGCCGTCACCCATACGCTGAGCTTTTCGTATTTTGACATTGATCGCAAAGACCCCGGCGGCTTTACCCCGCGTTTTCAAGGCAAGCGTCAGTCAGTGGCCTATCTTGGCAGCGCCTCGCTTGGCGCTAACGCGACACTTAACTTCGGCATCGACCACACCGAAGAGAAGATCAATGCCGGTGCCGCAGTCGGCTCGGAAGACAACACCAGCTTTACCGCCGAGCTGCTCTTCAGCCCCGGCGCGCAGTTCGACTTGTCAGCCGCGCTACGCTATGATGACAACTCGACATTCGGTGGGCAGGCAACCGGCCGCTTGAGCGCCGTCTATCATGCCCGCGAAGACCTCGCTTTGCGTGCCTCTGTCGGGTCGGGCTACAGGGCGCCCTCGCTCTACGAAAGGTTCAGCGCTTACGGCGACCCTGCCTTGCAGCCCGAAAAGAGCGTCAGCTACGAGCTTGGTGTCGAAAAGACATATGGCACACGCGGTTTTGTTAAAGCCACGCTGTTTCTCACCGATATCGATGACCTGATCGACTATGACTTCGCCGCGACAGTCTGCGGCAGCGGCTTTGGCTGCTACAATCAGGTGCCGGGCAAAACCACGTCCAAGGGCCTTGAACTTTCGGGTGAATACAAGATGTCCGAGCGGTATTCCTTCTATGGGGCCTATACCTATACCGACGCCAAAACCGAGGGCGTGCGCTTGGCGCGTACACCGCGGCATGATCTTGTGCTGGGTGTCAACGGCACCTTCACTGACAGGTTTTCGGGCTATCTGAATGTGCGCCATGCCGCCGATGTTTTGCCAAGTGCCTTTGCATCTGCGGGCAACAAAGTCGGAGACTATACTCTGGTCGGAGCAGGCTTGTCCTATGATCTGAGCGACACAGCCGAGGTCTTCCTGCGCGTCGACAACTTGCTTGATGAGGACTACGAAACCGCATCGGGCTACAATCAGCCGGGCCGCTCGGTCTTTGTTGGACTTCGTGCTGACTTTTAAGCAAATCAAGGCTCTTGCCGCGCGCATCTCTTTGGTGTGCGCGGTGAGCTGTTCTGCCGCCGTCAGCGGCGCGTTGGCTGATGCCCCGCAGCGGGTCGTGTCAATGAACCTCTGCACCGATCAACTGGCAATGTTGCTCGCCGCCAAGGGGCAGCTTCTGTCGGTTTCCCAGATATCGCTGGACAGCCATGTTTCACCCATGGCCAAAGAGGCCGCCAACTATCGCATCAATTACGGGCAAGCCGAGGATATATTCCTGATGCAGCCCGATCTGGTGTTGGCGGGCGAGTATACGCCGCGCTCTACTGTCAATATGCTGCGCGGGTTGGGCATCCGTGTCGAGATTTTTTCAATCACAACAACGCTGGACGGGGTGACAAGCCAGCTCGCCAAAATGGGCGCCCTCTTGCACCGCGAGGCAGAGGCCGAAAGGATGATCACCGATTTTGAGGCGCGCCGCGCCGCTCTGGCAACAGACAGCGAAACACCCCCCAGTGCGATCTTCTATTACGCCAACGGCTTCACGTCCGGCCGCGGTTCAATGGCAAATGAAGTCCTTGAACTGGCCGGGTTCAGCAATGCCGCGATCGCCGCCGGATATGACAGCGGGCGCAAAATGCCGCTTGAGGTGCTGGCGCTCACCGATCCCGACCTGGTGATCACGTCAACGGCTTACCCCGGCGGCTCACGGGCCGAAGACATCCTGCAGCATCCGGCCGTTAAAGCCCTGCAGCGCGGCCGCGCGGCCACAGCCGTAACCGACCATGACTGGGTCTGCGGCACGCCTTTCGTAATGCGCGCCGCCGAAAAACTGGCCACCCTGCGCCACAGCATGAACAAGGTGCAGCCATGAAGCGGGGCTTGTTACCCGGGCTTGGGCTGGCCATTGTGCTGCTGTTTGCGGCCTCTCTGCTGATCGGGCCCGCCCAGCTCAGCATCGCGGACAGCCTGTCTGGCTTGATGGCAGGCGACGACAGCCCCGTTGCGCTGGTGATGCGCGAAATCCGCTTGCCCCGCGCCCTGCTGGCTCTGCTGATCGGTGCCAGCCTCGGGCTTGCAGGGGCGGCCATGCAAGGCTACCTGCGCAACCCGCTTGCCGAGCCGGGGCTGATCGGCGTCTCCGCCTCTGCCGCCTTGGGAGCCGTGATCGCGATCCAAAGCGGTTTTGCCGCCGCCTTCGTGCTCGGGCTTCCGCTGGCCGCTTTGGCGGGCGCCTTGGCAGCCGTGCTGCTGGTGATGGCCCTCGCAGGCCCGGGCGGCACATCCCTCACACTGATCCTCGCCGGTATCGCAGTCTCGGCGCTGGCCTCCGCACTGACTTCACTGGTGCTGAACCTGTCACCCAACCCCTTTGCAGCCAGTGAAATCGTCTTCTGGATGATGGGCTCGCTTGAAGACCGCTCGATGATCCATGTCTGGATCGCCCTGCCCTTCATGGCTCTGGGGCTTTTGCTGCTCGGCACCTTGGGCCGTGGCCTCGACGCGCTGACACTTGGTGAAGACGCCGCACAGGCGATGGGCATCCAAGTCAGCCGGCTTAGGCTACAGCTGGTGTTCGGCACGGCCTGCGTTGTCGGAGCAGGCACAGCCGTCGCCGGAGCGATCGGCTTTGTCGGGCTGGTTGTGCCGCATATTTTGCGGCCCTTCGTTGGGGCGCACCCGTCGCGTCTGCTCTGGGCCTCGGCCCTCGGCGGCGCAGTGATGGTGCTCACCGCCGACATCGCCACCCGCGTAATCCTGCCCGACCGCGACCTGAAACTCGGCGTGCTGACAGCTCTGGTCGGCGCACCGCTGTTCTTGCACCTGATCCTCAAATTGCGAAAGGAACGCCTGTGAACGCGCTTTCGCTGTCAGGTTTGTCAGTCACATTGCAACGCCGCACGGTGCTGCGTGACGTGAGTTTTGATATCAAACCCGGAGAGTTTGTCGGCCTGATCGGGGCCAATGGCGCTGGTAAGACAACCCTCATGCGCGCCATCCTTGGCCTGCAAGCGCACCAGGGCCATAGCAGCCTCGCCCAACTGCCGCAAAACGCGCGCGCCGGACAGGCAGCATGGATGCCGCAAATGCGTGAAATCGCATGGCCGATCACAGTCGAATCTGTGGTGATGCTGGGGCGCACGCCGCACCTGAGCGCTCTCCAGAAGCCAAGCGCCGATGATACTGAACACGTCGAGGCCGCCCTCGCGCGCATGGAACTCACCGCAATGCGCCACCGCCCCGCAACGCAGCTATCAGGCGGCGAACAGGCCCGCGTGCTGATCGCACGTGCGCTGGCCCAAGACACGCCGCTGCTGCTGGCAGACGAGCCCATCGCCGGGCTTGACCCCGCGCACCAGATCGCCACGATGCAGACATTCGCAGAGCTTGCACATCAGGGCAAATCACTGCTGGTGTCACTGCACGACCTCGGGCTCGCAGCGCGTCACTGCTCGCGTTTGATCCTGTTGGACAACGGCAGCGTGGCAGCCGACGGCCGGCCCGAAGACGTGCTATCAGCCGAAAGGCTGGCGGCGGTGTTTGGCATTACGGCTTGGTGCGAGCACACCGAGCAAGGCCTTGTCTACCAGCCTCTGGATGTGATCCGATGACGCATATGGCAGACGGCGCAACAAAAGGACAAACAACATGGGCATGACAGAATTGTTCTCGTTTCTCGAACGTGGGGGTGCGGCCCTTTGGGTGATTGCGCTGCTTTCGGTTCTGACGCTGGCGATCATCCTTTGGAAAAGCTGGCGGCTCTGGCGCCTCGGCGCTTGGGCGGGCGCGCGCACCGAGGCCGCGCTTGGCGACTGGTGCAATGGCCGCCGCGACAAAGCCGTCAACGCCCTGTCAGGCCTGCGCAGCCTGCGCGCCATGCTGGCGCATACGGCAATGTGCAACCACCAAAGCGAACACCTGAGTGACGCCAAAGCCCGCGAGGAAACGACCCGCGTTGCCAAGTCCTTGCTGCGTGACGCGCGCGCGGGGCTTCGCGCACTTGAGCTGATCGCCACCATTGCGCCGCTGGTCGGGCTTCTGGGCACAGTGCTTGGCATGATCTCGGCATTTCAAGCCCTGCAAACCAGCGGCAATCAGGCCGATCCTTCTGTGCTGGCCGGCGGCATCTGGGAAGCACTTCTGACAACTGCGGCGGGCATGGCCGTGGCAATTCCGGCCTCAATGGCACTGACATGGATCGAGAGCGTCACCGACCGCGCGCAGGCCGATATGGAAGATGCCGCCACGCGTATCTTCACCGCGCCGGAGCCGACACCAACGCTCAAGGTTAACCACGGCTGATGTTTGCCTTCGCACCCTCCCGTGTGCGCCGAAAGCCGGCGCTGACACCGCTGATCGACGTGGTGTTCCTGCTCTTGGTGTTCTTTATGCTGGCAGCCCAGTTCGGGCGTGAAACCGCAGTTGATATGGCTGGCGGTGCTGGTGTCAGTGACTACTCCGGCCCGCCGCGCCTGATCACACTCCTGCCTGACGGGCTCTTGCTGAACGGCGCTGTGCAGTCCGAGGCAGAGCTGGCGCAGGCGCTTTTGTCTCTCACCGACAGCCCCGACGACGCGATCTTGCTGCGCGCCCGCGATGGCGCCGATGTGCAACGGCTGACAGACATCGCACAACGCCTGACAGCCGCTGGCTTCACCCGCCTGATGCTGGTGGAGTGAGCGATGGATTTCTCGCAGCCCAAACAACGCCGCCAGTCAGAACCGGCCTTGCCGATGATCAACGTGGTGTTTTTGCTGCTGATTTTCTTTCTGATGAGTGCCCAAATCGTCGCCCCTCCACCGATAGATGTGCAGCCGCCGCTGGCACAGCATGGCGCAGCTTTGCCGGACGACTTGCGCCTGCATATCGCCGCTGACGGCGCCTTTGCTCTGGATGATTTGCGCGGCCCTGCCGTCTGGGAGATGCTGGCTTTAACACCAGCGCCAGCCAAAACCGCAGTGCTGGTGCGCGCCGATGCCACCCTGCCTGCGGCCACGCTGGCCTCCGCCCTCTCCCGCCTCTCTGCGCTCGGCTATGAACAAGTGCAACTCACGACGGCCCCGAAATGACCCGCGCTGGCGAATTCGCCGCCTTCTTCGGCCTCGCCGCTTTGGTGCATGTCGGGCTGTTTGCCCAGTTCGGTCAGTCCGGCGCGCAGTCGCAGGGCGAAGCGGGGCAGGCAAGCGTGTCGCTGATGACAAGCCCGGCCGATATGACCGCCCGGGTTGCCGAGTGGACACGCCCTGTCGAGGCGATGCAAGATCTGCCCGAGGCGCTCGCCCCTCTCAACGCCGCGCAGACATCGGCTCAGCCGCTCGCTCCCTTGCCCACGCCCCCTGCGATGAAACCGCATCAGACCACGCCCCTAGCGGCCCCCACCGAGGGCCATGTGCAACTTGATACCCAAAGCGCGACACCTACTGTTGCCGCCCTCGCACCCGACACCTCAAAGCGCCCGAAAACACGGCCAGCGCCCGCAGCAAAACCGCGGCGCAGCCAGCCTGCCTCTTCGGCCCCCGCAAAGCAGAAGGCCTCAGGCGGGCAAACAGGCCAGAACGCAGGCAACACAGCCGTCACCCGTAGCGCTACACTTTCCAAGGCCAAGCGCAGAAACTTGATGGCCCAATGGGGCGCATCCATACGCAACCGTATTGAACGCCAGAAGCGCTACCCCTCCGGCACCAATGCCAGCGGAACCACCGTGTTACGCATCGTTGTTTCAAAGGCAGGCCGCGTGGTCGGCGTTTCTCTCGCCAAGTCTTCAGGCAACCGTAAACTCGACCAAGCCGCAATCAGAGCGGTCAAAAGGGCCAGATTAACCGCCGCGCCCAAAGGCCTCTCCGCGGCGCAGTTCAAGTTCAATCTGCCGGTTGCCTTCAGCAAAAAGTAGCGGCGCGCGCCCCTAGACATTATCGTGCGCGGAGCGCATTATCATTTGTCGTCATAATACTGATACATTCCAAAGCAATAAGGCTGAAGATGACCGAAGCTAATTTCCTCCTAGCGCCCTTTCCTGCGCCGCAAGAGCTGCCTGACCTTGATCTCGCAGGGCCCGGCCGGTTTGTGAACCGCGAGCTAAGCTGGCTTGGTTTTAACTGGCGGGTTTTGGAAGAAGCCGAGAACCCCCGCGTGCCCCTGCTTGAACGTCTCAGGTTTGTCTCGATCTCGGCCACCAACCTCGACGAGTTTTACACCGTGCGCGTCGCCGGCCTGCGCGAGTTGGTCAATGAAGGCGTGAGCACACCCGCCACTGACGGGCTTAGCCCCGCCGAGCAACTGGTGCTGATCAACGAGAACGCGCGCAAACTTCTGCTGCGCCAACAGGACGCATTTGCCGACCTTACTGAAGAAATGAGCACAGCAGGCATTCACCTCGTCGAGCGCACCGAGCTGACAGATGAAGACAAAGCCGTGCTGCATGCGGTCTTCCTTGAGCAAGTCTTCCCCGTGCTCTCGCCCTTGGCGATCGATCCGGCACACCCCTTCCCGTTCATCCCCAACACCGGTTTTGCCCTCGCGCTTGAGCTCGAAAACCTCCGCGACAAACGCAAACTGCAAGCACTCCTGCCGATTCCGCAGCAGATCAACCGCTTTGTGCAACTGCCTGCGCCCGACGGCCAGCAACGCTACTTGCCGCTGGAAGAACTGCTGCTTGAGCACCTCCCCAGCCTGTTCCCCGGCTTCAAACTCAAAGGCGCCTGCGCCTTTCGCATCCTGCGCGACAGTGACCTTGAGGTTGAAGACGAAGCCGAAGACCTCGTGCGCGAGTTCGAGACAGCCCTCAAGCGCCGCCGCCGTGGCGAAGTCGTGCGCCTCACCATCAGCGCAAACGCCCCCGCACGCCTGCTCTCGATGATCAAACGCGAGCTGCACGTCACCGGAGACGAGATCGTCGAGATCGACGGCACCATCGGCCTTGCCGACCTCTCCGAGCTGGTGCGCGACGAAAAACCCGATCTCCTCTGGCCTTCCTTCAGCCCCCGCGTCCCCGAACGGGTGCAAGACCATGAGGGCGACATGTTCGCCGCCATCCAGCAAAAAGACATGCTGCTGCACCACCCCTACGAAACGTTTGACATGGTCATCCGCTTCCTCGCCCAAGCCGCACGCGACCCCGACGTCGTCGCCATCAAACAAACGCTCTATCGCACGTCAAACGACAGCCCGATCGTCTCGGCCCTCTGTGAAGCTGCCGAAAACGGCAAGTCCGTCACTGCCCTCGTCGAGCTGAAAGCCCGCTTTGATGAAGCCGCCAACATCCGCCAGTCGCGCCGCCTCGAGCGCGCAGGCGCACATGTGGTCTACGGGTTTCTCAACCTCAAAACCCACTGCAAAATCAGCACCGTCGTGCGCCGCGAAGGTGACAAGCTCGTCACCTATACGCACTACGGCACCGGCAACTATCACCCCATCACCGCGCGCATCTACACCGACCTCTCGCTGTTCACCTGCGACGCCGCCCTGGGGCGTGACGCCACCAAAGTGTTCAACTACCTCTCAGGCTACGTCGAACCCGCCGCGCTCGAAAACCTCGCCATCTCGCCGATCTCCCTCAAGCCGAAACTGCTTGAGATGATCGAGGCCGAAATCGAACACGCCCGCGCCGGAAAACCCGCCGAAATCTGGGCCAAAATGAACTCGCTCACCGAGCCGGAAGTCATCGACGCGCTCTACCGCGCCTCTGGCGAGGGCGTCAAAATATCCCTCGTCATCCGCGGCATCTGTAGCCTGCGCCCCGGCGTCATCGGCCTCTCCGAGAACATCCGCGTCAAATCCATCGTTGGCCGCTTTCTCGAGCATTCGCGCATCGTCTGCTTTGGCAATGGCCACGGGTTGCCGCACAAAAAGGCCCGCGTCTTTATGTCGTCAGCCGACTGGATGGGCCGCAACCTCAACCGCCGCGTCGAAACCCTGATCGAGATCACCAACGCCACGGTGAAGGCGCAAATTACCTCGCAAGTCATGGCCGCAAACATGGCCGACACCGCCCAAAGCTGGGTCATGGCCCCCGACGGCAGCTTCACCCGCACGCACCTCCCCGAAGGCACGTTTTCCTTTAACTGTCACAAGTTCTTTATGGAAAACCCGTCGCTGTCAGGCCGCGGCTCCGCAGGCGCCTCCGACGTACCCAAACTCACCCACGCCGAAGACTGAGCAGCCCCGCCCCCGCCCCGTGGAAGGGCGTTTCCGGTAGACACGGAAAGGGCCAGACAAAGCGAACTTTCATTGCTCTAAGCGAGACGTTCGACAGTTTTTTCGCGCCAGTTCCAGGACCTACAACTTATTCAATATTTGATCCGAAACGGGGTGGCGGAACTGCTCTTTCCCGTTCGCCACGCGTTCTTGCGGAAACGTCAAACGGATCGATCTATGGTTTGGAACACGGATTTTCTACTGCCAGATATTCGCCTGCCGGAATCTGAAGAATGTCTTTGATACCGATGGCGGCCTTGTCATTGGGCCCGAGTTTGTCGAGTGCCGATTGCAAAGCCAGCAGGATCGCTGCGGCATCATTCCGCAAAGCCGTGATGAAGGACAGTGCAGGTGTTGAGGGGTGAGAGTCCAGCCAAGGACCTTCAGGTTCTGCGCGAAGCCATCGTACCGTTGCATATGTGTCCATGATTGCGCGTCAAGTGCTGCAATGTCGGCCTTGCCTTCTGCAACCATCCACCCGGACGCGATATATCCATAGGACTGAATGCTATTTTCAAAGGTGAAGCCTGCGGTCTGCGCGTGATTCAAGGGCGCTGCAAAGCCGGGCAAATGGGCCTGCTAGCTAGGCTCGCACATGCATCGGCGGCGCGGCGATACCGGTCACAGGCTGGCACCAAGACTTTCAAGAGTGGCCTGCATTTCTGCGTCAATCTCAACCCCATTGCGGGCTGTATGTGCTCGGGTTTGATGGCGTCTTTCACCGGGCGCGCGGGTGCCTTCCTCGGATGTCATTGCCGATATCATAGCCTCAATCCGAGCGATGTGATCGGTCTGCCCCAACCCATCAGCGCGGATTGCGATGATCGTCTGACCCAACTTTGGTGGCCCACCTGCGTCATCGCCAAGCGAGGATGCCTCAAAAGACCAATGCGCCCCGGTCAACCCCGCAGCCAACACTTCGACCATCAGCGCAAGCGCGGCCCCCTTGTGCCCCCCCGCTGGTGCGATGGAACCTGCCATCCCGGCATTTGGATCAGTGGTTGGCTGCCCCTCAGCGTCCAACGCCCAGTTGGGTGGGATGGCATCACCTGCCGCCGCTGCGTTCGCGAGGTTCACAAATGCGGTGGCCGAAGAGGAACTGTCAATAACAAGAGGATCACACCTACGTGGCGCCGCAAACGACCACGGGTTGGTGCCAAAGAAGGGTGTCTTGCCCCCCCATGGGGCCATGGTGGAAGACGCATTGGCGAACATGATCGCCATTAGGCCCTCACGCGCCAATATATCGGTAAAGTATCCCAGCACGCCGCAGGCATAGGCATTGGTGATTCCCATCAAGGCGATGCCTTGATCGTTTGCTGCTTTGATCAACGCGGGTTTTCCCGCCTCAAACGCGGGGTGGGCGAACCCGTCAGCCGCGTCGACGGCTACCATTCCGGGGGCGGGGTGGCTGACGCGCGGCACCGCATCACCAAGGATCTTGCCGACCTTAAGGTGCTGGCAGTAGTATGGCAGATACCCCAGACCAATGCCGCGCGTGCCCTCCCCCTCTGCTGCGCGAATAGAACGCGCAACGGCTGCGGCCTGTTCGGGTGCCGCGCCGCACGCGATGAGGGCTTGCTGGCTTACGCGCTCGACATCGTCCATTGTCAGTATCTTGGTCATGTTTTTCCTAGAGTTACTCATTTCTTGCGAAACCCGCCGCCATAATCGCTTGCGTCATTCACCGACCCACCCGTCGGCAACGCCCCTTCGCTAAGATACCGTTCGTGGCATCGCTCAAGGGCCTTTTGATCCAGCGTAACGCCAAGACCCGGCCCATCCGGCACACGCACAACGCCGTTCTTCAGAACAAAAGGACCGCCTTCGATCACATCATCCGCATACCAGCGAAACAGCGTCTGGCTAGCACCGCGCACATGTTCGATCGCAGCTGTCAGATGCAGGTAGGCGGCACTTGCGATACCGGTTTCGCCCGAATGGAACCGAAACCCAACATCATATGCTGAACAAGCAGCGATGAAACGCTGCGTGCCCGCAATACCGCCATGTTCATTCACGTTGGTCACTATGGCATCGGGTGCACCCGATCGCACAGCCGCCGGAAGATCAATCATGTGGCTGGACAGTGCGCAGGCAACGTGGGGGCGCAACGCGGCCAGATCAGCATAGCCTTCGCAAGGCTCTTCGAACCATGAAATATCGTAGGCCTCAAACTGAGGCACAGCGTGGCGGGCTGTGGCCAACGTCCATGTACCGTTGGCATCAAGTTGCAGGGGAAGATCGCCAATTGCTGCACGGACCTCGCGCACCATGTGCAGCTCTTCGCTTAGGTCAACGGTGCCGACCTTGCCTTCAAAGACTGTCGAGCCGTGATCTTCGATCATCCGCGCACAATAGTTGGCGACCTGCGCGGGCGTAGCCTCGCCCGCGTGATCAGCGCCGGGCAAGCGATAGCTAAAGTATTCGGTCAGCGGTATATCGTGGCGAACGGCTCCTCCCAGCAAACGGAAGAGGGGTTGCCCCTCGGTCTTGCCGCGCGCATCCCACATTGCCATTTCAATGCCTCCGAAGACACGGCGCGCACCAAGGATATTACCCCATGGCGTATAGCGCATCTGTGGCACACACATGTGCTCCGCCGGTGCAACGTCGCGCACATCCCACCCGATCAGACGGGCACCCATCGCCATCACATCAGTGGCGCGGTCCCCATCCGCGCATTCCCCAAGGCCAACAACACCATCCTCGGTCTCGACCTCGATAACGGTTTTGGTCAGCGAAGCGATACTACCGTAGCTAAACCGGTAGGGTGCGCGAAATGGAATATTGACAGGCGTAGCCCGTACGGCAGCAATTTTCATTGGGATCTTTCGATGAGGAGAAGAACGGGCCCTCAGGAAAAACCTGCAGGCCCGTATACTCGTTTCGGATCAGCGGTCTAGCCAGACCGCTTCTAGATGCATCTCGCGTAACGGATGGCGTTTGTACCCTTTGACCGCGTCGGTATGGTGCATCGCCAATTCGCGCCAATAGGGCTGAACAATCACGCCGCTATCTTGCAACATCTTTTCCAGCTCTGCCATCAGCGGACGTCGCTTTTCAGGATCGAATATCCCCAATGCCTCGCTCAGTTTCGCATCGAAATCCGGGTTGGCATGTGCGCTCTCGTTCCACGCCGCGCCGGATTTATAGGCCAGAGCATAGATTTGAACACCCAAAGGCCTGCCCCCCCATGAGGTTGTTGAGAACGGATAATTCGTCCAGTCATTCCAGAAAGTCGCACCGGGCAAAGTGCGGCGGCTCACCTCGAACCCTGCATCGCGCAGTTGCGCGGCAGTTGCGTCGGCAAAATCGCGCAATTCACCTTCGTCTATTGAAATCAATTCGATCTCGCCGCTGAAACCACTGTCATCCAACATCTGTTTTGCAATGGCCACGTCAGTTGGTGGTCGCGGTACGTTCGCATATTCGGGATGAACAGGCGCGACATGGTGATTGTCCGCCACAGAACCAAGACCAGCAATCGCCAGTTCCAGTAATACCTCGTTGTCCACCGCGCGTTGGACCGCGTTACGCAACATCTGGTTGTCAAATGGCGCCTGCTCTGTATTCATTCGTGCCACTGCAGTCGTCGCAGTCAAAGCGACGGCGCGCTTCAGGCCCAACGCATTGAAAGCTTCCTCAGAGTTACTCTGGGTTTCGTCATTCATATCTATTTCTTCGGACTCGAAAGATGCCAAGAAGGCGGCATCGTCGTTACCCAGATCAACGAACTCCAATCCATCAAGCAAGGCTTCGCCGCCCCACCACTTGCCATCTTCGCGCCGTTTCAGAACGGCCTTGTCGCCGACGCCAAAGGACACCAGTTCGAATGCGCCCGTACCGATTGGTTCGTCCTGCAACTGGCCACCAAAGGAAGAATGCACACAAAGCGCCGGGTAGTCACCAAACGATGGGATAAGTGAGATATCAGGTTTGAAAAGGTTCAACTGGACTGTGTAGTCGTCGATCTTCACTACCGCGTTTTCTGCGGCAGATGTCGCTTCTCCTTCGCGTAGGGCCGCCAGACGTGCAGCCATAGAGTTCCCTTCCATCGTACTGTCTGACATACGGCGAATGTTGAAAACCACGTCGTCTGCGGTGAAGGGGTCGCCGTTGTTCCAAACCGCGTTGCGACGCACATTGAGAGTGTAAGTCAAGGCATCGTCGCTAACCTCCCAGCTCTCCAGAAGTGAAGGGGAAAAGCTGCCATCCGGCTCCCAACGCACTAATGGCTCACAAATCTGTCGTGCAACATTTGCCTTTTGCGGCCAGTCATATGTGCGTGGATCGTTGATATCGAGTATCTGCTGACCGATGCGTAATATGCCGCCCTTCTTGCTCTCTTCTGCATGCGCGGGGGCCGCAAGGCCAATCATACTGTAGGCTCCTGCGGAGCTGACACTCAGGATGCTGGCCATTGCCAGGAATTCGCGGCGGTCCAGCTTTCCGGCCTTTACGTCCGCCGCCATCTTTGCGACGCGCTGTTTTTTCTTGTCTGTCATTTTCACACTCCTAGTTGCTGTTCAGATTATTGGTCGCCCTTAAATCATGCGGGTTTGCAGTCTTTCGTCGAAGGAATAGTTCGACATGCGCAGGGCACCTGTTTCGTGGATCAAAAATTGGTCTTCTAGTTTCACTCCTTCGTTCGATTTGTCCCAGCCGATGTAACTTTCGATGCAGATGATCATGCCCGGTTCCAGCTTGCCCTCCAATGGATAGGTTCCATCGGATGTATCGTGGTGCGGAATGTTTGGAAATTCACCCGCCATCCCCAAACCATGGCCAACACAATAGTAGCGGCTTTGCAGATGTTCTTCCGGCACGTTCCATGCCTTCTCCGCGAGCTCACGGTATTCCACATGGGGTCGCAACAGTTCTGCGTTCCATTCAAGTTGCTCACGTGCACGAGCATAGAGCAGCTTTTGATCAACGGTTGCGCGACCATTGCCGCACAGGAAGGTACGCGAAAAGTCGACGGCATAATTTTCAAATGCCACAGCGTCGGTGTCGAGGCACAGCAGATCACCTTTTTGCAACACCCGTCCGCCAGCTTCCTGAAAGTAGGGAAACGTATTTGGCCCGCTTTGAAACAAACGGGTCGAGGCGTATTGCCCTTCCTTGGCCATCAAGGAGTAGTGAAATTCAGCCCATGTTTCGACTTCGGTTTTGTCTGGCTCGGCCTTGTTTTCAAGCCGGGCAACTCCTTCTTCCACCCGCCGCATCGCTTCCATTACATAAGGTAGCTCGATTTCCTGCTTGATGGAGCGCGTCAAGCTCAGTGGTTCCAGCGCGTCGCGCACTTCAAAGCCTTTCGCGCGTAGCGCGTCAACGGCTTGGTATGGAAGGCGGTCTATATGGATCGTATCAATAGCAGTATCGTGATCGCGCACTAAGCTAGTAATATCGGCAGCAAACCGTGCAGACGCACTTGCCATGTCACCGCCAGAACTGACGTAGTCGAGCCCTTCTGCCTTGTGAATGTCCGTGATCGTCGGCAGGCCCTGTGCAAGATGAACGCCGCCGACATGATCAAACAGAACAGAGGGGCCGTCCTGAAAAAGCAGTAGATAGCGCGCAGGCGTGCGTGTGCTCCACAACTGCATGTTAGACGCACCTGTAGCATAAAATATCTGGTTCGGGTCGCACACGAGCATAACGGCGACGTTGTGCATGCGCATCCCTTCGCGCACATGCGCCAAACGGGAAAGATACAGCGCATGTCGCCCACCATGGAGTTCAGCAGCGTTCAATCGAGGGATGTCATCCAATTCCATACGTAACCATAATCACAATTTGATACCGAACAAATTGACAATTATTCCGTTTCAGTTTCACTTTAAGTAAAAGAGGAGAGACGATGCGCAATGCGCCTTCCATGACAGGCCTACGGGCTTTTGACGCCGTTTTACGGCATGGGACCCTGTCAGGTGCCGCACGAGAATTATGTGTCACGCCAGCAGCTATCAGCCATCGGCTGCGCGCATTAGAAAGCGCCAGCGGTCAGGCGCTTGTCTATCGAGAGGGTGGCAAGTTCTTCGGTACCGAAGTAGGGCTGTCCATCAGGGCAGCCCTTGGTGATGCCTTTGAAAGAATACGCCGCGCAGACGGCATACTAAGTGAAAACAAGAGTAAAACGCTGACGGTCTCGGTTTCATATTCCTTTGGCGTGATGTGGTTGATCCCGCATCTGTATGCATTCGAGCGCCTTCATCCAAACATCGATCTTTACATTCAGCCCTCTCATGACCCGCTGTCTGCACATGGGTGTGATGTGGTCATTGCACATCTGGAAGGCCGACCACCACACGGGGAATGGACACATCTGTTTGACGACCATCGCGCAGTGATGTGCCAACCCTCGCATCCGTTCTTGGCGCAAGACAGCTTTGAACTAAGCGATATTCTGGCCGAAGACCTTTTGCATGTTGTCTTTCGCCGCAATGAACATTCGGGTGAATTTACTTGGCAGGAATGGGCTGCAGCAAAGGGCCTTGGAGCGCCACCGATATCAATCGCTGGACAAGTTACGGCCGAACATTTGGCTGTCGAGATGATCCAGCATCGGTTGAGCTTTGCACTGGTCACGACAAAAACTGTTGCTGACTATGTGGGTGATGGCCGATTGGCGGTGGTTGCTGGCAGTGTAGTGGGCACGGATTATTCGTATTGGGGGGCGGTTGTGGCGCAGGACCCAAGCCCTAACCGTTTGGCAAACCAGTTCATCGAATGGGTGCAAGCAAGCCTTGCTGATACCGATGTCGTAGCCCGATAAGCAGTTCGCGTACTGCTGTTCTTGTTACTGCTGAGTATTGAAACTGGACGTTGGAGCCAGTGGTTCGAACGTCCGCATCTTGCGCATCGCAACACTGATAAAATAGCGAGCGCAGTGACATTCCAAAACTCTCTGGTTAGGAAGAAAGATAACGATTTTACCTAAGAGGTTTGGCATGAAGATCGAAATCCGACTAACCGAGGGCACTTGGATATTTGACGATTCCGACCCGCTTGGTCCGCCGGGCGGTTTCGGCGAAGTGTTCCGTGGAAGCGGGGAATGCGGCCCTGTCGCCGTCAAACGGCTAATGCTGACTGCAGACGCTGCGGCTCATCGGGAACTTACACTGGGTGCAACGCTTTCGTCACGAACGCTAACTAACGTTGTGCCGGTGCTGGACTACGGTCAGGATGCACAATCAGATCGCTATTTTCTTGTAATGCCCATATGCGACTATAGCTTGGAACAGCACTTGGTAGGCCGTGAAACGCTTGAGTGGAGCGAAATAAGCAACGTAACGGCTGATGTTATTGATGGTCTCATGGAAGTTGGCGATATTGTTCACCGTGACTTAAAGCCAGGGAACATACTCTGGCACGATGGTCGGTGGAAAATCGCTGATTTTGGGATCGCCAAGTTCGTGGAAAACAGTACTTCACTGCAAACACTGAAAACATCTCTCACTCCGCAATACGCCGCTCCGGAGCAATGGCTTATGATGCGTTCTACCTCTGCAACAGATGTTTATGCGTTAGCATGTATCGTGCAAGAGATGATCGTTGGAGATCCACCGTTTACAGGTGATTTCGACGCCATCCGGGATGGACACCTGCGTGGACAACCAGAAAGAATGCCGAATGCAAGTGCTCGGATTAATGGTCTAGTCCGCTCGATGCTGCGCAAGGCACAAGACGGGAGACCATCTCTCCAAAGATGTAAGGACATTATTACATCGGCGCAGACTGATGTCGAAGCTACCGCCAAAAATGCCCTAGCGGAAGCTGGGCTTCAGATTGCGACCCAACAGGCCGAAGATGATGCGAAGCGATTGGAGGAAGAGACGCGAATATTATCGATCAAACAACAAGGCGACGAAGCCGCCGATGAACTCCTTCTGATACTGAATAGAATGTTTGACACGATTACAGACTCATCTGAAGCCGCCAACAGACCGTACTCAACAGCCCCATCCGTATGTCTTGGACCTGCTGAATTGTCATTTGAGATTCCCAACAATCCTCCACGCGTTCATTTGGAAGGATCTGGTTGGACCGTCTATGCGTTCTCGCAAATCAAGCTTCGATGCGACATTGAGAGGGTGTCTTATTCCGACGAAAGCGAATACACAATTTCGGCATCATTGGTCTATGCGAAGCGGCCAAATGACAGTGACTTTAGGTGGTTCGAAATATCATTTTGGGCTATGAACAGTAGTTTCTGGAAACAGCCAGTCGCGCTCTCTCCAAACGACCGAAACTTCGATGTCGCGCTCTCGACCACCATGGGTGTGTTTTCGGCGGCATTTGGTCCCCATTCGATAGATGCAGAAGATGAACAATCTTTTCACGACCGCTGGGTCGGCCTATTTGCAAGGGGGGCGTCAGGAAAACTTCGCCCGCCCCAACAAATGCCGCCTCCCTCCACTTTTTTCTCTGACTCATAGACCCTTTTCAAGGAGGTCAAAGTAATTTTTGGGAGTTTGGAAATTTAGACGGGTCCACCGTGTTGATCTGGATAGGACCGTTCGACTTAAAACAAATGTCGGTTTTCGGCGCATCGCCGCCCTCTATTCGAGGTGCAGCATTCGGTAGTCTGGGCTCAAAGCCGCCGTTCGCTGCGCAACAGAAACCCCGATCTCAGCCGCCGTTAACCACCCTTTATTTCTCAAACTGTGCATACGCATTATGCACTGTGGTATGCACTGCAATATGCACCCGAGTCACACCGCCAAAACGCCCGTTAACCAAGCTTAACAAACGGGAGGCTCGCCGTTTACTTTTCGTCGCAAAGTTCCACGGTCGGCACATCGGCTGTTGACGGTCTTTCGCGTGGTTGCGATACATTCTGCCAAGCAAAGCCCAGAGGTGCCGATGGACAGCGACGACCCGACCAACCTCGAGGATTATGGCCCCTTCGGCCGCCCGCTTTTTCAGGGCAAAGAGGCCCGCGCATTGTCGCGTGTCGGTGTGGTTGATGTCGGCTCAAACTCGGTGCGTTTGGTGGTCTTTGACGGGGCGTCGCGCTCGCCTGCTTACTTCTTCAACGAGAAGGTTATGGCCGGACTTGGCGAGGGCATCGCCGAGAGCGGAAAGCTGAATCCTTCAGGAAGAACAAGGGCTTTGAGCGCAATTCGCCGTTTTCAACGCCTCGCAGAAGGCCTTGGCACCGGCCCCCTCACCGCCGTCGCCACCGCCGCTGTGCGCGAGGCTTCTGATGGGCCCGAGTTTCGTGATCTCGTCGAGTCCGAGACCGGCCTCAAGCTTTGGGTGATCGACGGTCAGGAAGAGGCGCGCCTGTCCGCGCAAGGCGTTTTGCTCGGCTGGCCCGGCTCTTACGGCCTTGTATGCGACATTGGCGGTGCGTCGATGGAACTTGCCGAGATATCTGACGGTGAAGTCGGCAAGCGCGTGACATCCCCGCTCGGCCCGCAACGGCTGAAGAGCATCAAAGGCGGCAAGCAGGCGCGCAAAGAAATTATCCGTAACACCTTGCAATCGCTTCATAAAAATCTCGGCCCGCAGCATAACCGTCTCTTTCTCGTTGGCGGTTCGTGGCGCGCCATTGCCCGTATCGACATGCACCGGCGGGGCTATCCGCTGCATGTTCTGCATGAATACCGCATGACCCGCAAAGCCGTGAACGAAACTGCGAAATACATTGCCAAGTCTGACAACGAAGAGCTTCGCCAAGCCTGTGGCGTGTCCTCGAACCGGATGAACCTCGTTCCAATCGCCTCCGAAGTTCTTAAAGAAGTGGTTAAGGAATTCCGCCCCCACGACATCGCAATCAGCTCCTACGGCATCCGCGAAGGCATGCTCTACGAACAAATGCCCCCCCCCCTCCGCGCCCGTGATCCGCTCATTGAAGCTTGCTTGTTTTCTGAAGCAAAAGACGCCCGCTTGCCCGGATTTGGGCGCACGCTTTTCGAGTTTATCCAACCTCTTTTCAAATCCGCTTCTCCAGAACGGTTACGCCTCATCAAGGCGGCATGCTTGCTGCATGACGTAAGTTGGCGCGCGCATCCGGACTATCGCGCAGAGACTTGCTTTGACCTTGCCACGCAGGCAAACCTTGGGGGACTTCGGCATTCCGAGCGAGTCTTCCTCGGGCTTGCGCTGCTCTATCGCTACTCGAACTCGGGCCGTAGCAGTCGTTTTTCCGAACTCTATGACCTTATCCCGGAAGCGGACCAGCGTGTCGCTGAAACTGTCGGAAAAGCGATGCGCTTTGGTGCGATGCTCTGGCTGGTGAAAGATGCGAGAATGGGGGAGCTCAAGTTGTATCCCAAAAAGCGCGTCCTCGAGTTAACCCTTAGTTCAGATGCAGAGCCGCTGTTTGGTGAAGTGGCCGAGTCTCGATTCAACTCGCTTGCCGAAGCTTTTCCCGCAACTCCAAAAGTTGTTTTAATTAAGTGACTTAAAGCTCAATTGCATCATCATTGGGTCGCAATTCATCCGGCGTTTTCTTGCGCAAAATGATGTCACCGTTGGGCAGGATTTCTGGCGGTTCATAGGCGCTCCAGTCTTCTATCTGATCAAAAAGGTCAGCCAGTGCAGGCCCCATGTTGTCAGCGAACTCCTTCAGCGCGGGTTCCATACCTTCCGCAAGCTCTTGCAAATCATCTATGGCCGGCTCAACTTCTTTCAGGATGCCTTCCAAAAACAACTGTGCACCACGTTCCATCAGCGTCAGCCCGTCGTCCTCCGCCCAAGCAGGAAGCGACAACGGAAGCAGAGCGCAAAGCGAAATTGCAAATGCCGTTGATCGTGTCATTCTATAAACATAAGAGCTGTCGCGTCTTTTTCAAACATCAATATCAAGCGTTACCGGAAAGTGGTCAGACGCCGTGAGCAAAGCCTCCCGCAACGCTGGAACTTTGTATAGCTTAGGGTCTTCAAAAGGGTTCCAGATATGCCAGCCCTGCGCTTTCTCAACCAAACCCGGCGAGATCATAATGTAATCTAACAAGGCTTGTAGGTAGCGCTTTTTGCCTTTCAGATAGAAGCGCGCCGATGTCGGAACAGGCCCTAGTCGCCGTCTCAATCCCTGCCGCGCATGTGGGTCAAAAAGACAGTTTTTGCCCGTCTCTCCCATGATGATCTCAACAGAAGAGCGCCCGAACAAATCTTCGTATTGGTCAAGCCCCGGCCCATCATTCAGATCACCCAGCAAAATCAGGTTTTCCCCAGCGTCGAGGTGCTCTTCAATGCGCTGACGCAGCCATATCGCTTGAGCCAACTGCTTTCGACGGTTGCTCACAGACAAGGTCATGGCCTCGGCATCATTGCGCGCTCCGTGTGGCGCCTTTGACTTGAGGTGAGCGCCGATCAAGCGCAGAGCGCCCCCCTTCGCGGTCTGAACCTCCAACTCAAGCGGCGGCTTGGAAAACTGCACCAGATCTTCCTTCGCATCGACATCAAGATCTATCCGGAAGGTGCTGTCAAAGCGTGGCGAATTATGAGCCCCTTTTTTGCCAGAAACCTCGCCGCGCGGATCATGCCGCACGGTCATCACATAGGGATCATAAAGCAAAGCAATCTCTTGTTGGGTGTCATTGTGAAACCCGACTATCGCCTCGCTGGTGCGCAGATCGAACGCTTTTGCAAAGGCTTGCAGCGCTGGCACAGCATGGCGCTTGCGGTTCTCGTCGGGGGCCTCGATGATCATCACCGCATCGGCCTTTAGGGCGGTGAACACGGCCCCCAATGCCAAGGTTTGCTGTTCGCGCGTTACGTTATGGCGCCCCGACCAACCGCCGTCCATCAGCAGTGCTCCATCGTCGTCAAACAGGCTGTTAAACCACTCGACATTATAGGTCGCGATCCGCATCAACCCCGCCTCTCGGAAATCTCTTCCCAAGCACGGTTGATGGCAATCATCCGTTTTTCTGCCATCTTTATGGCCTCTTGCGGAAGGCCGCGCGCAATCATCTGGTCGGGGTGGCTTTCACGGACAATCGCACGCCACACCTGCTTGATTTCTTCAATCGGCGTCGAGGGTTCAACGCCCAAAACCGAGTAAGGGTCCGCCTCCGCCTCGGGCACAAAACGAGACCTGATCTGGCGAAACGCGTGCTCGCTAAGCCCGAAAATTTCGGCGATTTCATGCAGGAACGCGTCTTCATTGGGGTGATACATGCCGTCAGCCACAGCGATGTGAAACAGCCCTTCAAGCAAGTCATGCAAGGCCTCGTGCCCCGCGCCGAACATGTCTCGCACACGGGTTGCATAGGCCTCAAAGCCCGTCGCATCCTGCCGCGCTAGGTTGAACACTTTGGCCGCGCCTGCCTCGTCTGCTTGGGCAATCTGGAACACTTCCTTAAAGGCCGTCACTTCATCGCGAGTCACATGCCCGTCGGCCTTTGCCATTTTGGCACCAAGCGCGATCACGGCGATCGTAAACCCGACCGAACGCTCCGGAGGAGTGCGCAACTGTGCAAACACATCAGACAAGGGTGCGCCTTGAGCGAGCGCGGCCACAGCGGCACTTATGCGGGTCCAAATTGACATGTTCGCCAGCTTAGCCTGCCTGTCTGCAAGTGTCAGCGGCGATATCAGAGAAATTTCTGATAAAGATGCAAATCAAGCCATTGATCATTTTTGCGCCCGACTTCAGGCAAGGTTGCGAGCCGCTCAAATCCACATTTTTCGTGAAACGCGGCCCCTTCGGGGTTGGCACTGCTAACCCCGCCATAAAGCGTATGCGCACCTTCCGCCGAAGCGGCTGCTTCCAGTTGTTCAAGCAGTTTCCTGCCCAGACCCTTGCCGCGCGCTTCCGGCGCCAGATGCACGGAAAATTCCATAGCACGCGCGTAGCCCGGCCCGCCGCGAAACTGAAAATAACAAGCAAAACCAACAACCTGCCCATCAACCTCCGCAACATGCCAGCGGTTTGGTTCTCCCGCAATCTGCTTTGCTAGCGCGGTCGCCTCTTTTTCAACGGTCGTAAATGTCGCCAAAGTATCGCGGATCACCGCGTTCCAGATCGTTGCAATCGCTGCTGCGTCTTGTGGCTGCGCTGAACGCAGCGTCATAGCGTCACCAAGCTGCCGTCTGGGCGGCGCAGGGTTGCGCTCAGGTGCGGCCGCTCCTGGGCACTCAGATGAACACGATCGTCTGTGAGCAAGTCGGCCAAGATGCTGCGCAGCTTCCCGGCCTCAGGATGCTGAAGTTCGAGCCGCTCCAAAACGATCCCGCTTGTCTTCAAACGCGTTGCCGGATGCGGGGTTGTGCCCCAATCAATGATGCCCGGGAAGCACTGATCGAATGGCAAAACACCGGTTTGGGCTTCAGCCATCTTCCAGTGCAAGTCACCACGGGACAGCTCTGCAATGCCAGAAAACCCTTCGGGCAAGCGCGGTAACGCACCGCTGAGGTTTTGCGTGCTGCACACCCATGTCAGCAACCGCGGCCCGCTTTCAAAGCCATCGAGGCCAAACCACCGAGGCAGATGCTCCGCCTCTGCATCAGGATCAACGGCGATCACCTCAAGGTAGGCGCCGTTTTCAAGCCCGAGCAGTGCATTATGTGTGCCATAGCGGGCATGGTTGCCGCCGCCTTCCAACGGCACGCCAAGACGCTCTTGCGCCCATGCAACACCGTCTTCCAAGCGCTCGGCACCAATCACCAGATGGTCAAACGTCAACACCTGTTCAGGCCCGCGCGGCGCGAATGAGCTTCAAAATATCCTGAGCCGCTTCAGGGATATTGGTGCCTGGCCCAAAGATCGCTTTCACGCCGGCGCTTTGCAAAAACTCATAGTCTTGCTGCGGAATAACCCCGCCGCAGATAACGATAATGTCGCCGGCGCCCTTTGCTTTCAGCTCGTCAATAAGCAGTGGCGCAAGGGTCTTGTGCCCTGCCGCCTGCGACGAAATACCAACAACATGCACATCGTTGTCGATCGCGTCTTGCGCCGCCTCATCAGGCGTCTGAAACAGCGGGCCGACGTCTACGTCAAAGCCGATATCCGCAAAGGCCGTCGCGATAACCTTAGCACCGCGGTCATGCCCGTCTTGGCCCATCTTGACCACAAGCAAACGCGGGCGGCGGCCTTCTTCTTCGGCAAACGTCTCGATGCTTTTCTGTATCGCGGCAAAGCCTTCGTCGCCCTCGTAGGCCGCGCCATAGACACCGGCAAGCGTCTTCACTTCGGCTCTGTGACGGCCAAACTCTTCTTCCATAGCCATGCTGATTTCTCCAACAGTTGCACGTGCACGCGCGGCTTCCACCGCGGCGGCCAAAAGGTTGCCTCCCTCTTTGGTGCGGCGGGTAAGCTCGGCCAAAGCAGCGTTGCAAGCCGCGTCGTCGCGGCTGGCGCGTATGCCTTCAAGCCGCTTTACCTGGTTGTCGCGCACAGCGACGTTATCAACATCCAGAATGTCGATAGGCTCTTCTTTGTCGAGCCGGTACTTGTTGACACCAACGATCACCTCGTCGCCTTTGTCGATCATGGCTTGCCGCCGCGCCGCACTTTCTTCGATGCGCAGCTTGGGCATGCCGGAAGCCACAGCCTTGGTCATGCCGCCCATTTCCTCGACTTCTTCCATCAAAGCCCAGGCCTTGTCAGCGAGCTCTTTGGTAAGGCTTTCAACGTAGTAAGAGCCAGCCAGCGGGTCGACAACATTGGTCACTCCGGTCTCTTCCTGCAATATAAGCTGCGTATTGCGGGCAATGCGGGCGCTAAACTCTGTTGGCAACGCAATCGCCTCGTCCAGCGCGTTGGTGTGCAGACTTTGCGTGCCGCCAAGTGCCGCTGCCATCGCCTCATATGCGGTGCGGATTACGTTGTTATACGGGTCTTGTTCCTGCAGGCTCACACCCGATGTCTGACAGTGGGTGCGCAGCATTTTGGAGCGCTCCGATTTGGCTTCAAACTCGGTCATCACGCGGTGCCAAAGCAGGCGCGCAGCCCGCAGTTTCGCCGCTTCCATGAAGAAATTCATGCCAATCGCAAAGAAAAAGCTGAGCCGACCAGCGAAGGTGTCAACATCCATGCCCGCCTCAATCGCTGCGCGCACATACTCACGCCCGTCAGCCAGCGTATAGGCCAGCTCTTGCACGAGGTTCGCACCGGCCTCTTGCATGTGATAGCCCGAGATCGAGATCGAGTTGAACTTGGGCATCTCGTCAGAAGTATACTGAATGATATCCGAGATGATTTTCATGCTTGGCGCAGGTGGGTATATGTAGGTGTTGCGCACCATGAACTCTTTAAGAATGTCGTTCTGGATGGTGCCTGCGAGCAGTGCTTTGTCGTGGCCCTGCTCTTCTCCCGTAACAATGAAATTTGCCAAGATCGGGATGACAGCTCCGTTCATTGTCATCGAAACCGAGACTTTGTCGAGCGGAATGCCGTCAAACAAGATCTTCATATCCTCGACAGAGTCGATGGCAACACCTGCTTTGCCGACGTCGCCTGCCACGCGCGGGTGGTCACTGTCATATCCGCGGTGCGTAGCCAAGTCGAAGGCAACAGAAACACCCTGCTGTCCGGCAGCAAGGGCTTTGCGGTAAAAGGCGTTGCTTTCTTCGGCGGTAGAAAAGCCGGCATACTGGCGGATCGTCCAAGGGCGGCCAGCATACATCGTGGCCTTTACACCGCGTGTAAACGGCCCCGTTCCAGGCACATTCCCGAGGTGCTCTGCGCCCTCGATATCATCGGCAAAATAAACAGGCTTCACCTCGATATCTTCAAGGGTTTTCCATGTCAGGTCTTCAACCGGTCGGCCTCGCAGCTCTTTTTCAGCTTGCGCGGTCCAGTCCTCTCGCTTGGTCATAGTGGTGTCCTCTGTTTAGAGCCAGCGGCAGACTTAGGCCTGCTTCTTCTGGCGATATGTGGTCAATATACGTGGCAACACCTCCCGCGCCGCCTTTCGCCCAGAACATGTCATCGGCGAATAGTTCTTTCAGTTCGGATCGAGCATCAGCATTGAAAGGCTGGTAGCGCCCGGAGCCCTGCGGCAAGTTGCAAGCCGCCTCGCCACGCCGCGTTAGAATTTGGCGGAGTTCTTCAAGGTCAGGCGCTTCATTCAGCTTCAGGCCGTCAGAGGCCTCAACAAGCTTGGGGCAGCCGACAACCTGCGCCAGGCGTAGACCAGGCCGGTTTGCGTATCCGGCAAAATCATGCATCTCAATGCTCGCTCCGGCAAAGCTGTCAGCGACATCCTGCGTAACATCGCGCCAGTTGCGCCGCGCCTGATCAAGGATAATCTCGGGCACGGGCACATTCGCGCGGCTAAACAGCCCATCAAACATGCCGCTTTTGCGTGTGCGGCGCGGCCCCCAAAAACCGATGCCATGCACTGCCAACTCTCGACGGTGGCTGCGCATGTAATTCTGGAACGTAGTTGTGGCTGTCCTTTGAGCACCCAAATGCAGAACTATTCTCATCTCGCCAAACCTTATCCCATACTTCGCAGGCCAAACAGAGAGCAGCAGCGAACGAAAGACAGGATGCCCAAATTTAGCTAACGAATGACTTAACAACGCAGAGAAAGCTCCACACCAGATAAAGTCGCTCGCAATGCCTGCCTTTACACCTATATGATAGGGTGTAGGAGAGCTCATGAAACAGATCTTAGTATATGTAATTGCAGTGTTTTTAACGGGGTCAGCAATAGCTGAAATCGTTCCGGACTCTGATCGCTCCGAAGTCTTCGTTGACAGCGATACGGTGGATCTGAGTAAACTCTTATGGAAAAACAGGGTCTTGATTGTCTTTGCCGACAGCGAGAACGACCCGCGGTTTGTCGAGCAAATGCGCCTGTTATCAGAACGACCCAACGAACTTTTCCTGCGTGATATTGTGGTTCTCTCCGACACCAGCCCCTCTGCCGAAACCGCCCTACGCGACAAGTTCCATCCGCGCGGCTTTATGCTCGTGCTCATCGGCAAGGACGGGCAGATGTATCTGCGCAAGCCGCTGCCTTGGGACATACGCGAAATCACCCGCTCTGTTGACAAATTGCCGCTGCGCCAGCAGGAAATGCGCGACAGACGCTGAGCGCTTACACGTTGCTGCGCAGGTAAAACGCCAGTTTTTCGGGCACATAAACCAGAAGCAAAGCATTGTCTTTTGGCAGATAAACCAACTGCGTCTCCGGCGACATCAGCACCCGAAAATACCCGCGCGACACTTGATCGGGCATGCAGTTTTGCGCCGGCCCAACAGCCGCCGAAATCAGCCCCAACCCGCTGGGCAGATTGTGTGACATCAACCTTTCGCTGATCTCGTTGGGGCTCACCTCGGGCATATAAAAATGCACCGGTTGCCCCTGCTCTATCATTCTCAGCGCCGCCTTCACTGTGCCTGCAGCCGCAAACTTGTTGCGAAACTCGGCCAGCGCCAAGGTAAACACCGCCGCGGTGCATGTGCTGCTTGAGGCGAAATGCACTGTATCGAGCAGATACACCTGCCGGATGAGGCGTTGTCGCAACGCCTCCTCGCTGTCGAGTTTGCATCCTGTCAGTGCCAAAAGCGCCAACAAAGACAGCATCATAGGTGTTCGCAGCATCCAACCGCCCCTCAGATATAGGCCAAGCCTGATCTGACGTAGCAGAAAAACCTTTCCGCTTTCTTGCTGTGGATGCTGCGGGGTCAATCATGGGCGCTATTCGAACTCGATGATCACATCGTCAACCGCAAGGCTGTCGCCCGCTGCGGCGTTGATCTTGCTGACAATGCCTTTCTTCTCGGCGCGCAGGATGTTTTCCATCTTCATCGCTTCAATTGTGCAAAGCGCTTGGCCGTCCTGCACTTCCTCGCCGACTTCGACGCTAATGTTCACAACAAGGCCCGGCATCGGACACAAGAGCAGCTTTGAAGTGTCCGGCGGCAGCTTCTCTGGCATCAACCTCGCAAGCTCTGCCTGACGCGGGCTGCGCACGTGCACTTTCAGGTCGGCCCCGCGAGAGCGAATGCGAAAGCCCCCCGAAATCTTGCCGACCTTCAACACAAGGTTGCCGTCATCCAGATCAAGCTTTGCGAGCTGGTCGCCGGGTGTCCAATCAGACGCGACGCGCACTTTCCCCTTGGCAAAATGCACGGTGGAGCCCATCGGGTCAGCTTCGATCCGCACCGGATAATCCTGCCCTTGCAAGCTGACGACCCAGTCTTTGCCAACACGGCGTTCGTGGTTGTCCATACGGCCTGACACGCGGGTGCGGCGGATCTCGGCGACACGGTGCATCGCCGCACAACTGGCGGCAATCTTGCGCAGCTCGGGTTCGGCAAGCTCGACGCCCTCAAAGCCCTCAGGATACTGCTCTTCAATAAAGGCCGTCGTCATCTCGCCCTTGGTGAATATCTCGTGGTCCATCACCGCACTGAGGAACGGCAGGTTGTGACCAATGCCTTCAAGCTCAAACCCGTCGAGCGCGTCGCGCATATGGGCAATCGCTTCACTGCGGCTCGGAGCCCAAGTGCAGAGCTTGGCGATCATCGGGTCATAAAACATGCTGATCTCACCGCCCTCAAACACGCCGGTATCATTGCGCACCGCGAAGTCTCCTACAGGGGCATCACCCTGCCATTTGTCATTGGCAACAAGTGGGCCTGCGGCAAGCTCGGCGGGCGGGCGATAGCGTGTCAGACGCCCGATTGACGGCAAGAAACCTCTGTAAGGATCTTCCGCATAAAGGCGGTTCTCTATCGCCCAGCCCGTCAGCGTCACGTCTTTTTGGCTCATCGCCAGTTTCTCGCCATAAGCCACGCGGATCATCTGCTCGACAAGATCAACGCCGGTGATCAGCTCGGTGACAGGGTGTTCAACCTGCAAGCGCGTGTTCATCTCAAGGAAATAGAAGTTGCGCTCACCATCAACGATAAACTCAACCGTGCCAGCGCTGGCATAGTCAACAGCCTTCGCCAAAGCAACAGACTGCTCGCCCATAGCCTTACGTGTAGCCTCATCAAGAAACGGCGATGGCGCTTCTTCAACAACCTTTTGCTGGCGGCGCTGGATAGAGCATTCGCGCTCGCCAAGGTATATCCCGTTGCCATGACTGTCACACAGCACCTGAATTTCGATGTGGCGGGGCTGGGTGATAAACTTTTCAATGAAAATCCGGTCATCCCCAAAGGAGTTCGCGGCTTCGTTCTTCGAGCTCTGAAAGCCCTCGCGCGCTTCGTCGTCGTTCCAGGCAATGCGCATGCCCTTGCCGCCGCCGCCTGCCGAAGCCTTGATCATCACCGGATACCCAACCTGATTGGATATTTTGACAGCTTCCTCGGCGTCCTCGATCAGGCCCATATAGCCCGGAACGGTGCTGACATCGGCATCTTGAGCGATCTTCTTGGAAGTAATCTTGTCGCCCATCTTCTCGATCGCACCCACAGGTGGGCCGATAAAGGCAACGCCAGCAGCCTCAAGCGCTTCAGCAAACTTGGCGTTCTCCGAAAGGAAGCCATACCCCGGATGAACCGCCTCGGCGCCGGTGTCTTTGATCGCCTTCATCACGTTTTCTATGACGATATATGACTGGTTTGCAGGCGGCGGCCCGATGTGCACGGCCTCGTCAGCCATCTTGACATGCAGCGCGTTGCGGTCAGCATCTGAGTAAATCGCAACGGTCTTGATGCCCATTTTTCGCGCAGTTTTGATAACCCGACAAGCGATCTCACCGCGGTTGGCAATCAGGATTTTCTTAAACATAGCATGTCCCTTTCGTTTTGGCCTTCGCGGGTGTTACCCGTTGCCAATGAAGCAAAGAAAAAGCCACGCCGCAGCTGTGAAGCTGTGACGTGGCTTTGGTGTTTTTGGTGGCCCCTTGCGAGACCTGCGTCAGCCTAGCAGCGTGACGGGAATTTCTGACAGTATGCGACGTTGGAAACCGCACCGACAAGCGCTCCGGTGAGCAAGTCACCTTTGGTGACATGTGATACTGCGACACCCGCACCGCCGCCGATAACGGCTTGCTCAGTAAGCGTATCGCCGCAACCGGCGAGCATAGCCGCCGTGCTGAGCGCGACAGCCCATTTTGTGATCTTTTGCATAACTCTTTGCCTCGTTTGCATATGTTTTTTGCCGACATGTTAGCCGACAGCTTGGCCGTCTGTGCGGCCTTCATACTGAGAGAGTTAAGCATGACGGGCCGCGTTGTCGAGTTACCCAGCCTATTTTGCTCGCCACCTGTGGCAAGAAAAAAGCAGGGGCGGCGACCTTGGGGGCAGCCGCCGCGCCCTGCAGGGGAAGGGTAACGGATGAGGCTTGCGCCTACCATCACCTCTAGACCCTTGCATGGGATCAGAAACCGCGAAAGCCCGTTGGGTGGGGTTGATCTGAAATGAGCTAAACTGCGCTCAATTAGGGGTTGTATCGGCAAATTCATGCTTGTCCGCCCTCATCATCATCCCAATCATCCGTAAAAATATCGGGAAACGAGAGCTTTGCCGCCGCGACGTCGATCTGCAAAAGCGCATCATAGCTTGCTGGGTCGAACGGGTCTTCAGCAGGAATAATCTCACGGCCATACAACCAGGAAATGCGCCCGGCATCAAGATTGCCGCGCTCGAACGGATGCTCGCCAAAGTACTCCCACAGTGCTTTCATGAAACCCGCGTCAGCGCGCTTGTCCGGCGGGCGGCGGTCACGAAACCGCTCGCGCACAGTGAGTGGCGTCACCCCTTTGGGGTTGGCGCGGCGAATGACAAACTGAAAGTCGGTGCCCGTAAGGCGGCCCGGAAAACCTCGATGTTTAATCATACGAAAGCCCCCCTCAGAGCACTCCGAGACGGCAGACAGGCTTGAAATGTAAGGAAATGGTAGGGTGAAACGGGCCCAAAGGCCCGCTTCAAAAACTGGTTATTTGTATTTGCCGGTGAACGTTGGCTCAACCGAGATCGGGGCTGGATCAACCACAACATACTCTTCATCTGAAGCTTTGTTGCCGCCACAAGCGGAAACGAGCGCCACAAACGAAAAGGCAACTGCGCCTTTAAGGACATTTGACATATTGAACTCCTGTCATTTCTTTCGGACTTTAGGGGCGCTTCAGCCCCGTCCTGCCTCTGGTTAAAGTTACTGACTTCTCTCGAAGCCTGCGCCAGCAACATACCTAAAAATGAAGATTTTCGATAGCCACGCGCGAAAAGCGTCAGAAGTTGTGACACCAAAGGCGCAGGAACCCGCTCAAATGAACTTTGTGCCGCAACATGTTGTGGTTGCATTAATAATTCTCCCAGATACAGGCATCATTTTTGACACCAAACTGCTCAAAAAACTGCCGGGCGTCAGGATCAGTCGCCCCGAAATCAACTGGTCGGTCGGAATATGAGATCACGATGCGATCTACTTCAGCGGTACTTTCAAGCACGATCGGCAAAGCAAATTCGTTGCACAGAAACTCAAAATCACGGGCCAGAACCTCAAGCTCCGGCGGGTTGCCTTTTGCCAGTTCCGGCACCAAAAAGCGAAACCGCGAATAGACAAACGTTTGATCGGGCTTCTCGTCAAGAATGACATCTGTCAGCTCGATAAGCATCCCCGAGGGCGGCACGGGCACTGCGCGCAGGTTTTCTGTGGCACACACCTGCCCTGCCAGCATCACGCCGAACGCCGCACAAACGGCTGTATGAAACACCGTATCCATCGGCGTTACAGCGGTATGTTGTCGTGTTTTTTCCACGGGTTCGTCAGCTGCTTGCCCCTGAGGCTGGCAAAGGCGCGGCTAACACGTTTGCGGGTGCTATGCGGCACGATAACCTCGTCGATAAACCCGCGTTCGGCGGCAACAAACGGGTTGGCAAAACGCTCTTCGTAATCGGCGGCATGTTGGGCGATCTTGTCAGCATCGCCCATGTCGGCACGATGGATAATCTCGGTTGCACCCTTCGCGCCCATCACCGCGATTTCGGCAGTGGGCCACGCATAATTAAAGTCACCGCGCAGGTGTTTTGAGGCCATAACATCATATGCACCACCATAGGCTTTTCGAGTGATTACAGTCACTTTCGGCACGGTTGCCTCACCGTAGGCAAACAACAGCTTCGCGCCGTGCTTGATAACGCCGCCATACTCTTGTGACGTCCCCGGCAAGAAGCCCGGCACGTCAACCAGTGTCAGGATCGGGATTTCAAACGCATCGCAAAAGCGCACAAACCGCGCGGCCTTGCGCGAGCTGTCGATATCCAGAACACCGGCAAGCACCATCGGTTGGTTGGCAACCACACCCACAGTTTGCCCTTCAAGACGGATAAACGCAGTGATGATATTGGCCGCGAAATCTTCCTGAATTTCGTAGAAGTCACCCTCGTCAGCGATCTTCGCGATCAGCTCTTTCATGTCATAGGGCTGGTTGGGGTTGTCAGGAATAAGCGTATCAAGGCTCGCCTCCGCGCGGCCCGGCTCGTCAAAGAACGGGCGCACGGGCGGCTTTTCGCGGTTGTTAAGCGGCAGAAAATCAACCAAGCGGCGCACCTCAGCGATCGCCTCGACGTCATTCTCGAACGCACCGTCAGCGACTGACGACTTCTTGGTATGGGTGCTCGCGCCGCCAAGCTCTTCTGCGGTGACAACCTCGTTGGTCACGGTCTTCACAACATCCGGGCCGGTGACAAACATGTAGGAGCTGTCTTTCACCATGAAGATAAAGTCGGTCATCGCAGGGGAGTACACCGCGCCGCCGGCACAAGGCCCCATGATCAAGCTGATCTGCGGCACCACGCCAGAGGCCATGATGTTACGCTGGAAAACTTCGGCATAGCCCGCAAGCGAGGCAACCCCCTCCTGAATACGCGCACCACCTGAGTCGTTGATACCGATAACAGGCGCCCCATTCTGGATCGCCATATCCATGATCTTGCAGATCTTCTCGGCGTGCGTTTCACTGAGCGATCCGCCGAAAACCGTGAAGTCCTGAGAAAACACATAGACCATACGGCCATTGATCGTGCCCCACCCAGTGATCACACCATCACCCGCAGGCCTTTGTTTTTCCATACCAAAATCAGTGCAACGGTGCGCCTTGAACATGTCGAACTCTTCAAAGCTGCCTTCGTCCAGCAGCAACTCAACCCGCTCGCGCGCAGTAAGTTTGCCTTTGGCGTGCTGCGCTGCAATGCGCTTTTCACCACCGCCAAGCTGCGCATCAGCGCGGCGATCATCAAGCATTTGAAGGATATCTTTCATGTCGGCCCCCTTTAGGATTTAGACCAACATAACGCGTTGCAAGGCCTCGAAAAAGAACAAACTCGCAAATTTGCAAAGATGTATTCTAGGTTTTTCAGCTAATTGCAAATTTGCAAATTTTCACCGACATATCACCTGAGACTGGACTCTACCAAACAACCGGAATACCGCTTCCCAAATGCAAGAAATTCAAAAAAGCCGCTTTCTAGACCGTTCAACACCTCCGCACATCGGAACACTTATCTGCCTGACGGGCCTGTCTGCGCTGGCGATGAACATTTTCCTGCCGTCCCTTAACGGTATGGCCGAGTTCTTTCAGGTCGACTACGCCTTTATGCAACTCTCGGTTGCTTTGTATCTGGCCATCAACGCTTTCTTGCAGCTCTTCATCGGCCCGATATCTGACAAATACGGCCGCCGAATCGTGCTCCTTTGGGGGATGGCCCTGTTTTGCCTCGCAACCCTTGGCTGCCTCGCCGCACAAGACGCCTTCACCTTCATGGTCTTTCGTATGTTGCAGGCCGTCATTTCTGTTGCGATGGTCTTAACCCGCGCTGTCGTGCGCGACATTTATGGCCTCAACAGGGGCGCCTCGATGCTTGGCTATGTCACAATGGGCATGTCGCTCATCCCCATGATCGCCCCGGCAGTCGGCGGCTTTCTTGAGGTCCGCTACGGCTGGCATGCGAGCTTTTGGATGCTGTTTGGCCTCGGCTTGGTGCTTTTTACCGTCACCTGGTTTGACCTGAAGGAAACATCTCCGCCCAGTGGCCGCACCTTGACGCAGCAATTTGGTGAATACCCCGAGTTGCTCACATCCCCGCGGTTCTGGGGCTACTGCTTCTCCTCGGCCTTCTCTGCGGGAGCATTTTTTGCCTATCTGGGCGGCGCACCCTTTGTGGGCGAGCAGGTCTTTGGCCTCTCACCCGATACACTCGGCTTGTATTTTGCAGCCCCCGGCATCGGCTACTTCATCGGCAACTTCATCACCGGTCGTTACTCGGTTCGCATCGGCGTCAATCAGATGATTTTTTGGGGAAATCTGATCTGCGTGATTGCACTGCTGCCGTCGCTCCTACTCAGCCTGGCAGGCCTTAACACGCCATTTTTGTTCTTCGCCTTTGTTGCTGTGCTTGGCCTCGGAAACGGCATGGTCTTGCCAAACGGGCAATCCGGAATGCTCTCGGTGCGCCCGCATTTGGCAGGCACCGCAGCGGGGCTTGGCAGCGCGATCATGATCGGCGGTGGCGCCGCGCTTGCAGCACTTGCAGGCGCGCTCCTCAAGCCCGGATCAAGCGAAGTGCCTCTGACTGTAATCATGACAGTGAGTTGTTTTGCCGCCATGATCACAGCCCTGCTCATTATTCGCCGTGAGCGCCGGTTGAACTTGTAAGCCGCTTGCTTTAGCAAATTTGCAAAGGCACTATGCAAACAGAGCAAAGTTGCAAATCCTAGAGGCTGCATATGGCTATTCAAAAACTCTACGCAGGCGCCAAACTGCGCGAAACGCGCTTGCGTCTTGGCCTGACGCAAAAAGACTTCGCAGCAAAGCTCGGCGTTTCGCTGCCCTACGCCAACCAGATGGAGAACAACAAGCGCCCTGTCTCAACAACAGTGGTGCTCAACCTTGCGCAGGAGTTCGGCTTTGATGTTACCGAGCTTACATCAGCAGACAGCGAACGCCTCGTGTCTGACATGCGCGAGGCCCTCGCCGATCCGGTCTTCGCCGATGATCCTCCACCGCTGGCTGACTTGCGGCTGACGGCCTCAAATGCCCAGGGTTTCGCACGCTCGTTTCTGGCCCTGCACCGTGCCTATAGACAAACCCAAGAACGTCTCGCCTCGCTCGATGAAGCCCTGGGCCGCGATGACGCCCGCGCACAGGCCAGCCCCTGGGATGAAGTGCGTGATTTCTTTCACTATTGCGACAATTACATCGACGCTGTTGACCGCGCCGCCGAGCACTTCGCCTCACAAAGCTCTGACATCTACCAAAGCGCCACCCATGCGCTGAGCCAAGCAGGCATCACTGTGCAAGAGCGCGACCAAGACAGCCTGCGCAACTTTGATCGCGCAGGCGGAACGCTAACGCTCTCTACACGCGCAACAGCCGCAACCCGCACCTTTCAAGTTCTGTTGCAGGTGGCCCTGCTCAAACAAGACAAGCTGCTTGAAGCCACACTTGATCTGGCCCGCTTTCACTCCGAAGAGGCGCGCGCCATCGCCAAGATCGGCTTGGCAAACTACTTCGCCGGGGCCGCGCTTATGCCCTACAAAGCCTTCCAGAAAGCCGCACAAGACACGCGCCACGATCTTGAGCGCCTCGCACGTCGTTTTGGCGCTTCGATCGAGCAAGTCGCGCACCGGCTCTCAACGCTGCAGCGCCCCGGAGCCAAGGGCGTGCCCTTCTTTTTTGTGCGCGTTGACCAAGCCGGAACCATCACCAAGAGGCACTCGGCCACACGGCTACAGTTCGCCCGTTTCGGTGGTGCCTGCCCGCTTTGGAACGTCCACAGAGCGTTCGAAACACCGGGCCGCTTCTTGCGCCAACTCGCCGAAACGCCTGATGGGGTGCGCTACATCTCTATCGCCTGTGATGTTAGCAAAACCGGAGGGCAATTTGGCGCCCCCACGCGCCGCTTTGCCATAGCCTTGGGCTGTGAGATAGCCCATTCACCCTCGCTTGTTTATGCCGACAGACTCAACGTGTCCGAGCGGCAAGAGTTTGAACCCATAGGCATATCCTGCCGGATTTGCGAACGTGCAAACTGCCATCAACGCTCGGTTCCACCGCTTGAGCGCCGCCTCACCATCAACCCCGACAGCCGCGGCGTGCTGCCCTATGATCTCGCCTGATGTTACGGGTGTTGGCTTACATAACCCTGTTCAGCCTCGGCGGGTATGTCGCCGTTGGGCTCCTCGAACAGAAAATGATCTACCCCTTTGACAGCACCCGCGTCAGCCCGGCAAAAGCCGGCGTTCCGAACCTCACCGAGAAAACACTTGAGGTCGACGGTGCGCAGCTTGTTACATGGGTCGCAGCACCTCGCGGGGGCAAGCCGGTCATCCTCTATTTTCACGGTAACGCGGGCAATCTGGCAAACCGTGCAGGCCGGTTCCGCCGCTTTACAGAGCGCGGGTATGGCCTTGTTGCTATGGCCTATCGCGGCTCGTCAGGGTCTACAGGCACGCCCTCGCAGAAGGCCATAACCGCCGATGTGCGCACACTATACCGACACCTTGATCGCGTCCTCAAGTCCGACAACCCCCGAGTGCTTTATGGCGAAAGTCTCGGCACTGGCGTCGTCATTCTTGGCTTGCTGGCTTCTGCCGTAACCGATGCGGAGAAAGGCGCGGGGCCACCAGCAGCCGTTGTGCTTGAAGCCCCCTATTCTTCAATTCTCGATGTCGCGCTTGGTATGTCTCCGCAACTTGAACCCCTGTCGAAGTTTCTCACTTCCACATGGGAAAGTGCAGCCAATGCCCGCTACATCAAAAGCCCGCTGCTGGTGATTCACGGGACTGAAGATGCCTTCATTCCAATTGCTCAAGGCCGGAAGGTGTTTGCCGCCGCCGCAACAAACGACAAACAGTTCCTTGCCGTCAAAGGCGGCGGGCACACTGATCTTTGGCGCTCGGATGTGCTGCCACATCTCTGGCGTTTTATCGACAGATCAAGCCGTTAGCAGCTGATACAAAGCGTCCTTCAACGCCGCCCGCTTCTTGCGCATGTCTTCCTCGGCAAACTGGCTCGCAGGCTCGACATTGGTCTCCGCACGGTGCACGGCACGGTTCACCTCATGGTATTCCTCCGCCAGATTGGCAAAATGCGCATCTGAGGTTTTTAACTCGGTGATTTTCTCTGCGAACTCGGGGAACTCGTCGTGTAGCTCATGGGGTGTATGTGACATGTTTCACTCCTGTTGATGTCTTTCACCAACAGTAGATCACTCCGCCCCGCTCTGCTTTGATCCCGATCAATTAGCGCTGCTCGGTTTCCCAGTTCGGATGCACCCAAGGCTTGTCATTGCTCGCAGGCAACATGCCCCTACCCAAAATGTGGTCGCTCGCCTTTTCACCTGTCATGATAGACGGCCCGTTGAGGTTGCCGTTCGTCACCCGTGGGAAGATCGAACTGTCCGCAACGCGCAGGCCCTCAACGCCGATCACGCGGCATTCGGGGTCAACCACAGCCATAGGGTCATCGACGCGGCCCATCTTGCAGGTGCCGCAAGGGTGATAAGCGCTCTCTGCATGTTCTCGGATCACCTCGTTAAGCTCTTCATCGCTCTGCTCTTGAACGCCGGGCAAAATCTCGTGCTTCACATAGGGTTCAAAGGCGTCCTGCGCAAAAATCTCGCGCGTGAGCCGGATGCAACGGCGAAAGTCTTCCCAGTCTTCCTCTTTGCTCATGTAGTTGAAGAAAATCTTTGGCGCCGCCGCAGGATCGGCCGATGCCAGCGTCACCTGTCCGCGTGAGGCCGAGCGCATAGGCCCGACATGTGCCTGAAATCCGTGCCCCTCCGCCGCTGCTTTGCCGTCATAGCGCACGGCGATCGGCAGGAAGTGATACTGGATGTCCGGATACTCGACACCCGCTTTTGAGCGAATGAACGCGCAGCTTTCAAAGTTGTTGGATGCGCCCAGCCCCGTCTTGGTGAACAACCAACGCGCACCGATTACGGCTTTCGAAAGCAGGTTCCAGTATTTGTAAAGCGTGATCGGCAGCTTTGAGGCAAACTGGATATACATCTCTAGATGATCTTGCAGGTTCTGCCCCACACCCGGACGGTCGGCGATCACCTCAATGCCATGCTCTTGCAAGTGTTCGGCAGGCCCGATGCCCGACAGCATCAACAGTTTTGGCGAGTTAAACGCACTCGCGGCCAGAATAACCTCGCGACCTGCAGAAATCACCTCACTAACGCCACCGCGTTTGAGTTGCACCCCCGTCGCACGCCCGCCGTCAATCACCACTTTCTCGGCCAGCCCGTTCACAACTTCACAAAGCCCCGTCTTGATCGCAGGCCGCAAATAAGCGTTCGCCGCCGACCAGCGCCGCCCCCTGTGCACTGTCTGCTCAAACGCGCCGAAGCCCTCCTGCTTCTCGCCGTTGTAGTCCTGCGTGACTTCATAACCAGCTTGCTCACCAGCTTTGACAAAGGCGTGAAACAGCGGGTTCTTGCGCGGCCCTCGGCTTACATGCAACGGGCCGTTCTTGCCGCGCCAGCTCGCATCGCCGCCCTGCCCGCCTTCGTGCCAATGCTCCATACGCTTGTAGTAGGGCAGCACGTCGGCATAGCCCCAGCCCTCGGCCCCGCTGTCACGCCAGTGATCAAAGTCGCGCGCGTGTCCGCGCACATAAACCATCCCGTTGATCGAGCTCGACCCGCCCAGCACCTTGCCACGCGGCGCAACCAGCTCGCGACCGCCCAAATGCGGCTCGGCTTCGGTTTTGTAGCCCCAGTCATACAGCCCCATGTTCATCGGATAGCTCAGCGCAGCAGGCATCTGGATGAACGGCCCGATATCTGTGCCGCCGTGCTCAATGACGATCACAGAATGCCCGGCCTCGGTGAGGCGATAGGCCATAGCACATCCCGCACTGCCAGCGCCCACAATCACGTAGTCAGCTTGTTTGTTCGTCATTGTTATTCGCCCCTCGGAAAGCGCTGCCGTTCTTCAAGCACGTTCAAATCCATATGATTGCGCATGTAGCGCTCGCTGGCTTTTTGCAGCGGCTGATAGTCCCAGGGGAAATGCCCGCCCTTGCGCAATGCCTCGTAAACAACCCAGCGCGCAGCTTGGCTCTGGCGCACCTCGGCGTCGAACTCTTCCAAATCCCAGCGCTCGGCGGCCATGCGGCGGAAAACGTCCAGCACCCGCGCATGTTCGCTGACATCGGCAAGGTTTTGCATCTCAAGCGGATCGGCCTGCATGTCAAACAACTGCTCAGGGTCAAGCGCACAGTTGGTGTATTTCCAGCGCCCGTGTCGCAGACAGATCAGCGGCGAATAGCTCGCCTCGGCAGCATATTCGATCATCACAGGGTTCTTGCGCTGCACGCCTTGGCCAAGCGGCACAAGGCTCTCGCCCTGCGTCCACGGCATCACCTCATTCATGCTCACACCAGCGAGGTCACAAAGCGTCGGGCAGATATCAAGGTTGCTGACAGGCTCTTGCACCAGCCCCGCGTTCATCTGCGGTGCCGCGATCATCAAAGGCACCCTCGCGGAGCCTTCATAAAAGCTCATCTTGAACCACAAGCCACGCTCGCCAAGCATGTCACCGTGATCGGAAACAAACACGATGATGGCCTCCTGCCGCGTTGCTTCCAGTGCTTCCATCACCTCACCGATCTTGTCATCGATGTAGGAGATATTGGCAAAGTAAGCCTGCCGCGAGCGCTTCACATTCTCTTCGGTTATGTCAAAGCTGCGCCAGTCATTTGCGTCAAAAATCCGCTGGCTATGCTGATCATGATCATCATAATCCATCGCACCAACTTCAGGCAGCAAGTGCTCGCAATCATTGTATAAATCCCAATACTTCTTGCGCGCCACATAAGGGTCGTGCGGGTGGGTAAAGCTCACCGTCAGCATCCAGGGCCGCGCGTCATTGCCGCGGCCGAGGTCATAAACCTTGCGCGTCGCGTGGTAGGCAACCTCGTCGTCATACTCAAGCTGGTTGGTGATCTCGGCAACACCAGCCCCCGTCACAGACCCCATGTTGTGATACCACCAGTCAATGCGCTCACCGGGCTTGCGGTAGTCCGGTGTCCAGCCAAAATCAGGCGGGTAAACATCGGTCGTCAGCCGCTCTTCAAAGCCGTGCAGCTGATCAGGGCCGACAAAGTGCATCTTGCCTGACAGACACGTCTGATAGCCCGCGCGGCGCAGGTGATGTGCATAGGTCGGAATAGACGAGGCAAACTCGGCGGCATTGTCATAAACCCGCGTGGCCGAGGGCAACTGCCCCGACATAAAGCTCGCCCGCCCCGGCGCACACAAGGGGCTGGCGGTATAGGCGTTCTCAAAGCGGGTCGAGCGCGCGGCAAGCTTTTTCAGGTTCGGCGCATGCAGCCAGTCGGCTGGCCCGTCAGGGAACAGCTTGCCGTTCAGTTGATCGACCATAAAAACCAGGATGTTGGGAGCGCTCATTTTTCACCTTTTTCGAGTTCGAGTTCGACATAATCCATGACTTGCTGGTTGGCGCGGGCGTTGTCTGGCACGCCGCCACCAAGTGATTGCCGCAGGTAAACCCCGTCAATCAGCGCCGCGACACGCCCGGCCACCGCTTCGGCCCGCGCACCGACAAGCGGGCGCAAGCCAAAGCGCAGGTTTGAGCGCAAGCGGCTTTGATAGATGCTCAGCAGGCGCTCGGCCTCTTCAGAGCGCTGCGCCAGAACATAGAAGTTCATCCATGACGACACCGTCTCGGAGCGGAAGTTGCGCGGCGAGAATGACGCCCGCACAATTGCCTCAACGCGCGTGGCTGGTGTGTCAGCCATAACCAAAGCGCCCCGCACCTCGGCAGCATAAACGCCCAGCATATAGCGAATGGCCGCAACGAAAATTTGCTCTTTTCCGCCAAAATAGTGATGCGCCAACGCGCTCGACATACCCGCCCGCTGCGCGATTTGGCTAACGGTCACGTCAAGTGTTCCATGTTCGCCTATTTCAGCTATTGTCGCCTTCACAAGTGCTTCTCGGCGGATCGGTTCCATTCCTATTTTTGGCATGACACCCTCTAAAGATTTGCGCTCGCTAAGATGTTTTGTTTTTATTGACGCGTCAATCAATAAAAACCAGACTGCTCAAAACCAAACGGGAGAACACCGATGAAACTTATGACAACCCTTTCAACACTGGCCATTTTTGCGGCAACCTCGGCCTTTGCCGACGGCCATTGCGACAAAGTCACATTCTCTGATGTCGGCTGGACAGACATCACCGCCACCACAGCAGCAACCACGACAGTGCTTGAAGCGCTTGGCTATGAGACCGACATCAAAGTGCTGTCCGTGCCAGTCACCTACACCGCGATGGCCGAAGGCGACGTTGACATCTTCCTTGGCAACTGGATGCCAACTATGGAAGGCGACATTGCCCCCTACCGCGAAGCAAAGACTGTCGACACAGTGCGCGAAAACCTTGAGGGCGCAAAATACACGCTGGCGATCAACAAAGCCGCGATGGATCTTGGCATCAAAGATTTTGCCGACATCGCCGCACATAAAGACGCCCTTGAAGGCAAGATTTATGGCATCGAAGCCGGCAACGACGGCAACCGCCTGATCCAGAGCATGATCGACGGAGACAACTTCGGCCTCAAGGGCTTTGAAGTTGCTGAAAGCTCGGAGCAAGGCATGCTGGCACAAGTGGGCCGCGCCTCCAAGAAAGGCGAGCCTATCGTCTTCCTCGGCTGGGAGCCGCACCCGATGAACGCCAACTTCGAGATGGGCTACCTGACAGGCGGCGACGAGTTCTTCGGCCCCGACCTTGGCGGCGCGACGATCTACACCAACACCCGCGCAGGCTATTCAGCCGATTGCACAAATGTTGGCGCGCTGCTTGGCAACCTCAAGTTCACGCTGGCAATGGAAAACGAGATCATGGGCGCGATCCTCAATGACGGCGAAGAGCCGTCAGAGGCCGCAAAAACATGGCTCAAAGCCAACCCCGAATCCTACGTGGGCTGGCTTGAAGGCGTGACAACAAAAGACGGCGGCGACGCAGTTGCTGCTGTTAAAGCCGCGCTCGACATGTAAACTAACACAACCAGGAGGCGGGCTTGTCTTTGGCCCGCCTCACCTTATTTTGCGAAGGTTATTTATATGATCAAACATTTAGTCCTAGCCGCCGCATTCACGGTCGGCGCCGTTCAGGTTCAGGCGCAATCCCACTGCCCGACAGGCGACGACATGCGCAGCGGTATCCGTATTGAAAACACCCAGACAAAGTTTCGTGCCAATTACAGCCGTGCCAGCGGCGAGCACCTCATCGAGCATCGCAGCAACCCCGGCCGTGGCGGCAAGATCGTCAAGCAAACAACCTGGTATCTCAACGGCCTTATGCCCGGTGCCACAACACGCGGCGGCGGTATGACAAAAATGGTCTACTCCCGTGATGCCACCAAGCAAGTCATGGCCCTGCCAAAGCGCGGGTTTACCGTGCGGTTGCAAACTTACTTCAACGGTCGCAAGCACGAAAAAGGCAGCACGAAATACAAGTACGAAGGACAAGGCAGCACCACAGTTGGCGGCTGCACCTATCCGGTATGGAAAGTGCACACCGACACCAAGCTCGACAACGGCTCCCGCTTCATCTGGCGGCAGTATTACTCGCCCGAGCTCGACATCACCCTGCGCAGCGAAAAGCTGACGCCAAGTGGCAATGTCGTGCACTCGATAGGCTACAACAAAATCCGCAAACAGTGACCACATAAGGGCTCAGCATGGCTTGGAACACAGACTGGATCAAAGACGACGGCAAGATCCTTATCGGTAAGAAAATTGCCGCAGTATTTGATTGGATGACCGAGGCCTTCGGCGGCTTTTTCGATCTTCTGGAAACCGTGCTGAGCACCTCTATCGACGGCGTGCTGGCGGCACTTCAGTTCCCGCCGTCCTACCTCATGGTTGCGCTGTTTGCCGCCCTCACCTGGCTGTTACAGCGCAGCCCGACGCGGGTCATCATCGTCTCGCTCTGTTTCTTGTACACCATCAACCAGGGCTACTGGGAAGAAGTCACCGAGAGCCTCGCTTTGATCTTGTTTGCAGGCGTGTTCTGCATGGGCGTCGGCATTCCCGTCGGCATATATGCCGCCCACCGCCCGAAGGTGTTTCAAGCCATCTTGCCAGTGCTCGACATGATGCAAACCATTCCGACATTCGTCTACCTGATCCCGATGATCGTGCTGTTCGGCATCGGTATGGTGCCCGGCCTTGTGGCCACATTTATCTTCGTGCTCGCAGCGCCCATTCGCCTCACGCAACTCGGCGTGTCCAGCACCCCGGTCGCGCTCATCGAGGCCGCTGAAGCCTTCGGGGCGACCAAGCGGCAACTGCTCTGGAAAGTCGAACTGCCCTCCGCCCTGCCGCAAATCATGGCTGGCCTCAACCAGACCATCATGCTCTCGCTCTCGATGGTCGTCATCGCCGCACTTGTCGGGGCCGACGGCCTCGGCGTGCCGGTCGTGCGGGCGCTCAACTCGGTCAACGCGGGCCTCGGCTTTGAGAGCGGCTTGGTGATCGTCGCCGTCGCCATTGCCCTTGACCGCATGCTGCGCGTGGAGGCCTCGACATGAGCATTTCAACGCCTCCCATCGTTCGCTTTGACAACGTCTCAATCGTCTTTGGCGACAAACCGAACGCCGCCCTGCCGCTGATGGACGAAGGCCTTGAGCGCCCCGAAATTCAGGAGCGAACAGGCCAGGTGCTCGGTGTGCACAACTGCTCCCTTGATGTGGCCGAGGGCGAGATACTCGTGCTCATGGGGCTCTCCGGCTCGGGCAAATCAACGCTGCTTCGGGCCGTCAACGGGCTTAACCCCGTTGCTCGCGGCAATGTTGAAGTCGCCTACAAAGGCGCGCAAGTCAGCGTCAACACCGCCAGCCCAAAGGCCCTACGCGACTTGCGCCTCTCGCATATCTCGATGGTGTTTCAGCAGTTCGGCCTGCTGCCTTGGCGCACCGTCGCCAGCAACGTCGGCCTCGGGCTTGAGCTTGCGGGCATGAGCACAGAGGAGCGCGACACAAAGACCCGCGAGCAGCTTGAGCTTGTCGGCCTCTCCGACTGGGCCGACCGCAAAGTCGGCGAGCTTTCCGGCGGGATGCAACAACGTGTCGGCCTTGCGCGCGCTTTCGTGACGCAAGCCCCGATCCTGCTGATGGACGAGCCTTTTTCTGCGCTTGACCCACTGATCAGAACCCGCCTGCAAGATGAGTTGCTTGAGCTACAAAGCAGCCTTGGCCGCACGATCATCTTTGTATCCCACGACCTCGACGAAGCCTTCAAAATCGGCAACCGCATCGCCATTATGGAAGGCGGGCGCATCGTGCAATGCGGCACTCCGCAGGAAATCTACACCAACCCCGCAAACGAATACGTTGCCGACTTTGTCGCCCATATGAACCCGCTCGGTGTGCTCTGCGCGCGCGATGTGATGTCGCAAGCCTACGAAGACACCCGAGGCGAAATTGACGCCAATGCCGAAATCAGTGATTTGATGGCGCATTTCGAAACGACAGAAGCGGCCATCGCGGTGATAGAAGATGGCAAAACCATCGGTCAAATATCAAAGGCCGACGTCTTGCGCCGCCTGCTAACGCCGTCAAAGTCGGCCTAAATCCGCTGCAAAAATTCAAATTCTGGCGCGTTCTGGCGCGTTCTGGCGCATGTCGCTACGCTGTGCACACCCTGTTGGAGACTGAAATGCATTTGCGCCAAGCCCTTTTCGTTACAGCAACCCTCATCGCTTTTGTCGCGCCACAACTCGTGCTCGCCGAGGCGGCTTTGCGCATGGCCGAAACGGCCGATATGGCAAAAATGGCCCCGCCGGTGCCAAAGGATGGCCCGAAAGTCATCGCCGAATGCGCGGCTGTTAAATGCACCACGATCGATCTCACCCATGCACTCGAAGCCGACTATAGCACCCTCGCAGGCATGCCGCACATTGATCGGCTGATGGTGAGCTACACCGACCTGAGCAGCCTCGATCCGCTGCTTGCAATGACCCAACTCACCGAGTTGCATATCGGCGGCACCAAGGTGCAAGACCTGTCAGAAATCGGCCAGTTCACCAAGCTTGAACTGCTGCACGCGCAGGGCCTTGGTTTGAGCGACATCAGCGCTGTCGGGCAACTGGGCGAGCTCAAAGAGCTGGTGATCGGCTCGCCGCACCTCAGCGACATTACAGCGCTCAAAAACCTGCACAATCTCAAACGTCTTGATCTGACCGGTGCGCCTGTCTCTGACATTTCGGCCCTGACAGCGCTCTCCAATCTGGAGACCATCGAGCTGTTGAATATGAGCCAACTCAAGGACATCAGCCCCCTGCTCGACTTGCCGAACCTCAAACATGTCTCTGTCACCGTCGCCAACCTCGATGCCGCCGGACAAGATGTCGTCGCCCGACTTAAGGCCAAGGGCATTCATGTCCAGGCCTTTGACATGATGGCCGTCTGTTAAGCGCTCTTCTCTCTTTTGCCCTTCGCGCACCGCGCGCTGCATTAAGTTAATTTCGCTTAACCTGCGCTGCAAAACTGTGCATACGCATTATGCACTGTGGTATGCACTGCAATATGCACGGGTTGTGCAACCCGCCCCGCACCGCCGAGGCGGCGTTAACCACTCTGCACGCAGGCCTAAGGAAACACTTGCAAACATGTGTTATGCATTGTTTTTGCTCAAATATTTTAGCAATACAGCAGTTCCTCTCTTGTGTTAGCCTCGCCCAAAAGGAGAGCCCCATGCAGCTTCGCCTCAGCTTACTCACTGCCGCAGCAATAAGCTTGACCGCCTGCCAGCCAAAACCCGACACAAGCCACGCCCGCGCAGCCGAAGAGCGCGGCCTAAAGATTGTTGCGGATTGCGTCAGCGAACAGTGCTCAACACTCAACCTCGACAACGCCTATCTGCCTGATTTTGGCACGCTCGCCAGCATGCCTCATATCACCAAGCTGATGGTCAGCTACAGCAATCTGCCAAGCCTCGACCCCTTGCTTGAGATGACACAGCTCACGGAACTGCATATTGGCGCAACTGTGGTGAGCGATCTGTCTGAGATCGCCCGTTTCAAGAACCTCAAGCTGCTGCACGCACAGCAACTCGGCGTCAGTGATATCTCTGCTATTGCGCATCTGACGGGCCTTGAGGAACTGGTGATCGGCTCGCAAAGCATAACCGATATTTCGTCTCTCAAGAGTTTGAAAAACCTCAAGAAAATCGACTTATCACATTCAAGAGTTGCAGATCTTGCCCCCCTTGCGAAGCTTCCGAAGCTGGAGACAGTCGAGCTTCTGTATATCTCCTCAAGCCCCGATCTCACGCCCCTGTTGCGTATGCGGCGCTTGAAATCCGTTTCGATCAGCTCTGAAAACCTGACAGATAAAAACAAGCAAATACTCGAGAAATTACGTGCCAAAGGTGTCAAAGTTGACGCTCAGGAACTCATCATTGTTTGCTAGATCTGTCGGCTAAAACTTCGTCGCCGGCACAACCGGTGTTCGCATCTTTCGCTTCAAAGCAGCTTCGCGCAGGGTGATGAAGCCGATCGAGCTGATGATCACCAAGCCGCCAACGACAACCCACGGGTCAAACGCTTCGTCAAACACCAGAACGCCCAGCGTCACAGCCCAGACCAGTTGCAGGAAACTGACAGGTTGGGTCACGGTTACCGGCGCAGCAGCAAAGGCCATCGACATCGTGAAATGCCCCGCCGTGGCGATAGCGGCGACAGCAAACAAGATACCAACCTCGCCCAATGTCGGTGCCACCCAGTTCATCATCGCCATAGGAAACAGCCCGACCGTGACAGTGATCGACAACATCGCAACCACAACCAAGGGGTTGGTTTCGTCAGCCATGATCTTGGCGATGAGGTAAGACACAGCAAAGACAACCGCCGCGAACAACATTCCGAGATGCCCCGCCCCCACTTCCCGAAAGCCCGGCCGCAAGATGATCAGCGCCCCGACTAAGGCAGCGACAACAGCCAGAATGCGCCGGAACGCCAGCTTTTCCCCCAAGAACAGCGCCGCCCCGATGGTGACATAAATCGGTGACAAGTAGTTCATCGCCGTCACATCAGCGATCGGAATGCGCGCCATAGCATAAAACCACAGCGTCACACCGCCCGAGTGCGCCAAGCCACGCACCCAGAAAAGCTTGTGTTGGCGCGGGGTTAGATGTGCTTTGCGCAAAGTTCCGATCATCGGAATGAAAAAGACAAGCCCCAAGGCATAGCGCAGAAATGCCGATTCAGCCGCCGGAATACGCGTGCCGTTGTGCTTGACCAGCGCTGTCACAGCGACAAACAGCACGCCCGTCACCAGCATCCAGAACACGCCCTTTACAGGTTGATAATTTGAAGACTCGTTCATTTGTTAATAGAAGCCACGAAGCACGCAGCACCGCAAGGCCAATAACTCGATTTTCTTAAAGAACCAGCTTCAGCGCAATCGCCCACATGGTGAGGCCGACGATCACATCAAGCACCCGCCATGACATCGGTTTGGAAAACAATGGCGACAAATACCGCGCGCCGTAACCCAGCAAGAAAAAGAACACAAAGCTCGCCAGCATAGCACCCAACGCGAACACGAGCTTGTCTCCATACTGCGCCGAGATCGAGCCGAGCAGCACAACAGTATCAAGGTAAACATGCGGGTTGAGAAACGTGAGCATGAGCACGGTTGTCAGCACGCCCTTGATGCTGGCCCGCACCTGCCCCCCGGTTTCAAGCGCCTCACCGCCCTTCCAAGCGGCGATGAAGTTGCGCAGGCCATACCAGAACAGGAAAGCCGCACCGCCATAGCGCATCACCGTTTCCAGCCAAGGCACGGCTTCTGCCAGCGCGCCAAAGCCGGCAACACCAGCGGCGATCAGCAGAGCGTCTGACAGCGCACATGTAATGCAGGTGATAAACACATGCTCCTGACGAATGCCTTGCCTAAGCACAAAAGCATTCTGCGCGCCAATCGCGAGGATCAGTGAAAAAGAGAGTGAAAATCCGACCCCAAACGTATGCATCATGTCTGCCCCTATACTGCTTAACGCTTGTTAACAGGGAGAATGATCAGTAATCAAATTAAAGAAGCTAAATTAGCATTAGATAGGCTTATGAACCTTGATCCACGACACCTGAACGCCCTCACCGCCATTTTGCGCAGTGGTAGCTTTGAAGCGGCCGCGCAAGAGCTGGGATTAACGCAATCGGCCGTGTCTCAACGCCTGAGTGCTTTGGAAAGCCAGATCGGGCATGTTCTTGTCTTGCGCGAAACGCCCTGTCACGCCACAGAAGTCGGGCACAAGATCGCAGCACATGCCCTCACGCTCGAGCTTATGGAAGCCCATTTGGTTGATGGCCTTTCGGGGGCGAACACGCCCAAAGACGCCGAAAAGAAACTTAAGACAATTCGCTTTGCCTGCAACGCAGATAGCCTCGACAGCTGGCTTATGCCTGCATTCGCCAAGCTTCCCGACACGGTGTTTGATCTCGTCGTCGATGATCAGGATCACGCGCTTGATTGGCTGCGCCGTGGAGAAGTGGCCGCGGCACTCACCTCATATGCCCGCCCTGTTCAGGGCTGTGATGTTACGGCATTGGGCGCCGTGCGCTATATTGCGGCGGCAAGCCCTGCTTATGTAGAGCGTTGGTTTGGTGAGGGTGTGAGCTTCGAGGGCCTGTCAAAAGCGCCGATGCTGCGCTTTAACCCCAAGGACGATTTGCAATTTGTCTGGATGCAACAGCGATTTAACAAGACGGCAACACCGCCCTATCACACTGTGCCTTCAACCGCTGGGTTCGCCAAAGCAGCAGAGCTTGGCATGGGCTGGGGAATGATCCCCGAACCCATGATCACCAAAGAACTTGCGCAGACAACCCTTGTGCCACTGGATGAGAAAGCAACCTACGACCTGGCTCTCTATGTGCAGCACAGCCGGATGCTTGCAGGGCCGCTTGCACCGTTGCTGACCGCTCTAAAGCAGGCGGCCAAGGGCGTGCTTCACCCGACGCACTAGACATTCGGCTTAGTCTTCCGCGAGCTGCGCCATAACTTCGTCTGACGCCTCAAAGTTGGTGGTCACACGCTGCACATCGTCGTCATCTTCCAAAGCATCGACAAGCTTCATCAGCTTCTGCATGTCTTCCAGCTCAAGCTCGGTGCTCATGTTAGGGCGCCATGTCAGTTTTGTGCTGACGGACTCACCCAACTCGGCCTCAAGCGCTGTCGATACTTCGTTCAGGTCAGTGTCAGCACACCAAACAGTGTGGCCCTCTTCCGAGCTTTCGACATCTTCGGCTCCGGCTTCAATTGCAGCCATCATCACAGTGTCGGCGTCACCTGCATCAGCCTCGTAGCTGACTTCACCCTTGCGCTCGAACATAAAGGCAACCGAGCCTGTCTCGCCCAAGTTGCCACCGTTCTTGGTGAAGGTTGAACGCACACTAGAGGCCGTCCGGTTGCGATTGTCTGTCATCGCTTCCACGATCACCGCAACGCCGTTGGGCCCGTAGCCTTCATAGCGGATCTCTTCGTAGTCGTCGCCCTCGCCCGCCGCTGATTTCTTGATCGCGCGGTCGATCACATCTTTGGGCACTGATTGCGACTTGGCCTCTTTCACAGCCAGCCGCAGGCGCGGGTTGTTGTCCGGGTCAGGGTCACCCATTTTCGCCGCCACAGTGATCTCTTTGGAGAGCTTGGAAAACAGTTTCGAGCGCAGTTTGTCCTGGCGCCCTTTACGGTGTTGAATATTTGCCCATTTGGAGTGGCCAGCCATTTGAAGATCCTCAGAATTAAAGCGTTTCGCGCTATTGCCTACCTAAATAGTAAAGCGAAACGCGCACTACTTATTGATGTCGTGGGCGCTTCGCAATCAAGCTGTGTTCCTGCTTTCGTGCGAAACGCTTTAGTGTTTGCGCATCTATAGGGGATGAGGGGTGCAGGGTTCAACCTCATGCACGCATATTCATTTTTAGTTGCCATGTTAACAAACTTGCTGCTAGGCTGCCTTCTATAGGCGACTATTGTATGTAGATCGCCGACAAAGGGAGAGAAACATGCAATTCACAAAGACAATCAAGGCGCTTGCCGTGGCTTCGGCCATGGTTTTGGCAACTGCTGCTCAGGCCGAATGGGCGCCAAAAGGCCCGCTGACCATCCAGATCGGATTTGGCGCAGGCGGCTCAACAGACACGATCGGGCGCATTATCGCGCAGACCATGAAGGAACAAACCGGCTGGAACGTGATCGCCGAAAACAAACCCGGCGGCGGCGGTGTTGCTATGTTTACAGGTATCGCCAACCGTCCTGCCAACGGCACCGTGATCGGCCTTGGCGTGAGCATGCCAATCCTGATCAATCTTGTGAACCGCCCCGAAAAGCTTAAATTCAACCTTGATAGTTTTGACTACCTTGGCACAGCCTCACGGGCTCAGCTGGCGTTGATTGCCCGCACCGACGCTCCGTTTGACGATGTTCCCGGCCTTGTCGAACATGCCAAGTCAAATGACGCCCCCATATCGTCTGATGCAAAACCTCAAGAGCTGGCCATGCGTTTTGTGATGGCCCAAGCGGGTGTCGACTTCCAGTTCCTGGCAACAAAAGGCGGCGCGGAAAACACCAAACTTATCCTCGGTGGCCAAGCAATTGCAGGCTTTGAAGCCGGCGAACACCTGCCGTTCTTGGAAAGCGGCGAGATCAAAATGATCGCCTCGATGAACAACACCCGGCACAACTATGCGCCCGACACGCCAACGCTGCAAGAACAGGGCTTTGACATCTATGTTGACCCTTACTTTTTCTTTGCGACGACAGCCGGAACACCGGACGACGCCAAAGCAGCTTTGACAGCCGCGCTCGCAGCAGCACTCGAGGCTGATGACGTTAAATCCGTTGTCGCGAACACACTCAAGACGCCGATTATTAATCTCGGCCCTGAAGGCACCAAAGCGATGCTCGTAGACGGCGTCGGGAATGTTGCAACGCTGTTTGCGAAGTAAGATGGCAAATGATCGTCTAACAGGCGCCTTCTTTGTCCTCTTCGGGGTGATCCTATGGTTTTGGATCATCCCAACACAGGTCGACGCCGTTGACTATGGCTGGGTAAAACCGCGCACCGTGCCCTTGGCGCTCGCCGCTTTGCTGGCGTTCTGTGGCGCTGCGCTTATCTTTGCCCCCTCCTCGGAAATCTTGCCCGAAACCCACAACAACCACAAAAACCATTGGCTTCGCGCCGCGCTGTTTGCCGGGCTTCTCGTTGTGGGCCTCGCCCTGATGAAAGCATTTGGCTTTATGCTCACCGCACCACCGCTGGCCTTTGCGCTAATGTGGCTGGCCCATGAGCGGCGCCCGCTTTGGCTGTTGTTGGGCGCGGTGGCTGTGCCCGCATTTATCTGGCTGACCGTCGCGCAGCTTCTGGAACGCCCACTTCCTTAACGCCTTCTGCCCAAAGGACACTCTATGCCTGAACTCAGCATTATGCTTGCCGGCTTTGGCGACGCGCTTACACCGATCAACTTGTTCTTTGTGGTTTGCGGCGTCGCCCTCGGCCAGTTTGTCGGCGCAGTTCCCGGCATCGGCCCTGTCATGGCTATGGCCATCGCCATCCCGTTTACCTTTGGCTTGGACCCGCTCGCTGGCATCGGCTTTTTGGTGGGCGTTAACAAAGGCGGGCTTGTCGGCGGCGCTATACCGGCTGTGTTGCTCAACACCCCCGGCACGCCCGACGCCGCCGCAACGGCGCTTGACGGCTACCCGCTTGCCAAGCAAGGCAAGCCGTTGAAGGCAACCAAGATGGCACTCTATTCGTCGGTCACCGGCGATACGTTTTCTGATATCGTGCTGATAACCATCTCCGCTCCGCTCGCCGTTCTTGCGCTTAGAATGGGGCCAGTCGAGGTCTTCGGCCTTATGCTTCTCGCTTTCGCCGTCATTGCGGGGCTCATGGGGCAGTCGATGCTCAAGGGCGTTATCGCGATCGCCCTCGGGCTTTTGGCGGCGATGGTCGGAACCGACCCCGAGCATGGCACTCCACGCTTGTTCTTTGATCAATACGAGCTTTACGACGGCCTGCCGCTTCCTGCTGTAGCTATTGGTATGCTGGCAATCTCCGAGCTGCTGCGCCGCCTAAGTGAAACAAAGCCGAATGTGAGTGCAGCGATCAGGCTGCCCAAGAACCAACCGAAATCAGACGCGGCCGTCAGTTGGGCCGAGTTCTGGGCTTGCCGCTATACGATCCTGCGCGGCTCGGTTATCGGAACTATACTGGGCGCTTTGCCAGGTATCGGCTCGACCGCAGCAGCCTTCATGTCCTACGCCTCGGCGCGCAGCGCCAACAAAGACCCCAAGAGTTTTGGTAAGGGCAACTTACATGGAATCGCAGCGTCAGAGTCAGCCAATAGCTCGGTCATGGGCGCGAACATGATCCCTCTTCTCACCCTCGGCATCCCCGGCTCGGTCGGCGCGGCGCTGATCATCTCGGCCTTTATGATTCACGGTATTCAACCCGGCCCGTTCCTGTTCGAAAACCAGGGCCGCCTCATTTACGGCCTCTTCGGAGCCATGCTGATAGCCAACTTCAGCAACCTGATGCTCGGCCAGTTTGGTCTTCGCTTTTGGGTCAAGGTGGTGTCCGCACCCGAAAGCTTCATCTTTTCCTCGGCGCTGCTCATGTGCTTTGTGGGCGTCTACCTCGCATCTGGTGGCCTTTTCGGCATCGGCATCATGCTTGCATTCGCAGTGTTGGGGTATGTCATGACATCCCTCGGCATCCCGATCGTTGTGTTCATCATCGCCTTTTTCCTTGGGCCACGGCTTGAGATATCACTCAGCCAGACGCTGTCCTTGCTCAATGGCAAACCCGAAAAACTGCTCGACTACCCAATCGGCCTTGTTCTCATGGTCCTAGCCGTTATCACTGCTGTGCTTCTCTCGCGCCGCCGTGACAAAGGCTGACGAGGCTGTGCGCATTTTCCCGTTCTAACTCCTGCGGCGTCGCGTTAGTGTCACCATATGACACAAGATCAAATCATCCTGTTTTCGCTCTTCGCTGGCGTCTTTGCCCTACTTCTCTGGGGCCGCTGGCGCTATGACCTTGTGGCCTTCGCCGCGCTTATGCTCGGAGTCGTGCTTGGTGTGGTTGACACGAAACACGCATTTGACGGCTTCGGTCACCCCGCGACAATCGTTGTCGCTCTGGTACTGGTCGTCTCCGCGGGCCTTGTGCGTTCCGGAGCGATCTATCTGATCACCCGCACACTCGTTGACAGCACCCGCAAACTCGGCACGCATATTGCCATAATGGGCGCGGTTGGCGGCATCTTGTCGGGCTTTATGAACAACGTCGCAGCCCTCGCGCTTCTCATGCCCGTTGACATTCAGACCGCCCGCAAAGCTGGCCGCGCTCCCGGCCTGTCGCTGATGCCGCTGAGCTTCGCAACCATCCTCGGCGGCATGGCCACACTGATCGGCACCCCGCCCAATATCATTATCGCCTCGATCCGTGGTGAAACCCTCGGCGAGCCCTTTGCAATGTTTGACTTTGCGCCGGTCGGCGGCATCACTGCCCTCGTCGGTCTACTTTTCGTGGCCTTTTTCGGCTGGCGGCTTATCCCCAACAATTCCGACACGGCAAAAGACGCTGAGGACTTTTCCGCCTACGTTGCCGAACTGACAATTCCGGAAGGCTCAAAGCAGATCGGCAAACGTGTCGCCGAGCTTGAGGAAGCCGCAGAAAAGGCAGACGTCGCAATCATCGGCCTCATGCGCGACGGCAAGCGCCGCTACGGTGCAGCGCGCAACTCTCGCCTACGTGCGGGGGATACTCTGGTGCTCGAAGCCAGCCCAGATGCGCTTGACGAGTTCCGCGCCACACTGAGCCTCGCCTTCGCCGACATACAGCGCGAGGAGCGCCTCAAAGCGGCTGGCGAAGGGCTCGATCTGGTAGAAGTCGTTGTGACAGAAGAAGCCCGCATCAACGGCAAAACCGCAATGAATGTTGGCCTCTCATGGCGCAAGCAAACCGTGCTGATGGGCATATCCCGACAGGGCCGCAAGATCACCAGCCATATCCGCAAAACCGAAATTCAAGCCGGAGACATCCTGTTGCTTCTCGTCCCGAAAGACGCTGGCCCCTATGTGACCGAGTGGCTTGGGTGCCTGCCACTTGCCAACCGTGGCCTTGCTGTGACGCAAGACAGCAAAACTTGGCTCGCCATCGGGCTGTTCGCCGCTGCTGTTGCCGCCGCAAGTGTCGGGCTCGTCTACCTGCCCATCGCGCTCGGCCTTGTGGTTGTCGCCTACGTGCTGCTCAAAATCCTGCCGTTGAGCGAGCTTTATGATCACATCAACTGGCCTGTCGTCGTGTTGCTCGGCTCAATGATCCCCCTCGGCGCAGCGCTCGAAACCTCTGGCGGGACAGAGCTGCTGGCCTCCTCCATGCTCAGCTTCACCTCCGGCATGCCGGCCTGGGCGATCCTGACAGTGCTGATGCTGGTCACCATGACGCTCTCTGATGTGCTCAACAACACCGCCACCACCATCGTCGCTGCCCCTGTCGGTATCGAAATGGCCCGCGCGCTTGATGTCTCTCCAGATCCGTTCCTGATGGCCGTCGCCGTGGCCGCAAGTTCCGCGTTCCTTACCCCCATCGGCCACAAGAACAACACGCTGATCCTTGGCCCGGGCGGGTATAAGTTTGGCGACTACTGGCGCATGGGCTTGCCGCTGGAAGTTATCGTCGTTGCGGTGTCGATTCCGCTGATTTTGGTGTTCTGGCCAATGTAAAACTTGCGAATGACTCGCAATTTTCGAGATCGTGCCTATATCCACTATATGAACAGACGCCAATTTACCTTCTCGCTCGGCGCGCTAACTGCTGCGCCACTCATTCCTACACTTGCCAGTGCCGGAGCACCGACAGCTGCGCTGTCGAGCACCGCTGCGCGCATTTACCCTTGGGCGGCGCAGTTCACGCGCGTCAATGGCCAAGCCAGCGCAGCAAAGCTCGTACAAGTGTTCAGGATTTCGCCACAAGCCGCTGCAGAAATCAGCGCAGAGCTGGTATCAAAGGGGGTCGTCACCCCTGCCGCGGGCGGCGCGTTGCAAGCAGTCAAACCCGTGAACTGGAAAGCACTCTATGCTGGCCATACCAGCGCTCCTGTGCAGGCCGTCGGCAAGCTCAAAGGCAAGATGCGCGATGCTCTGGAGAACTCGCTCAAAGAGGCCACAGTATCGGAATCAGAGCCGACGCCAGAAGACCAATCGACAGATTCAGCGGAATGCCCACGCGCATAAAATCAGTGAACTTGTAGCCGCCGGGGCCGTAAACCAGCATGTTGGTCTGGTATCCGATCGGCGTCGCGAAGGATGCACTCGCGGCGACCATGACAGCCACAATCAAGGGCCTGGCATCAATCCCCAGAGCATCGGCTATACCGATCGCGACAGGCGTAATAACAACCGCAACCGCGTTGTTGCTGACAAGCTCGGTCAGCACACTTGTCAGCAAATAGATCGCCCAGACGATCAGAAACGGCGGCATGATCGACAGCATAGGTGCAATCGCCCGCACGATCATCTCGACAGCGCCCGTGGCTTGCAAAGCAGCACCGATAGCAAGCATCGCGAAGATCAGCGTTAGAAGCCGCCCGTCAACAAAGGAAAAGGCCTCCTCGGCGTCAATACAACGTGACAGAAGAACCACGGCCACAGCCAGTATCGCCAACAGGAAAATCGGCGCAACGCCAAAGCCGGCCAAGACAACAAGCGCAACAAGCACCCCGATCGCCACCGGTGCATGCTCTCGGCGGTAAGCCTTGTCTTGTGGCTGGTTGACCTCGACCAAATCCATGTCACTTGCCAAGCGGTGAATGTCATCCGGTGCACCTTCCAGCAAAAGCGTATCACCGACCCGCACCACCAACTCGTCAAGTTGACGGCCAATGTTCTGGTTCCGGCGATGCACCGCCAGCGGATAGACACCGTAACGCCGCCGCAGCCGCAACGCGCCAAGCTTGCGCCCGATCATCCGCGCGCCCGGCGTTATCAGCACCTCAACAGTCGTGGTTTCAACCGCCGAAACCTGATCAACCCGCTTGAGCTCTTTGTTGCGTTGCAGGCCCAAAAGCTCTGTCATCTCGGTGCGCAGCACGACACGGTCACCGACTTGTAAAACCACGTCCTTAAGGTTGCGCCGTAGCGAGCTGTCACCGCGCACAACGTCAATCAACCGCACACCGTCGCGCTTGAACAGCTGGATGCCCATCACCTCGCGCCCGATCATGTTGCTCTCCGGAGGGATAACGGCCTCGGTGAAAAACTTCATCTTGCTGCGATTGCTGAGCAGACTGGCCATGCTGTCACGCTCGGGCAGCAGCATCGGGCTGATAAACCGTAGGTAGATCATCCCCCATATGACAAGCACGATGCCCAGCGGTGTCACTTCAAAAATGCTGAACGCCGCCTGCCCGTTGGCACGCGCCACACCGTCAACCAACAGGTTTGTCGAGGTGCCGATCAGCGTCATCGTGCCGCCGAGAATAGCCGCATATGACAGCGGAATGAGCAGCCGCGAAGCCGAAATTCCCATCGTTTTGGCCAGTTGCACAAACACCGGAATCATCACCACAACGACAGGTGTGTTTGACACAAACGCCGAGGCAATCACCACAAAAGCCATCAACATGCCGATTGCCAAAGCCGGGTTTGTCTTGGCAACCTTGTCTGCAACGCTGGTAAACCGCGCCAGCGCCCCCGTGCGCACCAAAGCCCCCATGACGATGAACATCGCCGCGATCGTCCAGGGCGCAGGGTTTGAAAGCACATCAAGGCCTGCCTGATAAGGCAGCAAATCAAAGATCAGCATGAAAGCCACACCGCCGATGGCAACAACTTCGGTCGGGTAAGTCTCGCGCACAAACAGCGCAAACATGCCGGCAACAACCGCAAGGGTCATTAAGGCCTGCGTCGTTTGGCTCAGCTCAAAAAGGCCCATACTGATACGTCTTTCTTATTCTTGTTGCTGCTGATTTTCGCTTTTGTGGTGCGCTTACGCAAGCGCTTCCTTGTTGCGCGGTTGCACAAGGAACATCCCCGCAAGCATCAGCCCGAGCGCGGCCCAAATATAGGGCGAGTATGCCTCCTTCAAAAGCAGCATCGACCACACAACACCGAAGATCGTTACAAGGTAGGAAACCTGCGCCGCAAACACCGCCCCCGCACGTCCGACAAGCCAGACATAGCCGGAATAGACCGCTGCATGGATCAAAGAACTGGTAACAAGAGCGCTTTCTGGCACGCCAAACGGCACAGGGTTAACCCATTGTCCCGTGACAAGCGCCAGCGGCAACATGATCACCATAGCCACGAAGGATGCACCAAACAGAGTGCCAACAGGGTTCAGGCCTTCTGTGCCAAATTTGGCAACATAGTTTCCTTCGATGCCGTAGAAAAACGGCGCGATGAGCGCTAGCGGAATAAATGCAGCCATAGCCCGCTCTGGCAAGCTTGCCTCCGGCCCGACCAGCAAGGCAACCCCCGCCAGCCCGATGGCTAACCCAAGCATGCGCCGCGCGCTGAAGCGATCTGTGCCCATCATCAAAGCAATCGGAAATGCAAACATCGGCACCATCGAGATGATCAGCGCCATAACGCCCGCAGGCAAATGTGCCGCCGCATTGTAGCTAACAGCATTTGGCAAAATTGTGCCAACAAGCGCAACAACGAGATAAAGCTTGATGTGCCGCGCTTCCAGCTCAAGCCGGCCTCCGCGTGCATAGGTCAGCCCACCTAGAACAACGGTGCAAATGAACACATCCCAGAACACCAGCCCAAGCGCTTGGTGCCCGGTTGAGACAACTATCTTGGTTAACGGGATCGTCAAACCCCACCCCGACCCAATCACTAGCAACGCGATGATTGGCCCCAAGTTACGCATTACGGCATCGCTTCTTCCAGCCGTCCGCCGACCCGCACCATACGCAGCTTCAGAGCCTTGCCGGTCTTGTCGTCGGTCTCGACATAAATGCCCGAAAGCGTTGCCTCGCCCGTTGCAGGCGTAAAACGGCCCTTGTTCATACCGGTCACAAACCGGCGCATCGGTTCGGCTTTTTCCATGCCAATCACACTGAGATAGTCGCCGCACATGCCAGCATCCGTAAGGTAGGCCGTGCCATTGGGCAAAATCTGTGCATCAGCCGTCGGCACATGCGTATGCGTGCCCACAACAAGGCTCGCACGCCCGTCGCAAAACTGGCCCATCGCCATCTTCTCGCTGGTCGCTTCACAATGCACATCAACAATCGCCGCCTGCACGGCACCGCCAAGTATGTGCTTTTTTAGAACCGCATCAATCTGCCCGAACGGGTCTTCATAAGCGCGCTTCATAAACACTTGCCCAAGCACCTGTGCGACCAGAACCTTGCGCCCGCGCGTGTCCTGAAACACCTTCGCGCCAATGCCCGGAGCACCCTTGGCAAAATTCACAGGTCGCACGATCCGCGGCTCACTGCCGATAAAGCTCAGCATGTCTTTTTGGTCAAACGCATGGTCGCCAAGCGTGAGGCAATCAACCCCCGCCTCTAGCAACGCCTTGGCATGCTCTCCAGAAAGGCCCATGCCGTTGCTGGCGTTCTCCCCATTGACCACAACAAAGTCGAGCCCCCACGCCTCGCGCAGCCCCTTAAGCTTCTCGCCCACAGCCTTGCGCCCAGCGCGGCCCATCACATCGCCTAAAAACAGTAATTTCATATCATCGTTCCTAGGCCGCAACCGCGCCTTATGCAATCACGTATCGCGCCTTGTGATGCACCGGAAAGGCAACCGAACGTGCGATAAAGCAAACCTTGCCGATCTCACTATGTATCGCATCGGCCTTGGCAAGATCAGTCCCCGCCGCCACGGTAATCCTTGGCCGCAAATCGGCGCTCACAAATTGCCCGGCCCCGCTCGCCTCACTCTCACCATGGCCCACAGGGTCGTCCTCATAAGCAAGCACCGTCACGCCCGCATCCGACGCCATGTGCAAATACCAAAGCATATGACAAGACGAGAGCGCTGCGATCAGCATATCCTCGGGGTTATGCAACGTCGGATCGCCCCCCAAAAGCGGGTCGTTGGAGCACTTCACCACAGGCTTGCCCTCGGTTTGAACCTCCCAGGTGCGCTCATAGGCCTTGTAATGCGCCGTGCCTTCGCCGGTGTTACCCGTCCAGACAACTTTCGCCTCAAAATCATGTTTGCGGCTCATCGCACCCTCGCTTTTCTTTTCGCAAAAATACTCAGAAACTGACGATGCCGCGCTCGGTGACGATCATATCAAGTGGCTGGTCCGTTGCCTCAAGCGGCAGCGCCTCGGTCTCCTGCGCGGCGTAAGCAAAGCCAATTGCCAGTGTCGCACGTTTGCTTCGCAACAGCTCCAGCGTGCGATCATAAAACCCGCCGCCATAGCCAAGCCGCCCGCCACTCTTGTCAAACGCAACCAGCGGCACGATCAAAATCTCGGGCTCGAAATAGTCAGCAACCTTAGGGATCTTCGCCCCGAACGGCCCTTCGCGTAGCGCGCAATCAGGTTCCCACCGTGAAAACAGCAAAGGCAAGCCCATGCGCTGGATAACCGGCACGCCGACAACCCCATGCGCTGCGGCTTCCGCCATCGCCGGAACAGGGTTAATCTCGGTTCTGATTGGCAAAAAACCCGAGGTCGGAACCCCGCGATAGCCCGCCAGAACCTCTGACAAATAGCCCGCACCTGCGCCGCTATCTGCCTCATGCGCTTCTTTGCGCCGTGCAAACGCCTCCTTGCGCGCTGCCGCTTTTCTCTCGCTCAAATCGTTCATATCAACACCCATGCTGCCAAGCCCAAAAAGGCAAAAAAACCAACAACGTCTGTCACAGTGGTCACGAACGCCCCCGATGCCAAAGCCGGATCAATGCCCATTTTCTCAAGCAAAACCGGGATCACCGTCCCTGCCAGCCCCGCGACCACCATGTTGATCACCATCGCCGCTGCAATCACCCCGCCGAGCACCGGCGAGAAGAAAAACACGCAGACCGCGCCCATCACCACCGCAAAGATCAACCCGTTCACCGCTCCAACCAGAACCTCGCGTCGGATCACCCGCCACACGTTCGAGCCTGTCAAATCCTTGGTGGCAATTGCACGCACAGCCACAGTCAGGCTTTGCGTTCCCGCGTTCCCGCCCATTGACGCCACAATCGGCATCAAAACCGCCAAAGCGACGAAATCGCTGATCACCGTATCAAACTGCGCAATCACCAAGCTGGCCAGGATCGCCGTGACAAGGTTCACAGCCAGCCAGGGGAAGCGGCGCTTGGTGGTGTTGATCACACGGTCCGTCAGGCTGCCCTCGCTGACACCGGCAAGGCGCAGGATGTCTTCCTCGTGTTCCTCATCAAGCACGATCATCGCGTCATCAATGGTGATCACTCCGACAAGCCGCCCCTCGTCGTCAACAACAGGTGCCGAAATCAGGTGATACTGCTTGAAAGCATAGGCGACATCTTCCTCGTCCTGCTCAACAGGAATGACTTCGAAGAGCTCTTCAACCAACTCGCTTAATGGCTGTGCGCGCGGCGCCCCCATGATCCGCCCGAGCGTGATGTTCCCGATAGGCCGCATACGCGGGTCGACCAGCACAACATGGTAAAACTGCTCCGGCAGGTCTTCGGAATTGCGCATGAAATCAATCGCATCTCCGACACTCCAATGCTCGGGGGCGGCGACAACCTCGCGCTGCATGAGCCTGCCAGCGGAGTCTTCCGGATAGGACATCGCCTGCCGCGCGACCATTTCGTCAGCATCGTCCAATGCTTCAAAAATGGCTTCTTGCTGCGGCGCATCCAAATCTTCCAGAAGGTCAACAACATCGTCGCTTTCCAGCTCGCGGACGGCCTCGGCAAGAACCTCGGGGCGCAGATCCGCGATCACTTCCTCGCGCAGGCTCTCGTCAAGTTCCGACAGGATCTCTCCGTCAAACTCGACGCCGTATAGCTCGATCAGCGCCCGCCGTTCACTGCTTGAAACCTGCTCAAGCAAGTCGGCAATGTCCGCCGCGTGCATGGGCTCCATGAGCTCAAGAAGCAGCGTGCGGTCGCCCAACTCGACAGCCGCAAGAAGCGCGGAAACGTCACGCCGTGTCAGCTCATACACTTCATCTTCAATGTCTGGTTGAATGTCGCCAAGTTCAGCCATTTGCGCGCCCCTGCTCTTCAGGGGCACGTTAACGTCATTCCTGCCTTAGGGGCAATCGCAAAGCCGCCTAGCAGTCGCCTCTTTTACCCGCAACGACCAGCACCCAATAGTTGCTCTTGGTGCGTACAACGCCGATCTCGGTCACGCCCTTTTTGAGCATGTTCGCTTTGTGGGCCGGTGATTTTGTCCAATCCCGCATCGCCTCTTGAGCGCTTTTTTGGCCCTGCGCGATATTCTCGCCAATGGTGCAATACTTGTAGCCCCCACGCTTGGCGCGCCTGCCAATCGTTGAGCCGTCAGAGCCTGTGTGCGAGAAAAAACCGCGTTTCTCCATATCCTGCGCGTGTTTGTTCGCAATCTTTTCGAGCTTGCTACTTGTTTTCAGGGGCCCGAGCCCGTTTTGTGCCCGCAGCTGGCTTACCCATCCGGCAAACTCGCGCACAGGTTCGGCACTGGTGACACTGGCGCTCAAAACCAACCCAAAAACCATTGTCGCTAAAGTCGTAATTCGCATTCTCAACCCTCCATGAGCTTCTTTGCCAAAGCATTTTGTTGCCCAATGATGGATCTCAAGTCCAAATGCGGCATTTGCCCATCCTGCACAATATGGCGGCCTTGAACAAACAATTCCTTAACTTTGTTTGGCCCCGCGAGCAGCAGCGCAGCCGGATCCCAGCTTCCCGCAGTGTCGACGCCGGAGACATCCCAAACAGCGATATCGGCTTGCTTTCCGACGCTCAACTGCCCGCAGTCCGGCCGCCCGAGCACTTCAGCCCCACCGCGTGTGGCGATCTCAAGTGCTTCGCGCGCACTCATCGCGTCGGCTCCGCTAGCAACCCGCTGCAACAACATTGATTGGCGCGCCTCCAACATCAGATTGCCAGCATCGTTGCTCGCCGAGCCATCAACGCCGAGGCCAACATTCACGCCGCGATCGCGCATCTTGCGCACAGGAGCAATGCCAGAGCCAAGTCGGCAATTGCTGCAGGGGCAATGCGCAACGCCGGTGCCGGAACGTGCAAATAAATCAATCTCTTGACCGTCAAGTTTAACGCAGTGTGCGTGCCAGACATCCGACCCCGTCCAGCCCAGATCTTCAGCATATTGCCCGGGCCGACAGCCGAACTTTTCTAGCGAATAGGCAATGTCTTCCTCGTTTTCCGCCAAATGAGTGTGCAGCATCACGCCCTTATCGCGTGCCAGAATTGCGGCATCGCGCATCAACTCGCGGCTCACAGAAAACGGCGAGCACGGCGCCACGCCAACCCGCACCATAGCGCCCTCGCGCGCATCGTGGTGGGCGTCAATCACGCGAATGCAATCTTCCAGAATGGCGGCCTCGCGCTCAACCAAGCTGTCGGGTGGCAGGCCGCCGTCGCTCTCGCCAATACTCATTGCGCCGCGCGTAGGATGAAAGCGTAGCCCAACGGTCTTGGCCGCCTCTATGGTGTCGTCAAGCCGAGCGCCGTTGGGGTAGAGATACAGATGATCCGAGCTCATCGTGCAGCCTGATAACGCCAGTTCGGCAAGCCCGACTTGCGCGCTTACAAACATCTCTTCCGGCCCGAAGCGTGCCCAGATCGGATAGAGCGTTTGCAGCCAACCAAACAAGAGCGCATCCTGGCCGCCGGGCACCGCACGCGTGAGCGTTTGGAACAAGTGGTTGTGGGTGTTCACAAGCCCCGGTGTCACAACGCAACCTCTTGCATCGAGCACCTTACCCGCACCTTCAAGATTGTGCCCTATAGCCTTGATAACATTACCTTTAACCAAAACATCAGCGCCGCGAAGCTCTTCACGGGAGTCGTTCATCGTCAGGATATGATCAGCGTTTTTGATCAGGGTTTCTGGTTCGTTCAATGAGTTAATCATGCGCACCTCTTTGGTTGCGCCCCCTCAGAACCGGCTGTTGCGTGTTGGAAAAGGGCAGAGAAACACGCTGACGTAACCCTAAACTGTCCGCGGGCCGTTATGCAATCCTGCGTAAAATTTGCAAAGCCGCAGCATGTTGCTCAGCGCTCGCCGCAGCCAGAACACGCCCCCCGTCATGCGCTGGTTCACCTTGCCAGTTGGTTACGATTCCGCCTGCCGCTTCGATAACAGCAATAGGTGCGCAGATGTCATAGTTTGACAGGCCCGCCTCGACCACCAAGTCGATCTGCCCCGCCGCCAGCAGTGCATAGGCGTAGCAATCCATGCCGTAGCGCGTCAGTTGCACCTCGGCAGCGACCGCTTCAAAACCCTTGCGCTCATCCGCGCTTCCAACCTCGGGAAAAGTGGTGAACAACACGGCCTCGCTCAGAGGGCGGCTATCGCGGGCTTTCAATGCGTTAGCCCCCTGTGGGCCTTGCATTTCGGCATAGCCCAGCCCGCCCCAGAAACGCTCGCCGATGTAGGGCTGGTCGATCATCCCGAAAACCGGCCCGGAACTGTCGTTCAACCCGATCAGCACGCCCCATGTTGGCGTGCCGGATACAAACCCCCGTGTGCCATCTATCGGGTCAAGCACCCACGTCAGCCCGGTGCTGCCAGCATCGCTGCCATATTCCTCACCAATGATCGCATCATCGGGGCGCATATCAGCCAGCACCGCACGCATAGCCCGCTCCGCGCCTTTGTCAGCTTCGGTAACAGGGTCATAACCGCCTGCAAGTTTGTTGGCCGTTCCAAGGTTATTGCCACGGAAAAACGGAAGAACCGCGCCGCGAGCGGCCTCGGCCATCGCATGCGCGGTTCTCAAAATTTCAATTGCGTCTATGTCAGGCATCGTCGGCTCCGCGCTATTGCTACGTAAGCCCTACCCAATCAACGCGTCAGGCTCAAGCGACGTCGCTCAAAACCCGTGCCAGATCAAACAAGCGGCGACGCTGGTTCTCGGGGATCGCATAGTAAGAGCGGATCAACTCCATCGCCTCTTTGTCGCCCAGCAAATCCGCCGGAAGTTGCTCTGACAAAGTCTCGGCAGCATCGCTGACATCAAGGCCCTCAAAGAAAAAGCTTACAGGCACATCCAGTGTTTCCGAAATATCCCAAAGCCTTGACGCGCTGACGCGGTTTGCTCCGGTTTCATATTTCTGAATCTGCTGGAACTTGATCCCAACTTCCTCAGCAAGTTGTTGCTGTGTCATCCCAACAAGCCAGCGGCGGTGCCGAACTCGTTTTCCTACGTGCACATCTACGGGGTGAGCCATTTAACATTCCTCATCTTACATAAAGCTTCCAACAAACCCAATCCCCCGGGGCTCGCTCTTCGCGGCATAACCCGAAAAAAGCAGAAGCGTATTTACACCATTTTACTCGCTAGACAACGTCTAAACATAACTCATAGCGCGTCAAACACAAAAACACTACCGTAAAAGGCTAGGGAAACAAACAATCACACGTTTTACGCGAATCTCTACTCACAAAGTCAGCCTCCATCGATCGGTCAAGTCAAACATTAGGACACCAACGCTAACAAATAGTGAAAACGGGATGAGCTTAACTTTCAATACTACTATAACGAGACTGCACTGTCGGCTATCAGGTGAAAACATAGCAGGAATTCCCCATGACCAGAACTGATCAAACCTCCCAAAATATGCGCGCTCTGCGGCTTCGCGCTTTCGGGCAAGATCCTCAAATCGAGATGATTCCCCGCCCCGTGCCGGCCACTGGAGAGGTGCGTATCCGAATCAAAGCCTGTGGTCTTAACTTCGCTGACCTGCTGATGATCAACGGCACATACCAAGACACCCCCCCGCTTCCTTTCACTTTGGGAATGGAGATCTCGGGCATCGTCGAGGCGCACGGTGAAGGTGTCAGCAGTCCGCCGATTGGCAGCTCTGTTGCCGTGTTCGGCGGCTCGGGCGGTCTTGCTGACTACACTTGCGTCAATGCGGCCCGTGTCACGCCCTTGCCTGAAGGCACCGATATGAACGCCGCGGCCGCTTTGCAAGTCGCATATGGCACCAGCCATGTAGCATTAGACTACAAAGCAAAGTTGAAAAAAGGCGAAGTTCTTCTCGTGCTTGGCGCTGCCGGAGGTGTCGGCCTCACGGCTGTCGAAATCGGCAAGCTCATGGGAGCAACCGTAATTGCATGTGCACGCGGGGCCGACAAACTGGCCATTGCCAAGGCCGCAGGAGCAGATCACCTGATTGACGCCTCTTGCGAAGACATCCATGCAGCCGTCAAAGCGCTCGGAGGGGCCGATGTTGTCTATGACCCTGTCGGCGGCAAGCAGTTCACCGCCGCCATGCGCGCCTGCAACCCCGAAGCCCGCCTGCTCAGCATCGGCTTTGCCTCGGGCGACGTGCCGCAGATCAAAGCCAATCACCTGTTGGTCAAAAACCTCACTGTTATCGGGTTTTATTGGGGCGGGTACATGGGCTTTAAGCCCGAAGTCGTCACCGACAGCCTGACCACGCTGGCAGGCTGGCTGCACGAGGGCCGCATCACCCCTCACATCAGCCACGCGCTGCCGCTTGATCAGGCTCTCGAAGGCATGGCGCTCTTGAAAACGCGCAAATCAACCGGCAAAGTCGTGATCACACTTGTTGACTAAAACAGCGTGTCGAAAGGCTAAATCAAATGCAGATCATTGCCGACATCGCCAATCTTGACGGCAATGATTTCACATCCTGCACATTCAAATCACTGCGTTTTGATGACATGGATCTTTCACAATATCACTTTGACAATTGCACCTTTCAGGACTGCACGTTCAAAAACGCACTCCTTGAGGACAGCTCTTTTGTAAAATGCTCCGCAATGCAGGCCGACTTCAGCTATGCGCGCGCCTCCGACACGTGGTTTACAGGGTGCAATCTGTCTCTCACAAAGTGGTCGAGCGCAGATATCTCAAGCGCAAGGTTCCATGATTGCAAGCTCACAGGCGCCGACTTTCAGGATGCACGCGCTCTGGGATCAGACTTCAAAGGCTCCCTTCTTACAGGGGCTTTCCTGCGCAAAATGAACTTTCGGAAATGTCAGTTAGACGGGATAGACTTTACAGAGGCTGACCTCGCCGAATGCGACTTTCGCGACGCTACCTTTGACAGGTGCCGACTGAACAATGCCCATTTAGCAACCGCTCGTTTTGAGGGTGCCGACCTGCGATCAGCCGACCTCGGCGTTCTGACGCTCTCCACCGCGACGTGCTTCAAAGGCGCGGTCATTTCCAAGGCGCAAGCCACCGAGTTATTGCATGGTTTGGGCGTTTTGGTTCTTTGATGAGTCTTTGAGCTTGTTACGCAGAGCGCACCATTGGCAGCACAGCCTTGCCATAGCCCTGCCGGATCAAATCCGCCAAATGCGCAGTTGCCTCGTCGCGGGCAATCGCCCCGTAAAGGTTGATCTTCTGACGGCCAAGGTCTGGTAAGCCACAGTTCGCAGGCAGCGCTTCCAAGTGTGGCGGGATACTGTCTTCCATCATCGCGCCGATGGCGAGATCAGCGCTGATCATTGCTTCGACAGAGCGGTCTTCAGACGACTCTATCGCCATATCCCACACCATGTCTGCCAGCTCCAACTTGCTCAGAACCAGCGGACGAAAGATACAAGACGAGCAAAAAGCCAGCGGCAACGGCGTCTTACGCCACACCTGCCCGCCAATTGCACCAACCCAACGCAGCGGCATCTCTGTCAGGGTCTCGCCCCCCGACAGTGGCTGCGCTTCGGTGGTCAATATCAAGTCGGCCTCGCCCTTTGACAGCGTATCATGCAGGCTCATCGTGCTTGACGACAGCAGCCTCACCTTGACCCTCGGGTAAGCCGCATGAAACGCCTTCAGCACCTGCGGAACAATCGGATACACCACGTCATGCGGTGCGCCGAGGGTGATCTCGCCCTCAAACACATCTTCTGTCAGCCGCCCCACGGCCTCGTCATTGAGCGCAACCATGCGCCGCGCAAAGGTGAGCAATTGCTCGCCATCACTGCTCAACGCGATCTTGCGACTGCTGCGGTCAAGCAGGTTGACGCCCAAAAGCTCTTCCAGCCGTTTGAGCTGCATCGACACGGCTGATTGGGTGAGATTGAGCATCCCTGCCGCCCGGGTGACGCCGCCGTAGTCAGCCACGGCCAAAAACGAGCGCAGTGTGGTGATGTCGAGGTTTCTCATATCAAACTCCGTGATGATGCCTAAACAAACATTCATTTTCCTTATGTCAGAAGCCCGGCTACATATCAATACATAGAATGTAACACCGCAACATATCACAAAAGGAGAATTGATATGACACGAGCACTGACAAACACCCACGCCATCCGCGCAACACCAGCACGTGAGGTTCGCTCCGGATGGCTCTCAGCCCTGTTGCAAACCCGCAAATCACGCCGCGCTCTTGGCGCGCTCAGCGCCGAGCAGCTCAGAGATATTGGCCTCACCCAAGCGCAGGCCAAAGCCGAAAGCCGCCGCCCTGCATGGGACGTGCCGCAATATTGGTGCAAATAAGCTGACTTAGGGCACCGGTTGTCCTTGAAATATGCTGCGACCTCACCGATATTGAATAAGAAGGCCCTGCCAAACACGGCGGGGCCACTGTTTTAACCTTTCTCGGAGGCTAGCACATGGCAGAATTTGGAAACATTCAATCCGGCGTCGGCACACGCACCGCAGCGATTGATGCCGGGCTACGCGCCCATATGAACAAGGTCTACGGCACGATGTCCGTCGGCATGCTGATCACAGCACTCGCGGCTTGGGCCATCGCCGGCCTCGCGACCACAACTGATCCGGCCACCGCCGCAGGCGTTATGCCAAACGGCACCATGCTCACAAGCTTCGGCGCCGCGATCTACACCTCGGCCCTGCGTTGGGTCATCATGCTCGCACCGCTCGGCATGATCTTCGCTTTTGGCGCGGTCACCAACCGTATCTCAGCCGCAGGCGCACAGCTGTTCTTCTTTGCCTTCGCAGCCCTCATCGGTGTGTCGCTTAGCTCGATCTTCATCTTCTACACAACCTTCTCGATTGTGCAGACTTTCCTCGTAACAGCCATCGCCTTTGCTGGCCTGTCACTCTGGGGCTACACCACCAAGAAAGACATCAGCGGTTGGGGCAGCTTCCTGATCATGGGTGTTATCGGCCTTTTGGTTGCCATGGTGATCAACTGGTTCCTCCAGTCACCTGCAATGATGTACGCGATCTCGATGATCGGTGTGCTGATCTTTGCTGGCCTCACAGCCTATGACACGCAGCAGATCAAAACCACATACCTCGCCCACGCCCACCACGGCGATCAGGAGTGGCTCGACAAATCAGCCATCCACGGCGCGCTGAACCTCTACCTCGACTTCCTGAACATGTTCCAGTTCCTGCTCATGTTCCTCGGCAATTCCGAGTAGTCAGGCGAGCGAAGCAAACAAGACATAGGGCCAGTCACCGCGACTGGCCCTTTTCATTTCAAGCAAGCAAATTTGGCAGGCTGACCTCATGAAAAATATCGTCTTTGACATCGGCAATGTGCTCGTAGCCTGGGATGCCCACGCGGCCTTCCGGCACGCCTTTGACGATGCAACTGCAATCGAACAGTTCTTCACCGAATCAGACTTCTTCGCATGGAACCTTGAACAAGACCGTGGTCGCTCGATCGCAGAGGCTATCCAAGCAGCCCATCCCGACCACGCCCCCCTGCTGGCGGGTTTCTTTGAGCGCTTCCCCGACACGATACAGCACAAGATAGAAGGCACATGGAGCATTCTGCATGAGCTAAAGCACTCTGGGCATCGCATTTTCGGCCTCACCAACTGGGGGGCCGAGACATGGCCCCTGGGCCTCGCCGCCCACCCCGAGCTTGCGGAAGTGTTTGAAGATACCGTGGTGTCCGGCGTCGAGAAAATGATCAAACCACAACCCGAGATCTACCGCCTCCTCACCCAGCGCAACGGCCTCACCCCGCAAGACTGCCTGTTCATCGACGACAGCCTCGCAAACGTTGAAGGCGCACGTGCTGTTGGCTGGCAGGCTGTGCATTTTACCTCGCCCGATACCCTGCGAACAGAGCTGCAAGAGCATAGCTTGCTCTAAACCGCGCTCACCTCTGCCAGAATCGGCAGGTGATCGGACGGGTGGCTGCCCTTCGTGGCGCGTGGAATATCCAGTGGTTTCACCCGCAAGCGCTCGCAATGGGCGATCCTGTCAAGCGCGGCAACAGGCAGGCTTGAAGGAAAAGTGCGCCCTGGTGTCAGAATGTTGTAACTCTGCGCCAGCCGCCCCAGCCCCGCCTTGCGCGACCACTCGTTGAAGTCCCCCAGAATGATCGTGGGGCGTTCTGGCAAAGCATCAAGCGCCTCGCGAATGTGGTCAAGCTGCAACCGCCGCGAGCGCCGCAACAGGCCCAGATGCACACCAACCACACGCAGGTGAGGCAGATCAACCGCCACAGCCCCGCGCGGCTCAAGCCCCGGCAACGGGAAGCGGTGGACATCAGCAGCCTGCAAATCGGGCCGCGCCAAAAGCGCTATGCCGTGCCAACCAAGGCTCACCTCATTGTCTGCGACAGGCAGGGCTCGCAGCCCTGTGTGGCTCTCGATCAACTCCCGCGGCAACGCCGCAGGCCGCGCGCCCATGCGAAAGTCAGCTTCTTGCAGGGCCACGACGTCGGCCTTAAACGCCGCAATTGCCCGCAGCACACGCAATGGTTCGCGCCGCAAATCGCTGCCAAGACCTGCGCGAATGTTGTAGCTTGCCAGCCGTAATGGTGCAAAATTACTCATAGCCCCTATATTGGGTGCAAGTGCCCAAACTGAAAGCCCCAATGCAACAATCACGCCCCTATGTCGTCTGGATCATTCAGTCTGTGCTGCTCTTGGAGGCCGTTGCAGGCGGTGTCGCGCAGGCTTGGTCGACGGTGTTTGTTGCCACTGCAACGCTGGTGCTCACCTTTCTGCCGCAGCGCTTTGCACGGGTCTTTGGCCTTCGCTTGCCCAACTCCCTGCTTACGGCGGCTGTCTTGTTCATCTTTGCCACACTGTTCCTCGGCGAGGTCGCAGATTTCTACGGCAAGTTCTGGTGGTGGGATGTCGCCTTGCATTTCCTTTCTGCCCTCAGCTTTGCCATGCTCGGTTTCTTGCTGATCTTTATGCTGTTTGAGGGCGACCGCTACGCCGCCCCGCCTTGGGCACTGGCTATGCTGGCCTTTTGCGTCAGCCTCTCGATCGGCGCGTTGTGGGAGGTGTTCGAGTTTGCCATGGATCAGACCTTTGGCATGAACATGCAAAAATCCGGCCTTGTGGACACGATGAAAGACCTGATCATCGACACAGGCGGCGCAACCCTCGGCGCAATCGCGGGGTTCTTTTACCTCAAGGGTCGGCAAGTCGGCGGTGTCGGCCCGATGATCGACGCCTTTATCGTCGCCAACAAGAGCTGGTATCGCAAACTGCGGAACAAGCCAGCCGACAAATACTAGGCACCAACGCGCAATCCAAGCGTCTCTTGCGTCATGTCCGCAGCAAGGTTGGCGACATCGGCATCCGAAGTTCCGCGCTGCAACTCAACACGCAGCGCTGTGATATTGGCCTGATAACGCCGCGCAAGCCGCTTTGGATCAGCGTCAGCCGATATTTCTCCCAAATCGCGTGCGGCCTCAAACGCCTGCGCAAACTCGGCGCATATTGCCTCAAGATAGCTCTTTGAAACCTCCGCAATCTTGGGGTCGGTTGATCTGGTATCCACCAGCGTTTTCATCAACATACAGGCTTGGCGTGTCGCGTCCTCATCTGCAAGGTCAACATAACTCTGGAACTGGGAGGCCAACCCCGCCAAGGGAGAGTCAAAGCCAGCCAACTGTGTGCGAAACCCGCGACGCGACGCCTCAAAATAGCGTTGCAGCGCCAACAGATAGAGGTTCTCTTTGCTTTCAAACGCCGCATAGATACTGCCGGGTTTCATGCTCAGAGCGGCTTCCAAGTCCTTGAGCGACGTCGCATGAAAGCCCTTGCGCCAAAACACGGTCATGGCGGCGTCAAGCGCTGCATCACGATCATAGTTAGCGGCACGGGCCATGGGCTAGTCCTTCATCTCGGCAAGTTGCTTCAGTATGCTGGTGTAGTTTTCCACGCCCTGCGCCCCTGTGACAAGGTGCTTGCCCTTAAACACCACAGCAGGCACGCCGGAAATTCCCTGCTGCTGCCAAAAAGCCTCTGCACTGCGTACGTCATCTGCAAACCGCTGATCGTCCAGCACAGCCAAGGCCTCGTCACGGTCCAAGCCGATCTCGCCGGCAACATCCGCCAGCACGTTGTTGTCTGACAGGTTGCGCTGGTCGGTGAAATGCGCCGAAAACAACGCCATCTTCAGATCATGGCGGCGATTATGCGCATCGGCCCAGTGCAAAAGCTGATGGGTGTTGAAAGTGTTGTGCATCCGCGACGCATCAGTCCAGGCAAACTTGAAGCCGAGACTGTCGCCCAAAGCCGCCATCTGCTGACGCGACTGCTCTGATTGCTCCGGTGTGCTGCCGTATTTCTCGATGATATGCTCGCGGGTGTTCTGCCCTTCCGGCGGCATCTGCGGGTTAAGCTCAAACGGGTGCCAATGTATTTCATGCGCTGTGTCCGACGCCTCAAGCGCCTGTGCAAGCTGGCGATATCCGATGATGCACCAAGGGCACATCACGTCAGAAACGATGTCGATGCGAAGAGGATCTGTCATGTCTGCTCCTTAAGAAAACACTGCCCGAACACAGCCCGATCACCAGCCAACCATAGGCCGAGTTCCGAGATATCAAACAAGTTCAAGATGATGTTGATGACCAGCAAGATTGTCAAACAGGTGTTAAAGGCGCGCCCACATTCGAGCGCGCCTCAGGTTTACTTACTCGGCGGCAACGGCCTGCTTTTCCCAAGCAAACTTCTGGAACACTTGGTCAACAGGCGTTTTTGCGAAGTGGTTGGTGTAGTTTGACATCAACTTCTGCGCCGCACCAAGAATGATCTCAAGGATGTTTGTCTCGCTAAAGCCAGCATCCAGGAACGCTTGCGTGTCGGCATCAGCAACAAAGCCACGGTCGCGCACCAAAGCCAGTGTAAATGTGCGAAGGGCTTCAAGCTTGGCGGTCGGCAGCGGCGTTTCGTTGCGCAGCGCTTCTGTGATCGCGTCATCGATCTTCATCATCTTGGCGATGCCCGTGTGCGCTGGCACACAGTAATGACAATTGCTCTCAACGTTGATCGTTTGCCAAACAACGGTCTTCTCTTCGTCGGTCATAGACGTCGCCATGAACTGCTGATGCGCGAAGTTGTAGGCGGCCAGCAGCGGCGGGGCGGCGGCCATTGTGCCGTGCAAACCCGGGATGCGGCCGTTGTTCTTCAGCGAAGTTTCCAAAAGCGGTTTGCCCGCGTCCGGTGCGGTTTCGATCGTGTGAATAGTAAAGGTCGCCATAATATGCCCTTTCAGGGTGTGTTGCGTTATCCGATACACAGCACCTAAGGGTTGTTGAGCGATCACTCAAGCTAATTGTTGAGCGATCACTCAAAAGTGAGAAGTCCTATCTATCCCACGGCTGGCAACTCTCCCTGAACACCGCCACATGCTCGGCAAACACGCTGAGGATTTTATAATCATTTCAAGAGCAAAGAGGTGCTATATTCGGCAACGGTCGAGAGCTTTCTCATGGGCCGTGGCGCTATCTGGCGTGCCGAGGCCGGTATCGACATGAGCGCACTTTCCCCGAAAATGGCGCAGCACATGCTCGACAGCTACCTTTCCGAGTGCCACCTCAGTGGTAGAATGCCAGCGAAAAGCCTTCGTCTTCTGTTGGTGCTTCAAAGTGCTTGTTGATCTGCCAAAACTGATCTTCCGAAACTGCAAACGGGTGCTCCCCGAGGGCATTTCTACGTTGCAAGCGTTCCAGACAGATCTCACTTGCCACATCCAGATAATGCAGTTGCGCCTCAGCGCCAGCAGCTTCAGCGAGGCTCAACATCCAGGCCCGATCAACCCGCCGGTTGGCGGCAAAGTCCATCACAACTGAAGCCCCCGCGCGCAAGATATCAACACAAAGCGGGCCAGCGATTGCTCGCACCTTAGCCGAGCATTGCACATAATCCGCGATCGCGTTCATCTGGTCGCCGAACAGCCCCGAAAGCCACATATCTTCGGCCAAACAAACCATGTCTCCATGAGCCGTCAGCTCGGCACTCAGCGTCGACTTTCCCGAGGCGATCCGCCCGCATAACACATGTAACTCCGGCATATTGCCCTCTTCTGTCAGCAAAACGAAAAACCGCGCCCCCTGTGCTGGGAGCGCGGCTCTGAAACTCTCAGATGAAGCCAGATCTTACTTGATCTTGCCTTCTTTGTATTCAACATGCTTACGCACAACAGGGTCGTACTTACGAACAACCATCTTTTCGGTCATCGTGCGCGCGTTCTTTTTGGTCACGTAGAAGTGGCCAGTGCCTGCGGTCGAGTTCAGGCGGATTTTGATCGTGGTTGGCTTCGCCATTGGTCATCTCCAGCAGTGGGGCAGGCACATTTGCGTGCGGCCCATGAATTCTATATCAGACCAGCCTTTTAAGCGCTCGCTCGCCCGAGTCAACCGCAAAGACACGCCAGCGCCCTCTTTTCACCGAGGTTGCGATCTGCCATAGGCGAATAAACACCGGAAACGCGCCTATGTCACGTAACTCAGCCATCATCGCCGTTCTCGTAGCCGCTATGCTCTGGGGCACAACCGGCACATTCCAGAGCTTTCTGCCTGACGCGCGCGAGCCTCTCGTCGTCGGTGCCTTACGCCTGCTTATCGGTGCAATAGCTCTGTGCGCTCTTGCGCTCGCACAGCCGACAGCGCGCCGCGCCTTCAGCCAACTCCCGCGCAGACCGCTCCTCTTGGCCAGTGTGGCAATCGCCGCCTACAACCTGCTGTTCTTCGCCGCAGTCCTGCGCGCAGGGGTGGGCATCGGCACGGCGATCACCATCGGCTCGGCCCCGCTTTGGGTCGCGCTTTATGACCTCACCCAAGGCCGCAAGCCAACCGCCCGCAAGCTCACCGGACAAGCCAGCGCCATCTTCGGTGCCTGCCTGCTTGTGCTCTCCGGCCAGACGGAAGGCCTCACTTGGGCCGGCATCATACTGGCCCTCGCCGCTGGCCTCACTTACGCAACTTACTCGCTCGCCAGCAGCCGCATGTCACCACACGCCCCATCCGCAACCATCGCCGCAAGCACCTTCGCGCTCGCCGCGATCTTCACTTTGCCAGTCTTCGCCTTCATCCCGTGGCACTGGGCACTCACAGGCACAGCCCCCTACACATTGCTCGCCCTTGGCCTGCTCTCAACAGGCGTCGCCTATGCGCTTTACACTTGGGGCCTCAAGGCCCTGCCCGCCTCAACGGCCGTTACACTGGCGTTGGCAGAACCTTTCACAGCATGGGTTCTTGCAACCTTCATTGTCGGAGAACCGCTCACATACACAAAGCTCACAGGCGCCGCTCTTTTGCTCCTGGGCCTTTATTTCGTAACATCAGAAAAACGCGCGGAGGGCCTATAAGCCGGATCTTGTCCAGACGGGTTGCCCCGCCCTGTGTGACCATTCATCTCAAGACGCTGTTGCCAACGCCCCTCTAGCTGCCAACCCGAACCTTGAGCCAAGGCGGCCCATGTAAGGTTCCTATTCGGCATTGCTCCCGGTGGGGTTTGCCATGCGGGTGCTGTTACCAGAACCCCGGTGGGCTCTTACCCCACCGTTTCACCCTTACCCACGAAACCGCAGGCGGTCTCTTCTCTGTGGCACTTTCCGTCAGGTTGCCCTGCCCGGGCGTTACCCGGCACCGTTTCCTTGTGGAGTCCGGACTTTCCTCTCGGGTTGCCCCAAGCGGTCACCCGGCCCTCCGCGCCCTTGCGCCATACGCGACAAGCCCCCCCCACGTCAATCGAGCGCCGTAAAGAACCCCGCAACCAGCCCTTTCTCTTTCAGCTTTTTCTTTGCACCAACCCATACAAACTCCCCCATAGAGCGAAGGAAGGCACTGATACGCAGAAGCAAGTATGCAACAGTACTCGCTGTTCTCGCGATCACGGTTCTCGCAGCCCTGTTCTGGATCAAGCGCGATCCATGGTCAGGCCTCTCCGAGCCACAGGGTTTTGTCTTTGCGAAATCGCGGGTCATGGATAGCGAAGTGAACCGCGAAGTGAGCGACCTGTCTAAAGACTACGGACTGTTCGCTCCGGCAATCACACACATGCAAAGCACTTTGGACGCGGCCTCCAAGGAGGGCTACCTCCTTTATGATCCGCAAACCGCACAGGTGACGTCCTTTGTCGGCGGCGAGGCGATCAACGCGCCGCTGCCACAAGACGGTGTCATAAAGCTTCTCGAAGGCGACAAAGAGCTCTTCTACTCAATCCCCGAAAGGCGGTTTATCGAGCCCGAGCAATAGCGCTGCTTCACTCACGCAGCACGCAACTGCAAAGCACGCTATACAGAGACCAAAGAGAGCAACTCACTCTTGGCAATGCTGTCGCGCGCACCTGACTGGATCACCTCTCCACGCCGCAGGACTACGAACTTGTCTGCAAGTTCATAGGCAAACTCGAAGTATTGCTCGACCAGAACAATCGCCATTTGCCCCTCAGAGCGCAACTGCTCGATCACCCGCCCGATGTGCTGGATGATGTTGGGCTGTATGCCCTCGGTTGGCTCATCCAGTAACAAGAGCTTTGGCCGCGTGATCAAGGCCCGCGCGATGGCCAGTTGCTGCTGCTGGCCACCCGACAGATCACCGCCGCGGCGTGTCCGCATCTCTTTGAGCACGGGGAACAGTTCGAAAATCTCGTCAGGCACCCGCCGCTCGCCCTTTGGCAGGCAGTTAAAACCGGTCTCAAGGTTCTCCTGAACAGTCAGCAGCGGAAACACCTCACGCCCCTGCGCGACATATCCAATGCCCTTGTGTGCCAGCCCAAAGGCAGGCAGCTTGCCAAGCGGTTGCCCGTCGAGCGTTACGGCCCCGGCCGAGCGCATATGTCTGCCCGAGATCGCCTTGATCAGGCTCGTTTTGCCGACACCGTTGGTGCCCATAACACAGGTGATCTCACCAATCTCGGCTTCCATCGAAATGCCATTGAGAATCTGGGAGTGCCCGTAGTGTAGGGTTAGGTCTTTGATACTTAACATTTTATCTCCCCAAATAGACGTCAACAACGTCTTTGTTGGCGGTCACATGGTCCAGACTGCCCTCAGCCAGAACCGAGCCTTCATGCAAAACCGTGACTTTGCAATCAAGCCGGCGCACGAACTCCATGTCGTGCTCTACAACAACGACTGCGCGCGTCTTTGCGGCCTCGACAAGTATGTTTGTTGTGTGCTCACGCTCCGCTGGCGTCATCCCCGCTGCAGGCTCATCCACCAGCAACAAGCGCGGCTCTTGCGCCAATAACATACCGATTTCCAACCACTGTTTCTGCCCGTGACTTAGCTCGCCTGATTTGCGCATAAGCGCATCCGCAAGGCCGATCTCTTCTGCAAAGGCTTCCACCCGCGCGAGATCGTCGTTCTTGGCCCGATAGAGCAGCACAGAAAACGGCCCGCGCTTGTTTTTGAGGGCCATCAGCAGGTTCTCCTGCACGGTTTGATCTTCAAAAACTGTCGGCTTTTGAAACTTGCGCCCGACACCTTCCCGCGCAATGCGGGCTTCTGACAGGCCCAGCAGCGAAACGCTCTTTTCACCCCAAAGAATGCGCCCCTCGTCCGGCTTGGTCTTGCCGGTGACAATGTCCATGAAGGTTGTCTTGCCTGCACCGTTGGGGCCAATGATGGCGCGCATTTCAGCGCTGGCAATGCGAAACGACAAGTTGTTGATCGCCCGAAACCCGTCAAAGCTGACGCTAACTCCCGAGACTTCTAGTAAGGTGTTCATTCTCTTGCCTCCCGCTCGCGTAGGGCGCCGTCATCAGGCCCAAGGTCTGCTCCGTGCCTGTCTGGCATGATGCGACTGCTGATCAGGTCAAACAATCCGCCAATGCCCTTGGGCGCGAAGAGTGTCACCAGAACAAACGAGAGGCCCAAGACCACAAGCCACCAGTCAACCCATTGAATTGTATAGAACCCGAGGTCGATGTTTGGCGCGCGTCCACCTGTGAACCACGACGACAGCAGACTTACAAAAACCGCGCCGATGACGGCTCCGTATATGCGCCCTCGTCCACCGATGGCCACCCAAACCGCGAGATAGATCGAGGCAATCGGCGCGATCTCTGCGGGGTTGATGATCCCCGCTTGCGGGTAGTAAAGCGCGCCAGCGATGCCCGCCATGCAAGCGGTTCCGGTGAAGAGCACGAGCTTGTAGCTCTCAACCGAGTAGCCGAGAAAGCGCACGCGGGCTTCGTCATCGCGAATGCCGCGTAGCACCGAGCCGAACTTGCCGGAAACAACCCAAGCCGCAAGCACATAGCCAAGCCCGAGCGCCAGCGCAGAGCCCCAGAGAAACCACAGCGAGACCAGCGCTTGCGGAACATCCGTAAGCCCCGGCAGGTTCTGCAGCCCCGAAAGCCCGTTGTTGCCGCGCAATCCGCTGTCATTCTGAAACAGGTATAGCGAGAGCGCCAGTGTCATCGCCTGCGTCAGGATCGACAGGTAGACACCTGCCACGCGGCTGCGAAACGCCAGCCAGCCAAAGGCCAGCGCCAGCAACCCCGGCACCAGAACAACCAAGGCAAGCTGCAACACCAGCGAGTCTGAAAAAGCCCAGATCAGCGGGAACTCGGCACTGCCGACAACCCCGAATATCTGCGTGGCAATCGCATCGTTCAACTCTTGTGCCGACGCAGGAATGGGCGCGTCAGCAAGCGAGCTGACAACCACATCCCGCGTGCGTTCATACATCAGCCACATGCCGATCATATAGCCACCAAGCCCGAAAAACGCGAAATGCCCAAGCGAGAGAATGCCCGCATACCCCCAGACAAGATCCATCGAGATCGCCACCAAGCCAAGGCAGAGCGTCTTGCCGAGAGTTTTCACAAAGCTGGTTGAGACAAACCCCATGCCGAGACCCTCAGACAACAGCGTCACAACAATGGTGAAGAGCGCCAGCGCTGCCAGAAAGATCAGGGTTGAAGGGTTGCGAGCGAGAAAGCTGTTTTGCATAGCTCAATCCCCCGCCGCGCGGCCTTTGAGGGCAATAATGCCCCTTGGCCTGAACTGTATGAAGATGATGATGAAAATGATCATGAATGTCTGCGCCGCCAACGTGTTTGACGGGTTGAGCCACTCGATACCCTTTTGCATGAAACCGATCATTGCCGCGCCAAACAGAGTGCCCCAGATATTGCCGACCCCGCCGACAACCACCGTCATGAAGCTTTGCACAATGTAGTCACTGCCAAGTTCCGAGGTGACTTTGGCAAACAACCCGATCGCCACTCCGGCAACCCCCGCAATGCCCGATCCGAGCCCAAAGGTGAGCATGTTCACACGGTTCGGGTTGATGCCCATGCTCGCAGCCATGCCCGGGTTTTGAGTGACCGCGCGGGTTTCAAGGCCCAGCCGCGTGCGCTTCATGATGAACAGAAAGATCGCCAGAAACCCGAGAGCGAGCACAAAAATAGCGATGCGAATGTAGCTGATCGACACCACATCATTGAGCACCCAGGCCCCGTCAAGCCAGGCCGGAGCCGTGAGCGGCCGCGCCTGCGTGCCAAAAATGTTCTTGGCCAGCTGCTGCAAAGCAATCGACACACCAAACGTCGCCAGCAGCGTTTCAAGTGGGCGGTTGTATAGCCAGCGGATCACCAAACGCTCCATCGCCACACCCGCGGCAAACGTCACCGCAAAGGCCAGCGGGATCGCCACGATAATGCTGATGGTGTGGTTGGGAACAACCTGCTGCACAACGTAGCCTGTGTAAGCGCCCATCATGATGAACTCACCATGCGCCATGTTGATCACGCCCATGACGCCAAAAGTAATGGCCAGCCCGATCGCGGCAAGAAAGTAGATCGACGCCAGCGAAATCCCGTCAAGCGCCAGATCGGCCGCCTGATTAAGCCCAACATGAACCGAGGTGCTTTGCATCGCTTTTTCGGCAGCCTGCGTGACCGCCGCAGAAGGCTCGTCGTAAAGCTCGGCAAAAATGTGCTGTGACAGAGCCGCGTTAACTTCGGCCTCGGTTGGAGCGGGCTCGGCAAGCCCTTCAGCAACCAACGCGCCGTAGGCTTTCTCGCGCTGCACAGCCTCCGTAAGGGCCGCAACGCTGACGCCTCCAACCTTGCCATCCGTCACATGTTGGGCAAGCGTCAGGCGGATGTCGTTCTGGCTCACAAGGGGCGGCACTAACTGCCGATCAACCAGCAACTGATAAGCCTCAGCGGAGGAAATGGCATCACCAACTTCAAGCCTGCGCGCGACATTCACATTGTCCGGCGGTGCGTCGGTAAACACATCTGTTTTGCTGGCAAGCAAGCGGTTCAACGTCGCCCGCGCATCAACTCCCAAATCGCCAGAAATATACTCGATGGCCTCTATGCGCGCGGCTTCATCCGCGCCAAACGAGATGGTTAGCAGGCGTTCGGCCCGTAGTTTCATCTCCTTTAGGCCTTCGTCGCTTTCGGTGGTGATCGAGGCCCGCAATGGCGCAAGCAGGCTCTCGCTCGGGTTGCGCTCGATCGAGACAAGGGCAGCACGGCGACGCTCCGGATCAGGATCATTGAGCTGAAACTGCACAAGCGCAACGCCGATCAAAGCCCGAACACCGCTGTTGGGTTTAAGCTGCTTTAACTCGGACTTGGGAGCTTCTCCAACACGCTCACCGCTGTCAAAGTCAAACAACTTGTAAGTCTTGCTATCGAGCTTCTCGGCCCTAAAGAACAGCCCGTCCGCCTTGCGCAGCCACATGTCCTTGCCTTGCCAAGCCTGCAAAACATCCTGCGCTTGCGGCAATCCGCTTTCGGTGATCGCATCAATCGCTGGTGCAATTGACTTGCGCGAGCTTTTAACAATCAGTTCGCTTTGCTCTTGCAAAACAGCCTGCATCGGAGTTTGCACCGAGGTGCTTTGCGCGACAGCAAGCGAGCAGTTGAGCAGCACGAACAGGCCGGTGAGAAACAGTCGGATCATCTGAAAAACGCCCTATAAAATAAGTCGGAAGGGGCACTAGCCCCCTCCGGTTTGTTTTGGTCGGCTTAGTAGTTTGACAAAAGCTGAACGCAGCTCTTTGTCTCGGTGTTGTACATGCCGCATGCCAGATCTTTCCAATCTGACTTGAGCACAGCACTCGCCGGCAGGAAGTCCGTCCAGGCATCGCCGGGCACTTCGCTGGTCTGGCTGACGATATCAAACTGTCCGTCTTCCTGAATTTCGCCAATCAACACCGGTTTTGCCAAGTGGTGGTTGGGAAGCATCACAGCCGTGCCGCCCGTCAGATTGGGAAACTCTTGGCCATACATCGCCGTGCGCACCGCATCAACGTCGGTTGTCTCAGCCGCCGTCGCCGCGTTCACCCACATGTTAAAGCCGATGTAATGCGCTTCCATCGGGTCGTTGGTGACACGCTCAGCACCCATCTTGGCTTTCCATGCTTCGATGAAAGCTGTGTTGCTCTCTGCCTCGGCTGACTGGAAGTAGTTCCAGGCCGCGAGGTGACCAACAAGGTTTGCTGTGTCCAGTCCCGAAAGTTCTTCCTCACCAACCGAGAAGGCCACAACCGGAATGTCGTCAGCCGAGATGCCGGCAGCTGCCAGCTCTTTGTAAAAGCCGATATTGGCGTCGCCGTTGATCGTGCTGATCACGCCGACTTTCTTGCCGTCAGCGCCAAGCGCCACAACATCCGCGACGATCTTTGACCAATCAGAATGGCCGAAAGGCGTGTAGTTCACAAAGATGTCTTCAGCAGCAACACCCTTTTGCTTCAGGTAGCTTTCCAAAATGTTGTTCGTCGTGCGCGGGTAAACATAGTCAGTGCCCAAAAGCGCGAACTTCTCGACACCGAGCTCCTCAAGAAAGTAATCTGTCGCAGGAATAGCCTGCTGGTTCGGCGCGGCACCGGTGTAAAACACGTTCTTGGAGCTTTCTTCACCTTCGTATTGCACAGGGTAAAACAACAGCCCGTTGAGCTCTTCAAGCACTGGCAGAACAGACTTGCGGCTTACCGATGTCCAGTTGCCGAAGATCACATCAACATTGTGAACACTCAAAAGCTCGCGGCCTTTTTCGGCAAACAGCGGCCAGTCAGAGGCAGGGTCAACCACGACAGCTTCAAGCTCGCAGCCCAGAAGGCCACCCTTGGCATTTTGCTGTTCGATGAGCATCAGCATGGTGTCTTTCAACGTGGTTTCCGAAATCGCCATCGTGCCGGACAGTGAGTGCAGAACGCCGACTTTGATCGGGCAGTCCGCCGCCATGGCAGGCGCAGTCAAACCAGCGAGAGCAAACGCCCCGGCCATTGTAGAATTGAGTAGTTTCATCATGTTCTCCTCGCAGGGAGGGCCGAAAGGCTTGCGCAATGGCGCAGGGCTTACTACCTCTAACCTGCAACTTTGTGTTGCAATCCGTGTGACGGCTGGCGCGGGCTTCACTTCGTCCGGTCGTCACACACCTTTACGTCGCATCTTCGTGCTTGCTCCGGCGCCCCGAGCATTTCTGCACTGCAGCGTAATCAACAGGTTTGAATCCGGATTCCCCTCCCGGAAATGAGCAACTGCTCAATTTTTGCCCCTCATTAGCAGTCATCGCCTAAATTTCAGGCAAGCTTGCCGCCTGCCCTGCCAGAAACACGCTTGTGGCTGACTCGCTCGGTGGCCTGTGATGAAACCACAACACACGAGCATTCATGCTTGGCATCTATCCGGAGCGCCTCAATTTCACCGACTGTCACCATAACCACGCCTCGCGCACGCCCGTCCGTAGCCAAGGCTCAACCGCGATCGGTTGGCGCTGTTGAGGTGACCACCAAGCAAGGCTCGCGCGGCAGCGCACTGGCTGACCTACGGCAATCAGGTGCGATGAAAGTGTTGTTTCCGCAGTCTCTCACCGACGAGTTGCACGCCATCATGATCAACACATCAGGCGGCATCACTGGCGGCGACAACTTCTCCTTTCGCGCCTGTGCCGGCGCAGGCTCGACTCTGGGCCTCACGACACAGGCCGCCGAGCGGCTCTATCGCTCTCAACCTGACGAATACGCCACTCTGCGCAACCGCCTTGAGGTAGAGGCTGGTGCACGGATCAACTGGCTGCCGCAGGAAACCATCCTCTTTGAGGGCTGTGCGCTGAGCCGTCAGATGCACGTCGAACTGGCGCAAGACGCATCTCTGCTGCTGGTCGAGCCGCTGATTTTCGGACGTGCGGCAATGGGTGAAACCCTGCACAACGTTAACTTCAAGGACAGGGTCAGCCTTCACAGACAGGGTAAGCCACTGTTTCTAGACGCCATGACCCTGACTGGCGACCTGACGCAGCACCTCGCGACAAAGGCCGTTGGCCAAGAAACCGCAAGCACCGGCGCGATGGCTTTGATCCTCTATGTCGCAGCAGACGCCGAAACAAAGCTAACCGCTTTGCGCGCGCTGCTACCGGACAGCGCGGGCGCAAGCCTTATTGGCAATGACCTACTCGTTGCGCGTTGTCTGGCTCCCGACAGCTTTGAGCTGCGCAAGTCACTGGTTCCCGCCATCGAACTTCTCTCAAACACCGCCCCTCCCCGATCATGGATGACGTAAAATGCAACTGACACCACGTGAAAAAGACAAGCTCCTCATTTCAATGGCCGCCGAAGTGGCCCGCAAACGCCTTGCGCGCGGCGTTAAGCTCAATCACCCCGAAGCCATCGCGCTTATCACTGATGCCGTCGTCGAAGGCGCTCGTGACGGGCGCTCGGTTGCGGACATGATGCAAGCCGGCGCTCTTATCATTACGCGCGAGCAGTGCATGGAAGGCGTCTCCGAGATGATCCCTGAAGTGCAAGTCGAAGCGACATTCCCCGACGGCACCAAGCTCGTCACCGTTCACAACCCTATCAGATAAGGATATTCACATGAGATACTTCGCTACATTCCTTCTCGCTGCTCTGTCGGCCCTTCTGTCGGCCCCTCTTGCCGCGCACCAAGCCGAACTTGCCCATGTGCATACCTCCGAAACGACATGGCTACCGACCGCCCTCTTGCTGGCTGCGGTTCTGGCTGCGGTTCTGGCTGTTGTGGCACTGGTGTTCAAAGACCAGATCCTCAAAGCACTGGCAAAATCATGATCCCGGGAGAGCTTTTCCCCGCGAGCGGCACTCTTACGCTCAACCCGACGCGCGAGGCGATCACCTTGATGGTTGCCAACACCGGCGACAGGCCAGTGCAAGTTGGCAGTCACTATCACTTCGCAGAGAGCAACCCCGCGCTTGAGTTTGACCGCAGCGCCGCGCACGGCAAACGCCTCGATATCGCCGCCGGAACTGCCGTGCGCTTTGAGCCGGGCCAGCGCCGCGAAGTGCAGCTGATCGCCATGTCGGGCACGCGCCGTATCTTTGGCTTTAACCAAGCCGTGATGGGAGACATCTAATGGCCACCGAAATCAACCGCGCCGACTATGCCGCCATGTTCGGCCCCACAACGGGCGACCGGCTGCGCCTTGCCGACACTGATTTGATCATCGAAGTCGAACGCGACCTGACAGCCGAACTCGCAGGCGGCAACGCCCTGGCCTACGGTGAAGAAGTCAAGTTCGGCGGTGGCAAGGTGATCCGCGACGGCATGGGCCAGTCGCAAGTCACCCGCCAAGCCGGCGCTGTCGATACAGTGATCACCAACGCGCTGATCGTTGATCACTCAGGCATCTTTAAGGCCGATGTCGGCCTGCGCGACGGGCGCATCGCCAAAATCGGCAAAGCCGGCAACCCCGACACGCAACCGGGCGTCAATATCATCGTCGGCCCGGGCACCGAAGTGATCGCAGGTGAAGGCAAGATCCTGACCGCTGGCGGCTTTGATTCACACATTCACTTCATCTGCCCCCAGCAGATCGAAGACGCGCTGCACTCGGGCCTGACCACAATGCTTGGCGGCGGCACCGGCCCCGCGCACGGCACCTTGGCGACAACATGCACCCCCGGTGGCTGGCATATCGGGCGGATGATGCAAGCGGCTGATGCCTTCCCGATGAACCTTGCCTTCGCGGGCAAAGGCAATGCCTCGCTGCCTGCGGCACTGGAAGAGCAGGTCAAAGCGGGCGCATGTGCGCTCAAGCTGCATGAAGACTGGGGCACAACCCCCGCGGCGATCGACTGCTGCCTGAGCGTCGCTGATGCGATGGATGTGCAAGTGATGATCCACACCGACACGCTCAATGAAAGCGGCTTTGTCGAGCACACAGTTAAGGCGATGAAAGGCCGCACCATCCACGCCTTTCACACCGAAGGCGCAGGCGGCGGTCATGCGCCCGATATCATCAAAATTTGTGGCGAGGAGCACGTGCTGCCTTCGTCAACCAACCCAACACGCCCCTTCACAGTCAACACGCTGGAAGAGCATCTCGACATGCTCATGGTCTGTCACCACCTCGACAAGTCCATCCCTGAAGATGTCGCCTTTGCCGAAAGCCGGATCAGGCGCGAGACCATCGCCGCCGAAGACATCCTGCACGACATGGGCGCTTTCAGCATCATCGCCAGCGACAGTCAGGCCATGGGCCGTGTCGGCGAAGTGCTCATTCGCACATGGCAGACCGCCGACAAGATGAAGAAACAACGCGGGCGCCTCGCCGAGGAGACTGGCGAGAACGACAACTTCCGCGTCCGGCGTTATATCGCGAAATACACCATCAACCCCGCCATTGCCCACGGCATGTCACGCGAGATCGGCAGCATCGAGGAAGGCAAACGCGCCGACTTGGTGCTCTGGAACCCTGCTTTCTTTGGCGTGAAACCCGAAATGGTATTGCTTGGCGGAACGATTGTTTGCGCGCAAATGGGCGACCCGAACGCCTCAATCCCGACGCCACAGCCGGTCTACTCGCGCCCGATGTTTGGCGCTTATGGCCGCTCGGTTGAAAACTCCGCCGTGGTCTTTGTCAGCGAAGCGGCACAGGCCGAGGGCATCGGCAACAGCCTCGGTCTGGCCAAACAAACCATCGCCGTTCAAGGCACCCGCAACATCGGCAAAAGCGACTTGCTGCTCAACAACGCCACACCGCAAGTCGAGGTCAACCCCGAGACTTACGAGGTGCGTGCTGATGGCGAGTTGCTCACTTGCGAGCCAGCCTCCGTGCTGCCGATGGCGCAGCGATACTTCCTGTTTTGAGAGAGACTATGACGCAACCTACCAGCCAGAAAATCATCCGCGCGGGCAAAACGCCGACCACGCAAGATACAGTAGAGCTCACCTACGACGCCCGCTTCTTGCGCCGCAAGGTGCTGACCACAAGCAAAGGCACCCGCTTTCTGGTTGATCTTGAGCACACCACTTCCCTTGATCATGGCGATGCCTTTGAGCTTGAAAACGGCGCGCTGATCGAGGTGATCGCAGCTCGTGAGGAGCTACTGGAAGTTACTGGCGAGGGCCTTGCGCGCATCGCGTGGCATATCGGCAACCGCCATACGCCCTGTCAGATCGAGGAACGGCGGCTGGTCATTCAACGTGACAAAGTCATCCGCGATATGCTGCACCAGATCGGCGCGCAAACCCGCGAGGTTAGCGAGCCGTTTGTGCCTGAAGGCGGTGCCTATGGTCACGGGCGCACCCACGGCCACGACCACACAGCAAGCCACAATCATCACGACCACGACCACGAACATGCACATGACCACACAGACTGAGCAAATTCTCACGCTCGCGCAGTGGCTTTCGCCCGCCTACCCTGTCGGCGCGTTCGCCTATAGCCACGGGCTTGAGTGGGCCGTGGAAAGCCGGCAAGTGACAAGCAGTGAAAGCCTTAAGGCGTGGCTGCAAACTGTGCTGAGCCACGGCGCGGGGCAAGCCGACGCGCTCTTGCTCGCTGCCGCCTACAGCGCCGAAGACCCGACCAGGGCAGATGCTATCGCGCGGGCCTTTGCCGCCTCTGCCGAGCGCCTCAAAGAGACCGTGCTGCAAGGCGAGGCCTTCACCCGCGCCACCGCCGATATCTGGGGCGTAACCCTGCCAAGCCTCACTTACCCCGTCGCCGTCGGCCACGCCGCTCGCCAGCAAGGCCTGCCGCTTGATTTGACGCTGACGATGTATCTGCAAGCCTTCCTGTCAAACCTCGCCGCCGCGGGCATGCGCCTTGTGCCTTTGGGCCAGACCGAAGGGCAAAGCCTCATCAAAGCGCTCACGCCGCTCTGCATCGAAATCGCTGCAAAAGCCGAGGCCGGAAGCTTGGAAGACCTCTCCTCAACAGCTTTCATGGCCGACATCGCCGCGATGAAACACGAAACGCAATACTCAAGGATTTTTCGCACATGACCGGACAAAACGGACCTCTTCGCGTCGGCATCGGCGGCCCTGTCGGCGCGGGCAAAACCACGCTCACAGCCGCGCTTTGCCGCGCCTTGAGCGCCACGCATTCGATCGGCGTGATCACCAACGATATCTACACTCAAGAAGACGCCGAAGCCCTGATGCGCCTGCAAGTTCTGCCGCAAGACCGCATCATCGGCGTCGAAACCGGCGGCTGTCCGCATACCGCAATCCGCGAGGACGCCTCGATCAACCTCGCCGCCGTAGCTGAAATGGTCTCGCGTCACCCCGAGGTCGAGATCGTGTTGATCGAAAGCGGAGGCGACAACCTCTCCGCCACATTCAGCCCCGAGTTGGCCGATGTCACCCTCTACGTGATCGACGTTGCCGCCGGAGAGGAGATCCCCCGCAAAGGCGGCCCCGCGATCACCAAATCCGATGTGCTTGTGATCAACAAAACCGACTTAGCACCCTATGTCGGTGCGTCTCTGGACGTTATGCAGCGCGACAGCAAAATGATGCGCCCGACCCTGCCAACGGTGTTCTGTGCTCTGAAGCATGGTGAAGGCGTCGAGACTGTGGTTGAGTTCCTTGCCGAAATCGGCGGGCTGAGCGTCAGTAACGCCCCTCAAAAGCCTCAAGAACCGCCACAGCAGCCCCTTCAAATCACGATCAACGCGTCTGGCTCATAGCAGGCCAGCGCGCCGCCAAATCAGCCATAAGGGTCGCATCCGTGGCGTCAAGCGGGCCTCTGGCCGCCGGCCGGAACCGCAGCCGGAAAGCCTTGAGCAAAACCTCGGGGTCAACCGCGTCTACCGGATAACCGAACACCGCTGCATCAGCGTAAAAATCGCCTGCCTCGCCGGCTTTGGGCCAGATCGACAGCCCACCCCGCGCCAACCTTTGCCAATCAAAGCGCCCGCCCGGATCAACCTTGCGGCCAGGGGCCATGTCCGAGTGCCCGATCACCCTTTCAGGTGCAATGTTCCAGCGGCTTAGAATGCCTTCAGCCAGCCCCTCAAGCGCACTCATCTGTGGTTCAGAAAACGGGTGGTCTCCGCGATTGTCGAGCTCGATCCCGATAGAACGCGAGTTGACATCATCCACCCCGCCCCAGCGGCCAGCACCCGCATGCCACGCGCGCTCTCGCTCATCAACCATCTGATAAACAACACCTTTTTCACAAATCAGATAGTGTGCCGAAACTTCTATTGCCGGATCACACAGCCGCTCGAGCGCCGCTTGAGCAGAGGCCATAGCCGTATAATGCAGCACAAGAATATCAGGTGTTGCACCGCCCCTGCGCGGGCCAAAGCTGGGCGAAGGACGCGCGCAAATGCCCGCAGCCATGCTCACTCTTCCGGAAGTTTCTCGACGACTTCAACAACACCGTCTTTTGCCACTGCATTTTTGGCAGATCTGAACGGTGCCGGATCCCAATCACAGGCAAAACCGTCGCCGTCAGGGTCAAGCGCCAGACGGTCGCGCAGCGGCCCGCCCTTTTGCAAGAATTCGGCCTGCGCCATGTCCGGTGAAGGATACTTGCCGCAGTTTTTCTTGTGGCGCGCGGCCAGGTTTACGCCGCGGCGCTGATATTGGCTTTGGCCGACAGGGTTTGTCGTGTTCAAAGCATACTCAACCAAGCTCGCACCGCCGCCGTCGCCTGCGCGTGTCGGCACGGCTGTCACTTCTGCTTGCTGATACTGCGCTTTCAAAGCTTCGCGGCGGGCCGCATCAGCTTCAATGGTGCGCTGTGAGCCAACGGCGTCAAAGTCGTTCTCGTTTGATATCCCGACAGAATTCACAAGCGCGGGCTGTGGGCTGGTCGGGCTGACAGAAGCCGGACGCGTGGCACTCAACACCGCCTGCGTTTCACCGCCGATAGTCTGGGTGCTCACCGGAGAGGCTCCGCTCAGCTGCGCATCGCGCGTGGCTTGTTGTTTCTGGTAGTCGTCATAACTGCCAAAGCCAACGCCAGCGCCCGCGTCTGGTGCACCCGAATTGGGAACAGTCGGAGCACAAGCGGCCAGCGCCAACGCGGCGGCACTCATCAAAAGGATATGTTTCACGGATCTATCTGCCTATCTGCATATTTTGGCGAGGGTTTACCACCATTTCGCCGGTTTGGCCACAAATCCGGCAGCTTGCTCAAGCGCATAGGCGGTATTTAGCAAATCGCCCTCTTCCCAAGGGCGGCCAATAAGCTGCAAACCAAGCGGAAGGCCTTGTTTATCAACGCCCGCTGGCACAGAAACGCCGGGAAGGCCCGCGAGGTTAACTGTTACAGTAAAGACATCATTGAGATACATCGCGATCGGATCGGCATCGACCATTTCACCCAAACCAAAGGCCGCAGAGGGCGTTGCTGGTGTCAAAATCGCGTCAACGCCTTGGGCGAACACATCCTCGAAGTCTTTCTTTATCAAGGTGCGCACACGCCGCGCGCGGTTGTAATAGGCGTCATAAAAGCCCGCCGAAAGCACATATGTGCCGATCATAACACGGCGTTGCACCTCGTGGCCAAAGCCCTCGGCGCGGGTCTTTTCATACATCTCGGTGATGCCGTCACCAGCGCCGATTTTGGCGCGGTGCCCGTAGCGCACGCCGTCATAGCGCGCGAGGTTTGAAGACGCCTCGGCAGGCGCGATCACATAATAAGCCGGAAGCGCATACTTGGTGTGCGGCAAGCTGATATCAACGATCTCGGCGCCCGCATCCTTGAGCATCTTGGTGCCCTCGGCCCAGAGATTTTCGATCTCTTCGGGCATGCCGTCCATGCGGTATTCGCGCGGAATGCCGATCTTCTTGCCTTTGATGTCACCTGTCAGCATGGCTTCAAAATTTGGCACAGCCAGCTCAACCGAGGTGCTGTCTTTGGCATCATGTCCGCACATCGCCTCAAGCATAATCGCCGCATCGCGCACGTCTTTTGTCATTGGGCCAGCTTGGTCAAGGCTTGAGGCAAAAGCCACAACACCCCAACGCGAGCAGCGGCCATATGTCGGCTTGATGCCGGTGATACCGGTAAACGCCGCTGGCTGGCGGATCGAGCCGCCGGTGTCAGTGCCCGTCGCCGCGAGGCACAAGTCAGCCGCAACCGCAGCTGCCGAACCGCCCGACGAGCCGCCAGGCGTGAGCGCCGCATCATCGTTGCCGCGCCGCCACGGGTTCACGGCATTGCCATAAACCGAAGTCTCGTTTGACGAGCCCATCGCGAACTCGTCCATGTTGAGTTTGCCGAGCATCACAGCACCAGCGTCAAACAGCTGGCTCGTGATCGTGCTTTCGTATTCGGGTTTGAAACCCTCCAAGATGCGCGAAGCCGCTTGCGAGGGAACGCCCTTGGTGCAGAACAGGTCTTTGATGCCGAGCGGGATGCCGCACATGTCAGGTGCATCGCCAGCTTTGATGCGCGTATCAGCAGCCTTGGCCTGCTCCGCTGCAATCTCCGGCGTGTGGTGAACAAATGCGTTCAACTCGCCTGCTGTGTCGATCTCTTTGAGGCAAGCCTCCGTCAACTCGGCGGAGGTCAAGTCACCTTTGCGCATCGCATCTCGTGCGGCAGCGATTGTCAGTTTGTTTAGATCAGCCATTACTCAACCACCTTCGGAACCGCAAAAAAGCCTTCACGCGCATCAGGCGCATTGGCGAGCACTTTGTCTTGCTGCCCCCCATCGGTGATCTCGTCAACGCGGCGCGGCAGGCGCATCGGTGTGACAGAAACCATCGGCTCGACACCCTCGACATCAACTTCGCTCAACTGCTCGATAAAGCCGAGCACGGCGTTGAACTCGTCGGCCAGCGCAGGCAAGTCTTCGTCTTCCACTTTGATCCGCGCAAGCTTGGCAACTTTGGCGGCTGTGTCCTTGTCAATCGACATAGGTTCGCTCCGTGTTTTTTGTTGCCCTGCCTTTACCGCTCCGCCGCTCTGTCTTCAAGCGCAAGTTGCTCGCGCCTGGCCTCGGCTCGTTAACCATTCATCGGTGGTTTTGGCTCTCAAAACTGTCTGCACGCATTATGCACTGTGGTATGCACTGCGGTATGCACGCGAGTCACAAGGAGTTTTGCGACATCAAAGGGGCGTTAACCACACCGTGCGCTGCCTTAAGGCTTGCTGCGTCTGGCTGTGAAAAACGCCTCCAAAAGCGCTTTCGAGGCGGTCGCTCCGATGCCGGAATAAACCTCCGGAACATGGTGGCACTGGGCATGCTCAAACACCCTCGGCCCCTGCTCAACCCCGCCTGACTTGGCGTCGGATGCACCATAGTAAAGCCGTGCCACGCGGGCCGCTGAAATGGCCGCAGCGCACATCGGGCAAGGCTCTAGCGTGACGTAGAGCTCTGCGCCCTCAAGTCTTTCTTTTGAAAGAGTTTTACAGGCTTCTCGAATGACCAGAACCTCGGCATGCGCCGTCGGATCATTGAGCTCGCGACAGCGGTTGCCTGCCCGCGCGATCACCTTGCCATCAAGCGCCAAAGCCGCGCCCACAGGCACCTCGCCACGTGCACCAGCGGCCTCAGCCTCTTTCAGGGCGACATTCATATGCGTTGCAAACACCATATGCTCTCATGGCGAAAACTGCCCCCTTTCGCAAGCGCTCGCTTTGCTCTAAGGCCCTAAGCATGAGTGATACACCCACCCCAAAAGGCGACCGCATCGCCAAAGTCATCGCCCGCGCAGGACTTGCGTCCCGGCGTGATGCCGAGCGGATGATCGAAGCTGGTCGCGTGACCGTAAATGGCAGCAAAATAAGCTCTCCGGCGCTTAACGTGCAGGCAAGTGACAAGGTTACTGTCGACGGGAAACCGCTTGAAACGCCCGAGCCCGCGCGCCTCTGGCTCTATCACAAACCTGCCGGCTTGGTGACGACGACGCGCGACGAAAAAGATCGCAAAACCATCTTTGATGCCCTGCCTGACACCATGCCGCGGGTGATGTCTGTGGGTCGGCTTGACCTCAACTCCGAAGGCTTGCTCCTGCTGACAAATGATGGCGGCGTGAAGCGCAAGCTTGAGCTGCCTTCAACCGGTTGGCTGCGCAAATATCGCGTGCGTATAAACGGACGGCCAACCGACGACGCCTTCAAGCCCCTGCGCCAAGGTATTGTTGTTGATGGAGAAAAATTTCTCGGGATGGAGGTTGTGCTGGATCGCCAGCAAGGCGCGAACGCTTGGGCCACCATCGGGTTGCGCGAAGGCAAGAACCGCGAAATCCGCCGCGCCATGGAGGCTGTCGGCTTTCGGGTGAACCGACTTATTCGGGTGTCCTACGGCCCGTTTCAGCTTGGCGAACTCCAGGCAGGCGAAGTGCAGGAAATTCGCCAACGTGTGATGCGAGATCAACTCGGGATGGAAGGCGGAACGCCCCCAGAAGAGCGCAAAACCACTACTCGTAAGCGCAAACGCTAGGCAAACCACACGTTTCCGGCTATTGCACCCTGCAACGGCTGCGCTATGAAGCGGGCAACCACACCAAACAGGAACAGACACCATGGCCGATCTTTTAACCATTGAGAACATGGGCAACCTGCTCATGCTCTGCTTTCTTCAAGCCGTTCTGGGCTTTGACAACCTTCTGTATATCTCGATCGAAAGCCAACGCGCACCGGTTGCTCACCAAAAGGCAGTGCGCTTTTGGGGCATTATCATCGCCGTCGCTTTGCGAGTTGTTTTACTCTTCGTCATGGTCCGGTTGATTGATGCGATGGCCGAACCCTTTTACATTTTCAACTGGGTTGGCATCCTTGAAGGCGGTGTCAACTTCGCCACATGCGTGTTCATTTTCGGCGGTGTTTTCATCATGTATACCGCCGTGAAAGAGATCGGCCACATGCTCTCGATCGAACATATCGGCGCAGACTTGAACAACAAAGGCAGCAAATCCGCCACTCAAGTTGTTATCCTGATCGTGATGATGAACCTGATTTTCTCTTTTGACTCAGTGCTTTCTGCGCTGGCGATCACTGATGTCTTCCCAATTCTTGCTGCCGCAATCATCCTTTCAGGTGTGGCAATGCTGGCGCTGGCTGACGGTGTCACAACCTTCCTGCAGAAGAACCGGATGTATGAGGTCCTTGGTCTTTTCATCCTGTTGATCGTCGGTGTCGTCTTGTTGGGCGAAGCAGGCCAAGCGGCGGCCCATGCCAACCATGACGCCGCCCTCGCACTCAAACTGTTTGGCTACGAAGTTGTGCCAATGTCCAAGTCAACATTCTACTTCTCGGTCATCGTGCTCTTTGCGGTTGAAATCTTGCAATCGGGATACAGCCGCAAGCTAAATGCGGAGCGTAAATCGCAGCACTAAACAGCTTGCCTGTCGTGCTTTGAGCACGGCGGGCAACATCCCGCTCTGATAGAAGTCGGGAAATCTTCCCCCTAGCGCTGAGCAGGGCCATGCCATAGGTTGCAAACAACGGAACACTTGTGACAAATCTGGGGGATTAATGTCAGAAACCGGCCTTCAAAAACTTGCCTTCGCCCTATTGGTGCTACTGGTGCTTTATGTCTCCGTTTGGGGAAGCGCCTGATGGCACAGCGATATGGCGGCAAGCATAGCCCTGAGACAGGCGACAGTAGCTATCGGGGCGCACGGCGCACGCGAGCTGGCGGGCGGGTAAACCTATTGTTTCTCGCGCCTTTGCCTATGGTTTGGCAGGCGTTCACATCCCCTCCTGCTGAAATGTTCATGTGGCTTGTAGCGCTCGGATCAATGCTGCTTGCGGCTTGGCTGACACGTGATGGCTTGATCGCTCAGGAGGCGTATGATGCGCGCAAGGTTGCCCGCCGTCCGGCTGTTCCGCGCAAAATTCTTGGCTCTTTGCTCACTGGCGCCGGCTTGGCTGTTGCCGGTTACGTAGGTTTCGGTCTTGGCTCTGCTGTTATCTTTGCCGTTCTTGGCGCCGTATTGCACTTTGCTGCGTTCGGTGCTGACCCTCTGAAGAACAAAGGCATGGACGGTGTTGACGAATTCCAAACCGACCGCGTCGCACGAGCAGTTGAAAAAGCCGAGGAGCATCTCAAAGCCATGACAAGCGCCGCGCACCGCGCAGGTGACAGGCAGGTTGAAGCCCGCGTAGAGAGTTTTCAGATGCAAGTGCGAGAGTTGCTGCGCACAGTCGAGGAAGACCCGCGCGATCTCACCGGCGCACGCAAGTTTATGGGCGTCTACCTCAAAGGCGCACGCGATGCCTGTGAGAAGTTTGCTGACGTTTACACCCGCGCGCAGTCACCTGATGCCAAGGCCGACTTCATGACGCTATTGAGTGATTTGCAAGCCAGTTTTGACGCCAAAACCAAACACCTTTTACTCGACAATCACAGCGATCTGACTGTCGAGATCGAAGTTCTTCGCGATCGCCTGAAGCAAGAAGGCATTCGCCTCGACCAATCATAGATTAACGAAAGTGAGCTCCCTCATGACTACGAAAATCCAAGAAAAAGCCAAAGAGACACTCGCCATGGTGGAAGAGGTGAACGCCGTTGTTTTGCCCGAGCCCGTCGCTGCTAATGCTGTCGTTCCGATGGCAGAAGCGAAAGGCGAAGTGAGCAAGGAAATCAAGTCGCGTATGGGTGAACTTGATATGTCTGACACACAGTCAATCGTATCATTCGGCTCAGCGGCTCAGGCGGAATTGCAAGAAATCTCCCAGTCAATGCTGCAAGGCGTGCGCAACAAAGACGTCGGCCCTGCGGGCGACAGCCTTCGCGGCATCGTCACCACAATCCGTGGTTTTTCAGTTAGCGAGCTTGATGTTCGCCGCAAGCGCACATGGTGGGAGCGCCTGCTCGGCCGGGCAGCACCCTTCGCTAAGTTCACGGCAAAGTTCGAGCAGGTCCAAGGCCAGATCGACCGCGTGACAGAAGACCTTCACGAGCATGAGCACACGCTTTTGAAAGATATCAAGTCACTCGATATGCTCTATGAAAAGACGCTTGATTTCTACGACGAGCTGGCGCTTTACATCGCCGCTGGCGAAGAAAAGCTGCGTATTCTGGATGAAAAAGACATCCCGGCTTATGAGAAAAAAGTGGAGAAAGCCGCCGAGAAGAACAAGGTGATGAAGGCCCAAGAACTGCGTGATTTGCGCGCTGCTCGTGATGACCTGGAGCGCCGGGTTCACGACCTCAAGCTCACGCGGCAAGTGACGATGCAGTCACTCCCCTCGATCCGCCTCGTGCAGGAGAACGACAAATCGCTGGTGACAAAGATCAACTCGACTTTAGTGAACACCGTGCCTCTTTGGGAGACGCAATTGGCGCAAGCCGTGACGATCCAACGCTCGGCCGAAGCCGCCGCAGCGGTGCGTGACGCCAATGATCTGACCAACGAGTTGCTCACTTCGAACGCCAAGAACCTACGCGAGAGTAACAAGATGATCCGCGAAGAGATGGAACGTGGTGTGTTTGACATCGAAGCTGTCAAAGCCGCCAACGCCGACTTGATCGGCACCATCGAGGAGAGCTTGCAAATTGCCGACGAAGGCAAGGCGCGCCGTGCATCGGCTGAAGTCGAGCTCAAGAAGATGGAAGCTGAACTGCGCGACACCTTGGCCTCGGCCAAAGCACGTAAAACGGGCACAGGCGACAATGCCAGTACCGCTGTTCCCTCGTAAGAACGGATGTTTGCGGGTAAAACATTTCGAACAATCGGGCTGGCCTTTATAGGGCTGGCCCTTTTGGCCGGATGCGACTTGCCGATGCGAGAAAGCCTCAAGCCGCAAGCGCGCCCTGCAGACTTGATAAAACCGGCAACCGCGCCTTCAGCCAAGCCCAAGCCCCAATCGAAAACGTCACTGGCTTTGTCAGAGCACTACGTCAAATTGCAGGCACATTTGCTTGCACAAGGTTTGCTACGTCGTGACGGCGGTGGCCCTGACACCGGCTTTCGTGCCGCCGATCTGGCGCGGAACTTTGAAGCTATTGCCTTTCACAGTGAGCATGGCGCTAGCCCTCTGATCTCAAACGCAGGCACGATCACCCGCTTTCATCGCTGGCGCGGTTCCGTGCGTGTCGCAGCGCATTTCGGCGCGTCCTCCGATCCTGCCCAACGGGCAAAAGACCAGGCCGCACTCAAGACTTATCTGCCAAGACTAAGTCGTGTAAGTCGCCATGCAATCGGCTCTGCCCCTGAAAGCGGGGCAAACTTTCATGTGCTGTTTTTTGGCGCTGACGAGACCGAGGAACTGCGCAAAACTGTGCAGCAAGTCTGGCCCGGCTTTCCTCAAAGCAGCCTTAACCAGATGACCAACCTGCCGCGCGACATCTACTGTCTGGTTTATTCCAACGTATCCTCGGCGGCGATGGGCGCAGAACAAGCGATAGCCCTTATCCGCACCGAACACCCTGACCTTATGCGCCTGTCGTGCATCCACGAGGAAGTCGCGCAAGGGCTAGGCCTGTCCAATGACAGCCCTTACGCGCGGCCTTCTATCTTTAACGATGACGAAGAGTTTGCGACACTTACAACGCATGACGAACTGCTGCTGAAAATGCTCTATGATCCGCGCCTCAAAAACGGGATGACACTTCAAGAGGCGCGTCCGATCATTGCCACGATCGCTGCCGAACTCACCGGAGAAGTAGCGTCATGATTGCCGGTCTTCACAGGGCGCGCAAGCAACGGGCTCTAACGCGACACACCAATTTCGGCTGACGAGCCAAACACCACAAGCAAAGGAGACACCCATGGGTATTTTTGATTTTCTGACAGGCGAATTCATCGACGTCATTCACTGGGTTGATGACAGCCGCGACACGATGGTCTGGCGCTTTGAGCGCGAAGACCATGAGATCAAATATGGTGCAAAGCTCACTGTGCGAGAGGGCCAAGCCGCTGTTTTCATTCACGAAGGCCAGATGGCAGATGTGTTCACGCCCGGGCTTTACATGCTTGAAACCAACAACATGCCGGTTCTGACAACGCTCAATCACTGGGATCACGGCTTTGAAAGCCCGTTCAAATCCGAGGTCTACTTTGTCAACACCACGCGCTTCAACGACTTGAAGTGGGGCACCAAAAACCCGATCATTGCGCGCGATCCGGAGTTCGGCCCCGTGCGTCTGCGCGCCTACGGCAGCTACACTGTCAAGGTCAGTGATCCGGCGAAGTTCCTTGTTGAGATCGTTGGAACAGACGGTGAGTTCACTATGGACGAGATCAGCTATCAGATCCGCAACATCATTGTGCAGGAGTTCTCGCGCACAATCGCCCGCTCAGGCATTCCGGTGCTTGATATGGCTGCAAACACCCGCGAACTCGGCACTATTGTTGGCCGTGACATCGCGCCGCGCCTTGCGGAATACGGCCTTGAAATGCCGGAGCTCTACATCGAGAATATCTCGCTCCCCGAAGCCGTCGAAGCCGTGTTGGACAAGCGTACCTCGATGGGCGTGGTGGGTGATCTGTCGACCTATATGAACTTCCAGGCTGCCGAGAGCCTCACTCACGAGGGCGCAGGAGGCGCCGCTTTGCAAGCCGGTGTTGGTGCCGGTTTGGGGATGCAGATTGCCCGTGAGAGTGCTCAGTCAGGCTCTTTGGGGGCAAGCACATCTAAAACGCCCCCGCCGCCACCGGTTGAGAAGGTTTGGCACATTGCCGAGAATGGCGAGAGCAAGGGCCCCTATTCGCGCGCCGCTATGGGCCGCATGGTAGCCGATGGCGCACTCACTCGCGAAACGCTGGTTTGGACCGCAGGTCAAAACGGCTGGCTCGCCGCGGCACAAGTCACCGAACTTGCGCAACTCTTCACGATCCTGCCGCCGCCCCTGCCGACGAACTCATAGGGCTTTGCCCTTGGCACAATTACTTTCGCCGAAGGCCTAGAACTCATGGATGAGCACACGCCTACAGAAGTGACAGAAAGTCACCGCTTTCCCTGCCCTCAATGCGGGGCAGACTTCCGCTTTGATCCGGGGCAAGAGCAGCTTGTCTGCGACCACTGCGGCAGCACCGAGGAAATTGGTGTCGGCCGCGGGAATGGTATCAAGGAACTTGATATCGAGGCCGGCCTCGGGGCGGTTCTTCCTTCGCAAGATTTTGAAGAAACCCGTGTTTCGAAATGCCCTAATTGCGCAGCACAAGTCGAGTTTGATGCCAACACCCATGCCGCCGAGTGCCCGTTTTGCGCCACCCCTGTTGTCACTGACACCGGGCTGCACCGGCAGATCAAACCGCGTGCAGTGTTGCCTTTCGCCCTTGACGAGCCAACCGCACGTAGCGCAATGAAAGACTGGCTCGGGGCACTCTGGTTCGCCCCCAACGGTCTTAAGAAATATGCTCGCAAGGGCCGCAAGATGAACGGTGTTTACGTGCCTTACTGGACGTATGACGCGAAGACAGTCTCGGCATATTCAGGCGAGCGGGGCACAGTCTATTACGAAACCCGGTCAGTCATGCGTGACGGCAAACGCGTTCAACAGCGCGTTGCCAAAATCCGCTGGCAAGGCGTGCGCGGCCGTGTGGCGCGTTTCTTTGATGACGTGCTGGTGCTCGCCTCCAAGAGCCTGCCGAAAAGGTTTACTGATGCCCTCGAGCCTTGGGATCTGGCTGCACTTGAACCTTACCGCCCCGAGTATCTCGCCGGATTTCGCGCTGAAGGCTACAGCGTTAGTCTTGCGGACGGCTACGAGGAGGCCCGCATGCATATGGCCCGCGTCATCGAGCGCGATGTGAAGTTTGATATCGGCGGCGACCGGCAGCGCATTCATGATATCAACACCGACGTCAGTGATGTGACATTCAAACACATCCTGCTGCCTGTCTGGCTCGCGGCTTACAAGTATCGTGGGCGCACCTACCGCTTTGTCATCAATGGCCGCACAGGGCGTGTGCAAGGCGAACGGCCCTACTCGGCTTGGAAGATTTTCTTTGCCGTTCTCACAGGCCTGATGCTGGCGTTGATCATCGGCTACATTTACGGCGTCAATGAAGGAGCCTTCTGATGCAACCCGAATTTGATAGCTTAACGCGCGTTATGAAAGCTCGCTATTCTTGCCGAGCATTTCTGTCACAACCTGTTAAACGTGATTTGATCGAGCAGATCGTGCATACCGCCCGCCGTTCGCCTTCATGGTGTAACGCGCAACCATGGCAACTGACAATCACAACAGCCGAAGAGACGGCAAAGCTCGGTAAGGCGCTCTATGAGCACGCCTCCCAGAACACTATGCAGCCAGATCTGCCTTGGCCGGAAGGCTATAGCGGTGCCTACAAAGCGCGGCGCTTCACCTGTGGTATGCAGCTTTATGATGCGCTTGACATTGGCCGCACAGACAAGCCCGCTCGTGCTGCTCAAATGCTTGAGAACTTTCGCTTCTTTGGCGCTCCACATGTCGCAATTGTTACGTCCCCCCGCGAGTTGGGCGCTTATGGTGCACTTGATGCAGGCGGGTTTGTCACAGCCTTTACCCTTGCTGCGCAGGCTTCGGGTGTAGCCAGCATCGCGCAAGCGGCTCCGGCTGGCTACGCCCCGTTCCTGCGCAACTACTTCGGTCTTTCGGACGACAAGCTCGTCCTTTGCGCAGTCTCGTTTGGATATGCAGATGAAGCCCATAAAGCCAACAGCTTTCGCACCGAGCGCGCGACAACTGATGAGATTATTGACTGGCATTAAGCGGGCCTTAACTTGGCAGGTCGATCGCAACAAGCCCGAGCTTGCGAGCCGCCCAAAGCGACAGGATCGAGCTATCGAGCCCCTGAGGCGCTTGGAAACTGCGGATCGCGTGGCGTGTGCGCGCGTCTAAAACTCCGCTCAAAGCACCTGAATACAGCCCTCGCGCCTTAAGCGCACGCTGCAACGTTGCAATGATATCGGGTGTGAGCGTGTCCTGACAGGGCGTTTCGAACCAGACTTCGCGACGTTCTTTGACAATCCGGCGCTGAGCCTTGTCCTTATACTCAGCTTCGCTCAGAACTGTTCCGTCTTCTGAGAGCACTTCCGGCGTTATCAGCACACGCTCGGTCACAGTTTCGATCACTGCCGGGCTGATATCCTTCCCCCAACAAGCGTTGGGGTCTGACCCTTTGAGCGGTGCTTCATAACTGCGGATCGGCCCTGTGGACGCCACATTGGAGGCGTTTTGCTCTGTGCAAGCCGCCAAAACACCCACCAAGCCAAGAGAAATCACTACCAGTTTCACGTGTCTGCCCACTTGTTTTACAGCACATTACAAGCAAACCGAGCCATGGCAAAGCGCCACCGAAGGCCAAACCACGAAGATTTGTCGCCTGTGGCATCGTTGCCTGTCGCAATTAGGGCTGGCGGCCCTTAGCTGCCTTTTGTAACAACAAGTAAGCACTGCACATCAAAGGAGCCTCAAGAATGGCGAAGATCACTTATATTGAGCACAACGGCAAAGAACATATCGTTGACGTTGCCAACGGCCTCACTGTTATGGAAGGCGCGCGCGATAACAACATTCCCGGCATCGAAGCAGACTGCGGCGGTGCGTGCGCTTGCTCAACATGCCATGTCTATGTGCATCCGGACTGGGTCGAGAAAGTGCCTGCCAAGGACGACATGGAAGAAGACATGCTCGACTTCGCTTTTGAACCCGACACGACCCGCTCGCGGTTAACCTGCCAGATCAAAGTAACCGATGCCCTGGATGGCCTCGTCGTGCAAATGCCTGAAAAGCAAATCTAGTGCTCCGGCTCGCCCTAACATGTTGGCTTGCCTCCTTTGGGTTGGCACATGCCTGCGAGCAAAGCTACACCGGACCACCCAAGGCGCAGTATTCGCAACTCAGTGACCGCTACGATCATGGCGTGCTTGGGGATGCGCTTGAGCCGACACGACTAACGCTGACTTACCAAGCTAAAGGCACTGGCTGCATCAAAGAGCTGCAAGTGCAGCTTAATGCACCTTATGTGTTCGAGGACACCGCACCGCGTCTTGCAGATGTCACTGGCGATGGCTTTCCCGAAGTCATCACTGTGCGAAGCCATGCCAAGCTCGGGGCGCAATTGGCGGTATATGGTGTCAAAAACCACCGCCTGCAGCTGATCGCCAAGACGCCACATATCGGCCAGAAAAACCGCTGGCTTGCCCCTGTTGCCACCGCCGACCTTGACGGTGACGGCCATGTGGAGATCGCCTTTGTCGACAGGCCCCACCTTGCCAAAATCATGCGTATCTGGCGCTACAAGAACGGCAAGCTTCGCGAGATCGCCTCTGTTGGCGATGTCACCAACCACAAGATCGGCTGGAACTTCATCGCCTCGGGCTTGCGCAACTGCGGGCAATACCCCGAGCTCATTACAATTGATAGCACATGGAAAAACATCGTTGCGACCCGCCTGACAGCGACGAAGATCACAACCCGAAAGATTGCGCCTTACACTGGGCCGCAAAGCGTCACCTACGCCCTTTCTTGCTCCTCCTGAGCATGGCATAAAGCAAGAATGACTCGTCTGCTTACATTCCTGTTGGTCTTTTGCGTTGCGGCATGCACCCGCCCTCAAACGACAGGCTTCAGTGCGCCACACCCGGAAGCCAAAACGGAAACAGTTTTTGTTGCAACAATGCGAAACCCCGGCCAGCACGGGCAAATGTTCGGGCAAACACGCGCAACCGAAATGTCTTTTGCCAAAACACGCATTTCAGTGCCACCAACACACAAGATCGGTCATATAGAGCGCACCACCGGGCCCGCAGATGCAAAACGGCATTTCGCGCCGTTAAGCGCCGACATCCTGCCGTCCGTGCAAACGCTTAGTCGCAACATCACCTCGGCACAAACCAACGCTCAAGAGCCACTTTTGTTGTTCGTGCACGGCTACAACAACACGCTTGAAGATGCTGTGTTCCGCCTCGCGCAAATTCAGCACGACTTTGAACTGACAAACCCGAGCCTGCTTTTTTCATGGCCCTCGGCCGGTGATCCGCGGGGGTATATCTATGATCGGGATTCAGTCCTTTTTGCCCGTTCAGATTTTGCCCACCTGATCAGTGACCTCGAGCACTCAGGTCAGCGCCGCATCATGATCCTGGCACATTCCATGGGCGGAAATCTGGTGATGGAAGCTCTGCGTCAACTCGCCATCGAGGGCAATAGCAAGGCCATGTCGGCGATAGAAAGTGTCGTGCTCATGGCGCCTGATATCGACACGGGCCTCTTTCAAAGGCAAGCGCAGGAGATCGGAAAACTACCTGAGCCTTTTGTGATCATGACGACACAGAAAGACCAGGTTCTCAACATCTCCGGTCTACTCTCGGGACGCAAAGCCAGGCTGGGGCGGATCGAAAATGCTGACATTATCGGAGATCTTGGTGTCTTCGTGCTCGACTTTTCACTGTTTGATACCGATGATAACTTTGGACATATGGTGCCTGTTTCAACACCTGAAGCCATCACCTTTTTGCGCAGGCTCTCTCTCGGGCTTACGAATGCGCCGAATGCCTTCTCGCGCTATGTGCTGCTTGGTGATGACAGGCGCAAGCCAAACTGAGCAAAATGAGGATGCTAAAATGGCCGGAGGATGGGCAAAAGACGGCGCCGTTAGCGAACAGATCGAAGCCTCGATCAGTGACGAGCTTGCACGTCTCAAACAACGAAAAGCACCGCAGGGAGAAAGCCTAACGTTCTGTGCGGAATGTGACGAAGAAATCCCGACGGCCCGCCGCCTTGCAATTCCAGGTGTTAAACTATGCATCGACTGCATGAGCGAACGCGACACCTCTCAAAAAATGCGCGCAGGCATCAATCGCCGCGGCTCAAAAGACAGCCAACTCAAATAGGGCCCGGCTTTTTCTTGGGAAAAGTATCCCGGGGGTTTGGGGGCTGGCCCCCAATCTTGCCCGTGTTTGGGGGCTGGCCCCAAGTTGCGAACAATCAAGCCTTCACTCTTCCATCGCTTCCAGTTCATCAATGAACCCCGAGATCATGCTAAGGCCTTTGTCCCAAAACTTCGGGTCCGATGCGTCCAGCCCGAAAGGTGCAAGCAACTCTTTGTGATGCTTTGAACCGCCTGCTTTGAGCATGTCAAAATACTTATCCTGAAAGCCTTCGGGGGTTTCTTCAAAGACAGCATAAAGCGCGTTCACGAGGCCATCGCCAAAAGCATAGGCATAAACATAAAACGGCGAATGCACGAAGTGCGGGATGTAGCTCCAGAAGTTTTCATAGCCATCCATATACTCGAACGCCGGCCCAAGGCTCTCGGCTTGCACGCTCATCCAAAGCGCGCCAATGTCTTCTGGCGTCAACTCGCCCTCGCGCCGCGCGGCATGCAGTTTGCATTCAAAGTCGTAGAACGCAATTTGCCGCACGACGGTGTTGATCATATCCTCGACTTTACCTGCCAACATCACCCGACGCTCGTCAACGCTCTCGGCCTCTGACAACATCTTGCGAAAGGTCAGCATCTCGCCAAAAACACTCGCCGTTTCGGCCAGTGTCAGCGGGGTTGAGGAGAGCATTTCGCCTTGTTCAGCGGCGAGCACCTGGTGCACACCGTGGCCAAGCTCATGCGCCAGCGTCATAACATCGCGTGGTTTGCCGAGGTAGTTGAGCATCACATATGGGTGCACGTCGGTCACTGTCGGGTGGGCAAACGCGCCCGGGGCCTTGCCTGGTTTTACACCTGCATCAATCCAGCCATCCGAGAAGAACGGTTTGGCAATTTCGGCCATACGCGGGTCAAACTCACCATAGGCGCCCATCACTGTGGCGGTCGCGTCAGCCCAGCTCACAATGCGCGTGTCTTCCATCGGCAGTGGCGCGTTGCGGTCCCACATCTGCATCACATCAAGGCCAAGCCATTTGCGCTTGAGTTCGTAGTAGCGATGCGACAGCTTGGGGTAAGCCGCAACAACAGCGTCGCGCAGAGCTTCAACCACCTCTGGCTCAACGTCGTTTGAGAGGTGACGCCCCGTCTGCGCTGTCGGCATCCCGCGCCAGCGATCAACGATCTCTTTTTCCTTGGCTTGGGTGTTGTGCACACGGGCAAATGTTTTGACGTTGGCAGCAAAAACACGCGCCAACTCGCGCGCAGCAGCCTCGCGGTTCGCGCGCACAGGGTCGGTCAAAAGGTTGAGCGTGCCTTCAATATTGAGCTCCTCACCATCGACTTCAAACTCAAGCCCGGCAATCGTCTCGTCAAACATCCGCTCCCACGCATCACCAACGACTCCTAGATCGTGGAGAAACTTTTCGAGCTCATCACTCAGTTGATAGGGCTTCATCGCACGGATGCGTTCAAACACTGGCTTATAACGCGCGAGATCAGCATTGGCGTTAAACAGAGCGTCAAGCGTAGCGTCTTCAATCCGGTTGATCTCAAGAGTGAAAAACACCAGCGGGGTGGTGTAGTTGGTTATCTTTTCTTGCGCGTCCGAAAGGAACTTGGCGCGTTCGGCGTCAGTTGTCAGTTGGTAGTATCGCAGTCCGGCATAAGACATGATGCGCCCTGCGACGCCGTTGATCTTTTCATTGCGCAAGACGCAGGCAAGCAGGCCAGCGGCATCGATATCAGCCAGTTTGCCCTCATAGTCTGCTGCAAAGGAGGCGCATTCGCCTTCCAGCCAAGCCAGATCACGGGTTAGCTCCGGCGCATCATCTGCTGTATAAAGATCGCTCAAATCCCACTCGGGCAGGCCCTCTAACCCGTCGGCTCCAGAAACGGCGTTGGCATCACGAACAGGGAACGAAAGTCTAAACATAGTGGGCCTCTTTGAAGTTATCTCTTTGACATAGAGCCTGACGAGGTTGATCTCAAGGCACGCAGGCAAGCTATGCGCAGTTTGTCTCACCCTCAGACAAGGCTTCGGCTCCGCGCTGGTGCGAATTGAAGAGGTTAAACTTGAAAAAACGCCAAGATTTGCGCGTGGATCCGGCTTCGGTTTTCTGATGTTTCCATCAAAACCTCATGCTCTGCGCCTTCAACCATTTGCAAAGTTCCGTTGCTCCAGCCCGACATTTTGACATGAACGCTAGGCGCGTCAACAATACGCTCGTTGGTGCCAAGAAAGGTGAGCGTGCGTGTCGTCGGGGCTGGCAATGCTGCGAGAGCCTTGCACTCAACCAGCGCCTCATGCAGCCAATGTAGCGAAGGGCCTGCGAGTGTCAGCTTCGGCTGCTCTTGGGCTTGCCGCTTCATGTAGTCCCACATCTCAGGGTCGGTCGTCAGCGAGTTGCCCTCGAATGGAGCATCCAGAACATAAGTGGTTGCGCTCGTTCCCGGAGCAAGGCGCGCGCCAATACCGAGCCTGCTGGTGACCGCTGCGAGAACCGTCGCAACCGGACGCATTGCAGGGGCCAGCTTGATGCCCCACATCGGCGCTGAAAACACCGCTGAAGCAACAGGCAAGCCGTCATGCAGCGCCCTTAGTCCGATACAACCGCCCATCGAATGTGCCAACAAGTGATAGGGTTCAGGCGCGCCGAGTTCTTTTGCCGCCGCGAGCACGGCTTTGACGTCAAGTTGATAGTCGGCGAACTTGCCGACGTAACCAAGCATCCTGTCGTCAGTGAGGCGATCAGCAAGCCCCTGCCCGCGCCAGTCTATGGCCAAGGTGGCAAAGCCGTCATCGGCAAGCGCCTTGGCGGTGCGGCCATATTTCTCGATATACTCGGTGCGGCCCGGAAAGAGCAGCACGGTTCCTTTAACGCTCTTGGCGTTTTGAGGCTCCCAATAGCCAACGCGCAGCCGCTTATCGTCAAACGATTGAATCCAAAAAGCGCGGCCCTTTTCGGGGCCTTCGCTCATTTCATTAAAAAAGGGAGCTTCGGTGAGCATCAACCCAGCACTGCACCGAGTTGCATGGCCATGCCCATGTCACCGTCAACTGTGAGTTTGCCGCCCATGAAAGCAGCCGTTGCATTCTGTTCACCGTTGAGGATGGCCTCAAAGGTTTCGCGGTCGGCCGTCATCGTTACATCGGCCTCTTCGTCGCCAGCGCGTGCTCCGTCGCTGTCGATCATCAAAGCGCCTTCGCCTTCGATCGCAAACTTGGCTGTGCCGGCATCAAAGCCGCCGTCCATTTTTGCGTTTAGTGCCTCTACTGCTGCATTGATCACGTCACTCATTGTGTTTCCCTTCACGTTATCGCGACAAAGGCTTCCTATGCGCCCTGCCTGCGGTTATCCTAACCATAGTATGCGAAAAATAAGTGTCGATCTCAAACCTGCCGTTGGGGCACTTTTCCTCTCATGTGTTCTTGCCCTTGGGGCAAGCGCTGACGAGTCCTCGCTCGATTCCCTTTTTGAAACCCTAAAGACTGCCGAAGAAGCCGATGCAGTTAAGGTTGCACGTGAGATCGAGCTTGAGTGGTCCAAATCGGGCTCGGCATCTGCCAACCTGTTGTATAAACGAGGAGAAAAGGCCCTGCGAGAAGACAACCCCTCGCTTGCAGTCGAGCATTTTACCGCCCTGACAGACCACGCGCCGCTGTTTGCCGAAGGCTGGCATGGCCGTGCGCGGGCGTTTTTTGCGCTCGGAGAATACGGCTTGGCACTGAATGACCTTAAGCAAGTTCTTGCTTTAACACCGCGTCATTTCGGGGCGATTTACGGTCTCGGCGCGATAATGGAACAGATCGACAAGCCCGAAGAGGCCTATGATGCCTATAAGATTCTCTTGAACCTCTATCCTGCGCATGAAAAAGCTTTGGCTGCGGTTGAGCGCCTCGAGAGCCGTGTTAACGGCACCAACCTGTAAACCGCGTCAAAGAGTTCCCTTATGAGTTCCTCTTCAAGAACCGTGGCCGTGCTCGGCCCGACGAACACTGGCAAGACGCATTATGCTATCGAGCGGATGCTGAGCTATCGCTCTGGAGTGATCGGCCTGCCTCTGCGCCTACTGGCACGCGAGGTTTATGACAAGATCGTTGCCATTCGCGGGGCCAACGTCGTTGCCTTGGTGACGGGTGAAGAGCGCATCGTGCCCGAGCGGGCCGCTTATTGGGTTTGCACCGTTGAGGCGATGCCGCAGGCTATGAACGCAGAGTTTGTGGCTATCGACGAAATTCAGCTCTGCGCCGATCCCGAACGTGGGCATGTTTTCACTGATCGTTTGCTTAGAAGTCGCGGCATCATGGAGACGCTGTTTTTGGGCGCTGACTCTATGCGCGGGATCATCCGCAAGCTGGTTCCCGAGGCCGAGTTTCTGGGGCGTGAGCGCATGTCGCAGCTTTCCTATGGCGGGTCTAAAAAGATCAGCCGGATGCAGGCACGCTCGGCGATTGTCAGCTTCTCGATCGACAATGTTTATGGCATCGCCGAGCTGCTGAAGCGGCAAAAAGGCGGTGCCGCCGTGGTGATGGGCGCGTTGAGCCCCCGCACCCGCAATGCGCAGGTCGAGCTGTATCAGAACGGCGATGTTGATTTTCTGGTGGCGACTGATGCGATCGGCATGGGCCTTAACCTAGATATCAACCATGTCGCTTTTTCGGCCACGGCAAAGTTTGACGGCCAGCGCATGCGCCAGTTGATGCCGCATGAGCTTGGCCAAATCGCGGGCCGCGCGGGCCGTGGGATGAGCCACGGCACTTTTGGTGTCACAGGCGAGGCGAGGCCTTTGGAAGACGAGGTTGCCAATGCGATCATGGAGCACAGATTTGCTCCGGTAAAGAAGGTGATCTGGCGTAATCCACGGCTTGAGTTTGGCCAGCTTGATGCGCTCATCGCTTCGCTTGAAGTCGCGCCCAACGACGACCTCTTGGTCAAGGCCCGCGAAGCAGATGATCTCTCGGCTCTCAAAGCCCTCGCGGACGACGCCGAAAGCCGCGCGCGTGCCTCGGACCCTGCCAGCATCCGCCTTTTGTGGGATGTTTGCCAAATTCCCGACTTCCGCTCGATCAGTTCTGCCGAGCATGCCAGCTTGCTTACGCAAATATTCGCTTACCTCCATGAGCGTGGCCAGATACCGGAAGACTGGCTCGCACGGCATATAAAACACATAGATCGTCCCTCGGGTGACATCGACACATTGTCGAAAAGGCTGGCCTTTATTCGCACTTGGACGTATGTGGCGCAGCGAAAAGGCTGGGTAAATGACGAAACCCATTGGCGCGAGAGCACGCGCGCTGTAGAAGACCGCTTGTCAGATGCGCTCCACGATGCCCTGACCCAGAGATTTGTCGACAGGCGCACATCGGTGCTCCTGCGACGTTTGAAACAAAAGGAGGCCATGTTGGCCGAAGTAAATGATAACGGTGAAGTGACGGTTGAGGGCGAGTTTGTCGGCCGTCTTGAAGGATTCCGCTTTAGTCAGGACAAATCCGCAGCTGGGCAGGAAGCCAAGACGCTCAAGCAAGCAAGCCTTGCCGCGCTGGCGCCGCATTTCCACTTGCTGGCTGACCGCTTCTACAACGCGCCTGACACCGAGCTTGATTTTACCGAGCAAGGCGGCCTGATGTGGGGCAACAACGCCGTTGGCAAGCTTGTGAAAGGCTCCGAGGCTTTGAAGCCCTCTGTGAAAGCCTTTGTTGACGACGAAGCCGGCACGGACGTCGCCGAGAAAGTCACTCGCCGCCTCCAGCATTTCATTGATCGCAAGATTGCCACTGCGTTTGAACCTCTGCTCAATCTCTCGCGTGATGAAGAGCTTTCAGGCCTCGCGCGCGGTTTCGCCTTCCAGATGGTTGAAGCCTTGGGCGTTATGCCCCGTGCAACTGTTGCCGATGACGTGAAAGCGCTTGATCAAGAAGCCCGTGGTGCCCTGCGTAAACACGGTATCCGCTTTGGTCAGTTCACCATCTTTATGCCATTGCTGCTCAAGCCTGCACCGACACGCCTGCGGCTTGTGCTTTGGTCGCTGGCGCAAGACTTGGCCGAGTTCCCCGAGGCGCCGCCCGCTGGCCTCGTGACCGTGCCGAACATGAAAGCCCAGCCACAAGGCACCGACACCATGGCCGGCTATCGCAATGCAGGTGAGCGCGCAATTCGTATCGACATGCTCGAACGCCTCGCCGACATGCTGCGCTCTGAAGACAGCCGCGGTGGCTTTGAAGGCAAAGCCGACATGCTCTCGATCACCGGCATGACGCTTGAGCAGTTTGCTGACCTTATGCAAGGCCTTGGCTACAAAGCCGAAAAAGGCGAGCGCGTGAAGGTTAAGGCGGCTCCGGCCCCAGCCGAGGTCGAAAAACCTGCCGAGGCAGACGCGCCCGCGCCTGAAGAGGCTGCTGCAGAAGCTCCTTCTGAGGCTCCTGAAACGCCCGCCGAACCAGCCGAGCCTGAAATGGAAGTATTCTACACCTTTACGTGGGGTGGCAACCGTGGCAACGCCCGTCCGCAAGGCGCTAAGCCTGCTGGCAAACCACGCGGAAAAGCTGACGGAAAGCCACGCGGCAAAGGCAAACCGCGCGGCAAGCCTCAGGGTGCGCAAAACTTCCAATCTCGTCCGCCAAAGAAGGACAAGATCGACCCGGACAACCCCTTCGCCGCAGCGCTTATGGGGCTCGCCAAAAAGGACTAATCCTTGAGCAGTGAAAAGCTCCGCCTCGACAAATGGCTCTGGCACGCGCGGTTCTTCAAGACTCGCTCACTGTCAGCCAAGCAAGTTAGCGGCGGGCATGTGCGGGTGAACGGGAACAAGGTTCACAAACCTGCCCATGCCGTCACTTTGGAAGACGTTCTCACTTTCCCACAGGGCGATATAATTCGCGTGGTCAAAATCGTCGCGCTTGGCTCTCGGCGCGGCCCTGCGCCTGAAGCTCAGGCGCTCTATCTAGACATGACGCCGCCTCGCGAAGACCGCCCGCCCGAGCCAGCGCGAACCGGCCCGCGCCCTACCAAGAAAGACCGTCGCGATCTTGAGGCTTTCAAAGACAGTGATCACTAAAACGTCAAACCATTGCCTGCGTCACCGCTGCCGCTTGATTGATCGGTGAAAAACGATTAGCTGACCCCCAAGAAAGCCCAACTTAGAGACACCAGCATGACCTATATCGTCAATGACGCCTGCATCGCCTGCAAATACACCGACTGCGTTGAGGTTTGCCCCGTAGATTGTTTCTATGAGGGTGAAAACATGTTGGTTATCCACCCTGACGAATGCATCGACTGTGGCGTTTGCGAGCCCGAGTGCCCTGCCGACGCCATCCGCCCTGATACAGACGCAGGCACGGAAAAGTGGGTTGAGTTCAACCGCAAATACTCGGAAATGTGGCCGGTGATCATTACCAAGAAAGACCAACTTCCCGAGGCAGAAGAACGCGACGGTGAAGAAGGCAAGCTTGAGAAATACTTCTCCGAAGCCCCTGGCGAAGGCGGCTAATACGCGTCGGTTTTGCTCCGCTTTCTTTTGGGGTCGATTCGTGCTATACTGTCTATAGAAATGAAGAAAAAAGCCTAACCCAACCATAGCACCACCCATCAAGGCCTTGGCCTCGCTGGGTGTTTTTGTGTCTTGTTTTGTTGAATTTGGCCGTATCACAAACGTAAGGAACTGCTGCATGAGCAAGTCAAAGAAGCTCGATTTTCGGGCCAATGAATATGTTGTCTACCCCGCCCATGGTGTTGGACAGGTCGTTTCGATCGAAAAGCAGGAAGTTGCGGGCTTTGAGCTTGAGCTCTTCGTGATCTCGTTTGAGAAAGACAAAATGACACTGCGCGTGCCAACCAACAAGGCAACCGAAGTCGGAATGCGCGGGCTTTCCAGCCCTGATGTTGTGGCCCAGGCTATGAAAACCTTACGTGGCAAGGCCAAAGTCAAACGCGCCATGTGGTCGCGCCGCGCTCAGGAGTATGAGCAAAAGATCAACTCGGGCGACCTTATCGCCATTGCTGAAGTGGTGCGCGACTTGCACCGCTCCGATGATCAGCGCGAGCAGAGCTACTCGGAACGGCAGCTTTATGAAGCCGCGCTTGAGCGCCTGACACGTGAAGTTTCTGCGGTTGCTGGCGGCGACGAACTCGCCGCGGCCAAGCAGATTGACGATGTCTTGGTCAGCCGCGCCGCGGCCGCCGCTTAAGCCAGCCAAACCCACAAAAAGCGGGCCGTGCTCACCAGAGCGCGGCCTTTTTTGTTGCTGGTCGATCAGTCCAATCCTGCATGTTAAGGTTAACCTGTCATTAGGCCTATTGCGTGCATAAACCCGTGCATACCGCAGTGCATAACGCGTGCAGACAAATTTAAGGCAGACCTGAAAGGTTAACAAAAAAGGCGCTGTCACTTTCGCAACAACGCCTTCACTTCAATTTGCAGAGGGTTTTAGCCGCGTGCGCGACCAACCAGTTTCCAAGCCGCTGGAAGCAAAACTGCCGCCAAGGCCAGCTTAACCGCGTCGCCGATCAGGAAGGGTGTAAGGCCCCAAGCGAGGATCGGTTTGTCAAAGCCGTAGAGCATGCCGAGCCAGATCAGGCCGGGAACATAGATCAGCGCATTGCCAACCAACATCGCCGCAGCCATTTTGGGTGCCGAGCGGTCCCATCCGGCGCGGGCAAAAGCCCCGAGTGCGACTGTCGCCAGCACATAGCCAACCAAATAGCCGCCTGTGCCGCCCATCATATAAGTAAGGCCGTGTGCCTCGGCGGAAGAGCCTGCGAAAACGTCAAAGCCCATCACGCCGACCAGCATGTAAGCCGCGATTGTCGCAAGGCCGAGGCGCGGGCCGTAAGCCGCGCCGAGTGTCAGCACAGCAAAAGTGCCCATGGTGATCGGAACGGGCCACATTGGCACAGCGATCTTTGCAGAGATTGCCAGCAGCATGACCCCTGCAATCACCAGCACCGCGCGCTTTGCCCAAAGGGCCGCGCCTGTGTCTGCGCCGAATGTTTCTGTGAGAACTTTGTTCGAAAGGGCCGTGGCCATAGGGTATTCCTCCAATTGTTGCAGCATTTCTGCACTAGCGAGGTGAGCTTCGCAAGCCGGAATGCTCTAATTGCGAACATACCGTGTAATCATTTCATAATCTTTGCGAGGGCCACGAACTTTCCAGCACACCTCAAAAACCGGCCATGAGGCGAAATCATAACTCACATTGTATTGATCAGGATCACACCAATGCGCTGTGGCGCCGCCAAGGCGCGGCACCTGGTGAAAGAAGCGCCCGTCTTCAAAGTAGACATTGAGCTCGGCATCCCAGAAGTAGCGGCGCTCGGCTTGCATTGGTGGCTGGCCCTCAAGTGTCAGCACCCCCTGCTCGACATAGGCCAGCCCTGTATCTTTGCGAACCCACTCAGCGCGGCCGTCAAACTGCCCTTCTGGCCCATTGGCGGGTTTGATCCGGCGGTTAAGGCGCCAGAGGCCTTCAAACTCGCCAAGGTGTCGCTCGACTGGATGGGGGGACGTTTGCGGTTCGGTCATCTGGCAGGCTATTCGCTTGTATGAGGCCCGTTCAGTTAGTCGCCGCTAGCGTAGTTTTGCAAGCTGGTATCGCTAGAGCGTCTCGCCTAACGCCCCTCACCGCATTGGTGGGTGCTTGTGCTCATGCTGCCCGTCTTTGGAGTGCTGCTCATGCCATCTTCAGTGCCGGCAGACACCGCTTGGGTCTGCCCGAAAGTGAAGCTTGAGACTATGAGCACAATTGCGAGGTGTTTCATCTGTTTCTCCAAAGCTGCGACACCTTAACACTACTGTCTGATTGCATCACTCGCACTACACAAGCGCGTGACAGTCATAGAGCGCCCTATTAGTTTTGCTCGCGGCTTGAGGTTGCCCGTGGCACAGTTTAGAACCGCCGCAACCCAACCCCTAACCCACGAAAGCGTCAACATGATCGAGCGTTACTCCCGCCCTGAAATGGTCTCTATTTGGTCCGCTGCGACCAAATTCAAAATCTGGTATGAGATCGAGGCACACGCTTGTGACGCGATGGCCGATATTGGCGTGATCCCGCGTGAGAACGCTGAAGCGGTGTGGAAGGCCAAGGATGTCGAGTTTGACGTCGCCCGCATCGACGAGATCGAAGCTGTGACCAAGCATGATGTCATCGCCTTTCTCACACATCTTGCCGAGCACGTCGGCTCTGACGAGGCGCGCTTTGTGCACCAAGGCATGACCAGCTCGGATGTGCTTGATACCTGTCTGAATGTGCAGCTGGTTCGCGCGTCAGATATCTTGATCGCCGATATGGAAAAGCTGCTCGCAGCACTCAAGACCCGTGCGATGGAACACAAGATGACAGTGCGCGTTGGCCGCTCGCACGGCATTCACGCCGAGCCGACAACCATGGGCCTGACATTTGCCCGCTTTTACGCCGAGATGGACCGCAACCTTGCACGCCTACGTGCTGTGCGTGAAGAGGTTGCAACGGGAGCGATCTCGGGTGCGGTTGGCACCTTTGCCAACATCGACCCGCGCGTTGAAGAGCATGTTTGCAAGCAGCTTGGCCTCACGCCCGAGCCGATCAGCACGCAGGTTATTCCGCGAGATCGCAACGCGATGTTCTTCTCTGTGCTCGGTGTGATTGCCTCGAGCATCGAAAACGTCGCCATCGAGATCCGCCACATGCAGCGCACCGAAGTTCTGGAAGGCGCCGAGTTCTTCTCGATGGGCCAGAAGGGCTCGTCAGCGATGCCGCACAAGAAAAACCCCGTGCTGACAGAAAACCTCACTGGCCTCGCGCGCCTCGTGCGCATGGCCGTTATTCCGGCAATGGAAAATGTGGCGCTCTGGCATGAGCGCGATATTTCGCACTCTTCCGTTGAGCGCGCCATTGGCCCTGATGCCACGATCACGCTTGATTTCGCCCTCGCCCGCCTGACGGGTGTTGTTGAGAAAATGCTGATCTTCCCTGACAACATGCTCGACAATATGAACAAGTTTCCGGGCCTCGTGATGTCGCAGCGCGTTTTGCTCGCCCTCACGCAAGCGGGTGTGTCGCGCGAAGACGCCTACTCGATGGTGCAACGCAATGCGCTTAAAGTCTGGGAAGAACGCCTTGATTTCCAAGAGCTTTTGCTGGCTGACGCCGAGGTTGTAGCAGCTCTTGGTGAGGACGCTATCAAAGAGAAGTTCGACATGGAGTATCACACCAAGCACGTCGATACGATCTTTGCGCGGGTGTTTGGCGAGGGCTGAAATTTCGATCGCAGCGCTATGTTTCTACCCGATATTCACACCCTCGCCCGTTTGGCAGGCAAAGGGTCTGTCGGCCTGATCCTGCTCGGCATCGAAGTGCGCGAGGCGGGTGGCAATGCTGCCGAACACCGCATCCTTCGCGATCTGCTGCGCGGCAAGACTGTCTCGCACAGGCGCGTTGTCACACTTTTTGCCGCTATTTTCGAACACTACGGAGCCACGCAGGAAGCCACGCTTGCGGCACTGAACGGCGTCGATGGCTCCGTTAGCCTCGATGCGCAGCTGGCTTCAGAGTGCCTTTGGGCATTTTTGGCAAAAAGCCTGCCTGACACGCGCAAGCACACGCGAGAGCACTTACGCCAGCTTATTAAGGCGTCCGAAACACTCAGCGCCTGTTTCACAAAAGCGGGTGCACACGGGCTGGCGAAGGAGCTCAGGCAAAACAACGAAGCCAAAGCGCCTGAGTTTTTTGTGCCCATAGCCGAACTCCTCGAGCAGGAAAGCCCCCAAACCGAGGCTGCCGAAGCGCTACTGGAAACATTCGGTGTTGTTTCTTTCGCCGCGGTATTTTCGGCGGAAAGCTACGAGCTCACCCCTAACAAGATTCCAGCAATCCTAACCCAACTCTTCACCGCCACTGACGGAAAAGTTGATCCCATGAGATCGTTTGCGACTTGGTTACAGCGCCGCATGGAACAAAGCGACACGCCTGAAAAGATGGGTTTTATTAGCAAAGTGTTCGGCAATGACGAAAGCGCTGTGCGCGAGGCTCACCGCTATTTCGCAGCTACTGTCATCCCACCCTATCGTGCTGTGTTGGGCATAGTTGACAGTCTGGATTTCGAGAGTAACTCCGAAGAAAGGCACCAGGCAGAGTTCGGCGCGCTGTTCGTTCTGCTGGTTTCAAAATCCGCCAAGTTATTGCGCAACTATCCTGCGGTTTCCAACCCCGACATGGCGCATCAATATGTTTACGATTCCCTGTTGGCCCAACTCTAAGGTCGGGCCAACGTCGCGCTTTACGCACAAGATCGGCGTTTACTTGGGGTTGTCGATGTGATCCTCCCAATCCTCAAGCCGCCCTTCGTATCCGCGCGACTCCCAATACGCGTCATTGTTCGGGTTGATCTGGTTGGCGTGGTTGTCGGCATCTGTTTTGTCTGACATGGATGTCTCCTTTTAAGCTGCCAGCGAATTGCTGGTTGACCCAGTTTAGAAGCTCACCAGCGGTCAACCATGTGGGTAAAGTGGGAAAACACACCTGACAGCAGGCGACAGATCAGCCACCCCATTTGGCACAAACACCAAACTGTGCTATCCTCCATTTACAACAGAAGAGGATAGCCTAATGACCAAGTTCATTCTGACGACCGCCTTCATCTGTAGCGCCAGCGTTGGGTCTGCCATGTGTAACAAGGGCCATGATGCCGCGATGAGCTGTGCCGCTGGCAGCACCTATGACAGCGCGACGGGCACCTGCACGCCGATCATCAACAGTTAGATCGGTTTAGGAACAATTTTCGCTAAACTCCCGTTAAGTTACGGCGAAAATTACGTTTTCTGCCTGCTTTTGGGCTTTGCTCGAAAGGCTTTCTTAGCCTGTGGGGGCTAGTGTCTGATAGGCAAGCCCGCTTGGGGTTTGTTTTTCAGGAGCCCCGCAGTTGCAGCAACTCGCCCAGATCACCCCACAGAAGAGTCAACAGCCCAAGACTATTGGAGCGCATCAGCTTTCATCAAAGCAAAAAGCCGCTGTGATCGTGCGGTTCTTGCTCAACGAGGGCGCGGATGTGCCGCTTGAGAGGCTCACGGATGCAAGCCAGACAATGCTTGCCCAGCAAATGAGCGATATGCGCTACATTGATCGCGATACTTTGGCCAGCGTGCTATCAGAGTTTGCCGCCGAGATCGAAAAGATGGGCCTTACCTTTCCTCAAGGCCTTGCCGAGGCCTTGGCAGCACTTGAGGGGCGTATCTCGCCTCAGACGGCTGCACGCCTGCGCAAAGAAGCCGGCGTGCGCCAGATAGGTGATCCCTGGGAGCGCATTCGCGCGCTCGATCTAGAAAAGCTCTTGCCGATTGTCGAAGAGGAGAGCACTGAAGTTGCCGCTGTTCTGCTCTCCAAGCTTCCGGTTTCAAAGGCTGCCGACCTGTTGGCAAAGCTGCCCGGCCCGCGCGCCCGAAAGATCACCTATGCTGTGTCGCTCACAGGCAAAGTCACCCCAGAAGCTGTTGACAGAATAGGCCTGTCGCTTGCCGCCCAATTTGAAACCGAAGCGCCCCGCGCTTTTGAGGAAGACCCTGTCGAAAGGCTCGGTGCTATTCTCAACATTTCGGCCTCGGGCACACGAGACGAAGTGCTTAGCGGGCTTGAGGAAGACGACGCTGCCTTCTCGCAAAAACTGCGACGTGCGATTTTTACCTTTGTGCATATTCCGGCACGTGTCGGGCCTGTCGATGTGCCCAAAATTATCCGCGAAGTTGACGCCGACGACTTGCTCACAGCACTTGCCTTTGCCAAGGCCTCGGGCGACGCTGAGCTTGACGCCGCGGCAGAGTATATCCTTGGCAATATATCCAAGCGGATGGGCGAAGGGCTGCGCGAAGAGATCAGCGAAAAAGGCGCAGTGAAAGCAAAGGATGGCGAAGCTGCTATGAACCTTCTGGTTGCCGGTATCGGCGAGCTGACGGCGCGTGGCGAGCTTGAGCTGATCCTTGAAGAAGTGAGCGAAGAAGACACTTCTAGCTAACCCTCTTTTCCTCTGGGCATCATTTCCGGCTCTTACAGAACAATCCCCACAACCAGCGGACAAAATAGTTGGCGCGCTTGTGATTGTTGCGGTGGGGCTTTATGTCTGGCATCGCGAAACCTTCGGAAAACCGAGAGCGATGCCGCGATGGCCCCCAAACCGATGACACCACTCAGAACTGCCCGCTACTTCATAGCGAACCTCGTGTTTCGCGGGTTGATCTTACTCACTATGCTGCTGCCGTATCGCTGGCGCGTTCCTGCTATGGGCTGGGTTGTTTCGCGACTACTTGCGCCAATTGCAGGCTGGCGCCGCCGCATACGTGACAACCTTGCGCACGTTCTGCCTGATATATCAGAAGATAAAGCCCGTGAGATCAGCCTCGCGGTTCCCGACAACTTTGGTCGCACGCTAATTGAGATCTACTCAGGCGAGGCCTTCAAGAAACACGCAGTCGCCGCACCGGTTTCCGGCCCCGGGTATGACGCGCTTGAAGAGGCCCGCGCTGAGGGCCGCCCAGTAATTTTGGTGACCGGACACTTCGGCAACTACGACGCGGTGCGCGCAGCTCTCATCGCGCGCGGCCACAACATGGGCGCGCTCTACAGGCCGATGCGCAACCCCTACTTTAACGCCCATTATGTGCGCGCCATCTCACAAATCGGAGAGCCGATGTTCGAGCAGGGCAAGCGCGGGATGATGCAGATCGTCAAACATCTGCGCAAAGGCGGGGTGTTAGGCATCCTGACCGATCTCAGTTTCGGGGCCGGTGAGGAGCTGGATTTCTTTGGCAAACCGGCGCTGACTTCGCTGATCACTGCGGAGCTGGCATTGAAATACGATGCCGCGCTGATCCCTGTTTATGCCTCGCGGTGCGAAAACGGTCTGGACTTCGAGATCATTGTGCAAGCCGAAATAGCCCACTCGGACGCCCAAACCATGACCCAGGCCGTTAATGACGGGCTTGAGTCACTGGTTCGCGAGTATCCCGGACAATGGTTCTGGATACACCGCCGCTGGAAGGCCCGGCGCAAACCCGCACAGTCAAAATCTTCTTCGGGTTGAGCCGGTCTTCAGGCCGCACAAGCGCGATATCCGTGAACGTCTTCAAAAAGTTTAGGCCTAGTGTTGCGTAAAGACAATACCGCAACGCATTGTATTTGCTGAATTTTCAGAGATATCCACACTCCCACTCCCTTGCCAATTCAAATTGTCACTTTTTCGCCCCAATTCATCCTTAACCAAGTCAGGAAGGGCAGCGACAAGTCTGCTCAAAGAATAAGACCGAGGCAGAACCTGACAATGACGACCTATTCGCTTGCTACACATGAGTGTGTGCAGACGGGAGCGCTAGCTCTTGTCACGCACCTCGAACATCCAGCGCATATTCTGTGCTTCTCTATGTTGGAGGGCTTTTGATGCGCAAGGTCGTGTTACCGCTTTTGATGTCACTCGTGGGCTGTATGCCCGGCAATATGTCTGACACTGCCTCACGGGGCTTTGTGCAGGACACCGTCGCCCCAACCGGCTTGCCGCCTCTGAAAGTTTTCACCTCAACGCAGCCGACGCGCCCGACACGCTCCAACCGTGACATCGCCCGCGATTTTCTTGAGCTGTCGTTTAACTTGGAATCGGGCCGTGAACTGCCGGCGCTGACGCGGTTTGAGCACCCTATCAGCGTGCGGTTGACGGGGGCTCCACCCGCATCGTTGCTGCCTGATCTGACACGCCTTATCTACCGCATGAAAACCGAGGCGGGCCTCAATGTCTCACTCACCCGTGCGAGTGACGCCAACATCACGGTGCAAGCCGTCAGCCGCGCCGAAATCCGCAAGAGCCTGCCGTCGGCAGCTTGTTTTGTTGTGCCCAATATTTCGGACATTTCCGAGTATAAAGCCGCGCGGCGCACCGCGAAAACCAACTGGGCCCTGCTTCGCAACCGTGAAAAACTGGCGATTTTTGTTCCGAATGACGCAAGCCCGCAGGAAGTTCGCGATTGTCTGCATGAAGAGCTTGCCCAAGCGATCGGGCCACTGAATGATCTTTATCGCTTGCCTGACAGTGTTTTTAACGACGACAACATTCACACTGTTCTGACTGGCTTTGATATGCTGATTTTGCGGGCATATTACGCCCCCGAGTTGCGCACCGGAATGAGCAAACGCCAGGTTGCGGCTGTTCTGCCGACAGTTCTCGCGCGGCTCAACCCTGCCGGTGAAAACATTTCACCGCAACGCACGGCTCCAACACCACGCAGCTATATCACTGCCGTTCAAACTGCGCTTGGCCCGGGTTCTAGCATGCCGCAACGCCGTAAGGCGGCGCAAAAGGCGCTCGACATTTCACGCGCTTTTGGCTGGCAAGATCACCGTCGCGCCTTTGCACATTACGCCATGGGGCGGATCGCATCGCAAACCAACTCCGCGGAAGCGTTGAAGCAGTTTCAAGCTGCCGATCAGTTTTACGCCCGCACGCCGAACACCGGCTTGCACCGCGCCTATATCGCTTCGCAGCTGGCCTCGCATGCCCTCAGCCAAGGTAACGGAGTGCGTGCGCTTTCGCTTGTGAACCCGGCGATTCATGTTGCCAGACGCCACGAAAATGCCGCCCTGCTCAGCACCCTGATGCTGTTGCGCGCTGAAGCGCTCGAGTTGACGGGGCGTTCTTCAGAAGCGCGGCATGTCAGGCTGGACAGTCTTGGCTGGGCGCGTTACGGCTTTGGTTCGGACTGGGCAGTGCGTGCAAAGATGCGCGAAATCGCAGCGCTTAGCCCGACACGAGGTTAAACGGCGCTAACGCGGGAAGAGCATAATGTTTGTAGCAATTGCATCGCTTATCGGTGCCTTTATCGGGGCATTGCGGGCACGTAAAGCTAATGGCAAAATGCTTGATATGCTGCAATATGCTGGCGCTTTTGGCCTCATTTTCGCGATGCTCGGTCTGTTTGCAAACATCGCGATATTGCGGTTCATGTAGGGATCGTCAGATGTTTCTGCCTTTCTTTGAGAACCTGCGTGAAGCCAACATCCCTGTCTCTCTGCGCGAGTACCTGACCTTTCTTGAAGCCGTCAAGGCGGGGCTTGTCACTTATGACATCGAGGCATTTTACGTGCTCGGGCGTGTGGCGATGGTCAAAGACGAGCGTCACCTTGACCGCTACGACCGCGCATTTGCTGCAACATTTCAAGGGCTTGACGATATCAAACTCGGTGATGTGCTTGAGGCTGTCGACATCCCTGCTGACTGGCTTGAGAAGATGGCCGAGAAGCACTTGAGCGCAGAAGAGAAAGCCGAGATCGAGGCGATGGGCGGTTTTGACAAGCTCATGGAAACACTCAAAGAGCGCCTCAAGGAGCAAGAGGGCCGGCACCAAGGCGGCAACAAATGGGTCGGCACAGCTGGCACTTCGCCGTTTGGCGCCTATGGCTACAACCCCGAGGGCGTGCGCATTGGCCAAGCCGAAAGCCGTCACCAACGTGCGGTCAAGGTATGGGACAAGCGCGAGTTCAAAAACCTTGATGGCAATGTCGAGCTTGGCACCCGCAATATCAAGGTCGCGCTCAAACGTCTGCGGGCCTGGGCGCGCGACGGTGCACATGACGAGCTAGACCTCGACGGCACTATCCGCGCCACAGCCGAGCACGGCTACCTTGACGTAAAAACCCGCCCCGAGCGGCGCAATGCGGTTAAAGTACTGCTGTTTTTAGACATCGGCGGCTCGATGGACCCCTACATCAAGCTGGTTGAAGAGCTGTTTTCAGCGGCACGTTCCGAGTTCAAACATATGGAACATTTCTATTTCCATAACTGCCTTTATGAAGGCGTTTGGCGCGACAATGCCCGCCGCTGGGACGCACAAACCCCGACATGGGAGGTGCTGCGCACCTACGGCCCCGACTACAAATGTATCTTTGTCGGCGACGCTTCGATGAGCCCTTATGAGATCGCCTACCCCGGCGGCGCGAATGAGCATTGGAACGCAGAAGCCGGCTCTGTCTGGCTTGAGCGTGCGCGAGAGCAGTGGCCAAATCACATCTGGATCAACCCCCTGCCCGAGCAGCACTGGCCCTATACACAGTCGATCAGCATGATTCAAAAGCAGTTCGAAAACCGTATGGTTCCAATGACACTCGATGGTATCAGCAAAGGCATGCGCGAGCTGATCTAGAAAATATCTGTTATAATTTAAAGAGTTGCCCCGGCCCCCAGCCGGTGCTCTGCACCTTGGAAAGCCGCAGCATATGCCAGAGAAGGGCTTGGTTTGACGAGACAACAGGCCGCCCGACGGCTCGCTCGGCCTGCTCGATAATGCCAAAACTGCGCAGGTTTGTGCAGCTCACGAACACTGCATCACACTCGCTGTTTGCCACTTCGACAATCGCCTTCAGTGTCGAGGTTTCTGATATCTGCGCGACGGTTTTGTCGTCGGATTGCTCAAATGCCCCCTCGCTGACAATGCTGAAATGATTGTCACGCAACAGAGCTTTCATTGGCGCATTCACTTCTTTCACATAGGGAGTCACGAGAGCAATTTTGCGCGCGTTCAGAGCGCTCAAAGCAGCCATTACAGCAGTGATCGGGTTGCTAACTTGCGCTCCGACATGCCGCTTTTGCACCAGTTCCGCCACACGCCCGGGGCCGATAACAGTTGCAGCCGAAGTGCAGGCATAGCCAATCGCATCAAGCCCGATGGGAAGCAACTCCGTTGCAGCTGGCAGGCGGTTTTTCATTTTTTCAAGAGCGGCAGGCGTAACCTCAGGCTCAGCCATTATGCGCGTATGCACGAGGCGGACGTCGCGCCCAGCAAGCACTTGCCGCGCCTCGTTTTCAAGCGTTTCATCGGTTGAAAGCACGATCAGGCCGAGTTTTGTGGCATCTGCGCGGTGATCCAAGCTGTATGGCAGTGCCATTGTCAGGCCCCTCATGTGACGCAAGCAGTTAGCTGATCTTGCCCAACCTAACCACATGTCGAACGCCGCTGTCACGCATATTGCAGCCTGCTTTGCCGCCGAACTTTCTGCACTTGATGCGAGTAAAGCTTGCGTGGTTTCACGGCACGCACCATATCATGCATATGTTTAAACTTCTGCCCATTATTCTGCCGCTTGTTTACGGCTACTTTGTTTACAAGTTCTCTGCTTGGCAAACGGTTAAAGAGCTTAAAGCCAAGTCAAAACGTCTGCGCGACCCTGCGTTCGAGCCTATGCTTGAGCGACTAGCTGCTGCCTTGCAAATTCCGCAAGTCATTGTGAAGATTTACGAAATTTCACCAGTCAACGGGCTTGCCGCTCCCAACGGAGAGATATTCATCACCCGCGGCTTTTATGACAAGTTCAAAGCAGGTGAAGTCAGCGACGAAGAGTTGGCCTCGGTCATTGCTCATGAGTTGGGCCATGTCGCGCTCGGGCATTCGCGGCGCAGGATGATCGACTTCTCCGGCCAAAACGCGTTGCGCATGGCGCTTGGCGCGGTGATTTCACGGTTTATTCCCGGCATCGGGCCGTGGATCGCCCGCTCTGTTACCAGCCTGCTCGCCGCGCGGTTGTCACGCAAAGACGAGTATGAGGCCGACGAATATGCCGCCGCCTTGATGAGCAAGGCTGGCTTTGGTGTCGCGCCGCAAATTGCTATGTTTGAAAAGCTGGAACATCTGACAGGTGCGGTTGCTGGCAAGCCGCCTGCGTGGTTGCTCAGTCACCCCAAAACCAGCGAGAGAATTGCAGCTTTGCGGGCGTTGGAAGACCGTTGGTCACAGAGCTAGCCAAGCGTCTCGAGCGCTTTTCCGAGCCGCGGTAAGCGCGCCTTTTTGAGCAATCCGCGCATTGTCCAGTCGCTGCCTTCAAAGCTGCGCGCCTTGGCTAAAACCTTAAGTGCAACAGGCTCGACAAGCACTGGATCTGCTGCCCAAATGCCGCGCAAAAATGTGTCAGGGTCAGCGCGGCTCAGGCCTTCTTCCGACAGGACATTTGCCGGAAAATCCTTTTTGTTCAGGGTGATGATCACATCTGCCGAGCTGGCAACAGCCGCGGCCAGAACATGAATGTCACCGGCATCAGGCAGCCACAACCGCTGCTCGAGCGCCGCACCAAACTGCACGCGCGCCTTGGGCCAGCGCGCATTGAGCAACGCCAACTCACCATGCACAAAGAGGCCGCCCCCTGCCCCGTGCTTTTCGGCGGTATGGGCCCATTCGCCCTCAATACCTTTCGACCAGAACGGCAGGAAGGCGCCCGCGTCAGCGACACCCAAGAGCATCTCGCGCATCACCGTCGGGTAGAGAACGCAGGTGTCGAGTAGGGCCTTCAAAGCCGGTAGTAGAGCGCTTTGAGGTAGCCGCTTTCAGCCAGTTGCGGCATGAGAGGGTGGTCTGGGCCTGCAAAACCGGTGCGCAACAGCTGGCTTTGCCGCCCTGCTCGGCCGATGCCGCGTGATGAAGCGGCGCGGAATTTTGCCAAATCAGCCGCGTGTGAGCAGGAGCAAACCACGAGATATCCGCCGTCTTTCACCAAGCCAGCGGCAAGGCGCGCGATGCGCTCGTAGGCGCGCAGGCCAGCATCCAGAGCCTTTTTGTTGGGGGCAAATGCAGGAGGATCGCAGACCACAACGTCAAACTTGCGGCCTTCGGCGCCAAGGCTTGCGAGCGTGTCAAAGGCGTCACCGGTGAGGGTTTCAAACTTGTCACCTGTACCGCTGGCTTTTGCGCCTGCTGCGGCCAACTCCAGTGCTGCGGCAGAGCCGTCAACCGCGAGAGCTGACGCCGCGCCATTGGCCAAAGCCGCAAGGGCAAAACCGCCGACATGGCTGAACACATCAAGCACATCAGCGCCCTGCGCGAGCTTGGCGGCAAAGGCATGGTTGTCACGTTGGTCATAGAACAGGCCGGTTTTTTGCCCGCCAGTTAAGTCGGCCATGTAAGTCGCGCCGTTCATCACCACGGGCAGCGGTGCATCCGGCGCTTTTCCGGCGAGCACAGCGTTCACATCGTCAAGGCCTTCAAGCCCGCGCGCGCGGCCACCGGCGTTTTTCAGAACGGTTGTAACGCCTTCAAGGCTCAGCAAAGCCTCTGTGAGTTCTGGTAATTTCACCTCGGCCCAAGCGGCGTTAGGTTGCAACACCACCGTGTCACCGAAGCGGTCTATCACCACGCCAGGGAGGCCGTCGGATTCGGCATGCACAAGGCGGTAGAACGGCGCGTCATACAGCCGCTCGCGCAGGGCCAGCGCCCGTGTCAGGCGGGCCTGAAACCAAGCCGTGTCGATCGGTATGTTCGCATCCCGTTCAAGCATCCGTCCGGTGATGCGCGAGCCGGTGTTGACCCCAACCAGCCCGAGCGGGGCATGATCGTTGTCTTCAAGCAGGGCAATCGCACCAGCGGGGATGTTTTTTGAGCGGCGGTCAAGCACGAGCTCATTGTCAAAGACCCAAGGAGCGCCATGACGTATCTTGCGAGCGTCGGCTTTGGGTTTGAGGCGAAGAACGGGATAAGGGGGCGTTGTCATACCGCCCCCTTACATCATTTCGCTATGGCTTTGAAAGCCTTAGTCGGCGCTAACTTCATCCGCTGTGGCCGGTAGCATCGCGACATTGCGGCTTACCATGGTTGTGTCGCCTCCGACGCTTTCGGCCAGTTGGGTTCTGATCACCTTGGAAAGATGCGCGGTGATCCGGTTCTTTTGCGTTTCGCCACGCGCGTCAGCCTCGACGGCATCCTGCCCGCCATAGGCTGGGAACTCGGCTTTGATCTGGCGTGGTTCGATCATGTCAACACCTGTCACCGGATCTTTGAGGCTGAGGACAAAGTTGATCGAATGCGTGCCGCCAACAGTGTAACGCGCTTTGTTTGTCAGAGCATGAAAGCGCTGCACATCAATCTCGAGGCGGGCTTTGGTTTGGCCGCTAAGGTCTGCGCTGGCACTGATAGCGCTGGTTTCAAAGATCGACTTCACCTGCTGATGGCGGTCGCCGGGAGCATCACCGCGCCAGACAATGTCGGCAGTGGGGTAGTATAGCTCGGCCTCCGAAGCTTCCAAAGATTGCGGCACATGCACCTGCACATCAGAAATTTCGACAATCTGTCCAAGCTTTTGCGCGTCCTTTGACAGGTCGACTGTCGCGTTGCGGGTGGCAACATCTAGCGCTGCACAACCGCTCACACTCATTACCAAAACGGCAACCAGAGCTGTTCTCATCAGTTTCATGTCATTCTCCTGTGGGCATTTTGCCCTTATGTCGGGCTTTTGCCCTTGTCTGCTCACCACAGGGAGTGACGTTCAATTAAGACAACTTTTAGGCAACTTGTAGGTAAAAGCATGCCTTAGGCGCGTTGCCAAGGCAGCTACCAAGTCAGGAAACCATTTTATTTCAGTGAGTTAAGAGTTGCGCCGCCCACGCCAACCACCACGCCGGCGCACGTTGGTCATGGTTTCAAGGCCATCTTGAAGCACCTGCGTCATCGGGTGACTCTCGGCCCCCTCTTCGCTGCTATATTGCGCCAGCAACAGCGCAATCGTGGCCTTCTGGTCAAGTTCTTCGGGCAGGCTCAGGGCCCAATCAAGAAACACCGAGCGACACTCGGAAGCTGTGATGCCCTCGATGTTATACGCCTCTCTGATCAGCGCCTTCGGATCGTTGATATCACCCTTCATCGGGGGCCCCTTCTGTCGCGAGAGCTTGGTTAATAACCATGCCTGCCTTATCAATACCGGCATGCAGCGTCTTGGCAAGCTCCTCTATGCTGTTAGCCCCCGTATGATGCAGCAACAATGCCTGCGCGCCTTCGCTTGCGCTCTCAGCGTCAAACGGGCGGTTGCTTAGAAAACGGGTGGTCAGGTTGATCGTCCACAGCAGTTCGTAAGTTGCAGCGACCGTTTTGCTTTCGCTCTCAGATGTCAGCCCAGAGGTGGCCAGCGTTTCCAGCCCGGTTTCAATTCCGGTTGTTCCGGCACCGGCCTGCAAGACTGCTGCCTGCGAGAAGAGTTCAATGTCTTGCAAACGTCCGGCGCCTATCTTGGCATCCCATATGCCTGCCGGCGCTTTGGCCGCTGCGATTTTGACGCGCATGTCGGCGGTGCCCGTCAATGTGCGCGCGGTGTCTTTACCCTTGTCATCCAAGAGCGTGTCACGAAAACTCTCGAAGTCGGCAGCCAGGCTTTGCAGCCCGCAAATGGGGCGTGCTCGCACCATCGCCAGATGCTCCCAGAGCCAGGCCTCGTTTCTCTGATAGTCCTGAAACGCACGCCATGACGTTGCGACCGGCCCTTTGTTGCCTGATGGCCGCAACCGCATATCAACCTCATAAAGCTTGCCCTCCGACATTGGCGCGCTGAGCGCTGTCACCAGAGCCTGTGTCAAACGGGCATAGTAGGCGCGCGTGGCCAGTGGGCGGCGGCCCTCGGATGTTTCAACATCCTGCGGCTCATAGACCACGATAATGTCAAGATCAGACGACGACGTTAAGCGCCGCGCCCCGAGTGAGCCCATGCCGATGACTGCAGCACCAAGCCCGGGCGGCGGGCCGTGTTTGGTTGCAAAATGCGCCTGCACCTCGGGGAAAAGCGCCTTAAGCGTGGCCTCGGCAAGTTGAGCATACTGCTGCCCCGCTTGCACAGCGTCACTGTGGCCACGCAAGAAATGCACCCCGACGCGAAAGTGCCACTCCTTCGCCCAACGCCGCGTCAGATCAAGTTTGCGCTCATAGTCGGGTTCTGCGGCAAGCATCGCTTCAAGCTCGACTGTTAGCACCTCCAGCCCGGGCCAGTCGGCCCAGAAATCACCGCCAATAACCGCGTCAAAAACGGAGCTATGGTGTGACAGATGCGTCGCAAGCTCGGGCGAGGTGCTGACAATATCTATCAGCAAATCAACCAGTTGCGGGTTGGCTTCAAACAGCGAAAAAAGCTGCACACCCGCAGGTAGCCCCGCAAGAAAGCCGTCAAACGCCAACAGCGCCTGATGCGGGTCGGCGGCCTTTGAAAGCCGGTGCAACACATCCGGCTTGAGGCGGTTGAATATTTTCGTGCCGCGCTCCGAGCGCAACGCCGGGTAGGTGTGCCAGCGCTTGATTACGTCTAAATCAAGCTCGGTTTCAACCGGCTTTGGCGCGGCTTCGTCGTGGGCAAAAAAGCCCTCGGTGAGCTCATGCACTTCCTCCAGCCGTGCCGTCAGTTTGCTTTGTAAATCGCTCAGGTCTTCGCCCATAAAAGCGGCCAGTTGCGCCATACCCTCCACCGAGTTGGGCAGCAAATGCGTTTGTGCATCTGCGATCATCTGCACGCGGTGCTCGACTTCACGATGCGCGCGGTAATGTGTGGCAAGTGTGTTGGCAGTGTCGACAGGCAGCCAGTCTTGCTCGGCGAGCCGTGCAAGCGCCGGAACAGTGCCTCGCAATCGCAGGCTCGGGTCGCGCCCGCCCGCGATCAGCTGTCGCGTTTGCGTGAAAAACTCGATCTCTCGAATGCCGCCACGCCCGAGCTTCATGTTGTGGCCCTCAAGCACCATCTTGCCGCCAAGCCCTTTGTGCTCGCGGATGCGCAGACGCATGTCGTGTGCATCTTGGATCGCGGCGAAATCAAGGTGTTTACGCCATACGAATGGCTTCAAAACGTTCAAGAACCGCTCGCCAGCAGCAGTGTCACCCGCCGATATCCGCGCCTTGATATAGGCTGCGCGTTCCCATGTGCGACCAAGGCTTTCATAGTATCGCTCGGCGGCTTCGGCAGCGATGCATACAGGCGTTACGGAAGGGTCTGGTCGCAACCGCAAGTCGGTGCGAAACACGTAACCCTCGCCCGTGAGTTCGCTCAACATCGCGCTCATCTTGCGGGTTGCGCGCACAAAGCTGGAACGCGCTTCGTGAAAGTCGTCGGGCGCAAAGCGGCTCTCGTCGAACATGCATATCAAGTCGATATCAGAGCTGTAGTTAAGCTCATGCGCACCCATTTTGCCCATTGCGATCGCAAACATTCCGCCTGCATCATCAAGGTCTGCTTCAGTGGCTTGCGGCAGTTTTCCGCGGGCGATCTCCGCGCCGACGGTGGCACGCAAGGCAAGGTTGACGGACAGATCGGCAAAGTCGGTGAGCGCACCGGTGACGTCTTCAAGCTGCCAGACGCCTGCCAGATCAGCCAACCCTGACAAAAGCGCAACACGCCGCTTGCCCTGACGCAAAGCGCTAGGCAACTCGGCAGCAGCAACACTGCGCAGGCGCTCGAACTCGGATGGCAAGGCTTTGTCATGCGCTTCAACAGCCTCAACCAGCCAGTCACGCTCGCGCGCCATAAGCCCGCTCAAATAGGGGCTACACCCTGCGGCACCTTCAACCAGATCAGCCATCTCGTTTGACAACTCAGGGAACAGCCCCCGCGCTTCGGTTCCGCGTTGGGCATCATAGGGCCTTGGCAGCCGGGTGATTTTTCGTGCAAATTCCATACAAAGACGATGCGCTCTGCCTTGGGCCTCGTCAATCGCTGCTGCGCTGTGAGGTGAAAGAAAATACCATGTCCAAAAGTCTGAAACGTGTGCGCGTGGCCCTTGAAAACGAAACCGCCGAGGTTCGGGAAACCGGCGAGGCACGCACTGCTGCATTGGCCGCCGCCGAGCTTGACTGTGACGTTGACCAGATCGCGAAGTCGATCATCTTTCGCGGCGAAACCTCTGGAAAGGCCCTGTTGTTCATCACAGCCGGTGGCAACAAGGTTGACCCCGCCAAAGCATCAAGCTTGGCGGGCGAGGCCTTGGGTAAAGCCGACGCTGCTCTGGTGCGTGCCCAAACCGGTTTTGCGATCGGCGGCGTCGCTCCGATCGCGCATATCAACCCGATCAAGGCTTTCTTTGATCCGCGCTTGTCTGATTTCAGTCTGGTATGGGCCGCCGCTGGCACACCGCGACATGTATTCTCCCTTTCACCCGAGCGAATTCAACAGATTTCCGGCGCACAGGTATCTGATTTTACTTCATAAAACCAGATAATGTTAAAAACATTTACATTGCCTCTTGCAATTGCGCTCCTGCATGGTGATCTTAAGTAATGTGAAAGGCATTCACATTGAACCGCAACCAACACTCAAGGAGACCTATATGACAATCGCAGCCCAAAACGGCCCCATGCAAAACAACATGCACGAGGGGTGGTTCACGCGGGCAGAGGCGTGGCTTGACCACAAAGGCAAAGGCGCCTGGATCGCTGCCATGGTGCTCGGGTTTGTCTTTCTCTGGCCTGTCGGCCTCGCCCTTCTCTTTTACATGATCTGGAGTAAACGTATGTTTGGAAAATCTTGCAGCCACCGCCACGCGCGTCGTGACACAAAGTTCCGGGCCACTCGCTCATCAGGCAACAGCGCCTTTGACGCTTACAAGTCAGAAACCCTGCGTCGCCTCGAAGAAGAGCAAGGTAACTTTGAAGCTTTCCTTCAGCGCCTGCGTGAGGCCAAGGACAAGTCGGAATTTGACGACTTCATGGATGAACGCGCTAAAGCCGCTAAGGCCGCGCATGAAGAAGACAAAAAAGAAGACGCATAAGCCGTTTGCAGCGACTTGCCCAGAGGCTAATATCCGGCCTACCACGCGACCTGCCCCTGCAACATGCGGGGGCAGTTTTATGAAAGAGGACAAAATGTCAGACCAAACCTGGGCCTTGCCCGACCCGCATTATCAGCCGGAGTTCTACGCCGATGTGCCACTCAAGCGCTTTCTTGCATGGCTGGTTGACGTGGCGCTTATCGTTGTTCTGGTCGTTGTGATCGTGCCTTTCACGGCCTTTACCGGGCTGTTTTTCTTGCCGCTTTTGTATTTCATTGTCAGCTTTATCTACCGGTTTGTAACCCTTTCAAACGGCGCAGCAACACCGGGCATGCGCCTCACTGCGATCGAGCTTCGCAATGCGCAGGGTGAAAAGATAACTTCAAACGAAGCGCTCATGCACACCTTCGGGCTGGCCCTTTCCTTCGGCTTCCCGCTTTTGCAGCTGGTCTCGGTGGTTCTGATGGTCACATCAGAGCGTGGCCAGGGCCTAAGTGACATGGCGCTTGGTACAGTCGCCCTTAACCGGCGGGCGCGCCGCTGAGTGGTTTCAAACTGAAAACGGCCGCCTGATGAAGGGCGGCCGTTCAGACTTTGTTGTTCGCAAATTCTAGTCGAGCGAAAGGGCAACGAACCGGGGTTCACCAGCGCGACGCACCAAGAGCAACAACGACTTGCGGCCAGCTTCCTTGGCGGTATCGACCTGCGCTTGCAAGTCAGCTGCGCTTGCAAGCTTCTGCTGCCCTGCCTCGGTGATCACATCGCCCGCTCGCAGCCCCTTTTCAAAGGCCTCTGCGGCTTCATCAACCTCTGTAACCACAAGCCCTGTGGCCGTTGCGGAAAGCTCGAGTTGCTCGCGCAATTCGTCGCTCACCGGCGAAAGTGTCAGGCCGAGCATCTGCGTAGTCGCAGGCTCTTGGGTTGGCGCACTTTCCTCGGTTTGGGCGGCAGGCACGACGCCTTCAGCCTCTTCACGGCGCCCAAGCGTTACCTTCAGCGTCTGGGTCTTTCCTTCACGGAAAACAACCACACGCACGGTTTTGCCGACATCGGCATTGCCAACCGAACGCACGAGGCCGCGGGTGTCGCTCACTTCATTACCTGCGAAACTCATGATGACATCACCTGCGAGCATGCCTGCGTCCTTGGAGGGGCCGTCGGGCACATCGGTTACAAGCGCGCCTGCTGTCTTTTCGAGGCCGATGGCTTCTGCGACATCATCCGTTACGTCTTGAATGCGTACACCAAGCCAACCGCGACGGGTTTCGCCGTATTCGCGCAGCTGGTCAACGACGCGGACAACCACGTTCGAGGCCATCGAAAAGCCGATGCCAATCGAGCCACCATTGGGGCTCAGGATCGCGGTGTTTACGCCAACAACCTCACCGGCCATGTTAAACAGCGGGCCACCGGAGTTGCCGCGGTTGATGGCAGCATCGGTCTGGATGTAGTCGTCATAAGCGCCTTGCAGCGCGCGGTTGCGTTGGCTCACGATGCCAGCGCTGACAGAAAACCCCTGCCCCAGCGGGTTACCAACTGCCATAACCCAGTCGCCCACGCGGGCGCTGTCTGAGTTGCCAAACGGCACAAACGGCAGCGGCTTGTCGCTCTTCACCTTCAACAGGGCAATGTCGGTCTTTTTGTCAGTGCCCACGAGCTCTGCCTCAAGTTCTTCACCCGAGAAGAACTCGATGACGATCTCGTCTGCGCCCTCGATGACGTGGTTGTTTGTTACGATAAATCCGTCTTCGCTGATCACAAAGCCTGATCCAAGCGCCGAAGAACGCCGCGCGCGCTCGCCGTTGTCATCGCGGTTTTGAAAGTCGGGGAACAGGTCTTCAAACGGGCTGCCTTCAGGAACGATCGCCCCTGGGCCGGTGCCGCGCGCAACCATCGTTGTCGTGGTAATGTTCACAACGGCGGGGCTTACTGACTCGGCGAGGTCAGCAAAGCTCTCGGGGCGCGCCTTAGCGGCAAACGTTTGGGCCAAGATCAGCGCGACGCTTAGCACCAAAAGCGCTAATGTACGCATCGTTCGGCTTTGGCGTTCACCGGTTTCAATAGTTTGCGCGATTGTTTGGGTCCTCATGCCGATACTCCTTTATCTGGCAAGGCTGCTTTGGGTGCCCCCAAGCTGCTCTTGGACTAAATGTAAACCTGCTGTCGCGCTTGGCAACCGCTACTGTGCTCACTTTTTGGTAAATGGAGTGTGAACAGGCGGGAATTAAGCGAAAAACCGCCCTAGGCGCCGAGCACTTTAGCGCAATAAACCAAAACCAGCCCCAAGACGGCGCTTACAGCTCCGAGCTTGCGGCGGGTTTCGTGTGGCATATCACGCAGCGCTGCAAGCAGGTGCTCAACAAGCGAAGGGGCCAGCACATAGACCAGCCCCTCCAGTATCAGTACCAGCCCGAAGGCCAGCAATATGTCAGCCGCTATCACTGTCGTGCTGACTCGCCTGTTTCACTGTTCAGGTAGTTAAAGAACTCGCTGTCAGGTGACATCACCATCGACGAGTTGCTGCCCTTGAGCGCTTTGCGGTAGGCGTTGAGCGAGCGATAGAACTCAAAGAATTCCTCATCCGCACCAAAGGCTTTTGCAAAGATAGCGTTGCGCTTGGCGTCGGCTTCACCGCGGGTGATCTCGGCTTTGCGCTTGGCGTCAGATACGATCTCGACCTGTGTTCTGTCGGCCTGAGCACGCACACGTTGCGCGGCCTCGTTACCACGGGCAATCTCGTCCGCCGCTTCACGTTCACGCTCGGCCTGCATACGGCCAAATGTCGCTGCAAGGTTGGCATCAGGCAGGTCGGTGCGTTTGAGGCGCACGTCGATGATATCGAGGCCCAGCGCACGGGCGTCAGAAATAGCCCCGTTGCGAATACGCAGCATCAGCGCGGCACGGTCAGACGACAGAATGTCGTTTGACGTAACCGAACCCAGAACCTCGCGGGTTTTTGAGCGCAAGATACTGTCAAGGCGGCGGCCTGCGACTTCGATCGCAACATCCCCGCCCGCAGCAGTCGCTTGGCGGAACCGCTCGACATCAGCGATACGGTAGCGCGCGAAGGCGTTCACTTCGAGGCGGCGGTCATCAGATGGGGTGATCTGGAACTGCGTGACATCACGGCTCAGGATCCGGTCGTCGTAACGCACGACTTCCTGCATAAGCGGGATCTTGAACGCGAGGCCCGGCTGTTCCTTGATCGAAACCACGCGCCCGAATTGCAGCACAAGCGCTTTCTCCCGCTCGTCGACGATAAAGACCGACGACAGGATCGCAGCGATAGCCAGAACGATAACTGGCAGAATATATGTAGATGTCCGCATCAGTTGTTGCCTCCGGCTTGGTTTTTGCGCAGCTCGTTGAGCGGCAGGTAGGGCACGATGCCTTGGCTCTCGTCACCTCCAAGGATGATCTTGTCGACATCGCCAAGCACGTCTTCCATCATCTCGAGGTAAAGGCGTTTGCGTGTCACTTGAGGGGCTTTCTGATACTCGCTCAGAACCGCGGTAAAGCGGCTGGCTTCACCTTCGGCCTCGTTGACAACGCGCGCGCGGTAACCTTCGGCTTCCTCAAGCACCTGTGCGGACTCACCACGCGCGGCGGCGAGCACTTTGTTGGCATAGGCGTCGGCTTGCTTTTCAAGTTTGTCACGCTCTTGCGCCGCCGACTGCACGGCAAAGAAGCTGGCGATAACTTCGGCGGGCGGATCGGCCTTGTCAAAGTTCGCGCGCACGATCGTCACGCCGCTTCTGTAGCTGTCGAGTGTTGACTGGATCAGCGTTTCGAGTTGCGCTTCAATAGAGCCACGGTCGCGGTTGAGGATCGGCGCCAGCTCGCTTTGGGCGATGATCTCGCGCATGGCTGATTCCGAAACGGCTCTGATCGTTGCTTTAGGGTCGCGCAGGTTAAACAGGTATTCTTCGGCATTGTTGATGTTCCAGACAACCTGAAAGTCGATGTCGACAATGTTCTCGTCACCTGTCTGCATCAGGCCCGCTTCCGATCCCGTGCCACCGCCGATATCCTCGATGGTTTCACGCGTCACCGGAATGATCTCGTAAGTCACGATGGGCCATGGCGCAAAGTTCAGGCCGGGTGTTCCGATGCAAGGGCTGTTACATTCCCCCAGAAACAGCTCGACTGATTGCTCTTCCGGCTTCACGGTGTAGAAGCTCTGGAAAAGCCAAAGCCCGAAAACCACCAGCAAACCAAGCCCGACAGTGCCGCGGTTGAGGCCAGGTCCGACAGGCCCTTGCCCACGTCCGTTGCCGCCACCGTTACCGCTGCCTTTGCCACGGCCGCCCATCAGGACGCGCAGCTGTTCTTGGCCTTTCTTGACCAACTCGTCGATCTCGGGGATCTGCGGCTCGTTGCCACCGTTCTCACGCCCGCCGTTCGGGCGCTTTTTACGGTCGTCTTCGCCTTGATCGTCTCCGTCATTTCCGCCGCCGCCCCATGGGCCGCCAGAATTGCCTGCCATTTAAAGCATTCCTCTCTTTTAAAGTCTAATAGACGTTACTGTCTAACTTGTGGTTCTCGCCGCAGGTTTCAACCCTTACACGGCTACTGTCTGATTTGTGGCTCTTTCATTGTGACAAGCTCTTCGCTCATTGTCGGATGAACCGCAACTGTGCGATCAAAGTCTTCTTTGGTTGCGCCCATCTTCACAGCGATACCGGCGAGCTGGATCATTTCGCCAGCACCGGGTGCCACGATATGACAGCCAAGCACCTTGCGGTTGGCTTTAGACACGATCAACTTCATCAGGACGCGGCCAGAACGCCCTGCAAAGGCTGTTTGCATGGGCTTGAAGGAGGTGCTGTAAACTTCGATAGGCTCCTGCTCGCGCGCATCTTCCTCGCTAAGGCCAACAGTGCCCATCTCCGGCTGCGTAAAGATCGCCGTCGGGATAAGCTCATGGTCAACAGGTGTCGGGTTGCCGTTAAACACGGTTTCAACAAAGGCCATACCCTCGCGTATGGCGACAGGCGTCAGGTTCACGCGGTCGGTCACATCGCCAATCGCGTAAATGCTCGGCACTTTGGTTTGGCTATAGTCATCGACCAAAACCTCGCCTTTGCGGCCAAGTTCGATACCAACCGCCTCAAGCCCCATGTCATCGGTGTTTGGTGCGCGTCCGGTGGCAAACATCACCTGATCAAACATCTGCGTATCGCCGTTGGTCGCGGTCACGTCGATACCGCCCTCACCGCGCGTCATCTGTGCAATATTCGTGCCAAGATGCAACTTGATGCCATTGCTGATCATCTCGTCAGAGACGTGCCCGCGGGCCTCTCCGTCAAAGCCGCGCAAAATTTGAGCTCCACGGTAATACTGCGTTACGTCAACGCCCAAACCGTTAAGGATACAGGCAAATTCGCAAGCGATATAACCACCGCCGATGATCAATATCTTCTTGGGCAGTTCATCAAGATGGAAGATGTCATTTGAAGTAATACCAAGTTCGGCACCCTCCTGATCAGGCAACACCGGCCGTCCGCCCATCGCCAGCAATATGTGTTTAGCACTCTTGCGCGTGCCGTCAGAAAGCTCGACTTCATGCGCTCCGATCACCTTGGCGCGCGCATCATATGTCTCCACGCCATTGTTCTTGAGAATGCCGCGATAGACGTTTTCCAAGCGGTCAAGCTCGGCATGCAGTTTGGTCTTGAACGCCGACCAGTCAAAGCCGCCAGCATGCACGGTCCATCCGTATTCAGCCGCATCGGCGATCGCATCCGGGAACTCGCTGGCAAACACCATCAGCTTTTTGGGCACGCATCCGCGAATAACGCAGGTGCCTCCGTAACGGTCCTCCTCGGCCAAGGCCACTTTTGCCCCGCCCTGCGCTGCAACACGCGCTGCACGCACCCCGCCCGAGCCACCGCCAATAACAAATAAATCGTAGTCAAAGCTCATCATCAGTTCCTTAGCTCATCAAATCCGTAAACAGGTTGTCTTCTTCCATGAAGTCGAGTCGATCCAACTCGACGGTACCAGCGTTGATGTCGCGGATCTCGACTTTGCCGTCGCCGTAGCCGACAACGACCTTGTCACAGATGTCTATGAACAAGCCGTTTTCAACCACTCCGGGGATCTGGTTCATGATCTGGCCCATTTGCCGCGCATTGCCGATACGGCCCAAGTGCAAATCTAGGATATGGTTGCCCTCGTCGGTGACATAGGGCACCGAGCCGTTCATCCTGAGTGTGGTCTCGCGGCCAAGCACATCAAGGCTCACCAGTGTTTCCTCGATCAGCGCGCGGGTGGTTTGCCAGCCAAACGGGATAATCTCGACAGGCAGCGGGAAGGCTCCCAGCCGCTCGACCTGCTTGCCCACATCCGCAATGACGATCATCTGGTCAGAAGCGGTTGCGACGATCTTTTCTTGCAACAGAGCTCCGCCACCGCCTTTGATCAGTGTCAGCTCGCGGTCAAACTCGTCGGCGCCGTCTATTGTGAGGTCAAGCCAGCGCGCCTCATCAAGGCTGATCACATCAATGCCGACATTGCGCGCCAGCTCGGCTGTGCGTCTGCTCGTCGGAACACCCTTGATCTTGAGGCCGTCTTTTTCGACCATGTCACCAAGACAACGCACCAGCCAAGCGGCTGTGCTGCCAGTGCCCAGACCAACGCGCATGCCGTCTTCAACGAACTCGGCCGCGCGCTTGGCGGCAACAAATTTGGCCTTATCTATCGGTGAAAGTTCTCCGCTCATGGCAGCCTCGCAAATCGTCACAAATATCCCCTGTGGCCTTATAGGAAATTTGTCAGCAAGGTGCGAGAGGGTTTTAGCCACTTCGCGCTATCGCGCGGAGACCATGCAGAGACCATTCGGGCCAACCCCTAGCATATGTCCGACGCAGATACCTCGGCGAACGCGGTGATAAATACGCGCCCCCGTTCTTCTTCTGTCGTTTTTCATGTTCTGAATCGCGGGGAATACGCCTATCTATGGCCCCATGACATACCGCCTGCATTACGCCCCTGACAACGCCTCGCTGATCATCCGCCTCGCACTTGAAGAGCTCGGGCTGGCTTATGACGCCGTGCTGGTTGAACGCTCCAAAGACGCCCAGCGCGCACCAGCCTATCTGGCGATCAACCCTAACGGCCTGATTCCGACGCTGGAAACACCGCAAGGCGCGGTGTTTGAAACCGGTGCGATCCTGCTCTGGCTCTCCGAGCAGCACAACGCCCTTGCCCCAGCCCCCCAAAGCCGCCAGCGAGGCGAGTTTCTCAAGTGGCTGTTCTTCATATCCAACACCGTCCACACCGAAATGCGGATGATGTTTTACCCTGACAAATACATCGGTGCTGATCTGGCTGACTGCACCAAGCTGCGCCGCGGCTTGCAAGTGAGCCTCAAGGCGCACCTGAGCAAGCTTGATGCACTGGCTGGCGAAGGCCACAGCTGGTTTAACTCCGCGACCGTCACAGTGCTCGACTTGTATGTCGTCACGCTCCTGCGCTGGATGGCGCTCTATCCGGCCTCGAGCACAAAGTGGTTCTCGCTCAACGAGACGCCGCATTTGCACGCTCTTGCGACGCGGATCGAACTCCGCAGTTCTGTCGCGCGCGCTATCAAAGCGGAAGGCCTCGGCGCGACACCCTTTAGCAAACCGCGCTACGCCACCCCGCCAGAAGGATCGGCAACCTAATGTTTCTCTCTGTGTTTGATATGTTCAAAATCGGCATCGGGCCCTCGTCGTCACATACGATGGGGCCTATGGTCGCTGCCGCGCGGTTTCTTGACAGGATGCGCGCCTCACCGTTTCAGTTTCACGGCCTACGCGGCACACTTCACGGGAGCCTTGCATTCACCGGCATCGGCCACGCAACCGACCGCGCCACCATACTGGGGCTCGCCGGCTTTTCGCCCGAAACCTACGAAGCAGACGCCGCCGAAGCCACGCTTGAGGGCATCCGCAGCACCGGGATGATCACCCCGCCCGACCTGCCGCCGCTGGTGTTCAACCCCAAACAAGACCTCCTGTTTGACTACGGCCCAGCGCTTGCAGGCCACGCCAACGGCATGGTCTTGATGGCCACCGATGCGCAGGGCGACGTAACGCTGAGCGAAACATATTACTCTATCGGCGGCGGATTTGTTCTGACAGAAGCCGAACTCGCCGAGGGTAAAGCGACCGATGATGACGGCACACCTATTCCCTATCCGTTCAAATCTGCCGACGAGATGCTCGCTATGTGCAAGACCTCGGGCAAAACCATCGCCCAGATGAAACGCGACAACGAAGTGGCACGCGGCGGGCCGGAGAACTTGAAATCTGGCACCGCGCGTCTCTGGCAGGTCATGAATGACTGTATCGAGCGCGGGCTGCACACCGACGGTGAGTTGCCCGGTGGCCTTATGGTGAAGCGCCGCGCCAAGGGCATCTATGACGCGCTGCTTGCGGAGCGCGGCATGAACCAAAGCGCGCCGCATACGATCAACGACTGGATGAGCACCTATGCAATGGCCGTCAACGAGGAGAACGCCGCTGGTGGGCAAGTCGTGACGGCACCAACCAACGGTGCAGCAGGCGTCATGCCAGCGGTGATCCGCTATTGGCTCGATCATGTGCCAAGTGCCTCGGAAGACCGCGTTGAAGATTTTCTGCTCACCGCGGCCGCAATCGGCGGGCTGGTCAAGTTCAACGCGTCTATCTCGGGGGCCGAAGCCGGATGTCAGGCGGAAGTCGGGAGCGCCGCAGCAATGGCCGCCGCTGGTCTCTGTGCTGTCATGGGCGGCACCCCAGAGCAAGTCGAGAACGCAGCCGAGATCGCGCTTGAGCATCATTTGGGCATGACATGTGACCCCGTCAAAGGACTCGTTCAAGTGCCTTGTATCGAACGCAACGGCCTCGGTGCGATCAAGGCGGTTTCCGCGGCCTCGCTGGCTTTGCGCGGCGACGGCACACACCTCGTGCCGCTAGATGCTTGTATTGAGACAATGCGCCAAACCGGCCTCGATATGAGCGAGAAGTATAAAGAAACGTCGCTGGGCGGGCTTGCTGTCAACGTGCCTAACTGCTGAGTAAGGCATTAAAATCGGGCTTCAATGTTCCCTTCTGTCCGTGGCACTCGCAGGTCGAATAGCCTCTCAAGAAAAACAACTTAAAGGCGTATTGCCGCCGCCACTCTCATCGCATGATTGCCAAGTCGCGAGACTCTCGCTAGCCTGCCGGAATGTCAGCTGACCGCCCCCTCCTCGGCATCGCTTTGATGCTCGGCTTTTGCATTGTCGCCCCGATCGGTGACGCTTTTGCAAAGCTCATCGGCCAAACCATGCCACTCGGCGCGATGTTGTTCCTGCGCTTTCTGGTGCAGGTCATCCTTCTCTTCCCGTTCATTGCCCTTGGTGTGCGGCCCTGGCGGCTGTCGCCACGCGCCACATGGTTTTGCTTTTTGCGCACCTTGCTGCATATCACCGGCATCGGCTTTATGTTTACCGCCCTGCAATACATTCCATTGGCCGATGCAATCGCCATTGCCTTTGTGTTGCCCTTCATCAACTTGCTGCTGGGCCGGCTGCTGCTTGGTGAAGACGTCGGCATCATGCGCTTTGCCGCCTGCCTTGTCGGATTTCTCGGCACACTTCTTGTGGTGCAACCCAGTTTTGCAGCGGTCGGTTGGCCGGCGTTATTGCCGCTCGGAGTCGCTGTTACATTCTCGTTCTTTATGCTGATCACCCGTCACATTGCGCAGGAAACCGACCCGATCGGTTTGCAGTTCGTCTCCGGCCTCATGGCTTTGGGCCTACTCTTGCCGCCGCTGTTTCTAGGGCAATTCGTATCGTTGCCTATCGTGCAATGGCCCTCTCCTTCGGCCTATGAGTGGAGCCTGATAATCGGCGTCGGCATAGCGGGCACACTGGCGCACCTGCTGATGACATGGTCGCTGCGCTTTGCACCCTCGGCCACGGTAACGCCGGTGCAGTATGTGGAAATCCCGCTGGCCGGGCTCGTCGGGCTATTGGTGTTTGCCGACTGGCCCAACCCGCTGGCGATCCTCGGCATGGCGGTCACCATTTCCGCCGGGCTCTTTATTCTGTTTGTCGAGCGGGCCAAGCACCGCCGGCAGCCCGCAAACCGGCAACAGCAGCCGGCAAGGCAGACAGCGGCAGAATAACCAAACCGGCAGCGACATCACAGCTTAGCGTCACCGGCCCGCTCACTTCATTTGAAGTGCCGATCAACGCACCCGCTGCAAGTGTCAGCCCGTCAAGCGGCCAGCGCAGCCCCTTTGAACGCGCCTGCAACGGCGCCAAAGGATACAGCGAAAAGCGCATTCCGACCGGCAGATCAAACCTTGCCTCGGCTGGTGCCAGAAAGGCGATGTCATGCGCGCCTATAAGAATACAGCGCTGCGCCGCAAAGCGCATCAGCCCATGATACGCTGCCAGCTGATGGTCAATCCGCCCGCCTGTAAAGCCGACCCCGAGCACCAACGGCGCGCTGATCCGGCTCAGGCATTTCTCGAAATCGGTGTCATCTTGGCGGCTAACCAAGAATGTACGGCTTGGGTCTATCTTGGCTTTAACGGCGGAGGATATTGAATCAAAGTCACCGATCACCATGTCTGGCATGTGGTTATGCTTAACAAGCCAGTTGGCTCCACTGTCGGCGGCAACAAGCTTTCTGCTATACTCGTGCGCAAGCTCAAAGGCCTTTTTCCGGTGTTTTCCTCCACCAACCAGCAATACTGGTTCCGAATCGTGGACAATAGCGGGAATCATGGCAGTTTTACCTTAATTGAAGAAACGAAACACAATGTTGACACCAAATGATACGCTTAAAATCTTACATTCGGTCACCTTTCGACCATCTCGGCCGTCATTAACTGTTCCAACATAAAAAATTCTGTGGCGAGCAATAACATGGTTAACAACAAGATTCTTACAGTTTCCTACGGCACCTTCTCGTGCACATTGGAAGGCTTTGACGATTCTTTTGGCACAATGAAAGCCATTGCGGAGTATTTCCGTGATCTGGCCTCTGATGACCGCTATTTCGGTGCCGAGCCCCCCAGCCCCGATGCCGAAATGCTGGCGCGCATCGCCGAACGAGAAATTTCGCGGCGTGTTGAGGCCCATCGTGAAGACAACACTTTCGTTCTTAAAGCCGATGCCGGTTCTATTCTTCCTGTCGCAGCGAAGGCACCTGAGGGTGAGCCACAGGCAGAGACCCTGGCAGAAGCGCAGCCAGAAGCCCAGACAGAAACGCAGCCAGAAATGCAGCCAGAGCCGGAGGCCAAACCCGAGGTTGCTGTTGAAGAAGTCGCCGAACAGGCCGCTCCGCTTGTGGCCCAAGAGATTGAAGAAACACCTGTAGAAACGGCAACTGCCGAAGTGAGCGAAGCACCAGTTGCCCCGGCGCCGGTAGCTTCCGAGCCTGTTTCCGAGCCCGTTTCCGAGCCTGTAGCAGAATCCAAACCAGCTTCAGATATCGACATTTCCGGCCTCTCGGCACTGGTTGCCGAAAGTGTTGCCGACACCACCGATGCGATCACGCCTGACGAGATCACACCAGAAGTTGTTGAGGAAGTCGTTGAGGCCGAAGTTGAAGCGATCACCGAGGTTGAACCGCAAGCCCCGAAAGCAGCTGCTGATCCAGACAGCGTTGCCGCAAAACTCCAGCGCATTCGCGATGTTGTTTCAAAGACCGGCGACGAAAGCGACTTCTCGGAAGACGAGCATGCCAGCGACATGTTGCATGACGACGAAGACGCAAACGAGCCGTTCTTTGAGCCAAGTGACGACCTTTCAGAACTGCTTGGCGAGGCAGATCAGGACGAAGACGCCCTGACACCAGTAGCTGTAGTTGACGATGCGCCTGTTGCCGAAGAAGAAGATGATGATGATGATGACATTGCTGCTCTGCTTGGCAAAATGACAGCCGCTACCGAGGACGATGACAGCTACGACGAAACTTACGACGACGAGATCGAAGCCGAGGAAACCGTTGCTGAAGCAGCACCGAAAGCAGCACCGCTGCGCGCCCGTGTCATCAAGATGAAACGAGCCGATTTCGAAGCTGCCGTTGCTGATGGTTACATCGAAGAGGGTGACGACGGTGACGATGCCAATGACGACGCAGATGATATTACGCCTGCCTCAAGCCTGAGCGCCGATGAGGAAGCTGAACTGCGCCAGGAGTTGGCTGAAGTTGAAGCCGAACTTGCTGAAGCCTTTGGCCACGAAGATAAGGGCGCTGTTGAAGCCATATCGGAGCTTGAGGACGAGCTTGAAGACGACGTTGAAGAAAACGTCGGCATCCTTGCCGCCGAAGCAGACGGCGAAGACACCGCAGGCAACATGTTCTCTGACGAGCAGCCTGCCGACGAACAACCAACAGAAGCCGAAAAGCCACGCCGAAGCGACCGCCTCAATGAGAGCACCGATGCCCAAATGGGCCGCATTCTTGAGGAAACCAACAGCCAGCTTCAGGACGAAACGGGCAAAGGCCGCCGCAATGCCATCGCTCATTTGCGCGCCGCGGTTGCCGCAACCGAAGCCGAACGCGGTGCCGGTGGTGATCTTGGTGCCGACGGCCGCGACACGGAAGTTTACCGTGATGATCTGGAAACAGCCGTGCGTCCGCGCCGCCCCGCCGCCAAAGCCCACACCGCCCGTCCGGCCGCGCCGCTTAAACTGGTTGCAGAACAACGGATTGATACGCCCGTGTCCAAAGCACCTGTGCGCCCACGCCGCATCCGCGCCGCAACAACAACAGTTGCGCCGGTTGGGTCTCCTGCGCAAGACACCGAGTTTGCTGACTATATCGACGAAGTCGGCGCCTATAATCTTGGTGAAGTGCTTGAAGCCGCAGCGTCGTTCATGGCCTTTGTTGAAGGCCACGAGCAGTTTTCACGTCCGCAGCTTATGTCAAAGCTCAATGCCACCGAGCACGCCGACACAGCCCGCGAAGACCGGTTGCGCTCGTTTGGTCAACTGCTGCGTGAGGGCAAGATCCGCAAACTCGGCGGCGGCCGTTTTGAAGCGGCCGAGGACATTTCCTATCGCCCTACAGCAGCCCGCGCGGCTGACGCCTAAGACTTTAGCTTTTCAAGAATTTTCCCCTGAGTCTCATCCGAGACTCTTGACTGCTCAAACTAGGGCGCCCCTCGCGGGCGCCCCTTTTTGTTGCCTTCTGTGTGATCGCCTTACATAGCCTCGCTCAGTCTCGCTCAAAAGGAGAATCGCGCATGGAATCGTGCATGGAGTTGTTTTCCTGCGCGACCAATCTCTAACGCCCGGGGCTCGTGCAGCACCTCGCCGTCGCCGATTATTACGGTCAAGCGCGGCTCATGCATCATGTCGCGGTAAAGGGCCAACGGTTCATAAAATGGCCGCAAATCGCTGTTAACACGCGTCATGCCTACGATTTTTCGAGACGCATTTTTGCGCGCCCTGACACAAACTGATCAACCGCTTGAGCAAGTCGCCGTTGCCGCCGATGTGCCGCTAGCGCGCCTTGCGTCATTGATCGACGGCGACACCATAACACTCAGTGTTGACGAAGCCGCGCGTATCGCGCAGAGCCTTGGCACTAGTCTTGATCAGCTTTTGGGTGATCCTGCATTGTCAGGCCATATTCAGATAGCGCAGCTCTACTCCGGACTACCGCCTTTGCTAAAAGCTCAACTCGAAGCCTACGCCCGAGCGCTTGCTGACGAAGCGGATCATCCTCACTCACCCAAGCCTCGATAGTTTTTCGGTTCTCCATCCCCAGTCGCGCCTTACTCGCAGAAATAAAGGTGAAGGTTGCGCAAAATGCTGCAAGCTGTCAAAACTTGTGTAAAAATATCTACATATGTGGAAACAGAGGCCATGATCCCTGACAAAATTACACATTTGTGTAAACTCAAGAACGTCACCCTGCGCGCCGCCTGCCAAGCTGCGGGGTTAAAATACTCGACGTTGCATGCCCAGATCGCCCACAACAGGCCTATACCTTTTTCCACGATCGACAAGCTCTCACGCGCACTCAACATACCGCTGAGTTTCTTTTCTGATCAGCAACCGGTGTTTCAGTTTGCCCCGAACACCGCCGGGCCGGCCCCCGACCAAATGATGCTAACACTTGAGCGCTCTTTCAATGAGCAAAGCAAAGCGCTTATAAATCAAGGCATTAACATAAGCATCGACGACGTGCTTGACTGGCTTGTGCATGTCGACTTTCGCTTGACCGAATTTGATTGGCTTAAAGACAGGGTTGATATCTATCACCCGCTAGAAGAAGGGGACATCATGGCGCAGCCCTTTGCAGTCGGCAAACAAAGCCTCGCTGCGCAACTTCTCGGATTCTCGCGTGAGACAGACCTCAAAGACTATTATGAGCGCTTTGACCCCGACAATGTTGCTCAAATCAGATTGTCCCATAAGGCCATCGAACCGCAGAAGTATACCGTCACCGATCAGCCCTTTGTCGCGCAAAAAAACGGGGCCGAGATCAGAGGCAGCTATCGCAAGCTCATGGCCGGCGTGCGGGACACCAAGGGATCACCCTTTACGCTTGTTTTTTGCCGCCTCATCCGGATCATCAATGAGTAAGCTGTGCAACAAGTCGGCTTTGGCGTGGTAGATTACCGCCATATCATTGGTGCGTAGAAACGGCGCAGAGGCGCCCCATGTGAAAGCCCCGTGCGTGATGGAGGCAAATCCGTAGACATCCTGAAGCGAGCGGTGCTGATAAGGGATATGCGCAAAGACCCAATCAAACGAAGGCCAGGTCATCGCTGAAAGTATGACGCAAAGCCGCACATACTCGCGCAGAACCTGCCGTTTGCCACGCGCGGCATCAGAGATGTGCAAATCGCCCAGGTAGATCAAGTCACCTCTCAGCCGGTCGTTCAGCGGCCGAGCAACATGTTCCAGATCAGCTTCGATACCATACTGCGCGTTGGTCGAACGGGCGATGTAATGCTCAAAGCTCTCTTGCCCAAGTCCGATAAGCTGCGCAGCCAGCCCGCCAACGATTTCGCCATCAAGCTTGAGAAACAGCCAGAATGCCCGCCCCTCGGTAAAGTCGTTGCGACGGGTGTCAAACATCGGTGAGCGAAAGGGCTTGCCGGTTTGCTGCACCAACTCTTCAATTTCAGCAAAGTCATCGGTTGCCAGCACATCAAAGCCAAGCGCCTTGAGCTTCGCCAAATGCTGCGCAGCTCGGGTGGTTAACTTCATTTGAAACATCGTAAGTATCTGCTCTGCCTAAAAATGCTTTTACTTTTCAAACTTGATGCAACAGAAGGCCGCTACTTTCAACCACAAGCTCGGGTTGTGCGCGGGAATGAGCGATAATCCTCAGAGGGCAAAGTCGATACTCATCTTACAAAGAGAGTGGTGCGGTCGGAGGGACTCGAACCCTCACGAGTGTTACCTCACAGCGACCTCAACGCTGCGCGTCTACCAATTCCGCCACGACCGCATGTCTTGACTTGGTGAACGGCGTGATAGCCTGAGGCCAAGCAGATGTGAAGAGCAAATAAGCCTGCGGGCAGAATTATTCTTGGCGGTATGTTTTCAAAGCAGCCGCCAGCGCCTTATCAGCACGATCAACCCCAGCACACCGAGGCTGAATATGGCCCAGAACCCCAAGGTTTCATTGCCCGCAAGCAGTGTGCGTGACAGGATGCGCCCGGGAACGAGGGTAAACAGCCCCGCGCCAAGCAAGCCGAGGATCGCGCCGATCAGTGAGGCTTTATGGCCGCGAATGTCGCCCGCCCGCGCCCGCCTCACCGCCAGAACCAGCGAAATCAACGTGATCACCGACAGAATGTGAATCGGGCTCCAAGCCCCCCAAAGCTTGATTGTGCTGATCCAGAACGAGCTCAACGCCGTTGCCGCCATCGCAACCACCCAGAGCCTCCCGAGGGCTTTGTGCAGACGGTCACCCTTGCGGCGCATCAGCATCACCGGTGTCAGGGCGACAGAGGCCAGCGCAGCCGCAAGATGCAACTGTATCGCCGGGTTTGCCTCAAGGATTGGTTGAAAACTCATCTGAAAGCTCCTTTGTCTTGGCTTGGAATTGGCCGTGAAAATGGGCTAAGACAGGCCGAGCCCTCTGTCAGCCGCGCTTGTGGCGAAATGCTAGGAAACTACGTGAACACCAGCCCCTCGCATTACGCGCTTCGTGAAACGCGGCGCTACTTTACCGAGACACGCTTTGTTGTCGGGCTCGCGGCTGTGGCTTTGTTGCTGGCGGTCTCTGGCCCATTTGGCACCCATACCAGCATGAGTTTCGCGCCGCGCCTTGCTTACTGGGCGTTCACCGCGCCGCTCACCTTTGCGCTTGGCGGCTATGTATCGGCTTACATGTCAGAGCGGTTTCGCAATGCCACGCCGGTTTGGCTTGCCCCTCTCACGGCGGCGGTTGGCACGGCCGTAAGCGTCACGCTGCTTGTGGTGCTGCTCAACTGGCTGGCCTTTGGCCTCGCGCCGACGGATCCTGCCTACATCACTGGGCTGGCGTTTTCGGTCTTTGTCACGGCGGCGATCATCGCACTGGCGCTGCACTACACGTCAAATCATGCATCCGCTGATACCGCCGACGATAGCGCCACGGCCCCGCCTGCCCTTTTGCAACGACTTGAGCTCGCCAAGCGCGGGGCTTTGGTGTCGCTTGCGGTGCAGGATCACTATGTTGAAGTCATAACAACCAAGGGCGCCTCGCTGTTGCTCATGCGCCTCTCAGATGCCATCAAGGAAACCGGCCGCAATACCGGCATGCAGGTGCATCGCTCGCATTGGGTTGCTTTTGCACAGATCAGCAATGTCACCCGCGAAGGTGACAAGGCACGTATTGCGCTTAAAGACGGGCGCGACATTCCCGCCTCCCGCAGCTATATTCCGGCTCTTAAGCAAGCTGGGCTTTTACCGCAGTAAGGACGTGCAATGATCGAATGGAAAGTGACCGACGGGCTGACCGACTACGCCGAGGCGTTGGCCTTTATGGAGGCGCGTGTCGCCGGTATCGCTGATGGCACCGAGGCCGAGTGCATTTGGTTGCTTGAGCATCCACCGCTCTACACCGCGGGCACTTCAGCCAAGCCCGCTGATCTGGTAGACCCCGAGCGCTTTCCCGTGCATGAGGCCCGTCGCGGAGGGCAATACACCTACCACGGCCCCGGCCAGCGCGTTGTCTACGTGATGCTCAATGTCGCCGAGCGTGGTCGCGATGTGCGCTGTTTTGTGCGAGACTTGGAGACATGGGTGATCAACACCCTCGCCGAGTTCAACGTTGAAGGCCACATCCGCGCAGGCCGTGTTGGTGTTTGGGTTGAGCGGGGTGACAAGCCCCTCACCGCGACAGGGCAGTTGCAAGAAGACAAGATCGCCGCAATCGGCATTCGTCTGCGCAAGTGGATCAGCTTTCATGGCATCTCGATCAACCTCGAGCCGGACTTGGAGCATTTCACCGGCATCGTGCCCTGCGGCATCACCGAACATGGCATCACCTCGCTGGTTGACCTCGGTCTGCCCGTTAACATGGATGACCTCGACGCCGCTCTGCGCCTGACATTTGACGGTGTATTTGAGGCACGTTCCGCTTTTAGCTGCGACAATCTAACCGCGCCATCTGGCTTGTAGCAGTCATGGTCTGCCTATACATTAGGCAATGAAAAAACTGTAACCCGAGGTTCATGATATGAAAACGCTTCTTACTGCAACCGCTCTGGCCGCTCTTGCCCTTCCTGCATTCGCCGAGGGCGATGTTGAAAAAGGTGAAAAGGTCTTCAAGAGATGTAAGGCCTGCCACACGATCGCATCCGAGGACGAAGTTATCTTCAAAGGCGGCAAAACCGGCCCGAACCTTTACGGTGTTATCGGTCGCGTTGCAGGCTCGCAAGAAGGCTTCAAGTATAGCAAAGGCCTTACCGAAGCCGCCGAAGCCGAGTTTGTCTGGACTGAAGAAACGCTCGCGGCTTATTCCGTCGATCCGAAAGCATGGCTCGGTGACAATGGTTACGATCCCAAGTCCAAGATGAGCTTCAAGCTCAAGAAAGGTGGCGAAGATGTTGCCGCCTACCTCGCAAGTGTTGGCCCGGTCATGGAAGAAGCCGCACCAGAGGCCGAAGCCGAAACAACAGAAGAACCCGCCGCAAGCGAGTGATCTGATCTGATCTGATCTGATCTGACATAAGTTAACAGCAAAACGCCTCAGCAAAGTCTGGGGCGTTTTTCGTTGGGCCTCACTGCAACGCTGCGCAACTGCACTTTAAGCCTTGAGCGTTCCATGTGTTTCAATCTTGGGGTTGCGAAAACCCATCGCGACCCACGATGTCAGCAGCCGCCACATGAACTTGGCTGCGAACTTGTTGTGGTTTGGCACATCGTCGGGAACGTTCGTGGCATCAGCAAGATCACCGACCATTGTGCGAAGCTGCACCGGTGGCATGTCTCCCTCGGGCCAAAGCACCGCGTAAAGACTCACCCAATGTCCACCTTTGGCCTCGATGAACACCGGCGTATTGCAGCATATCGCCACGACCCGCCGTGTACCGGAAGCCGGAGTAAGGCGAAAGTCTCGCAAGTTTTCTTGCCCTGCCAGAAACCGCAGCCTGTCTTTGCGGTATTCAGCACAGCAGGTGGCACCGTAGCTTGTCAAAAGCTCGGGTGAACCTTCCAGCCGTTCAAGCCGGTCACTCGCCGCGCGGCAACTGTCACAAAGGCACTCGGTCACACAAATCGGCGCACCCTGCACTTCCATTTGCAGCGCGCCGCATTGGCAGGCAAGTTTGGTCACGTCGCTCATCCTTGCATATCCAACAGCGTTTCAAAGCCGCCAAAGATCATCCGTTTGCCGTCAAAGGGCATCTCGCCCATTGCTTCCCAAGCGGGGTCTGTCTGCATCGAAGCGTTGCAAGCATCGCTGGTGGTTTTGTCCGGCCATTCGATCCAGCTGAACACAACTGTCTCGCCCTCTCCCAGCTTCACAGCCATGGGAAAGGATGTGATCTCGCCATCAGGCACATCACCGCCCCAGTTTTCAACCATCCGCACTGCGCCGTGCTTCTTGAACAGCGGCCACGCTTTGCGCGCAAACCCGACATACTCATCTTTGCGATCGGTCTTAACCGCCGCAACAAACCCGCTGATATAGCTCATGCTGTCTCTCCCTTGTGTCGTGCCGCAGTCTTGTGTCGTGCCACAGTGGCGTCAATCAACCTATGAAACCACAACAAGCTGCATAAGCAAAGTTTGCTAGTGCGCGGCAATAGACATTGATCAAAACGCCGCTCTTTGCCATTGCTATCAGTACCCTAACAAACGCGAGTTTGATGCCATGCCAACCAGACTTTCACGTCCCAGGCTTTCACTTTTCTGTGCAGCGTTCTTCGTGTTTGCAGCCCCTGCTCATGCGCGCACAATATGCACCTTGATCATCGAGCCGACTGTAGGCGCCCTTCACGAAACAGGTGACTGCGATCAACGCACTACACCCGCTTCAACCTTCAAACTCGCTCTCGCGTTGATAGGGTTTGAAACTGGCGTGCTACAAAGCCCTGAACTGCCGAAACTGCCCTACAAGCCTGATTACCCCGCTTGGGGCGGCAAAAACTGGACACAAGCCACAACGCCCCACCGTTGGATGCGCTATTCGGTGGTTTGGTATTCCCAGCAGATCACCCCGCTGATCGGCAAAGCAAAGCTTGAGCATTACGCAAAGGCATTTGGCTATGGCAACGCTGACTTTAGCGGCGACCCCGGCAAAGCAAACGGCCTCTCACGTGCATGGCTCACATCCTCGCTGCAAATATCGCCGCGCGAGCAGGTTACCTTTTTGTCGCGCATGTTGGCAGGCGAGCTTCCCCTCTCCCGAGACGCGATTGAAAACACCCGCAAGATCACGGCCTCGCACACCACAGCCGACAAATGGCTGGTGTTTGGCAAAACAGGAACCGCCTTCCCGCGCAAGGCGAATGGCAAGTTTGATTACGCGCGCGGCTGGAGCTGGTATGTCGGTTGGGCCGAACGGAGCGGCAGACAGGTTGTCTTTGCACGGCTTCGGCAAGACCAATCGCGCCACAAACGATCCGGCGGACTCCGCACGCGCGACGGGTTCTTGGCCGAGTTTGACGCGCTGATGCGTAAAGCCGCGCCATAGCCAGTATTTCGGCTCGGTTTTACAAGGGGTGCGACAATAAATGTTGATCTCGATCAAACTCTGACATTGCCCCGCTCGGTTACACATTCTAAAACGTGAAGTGATACACCGTGCTTGCAGGGATTCTTATGGAATCTTCGCTGGCATTCTCAATACTTGCACCCAAGGGAGGCACAGCATGGCAGACGCAGCCATTCACGGCCACGATCACGAAGACAACCGCACGTTCTTTACGCGCTGGTTCCTGTCGACAAACCACAAAGATATTGGCCTACTTTACCTCATCGTCTCAGCCCTTGTTGGCCTGATTGCGGTGTCTTTCACCGTCTTCATGCGCCTCGAGCTCATGGAACCGGGTGTTCAATACATGTGTCTCGAAGGCTTCCGCCTGTTTGACAATGGCGGAGAATGCACCCCGAACGGCCACCTCTGGAACGTTTTGATCACCTATCATGGCGTTCTGATGATGTTCTTTGTGGTTATTCCGGCGCTGTTCGGCGGCTTTGGTAACTACTTCATGCCGCTGCAAATCGGCGCGCCTGACATGGCCTTCCCGCGGATGAACAACCTTTCGTTCTGGATGTATGTTGCCGGTGTGGCGCTTGGCGTTGCCTCAATGCTTGCGCCTGGCGGCAATGATCAGCTCGGTTCTGGCGTTGGCTGGGTGCTTTATCCGCCGCTCTCAACCTCGGAAGCTGGCATGTCGATGGATCTCGCGATCTTCGCGGTTCACGTCTCCGGCGCGTCATCAATCCTTGGCGCGATCAACATGATCACCACATTCCTCAACATGCGCGCACCGGGCATGACACTGTTCAAAGTGCCGCTCTTTGCATGGTCGATCTTCATCACTGCATGGCTCATCCTTCTCGCTCTGCCTGTTCTGGCTGGCGCGATCACCATGCTGCTGACAGACCGTAACTTTGGCACAACCTTCTTTGATCCAGCAGGCGGCGGCGATCCGATCTTGTATCAGCACATCCTCTGGTTCTTCGGGCACCCTGAAGTTTACATCGTGGTTCTGCCGGGCTTTGGCCTTGTCTCACACATCTTCGCAACGTTCTCGCGCAAGCCGGTGTTTGGCTATCTGCCAATGGTCTGGGCCTTGATCGCCATCGGCGGCCTCGGCTTCGTTGTCTGGGCGCACCACATGTATACAGTCGGCATGTCGCTTCAACAGCAGAGCTACTTCATGCTCGCCACCATGACGATCGCCGTGCCGACAGGCATTAAGATCTTCTCATGGATCGCGACAATGTGGGGCGGCTCGCTTGAGTTCAAAACGCCAATGCTCTTTGCCATCGGCTTTTTGGTGCTCTTCACCATCGGCGGCGTAACAGGCATCACCCTGTCACAAGCCGGCATCGACCGTGCCTACCACGACACCTACTACGTTGTGGCGCACTTCCACTACACGATGTCGATGGGCGCGGCCTTCACTATCTTTGCCGGTATCTACTTCTACATCGGTAAGATGACTGGCCGCCAATACCCTGAATTCTGGGGCAAGGTGCACTTCTGGATGTTCTTCATCGGCGTCAACGTAACCTTCTTCCCACAACACTTCCTGGGTCGCCAAGGTATGCCACGTCGCTACATCGACTATCCGGAAGCCTTCGCCTACTGGAACTACATCTCAAGCTGGGGCGCGCTCCTGTCGTTCTCATCGTTCATCCTGTTCTTCTGCATCGTGTTCTACACACTGTTCCGCGGCGCAAAAGTGACCGAGAACAACTACTGGAACGAGTTCGCAGACACGCTCGAATGGACGCTGCCTTCGCCGCCTCCAGAGCACACCTTTGAGCAGCTTCCAAAGCAGGAAGACTGGGACAAGGGCCACGCGCACTAAGCCGGAGTTCTGATCAAACTAACCCGGGGCTCCAGAGAAATCTGGGGCCCCGTTTCATTTCAAACCCGGAACAGCCCGCGCCATGTATACCCCGAGCCTCAGCTTTTTACTCTGCCTCGCCGCGCCACTTGTCGGGTTGTGGTTGGCAAAACGCAGCACATCGGCTCTGCGTATCTACCTCACCTTGGCAGCAATTCTGGCGGCAACGTCCGCATATATCCTTGTGGCCGAATACGCCCTCGGCAAAGCCAGCAAAACGTCTTGGCTCACGACCACAACACTCTTGTTAGGTGAGGAGAAGGGTAACTCGGCAATCACGGTTCAAGTTGACCCCGCCGTGCCTTTCGTTACTGCAGCCCTCCTTGCCGTCTGCGCTTTGCTCGTCTGGCTACAAAACCGCAAATCGGCACTCTTCTTTGCACGCTTCACTGGCTGGCTCGCGGCGCCGCTTGCGCTGTTTGCGTCCGGCCCCGAACTCGTGCTGATCGCGATCCCTTACATCAGCGGTATGCTGAAATGGGAGTTCGCCGCTGCCTCCGTCAAGACGGCGGGCATCATCGGTGTTGCAGGCCTTGCCGTGTTCTGCCTCGCGCTTCTCGGCTTCATTGCGCAGCTCTTTGTCTCGCTCGTCAAACGCCTGCGGGGCTGACATGCCATACAGCTGGAGCCGCACAAGCAAAGCCGAAACACTTACATTGCGCCCCCACCGCAGCCTGCCAATTCGCGGTTTTGCTATCGTGTTCCTGTCAATCTTCCTTTTCGCCATGATCCCGCTCTTTGGCCTCATCGGCACATCGCTGTTGTGGGGGATGCTGCCTTTTGTGCTGCTCACCCTTTCGGGCCTCTACTGGGCCTTCATGCACACCTATCGCACCGGCGACGCGCGCGAGGTTCTGCACATCACAGCCGAACAAGTCACCCTCACCCACACGCCGCCCAAAGGCCCCCCGCTCACATGGGAGTGCAACACTCATTGGGCGCGCGCGCAGATTTACGTCAAAGACGGCCCCGTGCCGCATTATATCACGCTGGCAGGCAATGGCCGCGAGGTTGAACTCGGAAGCTTCCTCTCGGAAGACGAACGCAAGCAGCTCATTGGCGAGCTCAAAACCGCGCTTAAACCGACAACTCCGGCAGTGTAAGCGGGCTCACCGAGTTGATTTGCCAGCCGCCGCCGGCCCTGATCATTTCGTAGTTGAACTTGAACAACTTACCCTCGGCATCTCGGAACAAGACCTTTTGCCAAATTGTAGCTCCCTGCGTCTGGCTGTCACCAAACGTCACGCGTTCGGGCCGCCACACCATAGGATAGCTCTGCCGCACCATCAGCCCGAAGTTGTCAGCGGTGCCAAAAATCTCTTTGATCATCGGACTGGCAAAAGAGAACGCCTTGTCCAAGTCGTCGGCCCTAAATGCGTCTATCTGGGCGGTGATAACCTCCTGGATCGCGGCGTCATCGGCCTGCGCTGTGTGGGTCTGAACGCTCATACCAAAACCAAACACCAGTATCATTGTCAGTAGAAACTTCCGCATCGTCGTTCTCCTCCTGCTCTTTGAGCATAGACGAGAACACCGGCATCGCTGCTCACAAACCCGTTACGAGCCTTCTTCAGAGAGCCCAAGCCAGTCAAACGCACGGCGCAATTCTGCTGCACCGTCGTGCTCAAACCATGCCCCATGCGAGACAATCACCCGCTCGGGAGCCCATGTTAGCATCGTCATGATATGCCCGCGCAGCACGTCTTTGTGCTTGCCAAAGCTCGCGCGCATGTCACGCGGCATGCCTCCGTTGGGCGCCAAAACCCCGCCAAGCCACATCAGCGGGCCCAGCCAAAGCGGCATCTTGCTGGCTTCAAAGTTCTCTATGAGATCAGTCAGGATCAGCGTGCATGAGCTTTGATGAAAGAACACCGCCTCCGAGTGCACTTTGCTCCCCGTCACAATCAGCTGACCAATCTCGCCAGCCCAAACCGCTTCCGCCTCGGCACCCAGATCATGATCAAACGCAATCTCCACATTGCGGCTCGCCGCGCGTGCGACAACCCCCGGCGCGGCCCAAGCCACAGCTTCAGGGTAAGCCGCTTGCCAGTCTTTGACCGAGACGTAATGTATCCAGTTCGGCGCAATCAGGTGCTCGACAGGGCCAAGTGCGGCCAACTCGGCCTTGAGCTCCTCTGTCAACATCGTCGGCGAATGCACCCAAAGTCCGCCGCTCGCCAACCGCACCACCACACAGCGTGTCGAGAACGGCAGGCCATAGAACTTCACATGCGGCGCATCAATCAGCCAGATGTCGTCGGCGAGTGGCTTTAGCGTGTTCAGCGGCTCGTATCCGGTGTGTTTCACGCCAACTCGCCGTTAAGCCCCTGCTCGATCAAGGTGATGGTTTCGTCAACGCCGTAAAGCGCGGCAAAGCTGCCAAAGCGCGGGCCTTGTGAGGCGCCCATCAGCACCTCATAAAGCGCGGCAAACCACTCGCGCAGGTTCTCGAACCCGTGGTTCTTGCCGACAGCAAAAACGATTGATTGCAAGTCTTCGCCGCTGCTCATATCAAGCTCGGCCACTGGCTCGTCCTTGCCCATCGCGGCGTTTTTCTGCTCGATCATCGCCTTGGCAACAGCCCCGTCCTTAAAGCCGCGCACCAGGTCTTGCATCGCCGCACGTTCCTGATCAGACGGCGCACGGAACACCCGCGCAGGCTTAACGAAGTCTTGGTAATAGCGCACAGCATAGCCCGCAGCCGCGTCAAGTTGCGGGTTGTTCTCGGCACTCGCTTCAGGCGCATAGCGGTTGATATACCCCCAAAGCGCGTCTTTGTCCTCAGCACTCGCAACCGAGGCCAAGTTGAGCAACATGCTGAACGGCACAACCATATCCGACTGCGGAACATCACCGCCGTGAATATGCCACACAGGGTTGTTGAGCTGCGCTTTGATGTCTTGCTTGTGATACGCGGCAAGCTGCTGCGCATATTCGTCCATTGCCTTGGGGATCACATCAAAATGCATGCGCTTGGCGGTTTTGGGCTTGAGATACATGAAGTAGCTCAGGCTCTCGGCGCTGGCATAAGTCAGCCACTTATCAATCGACACACCGTTGCCGGACGTTTTAGAAATCTTCTGGCCGTTCTCGTCGAGGAACAGCTCATAAGAGAAGTGCTCCGGCGCGCGCCAGCCCAAGATGCGACAGATGTTGTCATAGATCGGCGTGTTTGTGCTGTGGTCTTTGCCATACATCTCAAAGTCCACCTCAAGCGCCGCCCATCTGGCGCCAAAGTCGGGTTTCCACTGCAACTTAACATTGCCGCCGGTTACAGGCACAGTCCACTCGCGACCATCCTCATCATCAAAGGTGATTGTGTGATCAGCAGCATTGACCGACTTCATCGGCACATAAAGCACGCGCCCCGTCTCAGGGTGCATCGGCAGGAAGATAGAATAAGTCTGCCGCCGCTCTTCGCGCAGCGACTTGAGCATCACAGCCATGATCTCATCATACTTTTCAACCGCGCGCTTGAGCACTTCGTCAAACTGGCCTGTGCCGTAAAACTCGGTTGCCGAGTAGAACTCATACTTGAACCCGAAGGTATCAAGGAAGCGGCGCAGCATGGCGTTGTTGTGGTGGCCAAAGCTCTCATGGGTGCCAAACGGGTCTGGCACTTTGGTCAGCGGCAGTTGCAAGTGCGGCTCAAGGCTCTCGGAGTTTGGCACATTGCTCGGCACTTTGCGCATCCCGTCAAGGTCATCCGAAAAGCACACAAGCTTGGTCGGGATATCAGAGATCACTTCAAAAGCGCGTTGGATCATCGTGGTGCGCGCAACTTCGCCAAACGTGCCGATATGCGGCAAACCCGAGGGGCCGTAGCCTGTCTCAAACAGCACATAACCCTTCTCTGGCGCGCCCTTCTGATAGCGTTTGAGCAGCCGGCGCGCTTCTTCAAAGGGCCAGGCTTTTGATTGCATCGCTGCATCGCGCATATCAGACATGTCTTCTCTCCAAACGAGGCGCGCGCAAATTACGCAGGCCTAACCCGCATCTCTTATTGGCAAGCGGGCATTTGGTCAATATTCTGCACTGCAACAAAACCGCGATAGGATGCAATCAGATGAACACCACACTGTCACACACGATGTCGGCCCAAGACTGCTTGGTTGCCGTGATGATCGCGGTTTCCGCCTCTGACGAGAACATCCGAACCGTCGAGCTGGTCAAAATCGAAAGCGCCGTCAATATGCTGCCGGTTTTCGCCGAATATGACATTGATCGCATGAACCGCACGGCGCAAACCGTGTTTGACCTGTTTGAGCAGGAAGAGGGGCTTGATGCCCTCTTTGGCCTTGTGCGCGAGAGCCTGCCGGAAACGCTCTATGAAACCGCCTATGCTCTGGCCTGTGATGTGGCTGCTGCTGACGGAACCCTGGCCGAGCCAGAGCTGCGCCTCCTCGAAGAGATCCGCTACGAGCTAGAGATCGACCGCCTGCACGCCGCCGGCATCGAACGTGGTGCGCGTGCGCGTCATCTCACACTCTGAGGCAGCTACCAAATCGGGATTGTCGGAAAGTGCAGCACTTCATGCATGTATTCGACCAACTCCGCCAGCGGGATTAACGCAAGAAAAACAAAGGCATCAAGCAGGTTTCCACGCAGGGTTTCTGTGTCAAAAACCGCCGTGCGAGGCGTTTTGAAAAGCTCTGTATTCGGCCAAATGCGCGGCACACGTGCGGCGTAATCCTCGTACTGCGTGCCAAACTCGGCCCTCAGAAATGCCTCTTCTCGCGCAGCTGTCATGGACAGGATCAAGTAAATTCCGCCGCCTATCAACACCGTCAAAACCAAGCTGCCCAGCATCAGGCCAAAGCCCAGCGCGCCGAGGGTTGAGAATAAATACAACGGATGACGGCAGATCGAATACGGCCCGAACTGCATCACCTCTTGGTTCTTGCGTCCACCAATATAGAGAATAGCCCAGAACCGTCCGAGAACTCCGGCAACCACCAGCAGTATACCTGTCACTTCAATGATCTCAAACGGGAGCTCCCATATCCCTTCCAGAGCTTGCCATTCCGACTGGGTGAAAATCACTGCCGCCATAGCGACAATAAAATATACTCTCAAAGCATAGATACGGATTTTCTGATTCATGGGTTTTACTGCAGAGTTCACGAGTATTCCCTTCTTCTATTGTGCAGACGGCTTAAGCCCGAACGCCGCCCCAAACCAGCGCATTCTTTTTCAAGAGCGGATTGCAGCCGTTTCTTCACTCAGGGCAGACATTAAAAAAGTAAGAAAAACCCTTGCGTGTCTACTCGAACGGCAAGCACATGCTACATTTAGCAGGTGTCGACAGCCCGCAAAGGCAAGTGGACACCGCGGTGCTTTTCAAGATGACGCGCAATGTCGGGCTCAGAAACATGAGGGTTGTGATCAGCGACTGATAAACCATCTCGCCTTTAACATGTGGCAAACGCTTTTGCTCAACTGCCGTAGAGCGCGCCCCAGCGTTCAATCAGCCTTTGCTGCAGCCCTTTGGCGCGGCCGTTCCAGCTTCGCGTGCCTTGCGGGCGATCGCGGTCTCCGCGTTTGATCTTGGCGCGTTTGTCGGTGTCGGCGGCGAAAATGGCAAAGCTCATCACCGTGCCGTCTGCCGCACGTGCATACCCCGCCAAGGCCGAAACAAAGTTGAGCGTGCCGGTTTTGGCGTTCACCTTTATCGGGTGATTTTTGTTCACCTTGCCGTCTTTGTTTCGCATGGCGATCGGCTTCAGAATCGGCGCAATCACACCCCGCGCCTTGACCAGCGCCAAAGCCATGTCTTTCGCCGTAGCTCTTGAGGCATCGCCAAGCCCCGAGTGATCGACAAACTTGCTCTGCTTCATGCCCAGCTTTGCGCCGGCCCAGCGGTTCATCTCGCTGGCGCTCGCCTTCACCGAGGCAACCTTCCCCTTGCGAGCCTTTGTCGCTGCGAGGCCGACCATCTCGGCTGTCAGGTTGTTGGAATACTTCAGGAACCCCTGGCAAATTTTGCGCAGCTCGACGCTTTGCTGACGCGCGATCACCGTGCCCGCGCGCCCCTTGTCAGTTTGCGGCGCTTTCAGCACGATGCCCTGTGAGCGGGCAAATGTTCGAAACACCTCGCCTGCGTAAATCTCCGGTTGGCGCACCGGAAGCCAGCGCGAGCCACCTTTGCCAAGCGCGCCCTGCGCGACGGTCCAGATGTCTTTGCCGCCCTTGCTTTGATAGGTGTAAACCGGCTGCTCGCGCGCGGCGATCCGCACCGTGGCAAAGCTCACTTCCGGCCGGTATTTGGCCGAACGCGCATCCATCGTCGTCGCCCACTTGCCGCCGGTGTTTTTCCACTCAAAGTGCACGCGGTTGTAGTTAAGGCAAATCCCTGAAATCGCAGGATTATATCCAACATGATCAGGCTGGTCCTTGTCGATTCTGTCAATCTGCGGAAGATTTGTTCCATCAACAATAAACTTACCGCGCACCTCTTTAACACCGGACTTTTTGAGCGAGGCCGCAAGGAGTGCCAGCCTGTCGGTGCTCAGCGTCGGATCGCCCCCGCCCTTGAGCACAAGGTCACCCTTCAGCACTCCGCCGCTTATCTTGCCGACAGCGTGCAACTCCGTAAAAAACCGGTGCCCGTTGCCAAGCACATCCAGCGCATACAGTGCTGTCACGGCTTTGGTCACACTTGCAGGTGGTTGGCCTTTGCTGCCGTTGCCGCTCTCCAGGATCAGCCCCGTCTTGGCATCCGCCACAGCAAATCCGACACGCCCGCCAAGCTTGGCTTGCTTGATCAACTCCGCCGCACTGGTGATCTTTGGCGCGGCTGGTGCAGCCGACTTCGCTTGCGCTGCGCCCCGCGCTGCACCGCCACCACCGGGCCGCATCTGCGGCCGCAAACTGCGTGCAGGGGCTTTTGCAGCCGCCGCAGCGCCGATCAAAGACGCCACACCGCTTAGAAAAAGCCGTTTTGAAAACCTATACTTCATCAGCTGATTTAAGCGCATCCCTACAAGCTCGGCAAGCACACAAACGCGTAACTTGTCAGCCTTTCTTGTCGTTCGGCCAATTGCCGCTCTGTCTGATCTGGCTTGAGGACAAATCGACCATCGGCACATTCACAAAGCACCACGCAGGCGCCTCTGAACGGCCAAGCAAACCCGCCCTTGATGCGCGCATCTGATAGCGCTTATAGGCCTCGGCAGCCTTAGCCCCTCGCGCGGCACCGCGCTGCCCGGGCCGCGCGAGCACCCCAACCGGCACCGTCTCCATGATCCATTGCCAATCTTGCCACTGCGCAAACTGCACAAGATTGTCCGCTCCCATCAGCCAGACAAACCGCGCCTGCGGATAAGCCACGATCAACGCCTTTATTGTCTCGGCCGTATACCGCGTCCCACTGCGCTGCTCAAAATCGGAAATCCGCACCCGCGGGTGCTGCATCACCTCCCGCGCCCGTTTCATCCGCCGCTCAAACCCCGCTGGCCCTCGCGCTTTCAACGGGTTGCCGGGGCTCACCAGCCACCAAACCTCATCAAGCCCGAACCGCTTGAGCGCCTCGCGGGTGATATGCACATGCCCCGCATGCGCCGGATCAAACGATCCGCCCAACAGCCCGATCACGCGGCCTTCCGGCACATATGGCATCCCGTGTTTCATACGCCCGTTTTCGCCAGACAACGCGCTTAAGTCAACGCGGCTAGTTTCTTGGGCTACCTAGCTACGCTCGAGAAGCTCGTTCTTCACTTCGTCTGCTAGAGCACAAGCTTGAGCAACAAAATGGTTCATATCTCTAAGCAAAGCTTGAAGTCGTAGCTTGTGCAACCCGATATCACCGTCATCGGACCAAGCTACAAGGGCTTCGATGAGCTGATCGTTGATTGGTGAAAGAGCCGCAATTTAATCCCGCATGCCTGTAAGCTGTTCCGCAAGAGAGCTGACGTTACCCAGCGACGGAACGTTATGCCGAATTGAAATTTCAAAAACTCGCTGCAAACCAATCAATGAATTTTCAAAAGATTTTTGCAGCAACGTCTGGATTTTCGGCAATGAATTTACGAATTAGTGCCAAAAAAATTCTCCAAACCAGTACACCACTCTAGATTGCGCACTCAGTTGGCACCTTACAAGGCTAAAACTTCATAAGCGTCCATTGCCCCCGCGCCCGCCAAAGGCTATCACCCGTCAACAGTTTCACACCCATCAGACGAGGTCTCCAATGGCTGCTTACCAATACGTTTACCACATGCAGGGTGTCTCAAAGACATATCCAGGCGGCAAGAAGTGTTTTGAAAACATCCACCTGAACTTCCTCCCCGGTGTCAAAATCGGTGTCGTGGGTGTCAACGGCTCGGGTAAATCAACCCTGATGAAGATCATGGCGGGGCTCGACACCGAGTTCACCGGTGAAGCATGGCACGCCGAGGGCGCCAAGGTTGGCTACCTTCCGCAGGAGCCAAAGCTTGACGAAACGCTTGATGTGCGCGGCAACGTGATGCTCGGCGTGGCGGCCAAAAAGGCCAAGCTCGACCGCTACAATGATCTGGCGATGAACTACTCCGACGAAACCGCCGAAGAGATGGCTTCGCTGCAAGACCAGATCGACGCCGAGAACCTCTGGGATCTCGACAGCCAGATCGACGTGGCGATGGAAGCCCTGCGCTGCCCCCCCGACGACGCGGATGTGAAAAGCCTCTCTGGCGGTGAAGCCCGCCGCGTTGCCCTTTGCAAACTGCTGCTCGAAGCGCCTGACATGCTCTTGCTCGATGAACCGACAAACCACCTTGACGCCGAGACGATCGCATGGCTCCAGCAGCACCTGATGGACTACAAAGGCACCATCCTTTGCGTCACCCACGACCGCTACTTCCTTGATGATATCACCAGCTGGATACTTGAACTCGACCGTGGCCGCGGCATTCCCTACGAGGGCAACTATTCTGCGTGGCTCGAGCAAAAAGCCAAGCGCCTTGAGCGCGAAGCCAAGGACGACAAGTCAAAGCAAAAGACGCTTGAGCGCGAGCTTGAGTGGATGCGCCAGGGCCAGAAAGCCCGCCAAGCCAAGCAAAAGGCCCGGATCAACGCCTACAACGATCTCGCAGGCCAGTCCGAGCGCGAAAAGCTCTCGCGTGCCCAGATCGTTATCCCCAATGGCCCGCGCCTTGGTGACAAGGTCATTGAAGTTGAGGGCCTCAAAAAAGCGATGGGCGACAAGCTCTTGGTTGAAGACCTGACGTTCTCCCTCCCACCGGGCGGCATCGTTGGTGTCATCGGCCCCAACGGCGCCGGTAAATCAACGCTGTTCAAAATGTTTACAGGTCAGGAAAAGCCCGACGAAGGCACTGTCACCTATGGCGACACGGTTGATCTTTCCTATGTTGACCAGTCCCGCGACGACCTCGACGACAACGCCACCGTCTGGGAGGCGATCTCCGGCGGCAACGACATCATCGTGCTCGGTGACGCCGAAGTGAACTCGCGCGCCTATTGCTCCGCGTTCAACTTCAAAGGCGGCGACCAGCAGAAAAAGCTCTCGCTGTTGTCAGGCGGCGAGCGCAACCGCGTCCACATGGCTCGGCTGCTCAAGGAAGGCGGCAACGTGCTGCTCCTCGATGAACCGACAAACGACCTTGACGTTGAAACGCTCCGCGCCCTCGAAGACGCCCTAACCGAATTCGCCGGCTGCGCCGTGGTCATCTCCCACGACCGCTTCTTCCTCGACCGTATCTGCACCCACATGCTCGCCTTTGAAGGCGAAGCGCATGTCGAGTGGTTCGAAGGCAACTTCGCGGATTATGAGGAAGACAAGAAGCGTCGTCTTGGTGCTGATGCACTCGAACCCAAACGCTTGAAACACAAGAAGTTCAGCAGATAAAAAGAGCGGCCCCAGACCGCGGGTGGGGGTAAAGCCCCCGCCCATGGGGGCGGTCGGGGGCTGCTCGGCCTCGCCGAGCCAAGGGGTGCAACTCGCTGTTCGCGCGCCCTCTTGGCTTGAGGCACCCCAAAAGCAAATCGACGGGCCACGGCATGGCGACCCGCCGCCAGCTACCTGATGCTTTATCCTTGCCAAGCCCGTAAGCCCTCACCGTCGCGCACAAGCTTCACCAAATCGCCGTGCCAAGGGGTGGCCCGTCGATATGCGGGCAGCCTTTGGCTGCTATTGCGCATAAGTTTGTAAGCCGACAGTTGCAAAAACGTGGAACGCAATGTCGCGCTATCACCGTTGAACTCAACAAGGAAATGGTTCACCCTCGACGTGCGATTTACAAATTTCAGGATGGAATAAATGACAACCAAAGCAGTTTTCGCTATCGTTACTCTCACGTCTGTTTCACTTGGCAGCGCGCTCTTTGCCAAAGATCTGGCAGCTCCCGAAGCGCTCGCCTTGCTAAGTGGAAAGTCCCTTAGCTGCACATCTGAAGGCCGGCCTGTAACGATCGATTTCAGCAAGGCTGATGCGAAAGGCCGCATCAAATACAAGGCAACTGTTGGCGGCCAAAAATTCTCAAACAGTTATCGCAGCACGAAAAAAGGCAAGCTTGTTCAAGGTTCGTCCAATGCACCGCGGAGCGTTTCCGTCGACGGAAAAGGCTTGATCACCATAAAAGGCCGCGGCGTTCCCACGGCCGTTTGTAAATAGTCCATCGGCGCAGCCCGTAGTTCCACGGGCGGAACACTTAAGGTTCCCCCCACAACAAAAAAGGGCCCACCCTCACAGGCAGGCCCTTTCCAATCTCTCAGATCAAATCCCTTAAGCAGGAACGCTCAGCGCTTTCATCACGTTCTCGGGCGAAGACACACCGTATGGGTCTTCCGCGTGGTTGTCGGCGAGGCCGGGCTCTTCGAACCACTGCTCAACAACACCGTCCTTGACGATCGCCGCATAGCGCCATGAGCGCAGGCCAAAGCCGAGGTTGTCCTTATCGACAAGCATGCCCATTTTGCGGGTGAACGTGCCCGAGCCATCAGGGATGACTTTGACGTTTTTCAGCCCTTGGCTCTCGGCCCATTTGTTCATCACAAACGCATCGTTCACCGACAGGCAATAGATCTCGTCGATGCCCGCGTCTTTGAAGGCGGCATAGCCTTTCTCGAAACCGGGCAGTTGGTATGTCGAGCAAGTCGGCGTGAAAGCGCCCGGCAGCGAGAACAGCACAACACGTTTGCCGGCGAAGTAGTCGGCGGTCGTCTTGTCTTCCCAACGGTAGGGGTTTGGCCCTTCGATGCTCTCGTCGCGCACGCGGGTTTTGAAGGTTACGTCTGGCAGCTTAACACCTGATTTCATCGCTCGGTTTCCTCATTGAATTTTTACGCAATATCACCCCGATCGGGCGGTATTTTTCGCTTATAATGATTCTAAAACTGGTGCAATTCCAAAGCGGAATGCACTTCATTTTGCCGCAGTCCGGCTGCTGCGTTCTGTTCTTTTCTGCCCCATCTACCTAATAAATGAGCAGACAAAGGCTGCAGCAATCGCCGCTAGCGTGGCATCTTCGTTAACACTTTTTGGGTCTCAAAACTGTCAGCACGCATTATGCACTGTGGTATGCACTGCTATATGCACGGGTTGTGCAGGCCGGTTTGGCGAGTGGGAAATGGTTAACGCAACCAAAAGGCGCTCGGCGGAAGCCTGCTGTTAAAAGGCCCATCCCAACAAGGCCTTGAAAAGAATCACCAAGACTGCCATATCAGCATTGCCTACGATCTTCGACTCGACCACCTGTTTTCCGACTACCGGCTCACAGACTTCGAACGTTACGTGACTACGCCGGGCTGCCGCACTACCGCGGGCAGCACAAAAGAAGGAAAATACTGATGGCTACTGGCACAGTAAAATGGTTCAACTCAACTAAAGGCTTCGGCTTTATCGCACCAGACGGTGGCGACAAAGATGTGTTTGTTCACATCTCAGCAGTTGAACGCGCCGGCCTCACAGGCTTGGCCGACAACCAAAAAGTAAGCTTCGACATCGAACCAGGCCGCGACGGCCGTGAAGCTGCTTCAAACATCGCGCTTCTCTAAGCCCGATTGCAGAACACTTAAAAGGCGCGCTCATTTGGGCGCGCCTTTTTCGTTTTAAAGCAACCGATTAAGCTGCTTTCTTCTCGGGCTCCGCTTCCAAACCAGGAGCAGGCAACGCGAGCGCCTCATCAGGCATTTGCTCCGGCAACTCAAGGCTGATCTCGCCCGTATCCGGCACAAAACTCAGCTTCGGTTTCACGTCCATGTCCCCCATCACTGCATTGATCTCTGCCAAGGCGCGCTCAACTGTCTGGCGCTGCGTCTCCGCAGGTGATTTGGTCATCTTGGCGAGTAAATTCTTCAGCATTTTTGTCTTCCCCCATGTGTGACGTCCCCCATGAGTAGCGTATTCGTGTTCGTTATTTCAGGGGAAAGCCCGCGCGCTCTTCCCATCTATGAGCCCCTCCCCTAGACTGCCGTGAAACCGCAAAACAGGAGCCCGCAATGGCCGAGATCACCCGTCATCACACCAGACAGCGCATGAGTCAGATCGTCACCCATGGCGACACCATTTATCTCGCAGGCCAAGTCGGAGATCCGGCACATGACGTTGCCGCGCAAACTGCCGACTGCCTTGAAAAGGTTGATAAATTGCTGGCTGAGGTTGGCTCGGACAAGACCAAGATCCTGCAATGCACAATCTGGCTTGCCGACATGGCCGACTTCGCTGCTATGAACGCGGTGTGGGACGCTTGGGTTGCCGAAGGCCATGCCCCTGCCCGCGCCTGTGGCGAAGCCAAACTGGCAACACCCGACTTCAAAGTCGAGCTTCTGGTCACGGCGGCGCGTTAAGCTTTCGGGGCCGGTTGTGGAACCGGGCGCGGCCGGCCTTCAGCGTCGATCGCCACGTAGGTAAAGCGCCCTTCGGTGACTTTTTGGAGTTCACCGCCCAGTCTCCGCAACGCCCAAGCCTCAAGCCCGACAGCCATAGACGTGCGCCCGACGCTCTCTAAGCATGCATAAACGCTCAATATATCTCCTACTTGCACAGGGCGGATAAACTTCATCGCGTCAACCGCGACAGTCGTGACACGCCCCTGCGCACACTCCGCTGCGACAATTCCGCTGGCGATATCCATTTGCGCAAGGACCCAACCCCCGAAAATATCGCCGTTCACATTTACATCGGCAGGCATTGCAACCGTGCGTAATGTGGCTTCACCTTGGGGTTTTTCTTCGCTCATCTGCGGCTCCATACCGACGGTTCACACTTTAGTAAGTATTAGAGCATAGGCTGTAAAAAGTGCCAGATACAAGTCGCCGGAGCGCCCGCGGTTTTCCCTATAGCCGCCACACTCCTGCCTTATTGTCGGGTGACTTTGGGAAGAACGGATAAACTGGGAAGAAAAAAATGATCATTGCAGCACTTATGGTTGGCAGCATTGTCGGGGCGCTCATCGCCAGCGTCGGGTTCTTCGCATTTGGTATCAGCCTCTCCGCAGCCCTGTCAGTGTATTTCTTCGCAGCACTCGCGCCAACAGCCCTTTCGGCTCTTACCACCATTGCCCAGATGCAAAACGAAGACATACGCCAAATGGCCGGATCAAAGAACTAAGCTTACCCTCCGGTTTCAACTTCAGGCGCTTCAACTGTCTTGAGAAATGCCAGAACTTCTGGCCCAAGCTCTGCCACAATCATTTCTACACCTTCGGCATTCGGATGCACGCCATCGCTTTGCATCCACGCCAACGCCTCACTCGGCGTTGCTCCGAGCGGTGCCATAAAGCTCGCGACAAATGCCAAGCTATGGGCTTCGGCCAACTCCGGATATAGCCCCTCGAAGGCTTGCTTATAGGCCTTTCCGTAGTTCAGCGGTGCGTCCATTCCGATCAGCATCACCGGCACTTTCTTTCCCTGCGCGATCTGCAATATCGCTTCAAGGTTGGCCCGCGCCTGCTCTGCTGGCAGTCCGCGTAGCATGTCATTGCCGCCGAGCGTGACGATCAACGCATCTATATCGTCGCTCAAGCTCCACTCGATACGCGCGGCACCGCCTGCGGTTGTGTCACCCGACACGCCGCCGTTAACCACGCTCACATCTTGCCCATGAGCGGTTAACCAGCTTTCAAGCTGCGGCACAAATCCCTCTGCCTCAGGCAAGCCGTAACCCTGTGTCAAGCTGTCTCCAAAAGCCAATACACGCAGTTCATCGGCTTTCAATGCGCCTGACATCGCTAAAACCAGCGCAATTGCCTTGCACAGCCCCGCCCATAACCCATATCGGTTAGGCACGCTGACAACTGGAAAACCCACTATGACATCTCCCGTTCTTTCGCTTTCAGATGTTGGCCTCGCATTGGCTGGCAACGCCGGCCTCACCACGATACTTCACGGCATTTGCCTAGATGTAAAGCCGCGTGAAACTCTTGCGTTGGTTGGCCCGTCAGGCTCGGGCAAGTCTTCACTGCTGATGCTCATGGGCGGGCTGGAACGCGCAACCTCAGGTCGCGTGCAAGCGCTTGAGCACGATCTTGGCAAGCTCGATGAAGACGCCCTCGCGCGGTTCCGTCGCGCGCATATGGGCATTGTTTTCCAGTCGTTTCACCTCATTCCCACGCTCACCGCGCATGAGAACGTTGCCCTACCGCTCGAGCTTGCAGGCGTCACAGACGCTGCTCAACGCGCCACAGCCGAGCTGGCCTCGGTTGGCCTGGAGCACCGCGCGGCGCATTACCCCTCCCAACTCTCCGGTGGCGAGCAACAACGTGTGGCTCTGGCCCGCGCATTGGTGCCACGGCCGGGAATATTGCTGGCCGACGAGCCAACTGGCAACCTTGACAGCACCACCGGTGCCGAAGTTGCCGACCTGATTTTCAAGCTCTGCGAGGCCCACCAGACAACGCTGGTGCTGGTCACCCACGACACTGATCTGGCAGAACGTTGCGCGCGTATCGTGCAGCTAAAAGACGGGCGCATCGAGGCTGCTGGATGAGCCTAAAGACCGATGTTCTCATGGGTTTACGTCTTGCCCGGCGCGAACTGGCTGGAGGCCTAAAAGGCTTCGGCGTTCTGGTGCTTTGCTTGGCGTTGGGTGTCGCTGCAATCGCGGCAATCGGCAGCCTGCGCATGGCCCTTGAACGCGGGCTAAGCGACAATGGTGCAATCCTGTTGGGCGGCGACGCGCAAGTCTCGCTGACATATCGTTTTGCCAATCCGTCAGAGCGCAACATACTCGAAGAAAACTCTGATCAACTCTCTGAAATTGCTGACTTTCGCTCGCTCGCGGCATCCGGCGAGCAACGTCTTCTGACGCAGATCAAAGCTGTCGATACAGCCTACCCGCTGACAGGCGAAGTGCTTCTTGATCCGCCGATAAAACTCGCGCAGGCCCTTGCCCCGCAAGAGGGCCTGAACGGCGCGGTGATGGACCCGGCCCTGATCGCCCGTCTCGGCCTGAAAATCGGCGATAGTTTTGGGCTCGGAGAAGGGCAGTTCCGTCTCACGGCCGCGCTGATGCGCGAGCCTGACAGCGTCGCCAGCGGCATCACCCTCGGCCCCCGAACTCTCACCTACCGCAGCGCGCTTGAAAGCGCGGGCCTGCTGAAATCGGGCACGCTTTTCAACAGCTCTTATCGTCTCAAGCTACCGGCGGGAACTGATCTGGATGCCCTTCAGCTCAAGCTTGAAACGGCTCTACCCGACGCAGGTTTGCGCTGGTCTGACGCGCGCAATGCGGCCCCTGCTGCTGCGGGGTTTATCGAGCGCATCGGCGCGTTCTTGGTGCTCGTAGGCTTTTCAGGCCTCGCTATGGGTGGCATCGGCGTTTCGATGGCAACTCAGGCCTATCTGGCGCGCAAAACCCGTGTCATTGCGACCCTGCGCAGCCTCGGGGCCGAGCGACGGCTGATCTTTATAAGCTACGGGCTACAGATCGGGGCGCTGGCCTTGGTTGGCATCTGTCTCGGCCTGCTCGCTGGCGCGGCGTTACCGCTTCTGCTCGGGCCGATGCTCGCCACTCAATTGCCGGTGCCTGCCAGCTTTGCATTCTACCCTGCACCGCTTGTCGAGGCGGCGCTGTATGGCGTTCTCACCGCTGTCATCTTCACGCTTTGGCCCCTGTCCCAGCATGAAAACACCCGAGCTGCCTCGCTGTTTCGTGACAGTAACGTCGGCAAACACCGGCTGCCGCGTTGGCCCTATCTTCTGGCCTGTGTGGTGTTCACTGCCCTGCTTCTGGCCCTCGCGGCGTGGTTTTCCGGCAGCTTGCGCCTCACTGCCTATACCGCTCTCACACTTGCCCTATCGCTTGCGGCGCTCGCGCTAACGGCGCTGCTTGTGCGTGCCGGCGCACGCGCGCTGCAAAGACGCATCCGCCTTTCGCCGATGCTGAAACTCGCTCTCGCGGCAATAGGCGGTGCAGGTTCTGAAGCCCTGACAACCATCCTCTCGCTTGGCCTGGGCCTCACGGTTTTGTCAGCTGTCGGCCAAGTTGATGGCAACCTGCGCGCATCCATCACCGGAAACCTGCCCAAGGTGGCGCCCTCGTATTTCTTTATCGACATTCAGAAAGACCAAATGCAACCGCTCCGCGACATGCTCACCGCCCGCGAAGGTGTCCGCAAGATCGAAGCTGCACCAATGCTGCGCGGTATCATTTCAAAGATAAACGGGAGGCCTGCCGCCGAGATTGCAGGCGATCACTGGGTGCTGGATGGCGACCGCGGCGTAACATATTATGACGCTTTGCCAGAGACTTGGAAACTCACCGCTGGCACGAACTGGCCCAAAGGTGCCAATGGTTCGCCGCAGCTTTCCTTTGCAGCCGAAGAGGCCGAAGAGATGGGCCTCAAGCTTGGGGATGTGCTCACTGTCAACATCCTTGGCCGCGCGATTGACGCCGAAATAACCAGCTTCCGAGAGGTTGATTTTTCGACCGCAGGCATCGGCTTTATCATGGCAATGAACCCCGGTGCGGTGGCCAGTGCTCCGCATAGCTTTATCGCCACGGTTTACGCCGAAGTCACAGCCGAAGCAGCCCTGCTCAACGAGGTTTCACGCGCCTATCCTAATGTCACCGCAATCAGGGTGCGTGACGCGATCACCCGTGTCTCCGAGGTGCTCGGCGCGCTTGCATCCGCCACACGCTGGGGCGCGGCAGCGGCAATCCTGTCAGGCTTCGTAGTGCTGATCGGAGCTGCCGGAGCCAGTGCTGCGGCCCGCGCCCGCGAGGCCGCAATTCTCAAAACCCTTGGCGCAAGCCGCCGTGCCGTGCTTATGTCGTTTCTCATCCGCGCTGCCCTGCTTGGAGCTTTCGCAGCCCTCATCGCCCTCATCGCCGGCATCATTGCTGCCTGGGCCGTAGCGCACTACCTGTTTGAAAGCTCCTTTAACGTCATCTGGCCGCAAGCTGCCCTCATCCTTGCTTGCGGAGTTATCGCCAACCTCGCCGCCAACACCGGCTTTTCCCTGCGGGCTTTGCGCACCCGCCCCGCCAGCATTTTACGACATCAGAGTTAGCCCCATGCATGAATTTTCAAACACCGAGATCACCCATCTAACGTCAGTTCTTCGCGAAACCGCCCGTCAGGAAATCCTGCCACGCTTTCGCAAACTTGATGCGGGCGACATTCTCACCAAATCCGGTGCCTTCGACCTTGTCACCGAAGCCGACACGCGCGCCGAGAAGGCCATAACCGCCGCGCTGCATGCCGCCTATCCCGAGGCGCTTGTTGTGGGCGAAGAGGCCGTTGCCGCCGACAACAGCATCCGCGATGCACTGCCCGACGCACCACTGGCCTTTCTGGTTGATCCCGTCGATGGCACATGGAACTTTGCCCGCGGTCTTGCGACCTTCGGCACAATTCTTGCCGCAACGCATTTCGGGGCGCCAACGATGGGGCTAATCTATGATCCGATCGGTGATGATCTGGTCTGGGCAAATACCACTGAACAAGCTGCGTTTCAAAACTCACAAGGGTCTGAACACACAGTCAAAACTGCTTCCGCCAAGCCGCTAGATCAACTCTCGGGTTACATTCATCTCAAGCTCATGCCGCCAGAAAAGCAACCCGCCATCGCCGCGCTTTTCCCCTTGATCGGCCAGCCCGGCAGCCTGCGTTGCTCGGCGCATGAATACCGTCTGATCGCGCAGGGGCATGTTGATTTTGTGCTTTCGACCTGCATGACACCTTGGGATCATGCGGCCGGTGTCTTGCTCTGCCAACAGGCAGGCGGTGTCGCGCGGATGCTGGACGGTTCCGCCTATTCTGCGAACCTGCAAGAAGGCCCATTGCTCGTCGCCTCCTGCGAGGAAGTCTGGCGCGAACTTCATACAAAATTCGCGCCAATCCTGCTTTAGGCTTACTCGGCCGCGTCCAGATAATCCGACAGCGGCGGGCATGTGCAGACCAAGTTTTTGTCGCCGTGCACGTTGTCCACACGGTTCACTGGCGGCCAATATTTGTCGACACGAAACGCCCCCTTGGGGAAGCAGGCCTGCTCGCGCGAATACGGTCTGTCCCACTCGCGCACGAGGTCTTCCATCGTGTGCGGCGCGTTTCTAAGGGGGTTGTTTTCCTTATCCATCGCACCGCTTTCAACCGCGGCAATCTCCGCACGGATATCCAGCATCGCGTCACAAAAGCGGTCAAGTTCGGCTTTGGTCTCGCTCTCCGTCGGTTCGATCATCAGCGTGCCCGTCACAGGCCACGACATCGTCGGCGCATGAAAACCGTTGTCCATCAACCGCTTGGCAATGTCGTCAACACTCACGCCAGCGCTATCAGCATACGGTCGCGTATCCAAAATACACTCATGTGCCACGCGTCCTTGGCGGCCTTTGTAGAGCACGTCATAGGCCCCTTCGAGCCGCTTGGCGATGTAGTTGGCATTGAGGATCGCCACGCGCGTCGCCTGCGTCAGCCCCTCGCCGCCCATCATCAAAACATAGGCCCAGGATATTGGCAAAATCGACGGCGAGCCATAAGGCGCAGCACTCACCGGCCCCTCGGCACCGCCTGTTTCCGGGTGCCCTGGCAAATGCTCGATCAGGTGTTGCTTAACGCCAATCGGCCCCATGCCCGGCCCGCCCCCGCCATGCGGAATACAGAAAGTCTTGTGCAAGTTCAAGTGACTAACATCACCGCCCAGGTCACCGGGCCGCGACAGCCCGACCATCGCATTGAGGTTCGCGCCGTCAATGTAAACCTGCCCGCCGTGCGCATGCACGATCTCGCAGACATCCTTCACCGTTTCCTCAAACACACCGTGCGTCGAGGGGTAAGTGATCATGCAAGCCGCCAACGCGTCTTTGTGCGCTTCGGCCTTCTCGCGGAAATCATCAAGGTCGATATCACCGTTCTCGGCTGACTTGACCACAACGACTTTCCAGCCAACCATCTGCGCGCTTGCAGGGTTGGTGCCATGCGCGCTCATCGGAATGAGGCAAACATTGCGCTCGCTGTCGCCGTTGGCTTCATGGTAAGCGGCAATGCTCAATAGCCCCGCATACTCGCCCTGCGCGCCCGAATTGGGCTGCATCGAAAAGCCGTCATATCCGGTTATGTCACAGAGCTTGGCCGTGAGATCATCAAGCATTTCCTTGTAACCAAGCGCCTGATCTTGCGGCACAAACGGGTGAATCATCGAGAACTCACGCCAACTCACAGGCATCATTTCAGCCGCCGAGTTAAGCTTCATCGTGCACGAACCAAGCGGGATCATCGCCCGATCAAGCGCCAGATCACGATCCGACAAGCGCCGCATATAGCGCATCATTTCCGTCTCGGCGCGGTTCATGTGAAAGATCGGATGCTGCAAGTATTCGCTCTCACGGTGCATCTTGTCAGGCACGCGGTATTCAGGCTTAAAATCGTCGTCTTTTTTGGCTATCCCAAAGGCGCGCCACACGGCTTCAACCGTCTCTGGCCGCGTTGCCTCATCCAGCGCAATACCGACCCGTGTCTCGCCAACACGCCGCAGATTCACGCCTTCATCAAGCGCCGACTTCATTACCGCTTCCTGCAGCGGCCCGACATCAACCGTGATGGTGTCAAAAAAGCTCTTGGGATCAACCTTAAAGCCAGCCGCCTCTAGCCCGTTGGCCAAGCGCACAGTCTTGCGGTGAATGCGCTGCGCGATGGCTTTCAAGCCTTCTGGCCCATGAAAAACAGCATACATCGAGGCCATAACCGCCAACAACGCCTGAGCCGTGCAAACATTGCTCGTCGCTTTTTCGCGCCTGATATGTTGCTCGCGGGTTTGCAAACTGAGGCGGTAAGCGCGGTTGCCATGACTGTCGATAGACACCCCGACAATCCGCCCCGGCATCGAGCGTTTATAGGCGTCTTTGCAAGCCATATAAGCCGCATGCGGGCCGCCGTAGCCCATCGGAACCCCAAAGCGCTGCGTGTTGCCAACGGCAATATCAGCCCCCATAGCGCCCGGCTCTTTCAAAAGCGTCAGCGACAACGGATCAGCTGCAATCACCGCAATCGCTTTGGCCTCATGTAGCGCCGCGCAGTGTTCGGTAAAGTCCCGTACGTGACCGTATGTTCCGGGGTATTGGAACAGCGCTCCGAACACCTCCTCGGCGTTCATTTTGTCTGGGTTGCCTACGATCACCTCAATGCCAAGCGGCTTGGCGCGGGTCTTGACCACAGCAATGTTCTGCGGGTGGCAATCACGATCAACAAAGAACGCACGCGCTTTGCTCTTGGACACCCGTTGCGCCATGGTCATCGCCTCGGCACAGGCCGTGGCCTCATCAAGCAGCGAAGCATTGGCAATCTCAAGGCCAGTAAGGTCAGTGACCATCGTCTGAAAGTTCAAAAGCGCCTCCAGACGCCCCTGCGAAATCTCCGGCTGATACGGCGTATAGGCCGTATACCAAGCGGGGTTCTCCAAAATATTGCGCTGAATGGCGGGCGGCGTTACCGTGCCGTAATACCCCTGCCCGATGAGCGAGCGCAGAACTTTGTTCTTGCCCGCCGTCAGGCGCATCCGGTGCAACAACTCGCGCTCCGACAAAGGCTTGCCAAAATCAAGCGGCGCTTCTTGCCGGATGCTCTTGGGCACTGTCTGATCAATCAGCTCATCAAGCGACGCGACTCCCAGAACTGCAAGCATCTCCTGCATCTCTGCAGGGCTCGGGCCAATGTGCCGACGGTTGGCAAAATCATAGGGCAGATAATCGGTTGGCGTAAACGACATCACGTCTTCCTCCAGCGTTCATTTGACGCTTTTTCTTGGTATAAATATCCCCGCCGGAGGCTCCCCCAGCAGCCAAAAACTCAGCCGATAAACTTCTTATACGCAGCTTCATCCATGTAGTCGTCCATCGGGCTCAGGTCAGAAACCTTCATCTTGAAGAACCATGCATCGCCAAGCGGGTCTTCGTTTACCTTGCCAGGATCATCAACAATCGCCTGGTTCACCTCAACAATCTCGCCGTCCAAAGGCGCGAGGATATCGGACGCCGCCTTGACGCTCTCGATCACGCAGATGTCTTCATCCTTGGTCACTTCCGTGCCCTCTTCGGGCAGCTCGACAAACACCACGTCGCCCAGCTGTTCGCTGGCGTGCTCGGTGATGCCAACAACATAAACGCCGTCTTCTTCTCGGATCCACTCATGCTCTTCGGTATATTTCATATGTTCTCTCCTTGCTGGTCTCTTATCGTTTAAAATTCGCTGGTGTGAAGGGCATCTTCGCCACTTTCACAGGCATACGCTTGCCGCGCACCTCGCCGTAAAGCAGCGTGCCCTCGGCGCTCAATTCACTGGGCACATAGCCCATCGCCATCGGCCCTTCGATGGTCGGCCCAAAAGCGCCAGACGTCACCGTGCCAACGGCCTCGCCACCCTCGGCAGCGGCAAACAGCTCGACACCGCCACGCATCGGCGCCCGTCCCTCTGGCAACAGTCCGACACGTTTTCGGTTGGTGCCGTGCTCAAGCTGCTCAAGCACCCGATCCGCCCCGATAAAGCCCCCCTCACGCGCGCCATCCTTACGCCGCACCTTCTGGATTGCCCAGTTCAGTCCCGCTTCAACGGGTGTCGTGCCTTGGTCTATGTCATTGCCATACAGGCATAATCCGCCTTCAAGCCGGAGGCTGTCACGCGCCCCAAGGCCGATGGGTTCAACCTCCTCCATCGCCAGCAGCAAACGCGTCAGCTCTACCGCAGCGTCTTCCTGCACCGATATCTCAAAGCCGTCTTCCCCCGTATAGCCAGCCCGCGCAACAACACAGTCAGCACCGTTGAGGTTCAGCTCGCGGATGTCCATAAACTTCATCTCGCACACCTCAGGCGCAAGTCGCGCCAAAGCATCCTCAGCCTTTGGCCCCTGCAGCGCCAGCAACGCGCGGTCGGTGATCACTTCGACCCGGCAGGTTTCAGACAGATGCGCCTGCATATGGGCAATGTCTTCGGCTTTGCAGCCCGCATTGGGCACCACAAACAAATGGTCACCAAGGTTGGCAATCATCAAATCATCCATGATCCCGCCGGCTTCATTGGTGAACATCGCATAGCGCTGACGGTTAGGCTTCAGTCCCATCACATCAACAGGCACGAGCTTCTCGAACGCCTGCGCGGCATCGGCAAAATCGCCGGAGTTCGGCCAGATCACAACCTGCCCCATGTGGCTCACGTCAAACAGCCCCGCAGACGCACGGCAATGCAAATGCTCTTTCATCACTCCAAGCGGATACTGAACAGGCATGGCATAGCCCGCAAATGGCACCATCTTGGCACCCAACTCCTCATGTAACGCAAACAACGGCGTGTGCTGCAAATCGTCCATCGGCTTCCCTCCCAGTTACCGATGAGTCTGCAACGCATCGGGCATCTAGTCGCAGCAATGCTGCGCTCTCAATGCCCCCTCTGTCCTTTCGCCTGAGATCGCTATCCCTTCGGCGGGTGCATCGCGCACCACTCTCCAGAGTTCTCAACATTCCCGCGGTCCTGTTGCCTGAGAGTTTCCGGGGCGGTTGCTCCTTCGGCACCGGCGCGTGGCCAGTTCTCCCGTGGGGTGTTGCGGTATACGCTAGTATGCCACGGCCTCAGCGGCAAGCCCTTTATGCAGGAGCGCGAGCCTCGCTTTGCTTGCACTCAAACTGCCCCAGTATCGCCTGCAACGGCGCGTTGTCGCATGTTAGCGCCTCCAGGGTTATCCCGTCGAGATGGGCATAAAACGCTTCTGCCGCATCTCTTAACGCCAGCCGCAATCGGCAGGCCGAAATCAACGGGCAGCTGTTGTCGACATCAGCGAAGCACTCGGCCAATGGCACCGCGCCTTCGACAACGCGAAACACATCACCAACGTTTATCGCCTCTGCGGCCCGCGCCAGCCGGATGCCACCGTTGCGGCCGCGTTGCGTGGTGACAAATCCGGTTTGCCCCAGCTGGTTGATCACCTGAGCAAGGTGGTTTTCCGAACACTGGCAAACGGCCGCAATCTCTGCTTTGGTCACCAGTCTGTCGACGTTTGTGGCGCAAAACATCAAAACGCGCATCGCAATATTGGTTCGTTTTGTCACCCGCATCGGTTTTCTCCCTGCAATAGCTGCACCTCAGATACATCATCTGAAGCCGCTTTCATTTGACATGCATCAAGTGCTACGGCATCTGCTCGCTTATGGATCACGCATATTTCTTCGGCTATGGCTCACTGGTTAACCGCGCCACGCACAGTTTTTCCGACACACACCATGCCACAGCCAAAGGCTGGCGGCGCGCGTGGCGTCAAACCAGCCAGCGCCGCGCCTGCTACCTAACGGCCGTGCCCGACATCACCTGCGAAATTTCAGGCCTCATTGCCCATGTCCCGAATGACGACTGGGCCGCACTTGATATCCGCGAGCGTGGCTATGCCCGCCTCCCCGCAAACAGTGCAATCAGCCACCCGTTGCAAACGCCCGCATCACTAGCGATCTATGCCATCGCCCCCGAAAACCAAAGCGACCCGACGCGCGAAACCCCGATCCTGCTCAGCTATCTCGATGTGGTCATTCAGGGTTATCTGCAGGAGTTTGGCGAAGACGGTGCAGCGCAGTTCTTTGCTACAACTTCAGGCTGGGACGCTCCGGTTCTGAACGACCGGGCTAGTCCGGTCTACCCGCGTCACCAAGTGCTCACGCCAGCTGAAACTGCCTTTGTTGACGGACAACTCGCCGCCCTGAACGTGGGCTTCATCGGCGGAAGTTGAACAGCGCGTGCAGGCGCCCTTGTCGCGCATATGGGCCAGGTTCAACAGCGCCCACCTCAGGCTTGTCCATCACCCGCCGCGCCAGCACCAAAGCTACAGCCGCAAACACAATGCCCCCTGTTGCTTGCCCGAGCAAAACCCCGGGCGCGCCAAGCCAAGCCGAGCCGACAAGCACGAATGGAACGGTGCCCAGCGTGTGCCGCGCCCAGTTCACCCATGTGCTGTAAAACGGGTGCCCGAGGTTGTTAAACGCCGCATTGCCGACAAAGATCACCCCGTTGAAAAAGAACAACAGCGCCAGCGGGCCACAGAACAGATAGACAAGCTGTCGCGAAGTGCCTGTGGCTGAAAAGAGATCAGCCAATGGTGCGCGCGCCACAAACAAAACCAGCGCCGCGAAGAGCACGACGCACCCCGTGAAAACAAGCCCGTCGCGGAAAGCCCCTCGCACGCGGTCCATTTTGCCTGCGCCAAAGTTCTGGCCTATCACGGGGCCAATCGCGCCCGACAGCGCGAAGAGCACCCCAAAGGCCACAGGCGTCAAGCGGCCGACAATGGCCATGCCGGCAACCGCATCCGCGCCGTAAGCAGCCATTGAGCGGGTGACATAAGCCTGTCCGATCGGCGTCGCCAGTTGGGTCAGGATCGCTGGCATTGCGATCGTTGCCAGCGGCTTGAAATCTTGTTTCATCCCCTTAGCGCCGGGCCATGCCAGCCCGCCATAGTCGCGCAAAAGCGGGTAGAACGCTGCAACCGCAATGCCGATACGCGCCGCGACCGAAGCCAGCGCCGCGCCAGTCAGCTCGAGGTCGAGACCGAAGATCAGGATCGGATCAAGCACCGCGTTGATCGCCCCGCCGATCAGCGTCGCCCACATAGCCATTTTCGCCGCGCCGTGCGCCCGCAAAATCGCCCCGCCGACCATGCCAACAAGCAGCAGGGGCAGGCTCGGAATAATGATGCGCAAATAGTGCGTTCCCAGTGCCAGGGTCTCGCCGCTCGCACCCAAAAGCTTGAGCAAAGCCGGAATGTTGAACCAGACCAATGCTGCAAACAACGCCCCGAAGCTGAAACCGTAAATCAGCGCCGTGCTGGCCGAGCGCCGCGCGCCCTCACTGTCGCCCTTGCCCACAGCCTTTGCCACAAGCGCGCCTGTGGCGATCGCCATGCCGATGCCAAAAGAGGCGGTGAAAAACAGCACAGCCCCCGCGTAGCCAACCGCCGCCGCAAGCTCGTCGCGGCCCAGCATCGAGATGAAGATCATATCGACCAGATCAACCAGAAACACCGCCATTAGGCCGACCGACGAGGTCAGCGCCATCACTGTGATGTGGCGCATCAATGACCCTTCAAGGAAGACTGCGCGCTCTTGCGCCATGCGGTTACGCTTTAGCCTTGATCACCTGCAAGAGCGGCAGAAGCGCACTCATGTCAGGGCCGTGCTGCATGCCAGTCAACGCCTTGCGCAGCGGCATGAAAAGCCCGCGCCCCTTGCGGCCCGTGGCTTCCTTTACGGCGGCTGTCCATGTGCCCCAAGTGTCACCGTCATGCGGGCCATCCGGCAGCATTGCCAGTGCTTCGCGCACAAAGTCAGCGTCTTCGTCGTCGATCACCGGTTCGGCACCCTTGCTCATCAGCTCCCACCATGTGGCAAGGTCTTTGCGGGTGTCGATGTTCTCGCCTACCACATTCCAGAAGGCCTCCGCCTTGTCGGCTGGTACGCCAGCGTCAAAGATGTCCTCGCTGATATCCGAATAGGCAAATCCGTGCAGGTATTTGGCCGTCAGGGGCGTGAGATCGGCAACATCAAACTTGGTCGGCGCGGTGCCGAAGTTGCCAATCTCAAAGCCCTCAACAAGCTCGGCCATATCGCGGCAAAGCTCGGCCGGATCAGACGAGCCCAAGCGCGCCATATGGCTGAGCAACGCCATCGGCTCGATACCGGCTTCGCGCAAATCGCGCAACGCCAACGTGCCAAGCCGCTTTGAAAGTGCCTCGCCTTGCGGGCCCGTCAAAAGCGAGTGGTGCGCAAAGGCCGGAGCCTCAAAGCCCAGCGCTTGCATGATCTGGATCTGCGTCGCGGTATTGGTGACATGGTCTGCACCACGCACAACATTGGTGACACCCATATCCGTGTCGTCAACCACACTCGCTATCGTGTAAAGCACCTGTCCGTCGGCCCGAATGAGCACAGGATCAGACACGCTCGCCGCATCAATCGAGATATCGCCAATGATCTGGTCGTTCCACTCGATGCGCTCGTGATCAAGCTTGAAGCGCCAGTAGCCACCACGCTCTTCGCGCAGCGCGTCTTTCTCGGCTTCCGACAGTGACAGCCCCGCGCGGTCATAGACGGGTGGCTTCTTCATATTGAGCTGCTTCTTGCGCTTCAGGTCAAGCTCGGTCGGGGTTTCAAACACCTCGTAAAAGCGGCCAATCTCACGCAGCTTGTCGGCAGCATCCGCATAGCGGTCAAGCCGCTCTGACTGGCGCTCAACGCGGTCCCATGTCAGACCAAGCCACTCGAGATCTTCCTTGATGGCATCAACATATTTCTCTTCCGAGCGCTCGGGGTCTGTGTCGTCAATGCGCAGGATAAACTCACCGCCAGCCTTGCGGGCGATCAGGTAGTTCATCAGCGCAGTGCGCAGGTTGCCGACATGGATAAAACCAGTGGGTGACGGGGCGAAGCGGGTGACAGTCATATGAGCTCTCCGAAATAGGCTCGCGGTGTCTCATAGGCGAGCGGGATTGTCCAGATGTGGCAAGCCACCGCCGAACCTGCTCAAATTTGCGTGAGTGGCGCTCATTGGTCAAAATTCCGCGTATACTGTAGGTTGAAACCTCAAAAGGAGCCAAGCCGTGACCCGCAGAACCTTTAACATCACTCGACGCCGTGCCTTGATGGGTGCCGCCGCCTTGCCGCTTACTGCCGCCACAACCAGCCCCGCTTTTGCCGCCGCCGAAATGATGGGCATCGCCACGACACGCTTTAACCGTGTGAAGCTAGGCAGCTTTGAGGTGACAACCCTCCTCGCAGGCACGCGTACGGTGCCAAACCCGCAGTCGATTTTTGGCATGAACGCCACTCCCGAAGAGTTCGCCGAAGTGTCTGCCGCAGCCAACCTGCCAACTGACAAAGCGCAGTTCTTCTTTACACCGACAGTTGTGAACACCGGTGAAAAGCTGGTGCTGTTTGATACCGGCCTCAACGCCGGCGGCATTTCCGGTGCGCTCAAGGCTGCAGGCTATGAGCCCGAGCAGATCGACACAGTTGTCATTACCCACATGCACGGCGACCACATCGGCGGGCTCAATGACGAGGGCATCCCGACATTCGTCAACGCCGACTACGTGACAGGCGAGACAGAGTTTGACGCATGGGACACGGCAGCCAACGAAGGTTTTGAAGCCAAGATGCGCCCGCTGGCCGAACAAACCACGATGATCAAAGGCGGCGCTTCCGTCACCTCGGGTATCACCGCGGTTGAGGCCTTCGGGCACACGCCCGGCCATATGGCCTACATGCTGGAAAGTGACGGGCAGCAGATGTTGCTGGCTGTGGATTTTGCCAATCACTACGTTTGGTCGCTCGCCTACCCGGATTGGGAAGTGAAGTTTGACCGAGACAAGGCACAGGCCGCCGCAACCCGTCGCAAGCTGTTGTCAATGATGGCCGCCGACAAGATCCCCTTTGTCGGGTATCACATGCCCTTCCCCGGCATGGGCTATGTCGAAACCCGCGGCGACGGCTTTCACTTCGTGGCCAGCAGCTATCAACAGTTGATGGATTAGACCGGATGCACCTTCCAGAGCTTGTCCAAGTCGGCCAGTCCGGCATGGACAAGCTCTTCAAGAACGGACAAATCAATGTCAGCTAACTTGTTGATATAGAGACAAGACTTGCCGAGCCTATGCTTGCCAAGCCGTGCCATGATCTCCGGATAGCCCTGATATCCGGGCATGATGTAAACAACCGGCTTGGCCTTGCGCGGGCTAAAACCCGTGGCGAGGTAGCTGCCGGAATGGCCGCTGTCGTAGGTGTAGTAATAGCGGCCATATCCGATGATACTCTGCCCCCACATGCGCGGCTCAAAACCGGTGATGCGGGAGAACATTTCAAGCAACACAAGCCCGTCCGCGCGCCGCCCGGCTGGCGCGACCGCCCCGACAAAGTCGCGTGGGGTAACAGCTGTCACTTTGGTTTTGTTTTCGACCATATCGCCTCCGATCAATCGTATTCTACCACTTCCCACTCTGTTCCATCATGGTCTTGAAAGTAAAACCTGCGGCCCGGCTCATAGTCGGCGTGACTGTGAGGTGTTAAGCCTGCAGCCTTGACCTTGCTCTCGACGGCACTCAGATCATCAACAACTACGCCAATGTGGTTGAGGCCTCCTGTGGTGATGTAGCTGTCAATCGGCTGCACGCTTTGCTTGGCGTGCTGGTAGAGCGCCACATAGCTGTGCTCGCCACCGACATGGGCGCTCTCTCCGCTGTGAATAGCACTGCCGCGCCAGCGCACTTCCCAGCCGAACAAGTCGGTAACAAGTGCAATCGAGCGTTCCAAGTCGCTCACGGTGACATTCACATGTTCTAGAGTTGCGGGCATTTTCTTTCCTTTCAAACCGTGTGTTCGAATCAAGGTATAATTACTAAAGTTAACTTTAGCTCAAGGAGGAATTTGTGATTTCACCAAACGACATGTTGCCCATCGGGCAGATCGCCAAGCGCACTGGCCTCGCGGTATCGGCGTTGCGCTTCTACGAGAACGAGGGGCTGATAAAAGCCGTTCGCACCGAGGCTGGCCAGCGGCAATTCAAACGCGCCGACATCCGGCGGGTTTCGTTTATCAAAATCGCGCAGGGATTTGGCTTCACTTTACCGGAGATCAAACAACGGTTGCAGAGCCTACCGGATGCACGCACGCCCAATGCACGCGACTGGCGGGTGATCTCGGAAGAGTTTCGCACCGCGCTTGATGCCAGGATCGCGGTGCTCACCCGCATGCGCGACGATCTTGACGGCTGCATCGGCTGTGGGTGTTTGAGCCTTGAAAAATGCCGCTTGTATAATGCTGGCGATGCTGTGGCTTCCAAAGGCACTGGTGCGCAGTTGCTTTAGGGATTTCGCGTTTTTTGCAAAACGCGACCAGCTGGGGGCGTTGCCCCCAGACCCCCAGGATATTTTAGCCAAGAAAAAGACTTAGCTCGGATCGCGCCAGCGGTTGACGATCGGGTAGCGGCGGTCGAGCCAGAAGGCGCTTTTGGTCAGGCGCGCGCCTGGGGCGGACTGAAAGCGCTTGTATTCGCTGATATAGATCAGGTGTTCGATGCGTTTGACGGTGGCACGATCATGGCCCGCGGCGACACACTCTGCGACAGATTGATCGTTGTCGACCAGCCGCTCGAGGATATCGTCGAGCACTTCATAGGGCGGTAGGCTGTCTTCGTCTTTTTGGTCGGGGCGTAGCTCGGCTGAGGGCGGCTTGTCGATAATACTCACAGGGATCACCTCTCCCTTGGGGCCCATCATCCAGTCACGGTGGTTGTTGTTGCGCCAGCGGCATTGCTCAAAGACACGGATTTTGTAGAGGTCTTTGATTGGATTGTAGCCGCCGGACATATCGCCATAGATCGTGGCGTAACCGACTGCGACCTCGGATTTGTTGCCAGTTGTCAGGAGCATCTCGCCAAACTTGTTGGACATCGCCATAAGCAGCAAGCCGCGCAGGCGCGACTGGATGTTCTCCTCGGTCACGTCAGCCTCACGGCCTTCAAACAAAGGGGCTAGTGTCTCGGTGACAGCGTCGCGGCCGGCTTTGATCGGCACATAATCGTAATGACAACCAAGCCGTTTGGCGATGTCTTCGGCGTCATCCAGCGAGGCTTGTGAGGTGTATTCCGAGGGCAGCATCACGCAGCGCACGTTTTCGGGGCCGAGCGCATCTGCGGCGATGGTGGCGACGATGGCTGAGTCGATGCCGCCGGACAGGCCGAGAAGCACTTTCCTGAAGCCGGTTTTACCCATGTAGTCGCGCAAGGATTCAACCATGCAACGGTAATCCTGCTCCCACTCATCAGGGTGCTCGGCGATCTCGCCTTTGCAAATCCGCCAGCCTTGATCCGTGTTCTCAAGCTCGACAACCTGGTTCACCGCGTCGAACGTCGGCATCTTGAACGCCAGCTCTCCACCGGGGTTGAGGCCAAAAGAGCCGCCATCAAACACCTGATCATCCTGTCCGCCGACCATGTTAAAGTAGATAAGCGGCAAACCGCTCTCAACAACGCGCGCGACCATCATGTTCATCCGCACGTCAAACTTGTTGCGATAGTAAGGGCTGCCGTTTGGCACCAGCAGGAACTCGGCGCCGCTTTCGTCAAGCGTTTCAACCACGTCAACGTGCCAAGCATCTTCGCAGATCGGCGTGCCAATGCGCATGTCACCAACCGCATAGGGGCCGGCAATGTCGCCACTGTCAAAGATGCGCACTTCGTCGAACACGGTTTCGTTGGGCAGAAAGTGCTTGAGCACGCGGCTCAGAATTTTGCCACCACGCAGGATGTAATAGGCGTTGTAAAACCCGCCCTCGTCGATCGCAGGCCCACCAATGGCCAGCGTTGGCCCATCGGCACAGTCAACGGCCAAGGCTTCAATGGCGGCGATGGCTGTTTGGTAGAATATCGGTTTTACAACAAGGTCTTGGCTGTTGTATCCGGTGATGAACATCTCCGGCAACGCGACCATATCAACGCCCTTCTCGCGGCCTTCAGCCCAAGCTGCGCGCGCTTGTGCGGCGTTGCCGTCAATGTCACCAACAGTCGGGTTGAGTTGGCATATCAGAAGGCGAAATTTGTCAGCCATGGGTGTCTCCGGCAGTCTTGTTTGGCGAAGATTTAGCAGAAAGCGCGCAAAGGGGAAGGCCAAAGCCTTTTAACAAGTTGCCCCTATCGCAGCTCTGGCATAGTTTTCTCTTACTTTGTGCTTTGAGCGTGCGAAGAAAAGAGGTGATTGATGTCTGTTAAAAGAACTTTGCTAATCTCTGCTGCGGCGCTGATGATCGCGACTGCCGGCTCCGCGCAAGACAGCGGCACAAAGCAATATGACGATGGCGGTGTTTATGAAGGCACCTTCAAAGACGGGTTGCAACACGGCACAGGCACTTACCGCCTCCCCAACGGCTATGAGTATTCGGGCGACTGGGTTGAAGGCGAGATCAAAGGCCGCGGCACGGCACGCTTTGCCAATGGCTCGGTCTATGAGGGCGAGTTCGAAAAAGGCAAACCCCACGGCGTCGGCAAGATCGTATTTGCCGACGGTGGCACCTACGAAGGCGCATGGGCGGAGGGCAAGATCACCGGACAGGGCCGCGCCCAATACGCCAACGGCGTGCGTTATGAAGGCGGCTTTGTGAACAAAATGCACCACGGCAACGGGGTGATGACCAGCCCCTCTGGCTATGTCTACGACGGCGCATGGGTCAACCACGCCAAAGAAGGCCAAGGCCGCATCACCTACCCTGACGGCGCAGTGTATGTCGGCCGTGTCAGCAAGGGTGCGCGCTCGGGGCAAGGCAAGTTTACGCGACCCGACGGGCTTGTCTACGAAGGGCTTTGGGCCTCTGATCAGATCGACGGCACCGGCAAGCTGACGCAAGCCAACGGTGATGTCTATGAAGGCGAATTTGCATCCGGCCGACGCGAAGGCACAGGCGAGCTGACATACGCGAACGGCGACACATATGTCGGCACCTTCAAGCGCGACAACCGCGAGGGCCAAGGTGTGTTCACAGGCCAGGACGGTTACCGCTATGAAGGCGATTGGCTTGGGGGCCGCATCGAGGGCAACGGCAAAGTCACTTACCCTGATGGCTCGGTCTACGTCGGCCAGTTCCGCGCCGATCAGCCGGACGGCACTGGCAAGATCACCTATGCTGACGGCTCAACCTATGAAGGCGCATGGAAGGCCGGAGTGATCGAGGGCAACGGCACCGCGCGCTATGCCAACGGCGTCACCTATGAAGGCAGCTTTGTGAACGCCAAAAACGAGGGTTTCGGCATTATGACTTACGCCGACGGCTACCGCTATGAAGGCGAGTGGAAGGCTGGCGAGCGTCACGGCAAAGGCAAGGCAACCTATCCCGATGGCACGGTTTACGAAGGTATGTTTGCCAAAGGTCAGCGTGACGGGAACGGAAAAATCACCATGCCCGACGGCTTCACCTATGAAGGCGCGTGGGCAATGGGCGAGATCTCGGGCGAAGGTGTTGCGACATATGTGAGCGGCGACGTCTACACAGGCAGCTTTGTCAAAGGCAAACGCCAAGGAACCGGCACCATGACCTATGCCACCGGCCAAAGCGAAAGCGGAACATGGACAGGCGGAGTTCTGGCGACCGAGGAAGCGCAAGACGAGGCCACCGACGCAGAGCCAGCAGAAAGCGCAACCGAAGGCAACTAGATGAGCCCGCTCGCGCCTGCTGACTGCCTGCTTGAAGCGCGGCCCTACGAGCCCTTCGTCACCCGTGAAGGCGCGCAATTGGTCTATCATTTGCCTGTCGAAAGCAGCGTTGTTTCAAAGATGTTCAGCTTTGAAATCACCGAAGACGAGTTCGGCGTTTTGGACAACGACGCGCCGCGTTTCTACTTCCTCTTCGCGCTTCTGCACGAGAAGTATCAGTATATGCCCCCCACCGGCGAGACAGGCTACGACAAGCTCTTCCCCCGCGTGCTGCTTGGCTCCGGCCGAGACGTCGAAGCCCTGCTCACCCATGCCGACAAAGCCGCAAACGGCGCAATCGCCGCACATGTCGCCGACCGCTTGGGGGCTGATTTCGACGCTCTGCGCGAAGGTGTGTGGTTTCAGATCTAAACTGCTTTTACCCGTCGCGCCCGGGCTCACGCGGATCACTTGAGAACAGCGCGATCTTGTTGCCTTGCGGGTCGCGCAGGTAGCTCACATAAAAATGCGGCCCGTAACTGGTGCGAAACCCCGGCTGGCCCTCATCCGCCCCACCAGCAGCAAGGGCAGCAGCGTGAAGCGCACGAACCTCAGCTTGATTGCGCGCCTCAAAGGCGATCATAGCACCGTTGCCCGCCGTCGCGGCCTGCCCGTTAAACGTCGGCTTCACATAGAAATCCGGCAGGGTCGCCCTCTGTCCTTCAGGAACCGGAAGCCTATAGCTGAGGCCCTCAGGCCCCTCTTTCAGCCCGTAGTCAAGCGCAGGTAAAAATGCCGAGTAAAACCGCTTAGCGCGCGCAATGTCATCGGCGCCAACGGTGACGTAAGCAATCATGCCGTTACCTCCCGGCTCGTTTCAGCCTCAGTGCATTGCTCACCACAAACACCGAGCTCAGAGCCATAGCCCCTGCCGCCAGCATCGGCGAGAGGAGCCAGCCCGTCAAAGGGTATAACAGCCCCGCCGCCACCGGAATAAGCGCCGCATTATAAGCAAACGCCCAGAACAGGTTCTGCTTGATGTTGCGCATCACCTCACGTGCCAACGTAAGCGCTACGCGAACTCTGGAGGGGTCGCCCTGCACCAGCACCACTTCGGCGCTTTCAATCGCCACGTCCGTCCCCGTGCCGATGGCGATGCCAACATCCGCCGCTGACAGCGCCGGCGCGTCGTTGATGCCGTCGCCAACAAACGCCACCGCGCCACGCTCTTGCAACTTGCGCACTGCGTCTAGCTTGCCCTCCGGCAGCACTTCGGCAAACACCTCGTCAATACCTGCCAGCTCGGCGATATGCTCGGCAGCAGCTTGGCTATCTCCGGTGATCATCACCGTCTTCACACCCATGCCCTGCAACGCCTTCACCGTTTCAACAGCGCTCGGCTTCAGCGCATCTGACACCGCCAAAACCCCCGCAAACTCGCCATCAAGCGCGATGTAAGATACCGACTTTCCCGCCGCCTCCATCGCAGCGCTATCAGTGGCAACCAACTCTACATTGTTCTCGCGCATCAGACGCGCCGTGCCAACCAACAGCTCCCGCCCCTCAACCTGCGCTTTGATCCCAAGCCCCGAGAGCGCCTCAAAGCCGTTCACCTCTGCCGGTTTGCCCTCTGCCGCTGAAGCCGCTGCGACCAAAGCCTGCGCAATCGGGTGTTCACTGCCCTGCTCTGCCGCCGCAACCATCCTCAACAGCGCTGCTTCTTCCTGCCCCTCGGCAACCGCAAAATCCGTCAATTGTGGCTTGCCCTCGGTCAGCGTTCCCGTCTTGTCAAAAGCCACGATCTGCACCTCGGCCAAGCGTTGCAATGCGTCGCCTTTGCGAAACAAAACGCCGAGCTCCGCCGCCCGACCAGAGCCAACCATGATCGACGTCGGCGTTGCCAGCCCCATCGCACAGGGGCAGGCAATTATCAGCACCGACACACCTGCAACCAGCGCTTGTGCGACAGTGCCGCCAAGCAAAAGCCACGCCAGAACCGTCACCGCAGCCAAGCCCATAACCGCAGGCACAAACCACATGGTCACGCGGTCAACCAGCGCTTGAATGGGCAGCTTGGCAGCCTGCGCGTCCTGCACTGTTCGCACAATTCCGGCCAGCACCGTGTCGCCGCCAACGGCCTCGGCGCGCATTTCCAGAACGCCTGCGCCGTTGACGGTGCCGCCTGTCAGAACATCGCCCTCGCGCTTGCGTACGGGCAGCGGCTCCCCCGACAGCATCGCTTCGTCTACATGGCTCGCGCCGCGTAACACAACGCCGTCCACGGCCACACGCTCACCCGGCTTCACCCGCAGGGTGTCACCGACAACAACCTCGCTCAGATCCACCCTCACAAACCCGCCGCGCAGCACCTCAACGCTTGCAGGCGCCAGCTCGACCAGCCGCGCAATCGCCGCGCCAGTGCGCCCTTTGGCCAGCGCCTCCAGGTAACGCCCCGCAAGGATCAAGACGACGATCACCGCCGCGGCCTCAAAGTAAACCGCCCGCGCTCCCGCAGGCAGCAGGCCCGCAAAAAACAGCGCCACAACCGAATAGGCATAAGCCGCCAAAGTGCCAACCGCGACAAGGCTGTTCATCTCTGGCGCACCGCGCATAAGTGCTGGCAGCCCCTGCTGGTAAAACCGTCGTCCGGGGCCGACAAGCACAAGCGTCGTCAGCACGAACTGCAACATCCAGCTGGTGCTCTGGCCGATGGTGGCCTGTATCCAATGATGAAACACCGGCACCAAATGCCCGCCCATCTCGATGACAAACACCGGCAAGGCCAGCACCGCTGCGATCAGCATATCACGCTTCAAACCGCTGGCTTCACGGGTCTGTCGCTCAAGCACGGTCTCGCTTTCGCTTGTCAGTTGCGTCGCCGGATAACCCGCTTTGTCCAGCCGCTCCAACACCGCCTCCAATGCGTCGCTCTCAAAGCTGGCTTCATGGGTGGCGAGGTTCACGCTCACGTCATGTGCGCCCGCCTCGACAATAGCCGCCTCTGCGCGACCAACGCAGCCCGCGCAGCTCATCCCTTCTAGTGACACCCTATATTTTGACAGTCGCATCTTGCTCATTTCTGCACCTCTTGAGTCGCAGATACGCCTTCCAGTTAGGGGAAGGTCAAGGGCTGCAAAGTCATCAATTTCAAAAAAGGGGTTTAACTCACCAAAACCCACGCTATAACTTTGCCCATGAACACCGAGACTCGCACCAAGGCTCAAGCCAAGACCGCCGCGCAAGACACCTTGCCGCTGGCCGTTCTTTGCGGTTTTGCCCTCTCGGCGCTCCTACTCCTTAGCTGCCTCTGAGCGTGCCAGATTGGCGCGTCCGCTCAGAGGGTAAGCCGCGCCGCACACTCAAAACACGCTAAGGACTATCAAAATGCACAGCATTAACCTCGCCGATAAGCTGGCGCTCTTCTCGTCTCACTGGGATCCCAAAGTGATCGCCAGTTACAATGAAAACGACATCATGGTGGTGAAGTTTCAGGGCGAGTTCCCCTATCACCTTCACGAGAGCACCGATGATTTCTTCCTCGTGCTCGAGGGCGAAATGATGATGGACTACGAGGGCGGCGCGCCTGTGAAAGTCAGCGCTGGCGAGGTGCATATCGTGCCGAAAGGCGTCACACACCGGCCCCGCGCCGCTGAAGAAGTCAAAGTCCTTCTGATCGAGCCTAAGGGCGAACCCAATTCAGGCAGTGCCGACCGCGCACCTGCCCCCAAAGACCACATCTGAAAGTAGCAAACATGACACAAGCAATCGACAAATCCCGCGTCCTGATTTTTGACACAACCCTGCGTGACGGCGAGCAATCGCCCGGCGCAACCATGACCCACAACGAGAAGCTCGAGATCGCCATGCTGCTTGACGAGATGGGTGTAGACATCATCGAGGCTGGCTTCCCGATCGCCTCCGAAGGCGATTTTAACGCCGTCAAAGAGATTGCAGAGCGCAGCAAAAACTCCGTGATCTGCGGCCTCGCCCGCGCCAACTTTAAGGACATCGACCGCTGTTTTGAAGCGGTGAAGCATGCCGCACAGCCGCGCATTCACACCTTTATCGGCACGTCCGAGTTGCACCGCGCCATTCCCAATCTGACCATGGATGAGATGGCCGACAAGATCCACGAAACCGTGACTCATGCCCGCAACCTCTGCGACAATGTGCAGTGGTCTCCGATGGACGCCACGCGCACCGAGTGGGACTATCTCTGTCGCACCGTCGAGATCGCGATCAAGGCTGGCGCCACCACGATCAACATCCCCGATACCGTCGGCTACACCGCGCCCGAAGAATCAGCCGATCTGATCAAGCGCCTGATCGAAACCGTACCGGGCGCTGACGAAGTCATCTTCGCAACGCACTGCCACAATGACCTTGGCATGGCGACAGCCAACAGCCTCGCCGCCGTCGCTGGCGGTGCGCGTCAGGTTGAATGCACGATCAACGGCCTCGGCGAGCGCGCAGGTAACACAGCGCTGGAAGAGATCGTCATGGCGATCAAAACGCGGCACGACATCATGCCGTGGCACACCAATGTCGACACCTCCAAGATCATGAACATCTCGCGGCGTGTGGCGACGGTTTCGGGCTTTGCCGTGCAGTTTAACAAAGCCATCGTCGGCAAAAACGCCTTCGCCCACGAGAGCGGCATTCACCAGGACGGGATGCTCAAGAACCGCGAAAACTTCGAGATCATGCGCCCCGAAGACGTGGGCCTCGCTGGCACATCACTGCCGCTGGGCAAACACTCGGGCCGCGCCGCCCTGCGCGACAAACTTGATCAACTGGGGCTGGAGGTTGGCGACAACCAACTCAAAGACCTGTTCGTGCGCTTCAAAGACTTGGCGGATCGCAAGAAAGAGGTGTTTGACGACGACATCATCGCCCTCATGGGGGTTGGCGAAGACAGTGAAGCACATAAGCTCAAGCTGATCACCCTGCGCGTGGTCTGCGGCACAGGTGGCCCGGCCGAGGCGACGCTGGTGATGGACATCGACGGCACCGAGAGCACCGCCATCGAGCGTGGCGACGGGCCGGTTGACGCCGCCTTCAAAGCCATCCGCAAGCTGCACGCCAATACCGCCCGCTTGGAGCTTTACCAAGTCAACGCCGTAACCGAAGGCACCGACGCGCAGGCCACAGTCTCGGTGCGCCTTGAGGAAGACGGCAACATCGCCACAGGCCAGTCAGCCGACACCGACACGGTTGTTGCCTCAGCCAAAGCCTACATCCACGCCCTCAACCGCCTGCTCGTGCGCCGCGGCAAAACCGGTGAAGACATGAAAGAGATCAACTACAAAGATCACTGATCACACCTTCATACACCCCGCACCCATAGAGAGCGCACCCTAAGCTGCGCTCTCTTCCCTCAGACTTTTCCTTTGGCAAAAATACTCAAATCCACCGCCAGCAAAACAACACTTCACTCTCGATTCACACCGAAGTGATTGGCTATTTGCGTCGGATGGCTGCATCAGATTAATATAAGCCAAGCTGCCATTTTATAGACGAGATTCTTAGAGGGGATTCTAAACATGCTCACACGCCGTCATTTCATCATTACATCTGCCGCAATGTTCTCTGGCCCGATCGCGACATCTGTCAGCGCCGCGCCAATCTCGCCGCCGTCGATGTGGGACAAATGGGATGCACAGATCACCCCGGCTGACTATGTACCTGAAACCTCAAACCCCTGGGGCTTTCACCCGCGCTTTTTGCCGCAGATGGTGAAGGCGCACGACGGCCTCACAGTTGGCGATGTTCACGTCGACGCCGTGGCGCGCTATGTCTATCACATCCGCGAAGGCGGCATGGCAATGCGCTATGGTTGTGCCATCGCCAAAGGCAACCTTTATGAGGCGGGCACCTACACCATCAAGGTCAAGAAAAAGTGGCCGACATGGACACCGACGCCCGCGATGATCAAACGAGAGCCGGACCAGTATAAACAATATGAAGACGGCATGAACGCTGGCCCGCGCAACCCGCTCGGCTCACGCGCGCTCTACCTCTTTAGCGGCAACCGCGACACATACCTGCGCATCCACGGCTCGCCAAACCCCCGCTCCATCGGCGGCCGCGCCAGCTCGGGCTGCGTGCGCATGGTCATGGCCCATATCAATGGCCTCTATGACAACGTCGCCAAAGGCTCGACGGCGCATCTGCATCCGGCTTAAGGCAGCAGCCTTGGCCCGTCGCCTGATCACCGCGTCAAAACCAGTGCTGTTTCAAACGCACTGCGCCATGCCACCAGACAGAGGACAGGCTGCTCAACAGTCTTCATCGCATGTGGCTGGTTGCTTTCGTGAAAGGACGTCTGCCCCTCGGCCAGCGTCTCGGTCAGCGTCTCGTCCTCGTGCCCTTTGCGCATAAAACCGCGCTGCCAGAGGAGGCGCCGTAGGCCTCACGCACGGCCTCAAGCAGGGTTTGAAAGCTTGCATCATGGGACGTGATTGCACGATCACGCAGAGTTCAACCGAATTCTTGCAAGTTAGCGACAGAAAACCGCATGTCCCTTGCCGAATCCCTTGCCGAGTTTCGACGAACAAACTTTCCAAAATGCGCACTTAGGCTTTGACATCGGCGGCCAACAACTCCTTCCGATCAGCCCATGAAACACGACGCTGTCATAGCGCGCATTTCAACTCTGGGCCTATCGCGTCTGCGGCGGCGTTTTCAGCCAACAGGCTCAAGCCAAGAGCGCCGAGCCTCAGCTTGCGACAGCCGTGCAGATCGGGTTGCCATTGGCAGTGCGCAGCGGCAGGAACGTCGTCTCGACTGGCCCGACATGCTGATACTCATAGCAGCCGTCTACCGGATTTTTGCGCAGCGCGTCTAAGGGCTGGCCCGGGCCGGCGAGCGCCAGAACTTCCTCTGGCACATTTTTCAGCACCTGTGAGTTCGGGCTGCTCATGCCCTCGAATTCTTCGCAACCGGCAAGCAATACTACCGTCGCGCCCAGCATCATCGTCAACTTGTTCATAAAGTAATCCCCTGTTCTTGCCTAAGACTGAGCGATTTTGCCGCAAGAGGCCAGCGTAAACCCGCTGCTTTTGCATTTAGCAGCTCACAACATGGCACGCGCAACACGCATTCGGCATTATTTGGCGAAAATCCGCGCTTTCCGCGAGGGTATTACGCCTATCAAATCCCGTTTCCCCCTTTCGTCACTGGCAAGGCGGGCTTATATACCGCACAACGAACACGCGAGTCATCTGACGCGCTGAAAACTCTTGGCAGGATCACGCAGACATATGTCGATTTTTGATAGACTCCCCGGCCTCTTCGCTTCTGATATGGCGATCGACCTTGGCACAGCCAATACGCTTGTCTACGTCAAAGGCAGAGGCGTGATTCTGAACGAACCGTCTGTGGTGGCCTATCACGTTAAAGACGGCGTCAAAAAAGTGCTCGCTGTGGGTGAAGACGCAAAGCTCATGCTCGGCCGCACACCAGGCACGATCGAGGCCATCCGCCCGATGCGCGAAGGTGTGATCGCAGACTTCGATGTTGCTGAAGAGATGATCAAACACTTCATCCGCAAGGTTCACAAACGGTCGACGTTTTCCAAACCTAAAGTCATCGTCTGTGTTCCACACGGCGCGACACCGGTTGAAAAGCGTGCGATTCGCCAGTCTGTTCTGGGCGCAGGCGCACGCCGTTGTGGCCTGATAGCCGAGCCGATCGCTGCCGCAATTGGTGCAGGCATGCCGATCACCGATCCGACAGGCAACATGGTTGTCGACATCGGCGGCGGCACAACCGAAGTTGCTGTGCTCTCGCTTGGTGACATCGTTTATGCCCGCTCCGTGCGTGTCGGGGGTGACCGCATGGATGAGGCGATCATCAGCTACCTGCGCCGCCAGCAAAACCTGCTGATCGGTGAAAGCACCGCTGAACGCATCAAAACCAGCATCGGCACGGCGCGTATGCCCGACGACGGACGCGGAACCTCTATTCAGGTGCGTGGCCGTGACTTGCTCACTGGCGTCCCGAAAGAAACCGACATCAGCCAGGCGCAAGTGGCCGAGGCCCTCAGCGAGCCGGTGCAGCAAATCTGCGAAGCGGTGATGACCGCGCTTGAAACCACCCCGCCTGATTTGGCCGCCGACATCGTTGACCGCGGCGTTATGCTCACCGGCGGCGGCGCACTTTTGGGCGAGCTTGACTTGGCCCTGCGTGAGCAAACCGGCCTCGGTGTGAGCATCGCTGACGAAAGCCTGAACTGCGTGGCACTGGGCACCGGCAAGGCGCTGGAGTATGAAGCCCAACTCTCGCATGTAATTGACTACGACAGCTAAAACACCGACCTTAACGCTGTAAGGAAGGCTGATCTTGGCAAACGACGCATTCAAAAGTGAAGAGTTCACAGGCCCGCTCAAGCGGCTGGTGACGGTCGTTCTGGTACTCCTCCTGATCGCGGTGTTTATCCTCTGGAGGATCGACAGCCCGCGTGTCGAGCGCTTCAGAACAGCTGTGGTTGATCGGGTTGTGCCCAACTTTGATTGGGCAATGGCACCGGTGACAGGCACGGCCAACCTGATCAGCGACTTTCAGAGCTATCAAAAAATTTACGAACAAAATCAAGAGCTTCGACGCGAACTTCAGCAAATGAAAAGCTGGAAAGAGGCGGCCTTGCAGCTAGAGCAAGAGAACGCACGCCTGCTTGATCTCAACAATGTGCGCCTTGATCCGCGCCTCACCTACATCACAGGCGTTGTGCTGGCTGACAGTGGCTCGCCCTATCGCCAGTCGGTGTTGATCAACGTCGGCGCGCGCGACGGTATCCTTGATGGGTGGGCCGCGATGGACGGCATCGGACTGGTTGGCCGCATCTCGGGCGTGGGCGGTCGCAGCAGCCGCGTGTTGCTGCTTACCGACGTGGCCAGCCGCGTGCCTGTCAGCATTCAGCCCTCCGGCCAGCACGGGCTGGTGATCGGCGACAACAGCCTCGCTCCACCGATCGACTTCATCGAAAACCGTGACCTCGTGCGCCCCGGTGACCGTGTCGTTACAGCTGGCGACGGTGAGGTTTTCCCCTCTGGCGTGCTGGTCGGGCATATTGCTATTGCTCCGGGCGGGCGTATGCGGGTGCGTCTCGCGGCTGACTACGAGCGCCTCGAGTTCCTGCGCGTTCTGCGCAATTACGGCACCGAGCGCATTGCCGATCCGGGCAAGCTTGTGCTGCCCGCGAGCGTTCTTGGAGCCGAGCGTGATCCGCCGGAAGACCCAACAACCGAGGCCGAAGATGAATGAGAACTCCCTCGTTCGGCTTTGGTTTATGCGTGCGGTGTTTGTCGTTCTGAGCACTTTGGTGATCTTTGCACACCTCGTGCCTCTTCAAACCGCGCCCACGGCTGGGGCCGCACCCGACCTCGTGCTGGCGATGGCTTTCGGCTGGGCGTTGCGGCGGCCCGACTTTGTGCCAACATCTCTGTTTGCCCTCGTGATGCTCTTCGCTGACCTAATGTTCATGCGCCCGCCTGGCTTGTTTGCCGCCCTGTCGTTGCTGGCCCTTGAGGGGCTTAAGTCACGCGCGAGTCGGGTGCGTGACATGCCGTTCAGCGTCGAGTGGTTTGCCGCCGCCGTGGCCATCACCGCCGTCATTGGCCTCTCTCGCATCATTCAGGCCTTGTTTTTGGTGCAATCGCTTGCGCTGAAGGTAGCGCTGATGCAAATCGTGCTCACAATTTTGTGCTACCCTGTTGTTATCGGGGTTTCTTGGTTATTCTTCGGGCTCAAGAAGCCGTCGCTGGGTGAAGTGAACGCCCTTGGCGAGCGTCTCTGAAAGGGTGCAAAATGCGTAAAAGTGCCAGTGAAAAGACCCAGAGCCAAGCGCTCGTCACCCGCCGCAGCTTGCTTGTTGGTGGGCTGCAAGTCGGGCTTGTCGGCGCGCTCGGGGCGCGTATGCATTTCCTGCAAGTGCAGCAAAGTGATCAGTTCCGCTTTCTCGCCGAAGAGAATCGCATCAAAGTCAGCCTGCTGCCGCCTGCGCGCGGCCAGATATTTGACCGCACCGGAAGGGTGCTGGCCGAAAACATCCAGAGCTATCGCATTACCGTCACCCGCGAAGATGCCGGCGATATTGACGAAACCATCGCCAAACTCTCGCAATTGGTCGAGCTTGACCCTGCGCTTCTGGCCGACGCGCTTGAGCAAATGCAAAAGCGGCGCGGCGATGTGCCGATCACGGTTGCCGACAAAGTCAGCTGGGAAGAGCTGTCGCGCGTGGCAGCCAACGCCCCCGCCCTGCCCGGTGTCGAGCCGCAAGTCGCCCTGTCGCGCCACTATACGCTCGGCCCTGATTTCACCCATGTTGTCGGCTATGTCGGCCCCGTGTCCGACTACGACCTTGGCCGCATCGAAGATCCGGATCCGCTCCTGCGTCTGCCACGGTTTCAGATTGGCAAGACCGGCCTTGAAGCGCGGCGCGAAGCCAACCTGCGTGGCAAAGCGGGAACCCAGCGCGTTGAAGTCAACGCCTCGGGCCGCGAAGTCCGCGAGCTTGACCGCGTTGAAGGCACCAAAGGCAGTGACGTGCAGTTGACCATCGACCACAACCTGCAAAACTACGTGCAGGCCCGCATGGGTGATGACAGTGCCGCCGCTGTGGTGATCGACGTTCAAACCGGTGACTTGCTGGCCATCGGCTCGGCACCGGCCTTTGATCCGAACCTGTTTGTCAACGGTATCTCGGTTGCCGACTACAAATCCCTGACCGAAGATGACCACCGCCCGCTTGTTGCCAAGTCGGTGCAAGGCACTTACCCGCCCGGCTCCACTTTCAAGATGGTTACGGCCCTCGCGGCGCTTGAAGCCGGCATTGTCACCGCCGAAGACACCTTCCGCTGTGTCGGGCATCTTGATGTGAGCTCGCAAAAGTTCCACTGCTGGAAGCGCGGCGGCCACGGCAACGTCAACCTGATCCGCTCCCTGCGTGAAAGCTGTGATGTCTACTACTACGAGTTGGCGCTGCAAACCGGCATCGAAAACATCTCGGCTATGGCCCGTCGCCTCGGCCTTGGCGAGCGGCACGACGTGCCTATGTCGGCCGTTGCGTCGGGCCTTGCGCCAACCAAGGACTGGAAGAAGCGCGTCAAAGGTGAAGACTGGGTTTTGGGTGACAGCGTCAACGCCTCGATCGGGCAAGGCTTTGTGCTGGCCTCGCCGCTGCAACTCGCGGTTATGACAGCTCGCATCGCCACAGGCCGCGCCGTCGAGCCACGGCTTATCAAAACCATCGACGGTGAAGAGCAACCCACCGGCGCGGGCGAGCCTTTAGGCCTCAACGAGAACAACCTGAGGCAAATTCGCCGTGGGATGTTTGAAGTGGTGAACCATTCGCGCGGCACGGCACGCGGCTCACGCTCGTTGAGCAAGGAAACCCAGATAGCCGGAAAAACCGGCACATCGCAGGTTATCTCGCGGCGGGTTAAATGTGCCGAGGTTGACTGGAAGCAACGCGACCACGCGCTGTTCGTCAACTTCGCGCCCTACGACAACCCGCGCATCGCGGTTGCCGTTGTCGTCGAACACGGCTGCGGCGGCTCGACGGCGGCAGCACCCATCGCGCGCGACATCACCCTGCAAGCTCTCTACGGCGACGACCCGCCTCTGTCGGAGTATCCTTCAGGACAACGCGGCCGCATTCGCAACCAACAGAAAAAGTTGCGCGCCCTGCGCCCCGAGCCCGCCAGCAAAGGCAGCCGTGCGTGAGCTATCTTGAGTATAACATCAAATTTGTGCCCACCGGCCCGCGCAAGTTTCTCTATCTCAACTGGCCCCTCGCACTGCTTTTGGCGGCTGTGGCCAGTGTCGGCTTTCTGATGCTCTATTCCGTGGCAGGCGGTGACATTTCGCGCTGGGCCGAGCCACAAATGAAGCGCTTCGGAGTTGGTTTCATACTGATGATCTTCGTCGCAATGGTGCCGATCTATTTCTGGCGCAACATCTCGGCAGTGGCCTATGGCGTCTCGCTGATGTTGCTGGTCGCGGTCGAGCTGTTCGGTGACGTTGGCATGGGCGCGCAACGCTGGATCAACCTTGGCTTTATGCGCCTGCAACCTTCCGAACTGATGAAAATCACCCTCGTGATGCTGCTCGCCGCCTACTACGACTGGTTGCCGCTCAAAAAGATATCACACCCGCTCTGGGTCGCGATCCCCGTTGCGCTGATACTTGTTCCCACAGCCCTTGTGCTGCGCCAACCCGATCTGGGAACCGCGATCTTGCTGCTCACGGGCGGCGGCGCGCTGATGTTCATGGCGGGTGTTCACTGGGCTTATTTCCTCGCAGTCATCTCCTCTGGTGTGGGCCTGCTGGTTGCTGTGTTTGAAAGCCGCGGAACCACTTGGCAGCTGCTCAACAACTACCAATACAAACGTATCGACACCTTCCTTGACCCTGCCGCTGATCCGCTCAATGCAGGCTATCACATCACTCAATCCAAAATCGCTCTCGGCTCCGGCGGCTGGACAGGGCGCGGCTTCATGCAAGGCACACAAAGCCGCCTCAACTTCCTGCCCGAAAAGCACACCGACTTTATCTTTACCACCCTCTCCGAGGAGTTCGGCTTTGTCGGCGCGATCACCCTGCTCACGCTCTACGCTCTGATCATCATGTTCTGCATCAGCTCGGCCCTGAGCAACTCCAACCGCTACGGACAGCTCCTGACCCTCGGCATCGCTATGGCCTTCTTTTTGTTCTTCTCGGTCAATATGGCAATGGTCATGGGCCTCATCCCGGTCGTTGGCGTGCCCCTCCCGCTAATATCATACGGCGGCTCTGCGATGCTGGTCTTGATGATCGCCTTTGGCCTCGTCCAAAGCGCGCATGTGCACAAACCGAGGTAACGCTGCATGTTTCTCGTTCGCATCGGCTATTGGGCCGCCTGGCTGCTCATCGCCCTCGGCGCACTGCGCATCTTGCTCGGCAAAGCCCTCGCCGCCAGCGCTGACAGTGACACAGCCACAGCGCGAGACTACTTCAACAACATCGACTTCAACGCCATGATCAGCCGCGGCATGATCATCTTGCTGATTGGCATCTCTATGCTGGCACTGCTCGCTCTTATCAAAAGCCGACTAAACACAAAGGATCGTAACCCATGACACTCAATGCCCTCTACGCTGGCACGCAAAGCCGCTGGTCTGACTACGAACCCGAGCTCAACCGCGCCTTTGCCGAAGCTGGCCTTGATGTGCAACTGTCCTGCGACTTTGCTCCAGAGGTGGTTGATTACATCATCTACTCTCCGAGCTCGTCGGTGAAGGACTTCACCCCCTTCACACGCCTGAAAGCTGTGCTCAATCTAGCTGCCGGTGTTGAAACCATAACAGGTAACAAAACCCTTAAAGTGCCGCTCGCCCGGCTGGTTGACGAGGGCCTCACACAGGGCATGGTCGAGTGGGTTACCGGCCACACGCTGCGCCACCATCTCGGCATGGATGCCCAGATCATCAACCCTGCGCATGACTGGGTTGCCGTCTGCCCGCCGCTGTCGCGCAGCCGCACGGTTACAGTGCTGGGGCTTGGCACGTTGGGCCTCGCCTGCGCCGAGGCGCTGGCAGCTCTTGGCTTTAACGTAGCGGGCTGGTCGCGCTCACCAAAGCAGCACGAAACCATCAAGTGTTACTCCGGCGACGAGGGCCTCAAACAGGCGCTCGCGCACGGCCAGATCTGTGTTCTGCTGCTGCCTTCGACACCTGACACAGCCAATACGCTCAACGCCGAAACGCTGGCGCTGATGCCCAAAGGCAGCTTTGTCATCAACCCTGGCCGCGGCCCTCTGATCGACGACGCAGCCCTGCTCAGCGCGCTGGACACCGGCCAGATCGCCCATGCCACACTTGACGTCTTTCGCATTGAGCCACTGCCCGCCGAGGATCCTTACTGGGCGCACCCGCAGGTTACGGTCACGCCGCACATCGCCTCGGAAACCCGCGCCGAAACATCGGCTGGAGTTGTCGCAGAGAATATCCGCCGCTGCGAGGCAGGTGAGGAACTCCTGCACTTGGTTGATCGCACAGCGGGCTACTAAGTGGGCTACTAAGCGGGCTTCTAAACAGGCTTCTAACAGGGGCTCTAAGCCACAACCGCACGCCGCACCATGTTCCAGTAAACTGTCTCGACTTCGGCCAAGCTCAGCCGCCCGCCGGCCCGAAACCACGTGTTCACGCCCGTGAGCATCGACAGCACCGCAAAGGTAGCCAGGCGCGCGTCATCAAGCGCAAAGTCGCCGCTCTCTATGCCACGCTGCAAGATGCTCTCAAGCTCGTTTTCATAGGTCCGCCGAAGGGCTTCGATTTTGGCAAAGTTGCTATCTTCAAGCGCGCGCAACTCCATATAGGCGATGAACACCTCATCCGGCTTTTCAATGTGAAAGCGGATGTGAAAGCGCACAAAGTTCTCTAGCGCTTTTATCGGCGGCATGTCAGCCACAGCTTCTTCGCGCCGCGCGGTTAGGAGCGCGTCCATGTGCTCGAACATCAACTCGTAAAGCAAGCTCTGCTTGTCTGGTGTGTAGTTGTAAAGCGCTCCAGCCTGCACGCCAACTTCCTTGGCGATCTGGCGCATCGACACTGCAGCAAAGCCGTGCTGCGCAAACAACCCGAGCGCAGCCTTGCGAACTCTGGGGCCTGTGGTTCCGGAATGTGAGCCTTGTGTGCGTGCCATAAGCTAGATTTAACTGAACAAACGTTCAAATCAAAGCCAAACCTTGCACCTTGCCGCCTGCTGGGGCATCAAAAGGCAACACAAAGGTCTTTTGCATGCGCTTGCCCCTCTCCGGTTCCCTACTACTTATCGCCTCGCTCACGGCTTGCGCAACCTTCCCCGAGCTTGACGCAACACTGTCTGATGAGGCCAAGGCCGCAGACTTCCCCACGCTTATGCCCATCAACGAGCTTTCGGCAGCAACACCTGCGCCGCGCATCACCGAGCAAAGCACCGCGGCACTTTCAGGGCGGGTTTCCGCACTCCAGGCCCGCGCTGCGCGCCTGCGTCGTTCTGTGGTCGATGCTGGCACAAAACAGCGGATGCGCACCGGTGTCGCGCCGATTGATCCTGAATAGCAGCGTTCGCAGCGTTAACCACTTTTGGCGCGAGCGAATCCCGAAAAACTGTCTGCACGCATT
>NZ_JAHKQI010000003.1:200853-304522 GCF_018860975.1 Lentibacter algarum
ACGCATTATGCACTGTGGTATGCACTGCGGTATGCACGCAGTGTGCAGCCGGTTTTCACCCCTCAAAACAGCGTTAACCACAACGCACGTTGCGCGCACTTGCCCTCGCTGCTAAACCCCATTCAAACAGCTAAGAACCAGCAGGAGACAGCGGATGACAACCCCTTTGCGCATCGGAATCGCAGGCCTTGGCACCGTCGGTGTCGGCGTCGTCAAAATCATCCGCCAGAAGGCCAATCTGCTCGCCACACGTGCAGGCAGACCTATTGAAATCATTGCCGTTTCCGCCCGTTCAAAAGACAAGGATCGCGGTGTTTCTTTGGCCGGATACGCATGGGAGGATGATCCCGTAAAACTCGCTCAGCGCGACGATATCGACGTGTTCGTCGAGCTTATGGGCGGGTCTGACGGCCCCGCAAAAGCCGCCACAGAAGCCGCGATAGCCGCTGGCAAAGATGTGGTCACGGCCAACAAAGCGCTGCTCGCCATTCATGGCCAGAGCCTTGCCCAAACCGCTGAAAAGGCTGGTAAAATCATTCGCTTTGAAGCCGCAGTCGCTGGCGGCATTCCAGTCGTCAAAACCCTCACCGAGGGCCTTGCAGGCAATGACATCACCCGTATTTTGGGCGTGATGAACGGCACATGCAATTACATCCTGACGCGCATGCAATCCGCCGGTCTGAGCTATGAAGAGGTCTTTGAAGAAGCGAACCAGCTTGGCTACCTTGAGGCCGATCCCAACCTCGACGTGGGCGGCATCGACGCGGGCCACAAGCTGGCGCTATTGTCAGCAATCGCTTACGGCACGCAGGTTGATTTTGACGGTGTCGAGCTGCAAGGCATCGGCGCAATTACCATCGAGGACATCCACTCCGCCGCCGACATGGGTTACCGTATCAAGCTGCTCGGCGTGGCCCAAATGACAGGCCGAGGCCTCGAGCAGCGCATGACACCATGTCTGGTGCCCGAAACCAGCCCCCTAGGCCAACTCGAAGGCGGCACCAATATGGTCGTTCTCGAAGGCGACGCCGTCGAGCAAGTCGTGCTGCGCGGGCCCGGTGCTGGCGAGGGGCCGACTGCTTCTGCAGTTATGGGCGATGTGGTTGATATTGCACGCGGAATTCGCCCCTACAGCTTCGGTCAACCCGCCGCTGGGCTAAGCAAATCAAAGCCTGCCAGCAGTGCCGCTCCGGCGCCGTATTACCTGCGCTTTGCCCTGCAAGACAAACCCGGCGCTCTGGCCAAAATCGCCTCCGTTCTGGGCGAGGCTGGCATCTCGATCGACCGCATGCGCCAGTATGGCCATAGCGACACCGACGCGCCTGTTTTGATCGTAACGCATAAGGCCTCGAAGGCCGACTTAATGAGCGCAATTGAGGCAATGAGAAAGCTTGATGTCCTCACTGGCGAGCCCGTCGCGTTGCGTATTGAAGACCTCTGATTGCACGCGAGGCCGAACTGAGCCAAACTGCGATGCAGAACCGGTAAAAGCAGGCTGATATGTCTTTTCTTGGCATCACAAAATCCCTCACTGGCCGTGCATGGCTCGGCCCGTCTGTCGAGCTTGACCGCGCCGCCGAAGCTATCGCTCAGGCGACAGGCTTGCCGCGCGCTTTGTCACAAGTTCTAGCCCGTCGTGGTGTGGCCGCGAGCGAAGCCGAGGCGTTCCTCGCCCCGCAGTTACGTGACCTTCTCCCAGACCCACGCTCGCTCAAGGACATGGAGCTTGCATCAAGCCGTTTGGTGCAGGCCTTGGACGCCCGAGAGCGCATTGCTGTTTTTGCCGATTACGACGTTGACGGCGGCACTTCGGCGGCACTCTTGCTCGACTGGTTGCGCCAACAAAATCACGACGCCACGCTCTATATCCCTGACCGGATCGACGAGGGCTACGGCCCCAATGCACCAGCGATCGAGATGCTTGCCAGCGCGCATGATCTGATCATCTGCGTTGACTGCGGCACCGTCAGTCACGAGGCCTTGGCCGCGGCAAAAGGCACTGATGTCATCGTGCTTGATCACCATTTGGGTGGTGAAACGCTGCCAGACGTGCTGGCCGTAGTGAACCCCAACCGGCAAGACGAGAGTGGCGATCTGGCGCACTTATGTGCGGCTGCCGTGGTCTTTCTGACCCTTGTTGATGCGGGACGTATTCTGCGTGAGAAATCCCGCCAAGGCCCTGATCTTATTGCCATGCTTGACTTGGTCGCTCTCGGAACTGTAGCCGATGTTGCACCGCTTGTCGGGGTCAACCGCGCCTTTGTTGTGCAGGGGCTCAAAGTCATGTCACGGCGCGCGCGTGCAGGGCTCGTGGCGCTCAGTGACGTCGGCAGGCTTGATACCGCGCCCAAGGCCTATCACCTCGGGTTTGTGCTCGGGCCGCGCATCAACGCAGGCGGGCGCATCGGCAAAGCCGATCTTGGCGCAAGGCTGCTTGCCTGCACCGATATGCATGAGGCCAAGAGCATGGCCGAGCGACTTGATCAGCTCAACTCCGAGCGCCGCGCGATCGAGGATGAAGTGCGTGCAGCCGCACTTGCTCAGGCCGAAGAACGCGGGCTCGATCTGCCGCTGGTTTGGGCCGCTGGCGAAGGCTGGCATGCCGGTGTCGTTGGCATCGTTGCCTCGCGCCTGAAAGAGGCCACTGGCCGCCCTGCCGTGGTCATCGGATTTGATGGCGATGAGGGCAAAGGCTCGGGCCGGTCTGTGAGCGGAATTGACCTCGGAGCCTCGGTGCAAAAGCTCATGCATGAAGAGCTGATCGAGAAAGGTGGCGGACATAAGATGGCTGCTGGCCTGTCTCTGTCACGCGCACAACTTGAGCCCGCTATGGCGCGTCTGTCCGAGCTGCTCGACAAGCAAGGCGCTGGCGCGCTTGGCCCGTCTGATTTGCGCCTCGACGGTGCGCTCATGCCCGGTGCCGCGACAGAAGAACTGGTGAACCAGCTCGAAGCCGCTGGCCCTTACGGAGCTGCAGCCCCCGGCCCGCGCTTTGCCTTCCCCGATTGCGCCATACACTTTGCCAAGAAAGTCGGAGAAAGCCACTTGCGCCTCACGTTTTCCGACGGCACAGGCCCCCGACTGAACGCTATCGCCTTTGGTGCATACGACACGGCCCTAGGCCCGGCCCTGGAGAATCACGGCGGCGCACGCTTTCACCTCACAGGCCGCCTCGAACTCAATACCTGGCAAGGGCGCACCTCCGTTCAGCTTCGTCTTGATGACGCAGCCCCTGCGAACACCTAGCCTGTGAAAAAAGTTGAAAACAGCCGCACATTTGCTATTGCGCGCCGCCCCCGCATTGCCTAAATAGCGCCTCACGGTGGTATGTCCCGTTCGTCTATCGGTTAGGACGTCAGGTTTTCAACCTGAAAAGAGGGGTTCGATTCCCCTACGGGATGCCACCGTATTTCCCCACTTTCCCGTTGTCACGTTTGCATGAGCATATACAGCTTGCCCCTTGGCAAACGACGCGTCTGCGCCCACATTATGCATCAGACACAAATGCGCGGAGGTCACCCATGACATACGAAAAATCAGACGCAGCCCTTGCCCGCCTGACACCTGAGCAACGCTTTGTTACCCAAGAGAGCGGCACAGAGCGGCCCTTTACAGGCGAGTATAACAGCAACTTCGAAGCCGGGCTCTATGTTGATATCGTCTCAGGAGAGCCGCTGTTTGCTTCGGCAGACAAGTTCGAATCAGGTTGCGGTTGGCCGAGCTTTTCAAAGCCAGTTGTCCCAGCGCATGTAGCCGAGCTAACTGACGAAACACACGGCATGGTCCGTACCGAAGTGCGCTCGACGCATGGCGACAGTCACTTGGGGCATGTTTTCCCTGACGGGCCGAAGGAAAGCGGCGGCTTGCGCTATTGCATCAACTCCGCAAGCCTGCGCTTTATTGCCAAAGCCGACATGGAAGCCGAGGGCTATGGCGACTATTTGAACCAAGTGGAGGACGCGAGATGACAGAACGTGCAGTATTGGCTGGCGGCTGCTTTTGGGGCATGCAAGACCTGATCCGCAAGCTGCCGGGCGTCAAGGCCACACGCGTTGGCTACACTGGCGGCGATGTTGAAAACGCGACCTACCGCGATCATGGCACCCACGCTGAAGGCATCGAGATCATCTTTGATCCGGCGCAGGTGAGCTATCGCAAGCTGCTTGAGTTCTTCTTTCAGATCCACGATCCGAGCACCGTGAACCAGCAAGGCAATGATCGCGGCATGTCGTATCGCTCGGCGATCTACTATGTCGATGAGGCACAAAAGGCTGTGGCCGAAGACACCATCGCCGATGTCAACGCCTCCGGCCTTTGGCCTGCACGCGTTGTCACCGAGCTTGAGCCTGTCGGTGCCTTTTGGGAGGCCGAGCCAGAGCACCAAGATTATCTAGAGCGCCTGCCAAACGGCTACACCTGTCATTTTGTGCGGCCTGGTTGGACTTTGCCCAAGCGCGACGCAGCCGAATAGTGTTGTTTAACTTTGACAACACCTACGCGCGCGAGCTTGAGGGCTTCTATGTCTCGCAAATCGGCGCGCCCGCCCCTGCACCTAAGATGCTCGCTTTCAATTCCGGGTTGGCGGCAGAACTGGGTTTGGATGCCACTGCGCTCAACAACGAGCAAGGCGCGCGCATCTTTGCCGGTAGCGAAATGCCCGAAGGGGCTTCCCCCCTTTCGATGGCTTATGCCGGGCATCAGTTCGGCAATTTCTCGGCACAGCTTGGAGACGGACGTGCACTGCTCTTGGGCGAGGTCATAGACACCAACGGCAAGCGCCGCGACATTCACCTCAAAGGCTCGGGCCGCACACCGTTTTCACGCGGTGGCGACGGAAAAGCCGTGATCGGCCCTGTGCTGCGCGAATACCTGATCGGCGAGGCCATGCATGCGCTCGGCGTGCCAACAACCCGCGCCCTTGCGGCTGTCACCACAGGCGCACAAGTGATGCGCGAAGGCCCGCAGCCCGGCGCAGTTCTGGCGCGTGTGGCATCTTCTCACTTGCGCGTTGGCACCTTTCAGTTTTTCGCGGCAAGAGGCGAGGCCGACCGCGTAAAGCAGCTGGCTGACTACGCGATCGTGAGGCACTATCCAGATCTCGCCGAGGCCGACGCTCCCTATGAAGAGCTGCTGCGCGCCGTGATGAATCGGCAAGCCAGCCTGATCGCAAAGTGGATGAGCCTAGGCTTTGTGCATGGGGTGATGAACACTGACAACATGACAATTTCAGGCGAAACCATCGACTATGGCCCCTGCGCCTTTCTCGACGCTTACAACCCCAAAGCGGTGTTTTCCTCTATCGACCAGTTCGGCCGCTACGCTTACTCCAGCCAGCCTGCAATCGGCGGTTGGAACCTTGCGCGTTTGGCCGAAAGCCTACTTGATCTGATCAACCCTGACAGCGACGAAGCCGTGCGCATTGCCACTGAAATATTAGCAGAGTATCTGCCGGCCTATGAGGCTGAATGGCTTGATCTGATGCGTTCCAAGCTCGGGTTATTCACATCACAAGAGGGTGATAAGCGGCTGGTAGATCATCTCTTTTCTGCAATGCATGAAGCCCGCGCCGACTTCACTCAGGTCTTTCGAGCCTTGCCTGACCCAGCGACAGCCGCACCACTGTTTGAGACCGCACCCGAGGCGTTTGAAGCTTGGTTGCCGCTCTATGCAGCTCGCTTACAAACCGAGCCTGAAGCCCCAAGGCGCAAGGCGTTGATGGATGGGGTTAACCCTGTGTATATCCCTCGAAATCACAAGGTCGAGGAGGCTCTTAGCGCCGCATCCGAAGGTGACATCTTGCCGTTTGAAGCCCTGCTCAAACTGTTGCAAACTCCCTTTCATCCACAGGCCGGTTTTGAAAGTTACGCCGAGCCTGCTCCTGCCGAATTCGGGCCATACAGAACTTTTTGTGGAACATGAAGTAAGAGGCGCAAGCCTTTGAAATAAAGGTAATATGATGACACATCCACTATTGACTGAAGATCAGATCAACGCCTTTCAACGAGATGGGGTTACTGTCATTCGGGGGCTGTTTGCGGATCACGTCGAGACCCTTCGCCGCGGCATCGAGGCCAATATGCAAGCACCCGGCCCCTATGCTTCCGAGAACAAAAAGGAAGGGCAGACAGGCCGCTTCTTTGATGACTATTGCAACTGGGAGCGTATCCCGGAGTTTGCTGAGGTGATCAAAACTTCGCCTGCGGCCGAGGTCGCCGCTGACCTCATGCGCTCGAAAAGTGTGCAGATGTTTCATGATCATGTTCTTGTCAAAGAGCCAGGAACGTCGATGGCAACGCCGTGGCACACTGACGGGCCCTACTACTTTGTAGAAGGCCAGCAAACAGTGAGCTTCTGGTCGCCGCTTGATCACGTCACCGATGCCAGCCTGCGCTGCGTTGCTGGCTCGCACAGATGGGAGAAGCCGGTGTTGCCGACGCGCTGGACCAGCGAGGAAAGTTTCTTCGCCAACAAGGACGACTATATGCCGATTCCTGATCCTGACGCCGAGGGCATGACCATTTGTGAGTGGGAAATGGAACCGGGCGATGCTGTTGCCTTCAACTATAGCATCCTGCACGGCGCACGCGGCAACACATCAGACACCCGCCGCCGCGCCTTTAGCCTGCGATTGGTCGGTGATGATGCACGCTATGTCACCCGCCCGGGGCCAACTTCACCGCCCTATCCGGGCCACGAAATGCAAGCCGGACAACGCCTTCGCGAAGACTGGTTCCCGATTTTGTTGCAACGTTAAAGCGCTTCGCTATACACTCGAAACACCACGCGAGCACATAGGGAACGGCCCTGCGGATGACCCTGCAAAACATCAAACAACTGCCAATTTCACTAAAAGGCGCGGGCAAAACCGACGTGCGCGGCCAGTTTGCTGCGTTGTGCTATCGCATTCGCAACGACAAACCCGAAGTATTGCTAATCACGTCACGCGGCTCACAACGCTGGATCATCCCCAAAGGCTGGCCAATGCACGGCAAAACACCCGGTGAATGTGCATTGCAGGAAGCCTGGGAAGAAGCCGGTGTGAAGGGCAAAGCCATCGAGCGCTGCCTCGGGATCTATTCCTACAACAAGTTCATCGGCCCCGAAAAAGGCATCCCCTGCGTGGCAATGGTCTATCCCGTTCGCGTGAAGGCCCTCGCCGAGAGTTTCCCTGAGAAAGGCCAGCGCCGCCGCAAGTGGTTTTCGCTCAAGAAAGCCGCGGCCAAAGTGAGCGAGCGCGAGTTAAAACAGATCCTCAAAACCTTTGATCCGAAGGCGCTCAAGCGATGATCAGCTTCTCGCTCAAATGTGCTGCCGGTCATAGCTTTGACAGCTGGTTTCAGTCGTCTTCCGCGTTTGACAAGCTGCACCGATCCGGGCTGGTTGTCTGCGCTATCTGTGGCTCGTCTGACATCAGCAAGCAGATCATGGCTCCAAATGTGAGCACCTCCCATAGCAAGCCTGAAAGCCCGCTTTCAACGCCGCAAAGCCCAAATGAGCAAGCCCTCGCTGACATGCGCCGCAAAGTTGAGGAAACCTCAGAAGATGTCGGAATGAGATTCGCCTCCGAGGCCCGCGCCATGCATGACGGCGACGCACCCGAGCGTTCGATCTATGGGCAGGCCAAGCCCGAAGACGCCAAAAAGCTGATCGACGATGGCGTGCCCGTTTTGCCCCTGCCCTTCATCCCGAAAAGGAAGACCAACTGATGCATATCGTGATTACAGGTGCCAACCGCGGTATCGGCGCAAAGCTCGCTGCCGACTATACCGCTGCTGGCCACACCGTCACCGGCACAGCGCGCAACACCCCGGGGCTGGCCACACTTGATGTGACAAACAAAGCCAGCCATGAGGCTTTTGCTGCAAGTATCACAACGCCGGTTGATCTGCTGGTTTGCAATGCCGGCGTTTACCCGGACAAACACGAACAGCTTGAAGGCGGCTACCCGCCTGAAATGTGGGCAGAGGCATATGCTACCAATGTCACAGGAGTGTTTTTAACTGTGCAAGCGCTCTTGCCCCGGCTTGAGCAAGCCAAAACCCCGAAGATCGCGATCATCTCAAGCCAAATGGCCAGCCACACCCGCGCACCGGGCGGCAGCTACATCTACCGCAGCTCTAAGGCCGCTGTGCTCAATCTCTCGCGAAACTTTGCAGCCGATTTTGCGCCAAAAGGCATCGCTGTCGGTGCCTATCACCCGGGATGGGTGCGCACCGATATGGGCGGCGCAGAAGGCGATATCGAGGTTGACCAAAGCGCGGCAGGTCTGATGGCGGAGTTTGACGCACTCTCGCTGGCCACAACAGGCTGCTTTCGTACATGGGACGGACGTGACCACGCATACTGATGCCGCTCCCTTGCCCTCGCGTTCAATCCGCTCTAAACCGCGCCAAACGCAAGTAAGAGGCCAACCATGCCCACATTGGTGATGAAATTCGGTGGCACCTCTGTCGCCAACCTTGACCGCATCCGCCGTGCCGCAAAGCGCGTTGGTGTTGAGGTGGCCAAGGGTTATGATGTGATCGTCATTGTCTCGGCCATGTCGGGCAAGACAAACGAGCTTGTTGGATGGGTCAACGAAACGTCACCGCTTTATGACGCGCGTGAATATGACGCCATCGTCAGCTCGGGCGAAAACGTGACAGCCGGCCTTATGGCACTCACCTTACAAGAAATGGACGTGCCCGCGCGCAGCTGGCAGGGTTGGCAAGTTCCGGTCAAAACCACGTCTGCGCATGCTTCAGCTCGTATTGAAGAGATTCCATCCGAGAACATCCTCGCAAAGTTTGCGGAAGGCATGAAAGTCGCCGTAGTCGCGGGCTTTCAAGGCGTCAGCCCCGAAGGGCGCATCACCACGCTGGGCCGAGGCGGCTCTGACACCACCGCTGTAGCTTTTGCCGCTGCCTTTGAAGGCGAGCGCTGCGACATTTACACCGACGTTGACGGTGTTTACACCACTGATCCTCGCATATCCGACAAGGCCCGCAAGCTCGACAAGATCGCCTTTGAAGAGATGCTGGAACTGGCGTCACTCGGGGCTAAAGTGCTGCAAACCCGCTCGGTCGAGCTGGCGATGCGCTACAAAGTCAAGCTCAGGGTTCTGAGCTCGTTTGAAGAACAATCCGACGACGCAGGCACGCTCGTTGTCGATGAGGAGGAAATCATGGAAAACCGCCCAGTATCCGGTGTCGCTTATTCACGCGATGAAGCCAAAATGACTTTGATCAGCATCGCCGACAGGCCCGGCATCGCCGCCGCCATCTTTGGCCCGCTCTCTGAAGCGGGCGTGAATGTCGACATGATCATTCAAAACATCGCCGAAGACGGGCGCACTGATATGACTTTTTCCTGCCCTGTTGATCAGGTTGGTCGTGCCCAGAAAGCTATGGAAGACGCTAAAGCATCGGGCGAGATCAACTATCGCGACTTGATCGCTGACACTGAAGTTGCCAAGGTTTCAGCCGTTGGTATCGGTATGCGCAGCCAGTCAGGCGTTGCGGCAACGATGTTCAAAACCCTGTCTGACGAAGGCATCAATATCAAAGTTATCGCGACGTCAGAGATCAAAGTTTCGGTGCTGATTGACAGAAAATACATGGAGCTCGCCGTGCAGGCGCTTCACGACGCGTTTGAGCTAGACAAACTCACCTAGCCCAACTTGCCTGTTTTTCCGGCAGTTAGCGCTAAAGAGGCGATCAAGCCGCCTCCGAAGGCAATTTCCCGTTTCCCTTGTCACATCCCTGTGGTGTATGCTGTGTAACGGTTCGGCCTGAGTGTTCAGGGCAACGGGCCGCAAGGGGAGCGAAGCAACACGCCGATGGCTGATGCAGAGAAAAAAACCAATAGCCGGCAGATGCTTGCACGCCTACGGGAAGTGATGGCAGAAGACAGTGCTGGCCAAGCGCGACTTGACACAATCACCAAACTGATTGCCGAGGAAATGCACTGCGATGTTTGCTCGGTTTACCTGTTTCGCGATGAAGACACTCTCGAGCTTTGCGCCACCGAAGGCCTCAAACCTGAGTCCGTGCACCAAACCCGCTTGAAACTGGGCGAAGGTTTGGTTGGTCTTGTCGCGCGAAAGGGCCAACGGATCAACACGCCTGACGCCCCCTCCGAGCGCGGATTTCGGTATATGGCCGAGACTGGCGAAGAGATGTTTTCAAGTTTCCTCGGCGTGCCTATTCAACGCCTCGGAGAGAAGCTCGGCGTGCTTGTGGTGCAAACCAAAGTCAGCCGCGAGTTTGTAGACATCGAAGTTGATGCACTTGAAGTTGTCGCCATGGTGCTGGCCGAAATGGCCGAGCTTGGTGCTTTTGTCGGCGAAGGAGCAGCGCTGACGGCGCGGCACACCCTGCCCGTCTTGCTGCGTGGCGCAACAGGTCAGGAAGGCGCGGCACAAGGCCATGTCTGGCTGCACGAACCACGTGTTGTGGTGACAAACCCGATCTCTGACGACCCACACCGCGAGCTTGAACGCCTACAAGAAGCCGTTGAAGACGTGCGCGTAGGTGTCGACAAAATGCTCGCCGGCGCACGCGGCGGCGGCAAAGAGCAGATGGAAGTGCTTGAGGCCTACCGCATGTTCGCCAACTCCAAAGGCTGGATGCGGCGCATGGAGGAAGACATCAGCCGCGGGCTTTCTGCCGAGGCTGCTGTTGAAAAAGAGCAGTCAAACGCGCGCGCGCGTATGCAACAGGTAAAAGACGCCTACCTGCGTGACCGCTTGCATGATCTTGACGATCTCTCAAATCGCCTTCTGCGCACCTTGACAGGCCAAGGCAGCGAAACCGGCGCCGAAATGCCGAGCGACCCTGTGCTTATCGCCCGCAACATCGGCCCCGCCGAACTACTGGACTATGGCCGCTCGCTCAAAGCAATCGTGCTTGAGGAAGGCTCCGTTGGCTCACATGCAGCCATCGTTGCACGAGCATTGGCGATCCCGTTGGTCATTCATGCCGAGCGCATCACGACCGAGGCGCTGAACGGCGATCACATTATGGTCGATGGTGACCAAGGCGTTGTGCACCTGCGGCCCGACGATACAGTTGTTACCGCCTTCAAAGACAAGATCGCCATGCAGGCCGAGGCCCAAGAGCGCTACGCCTCGATCAGGGACAAGCCCGCAGAAACCCGCGATGGTGTGACAATTTCCTTGAAAATGAACGCCGGCCTCATGGCAGATTTGCCTTCACTTGAAGGTTCTGGGGCCGAGGGCGTCGGGCTGTTTCGCACCGAGCTTCAGTTTCTCGTGCGCAACCAGATGCCCAAACGCAGCGAGCTTTCGGCGCTCTATGCACGCGTGCTTGATGCGGCTCAGGGCAAACGCGTGGTGTTTCGCACACTTGATATAGGCTCCGACAAAGTGCTGCCCTACATGAAGCCAAACGACGAACCAAACCCGGCGCTCGGCTGGCGCGCGATCCGCGTTGGTCTCGACAAGCCCGGAATCCTGCGCATGCAACTGCAGGCTTTGCTGCGCGCCGCTGCTGGGCGTCCGCTGTCGGTCATGTTCCCGTTTGTGGCCCAGTTCGAAGAATTCCGCGCCGCCCGTGCCGAGATGGAAAAGGCACTTGCCCGTGAACATACCTTAGGACACATCCCTCCCGAGAGCCTAGAGATCGGCGCCATGCTAGAGACACCCTCGCTGGCCTTCGCGCCCGACCAATTCTTTAACGAAGTTGATTTCCTCTCGATCGGCGGCAATGATCTCAAGCAGTTTTTCTTCGCCGCTGACCGCGAGAACGAGCGCGTGCGCCGTCGCTATGACACTTTGAATGTGAGCTTCCTCACCTTCCTTGAGCAGATCGTCACCCGCTGCAATGGCTCGTATACGTCGCTTAGTTTTTGTGGAGAAGACGCTGGCCGCCCCGTCGAAGCAGCCTGCCTCGCCGCCATAGGTCTGCGCACATTGTCCATGCGTCCGGCCTCTATCGGGCCTGTCAAAAACATGCTGCGACGGGTTGATCTGGGCGAGCTTCGCGCCGTCATCAACGCCGCGCGCGATGCAGGCGAGCAGTCTGTGCGGCCGCGGGTTATGGAATACATCAAAAGCACCAGCCCGACGCGCTAGCCTGCGCGGTTAAGCTTCGGCTTTTCCAGCTTGGAGCGAAATCGCTTCGTTAACTCGGCAAGCCCGACATCCGAGCGAACCGCCAATCTCCGTAGCCCGAACTGCACATGCGCCATATCCTGATAGTAGCTTGTGTAGGCATAGTTCGTCGCAGCCCCCGCCGCTGCGCCAAGTATCGGCACGGTTTGAGCTGCGAGTTTCTGCCCGAGCACCACACCAAAACGCGGTGCGACCCGTGTGATCAATGCCTTGATCGCTGCGCCGTTGACCAGCACCCTTGTCGAAAGAAACGCAAGGTCTGCTCCGTCGTCGCTCTCCAACGGCCCGGCGGCCGCAAAAACCTGAATGCAATCATATCTGACCGAGTCTTCGCTAGCGTCAAAGCCGTGTTCTTCTGCTATTGACTGGATCACACGCAACAGCACCGTGGTTGTCACAGGCAACTCGGCCAAAGCCGTTGGCAAGCCACCAAAACCGCCAGCAGCACCCATTGTCGTTGTCAGAGCAACACTCATCCAGCTGCTGCCCTGCGGCAAACCCTTCCCCGCTTTAGATGCTCCTTCGAGCGCAAAGTTCAAAGCACGCTCCGTCTGGGTCGCAAGCCCGTCCTGAATGGCTGGCGGCAGACGCTCAATAACGCTGTCAGCTTGCCCGCCAACGTGGTTCATCACGTCGATAACAAGACTGCCAGCTGAACGGTATCGCTTGGCAAGCTCTTCAAGTCTGGCCTCGACTTCGGCCTCAGTGATAGGCGCCTCGAGCACCTCAATGATCGCAGTTTTCATAGCTTAAATATTGGTGCACGCGGGTTGAAAATCAAGCATAGCGGCAGACTTTTCCACGCAAGCCATCCCATGCACCCGCTTGTAATGCACGGCCCAGAACCCGCTCGGGGTTTGTCGGCGGGGGCATTTCCACACCCTCCAGTCGCGTAAATCCAAAGCGTTTGTAATAAGGCGCATCCCCAACCAGCAACACGCGTTTCCAGTGCATTTCGCTTGCTGTTGCGAGGCTTTGGCGCATCAACTTACCGCCGATCCCCTCGCCTTGCCGCGTCGGGTGAACCGCGATTGGCCCTAGCAAAAGCGCGGGCTCGGTGCCGACCAAAACAGGCCAATAGCGTATCGCCGCGGCCAGAATGCCGGCTTCGTCACGCGCCAGAACAGACAGCTCGGCAACCGGCAGAACGCCCTCGCGCAAACGGTAAGAAGACAGCCCCTCACGTCCGGGCGCAAAGCAGAGGTCATAGAGGCTCTCGACCTCCCAGCTTTCGCTGGCTTGCTCTGTGGTTAACGTGATCACTTGGCAGATTTTCCCTTTCGGCTGGAAACGGGCCTAGCACGGGGTTATGCAATGGTGCAAACAAAGGATCATGCAAGTTGTTTTATCGCCCTCAGGACGGCCACGGCCTGCCGCACAACCCGTTCAATGCGCTCATTGTTCCGCGCCCGATTGCGTGGATTTCCACTCGCAACTCCGAGGGCATCGATAACCTCGCGCCCTATTCGTTCTTTTCGGGGACCGCCTACGAGCCGCCGCAAGTGATGTTTGCAAGCACCGGCACAAAGCCCGACCGCGACAACACCAAAGACACCGTTGGCAACATCCGAGCCAGTCAGGAGTTCTGCGTGAACCTTGTTGATGAAGCGAGCACCGATGCCATGAATACCAGCTCACGCGGCTTGCCTGCGGACGCTTCCGAATTCGACCATGCCAAACTCACCCGCGCAAACTGCGAAACCATCGCCTGTGCGCGCGTCGCCTCGGCACCTGCATCACTCGAATGCAAACTCGTGCATATTCAGCAAAGCAAAGGTGCGGCAAATTACGTCGTGATCGGTGAAGTCACCGGTATACACCTTCGCGACGACTGCATCGTCGATGGCAAGTTCGACTCTACCCGCTTCATCCCGCTGGCGCGCATGGGCTATCGCGACTACGCGTTGGTGCGCGAAGTTTTCGAGCTCGCTCGCCCGGATGACTGATCGCGACACAAATAAGTCGAAAACATACAAGCACATGTTTCTGACACTGCAATTCTAGGGTCTTATGCGCCTACTTGTTTCCTTCGCCGCCCTCTTTCTCTCTGTGGCTTTGTTGCAGCTCTCCTCCGGTGGTGTTGGCCCGCTTGATGCCCTCTCCGGCATCGCACTCAACTTTTCTCGTGCGCAAATCGGTTTGCTCGGCTCGGCACACTTCCTTGGCTTCTTCATAGGCTGCTGGTGGGCCCCGCGCCTCTTGGGTTCTATCGGTCACAGCCGCGCTTTTGCCGCCTTCACATCTCTCGGAGCGATCTCTCTGCTCAGTCACTATCTCGTTGTCGACGCTTACGCATGGGCACTCATGCGGGTGGCGTCCGGCCTCTGTGTGGCGGGCTGCTACACTGTTGTCGAAGCTTGGCTGCAAGCCAAAGTCACCAACGAGTCCCGCGGTCGCGCGATGGGCACATACCGTGTCGTTGACATGGGCGGTTCTCTCGCCAGCCAGCTGGTTATCGGCTTTCTCGAACCCGCAAGCTACGTTTCTTACAGCCTTCTGGCGCTGCTCTGTTGCGCCGCCTTGCTACCAATCACACTGACAACGGCAAGTCAGCCCGAAACGCCTGCCGCCCCGCGCCTGCGCCCGATGCTCGCGCTGTCACGCTCTCCTCTGGCTGCCGCCGGTGTGGTTGTCGCAGCGCTTAGCTCGGCTTCATTTCGCATGGTCGGGCCTGTCTATGGTCAGGAAGTTGGCCTGCAAATCACCCAGATCGCGACCTTCCTCGCTGCCTTTATCCTCGGTGGCGCGCTGGCACAATATCCCGTTGGTTGGCTTGCCGACAAATATGACAGACGCTGGGTGCTGATCTGGCTTTCTGTCGCCGCCATTCTCAGCTGCGCCTCAACTGCGCTGCTACAAGGCCTCTCTACAACCGGCATCCTGCTCAACGCTGCGCTGTTCGGGCTCACAACTTTCCCGATCTATTCAGTTGCTGCCGCGCACGCCCACGACTTTGCCACCAACGAAGAGCGCGTCGAACTCTCCGCAGCCCTGATGTTCTGGTTCGCCACAGGGGCTATCGCTGCCCCGCTCCTCGCCTCGCAACTGATGGAAACCTTCGGCCCGCCCGCTCTCTTTATCATGATCGCCATCGGCCACGCCGCCCTCGCCGTCTTCGGCCTCGCCCGCATGCGCAGCCGCGCCACACCGGAGACGCGCACCCCCTACGTCTACGCTCCGCGCACCTCCTTCACCATCGGCCGCCTCTTGGGTCGTAGCCGCGACAAGCCCTAAAACCCGCATCAAGTATCAGCCAACTCATTTTCTTGGGTCAAGTATCCCGGGGATGTGGGGGCTGGCCCCCACTTAAACCTGCGTGTGGGGGCTGGCCCCCACATTGGTCGGATTTTGCACAGCAAAATTCGAAACCTGTAGAACCTGCGCGCACGATCCGTTAAGCACAGCCAAACAGCAACGACGGACAGCAGCATGGCACGCCACCTCATCACTTCGGCAATCCCTTACATCAACGGGATTAAGCACCTCGGAAATCTGGTCGGAAGCCAGCTTCCCGCTGATCTTTTCGCCCGCTACCAGCGCGCCCGTGGGAATGAGGTTCTGTTCCTCTGCGCCACAGACGAACACGGCACGCCAGCCGAACTCGCCGCTGCAAAAGCCAACAAACCAGTTGCTGAATACTGCGCCGAGATGCACGAGGTTCAAGCGCGCATCGCCGAGGGCTTCGGCCTCAGCTTTGATCACTTCGGTCGCTCGTCCTCTCCCGAAAATCACGCGCTCACCCAGCACTTCGCAGGGGCGCTCTCCAAGGCCGGCTTGATCGAGGAAGTCGCCGAAACCCAGATTTATTCCAAGACCGATGGCCGCTTCCTGCCGGATCGCTACATTGAAGGTACCTGCCCGAACTGCGGCTTTGAAGACGCCCGCGGCGACCAGTGCGACAACTGCACCAAGCAGCTTGACCCGACTGATTTGATCAACCCGCACTCGACGATTTCCGGCTCAACCGACCTCGAAGAGCGCGCCACAAAACACCTCTACCTCAAGCAAAGCCAGCTCCGCGACACGCTGCAAGACTGGATCAACTCCAAGACTGACTGGCCCGTTCTGACCACATCTATCGCCAACAAATGGCTCAATGACGGCGAAGGGCTGCAAGACCGTGGCATCACCCGTGATCTCAACTGGGGCGTGCCCGTCAAGAACGGAACCGAGCCTTGGCCGGGCATGGAGGGCAAAGTCTTTTACGTCTGGTTTGACGCCCCGATCGAATACATCGCCTGCTCGCAGGAATGGGCGAAAGGCGATGAATGGCAACGCTGGTGGCGCACCGACAAGGGCGCCGATGACGTGACCTACACCCAGTTCATGGGCAAAGATAACGTCCCCTTTCACACGCTCAGTTTCCCCGCGACAATCCTCGGCTCGCAAGAGCCTTGGAAGCTGGTCGACTACATCAAGTCCTTCAACTACCTAAACTATGAAGGTGGCCAGTTCTCAACTTCGCGTGGACGCGGCGTCTTCATGGATCAAGCGCTCGAGATCCTCCCCGCGGACGTGTGGCGTTGGTGGCTCCTGAGCAACTGCCCGGAAACATCAGACGCCGAGTTCACATGGGAAGGCTTCCAGAGTGGCGTCAACAAAGACCTGTCTGATGTGCTCGGCAACTTCGTGTCGCGGGTCACTAAGTTCTGCCGCTCGAAGTTCGGCGAAACCGTCCCTGAAGCCGGCGCATTCGGCCCCGCCGAGGCCGCGCTGATCGAGACACTCACCACACGCACCCGCGCCTATGAAACCCACATGCAAGCCATGGATGTGCGCAAATCAGCACAAGAGCTGCGCGCGATCTGGGCCGCAGGCAACGAGTATTTGCAGGAAGCCGCCCCGTGGACGTTGTTCAAAACAGACCCCGATCAAGCCGCCGCGCAAATCCGCCTCGCTTTGAACCTGATCCGCTTTTACGCGGTGCTGTCGGCGCCCTTCATGCCCACGACTTCAGCCAAACTGTTCGTGGCCATGAACACGCTCGACACCAGCTGGCCCGATGACGTTGAAGCCGCCCTCACAGCGCTCCCCGCAGGCCATGAGTTCACCGTGCCCGACAACCTCTTCGCCAAGATCACCGACGATGAGCGTGAAGGCTGGGCCACGCGGTTTTCTGGCAAACGCGACTAAGCTGGCTTGACTCGCCCCTCCCATTATCATTAACATGTTAATGACTAAGGGAGTGAGAATCGCGCATGCCGCATTTCAGCATCGAGTATTCAGCCAATCTTGAGGCGCGTGTCGATATGGCAGCGCTTTGCGACCACTTACGCCTCGCGGCGATAGAAACCGGCCTGTTCCCGATGGCTGGCATCCGTGTTCGCGCCTTCAAAGCCGAACATGTCAGCATCGCTGATGGCAACCCCGAGCACGCCTTTCTCGACCTCTCCATTCGCCTGCGCGAAGGCCGTGAACAGCAAGCTAAAGAAGCCGCAACACAGCACATCTTCGAGGCGCTCAAGGCCCTCCTGGCTCCGGCAATGGCCAAGCATTCCATCGCGCTCTCTATCGAAATGCGCGACATCGACGCCTCCTTAAGCCCCAAAACGGGCAGTATCCGTGACCATTTGAAGAAAGACGCCTGACATGAGTGACCTCACTGCAAATATTGAAAAAGCCACCGCCTATCTCGCGCGGTTTGCCGACAACGGCGTGATGAACATCATCGACGGCAAGACTGTTCCCGCCCTCACGGGCCAGACATTTGACAACGCCTCACCGGTAGATGAAGCCTTCCTCTGTAAAGTGGCCAAATCCGGCGCAGCCGACATTGATGCCGCCGCGAAAGCCGCCCACGCAGCCTTCCCCGCTTGGCGTGACATGCCACTGGTCGAGCGCAAGAAGATCCTCCACAAAATCGCCGACGGCATTGTGGCCCGCGCTGAAGAGATCGCCTTTGCCGAGTGTCTCGACACCGGTCAAGCCATCCGCTTCATGTCAAAAGCCGCTCTGCGCGGCGCTGAGAACTTTCGCTTCTTCGCAGACAAGGCCCCTGCCGCCCGCGACGGCCAAGCACTGCCCTCACCCACGTTGATGAACGTCACAACCCGCACACCGATCGGCCCTGTAGGCGTCATCACGCCCTGGAACACGCCTTTCATGCTCTCGACATGGAAGATCGCGCCAGCCTTGGCCGCGGGTTGCACCGTGGTGCATAAGCCAGCCGAGTTCAGCCCGATCACAGCGCATATCCTCGCCGAGATCGCCCATGAGGCGGGCCTACCGGCAGGCGTCTGGAACCTCGTCAACGGCTTTGGAGAAGATGCCGGAAAGGCGCTCACAGAGCACAAACTGATCAAAGCTATCGCCTTTGTCGGCGAAAGCAGCACCGGCAGCATGATCATGCGCCAAGGCTCGGAAACGCTCAAGCGTGTGCACTTTGAGCTTGGCGGCAAGAACCCCGTCATCGTGTTTGACGACGCCGATCAGGAGCGCGCGCTCGATGCCGCGATCTTCATGATCTACTCATTGAACGGCGAGCGCTGCACATCGTCGTCGCGCTTGCTCGTGCAAAAAAGCATCGCAGGGCAGTTCACTGACAAGCTTGTCAAACGTGTCGAGAACATCAAAGTCGGACACCCGCTTGACCCGGAAACAGAAGTCGGCCCGCTCATTCATAAAGTGCACTACGACAAAGTCTGTTCCTACTTTGACATCGCCAAGCAAGACGGCGCCACGATCGCAGCTGGCGGCAAGGCACCGCAAGGCAAAGGCCACTACGTGCGCCCGACACTGTTTACCGAGGCCACGCCTGACATGCGCATCGCTCAAGAGGAGATCTTCGGCCCCGTGCTGACCACGCTCACGTTTGAAACTGAGGAAGAAGCCCTCGAGATCGCCAATGGCACCGACTACGGCCTCACTGGCTATGTCTGGACGCAAGACATCACCCGAGCCATGCGCTTCACCGACAAGCTCGAAGCGGGGATGATCTGGGTTAACTCCGAGAACGTGCGCCACCTGCCTACGCCCTTCGGCGGCGTCAAAGCCTCAGGCATCGGACGCGACGGCGGCGAGTGGAGCTTTGACTTCTATATGGAGCAAAAACATATCGGCTTCGCCATTGGCGAGCACAAAATCCCGCGTCTCGGCGCTTGAAACAGATCGGAGAAAACAATGCCAGTCCCATCCCCAGTCCTCTATCCTCCGTTCAACATCGTGCGGCTTTCTCATGTTGAATACCGCGTCAAAGACCTTGCCAAAAGCCGCGCCTTTTACGTCGACACGCTTGGCCTGCAAGTCTCGTTTGAAGACGGCGAGCGCATCTACCTCCGTGCCTTGGAAGAACGCGGCCACCACTGCATTGTGCTGGTTAAAGCCGATACTGCCGACGTCGGCGTGCTGGGCTTCAAGCTCTATGACGAACCAGACCTGGAAAAAGCCGAAAAGTGGTTTTCGGACAAAGGCTTGCCAACTGAATGGGTTACCCGCCCGCACATGGGAAAGACCCTACGCACGCGCGACCCTTGGGGCATCCCGCTTGAGTTTTATGTCAAAATGGACCGCCTCGCGCCAATCCATCAGGAATACAAACGCTATATGGGCGTGAGGCCCCTGCGGATTGATCATTTCAACATGTTTTCAAGCGATGTTGACGCGAGCGTGGCGTTTTACAACGAGATCGGATTTCGCACGACAGAATACACCGAAGACGCCGAGAGCGGCAAAGTCTGGGCGGCTTGGATGCACCGCAAAGGCGGCGTGCATGACGTGGCCTTTACCAACGGCACCGGCCCTCGCCTGCACCATTCGGCCTTCTGGGTTCCCACACCGCTGGCGATCATTGACCTGCTTGATCTGATGAGCACGACAGGCTGGGTCGAAAACATTGAGCGCGGCCCCGGGCGGCACGGCATTTCCAATGCATTCTTCCTCTATGTGCTTGACCCTGACGGCCATAGAATTGAGATCTATTGCTCGGACTATCAGACAGTTGACCCTGACCTGGAAGCCATCAAATGGGATCTGACCGACCCGCAACGCCAAACGCTTTGGGGCGCCGCCGCCCCGCGCTCTTGGTTTGAACACGGCAGCGTCTTTGATGGAGCCGAAACACGCGAAAGCGCGCTCAAGGCGCAACCGATCATTGCGCCGTGAGGGCGGTTTTTGAGTATTTTTGCAAAAGGAAAAGCCGGAGGGACTTAGATGTGTAACACAGCTTCCGAAGGCACAGCCAAAGGCGAAGTGCTGATCGACAACGGGCGGGTGCGGGTGACGCGCTGGTCGTTTGCTGCGCGCGGTGACAACACCGGCTGGCACCGCCACGAGTATGACTACGTGGTCGTGCCACTGTTTGACGGAGTGCTGGAAATTGACTTGCCGGATGGTGAAAAAATGACAGCCGAGTTGCAAAACGGCGTGCCATATTATCGCGAGATCGGCACCGAGCATGACGTGATCAACGGCAATGATTTTGCCTGTGCATTTATAGAAGTCGAGTTGCTCGACAAGAAGGGATAAGCCATGCGATTTGCGACTGTAAATACCAACGAAGGCCAACTTTTTGGCGCGGTTGTTGAGGGCGGCTTCTTGGCGCTTTCTGATGAGTTTCCGCAGTGGACAACGATGCGTGATGTGATCGCGGCTGGTGGCTTGCCCGAGCTTGAAGCTGCGGCGCAAGGCCGTGCAGTGACACATCAAGATGGCAGCTTTCAATACGCCATTCCGGTGCCAAACCCCGAGAAGATCATCTGTGTTGGTGTGAACTTCCCCGACCGCAACGCCGAGTATAAAGACGGGCAAGACGCCCCGCCAAATATGTCGCTGTTTCCGCGATTTGCCCGCAGCTTTACCGGCCACGGCGAGGCGCTTGTAAGGCCGCCGGAGACACCGCAGCTCGACTATGAAGGCGAGATCGCAGTTGTCATAGGCAAAGGCGGCCGTCGCATTTCACAAGCGAATGCCTTTGATCACATCGCCGCCCTAAGTCTCTGTAATGAAGGTACTTTACGCGACTGGGTGCGCCACGCCAAGTTCAACGTCACTCAAGGAAAAAACTGGGACAGCTCTGGCGCTATCGGCCCTTGGCTTGTGCCGTTTAAAGACGCCAAGCAGCTTGACGACATCCGCCTGACGACACATGTGAACGGTGAGTTGCGTCAGGACGATCGCACCTCGCGGATGCTCTTCCCGATCCGGCGGCAGATCGAATATATCTCGACATTCACCACGCTTGTTGCTGGCGATATCATCATCACCGGCACGCCCACGGGCGCAGGCGCACGCTTTGATCCGCCGCGCTATCTGGTGCCCGGTGACGAGATCATTGTCGCCGCTGAAGGCATCGGTGAGCTCCGAAATACGGTGCGTGACGAATGACACCAGCGCAGATCAAAGCCGCCGCGCAAGCCCTATATGAGGCTGAGCAAACAAGCGAGCAAATCGGCGTATTGTCACAGCAGTACCCCGGCATCACAATGGACGACGCATATGCCATTCAGGCAGGCTTGGTCGCCCTGAAACAGGCCAAGGGTGACGAGGTGATAGGCTGGAAGATCGGCCTCACCAGCCGCGCGATGCAGATGGCGCTTAACATCGACATCCCTGACAGTGGCGTGTTGCTGGAAAGCATGCGCTTTGAAAGTGGAGCGAGCATTCCACAGGGTCGATTTATCCAGCCGCGCGTCGAGGCTGAAATCGCTTTCGTGATGAAAGCCCCCCTCAAAGGCCGCGTCACACGTGAGCAAGTGATCGCCGCGACTGACTATGTCGCGCCCAGCCTTGAGATCCTTGATACCCGAGTGCAGCGGGTTGATCCTTCTAGCGGACAGACGCGCAAAATTTTTGACACCATCGCCGATAACGCCGCCAATGCTGGCATCGTGCTTGGCGAAGCGCGTTTTGATCCGGCCTCAGACTTACGTTGGATCGGCGCAATCGTCTCGGCCAACGGACAAGTCGAAGAAACCGGCCTTGGCGCAGGCGTGCTCAATGATCCGGTAGAAGGCATCGTTTGGCTCGCTGCTCGCATGGAGCTTTACGGGCAAAGCATCAAAGCCGGGCAAGTCATCTTGTCAGGGTCGTTCATCCGCCCGCTTGAGTGCCCAGCCGATACGCACATCGTGGCCGACTTTGGCGCATGGGGCACCGTCAGTTGCCGCTTTGAATAAACCGCGCGGCGATGTCACCTGACATGTGGCTAATGCGCCCGCCAGCGATGGTCGCTGCGAGGCGCTTGGTTCCAGCATCAACGATCATCATATCGGCGCGCTTGCCCGTCTCTAGGGTGCCCCTGTCAGTCAGCCCCAAAAGCCGCGCAGGCCCGCTTGAGACCAGCGCCCAAGCGCCCGCCAAATCGAGCAAACCGGCGGCTTCAACAAAGAAAGCCGCCCGGCGCATCGAAGGGTAGTGATAGTCGGATGCAAGCGCGTGGCAATGACCCATGGCGATCAGATCAACCGCACTGACGTTGCCATTATGAGAGCCGCCACGCACGACGTTCGGCGCGCCCAAAATCACACCTGCGCCACTCTCGCCAGCCGCTTCACCGGCTTCCATCGTTTCGGGAAATTCGGCCAGCGCAACGCCCGCATTTGCCCAAAAAACGCGGTCTTCACGAGTGCGGTCATCGTGGCTCCCAAGGCGCACATTTTTGGCCGCCAGACGCTCTGCAAGTGCGGTCACCGCCGCCGGAACTTTAGCGCGGTCATCATGCATCTTTTGCAACTGCTTGTGCAGCGTTTCGGGGCTGCGCCGGCTCTTCAGGGCCATGCCGTTCAAGCGCCGGGGCACAAGCCCCTTTTCGAGCCGCTCATGCTGGATGTGATCATTGAAGACAACATATTTAACAGCATGTTTTTCAACAAGCTTTTCAAACTCATCGTAGTCATCCAGCATATGTGTTTCAAAACGTAATTGCGCCTGAAGATCAGTGATCACTTGCTCCTGAACCAGCCGCAAAGTGCCAAGGAACTTGTCGGCAAACTCGGCCCCGCGCAACCCGCCTTCCCAGCTGAAAAACTGCGCCATCGTCGCCGTGGTGATGCCATTGGCCGCGAGCTCGGCTTCCGCCGCGCGCAGCCCATCGCTCATGTCCTTCATCGCCCCCCGTCGCACCGCAACATGGCGTTCAAAACCGTCACCGTGAATGTCTACAAGCCCCGGCAAAACGAGGTAGCCCTCAAGGTTTACGTCGCGCTCGGCACGCTCGCAAATCACCCCGTCAGAAAAGGCCAGCGGCTCTTGGTTAACACCGTCAGCCCGCAGCACATCTGCGCCCGTCAAGCGCAACGCCAGTTCAGTCATCAATGCGGTTCCAGCGCCAGTCCCAGATCAAATCCTGTAGAGTCAGCTCATGGTCAAAAGCCCCGTTTTCAAGAAACTCGACAACCTCTCCAACGACCAGCGGGTTGTTCATCAAAAACGTATGTGTCACCGGCAAGACAATGTGGTCCTTCATCCCGTTCACGCGCGTTTCAGCAACAGCTACTTTGCCGTCGTCCGGCCCTTCAACAAGGCTTGAAAGCGCAGGATTAATCGAGCGATCGCCTGCAATCACGCCAAGATCAAAGTCAACATCAGGCAGATGCGCCGCGATCGAGTCAGGCCCGGTGCCAAGCTGCAATCCCGCTGGCCCGTGGATCCAGCCAAAGGCTTCGTAACCGCCCAGCTCGTCAACAATTTGCGCCCCCTGATTGGGCGGTGCAAGCATTACAACGCGGCCTAGATTTTCCGGTTTCTGGCCTGCAAACCAATACCGCAGCACAATTCCACCCATCGAATGAGTGACAAAATGCACGGTCTCATCCTGTGCCGCACCATCTTCGCTGCAAGCCTTGATCGCAGCAGGCATAACTTCAGTTGCCAAGGCTCCGACGGTTTCACTCGTGGAAGGATACCCGGGCCGCACGACTGTATAGCCGCGCAATTCAAGCACCTCCTCAAGCAAAAACAACGACCCTTCAGTGCGTGCAAGCCCGTGCAAGAGAACAACACAATCAGCCCGCACAACGGCAGGTGTCATGGCAATCAAAAAAGCAAATACAAATTTCATGGGCTTGAGATAAGCGTAAAGCCTGCCTTATTAAAGAGGGAAATAGGAGGAATGCTACGTTGCCTAGACGCCCGATCCGCCTCGCAACCCGCGCCATAATCTTGGTTAACGACGAGTTGCTCATGGTAAATGCATGGCCTCAAAACCGGACTGAAAGCGAAAACGACCTCTGGTGTGCGCCCGGCGGCGGGGCCGATCCGCACCACAGCTTGCCCGAAAACCTTGCCCGTGAGGTGCATGAGGAAACAGGGTTAACTGTCACCGTCGGCGCGCCCTGTATGGTGAACGAGTTTCACGCGCCCGAGCGCTCATTCCATCAGGTTGATATCTACTTTCGCTGCACAGTTATCTCCGGCCAACTTTCCGAAGACTGGCAAGATCCGGAGCATATCGTCACCAGGCGCAAGTTTTTCAGCCGTGACGCGCTCAAGCAAATCCGCTTCAAGCCCGACAGCCTGCCCGATGTCGCTTGGGGCGATGGGTTCGCCTATGATCCCCTCGAACCTTTGGTTCGATAAAGCGACAGCGCCACGCCGCCAAGCACCATCGCGGCAGAGACCAGCAGCTTCACGCTCAGCATTTCGTCCAGCAAAAGCGCCCCGCCGAGCACGGCCATAACCGGCACCGTCAGCTGTGCAACTGCGGCTGTGCTCACGCTCAACTGCGGCAAAACCCGATACCAAAGCGCGTAGCCCAGCCCGGAGGTGACAGCGCCTGACAGGCAAGCCAGCGCAACGCCCTCAGACGTGGGCCAACTTGGCACCAGAGCCCAAAGCAGCAAGGCAAAAGGCGCCGCCAGCACGAAGTTTCCGGCTGTGGCGCTCATGGCGTCTTGCGCACCCCGCCCGACCAAAGAGTAAACGCCCCAGCCAACCGCTGCGAGCAGCATCATCGCCACACTCAGCCCCGTCACGGCTCCCTCGCCACTCGGCCACATCAGCAAGCACAATCCGGCAAAGGCCAGCACCGTTCCGGCCCATTTTGCGGCCGATATGCGCTCCCGACCGGCCAGCGCGGCGGCAAACATTGTCACTTGCACGCCGCCAAACAGCAAGAGCGCTCCGGCTCCTGCATCCAAGCTGACGTAAGCAAAGGAAAAGCCCAGCACATAGGCCAACAACGATGCAACACCAACGGTCGAGCCGCCCTTCCAAGGCACCTGCCCGCTGCGAACCGATGCCAGCCCCCCCAGCACCAATGCGCCGGAAAACAACCGGATCGCCGCAAATGCCGCTGGCTCCGTAGCACCCGTGGCAAGGGCCAGACGGGTGATCACCGAGTTTGCTGCAAATGCCGCCATCGTCAAAGTGACTAGCCAGAACAACCGCACTCTCAAACCCCCTCAAAGGCTTTGTGATAGCCCAGTTTTAGCGCCTTCGCTTCTGACTTCGGGCCATAATACATCGTATGCTCAACGGGATAGGGTGTCTCAAAAAGCTCTGCTTTGGCGCGTGAAAACCCGACACCCTCATACAGATCGGAGCGTCCGAGCACCACGATCTCGGCACGCGTCGCCTCGGCCCAAGCCACAAGCTGGCCCATCATGCGGCGGCCAAGCCCCTTGCCTTGCCAGTCTGGTGCGACAGCCACAGGCGCGAGGCAAAGCCAGCCCTTAGGTGCAACCATGTAGGACAGCGCGTAATAACCAGCCAAAACGCCGCCCGCGGGCAAAACCATCTCGCCCGCAATCGCACCCGCCTTGCGCAGCCGTTCAACAAGCCGCACTTCATCGGTGCCGCCAAAAGCCACCTCAAGCAAGGCACTCACCTCGGCCTCTTCCCCGGCCTTCATCGGCCTCACAAAGTCCAACATCCCGCGCCCTTTCGGCTTTTCCTTTGCAAAATACTCCCTGCGGAGCTTCCGAGCTCACCATAAGGAGCCGCGGCCAAATGAAAAGGGGCCGCCTTGCAGCAGCCCCTTTCTTTACTTTTGAGCGTTCCCTCTCGGCATCTTCACGAAGGGTGAAGAGCCTGTCGGGCTGCTGACATTCCTAAAGGAATGCAGCTTACATCATGCCGCCCATGCCGCCCATGCCGCCCATGTCAGGCATGCCGCCGCCGGCTGCGCCGCCGTCTTTTGACGGTAGATCAGCAACCATAGCTTCTGTTGTGATCAACAGGCCAGCGATTGAAGCCGCATCTTGCAGCGCTGTGCGCGCAACTTTTGCAGGGTCGATAACACCGTAAGAGAACATGTCGCCATACTCTTCTGTCTGAGCGTTAAAGCCAAATGACGTGTCTGAAGACTCGCGCACTTTGCCCGCAACAACCGCACCGTCAACACCAGCGTTCTCAGCGATCTGACGCAGGGGCGCTTCAAGTGCCTTGCGAACGATGTTGATGCCAACGCTCTGGTCGTTGTTCTCGCCTTCAAGCCCGTCAAGAGCCTTAGCAGCTTGAACGAGAGCAACACCGCCGCCTACGATCACGCCTTCTTGCACGGCTGCGCGTGTGGCGTTCAGAGCATCGTCAACGCGGTCTTTGCGCTCTTTGACTTCAACTTCTGTCATGCCGCCAACGCGGATCACAGCCACACCGCCTGCGAGTTTCGCAACACGCTCCTGAAGCTTTTCACGGTCGTAATCAGACGTGGTTTCTTCAATCTGCGCGCGGATCTGTGTAACCCGTGCTTCGATCTCGGCTTTTGAACCAGCGCCGTCGATGATGGTTGTCTCATCTTTGGTGATGGTGATCTTCTTGGCCGTGCCAAGCATGTCCATTGTGACTGACTCAAGCTTCATACCAAGCTCTTCGCTGATCACTTGGCCGCCTGTCAGGATAGCGATATCCTGCAGCATCGCCTTACGACGATCGCCAAAGCCAGGGGCTTTAACAGCTGCGATTTTCAGACCGCCGCGCAGTTTGTTAACCACGAGTGTCGCCAAAGCTTCGCCTTCAACATCTTCTGCGATGATCAGGAGTGGCTTTTGTGACTGGATCACTTGCTCAAGCAGCGGAACCATAGCTTGCAGTGAAGAAAGCTTCTTCTCGTGCAACAGAACCATGCAGTCTTCGAGATCTGCGATCATTTTGTCAGGGTTTGTCACGAAGTAAGGTGACAGGTAGCCGCGGTCAAACTGCATGCCTTCAACAACGGTTGTCTCTGTTTCGAGGCCTTTGTTTTCCTCAACAGTGATCACGCCTTCGTTGCCGACTTTTTGCATCGCATCCGCGATCTGACGGCCGATCTCGGCTTCGCCGTTGGCTGAAATGGTGCCAACCTGCGCAACTTCGTCGCTGTCTTTAACTTCACGTGCCATGGCTTTGATGGCTTCGACAACTTTCGCTGTCGCCATGTCCACACCGCGCTTGAGGTCCATCGGGTTCATGCCCGCTGCAACCGACTTCATGCCTTCTTTCACAATCGCTTGTGCCAGAACTGTTGCTGTTGTCGTGCCGTCGCCGGCTTCGTCGTTGGTGCGTGAGGCCACTTCTTTAACCATCTGCGCGCCCATGTTTTCGAACTTGTCTTCAAGCTCGATCTCTTTGGCAACAGACACACCGTCTTTTGTGATACGTGGCGCGCCGAACGACTTGTCCAGCACAACATTGCGGCCTTTCGGGCCGAGTGTAACTTTAACCGCGTCGGCAAGGATGTTCACACCTTTGAGCATCCGGTTGCGGGCGTCGGTTCCAAACTTTACGTCTTTAGCTGACATAGTTTGCTCCTAAATTCTAAATTTCGGGGAAGGACGATTAGGCGATAAGGCCCATGATGTCGGATTCTTTCATGATCAGCAGCTCTTCGCCGTCGATCGTGACTTCGGTGCCTGACCATTTGCCGAACAAAACGCGGTCGCCCGCTTTTACGTCCATGTCAATGCGCTTGCCGTCTTCGTCACGTGCGCCGGCACCAACAGAGATAACTTCGCCTTCAGCAGGCTTTTCTTTGGCGCTTTCAGGGATGATAAGTCCGCCAGCAGTTTTTTCGTCGCCTTCTACGCGGCGAACGACTACGCGGTCGTGAAGCGGTGTAAATGCCATCAGATGAGGCTCCTTACGCTTGAGTTTCAATTGTTACCCGCTGCTTGAGCAGGTTTAGCACTCACCACATGCGAGTGCTAACGACGCATAGTTAGGTTCGGTTTTGAAGCGAGTCAAGGAAGCTCGTAAGAAAGCTTGCACAAAACTTGAGCTCACCGTTCATAGCGCCTAACTTGGCGGGGCAATGCTTTGAGGTTCTCATGTTTCGTCACCTGCTTTTTGCCACGCTTGTGGCCCTCCCCTTCACCGCCCAAGCCGACGAATGCGCAGGCAGCAACCTGTTTGACAGTATGCCCGCCGCCGAGCTTTCCAAGCTCGAATCCGACGCAGCCAAGCTCCCTTACGGGCAAGGCCTTCTCTGGCAGGCTCAAAAGGGTGCGCAAACCTTCACAGTGTTCGGCACCTATCACCTCCCGCATGCGCAAACCGAGGCCCATGTGACAGCCCTTTGGCCAACCGCCCTGTCCGCCGATGTCAGCTACTTCGAGATGACCGCCGCTGACAGCGAACTTGCCCAAACAGAAATGCTCTCAAACTCCGACCTGATGTTTTACAACACCGGCCCAACGCTGCCCGAGCTCCTCTCGGACGGCGACTGGAAGCATGTCGCAAGTGAAATGGGCAAGCGCAACTTCCCCTCTTTTATGGCCGCCAAGATGAAACCGATCTTTGTGATGTCGATGATGGGCATGACGCCTTGCACGCTTGAGCTCATGCAGTCCGGAGGCGATGGCAGCAAAGGCATTGATACGCTCCTAGCCAGCGCCCTGAGCGCCGCCAACCGCGAGACGCAGTCCATCGAGCATTACACCGCCGCACTTGAAGCACTTGATACCTTCACGCGCGATGAACAAGTCGCAATGCTCAAGCTGTCCCTGTTGTCGGAAATTGCGCCGCAAGACATGATCCAAACCCTGCTGGAGACATATCTGGAGGGTGAAATCGCTCAGTTCTGGCAGTTTACGAAACAGATGTCGCTAGACGAAGGCGGGCCTACTGCCGAGGCTGATTTTGCCCGCTTTGAAGATGCGCTGCTCAATCGCCGCAATCACGCATGGATTGACCGGCTTTCTAGCGAAAAGCACGACACCGTGTTCATTGCGGTTGGCGCTGCGCATCTCATTGGCGAGCAAGGCTTGCTCAACCTTCTGGCCGAGCGCGGCTACACCGTCACCCCCCTGCCGTTCAACCCTTAGGAGCCACCCATGCAACTCAAAGCCAACGGAATCACCCTCGAAGTTGAAGACCACGGCGACAAAGCCAACCCCGCGCTCGTGCTTATCCGCGGGCTTGGCACGCAGCTTGTCCACTGGCCTGACAACCTGATCAGCGGCTTCGTTGCGGCGGGGTTTCGCACCGTGGTGTTTGACAACCGCGATGTCGGCCTCTCCCAGCGCTTTGACGACAGCGGCGTGCTCTCAGACGCCGACGAGATCACCGCAGCAGCGGCTGCCGGTGAAGATATCAGCCCCGCCTATGCGCTCGCGGATATGGCACAAGACGTTGTTGGCATCCTCGATGCACTTAACATCGACAAGGCCCATATTTTCGGCATCTCGATGGGCGGGGTCATCGCGCAGCTTTTGGCGCTCAATCACCCTGAACGCTTGCTCACCGACACCATCGTCATGACGGCGTGCCGCCCTCTTGTCGAACGCGGCGCAGTGGCTGGCTTGTTGCCACAACTTCTGGCACGTGAAGATGCCTCCGAGGCCGCTAGCGCAGACGCTCTCATTGCTGAATACGGCATCTGGGGCAGCCCGGGCTACGCCGCCGATGAAACCTTCATCCGAGCCCAGGCCAAAGCCGCCTACCTGCGCGGCGGGCCAAAGGCCGCAGGCATCAACCGCCAGCTTCTGGCGACAATGAACGCCCCCGACAGACGCCCCGCCCTCAAAGAGCTTGATCTGCCCTGTTGCGTCATCCACGGGCTTGATGACGCTCTCATCCCGCATGAGCTAGGTGCCGAAATTGCGGCGCACATCAAAGACAGCGAGTATCACCCCATCAAAGGCATGGGCCATATCATCACACCACTTCTGTCGCCCGAAATCGTGCGTATCGTGTCGGCCTTTGTGCGCAAACATACCGAAGGCTAACAAAGGCGCTGTTGCACTTTTACCGAATGCGAGCCCCAAGACCCGTGGCAGCCAAAGTTCTGACACTTTGAACCTATTGAATCTTCAAAAGATTTATCTGGAGTTCACATTTTGGCACGTAACTTTGTTAACCTTACAGCCGTCGCGGGCGCTTTTCTCGTCGCTGGCGTCTTGTCGCTCTGGGGCCAACCCCCGATCTGCACATGCGGCGAGATCAAGCTCTGGGTCGGTTCCGTTTTCGACTCAGGAAACTCACAGCATATCGCTGATTGGTATACCCTAGGTCACATCCTGCACGGTGTTCTCATCGCCTTTCTTGGCCGCCTGCTTTTTCCAAGGCTCAGCTACGAAACGCTCCTCGGAGTGGCGATCGTCACAGGTGTCGGCTGGGAAATCATCGAACACACCAATTGGGTTCTAGGCAAATTTCGGGCCACCACAATCAACGCCGGCTACCACGGCGACAGCGTGTTGAACGCCGTCAGCGACTATATCTGGATGCTCATGGGCTTTTTCACCGCATACCACCTGCGCAAAACACTGGTCGTCGGTATGATCGCCGCGTTGGAATTGTCGGCAGCCTTTATCGCGCGCGACAGCTTGGCTTTGAGCACGCTTATGCTGGTCTATCCGCTTGAAAGCGTTGAAAACTGGCAGCAAGAACTAAACCCCGCTCGCGAGCAGCTCTAACCAGCCAGAATCACAAAAGCCTCCGAAAGGAGGCTCCTGTCCACACAGATGTGGTTGTTCTGGTCAGCTAGGCCGTGACGGCCATAGCCGCACACAAGACTGAATGATCAGAACCTGATGTTAGTTTGACGCTGCGCAGGCGTCGCCAGCAACATCGTCACAGGTGTCAGCATATGCGCCGTAAAGGTTCTGGTATGAGGCTTCGCTCATCTGAACCTGAACACTTGTGTCAGCTTTGCGTGCGCCACAAGCCGATAGGCTGGCAACAAGGGCAATCGCGGCAGTGAGGCAAAGAGTTTTACGTGTCATTGGGGCAGCTCCAAATATTGATTTTCAATAGATTGTCCGAGATTGCGGCGATTCACAAGCATGTTCATGCTTTCAAAGCTTCTTTCCCTGCATTTGTAAGGCCATAGACGCCCTTTTCGTGGCTTTCAAACCAGCCATAGTGGTTGTCACGCATCATTGTTGTCGCTTTGATCACCCCTGTCGCATCCTTCACGTCCCGCCCGCGGCTCGGGCCATTGGCTTGCAAATACTCCGCACAGCGCACCACGCCCTGCCTGTAGGCCGTTACAATTGTCTCGCGTGTCATGCCGCCTTTGTTGGGGTCACCCTCCCGCGCATCAAACTCCCGCAGCAACACACCGCGCTTAACTTTCGAGCGCCGCGGCTGATACTCTACAGGGTCTGCATGGGCCTGCACCACACCGTCACTAAGCCGCACACTCAGCACGCCAACACCTAGCCGCTTGCACAGGCCAACATTGCCCTTAAAGCTGCGCCAGCCCGCCTTGCCCTTCCAACGCGGCACTGCGACATAAACATGCTCGCTCATGCGCTGCCGCGCCACAGCCTGCTGCAACAATTGCAACGAAAACCCGAGCTTGAGCTCAACAATCAGCAGCTCGTCAACACCGCGCCGCGCCACGACATCAGCCGCACCAACTTCGCCCTTCACGTCATAACCCTGCCCCTCCAGATAGGCTTTGACGGGGGCATATAGCTCTGTTTCTTTCACTTGCGCCATGCGCGACAACCTGCCCTGCTCAAGCCCGCGTGACAAGCCCGCAAGAGCGCCCTATAAGGCCCCAAAACCCTAGCACTTTATGGAGCAGCTTTGATGACAACCCTCGTTCTTGGCCACAAATCACCCGACACCGACAGCACAGGCTCACCGATCCTCTGGGCATGGTATCTCAACGAGGTTCTCGGCCAGAAGGCCGAAGCCGTCCTCACAGGCGAGCCCAACACCGAAGCCGCCTTCATGCTTGAAAAATGGTCGCTGCCAAAGCCGCGTATAATTGCTGATCTCGATGATGACCAAGCCTGCGTGATCGTTGACACCAACAACCCCGCCGAACTGCCAGCCAATGTGAACAACGCCGATGTGCAAGCCATCATCGACCACCATAAACTTGTTGGTGGCCTTGAGACAAAAGGCCCGATCGACATCACCATCCGTCCGCTGGCCTGCACCGCCACGATCATGCTTGACCTGATCGGAGACGCCGCAAGCAAAATGCCCGACGCCATCAAAGGCGCAGCGCTTACCTGCATCCTGTCAGACACGCTTGAATACCGCTCACCGACAACAACAGCGCATGACAAAGCGGTTGCCGAAAAGCTCGCCGCCGATCTGGGCCTCAACGTCGCTGACTACGCGACAGAGATGTTCACCGCCAAGTCAGATGTCTCCGCCTTCTCCGACGCCGAACTCCTGCGCATGGACAGCAAGGAATACGCTGTCGAGGGCACAAAGTTTCGCGTCTCAGTGCTTGAAACAACCGCGCCCGACACCGTGCTCAGCCGCAAAGCCAGCCTGATGGCCTCCATGACCGACGTGGCAAAGGAAGACGGCGTCGAGCAGGTGCTCTTGTTCGTGATCGACATCCTCAACGAGGAAGCAACCCTGCTGGTGCCAAACGACCTCGTCAAAACCGTCGCCGAGAAAAGCTTTGGCGCAAGCGTTACTGGCGACTCTGTTGTGCTCCCCGGCGTTATGAGCCGCAAAAAACAAATCATCCCGAGCCTCAAGCTCTGAATACAAGTAAAGTCGGCGGGCGGCGTTCTCTATATGCCACCCGCCGACTGCTCGTTAGACGAGCCTAACGGCGGCGATAGAAAAACTCTCTTATGTCTGATGCTTTTCGAACTCTTCTTCGCCCTATAATTGTTGCGGTCACTTTCGCATCCGCTTGCGTCGGAATTGTAACTGCAAATTACGACTTCGGGTCAGCAGATCTGAGTGTCGTAGTTCTGGAATCTCCGACCCCGGCACAGGTGGATACGTTTTTCAAACAGGTCCTCCGAGAACCGGAAAAATACCTCGGTGCGAAATCCGAACTTTCAACGCCAAGTGAGCTGCGTCAGAAGCTGTTAGAGTTCGCACGAAGCGGCAAGTTTCCATATTCTCTCAAATCGTTCCAGTTCACGCTCCAAAACCTTTCAAAATATCAGGCTAATGATGTTGAGTTCAACATTGCCTTCCTGAATGGAGAGACTGTTGTCCACCAAGATCACTTCAACGGACAGCATGATCTAGAGGCGAGACAAGGCATAATCACAGGGGATATCCCTGTGACCGCGACAACAAAGGATGTAGACAGGTTTTCCTTTTGTATTTCCTATCGCGGACGTTTCTTTTTCAATCGTGTTGAGCAAAAGGTCGTCGTGGATCGCGCGCCCCTCCCCCCGATCGAACACGAGCAGGGCGAAATTATCCAGGCACTGACCCGAGCGTGGGGCAAAATCTCGGATAAAGAAAAGGATCTTTTGATCTGGACTGCACCCTGCCAAAACTGGCCCTGATGGGTTTATCAGCTGGCCGCACGACAGCGCCAATACAGCCTTCCATCTTGCGTAGCCGCACGCCATAAGGAAACATGCTCAGCCTCGCCGCCAAACTCGCCCTCTCCCCCCTCCTCGCCGCGCAGGCCCTCTACGTGATGCGCACCGCCCAACTGCTCCCCGAGCCAGAAGGCCCCCGCTCCGGCACGGCTGGGAGCGGCCCAAAACACCGCCTGCTCATCCTCGGCGACAGCTCCGTCGCGGGTGTCGGAGCGTCGCATCAAAGCCAAGCCCTGTCAGGTCAGCTTCCACCCTTGCTCGTCCCGCACCTCGCTCTTGAATGGCAGCTCATCGCCCGCACTGGCGCCACGTCAAAAAGCACGCTGCGAACGCTCGAAAACCTCCCCGAACAACGCTTTGACACGGCCTTCGTCGGCCTCGGCGTGAATGACGTCACCCGCCTCACAAGCCCGTCCACATGGCTCAAACAGCAACATGCCTTGCACGCGCTCTTGCACGGCAAGTTCGGTGTCAAACGCATCCTGCGCTCTGGCCTGCCGCCCATGCACCGCTTCCCCCTCCTGCCGCAGCCTCTGCGCTACGTCCTCGGCCGCGACGCCAAGCGCCTCGACACCTTGCTCGCCAAACTCTGCGCCGCCGACAGCGCGCTCATACACATACCGCTAAACCTACCCTTCGAGCCTCGCTATGTTGCCGCCGACGGCTACCACCCCTCAGAAGCCGCCTATGCCAAATGGGCTCAAATCATCGCACAACACCTGCGCCCCTGAACCCCTTCAGCTTTTCTTTTCGCACAAATACTCAAATCCAGCCCTCGCCGCCGCGCGCTGCTGGTAAAGGCGTGCAAGCCCTGCCATAACGCCTTAAAAGGAGCTTCCCCATGACACGTATCATCCCCGCCCTCGCAGATATCTCCGCACAATATGACGCCCTGTTTGTTGATCTCTGGGGCTGTGTGCATGATGGCGTCAAGGCCATGCCAGCCGCGGTTGCAGCGCTGCAAGCCTACCGCGCCAAAGGTGGTAAAGTGGTGCTTGTCACCAACTCTCCCAAGCCCCGCGCTGGCGTTACCGAACAGCTGGTGCAGTTCGGCGTGCCGCAAGACGCCTATGATGACATCGCCTCCTCCGGCGATTCCGCGCGCTCGGCGATGTTTCAAGGTGTGGTCGGCGAGAAGGTCTATTTCATGGGCGAATGGCAGCGCGACGAGGGCTTTTTTGAGCCGCTCGAAATTCTCGACAACCCGACACCGATCACACGCGTTCCCCTCACCGAAGCAACGGGCATCGTCTGCTGCGGCCCGTTTGACCCGATGGCCGACCCCTCCGACAACCGTTCCGACTTTCTCTACGCCAAGACCAAAGGCATGAAGCTGCTTTGCGCCAACCCCGATATCGTGGTTGACCGGGGCGATGTGCGTGAATGGTGCGCAGGCGCGCTCGCCCGGCTCTACACCGAAATGGGCGGCGAAAGCCTGTATTTCGGCAAGCCGCATCCGCCGATCTACGACCTCGCCCGCCGCCGCCTTGCTGCGCTTGATGCGTCGATCACCCCGAACCGCATCCTCGCAATCGGCGACGGTATCCACACCGACATCAAAGGTGCTTTGGGGGATGACATCGATTCGCTGTTCATTACCGGTGGCCTCGCCGCGGCGGAAACCAAGACGACCGATCAACCCCAAGAAGCCGCCCTCAATGCCTACATCGCCGCCGAGATGGTCACTCCAACCTATGCTATCGGCCAATTGCGCTAGCGTTTTCGGCTTGATCTTTCTGCATCTGCGAAGTAATTATATTCCAACTCAGGGCGCACACGCGCCTGATAATTACGCCATCAATTAGCAAAGAGGCCGGAATGTTGGACAACCTTCCTCGCGGAACCATCACCATCGAAGAGATCGAAATGGGCATGATGCGCTACATACGCAAAGTCGTGACCGATGAAGACATCGAGATGTTCGCCAAGGTTTCGACCGATCACAACCCTGTTCACCTTGACGACGCCTACGCCAACGACACCATCTTTGAAGGCCGCATCGCCCACGGTATGCTGACAGCAGGCCTGATATCTGCCGTCATCGGCGAGCAACTCCCCGGTCACGGCACGATCTATATGGGCCAGTCGCTCAAGTTCCTCGCCCCCGTGCGCCCCGGCGACATGGTCACAGCCGAGGTCGAGGTCACCGCCATCGACCACACCAAACGCCGCGTCACCCTCGACTGCCGCTGCTTGGTAGACGGTAAAAAAGTGCTCGTAGGCGAAGCCACAGTCCTCGCCCCTTCGGCCAAGTTTGACTAGCACTCACCGCTTGCACCCAATCGCCGCTAAGGCTACCCAAGCAGCATGCGTATTATCCGTGACTACACCTATGTAAATGACGCCGACAAAGGGGCTTCCGTGGCGATCGGAAACTTCGACGGTGTGCACCTTGGCCACCAGTCGGTGATCGAGCTTGCCCGCAAGGCTGGCGCAGCGGCGAATGCCCCTCTCGGCATCCTCACCTTCGAGCCCCATCCGCGGCAATACTTCGCGCCCAAAGCTCCGGCGTTCCGCCTGATGAGCCCCGAAGCACGCGCCCACCGCCTTGAGAAACTCGGCGTGAAACGGCTGTATGAGCTGGCCTTCAACGCCACGCTCTCGGCACTCACACCAGAAGAGTTCGCTCGCAATGTGATCAAAGATGGCCTTGGCCTCAAACATGTCGTCATCGGCGCTGACTTCTGCTTTGGCAAAGACCGCGCAGGCACCGCCGAAAGCCTCATCGAGTTCGGACAGCAAATGGGCTTTGGCGTCACCATCGCCGAACTTCTCACAAGCACCACTGGCCAAGTCTCCTCAACGGCGATCCGCAACGCCTTAACAGAAGGCCGCCCCCGCGACGCCGCCAGCATGCTCGGCCACTGGCACCGCTTTGAGGGGCCAGTCATCACTGGCGAGCAACGCGGCCGCGACTTGGGCTTTCCGACCGCCAACATGAGCATCGACGGGCTGCACCTGCCCAAACTCGGCGTTTACGCTGTCGAGGCCGACATCCTCACAGGCCCGCACAAGGGCAGCTACATCGGCGCAGCTTCGCTGGGAACCCGCCCGATGTTCGGCGAGAACAAGCCCAACCTTGAAACGTTCATCTTCGATTTCAAAGGCGATATCTACGGCGAGACAATCTCAATCGCGCTCGTTGATTACCTGCGCCCCGAGGAAAACTTTGACAGCTTGGAGGCGCTCATCACCCAAATGAACGCCGACTGCGCCAAAGCCCGCACAATAATGAGCCAGCTATGAACGACCCGATCATGCGCAAAGGCCTCGCGCCGAAGTTCTGGGAAAAGACCCCATTGAACAAAATGTCCCCACAAGAGTGGGAAGCGCTCTGTGACGGCTGCGGCAAATGCTGCCTCAACAAGCTTGAGGATGAAGACACAGGCCATGTCGCGCTGACACGTGTGGCCTGCCGGATGTTTGATGACACCACCTGCCGCTGCGCACAATACGACATTCGCCATCAGTTCGTGCCCGAGTGCATCTCGCTCAAGCCCGAAAACCTTGATGAGCATATGTATTGGATGCCCAGCACCTGCGCCTACAAACTCCTCTGGGAGGGCAAGCCGCTTTTTGCATGGCACCCGCTAATTTCCGGCACGCCGGACTCTGTGCATGACGCAGGGGTTTCCATGCAGCAAAAAACCGTGCCAGAGTTTGAAATTCCCGAAGAAGACTGGGAAGAACATATCATCGAGGAACCGATCTGATGTTTTACGCCTCCGACAACTCAAGCGCCGTGCACCCCGCCATCATGGACGCCCTTGCCCGCGCCAATGACGGCTACGCCATGCCCTACGGTGCCGACACGATCATGGACGAAGTGCGTGACACCATCCGCGAGATATTCGAAGCGCCCGAAGCCGTAGTTTACCTTGTGTCTACAGGCACCGCCGCCAACGCCCTCGCCCTCGCAACCATGTGCCAACCGTTTGAGACCGTGTTCTGCTCGCCCACCGCGCATATCCACGAAGACGAATGTAACGCACCCGAGTTCTATTCAGGCGGTGCCAAGCTTACCATCGTCGGAACTGACGACAAAATGACGCCTGAAGCACTTGATGCCGCCATCGCAGCGGAAGAAACCCGCGGCGTGCACGGCCCGCAGCGCGGCCCGGTCTCTGTCACGCAAGTCACAGAGCGCGGCGGTGTCTATTCGCTCGCCGAGCTGCAAGCCCTCACCAAAACCGCCAAAGGCTACGGCCTTGCGTGTCACCTCGACGGCGCGCGCTTCGCCAATGCTCAGGTGGCCCTTGGCTGCACAGCCGCCGAGATGTCATGGAAAGCCGGCTTTGATGCGGTCTCCTTCGGCGGCACCAAAAACGGCTGCATGGGCGTTGAGGCGGTGGTGTTCTTTGACCCTGCCAAAGCTTGGGAGTTTGAGCTGCGCCGCAAACGTGGCGGGCACCTGTTCTCAAAACACCGCTACCTCTCGGCGCAAATGCAAGGCTACCTCGCCGATGGCCTCTGGCTCGACAGCGCCAAGCAAGCCAACGCCAATGCCGCAGCACTACTTGCGGGCTTGCAAAAAATAGAAGGCTTCAGCCTAACAAGCGATGCCGACGCCAACCTGTTTTTCGCCACCTTGCCCCGCGCAGCACACCAGCGCCTCGCCAAAGCTGGAGCGCAATACTATGTGCTCGATGGTGACGTCGAAAAAGGCGATCCGGATGAGCCCCTCCCCTGCCGCTTGGTGAGCAGTTGGTCAATCACCGAGGCCCAGATCTCGGAGTTTCTCGCCCTCGCGAAAGGCTGATACAGCGCCGCCACCGTGCGCCGCGTTAACCACTTTAGCGCCGCCAAATCCGTGCATACGCATTATGCACTGCTATATGCACTGTGGTATGCACCCGAGTCACAGCGCTTTTGAACAGGCCCTAAGCCGTTAACCAAAACGCGCGGATGAGCTCTGCGGTCTCTTTCGGGTGCGTGATCGGCACCATGTGCCCGGCCCCCTCAACAACAAGGTTTTCGGCCCCTCCCATCCGCCGTGCGAGCCCGTCATTAACGGTTTTAATGCCCTTCGGAGAGGTGCTCCCACGCAGCAACATCACCGGCATGTCCAGCGCCGCAAGCCGCGTTTCATCGGTCATATTTGCAAGATCACGGTAGATCGCAGGTTCGCTCTCAGGGATAAGCGGTATCTGCATTTCCATCATCTTTTGCATCGATTCCGGCATCGCCTCCCAAGGCGGCCCGCCGCCCCAAATTCCGAGGAAGGACTGCGCCGCAGCCGCGGTATCTCCCGCGTCAATGAAGTCGGAAATGCGTTTCATTTCAGATAGATGTATCTCGGCATACTCGGGGTCATCGAGCCGCGCGATGGCAAACAAAACCGGCTCAATCAGCACCGCAGAGCGCACCATATCTGGGCACTCAAGCGCCAAGCGCAAAGCCACGGTCGCACCAAAAGAGTGCCCGACCAAGTCGATCTTCTCACCCGTTTTCAGGAAAGTCTTCGCAACTTCAGTGCTCACATCGTGGTAGTCACCGACACCGTCCCAAACCGCGGTTTTGCCGTGACTGAGGTGGTCAAATGCCGTCATCGTCGCCTCATCGCCCAACAGCTTGGCGACACCCCGCCAAGCGCCGGAATGCGCCAGAGAACAGTGCAACATCAAAGCCTTACGCGGCCCTTCGCCGAGCACAGTATGGTAGACATCATACCCGGCGCGGTTCTCAACAGTCATCTCAGAGCTTGCCTTCAAGGTGCAACTCCAGGTCAGCCAAGCGGTCTTGACCCCAGAATTTTTCACCATTTTCAAGCACATAGAAGGGTGCGCCAAAAACACCAGCCGCAACGGCCTGCTCTAGGTTGCGCCCGTAGGTTTCCGCACCAACAAGCATACCGGAATTGGTCAATGAAGCGTCAAAGCCTGTCGCCTCAAGGCAGGCCTGAACCACAGCCTCATCGCCGATATCGCGCTCTTCAACCCACGTCGCACGCATTAATGCCTGCGCCAAAGCACCGACATTCCCTCCAGCTTCCTGCGCCGCAATGACAGCATAAGACGCAGGCACAGGATTGGTCGGCCAGAAGGCAGGCTTGGGGAAGGTCATCTCCATGCCGGTCTTTTTCACCTGACGCTTCAGCTCCTGGTTGCGGTAGTCCATGCGTGAAGGGTGTCTGTCAGCAGGTGCCGCACCGCCAGTGCGCGGAAAAAGCGCCATAATATCCAAGGGCTTGTAATTAATGTCCTGCCCATGCTTCGCTGCGATCTCTTCAAGCCTGTTGCCTGCGAGATATGCCCAAGGACTGAGTACAGAGAAGTAATAATCAATTGTTGGCATGCTGTAATTTCCCTTTGCGCTATTCGCTCTCTTTGCCCGACCCTAGAGAGATGCTAAGCCGTGTCAACGTCATCAGTCTGCGACAGAATCATCAAAGCCTCGGGGGGGCTCAGCCTATGTCACTCACCAAAGAACCAAAGCTCATTGCCGGCAACGCCAACATGCCACTGGCCAAAGCGATCACGCGGCGCATGTCGCTACATCGCGGGGTAAGTCAGGGGTTGGTCGAGGCCCGCGTCGAGCGCTTCAACGATGGTGAGATATTCGTCGAAGTGTTTGATAACGTTCGCGGCGAGGACATGTTCATCATCCAGTCAACCTCCAATCCGGCGAATGACAACTTGATGGAGCTGCTGATCATGGCCGACGCGTTGCGCCGCTCGTCTGCGCAGAGGATTACCGCTGTCATCCCCTACTTTGGCTATGCCCGCCAAGACCGCCGCTCAAAGGCGCGCACACCGATCTCGGCTAAATTGGTCGCCAATATGCTGGTTGGCGCGGGTATTGAGCGCATCCTGACGATGGACCTGCATGCAGCTCAAATTCAGGGCTTTTTCGACATTCCGGTTGATAACCTCTACGCCTCACCGATCTTCGCACTCGACATTAAGCATAAATTCAAGAATGAGATGGATGATATCATGGTCGTCTCTCCTGATGTCGGCGGTGTTGCTCGGGCGCGTGAACTTGCCAAGCGAATCGACGCACCGCTGTCGATTGTTGACAAACGCCGTGAAAAGGCTGGCGAAGTCGCCGAGATGACAATCATCGGCGATGTGACAGGTAAAAAATGCTTTATCGTCGATGACATGGTCGATACCGCAGGCACGCTCTGCAAAGCTGCTGAGGTGCTCATAGAGAATGGGGCGTCTGAAGTGCACGCTTACATCACGCACGGTGTGCTTTCCGGCCCGGCCTGCGACCGTATCAGCAAGTCAGTGATGAAATCGCTGGTGATAACGGATACGATCGCTGCAACCGACGAAGCCAAAGCAACGCCCAACATTCGTGTGGTTCCCACTGCGCCGATGTTCGCACAGGCAACACTCAATATCTGGAACGGCACCTCTGTCAGTTCGTTGTTTGACACCGACATGCTTGAGCCGATCTACGAAGGGCTGTTTACGTAAGCCTCTCAGTAAACCTCCCAGGCGTCATCATCAGGCACTGACCCAATCGCCAACCACGATGCACGAATGCGGGCGATTTTGCTGTCTCCCCAAGTGCGAAAAACCAGATGAAAACCCGTCTCGCCGATGTTCTCGGCTTCAATATCAGCACGCAGATTTGTGGCGCTATCGACGTCCCAAAGCGTCAGTGAGCACTGCACGCTCGGCGCCGATTTGAACGGTTCTTGAAAGGCGATCCACTTGCGTGCTTCACGGTTTCCCGTGCCAGTCCACATTTCGCCACCCTCTTGATAATGCTCAAAAATTACATCATTGCCCTGCGCAACGCCGACACCGACCCCAAGTTTCTTCATCGCAATTTGTTCCGTTCCCAAGCTTTCCCTTCCCGCACTCGTAACCGGCACAAAAAATGCCCCAACCCTTATAGGTTGAGGCATATCATTTTCTATCGCTTCTGCCCAGAGACAGAGCAAGGTGTCAGACCATATTTTGCAGAAGCTCTTCAAGATCGGCCAGCAAAAGTTCAGCCATATCGCGGTTTTCGCTGGCAGCATTTGCAGCAGCTTCACGAGCGGCAGCGACAACTGGTTCTAGATCAGCCTGCGAAGCATCCGCCATGGCGATAGCCTTTTCGGCCAGCACCGAGCAGCCCTCGGGGCTGACTTCCGCAAAACCGCCAGTGACAGCATATTTTGCCTCACCCTCAGGCCCTGCAATATGCAGCACACCAGGGCGCAGCGTGGTGATCACAGGCGCGTGGTTCGGCATCGCCGTCATCTGCCCGTCAGCACCAGGGATCTGCACTGAAGCGACCTGAAGAGAAGCAAGCTTCTGCTCAGGGCTTACCAGATCAAATTGCATCGTATCGGCCATGTGTCAGCCTCCCTTAAGCAGCGTCAGCTGCCATTTTTTCGGCTTTGGCGATCACGTCTTCGATGCCGCCAACCATGTAAAAGGCGCCTTCTGGGAGGTGATCATACTCGCCAGCGACAACCGCTTTGAACGATGCAATCGTGTCTTCGAGCTGCACCTGAATACCGTCAGAGCCGGTAAACACTTTCGCAACGTCAAATGGTTGCGACAGGAAACGCTCGATCTTACGGGCGCGAGAAACTGTCATTTTGTCTTCTTCTGACAACTCGTCCATGCCGAGGATCGCAATGATGTCTTGCAGTGATTTGTAGCGCTGCAAAATCTGCTGAACTTCGGTTGCAACCGTGTAGTGCTCTTCGCCGATGATCTGCGGGTCAAGCAGGCGTGACGTCGAACCAAGAGGATCAACCGCCGGGTAGATACCTTTCTCCGAGATCGAACGGTCAAGAACCGTTGTCGCGTCAAGGTGCGCAAATGATGTTGCAGGTGCAGGGTCAGTCAAGTCATCCGCAGGAACGTATACGGCTTGAACCGATGTGATCGAACCATTTTTGGTTGACGAGATGCGCTCTTGCATCTGGCCCATGTCTGTCGCCAGTGTTGGCTGGTAGCCAACCGCTGATGGAATACGACCCAAGAGAGCCGAAACTTCCGAACCAGCTTGTGTAAAGCGGAAGATGTTATCAACGAAGAACAGAACGTCTGAACCCGTGTCATCACGGAACTGTTCCGCGAGTGACAGACCTGTCAGAGCAACACGCATACGCGCTCCGGGAGGCTCGTTCATCTGGCCGTAGACCAGAGCAATCTTTGAATCCGGAAGATTGTCAGGAACGATAACACCAGATTCGATCATCTCGTGGTAAAGGTCGTTGCCTTCACGTGTGCGCTCACCAACACCCGCGAACACAGACACACCTGAGTGCACTTTCGCGATGTTGTTGATCAGTTCCATGATCAAAACCGTTTTGCCAACACCCGCACCGCCGAAGAGACCGATTTTGCCGCCCTTCGTGTAAGGCGCGAGAAGGTCGATAACCTTGATGCCTGTTGTCAGAATTTCAGTCGCGGTTGACTGCTCTTCAAACGTCGGCGCGTCGCCGTGAATAGAGCGCTTGCCAGTCGCGTCAACCGGGCCCTTTTCATCAACAGGGTCGCCTGTCACGTTGAGGATACGGCCCAATGTGCCGTTACCCACAGGAACCGAAATCGGCTCGCCAAGGTCGCTAACTTCCTGGCCGCGAACGAGCCCTTCAGTAGCGTCCATCGCGATGCAGCGAACTGTGCTCTCGCCGAGGTGCTGAGCAACCTCGAGGATCAGGCGTTTGCCGTTGTTGTCTGTTTCAAGTGCGTTCAGAATTTCGGGCAGGTGGGCGCCAAATTGTACGTCCACAACGGCGCCGATCACCTGGGTGATTTTGCCTTTTGCATTAGCCATGTATCTCGTCTCCGGTTGTCTTTTAGAGCGCTTCAGCGCCCGAAATAATCTCGATCAGCTCGTTGGTAATCACAGCCTGACGTGAGCGGTTATACTCGATTGTCAGATTGTCGATCATGTCGCCCGCATTGCGCGTCGCGTTATCCATAGCTGACATACGTGCCCCTTGCTCGCTTGCCCCGTTTTCGAGGAGCGCTGCAAAGATTTGTGTTGCCACACCGCGTGGCAACAAGTCTGCAAGTACCTGGTCTTGATCAGGCTCGTAGTCATAGTCAGCGGCGCCAGCCTCTTTGCCTTCCGGCGCGTCATAACTGGCAGGAATAACTTGTTGCTCGGTCGGGATCTGGCTGATCACCGACTGGAAGCGGTTGTAGAAGATTGTCGCGACATCAAACTCTTGCGCTTCAAAGCGGTTGAGCAGATCAACAGCAATGTCTTTGGCATGGTCGTAACCAAGCTTTTTGACTTCACTCAGATCAACATGATGCACGAACAGGCTCTCAAATTCGCCCTTCAACTGCTCGCGGCCTTTTTTGCCCACGGTCAGAATTTTGACAGTTTTGCCTTCTGCTTTCAAACGAGCGATGCGGGCTTTCGCCAGCTTCACGATCGTGCTGTTAAAGCCGCCACAAAGGCCGCGTTCGGCAGTCATAACAACGAGCATATGCACCTTGTCATCTCCCGAGCCGCGCAGCAGGAGCGGTGCTCCGTCTGAAGTGCCCACAGCCGAGGCCAGCCCACCCAGAACCGCGTTAAAGCGCTCTGTGTAAGGGCGTGACTGTTCAGCAGCTTCCTGTGCCCGCCGCAGTTTTGCGGCAGCCACCATTTGCATGGCTTTCGTGATCTTGCGGGTCGATTTGACCGACTCAATCCGATTTTTAAGGTCCTTGAGATTTGGCATTGCCTATCTCTCCTTAAGCGAAGTCAGCGGCGAATTCGTCCAGCGCTGCTTTGACGCGGTCGGCAGCATCGCCTTTGATCTTCGGATCTTCGTCTGTGATCCAAGTCAAAAGGTCAGCGTGCTTGCTGCGCAGGTGGTTAAGCAGGCCAGCTTCGTAGCGTCCAACCTGGTTCACTTCGACTTTGTCGAGGTAACCGTTGGTGCCCGCAAAGATGACGCAAACGATTTCGGCGTTTGTCAGCGGCGAGTATTGCGCTTGCTTCATCAGCTCTGTCAGACGCGCACCGCGAGCCAGAAGTTGCTGTGTTGCAGCGTCAAGGTCTGAGCCGAACTGGGCAAAAGCCGCCATCTCACGATACTGGGCCAGTGACAGTTTCACAGGGCCAGCAACCGAAGACATCGCTTTGGTTTGCGCCGATGAACCAACACGAGAAACCGAAAGGCCTGTGTTCACAGCAGGGCGGATGCCTTGGTAAAACAGTTCGGTTTCAAGGAAAATCTGACCATCGGTGATCGAAATCACGTTTGTCGGAATAAACGCCGAAACATCGCCGCCTTGGGTTTCAATGATCGGCAGAGCCGTCAGTGAACCCGAGCCGTGATCTTCGTTGAGCTTTGAAGAGCGCTCAAGCAGACGTGAGTGAAGGTAGAAAACGTCACCTGGGTAAGCTTCACGGCCCGGTGGGCGACGCAGAAGAAGTGACATCTGGCGGTATGAAACGGCCTGCTTTGAAAGGTCATCGTAGATGATCAGAGCGTGCTTGCCATTGTCGCGGAAGTATTCCGCCATCGCTGTTGCCGCGTAAGGTGCGAGAAACTGCATCGGAGCAGGATCAGACGCCGTTGCCGCCACAACGATTGAATACTCGATCGCGCCGCTTTCTTCGAGGCGCTTCACAAGCTGGGCAACCGTCGAGCGCTTCTGGCCGATGGCTACATAAACGCAGTAAAGCTTCTTGCTGTCGTCATCGCCAGCAGCTTCGTTGTAGCTCTTCTGGTTGAGGATCGCGTCAAGCGCCACGGCAGTTTTACCTGTTTGGCGGTCACCAATGATCAGCTCGCGCTGACCACGACCAATCGGGATCATAGCGTCAACCGACTTAAGGCCAGTCGCCATCGGCTCGTGAACCGACTTACGCGGGATGATGCCCGGCGCCTTGCTGTCTGCAATCGCACGGTTCTTGGTTTTGATCGGGCCTTTGCCGTCGATCGGGTTACCGAGGCCGTCAACCACGCGCCCGAGAAGCTCGGGGCCTGATGGCACGTCAACGATCGCGTTTGTGCGCTTGACTGTGTCACCTTCTTTGATGTCACGGTCAGAACCGAAAATAACAACACCAACGTTGTCAGTTTCGAGGTTGAGGGCCATGCCCATAATTCCACCTGGGAATTCAACCATCTCACCAGCCTGGATGTTATCCAGGCCATAAACGCGGGCGATACCGTCGCCGACGCTAAGAACTTGACCAACTTCAGCAACTTCGGCTTCTTTACCGAAGTTCTTAATCTGATCCTTTAGGATCGCAGAAATTTCTGCAGCTTGGATACCCATTTATCCGACCTCTTTCATTGCATTCTGGAGGGAGCCGAGCTTCGAGCGGATCGACGTGTCGATCATTTTCGAGCCCACTTTAACGACAAGGCCGCCGATGAGGCTTTCATCAACGGACGCTTTGATGGTCACAGTCTTGCCGAAACGCGTTTTCAAGGTTTTGGCGAGCTTGTCTGCTTGTGCTTTGGTCAGAGCTTTGGCGCTCACGACTTCGGCTGATACTTCACCTTTGTCTTCAGCGATACGCGCGCGCAGGCCTTTGACAAGTTGTGGCACAACGAACAAGCGACGCTTTGCAGCCATAAGGCTAAGCGTCTTCGTCATGATTGGTGAGAGTTTCATCTTCTTGGCAAGCGCTGCAACTGCAGCGCCTTGCTCTTCGCGACTGTAAATAGGGCTTGAGAGCAGGTTGGTGAAGTCGGCACTGTCCTTCAGTGCGCTTTCCAAACTGTCCAAGTCACCTTCAAGCGGCGCAAGTTTTTTTGTTTCTTTGGCAAGGTCAAAAACGGCTGTCGCATAGCGGGCCGCAATACCTGTTGAGATCGAAGCTGGTTCGGACACGTCCACCCTTCCGATTGTCTGGCCCCAGATTAGCAGGTCGTAAGCCAAGCTTACAGTCCGCACATCCCCCGGGGGCGTTTCACCCTGAGTTTTCTCAAAGCAGCTAAATCGAGGCGGGTGTAACAGAGCAAACTTGTTGCGGCAAGCTGCTACAGTGTTTTTTGCTGCAAGTGAATGTTACTTACTTTCAACACCTTAGCCAAAGTGCGACGCTTTGGCCTGCAAAAAGTGCAGGTTTTTCCGGCGCTTGGGGTGAATCAGGGCTCCATTGCAGCCGTTTCTTCACCTTAAACTGTCGTATTACTTATACCGGAACCGCATCAGGCGGTGCTTTCAAAATCGAAATCGGTGTCTTCACTCTTTGCCCAAGGCCGGGGCGTGTCGGGGCAGGTATTTGCTTTGTCACTTCCACCATCAACACCCCACCACCAGCGATAAACGGAACACTACGACCGAGCTTTTCCCAAAACGACGCCGTCTTGCGCCAGAATCGGCGCTCGCTCGGGGGTTGGTAAAGTGCTGTGCGGCTGTGTTCGGGGCGAAACCCCCAGAGTTTTAGTTGCTCGTCTAGCTGCCCAAGCGTATAGGGCCGCCCGTAGCCAAAGGGCGTTCTGTCGTTGCGGCTCCAAAGTCCCGCACGGTTGGGCACTATGAACAGTGCCCGACCACCAGGGCCAAGCACGCGGTAGGCTTCCTCAAACACTGCAGCCGGCCATTCGCTGGTTTCCAGCCCGTGCATCAGCACCAGTTTGTCGACATGCCCTGTTTCGACGGGCCAGTGCGTCTCTTCACAAAGCACACTGACGTTCGGCATTTTGGCGGGCCAGGGCATCACACCCTGTGGGCCCGGCATAAGGCAGGTCACTCGCCGCGCATCCTTGAGGTATGGCCGCAGCAAAGGCGCAGCAAAGCCGAAGCCGAGCACAGACTGGCCGTTCGCACTGGGCCAGATTTCCAACATCTGGTCACGGATCACCTTTTGCGCGGCCCGCCCGAGCGTGCTGCGATAATAAAAGTTCCGCAGGTCTTTCACGTCAAGATGCATTGCAGCCCCTGCCCTGATCCGTCACTCTTTGATAAACCATATCAAACCGGTAAGGAAATGCTATGCCCCTCACACTCGCCACCGTTCCCTGCTTGGAAGACAACTACGCTTTCCTGATCGCCAATGATGCCGGAGAAGCGGCGCTTGTCGATGCGCCAGAGGCTGCGCCGATAAATGCAGAACTGGAAAAGCGCGGCTGGTCGCTCAAAACCGTGCTGCTCACCCATCATCACTGGGATCATGTTGAAGGCCTGGACAGCCTCACTGGCCGCGACGACCTGACTGTGATCGGAGCGAAAGCCGATGAGCACCGCCTTCCCACCCTTGATCACGCCTATAGCGACGGAGACAGCTTCACTTTGCTTGGCGAAGAGGTGCAGGTGTTTGATGTCTCTGGCCACACACTCGGGCACATTGCGTTTTACCTACCTGCTTCTGGCCTCGTATTCTCCGGTGACAGCCTGATGGCACTTGGATGCGGAAGGTTGTTTGAAGGCTCGCCCGAACTCATGCATGACAGCATGAACAAGTTCGCAACTTTACCAGAAACGACCCTCGTTTGTTCAGGCCATGAATACACCGCCTCGAACGGTCGCTTCGCCGCAACGGTCGATCCTGACAACAAAGCGCTCGCCTTGCGCAACATAGAAACTGCCAAAATCAGGGCCCAAGGCGGCTTCACCGTGCCCTCGACACTGGCGCTTGAGCGGGCAACAAACCCTTTCTTGCGCGCCAACGAGCCGAGTATCAAAAGCGCGATCGGCCTGCCAAATGCCACCGATAAGGAGAGTTTTACGAAACTTCGCGCTATGAAAGACGCTTTCTAGGGGTTTTTTTCGGCAATCACGCCAATTGTGATACTTTATTTAAAGAAACCTCTTGAAGACTGGGCAGTATCGGCCACACTTTAACGATAGGCGAAGATCAATGAGCCAGAAGCAACCAAGCTTCAGCCGCCCAAGTCAGAAGGAGCACCAGAGCAGTGCCGTCATTTTCAACAACGTTAGAACAAGCCATTCACTCAGCGCTGGCCCTCGCCAACTCGAAACGCCACGAGTTTGCGACACTTGAACACCTCTTGCTCTCCTTGCTGGATGAGCCTGATGCAACACGCGTGTTGCGCGCCTGCGCTGTTGATCTTGAAGACCTGCGGCAGTCTGTGGCCGAGTTCATCGACGAAGAACTGCTCAATCTGGTGACAGACATTGAAGGCTCTGAGGCTGTGCCCACTGCCGCCTTCCAAAGGGTCATCCAGCGCGCAGCGATTCACGTTCAAAGCTCGGGCCGCTCGGAAGTAACAGGCGCAAACGTGCTTGTTGCTATTTTTGCCGAACGCGAAAGCAACGCCGCCTTCTTTTTGCAAGAACAGGAAATGACGCGCTATGACGCCGTCAACTTTATCGCTCATGGTGTTGCCAAAGACCCTGCCTTTGGCGAGAATCGTCCGCTTACGGGCGCGGATCACGAACAAGACCACGAGATGCACACAGCAGAAGCCACCCCCGCTGAGGAGACGGCTCTGTCAAAATACTGTGTTGATCTCAACGCCAAGGCCCAGCAGGGCGATATTGACCCGCTGATAGGCCGTGACAGTGAAGTTGAACGCTGCATTCAAGTGCTCTGTCGCCGTCGCAAGAACAACCCCTTACTTGTCGGTGATCCCGGAGTTGGCAAAACCGCCATCGCTGAAGGCCTCGCCAACAAGATCGTTACGGGCGACATCCCCGAAATTCTTTCGAAAACTACGATCTACTCACTCGATATGGGCGCGTTGCTGGCTGGCACTCGCTATCGTGGTGACTTTGAAGAACGCCTCAAGGCCGTTGTCACCGAACTTGAAGACCATGACGATGCCGTGCTGTTTATCGACGAAATTCACACTGTGATAGGCGCTGGTGCAACTTCCGGCGGCGCGATGGACGCCTCGAACCTGCTCAAACCTGCCCTCGCGGGTGGCAAGCTGCGCACTATGGGCTCAACCACATACAAAGAGTTCCGCCAGCATTTCGAGAAAGACCGTGCACTTTCCCGCCGGTTCCAGAAGATCGATGTCAACGAGCCAACTGTCGAGGATGCTGTCAAAATCCTGCGTGGCATCAAAACCCATTTTGAAGACCACCACGCCGTCAAATACACCAATGATGCGATCAAAACCTCGGTTGAACTGGCTTCGCGCTACATTAATGACCGCAAGCTGCCTGACTCCGCGATTGACGTAATCGACGAGGCCGGTGCGGCGCAGCATCTGCTCAAGTCCGCCAAGCGCCGCAAGGTTATTGGCGTCAAAGATGTCGAGGCGGTTGTTGCCAAGATCGCGCGCATTCCGCCGAAGTCGGTTTCTAAAGACGACGGCATCGTGCTCAAAGACCTCGAGAACTCGCTCAAGCGGGTTGTCTTCGGCCAAGACAACGCCATTGACGCGCTGTCGTCGGCGATCAAACTATCGCGCGCCGGCCTGCGTGAGCCTGAAAAGCCGATTGGCAACTACCTTTTCTCCGGCCCGACCGGCGTTGGCAAAACCGAAGTCGCCAAGCAACTCGCCTCCACTCTGGGCGTTGAACTGCTGCGTTTTGACATGTCCGAATACATGGAGAAGCACGCCGTTTCACGCCTCATTGGTGCGCCTCCCGGCTATGTCGGCTTCGATCAGGGCGGTTTGCTTACTGACGGTGTCGATCAGCACCCGCATTGCGTGTTGCTGCTCGACGAGATCGAGAAAGCCCACCCCGACGTTTATAACATCCTGCTGCAAGTTATGGATAATGGCGAGTTGACCGATCACAACGGCCGCACCGTCAGCTTCCGCAATGTGGTGTTGATCATGACAACCAATGCCGGCGCGGCCGACCAGGCCAAAGAGGCGATCGGCTTTGGCCGTGACCGTCGTGAAGGCGAGGACACCGCAGCGATCGAACGCACCTTTACACCCGAGTTCCGCAACCGTCTTGATGCGGTGATCAGCTTTGCTCCGCTCGGCAAGGAAGTGATCTTGCAAGTGGTCGAGAAGTTTGTGCTGCAACTTGAAGCTCAGTTGATGGATCGCAACGTAACCTTCGAGCTCACCCGCGCCGCCGCCGAATGGTTGGCCGAAAAGGGCTATGACGACAAGATGGGCGCCCGCCCGCTTGGCCGCGTCATTCAGGAGCACATCAAAAAGCCGCTCGCCGAAGAGCTGTTGTTTGGCAAGCTTGCCAAGGGTGGCCTCGTCAAAGTCGGCATCAAAGACGGCGCTCTTGATCTGCGCCTTGAGGGGCCTGACAAGCCGCGTATTTCCAGCAAGAAAAAGCCGCCGCTCTTAACGGCTGAGTGATGCTTCGCTGTCTCGCATTTTTAACAGGCGCGGCTCTGGCCGCGCCTGTTTTTGCTGAGGCGCCCCGCCTCGCACTCCCCATCGACTGCACTCTTGGGGACACCTGCTACATCCAAAACTACGTCGACCGGGACAGCGCCGCAGAAACCGACGCCGACTTCATGTGCCAAGACCTTACCTATGACGGCCACAAGGGAACCGACTTCGCACTGCCCTCGCTCGCAGACATGCAAAAAGGCGTTGACGTGCTTGCCTCGGCGAGCGGCGTCGTGCGCGGCACCCGCGATGAAATGCCAGACACCGGCCTTTCAAGTGACGTCGACGGCCGTGAATGCGGCAATGGCGTTTTGCTTGATCACGGTGACGGCTGGCAAACGCAATACTGCCACATGAAACTTGGAAGCGTAACCGTGCACAAAGGCGACAGAGTGAAAGCCGGTGGGGTTTTGGGCCAAGTCGGTTACTCGGGTAAAACCGAGTTTCCCCATGTTCACCTGAGCCTGCGCCACAATGGAGAGGTGGTTGATCCATTCGAGCCAAAGGCCAGCGCAGAATGCGGCTCCCAAAGTATTCCCCTCTGGACAACCGACATTGGCTATCAAGCCGGAGGGCTTATTCAACTCGGGTTTTCGTCACACCTGCCCAGCTTTGAGGCCGTCAAATCAGGCACTGCCCACGAGCCCGAAATGGACAGCACTGCAAGCGCCGTGGTGATCTGGGGATATGTGTTCGGAACGCGACACGGAGATGTGCTTGAACTGACAATCAATGGCCCGGAGGGGCTTAACTTTACTCACAAGGCTCTGTTCAAAAAGGAACAGGCCCTCGCCTACCGCGCCGCTGGAAAAAAGCTAAACGCAGAAACTTGGCCCGCCGGTGTCTACAAAGGGCAGGTGCGGTTTATCCGGCAAGGCAAAAGCATCGGTGAACAAAGCGTCACCATGACAGTCGCGCCTTAAGCCGTCAGCGTGAAAAACAGCCGCCGGAACGGGAACAACACCCGCCCGTTTGTGTCGCGCGGATAGGCCTTTTCCATCACCGCCTCATAGCGCGCAATGATCTCGGCCTTCTCGTCAGCATCCAAGGCCTGCAAGAACGGGCGCGCATATGTCGCTTCTGTAAAGCGGCGCACCGGGTGCGAACCGGCCTCACCTTCAAGCACTTGGTAATACTCGGTTTCCCACAGGCTAAGCTGCCCCATACCTGCCAGAAGCCCATGATACTGCGCAGGCTTCAACGCACTCGGCACATCATTTTCATCAAAGCGATCCGCAAACAATTCGTCCATCAGCGAGCGCCAAACACGGTGTGACGGAGCATTGTTCTGATGTGGCAACTGCACCGCCAAAGTGCCGCCTTTACCAAGTTGCTTAACGAGTTTGGGCAGCAAAACTTCATGATCTGGTAGCCAGTGCAACGCAGCGTTGGAAAAGATCAGGCCGAGAGGCGCATCTCCTGACCAGCTAGAGATATCCGCTTCGACCAAGTCACTATAGCATCCGCTACTGCGGGCTGCGTCTAGCATCGCAGGGCTCGCATCAACGCCGATCAAATCATGCCCGACAAATCGCTCCTTGAGGGCTGGTCCGATGACGCCGTTGCCGCAGCCCAAGTCAACCAGCTTGCCGCCGCCCACCGAAGGAACCGATTGTAACAGGTCAAGCGCCGGACGCACTCTGAGCGAGCGGAACTTACTGTATGCGTTTGGGTTCCAGTCGTTTCTGGCTGATTTGCTCATGCCGAGGGCTCAGGCTCCAAGCCACCGTCTTTGCTGTCTTTACCAGCCTTGCTGCGTGGTTTGGTTTTTGGAATTGCCGTGACAGAAGATGCATCATCATCCGAGGTATCCTCGTCATCTTCCTTGTGTGGCGGTTCGCCGTTCATCACACGCTTGATCTCGTCACCGGTCAGGGTTTCGTATTCCAGCAGGCCCTGCGCGAGGCGTTCAAACTCTTCCTCGTTTTCCGAGATCAGCTTGTAAGCGCGCTCATAGCCTTCGTCGATAAAGCGTTTCACTTCTTCCTCGATCAGCTCTTTGGTGCTCGCAGAGATCGAGAAACCGCCGGCGCCGCCATTGGGCTGATAGCCCGAAGCCGCCTCTTGGTAATCGATGTTGCCAACCTTGTCGGACATGCCATAGCGCATGACCATCGAACGCGCCAAGGCGCTGGCTTGCATGATGTCACCAACAGGGCCCGACGACACACTCTCGGCGCCGTATTTGAATATCTCCGCTGCCTTGCCAGCCATGGTCATGGCGATACGCTCTTCAGCCTCGTCTTTGAACATTTGCAACTTGTCCATTTCAGGCAGGCTCATCACCATGCCCAAAGCACCACCGCGCGGGATGATTGTTGCCTTATAAACCGGATCACATTTCGGCAGCATAATGCCAACAATCGCATGGCCGGCTTCATGATAGGCCGTTTTTTCTTTCTGGTCTTTGGTCAAAACCATGCTCCGGCGCTCGGCACCCATCATGATCTTGTCTTTGGCAAATTCAAAATCGGTCATCGCCACAAAACGGCGCCCGATGCGTGCCGCCGTCAAGGCAGCTTCGTTCACAAGGTTCGCCAAGTCAGCACCCGAAAAGCCCGGCGTGCCACGCGCGATAATGCGCAGGTCAACATCAGGGCCAAGCGGCGTTTTGCGCGCGTGCACAGCCAAAATCTTCTCGCGGCCTTTGATATCTGGGTTTGTCACATCTACCTGACGGTCAAAGCGGCCCGGACGCAGCAGAGCAGGGTCGAGCACATCTTTACGGTTGGTCGCGGCGATGATGATCACGCCTTCATTGGCTTCAAAACCGTCCATTTCAACAAGCAGCTGGTTGAGCGTTTGCTCGCGCTCGTCGTTGCCGCCGCCATAGCCTGCGCCACGGTGGCGGCCAACGGCGTCGATTTCGTCAATAAACACAATGCAGGGTGCATTCTTTTTGGCCTGTTCAAACATGTCGCGCACACGGCTCGCGCCGACGCCGACAAACATCTCAACAAAATCTGAACCAGAGATGGTGAAGAACGGCACACCTGCCTCGCCCGCAATCGCGCGTGCCAGCAAGGTTTTACCCGTGCCAGGAGGGCCGACAAGCAGCGCCCCTTTGGGGATTTTGCCGCCAAGACGCGAGAACTTCTGCGGATTGCGCAGAAACTCGACAATCTCTTCCAGCTCTTCCTTGGCCTCATCAATTCCGGCGACATCGTCAAACGTGACACGGCCCGATTGCTCTGTCAGCATCTTGGCTTTTGACTTGCCAAAGCCCATCGCTCCACCTTTGCCGCCGCCTTGCATGCGGTTCATGAAGTAAATCCAGACACCAATCAGCAACACAAACGGGAAGAGCGTCAGCAAGAATGCTTGAAACCCGGATTGCTCCTGAGGCCGCGCAGTTACAGCAATGTCGTTTGCGATCAGAAGGTCGGTCACTTCCGCGTCAGACGGTTTGATAGCAACATGGGTTTGGCCGTCGGTGGTGACATAACGCACTTGCTCACCATCAAGCGTCACTTCCTGAACAGATTTGCCTTCAACAGCTTCAACAAACTCCGAGTAGCTCCGCGCCGAGCTTTGCCCAGAAGAGTTGGCATCTGAGAATAGGCTGAAGAGCATAAGGACCAAGACCACAATGATGGCCCAAAATGCGAGGTTTCTGGCGTTGCCCAAGGGAGCTCTCCTAAAAAACAGTTGTTCCTGCGCAGATAGCACGCAGTCTTGCAGGTTAAAATAGACATCAACACGATATCTTCAACGCGCTTAACACAAAAACCCTGCGAATATTTGAAGCAGGCGCGTTATCGGCGTAAAAATGCAGGCGGGGCAATGATCTCGGTGCGCCATCCACTGCCGAAATTCGCAAAAGGTGCGGCGACAAGATCGCTTCCGCGCCAGAGAGCCGGTGATGCCAGAAGCGAGCTTCGCGGAAGTCCGGTCGCCCGCCAGTCATCGCAAGCGGCAAGCCCGGCACTTCCAAGGGCACCGAGCGTGAGCTCTTTGGAGTGCTCACCGTGGAACTTAAAACGCCCGTCCCACAGCCCATGGCTCGGGACGCGTTGGTCAGAAACAGCAGAAAGTTCGCGCGTAATGCGCAACTTGTCAGCTGTCCTCGTCAGCAAACAGCCGTTCAATGTTGCGGCTTTGGCTTCGCTCAAAGCGGTCACCGTAGCTTGGCGCCGCGGCGGATATTGCGTTTGTCCGACCCATGCAAGCACTTGGCTAAGCAACTGTTGGCAGGTTTCTTCAGGAGCGGCGCTTAGGTCCTTTGTGTTAAAAACCACGTCGGGCCCGTCAAGTTTTGCGGCCTTTCTACCGATGTCATCGCACAAAAAGTCCAAAGCCGCGCGCGCTCCACTCAGCCGCTCGGCTGTGTCAGCAAGCGTTTGTCGGCTGATGCCAAGCCCTTCGAGCACATCAAGTGCCGCGCGGGTTTTGACACGCCCGAACCGTGTGTCGCTGTTTGATTTGTCCTCGCACCATTGAACACCGCGAGCCTCAAGATAATGGCGTAGTTCAGAGCGCGCAGTGCCGAGTAACGGCCGCCGCCAACTCATATCATGCGCGCTCCAACGGCTCTTCATCCGCGCAAGTCCTGCGACGCCCGAGCCACGTTCCAGGCGCATAAGAAATGTCTCCGCGACATCGTCACGCGTGTGCCCTAGGGCAACGGCACTTAGCCCTTTGGCGTGCGCCCAACCAGCAAGTGCTTGGTAACGTCCGGCCCGGGCATGGGCTTGCAGGTTCCCTTCACCGCTCCAGCGCCAATCCAGAATGCTATGCTCAAGTCCGAGTGCTTTGCAATGCGCCGCAACCACGGCGCACTCTTGAGCGGCTTCTTCCCGCAAGCCGTGATCAACGGTCGCCACATACAATTGGACACCGGCACCTGTGGCCCAGCCCTGCGCCAGAAAAAGCAATGCAAGCGAGTCGCTACCGCCTGAAACGGCAAGGCCAAGCGGGCCTGCTTCGCCTGTCATTTCGCTGTCAAATAGCTGCTCTAGCGTCACTGGCAGCCGAGACGGCTATGCTCGGCAACGGCCTTTTGCGCAGGCTCGCCACCCGGAAACCGCAGGCTCACTTCCGAGAGCGTCACGCAAGCTTCGCTGGTCTGCCCGATCCGACCCAAGCCTCGCCCCAACCGAAACAGGGCTTCCGGTGCGTCGGCCCCTGTAGGGTTCTGGCTGAAGGCGGCAAGGTAGGCACGCGCGGCACCTTTCAAGTCCTCCTGCCCTTCAAGGGCAGCACCATAGGCCAGCTGGGCTTTGCCACCCAGTGGTGACCCCGGGTAGGTCTCGTTAAAGGTTTGGAACTTGGCAGCGGCAGTTTCAAACTCGCCCGCTTCAAGCGCTGCCCGTGCGGCTGCAAAGTCGGACTCTTCTCCGATTGCCAATTGCGGCGCATCTTCTGTTGGCGTTTCGGTTGGCGTCACGACAACGGTCTGCTCGCTGGCGGTCTCAGCCCCCGTGTCACCTCCCAATGTTGTGGTTTCGCCCAGTGTGCTCACATCGCCGCCTTCAAGCTCTACAAGCCTGAACTCCAGATCGCCGATGCGGTTCGTGCCGTCTTTCACAACCTTCTCTATGCGAAACTGCAAGCTTTCCGACTGTGCCGTGATCCGGCGCAACTCCGCCTCGATCGCATCAACGCGCTCGAGCATCGAGCCGCCGCCAGTTGCCGTTCCAGCTGTGCCGGTCGTCGACAGTTCACGCTTGAGCTTTTGCACCTCGACATGAAGCACCGTTAGCTCTTGGCGTATGTCGGCAAGCGTTTCGCTGTCCTGGGCGCGCAAAACTGTCGCGCTCAAGATGATCAAGATGGTCGTGAATAAAGCGCGCATGAGCAGGCCTCCGTTAGCTGCTAAGACCAGTTGAAAGGATGGTCACAGCGCGGCGGTTCTTGGCGTAACAGGATTCTTCGCTGCAAATCGCAAGCGGGCGTTCTTTGCCATAGCTGCGAGTTTTGAGCCGTGAGGCCGGCAGGCCTTTTGAAAGCAGGTATTCCCGCACCGAGTTGGCCCGACGTGCGCCGAGCGCAAGGTTGTAATCGCGCGTGCCCTGTTCGTCGGCGTGGCCTTCGATCACCACATCAAAGCTGGCGTTGGTGGTTAGCCATGCGGCCTGCCCGTCAAGCACCCGCTTGGCATCGTCGTTCAATGTTGACTGATCGATCAGAAACAACACCCGATCGCCGATTGTCTGCTGAAAATACAAAGGTGATTTCGGGTCTTGCGCCGAGCCCGGGGTGACGGATGTCGCCGGAGCAGTCGAGGCATTTGCGCCCGCCTCATTGTCAAAGCGGTCAGGTGTCGTGCAAGCCGTAAGCAGCGCTAGGGCCGGTACGACGATGGTGATAAGTTTGAGTTTCATGCTCTTTGCCTTTTGTGTTTTGCCCCTGCTTAACACAAGCGGTGCATTTTGTGAATCCTGTAAGATTACTGCAAGCAATCGCTCGCTTAGTTTTGTAATGGTGACCAAGACGGATCAGATGCCCCGCCCTCGGTTTTCACTCTTTTGAGGTTCCGTCCGCTTATATCAACCGAGTAAAGGCTCGATTGTCCGCTCGCGCCTTGGGTTTCGCGGGTAAACATAATGACACGCCCGTTGGGCGACCACGTCGGCCCCTCTTCAAGGAAGGAGGCTGTCAGCAGTTTCTCACCCGAACCATCTGTGCGCATGACGCCGATATGAAAACGCCCTTTTGATTGCTTGGTAAACGCCACCATGTCGCCACGTGGCGACCAAACCGGTGTTCCGTAACTCCCCGAACCCGAGCTGATGCGCTGCGGCTCGCCGCCACCCGCAGACATGACGTAAAGCTGCGGGCTGCCGCTTCTGTCGCTTTCAAACACGATCCGGCTGCCATCCGGTGAGAAACTCGGAGATGTCTCGATCGAAGGTGCAGAGGTCAACCGCTGCTCACTTCCCGAGTTGATATCCATCAGGAAAATATCAGTGTTGCCGCCGCTTTCTTGTGAATAAACAACTTTTTGCCCGTCCGGCGAAAACCGCGGTGCAAAGCTGGTGGTGTTGTCGCGGCTTTGCAGCACACGGCGGCCCACGCTGGCAACATCAAGCACATAAATCCGCGGAAAGCCCGTTTCATAAGAGGTATACAGCACCCGATCACCTGTCGGCGAGAAGCGAGGCGCCAGAACAATCGCGCTGCTGTCAGTCAAAAACTGCACATTGGCCCCGTCATAATCCATGATCGCGAGGCGCTTTTTGCGGGCGTTCTTTGGCCCCTGCTCGCTGACAAAGACCACGCGGCTGTCAAAGTAGCCGCCTTCGCCTGTGATGCGGCTGTAAACCGTGTCAGCAACCTTATGGGCCATGCGTCGCCATCCAGCGCGCGTGCCGGCAAGTTGCAATCCTTCGCCAAGCTCTTGCCCGGCAAACACGTCGTAAACGCGGAATTTCACCGTGACTTTCTCGCCCTGCACCGAAACCGCACCAGTGATCAAAGCCTGCGCGTTGATGGCCTTCCAGTCCGCATATTGCACCGGTGCCGAAAAGCTCGAAACCGTGCTGATAAACGCTGCCTTGTCGATTTCGCGGAACAGCCCCGTGCCAGCCAGATCAGCTGCGACCACAGAGGCAATGTCAGCAGCAAGTTGCCCCGATCCGCCGCCCTCGGGCACGAAGGCAGGCGCCGCAAATGGCATCGGCTCGATCACACCGTCTGTGATCTCGATGCGCAACGGCTCTTGCGCCTGCACGACTGCTGGCAACACGCCCATAACTGTAAAAACTAGTATTGCCCAAATTCTCATGGTCATACCTTACCTCATACTCTCGGGGTTGAACTTCATTTCAATCGAACGCCATTGCTCGAACTTCTCATCCGGCAGGTCATACCCGCTGGCGCCACATCGGATGATCGCCCGGCGCGCGGCACTATAGGCTTTGTTGGCGGCCGCATCCGAGCCGCCGGAACTGCTGAGCAGTTTGATCGAAGGAACCACAGGCTTTCCGTCTCGTGTCATATCCATAGCAACGATGATGGTAACGGCCATCGCTTCAGAAGAAAGAGCGCCGAGGTTCCAACAGCGGGAAACCGCCAGTTTCAGCCCTTCGCGCTCGCCGCCTGTCAACGGTGGGCCCGAGGGGGCAGCTGGTGTCGGCTCTTCAGAGCTTTCGCCCAAAGCTTCGGCAAGAGCGCCAGCGACAGCATCTTCAGTGCTTGGCGTTTCAGCGGGCTCTGTGGCTGCAGCACGCCTTGGCCGCGTTTTCGGGCGCACAGATGTCGCCGGAGCAGCAAAGCTGTCATCTTTGGCTTCGGGGTCAATCTCGGTAGTCGCCTCTTCAGGCTGTGCTGCGTCGGTCGGCTCGGCAGGTGTTTCACTCGGCGCATCTTCTACACGGTCAACTTCAGGCGTGTCCGCAGGCTGCACATCTGGTTCCGCAGGTGTGGCGACAGGCTCCGGAGCGATACGCTCAACAGGCTTAATGCGTGGGCGCACTGATCGCTCAGGCACCAGAAGTGCGAGGTTTTCACTCGGCGGCACGATCTCGGAAGGAGCTGGCTCAACTTCCGTTGGCGCAGGCTCCGAAGTATCAATCTGCGGTGCGTCATCAGGTTCAGGTTGCGGTACATCAGGCACTTCTGCCGTGGGTGTTGTGTCTTCGGCGGGTGTGGTTGTCTCGGCAGGTGTTTCCGTCGGAGTTTGCGGTGTTTCAACATCCGTCTCGACACTGGGTGCCGCGGTAGAGGCTGCATTCATCGCGGCCTCGTATGCCTCAGTGCTGACAACAGACACCGAAGTTACATCAAAAGGCAGCGGCTCTGAGTTCCACCTGCCGCCAAGCAACAGAATACAAATCAGGCCCGCGTGGCCTGCAAGTGATATGTATTGACCGGTGTTCACCGCCGCGCCCTGTTAGTTCTCGCCGTCAAGGCTTGGGCCGCCGGATTCTGTCACCAGCCCGATGTTTGAAAACCCTGCGCGGTTGAGCGCACCCATGACTTGCACGACTTCGGCATAGGGCACCGCCCCGTCAGCCCGCAGAAAAATGCGATCATCCGCCCGCTCGGCCGCGATTGCCCGCAACTTGCCGATCAGGTCATCACGCGCAACTTCGCTCTCCTGCACCATAACGATGCCTTCGGCCGTGACTGTCACCGTCAGCGGCTCTTCAGCCTCGGCAGGTAACGCATTGGCCGCAGTCTTGGGCAACTCGACAGGCACGCCAACAGTCAGCAAAGGCGCCGCCACCATAAAGATGATCAGGAGCACCAACATCACGTCGACAAAAGGTGTGACGTTGATCTCGGCCATAGGCCGTGAACGCCCGCGAGCGCGGCGACGACGGCTGCCAGAGCCGGTGTCTTTTTGAACAACTCCAGCTCCCATATCAACTGTCCAGCTGGCGGCTCAGGATCGTCGAAAATTCGTCAGCAAAGGCTTCGTAGCCTGCCACGATCCGGTCGCTATCAGCGCTGAGTTTGTTGTAAAAGATAACCGCGGGAATCGCCGCCAAAAGGCCAAGCCCCGTTGCCAGCAAAGCTTCGGCAATGCCCGGAGCAACAACCGCGAGGTTGGTGTTTTGCTGCTCTGCGATCTCGATGAAAGCATTCATGATGCCGATCACGGTTCCAAACAGCCCGATAAACGGCGCGGTTGAACCAACAGTCGCGAGCACTTGCAAACCTCTTTGCAGCCCCTCAGCCTCTTTAGCGATAGCGACATCCATCGTTCGATCAATCCGCGAATGCGCGCCTGCAATAAGTCCGCCATCTTGCCGGTGCGAGCGTCGCCATTCTGTCATACCGCTGGCAAATATCCGTTGGCTTTGGCCGCTTGGGTCAGGCCCGATCTGGTCATAAAGCGCATCAAGCGGCTCACCTGACCAGAACGCGTGATCAAAAGTCTCAGCTTCAGACTGCGCCTTGCGGTAATTGATGATTTTCTGAATGATAATCGACCACGACCAGCCGGAGGCCACGATCAACATGATCATTACGATTTTTACGGTAAGGGTTGCGCGTGCAAAAAGTGCCCACAAGGAGAAATCAATCTCCTGCGCAATCGCCAGAGTCTCTGCTTCCATTATGCCTGCTCTCAAGTTACGGCTTTTCGCCATTATTGAGAGCAAATTAGCCTATTCCTTTACAGAAAGCTATCCCAAGTCGCAGTTAAGCCTGTTTCAATGCACCATCTGGCGAATATTCGCCGGAAGTCGCGTGGGTTGGCCATCGAGACTCATGCAAACAACGGTGACAAGCGCATGAAACAACACGTCTTCACCGCGCTTAACCCATTGCTCCATAACCATTCTTACACCGGTTACCGATTTTACAGCAGTCTGCACCAGCAATTCATCGTCGAGCTTTCCTGATCCGAGATAATCCGCCTCAACGCGGCGCACGGCAAAAACAATGCCATCACGGTCCTTCATCACATTCTGGTCAAGTCCGATCTCGCGCACCCACTCCGAGCGCCCGCGTTCGATGTAGCGCAGATAGTTGGCGTAATAGACGATGCCCGCCATGTCAGTGTCTTCATAGTAAACACGCACCGGGAGTTCGTAGATCATCAGCTTGGCCTCTAAGTGTTGTCAGCCAAAACTATGCTAGCCCGCGCGCAAAGCCGCAAGGCAAAGCTTTTGTCTTGGTCGATGTCTGGCAGCGTTTTGTCATATGCTGCTTTCAATACTGCCGCGATGTCAGGCCGCAACACATGTGCTCCGTTGGGCAGCCGTGCCAGCGGGGAGCGCGTCGCGAAGGCAGACTGTGACCACAGCAGCGAAGTCTGCACCACCTCACTCAGCGCAAGGCTTTCAGCAGGCATTTCTGCCAAAACCTTTGTCACCCTGATAAAGCTGAACGCAGCTTTGATTGCCCCGGCCTCGTCAAACCTAAAGAAACGATATTGCTGCGCGTCCTGCGCCTTGAGCCGTCCGACAAGCTCGTTTAGGTCTGGCACCAACTTATCAAGGTCTGATACCTCAAGCAGTTCGTCCCACTCGCGAAAGAAGAAGACCATGAGATTGGAGCCGAGTTCGGCATCAGTTTCGGCCAATGGATGCTGCGTGAGCACCGACATCGCCTCAAGCGCGCCTTTGACAACGCTCACCGTCGCATCATCAACACCAAACACGATCGGAGCGATCGGCCTGCCCCAACGGGCAAACAAAAAGTTACCCTCAGCGCGTGTGAACAGCGTTTCGATATCGTCAGGTCTGAGTAAATCTGTCATGCCCGCGCTTCTAGCCGCTCAGCGCCTACTCGAAAAGATCATTTCTCGACTTCGGCGGTGTCAGCCCCAAGTGCTCCCAGCCCTTATGTGCCAGCATCCGCCCGCGCGGGGTGCGTTGCAGCAAGCCCCGTTGCAGCAAAAACGGCTCGATCACTTCTTCCAGCGCGTCGCGGCTTTCGCTCAGCGCAGCGGCGATGGTTTCAATGCCGACAGGCCCACCGGCATAGTTTTCAGCGATCAGGTTAAGATAGCGCCTGTCAGCCCCGTCAAGGCCGAGCGCATCAACGCCGAGGCGCAACAACGCCTTATCGGCAAGCTCCTGTGTGATAACGCCGTCGCCCTCCACAAGCGCAAAATCAACGACCCGTCGCAGCAAACGCCCCGCAATCCGCGGCGTCCCTCGCGAGCGCTTGGCAATCTCTTGCGCGCCGGCCTTGTCAGCCTTGATCTCAAGTTTTTGCGCATTGCCGCTGACAATCGTCTCAAGCTCTTCCACCGAATAAAACTGCAAGCGTGTCGGAATGCCAAAGCGGTCGCGCAGCGGCGTTGTCAGTAAGCCCAGCCGCGTGGTCGCACCGACAAGTGTAAAAGGCTGCAACTCAATGCGCACTGTGCGCGCGGCTGGCCCCTCGCCGATCACCAAATCAAGCTCGAAATCTTCCAATGCAGGGTAAAGCACTTCTTCGACCACAGGGTTCAACCGATGAATTTCATCAATAAACAACACATCATGGGCTTCAAGGTTGGTCAGAATAGCCGCCAAGTCGCCTGCCTTGGCCAGAACCGGCCCGCTGGTCATCCGAAAGCCGACACCAAGCTCTTTCGCGATAATCTGCGCCAGTGTGGTTTTACCCAAACCGGGCGGCCCGTGAAACAAAGTGTGGTCCATCGCGTCTTTACGCATCTTGGCGCTTTCGATGAACACCTTGAGGTTTGCCCGCGCCTCGGCTTGGCCAACAAACTCATTTAGGCTCTGAGGCCGCAAAGCGCGCTCAAGATCAGTTGGTTGGCTCTCGGGGCTTAGCATCGGCTCACGTTCATTCATGCTGTTACCCTTTCGGCGCCATCAGCTTCAACGCAGCCCTGATCAAGGCCGAAGTGTCATCGCCCGCGCCTTCGTTCTGGGCCTGCGCCACAGCCGCAGCCGCCTCGCCTGGGGCATAACCAAGGTTGGTCAGCGCCGAGAGTGCCTCAGATTGCGCAGCTCCGCCAGCAACAGGCTTGCTCGGCACAGGCGTAATATCTTCCAAAACGCTATCGTCATCGGGCGCCGCAGCTTCGCCACCAACCAACGCCATCACCGTAGGAGCTTTATCCTTCAGATCAAGCACCACCCGTTGCGCCGTTTTGGGGCCGATACCCTTGGCAGCCTTCACAGCGTTCCAGTCGCCCAGCGCAATCGCGCGGCTCACGTTCTCGGCTCCTAATGTGCCCAAAATCGCCAGTGACGCCTTCGCGCCAACGCCTTGCACAGACATCAGCAATCTGTGCCATTCCTTCTCGACCAGCGAGGTAAAGCCAAACAGCTGCAAATTGTCTTCGCGCACCAGCAAATCGGTATAGAGCGCCACAGCCTCGCCCGCACGAGGCAAAGCTTGCATTGTGCGCTCCGAACAATAGACAAGGTAACCCACGCCTTTGACATCAATCAGCACATGGTCATCAGATCGGTAATCAATCCGCCCGGCTATCTTTCCGATCATTCGCTAGCTTCCTGTCTTTTGCAGCAATAACTGGTTATACTTGTGGTGGTGCGCGTGGCAAATCGCAATCGCCAAAGCGTCGGCCGCATCGGCACTCGTGACATCCGCGCCGGGCAGTTGCATCTTCACCATGTGCTTTATTTGCTCTTTGCTTGCATGACCCACTCCAACAACCGTTTTCTTAACCTTGTTGGGTGCGTACTCGCCAACACGCAACCCGAACTGCGCGGGAACCAGCAGTGCAATGCCTCTGGCTTGTCCGAGCTTCAGAGTGCCCGCACCGTCCTTGTTGACAAAGGTCTGCTCAACAGCGGCAGTCTCGGGCGCAAACTCGCGGCAGATATCAGTCAACTGGCGATGCAGCGAACACAGCCTGTCAGCCAGATCGGTGCCTTCCGAATGCACGACTCCGTTGGAAACAAAGCTCAACTTGCTGCCGGATGCCTGAATCACACCCCAACCCATGTTTCGCAAACCGGGATCTATCCCTAAAATGCGCATTGCTACTCACTGCCCTGTTGCTTTTTTGAAGCACTAGCACGAAACAAGAACATCTGCCAAGCATTAACAGTCAAAGCACAAAAACGCCACAATGTCGCTGGGTTGCGGCACGGGGGCTCTGCAAACGGCGCAAATCGTCTGTTTGCGACACCCAAAAAGCCGCATTTAGGCCATAAAATTAAGGCGGTTTCCCGCCTATCCGACCCATGTAAAAATTGCATGGCTCATATGCAGTTTTCAGTCTTGTGAGATGCAAACTTCAGGCCTAGATGCGGCTCAGACAACACTGACCATAACGCAACAAAAAAGGAATACGGATATGGCCTCAATCGAATTCACACGCACCGAGCAAGTCATTGCTTCAAATGGCCGTATCGGCCAGTTCTTCGCACCCATCATCGCTATGGTTTCGGCTTGGAACGACGCACGTATTACACGCAATGCGCTTTCAACGCTCTCTGATCGCGAGCTTGAAGACATCGGCCTCTGCCGTGGTGACATCGAACGCATCGCAGAGCAGCACATCTAAAGCTTCTGCTTAGGTCCAAACGGACGAAAGCCGCGCATCCGGTCAGGAGCGCGGCTTTTTTTTGAAGGAACTAGAAAGAACTAGCGGATAAACCCGCCGACCATTGACGCAACTACATAGGTTGGTTTTCCGGGTTGCAAAAGCCAGGCTCCAGCCTTTTCAACAACCGTTCCGGATTGCAGCAGTTCAACTTTGGAGTGGTATTTTTCTGGGCCGTAGTTGGCAAACACCACGCCCTTGAACAGGATTCCGACACCAAGGATGAGCGCGATTGCTCCCAAGGGGAACCCTACCCCCGAGCGCCGCGGGCGAACCGAAATAAGCCCTGTTTTTTCGACGCGGAAAGAATACCCGCGACTCATTGCGCGGTGTTTCTTGGATACGCGCCCAAGACGTTTATCAAATTTTTCAACTTTACCGGACATGGCAGTCTCCAGTGAGCCCCCACCGGATTGCAAATGAGTTTCCCGCTGAAATGTGGCAAAACTAGGGCAACTGCCTTAAATTAGACGAGAAATCGCATAAATCTGATCTTAATTTGTCAGTAGAAGCGTCGTCCAGTCACCAATCACATCTGACCGCACTTCATTGATCCCATTTCGTGCATAAACAGCCAGAACTTCCTCGGCCTGTTCGTTCAGAATTCCGGACAGAATCGCATAGCCGCCCTTGGTGAGATTCGCCGCAATTTCGGGTGCCAGCGCCAGCAATGGCCCTTTGAGGATATTGGCAAAGATCAGCTCGAACGGTGCAGCCGAGGCCAGATCAGGGTGATCAAATCCCGCCGCCTCAATACACTCGATGCGCCCCGCAAGCCCGTTGGCTTTCGCATTGGCGAGCGCGACATCAACCGCCACTTCGTCAATGTCACTTGCCAGAATGCGCGCATCCCAAAGCCGCGCTGCCCCCATCGCCAGAACCGCCGTGCCACAGCCGATGTCTGCAACTGTTTTGGCTGCAAACCCTTCATTGGCAAGGTGATCAAGTGCTCGCAAGCACCCAAGCGTGGTGCCGTGGTGCCCTGTGCCAAAGGCCATCGCCGCTTCAATCAGCAATGGCTCGGAGCCCGTGGGCAGCTTGTCGGCATCGTGGCTGCCATAAACAAAAAACCGCCCCGCCTCGACTGGGGCCAAATCCCGCTTAACTTTCGCAACCCAGTCGGTTTCCGGAATGTCGGAAACAACGAAGGCCTTCGCGCCGTGCATCGCTTCAAGCAACGCCAGCCCGCCCAAATCAGGTGCCTCTGTGAAGTATCCGGCAACCTCCCAAATTCCCGAGCCGTCTTCCATCTCGAACACGCCAACGCCGGTTGGCGCAGGCAACATGTTTTCGAGCGCTTCGCCAAGCGCCTCGGCGCTGGCTTTTGTGGTGAGAGTTGTGAAGGCTGAGTAGCTCGTCATTGGGGTTTTCCGATTATGAAGAAGTAACTAGGCAGTGCTCGGGCTGGTGCCTTGACTGAAGATTGTTTCGTTGCCGCGCATGGGGTGCCGGGGGATCATCAACGCCAAAGCAAACGAACCCACCGCCATCATCGACGCAAGGCCGAAAACCGCCGCTGGCGAAATGAGCCACAAGTAGCCAAGACCCGCCGGCAAAAATACCGCCGCGATGTGATTGATCGTGAAGGCCACAGCGGCTGTCGGTGCAATGTCTTGTGGGTCGGCGATCTTTTGGAAATAGGTCTTAAGCGCCAAAGCCAAAGCGAAAAACACATGGTCGACAACATAGAGAAACCCGGCCAGCATCACCCCCCATCCGAACCAGTAAATGCCGCCGTAAGCGAGAAACACAAATGCCAATCCGCAGTATTCAAATAGCAGGGTGTTGCGTTCACCAAAGCGGTGAACAACATGGCCGAACACAGGCGCAATGACGATGTTGATCACCAGATTAATCAGGTAAAGCGCAGTGATCTCATGCACATCAAACCCGAACTTCTCGACCATCATAAAACCGGCAAACACCATGAATATCTGCCGGCGTGCACCCGCCATGAATTGCAATGCATAATAGAGCCAGTAGCGCTTGCGCAGGATCATCTTCTTGACCTGCGGATGCGGCGCTTCAAACTGCGGGTAAGCAAACAGACAGAACAGCGCGAGCGCAACTGTCACGCCGCCGGCGACCATATAAACAATGTTGTAAGTCAGGTTCAGCGGCTCCCAGAGCAGAACGATGAAAAGGTAGCAAATCAGCGTCGCACCGGAGCCCACAGCGAGAAGATACCCCAGCACTTTCGGCGCCCGTTCTTTGGGCAACCACTGCAACTGTAGCGATTGGTTGACTGTCTCGTAATAGTGAAAGCCGATCGACGACAGCATCGTCAGTGTCAGAATACCTGCGAAAGAAGGAAACCACGCCGTCACAGCCGTCGCGACCCCAAGCATAACCAAAGCCACAAGGCCCAAGACTTGCTCGCGAATGAAGATGATCAAGGCGATCACACCCACCGCCAGAAACCCCGGAATCTCGCGCACAGTGTGCAGCCAGCCGTTGTCAGAACCGTCAAACTTTCCAACCTCGATAACAAAGTTGTTGAGCAGGGCGCTCCAAGTGGCAAAGGCTATCGGCATTGTGAAAGCCATGACAAACAACAGCGTTTCAGGACGCCGCCAAAGAGGCAGCGTTGCGCTATCGGAAAGGGGGACAATTCGGGACATGCAAATCGCATATTCCGTTTTTGGGGCAAGGCCCAGAAGTTTCTACAATCTGATGTAAGTCAAAGCATACACATTCGACTTCATGCATACTAGGTTCCAAAGCGAGGGACACCATGGACATTGTTGCACTGATTGAACGGATTGGCGAAGCGCCCACTGTCGCGCTGTTCGGGCTCATAACCGGATGTGTCTTCGGGGTTGCGGCCCAACGCAGCAGGTTTTGCTTGCGCGCTGCTGCGGTTGAGTTTGCGCGCGGCATGCTGAAAGACAAAGTCGCCGTTTGGCTTCTGACATTCTCAACAGCTCTTGTCTGGGTGCAAGGCGCTCAGCTTTTAGGTTGGTTTCAAAGCGCTGATGCCCGAATGATGGCAGTGCCCGGAAGCTGGTCCGGTGCAGTTATTGGTGGGCTGATATTCGGTGCCGGTATGGTGTTGGCGCGTGGCTGCTCGGGCCGGCTTCTGGTGCTGGCGGCAACGGGGAACCTGAGGTCGGTCGTGTCCGGATTGGTGTTTGCCGTGGTCGCACAAATGTCACTTTCGGGCGTTCTTTCGCCTGTGCGCGACAACTTAGCTATGCTTTGGGTAACATCGGGCGGCCGCAACCTTGATTTGCTGGCCGCAAGTGGCCTGCCGGACTACGCAGGGTTGCTGCTCGGGCTCGCCATAGCCGCACTGGCGCTCTACTTTTCCTTCAAAGAAAAGATCGGGGTTATGCGGCTCGTCTTTGCATCCGGCGTCGGCTTCTCTGTGGCACTAGGCTGGGTTCTGACGTTTAGCCTGAGCCAGGTCGTGTTTGACCCGATCCAGATTGAAAGCGCGACGTTTTCTGGCCCGTCGGCGCATACACTTATGTTTTTCCTCGATAGAAACGCCGTGCTGGAATTTGATGTCGGGCTCGTGCCCGGCGTCGTTATCGGCGCGTTCGGTGCGTCGATTTTGACGGGCGAATTCAAGCTCCAGGGGTTCACCGACGAAAGCAACATGCGCCGCTCGATGACAGGCGCAGTGCTCATGGGCTTTGGCGCGATGCTGGCCGGTGGCTGTGCAATTGGTGCAGGCGTTACCGGCGGCTCTATCTTTGCTGGCACGGCGTGGCTGGCGCTGTTTTGCATGTGGATCGGCGCGGTTGTGACCGACTATATGGTCGATCAGCGCAATGCTGGAGCGAGTGCACAAGCCATATAGATTAGAAGAAATTCTGTGGATCAATGTCGATGCTAAGGCGCAGTTGGTTGGGCAATTTCAGGCCCTTGGTCCATTGACCCAGCGCAGCTTGCAACGGCGTGTCCTTTGAAGCTTTGACAAGCAAGCGCACACGGTGCCGGCCACGCACACGCGCGATGGGTGCTGGTGCGGGCCCGAAAACTTGCGCGCCCACGGCCTCAAGCGCTTGTGCGTTGCGGGCGAGGTGTTCACCAAGCTCATAAGCGTCCTGCGCTTCGGGGGCGCTGATGATAATGCCTGCGAGACGGCCAAAAGGCGGCATGCCCGACAGGCGGCGCTCGTCAGCTTCCGCGCGCCAAAACTGGCGCTCTTCACCCGACATGATCGCGCGCAGAACTGGGTGCTCGGGCTGATAGGTCTGCAACATGGCAACGCCGCGCTTTTCTGCCCGTCCGGCTCGGCCGGAAACTTGCCGCATCTGCTGAAAGCTGCGCTCGGCGGCGCGCATGTCCGAGCCTTGCAAGCCCAAGTCAGCGTCGATCACCCCGACCAGTGTGAGCAAGGGAAAGTTGTGCCCCTTGGCCACGAGCTGCGTGCCAATGATGATATCCGCGCTGCCTTCGGCAATGTCGGTGATCTGTTGTTTAAGTGCCCTCGCCGAGCCAAACAGATCAGACGAAAGCACGGCAATGCGCGCGCCCTCAAAGCGCTCGGCGGCTTCCTCTGCAAGGCGCTCGACACCGGGGCCGACAACAGCGAGGCTATCCTCTGCATCACAAGAGGGGCAGACCTCGGGGATAGGTTTGCTTTCGCCGCACTGGTGACACATCAGACGCTTTTGAAACCGGTGTTCAACCATCCGCGCATCACAATGGTCACAACCGATCTGCTCACCACATTTGCGGCAAAGCGTGACCGGTGCATAGCCGCGGCGGTTCAGAAACAAGAGCGACTGCTCGCCCCGCGCCATGCGGGTTTTGACTGCAGTTTCCAGCACCGGCGATATCCAACGGTTCGAGGGCAAGGTTACCTGTCGCATATCAATAGCGCGCAACTCCGGCAGCACGGCCTCGCCGTAGCGCGCGCCAAGTTCGACGAGATCATATTTGCCCGACTGCGCGTTCGTCCAGCTCTCCAGGCTCGGTGTTGCCGAAGCCAGAACAACCTGCGCCGAGCACAGCGACGCGCGCAAAACCGACATGTCGCGGGCGTTGTAAAGCACCCCGTCTTCCTGCTTGTAAGAATTGTCGTGTTCCTCATCGACGACGACAAGCCCCAAGTCGCGGAACGGCAAAAACAGCGCCGAGCGCGCGCCGATCACCAGCTGTGCTGCGCCCTCGCCGACCATCTTCCAGGTGCGGCGGCGCTCGGTCATGGTAACGCCCGAGTGCCACTCGGCCGCACGCGCTCCAAAGCGGGCCTCAACGCGGTTCATGAACTCGGCACTGAGCGCGATTTCCGGCAAAAGCACCAAAGCCTGCCGCCCCTTGCGCAGGGTCTCGGCGATGGCCTCAAGGTAAACCTCGGTCTTGCCAGAACCGGTGACGCCCCAAAGCAATGTGCTTGAATAGACTTCCGCCCTCACCCGCTCGCAAAGCTCGGCACTCGCCGCCTCCTGCGCCTCCGTAAGCTCCTTGCGGCCATAGTCTGGCTGCAAGGCCGGAAAGGGCAAGTCGCGCGGGGTGTCTTCCTCAAACACCGCGCCGAGCTTGACCATGCCTTTGATCACCGAGGGCGTTACACCCGCATGATCAGCCAACTCACGCTGTGTAAATGCCAAACCGCCGTAGTCGTCAAACACCTGCAGCACACGGCGGCGCGCGTCGGTCATCCGCTCCGGCTCTTTGCTCCCCCTACGGTAGACTTTCTGCATCGACGGCGGGTTTGCCAGCCCCGGCGCTCGCGTTGCCAAGCGCAGCATTTGCGACAGGGGCGTTAGTGTGTATCCGGCACATTTCTCCAAAAATGACCGCATCTCAGCGCGCATCGGTGCAACATCGAGCACACGGTGCACCCCCCGCGCCTTCTTCAAGTCAAAGCCGCCGCGCCCCCTGCCCCAGACAACACCCACAACCTGCCTTGGCCCAAGCGGCACCTGCACATATGCGCCCAAATGCACACCGCCCTCGGGTGCCTTATAGTCAAGCCTCCGGTCAAGCGGCTCGGTTGTAAGCACGCTGACAAGCTCGCCTTCATGGAAATAGTCGTCGCTCGGCACTAGCTGCTCCGGTTTGGGGTTTGCGCAGGTCTTTCTATGGGGTAAAGCTTCCAGCAACAATTCCCAAGCCAAGAAGGCCGAGACAAATGAAATTTTTTGTGGACACCGCCGAAATCGACGAAATCGCCGAGCTCAATGACTTGGGCATGGTTGATGGCGTCACAACAAACCCCTCGCTGATCATGAAGTCAGGGCGCGACATCTTGGAAGTCACCAAGGAGATCGCTGAACTGGTAGAGGGCCCCGTAAGCGCCGAGGTTGTGGCCCTTAAAGCCGACGAGATGATTGCAGAAGGCCGCAAGCTCGCCGAGATCGCGCCAAACATCGCTGTCAAAGTGCCCCTAACATGGGATGGGCTCAAGGCCTGTAACACGCTGACAAACGAAGGCCGTATGGTTAACGTGACGCTTTGTTTCTCGGCAAACCAGGCCCTGCTCGCCGCCAAAGCGGGTGCGACATTTATCAGCCCCTTCATTGGACGGCTTGATGACATCAACATCGACGGCATGGAACTCATTGAAGATATCCGCACCGTCTATGATAATTACGGCTACCAAACCGAAATTCTGGCCGCGTCGATCCGCACCGTAAACCATGTGCTCGAATGCGCACGCATCGGGGCCGATGTGATGACAGCGCCGCCAAAAGTGATCAAAGCGATGGCCAACCACCCGCTGACTGACAACGGCCTAGCGGCGTTTATGGCCGACTGGGAAAAAACTGGTCAAAAAATTCTGTAAGCATGTTATAAGCAGCAAAAAGAACAAGAGGCACGCATGAGCAGCAAGCCACGTATCGAAGACAACCTGCGCGAAAAAATCATCACGCAGCCTGACGTTATCCTTGACGATCAAGACCTTATGCACGCCCTCATCGCCGCCAACGAGCGCTCGATGGGCGGCAATATCGTTGATCTGCGCGGCATCGCCATGGAGCGTCTTGAGGCCCGTCTTGACCGGCTTGAGGACACGCATCGCAGTGTCATCGCCGCCGCTTACGAAAACCTGGCAGGCACCAACCAAGTGCACCGCGCTATCTTGCGCATGCTTGATCCGGTTGAATTCGAGGCTTTCCTGAAAGACCTCGACGGCCCTGTTGCCGACATCCTGCGCGTTGATTGCGTAAAGTTGGTGCTCGAATCCGATCAAGGAAATAGCGACGCCACTGTGCAGCGCCTAGGAGATGTGCTGACAGTTGTTGAGCCCGGCTTCATCGAGAAATACCTCAATGCCGGCGCCACGCTTGATGCGCGGCAAGTCACCCTGCGCCAACTTGAAGAAGGGGCGCCAATATACGGCGACGCGGCTGGGTTTATCCGCTCGGAAGCCTGCCTGAAACTCGACTTGGGCGAGGGCCGTCTGCCCGGAATGTTGCTCATGGGCGGTGAAGACCCGCACCAGTTCACACCGCAACAGGGCACAGACTTGCTGTCATTCTTTGCTGGCGTTTTTGAAAGAGCGATGCGCCGCTGGTTGTCATGAGTGCAGTCTCTCCTGCCCTTCGGGACGCTGTTCAAACCTGGCTTGAGACGCATCGCGCCTTAAAAGGTGCGTCTGACAATACCATCGAGGCTTATAGCCGCGATGTGCATGATTTTCTCAACTTCATAGCCCATCACACTGGCGGCGACGCGGGGCTTAATGCCCTGAAAGCGCTGAGAATATCAGACATCCGCGCGTGGATGGCCAGCCTGAGAAGTGACAACCTCACTTCGCGTTCAATCGCGCGCAAACTCTCCTCGACAAAGAGCTTCTTTCGCTGGCTTGGTGAGCGAGAAGGTTTTGAAGCCACCGCTATTCTCAATGCCCGAGCACCGAAATTCCAAGCCAAGCTGCCGCGGCCCCTCGCGCCCGATGCGGCCCGCGATGTGCTGCAAACCGTAGAGTTGCAGTCAGCCACGCCTTGGGTTGGCGCACGCGACACGGCTGTCATCACCCTGCTCTATGGTTGCGGCTTGCGGATTTCGGAAGCGCTAGGCCTGACGATGGATCAGGCCCCTCTGCCAAACGTGCTGCGCATCACAGGTAAAGGCGGCAAAGAGCGTATTGTGCCCGTGATCGACGCCGCCCGCGATGCTGTCACGACCTATCTCAAACTTTGCCCCTTCACTGGAGAAAGCGGCCCGCTGTTTCGCGGTGTGCGCGGCGGTGCTCTGAGCCCGCGCATTGTGCAAAAAGTCATGCAAAACACTCGCATGCAGCTTGGCCTGCCCGCCTCTGCCACGCCCCACGCCATGCGCCACTCCTTTGCCACGCACCTGCTCACAGCCGGGGGCGACTTACGCGCCATCCAAGAGCTACTCGGGCATGCGTCGCTCTCCACAACCCAAGCCTACACAGCCGTTGATGCCCAGCACCTTTTGGATGTATACGAAAAGTCACACCCCAAATCTGCGAGCAATTCCTGATGACAGCCCAATCCAAAGCCCTCGGCGTCCATTTGCTAACAGCAACAGGCGCCGTTTTCGCCATGTTAGCCATGTTAGAAGCGATCCAGAAAGACTGGGCGATGATGTTCGTCTGGCTGATCGTCGCCTTCGCAGTTGACGGCATCGACGGCCCCCTCGCGCGGCACTACGACGTGAAGGAAAACGCACCGCAGTTTGACGGTGTGCTGCTTGACCTGATCATCGACTACCTCACTTACGTCTTCATCCCCGCCTATGCGCTCTATGCGTCAGGGCTGATGGACGGCTGGCCAGGCTGGGTTGCGATCATTGTAATCACCTTTGGTTCCGCCATGTATTTCGCCGATACACGCATGAAAACAAATGATAATTCCTTTTCCGGATTCCCCGGATGCTGGAACATGGTCGTGCTTGTGTTGTTCGCTCTTACGCCGCCAAAGCATGTTTGCCTTTTGCTGGTCACGATCCTCACAGTCACGATGTTCGTGCCTATCAAGTTCATTCACCCGGTCCGCACCGACCGCTGGCGCGCAGTGTCGCTGCCAATGGCACTGGTCTGGACAGTCTTCGCAGGTTTCGCCGCATGGGAAAACTTCGTCCCTGCCCCGCTGGTCTTTTTCGGGTTGATGATCACCTCGATCTACCTGCTCATCGCCGGTGCCGCCCAACAGGTGCTTTACGGGGCTGACGGGTAACAGAAAAAAAGAGCCGCCCCTGATATAGGGCGGCTCCAATCTGCTCTGCAACGAAAGCGCGAGCAAAAAGTTTAAGTCCTAGTGGTCGTGGCTATGGCTTGGCTCGGTGATCATGAGACCAGGAGCTGGCTCATCAAGATCGTGCGGATCCTGCCCCTCAGCAGGAATCTCGACCCATTTGTGCGCACCATCGGCACACTCTTGCACCACAGGGAAGTAAACAGTTTTGCCCGCCTCCAGCGTGTCCGTCAGCTTGCCGCGAAACGAGAACTGGTCAAAATGCGCATCGCTTAACGCGCCAGTCCAGATCAGCTCTTTAGGCCCCTCACTCATTGGTGTGCCGTAGTAATCGTAGGTCTTCTCATACGCACCTTTGATGATCTCGATGCTCCAACCCGCTTTTGGCACAGGCTTCACCGCGATAACCCCCTCAGGTATCTGCAACCGCACTTTCAAGGTGGCTTGGCCCTCGCATCCGTGGCCTATACCCAGCGTGCCAAGGTAAGTTGAGCCTTGTTTCGCTTCTCTGGTTTCAAAGTTCACATGCGCAAAGGCGGATGATGTCGTCACAGCCAGCGCTGCAACTGTGGTCAGAATGATCTTCATGGTAAGTCTCCAATAGACTAAGATTGTTTGTTCAGAATTCGGTGAAATGGCAGCACAAGGCCTGCTTTGAGCGCTGGCGCCCCAAGCTCAGGCTTCCTTACTGCCGAAAGATCTTAGATCGTTATTGGAGGCGCGCGCGGCTGCTGCGGCGATTTGAGAGCAACTAAAGCTGCGCGTTGGTCACTGTGTTCCAGGCGAAACACCGAAAACTCGACAGGGCTTGAAACCGCAGTAATCCACGCCTGCACCATCACCAGCGAAAGCACTACAGTGGCACAGCCGTTTTGGTCTTCGGGTTGGTGTTTGACAGGCTGGCTATCAATCACATCCCCTTCATCGGTCATCCATACTTCTGTTGGGCCATCGCTGGTGCACAGCACGAGCTTCATGCCATCAGTGGTAGCAATGCGCATAAAGCCAACCGGAATGGCTCCAGCCATGATAAGAGCGAGAAGCAGAACGCACTTTAGCAATCTCACAGGAGCGTTCTGTTTTAGCGTTTCCAAAAGCTGCATACTCCCCTCTCCCCAGCCGGAAAGAAGCAAATCCGATGTTTTCATTCAATGGTCAAATTGACGCAGACGGCCTTAAATCAACAGCCCGCCAGCGCCTTCGTGTTTGAGCAGCCAGACTTTGGTTTCAACGCCGCCTGTGCCGGAAAAGCCGCCAAGCCCTTGCGCACCGAGCACTCTGTGACAAGGGATAATCAAAGGGATCGGGTTGCCGCCGCAGGCCTGCCCTACGGCCTGCGCAGGCACGCCAAGCTTCTTGGAAATGTCGCCGTAAGTCAGCGTCTCGCCTAACGGGATCGCTGACATCACATCGCAGACAGCCCGTTGGAAATCAGAGCCACGCACATGCAAGGGCAGGTCAAACTCCGTCAGCTCGCCAGCGTAGTAAGCCGCGATCTGCTGCGCGGCTTCCTCAAGCAAGTCGCTCGTATCAACGCCGCCCTCACGCCACTCCGCCCGCACAATCGCGCCGTCCTCTTCGCGTATAGCAAAGCGCCCTGTTGGCGTGTCGAGTGTCATCTCAAGCGTCATAGCCGTGTGAGTATCACACCGCCGACAATCAAAACAGCCGCCAGTGCCTTGGAGCGGTCCATCCGGTCGCCGAAAACCAGCCAGCCAAGCAGCACTGCAAACAAGATCGAGGTTTCGCGCAACGCTGTGACCAGCGCAATCGGCGCGACTGTCATCGCCCAAACCGCGATCGCATAAGCGCCGTAACTCGCCGCAGCCGCCACAGCGCCTAACGCCCAGTCGCGCTTGCTCGCCGCCACACCCGCCTTGCCCCGCAACGCGAAAATCAGCGGCGAAAATAGCAGTGCATCAAGCGTAAACAGCCAGCCGACATACATTGCCGCATTGCCCGCTTCGCGTGCGCCAAGCCCGTCAACCAGCGAGTATCCCGCCGTCATGCAAGCCGAGCCAAGCGCAAACGGCACCAGCTTGCGGCTTTCACCACTGGCAAAGGCTCCGCGCGCCATGAGAGCAATACCAAGGCCAAGCAGCGCAATCGCCGCATATTCGACCGGCTTGATCACATCAACCAGCAACAGCGCCGAGATAAGCGTCACCATCATCGGCGCGGCACCGCGGGCAATCGGGTAAACGCGGCTCAAGTCGCCTTGCTCATAGGCAAAGGCAAGGAACAGCTTATACCCCGCATGAAACACACCAGAGGCCGCCAGCCATAGCCAGACATGCGTCTCGGGCCACGGGTGCATCATCGCAATGCAAAACCCCGCGCAGCCTTGCACAAGCGTCAGGATAAACATCGACGCAACCTTGGAAGCGCCAGTCTTGATCAGCGCATTCCAACTCGCATGCAAAAGCGCGGCGCCAAGGACGGCCAGAAAGACCGTAAAGCTCATACCGAGCCGCCCCTGGCGCTGGCGATCACCCCAACGCCTCGTTACAACGTGCACATGTTCCCGCGTGCTTATGCGTCCCAACGTCAGGCAGGATTTTCCAGCAGCGCATGCACTTCTCGCCCACGGCCATCTCGAACTCGACACCGACGTTCTCGACTTCCGGCATGCGGAAAGCCTGATCAGAGATCGGGTTGTCTGTCAGCACAAGCCCCGAGGTGATGCAGATGTCCTCAAACGGCACCGTCTTGAGCGCCTCAAGCATCTCCGCATCGCGCACATAAACAATCGGCGCCGCCTCCAGACTCGCCCCGATCACCTTGTCAGCGCGCTGCACCTCAAGTGCTGCGTTCACAACACGACGCGCACGGCGCACATGTGCCCACTTCGCCGCTAGCGGCTCATCAAGCCAGTCGGCAGGCGTGTCAGGCATGTCTTGCAAGTGCACCGAGTTGTCCTCACCCGGGTAGCGCGAGAGCCAGACATCTTCCATCGTGAAGACAAGCACGGGCGCGAGCCACGTTGTGATGCGCTCAAACAACAAGTCCATCACCGTGCGGGCCGAACGGGCGCGCAGGCTGTCGCCGTCGCAATACAATGCATCTTTGCGGATATCGAAGTAAAACGCCGAAAGCTCGACAGTGCAGAAGTTGAACACAGCCGAGAAGACGCTCTGAAAGTCAAACGCGCGGTAGCCCTTGCGCACTTGGTGATCAAGCTCTGCCAGCCGGTGCAGCACATAACGCTCAAGCTCGGGCATATCAGCAGGCTCAACCCGCTCCTCTTCCTTGAAGTGCGACAGCGCCCCAAGCATATAGCGCATGGTGTTGCGCAAACGGCGGTAGCTGTCAGCCACACCTTTCAAAATTTCCGGCCCAATGCGTTGATCAGCGGTATAGTCCGTCTGCGCCACCCAAAGCCGCAGAATGTCAGCGCCGTATTGCTTCACAACCGTCTCGGGAACGATGGTGTTACCGATAGATTTGGACATCTTCATGCCCTTCTCATCAAGCGTAAAGCCGTGCGTAACCACGTTTCTGTAAGGCGCGCGGCCCAAAGTTCCGCAGGCCTGCAAAAGCGACGAATGGAACCAACCGCGGTGCTGGTCGGTGCCTTCCATGTAGACATCGGCAATGCCGTCTGGCGCGCCATCTTCACGGTCGCGTAGAACAAAAGCGTGGGTTGAGCCAGAGTCAAACCACACATCCAGAACGTCAAACACCTGCTCCCATTCGTCGGCTTTGTAATCGTCGCCCAAGAAGCGCTCTTTGGCACCCTTAGCATACCAGCAGTCAGCGCCTTCCTCTTCAAAGGCCGCCGCAATACGGGCGTTCACCGCGTCATCGCGCAGCAAGAAACCCTCGTCTGTCGGCAACACGCCCTTGCGGGTAAAGCAGGTCAGCGGCACGCCCCAAGCGCGTTGTCGCGACAGCACCCAGTCGGGCCGCGCTTCGATCATGCTGTAAAGGCGGTTGCGCCCGGTCTGCGGCGTCCACTTCACCAGCTTGTCGATAGAGTTGAGCGCGCGTTCGCGGATGCTCTCGCCCATCTCGTCCTGCCCGTCGCCAACCTTGCGATCAACACTCGCAAACCACTGCGGCGTGTTGCGGTAGATGATCGGAGCCTTAGAGCGCCACGAATGCGGATAGCTGTGCTTGATACGCCCACGCGCAAGCAGCCCGCCAACCTCAACCAGCTTGGCCATGATCGCCGCGTTCGCATCACCTTCCCAGTCGCCCTTCTTGGCCTTGGCGCGCAGGATACGTTTGCCGCCAAAGAACGGCAGATCAGCGCGGAAGGTGCCGTCATCCATGACGTTATAGGTGAGCACTTGCTCCAGCATGCCCAAGTCGCGGTAGAGTTCGAACTCTTCCATCCCGTGGCTCGGCGCACAGTGCACAAAGCCCGTGCCCTCGGTGTCCGTGACAAAGTCGGCAGCGCGGAAATCGCGGATATCATCCCACTCGCCATTGCCGCCCTCAGCACCGTGCAGCGGGTGCTTGAGGCTGATGCCGGCAAGCTCGTCAGCGGTTACATCACGCACACGGCTCCACTGATCCTCTTCCAAGCGCGCCTTTGCGAACACGTCAGCGGCCAAGTTGTCGGCCAGCAAATACCTGTCGCCCACATCGGCCCAGCACTCGTCTGGTGTCGCAGTGACTTCATACAAGCCGTAGGCAATGCTCTCGCCATAAACCACGGCTTTGTTTGACGGCAACGTCCAAGGTGTTGTTGTCCAGATCACAACCTTTGCACCGGACAGATCACCCTCAGCGACTTCAAACTTCACCCAGACGGTGTGGCTCTCCTTGTCGTGATACTCAACCTCGGCCTCAGCCAAAGCGGTCTCCTCGACAGGCGACCACATCACAGGCTTGCTGCCCTGATACAAAGTGCCGTTCATCAGGAACTTCATGAACTCTTCGGCGATCACCCGCTCGGCATGAAAATTCATTGTCAGGTAGGGGTCTTCCCAGTTGCCCGTGATGCCCAGCCGCTTGAACTCGTCGCGCTGCACGTCAACCCAGCCCTCGGCAAACTTGCGGCATTCCTGACGGAAATCAACGATATCAACATCGTCCTTGTCGCGGCCCTTCTCGCGGTATTGCTCCTCGATCTTCCACTCGATCGGCAGCCCGTGACAGTCCCAACCCGGCACATAGCGCGCATCATAGCCCATCATCTGGTGCGAGCGCACAATCATGTCCTTGATCGTCTTGTTCAGCGCGTGACCAATGTGCAAATGCCCGTTCGCATAGGGCGGCCCGTCATGCAGGATAAACGGCTCGCGACCCTCCTGCTTGCGCAGGCTGTGGTAGATATCAAGCTTCGCCCAGCGCTCAAGCCACTCTGGCTCGCGTTTGGGCAGCCCCGCCCGCATAGGGAAGTCTGTGACTGGCAGGTTCAACGTGTCTTTGTATTCAGGCGTATCGGCGCACATGTGAGGCGTCCTTCGGATCAGGTTCTAGAATGTGGTGAAGCGGTGCAGCGCAGGTTCGCATGCGCTTTTTCCCGGCAGCTCGTCTGTTCAGAGTGCCGGGCATATAATTCGAATAATGATCGCGAATATGCGTGTCATATGGGCGTTATATGCCTCTCGCGCGCCGCCGTCCATAGCGACAATCTGACTATTGTTAAGGGCGCTCATAAGGCGCAATGTGCGGATTATGACAAACATTCCACCCCGCTTTGACATCACCTCCGAGCAGATCGACGCGGTGATGACGCAGTTTTACATGCGCATCCGCAAGCACCCTGTGCTCGGCCCGATCTTCATGGCTCGCATTGGCGACTGGCCGCGTCATGAGGCCAAGATCGGTAGCTTCTGGAAGAAAGCGATCTTGCACGAACAAGGCTATGACGGAAACCCGATGATGGTTCACATGGGAGTCTCCGAGATGCACGCCGAGCATTTTGACCACTGGCTCGCCCTGTTTGACGAGGTGCTCAACCGCGAGTTGCCCGAAGCGGCGGCGGCGAGCTTTTCGGCCCTCGCACACCGTATCGGGCGCGGCTTGCGCCTTGGGATCGCAGACCGCGACAGGCCCGCTGGTGCTGTCCCTCTATTCTGAAGGCAGCTCCTTAGGCGCGCCGCGCTCCCATTGTTCCGTCATCAAACGGTTCACCCAGGTAAGCCCAAGCAAAGCCAGCCCAAGCCCCATAAACGAGAACACCCGTGTGAGGCCTGTCAGCCCAGACATGTCGATCAGAAACACCTTGGCAATCGTCAACGCGACAAGCCCCATAGCAATCTTGCGTAGCATCACCGAGCGGCGCGAGAAGGCCAGCATCAGCATAAGCCCTGCGCCGACAAGCATCGCCACGGTGTAAGCATAAAGCTCGCCGTTGGTCACACCTGCAACGCTCAGGTCGTTGCCCCGAAAGAGCCGGCGGATTTCCAGCGCGACATAGACAGCCCCGTAAACCGAGGCCAGCGAGGCCAGCACCTTGCTGATAACACCGTCAGGCTTGGCAAACTTCCATGCCGCAAAGGCAAACATAGCCGCAACCGGAAGATAGGCCAGCAATAGGCTGTCAAGGACAGGCGGGCCAATAACCTTGTCGTTGAAAAAGCCGAAAAGCGGGTTCAATATCGTCGCCTGTGCGATCAGTGCAAGGCCTGCCATGAAGGCAAACAATGCCATCAAGACGAGCCTGAGTATGCGGTGCAAGCGCAACGTCGTGCCACGCATCCGGTGCAACTGCGCCAGCAAAGCCGCGCCCCAAAGTGTCGCCAGCAGGCCCATGCCCCAGTGACTGAACAAATCGTCATCAAGCCAATGCGACAGCAACGCGATGATACCCGCCAGAGCAACAAGCATACCCGCCGCCTCGATACCGAGCTTGAGCGAGAGCTTTTCGCCGCCGCTGAGCAACGCATAAGCCGCACCCAAAATGAGGAGCACACCACCGTAGGCGAGCAGAACTTCCGGCACAGAGGCCCGTTCGATGGCCCAGTAAATACCGGGGTCGGCGATCAGGCGATACGTGATCACGGCAAGGCCCAACTGCGCAAACCATGCAAGCGCCGGAAGCTCGATGCGTCGCCCCAGCACAACAATGCCCAGCACCATAGCTGCCAAGGCCAGCGAGAGCGCGGTTTTGCTCAGAATGATGAATAGCGCCAGCGCTACCAGCGTCATCGCAGCCAAGGCAAACAGCCCCGCATTTTGCTTGGCTTTGTCACCGCCTGCGGCGACAGTGCGCTCTGTTAAAAAGGTCATAAACGCCGCCAAAGCGATCGCCGTGAGCGCCCAAGGGTAGTTGCCGATCACGTCACGCGCCGGCCATGTGAATTCAAGAATAAAAAACGCCAGTGGTGCGGTCACCGCACTTACCAAGGCCCAAATCTGAGGCTCATAGGGGCGCGCGTTGCCCTCAAATGTCGCGGCGCGCATCCGCCAGAACGCGACCAGTGACAGCAATGCCGCGAAACCAAGCAGCACCCAGTAAGCAAAGCCGCTCGGAGACATCCCCGCTTCGACCTGCGCCTCGCTCAGCACCCTCAACTGCTCTACAGAAAGCCAGCCTTTCGGGCCCAAGACCAGCAGCGCGACAACAAAGCCTACAAGCGGCGGAAAGGCATGATCAAACAGGGCCGGAGCCCGTGCCATCCACAGCATCGCTCCCGCAGAGAGAAAGACCAATGTGCCATACCCGAGCCACTCTTCCGCCGTCGAACTGGCCCCCAACGTGACGGCCAAAGCGGCCAGACTGGCAAAGAGCATAGCCCCCGCTGAAAGCCGGGTTGGGAACTCGGGGAAGGTGCCGCGAAAAAAGTCGCTGACGGCCGCGCCGCCCTGAGTTGGCACCAAGCTACGTTGCGGAATGATCACGGCAGCAAGCGCCACAGCTAAAGTCGAGCCAAGAAAATGCAACGTGCCCGTCCCGTCGCTGAACAGCAGACAAATTGCCGCAAAGCCAAGCACAAGCCCCAACACCGAAACCCAAGCCCAGCGCTTTATGGTGTCGATGCCAAGCGCCATGACAGCGATCAGCGCGAAGTAGTAATAAAGCACATTCGGAGCCCCCGCTCCCGTGCTCAGTGTGAAGGGCGCAACCATCGCTCCGATGACGCCGATCGCAGCCAAAAGCGGCCCGTAAAACCAGCCCAGAACCATGGCAAAAACCGAAACGACCACCAGCCCGAAAAGCGCCGTATTGGTGCCGACAAGGCCATAAAGAAGCTTGGCCGAAAGCACGCCCGCAAACAGCACGACAATGCCCGCACCAGAAAGTGTTGACGGTAGGTAGCGCGTTGAGCCTTCAGTTTCGTCACCAAAACGGCGGCGCAACACTTCGCCCGCGGCAATGAGAGCCGCACCAAACCCGAGCGCCGCCATGACCCGCCAAAACGGGCTGAGCACACCGTGCTCGATGCCGTATTGCACCATGAAAACACCGGCCAAAGCCAGTGATGCGGCTGCAACCGCCAGCACCCAGTTTTCTCGCATCCACTTGCCGAAACGTTCAAACTGACTGGCCCCCAAAACAAAGGCTTCCGGGGGTTCGGGCGCACGGCTCGCCTTTGGAGCAGCATCTTGCGCGCTCGCGGCAATAGGCTGCGCTTTAGGGGCCTTTTGGGCCTTTGGCGGCGGAGTAACTGCCGGGATTTCCGGCTTGGAGGCGGCTTTGGCAGTTGGCGGTTTGGCCTTAGCAGCCTTGGCTTTCGGCGCCTGTTCGGTTGCGGCCTCCCTCACGCGCTTACTCAACGCATAGTGTTCTTTTTCAAGCCTCGAGAGGCGGGCTTTCAACCCGGCAATGGCAATCAGCGCGTAAGGAACGCCGATCACAATCAGCAGCCCGAAAAGCACTGCAATCAAAACAAGCTCGTCCATAAAATCATCCGTTCAAATACGTTTGGGATAGCGTATGGCTTGTGGCTTCGCTCTACAAGTCAGCAATACCTTACCCGCTTTTGGAGCCGAACAAGCCTTTGAGCGCGCGACCAACCAGTGACGTGACCGCCGGGCGTGGTTCGGTGGAAAACGCCATAGGGCGGCACACTTCGATAGCCGCAACGCCGACGCGCGCAGTCAACGCCCCGTTGATAACGCCTTCCCCAAAACGGCGCGAAAGTTTGCCAAGCACGCCGCCGCCCGCAAGGCTTCCGAGCATGTCGTCACCAACAGCAACGGCTCCCGTGGCGACAAGATGCGTCATCACCGCCTTGACCAACCGCCAGTTTCCCAGTGCACCGGCCCGCCCGCCATAAACCTCTGCGATGGCGCGGATCATTCGGGTGTTGGCCGTCAGAGCGGCAATCACATCGGCAAAGGCCAATGGCACAATCGCCGTAACAGTCGCAACTTGCCGCGCGGCGGCTTCAACCTTTTGCACAGCCAAGGCGTCTAGCGGCGCCATAAGCTCGCGCTCACCCAGCGACAGCAAAGTATCTGCGTCAACAGCCTCTCCTGCGCGCTCTTCATACCGCGCCAGCGCCCATGTCATCTCGTCGCGGCTGGCATAGAGCTTGGTCAATTGCCGCATCGCGGCAAGAGCCTGCGGTAACTCGCCAGTCGCCAGCGCTTGTTCCGCCGCCAGCTTCACTCCGTCCAGCCGCCGTAAACGGGCAAACGCCGCCAGCTCGCGCAGGGCCATAAACAAGAGCACCAACAGCAAGGCCACAATCAGTGCCGTAACGAAGTAACCAAGCACAGGCGCACGGGCGATAAGGCCAAAGGCAAAGTCCCACGCAGCCACAGAGACAGCCGCCACAAGCAGCGCGCCAAGCAGTGAAAAGAACCAGCGCATCAGCCTTGAAGGCTTGCGCGCACCGAGCGTGATCGCAGCCTGCATCGCCGCACCTTGAGGGGCAGCAAGCTCGGGCACAGGAGCAGCCTCCGCAGGAGTCAGTTGCGGGGTTTCATCGAGTTCGATCAGCACAGGCTTTCTGCTAACTGGTTTCTTGCTCATGCTTTAGCCTTCCTTTTGCCAAACAAGCCGCACGTCGGGCAGCTTTTCGTCTGTTGTTGTGCCGTCCGATTTTTCGGTGCAAACAAACCCTTGCCGCCGATAAAACGCCAAAGCAGCTGTGTTCGCTTGAAACGTCCAGAGCTCAAGCCGCCCACACATGGCCTGCGCGTTTCGGATCAAGCTATATCCGACACCCTTGCCCCGCGCGCTCTGGTTAACATAGAGCGCATTTATCTCGGGGCCGTTGCGAGCGATGAAGCCGCAGACAGCCCCCTGAAGCTCGGCGACCTGCACCCAACCGCGAGTGATCATTGTGTCTGCATGGCTAATGTCTTCGGCCCGACTGTGCAGCTTGGGCAACCAGTCTGTGGCTTCGGTGAACTCTGACAAGATGCCCCCGACAGTGCCCGCATCAAGCGGCGTGGCCTGACGCAACATCATAGCTTGTCACCCAGCAAGAACTCGGCGGCACGATCAAGCCTGATGTGCGGCGGCCCGTCACCGGGCTTAAGATCAAGCACCGCAGGCGCGAACTCCATTGTCTGATAGTCGGCATCAAGCCAGACCTGCGCGCGCTCACGAGCTGGCACCAAGAGCTTTGCAGGGTCACTCGGCAACTCGCCCGCATAAAACGCCGCCTGCTTTCCTGTGCTCAGCAAGCTGCCCTTAACGCAAGGCAACTTACTGCCTTCGTGGCTCAACGTGTCTTCGACGGTGGCGCGCAAACTGGCCAGCGCCAGCGCTCGCGTGTCGGCCCCTGCGAATCCGGCCTTATCAGACGCACCTCGCACCATAGCCTCGACAATGGCTGTGAGTTTGGCGTGCTCGGTGTGGTGCAAATGGTCTGCCTTGGTTGCGGCAAAGAGTATCTTTTCAACGCGTTTACCGAGGAACAGTTTGCTCAAAAACGCATTCTGGCCGGGCTTGAAAGCACTCAGGATGTCACCCATCGCGTTTCTCATATCCTCGACCGCAGCAGGGCCTTTGTGAATTGCGCCAAGCGCGTCAAGCAACACAACCTGCCTGTCGATCTTGGAAAAGTGATCCCGAAAGAACGGCGTCACGACCCGTGATTTGTACGCCTCATAACGGCGCTCCATCTCGCGAATAAGCGAACGGCGGCCCGCAGCTTCGGCGGGCTGCAACGGCGCAAACGTCAGCACAGGCGAGCCGGCCAACTCACCAGGCAACAAAAAACGCCCGGGTGAGCAGTCGTAATAGCCCGCATCACGGGCCTTTGTGAGGTAGTTGGTAAACGCGTCCGCCAAGGCCTTCGCCACCGGCTCACTCAGCTTGTCAGCACCTTGGGTGTTTGCCGCGCGCTCAAGGTATGCCGCGGCCTCTTCGCGCTCTGCGATGCGCTCGAAGACCTCGGCCGACCACTCGGCATAGCTTTTGTCCATCAGACCCAAATCAAGCAGCCACTCGCCGGGGTAGTCGACAATGTCGATATGCACAGTGCGCGCGCCTTGGAAACCGGCGAGCAAGCCAGACGGCTTCACCCGCAAAGACAAGCGCAACTCGCTGATCGCACGAGTAGAATTGGGCCAGTGCGGCGTTGGGCCAGTGAGCGCGGCAAGGTGCTCCTCAAAGGCAAAGCGCGGCACGGTGTCGTCAGGCTGCGGCTGCAAAAACGCCGCCTCGATGCGCGGTGACGCCGCAAGGCCCTGCATACGGCCACGGTCCATCAGATTGGCGACAAGCGAGGTGATGAACACCGTCTTGCCCGCCCGCGCAAGGCCGGTGACACCAAGTCTGATAACGGGCTCAAAGAACACCTCTGACACCGTGTCTGTGACGTTCTCGACTTGCCGTGTGATACTGTCTGCGATGGCGGATATAACCAAGCCGCTGCCCCCGATGTTTGCATTGTTGTGCCTAAGATAGTCACCAAAGCCAGCGCCCGCCAGTGGGGAACCTTCTCGGCCGTTTCCCCGCTTGCCTGAACCCTGAGCGCAGGCTATGCAGCGCCCATGCCCAGATATGCTCTCAAAGTTGAATACCACGGCGCGCCTTTTGTTGGCTGGCAAAAGCAACAAGGGCTCGCCTCTGTGCAAGGCGCGATCGAAGCTGCCTTGGGCAAACTTGAGAAACGTGAACACAATATTGCCGCCGCTGGCCGCACAGATGCCGGCGTGCACGCCATGGCGCAAGTCTGTCATTGCGACATGGATGCAGAATGGACGCCCTTTCGCCTATCTGAAGCACTCAACTTTCACCTCAAACCACTGCCGGTAGCAATTGTCGGCGCGGCGCGGGTCGATGACGACTGGCACGCGCGCTTTTCGGCGCTTTCCCGGCGCTACCATTTTCGTATGCTCGCACGACGTGCACCGCCTACGCATGATGTCGGTCTGGTTTGGCACGTGAAAAGCCCGATAGACATCGAAGCAATGCGCGCGGGGGCTGAATATTTGCTTGGCCACCATGATTTCACAACTTTCCGCTCAACCATCTGCCAAGCCAAAAGCCCGATGAAAACGTTAGATGAACTGACGATCAGTGAACATGAAGTCGCTGCCGGACACGAGTATCACTTCAACCTCAGCGCTCGTTCGTTCCTGCATAACCAAGTGCGTTCAATTGTCGGAACATTAGAGCGAGTCGGAGCTCGCTCGTGGGAGCCCGCGCAGGTAAAGGCCGCCTTGGAAGCCCAAAGCCGCGCAGCTTGTGGGCCTGTTTGCTCTCCGGACGGGCTCTATCTGGCTGGCGTTGAATATCCTGAGGATCCGTTTGCGTAGAACGAAAATCGAATTTGCTGCGCAAATCCGACCAATTGGGGGCTAGCCCCCAAACCCCCAGGATACTTTCCCCAAGAAAAAGGGGCGCCTTAAAGACACCCCTAAAAGAAATACATTCTTTTCCTTGGGCGGTCATCGGCGTCCCCGCCTGTACCGCTCCTGTAGATTTGCATGAAGTGGTTAAGAAACTCTTTTCTTGGTCCAAATATCCTCGGGGTGAATGCCGAAGGCAGAGGGGCGCGAGCGCCCCTGTTGCTACCTTTCAGGAATCGCGCGCAAGGCGCTCCTCAAGCACTTCGAAAGGCACACCCGGCTCATCCTTGGCACCGCGGATAACCAACGACGTTTTGACACTGGCCACGTTGTCGGCTGATGTCAGGTGTTCGGTCAGAAAGCTTTGAAATGTCGACAAATCAGGTGCCACACATTTGAGCACAAAGTCGACTTCTCCATTGAGCATATGACATTCACGCACCAATGGCCACGCATTGCACCGCGCTTCAAAGGCTGACAAATCAACTTCGGCCTGACTAACCAAGCCGACCATCGCAAAGACTTGCACCTCAAAGCCAAGTTCGCGCGGATCAACTTCCGCATGATAGCCACGTATAAAACCGGATTCTTCCAGTGTGCGCACGCGACGCAGGCAAGGCGGCGCTGAAATGCCAACACGTTTTGCCAGCTCAACATTGGTCATCCGCCCGTCTGCCTGAAGTTCAGCCAGAATTTTGCGGTCAATCTCATCGAGGCGGTTGATGGGCATTTGCTGCTCCTAGAGTGCATAAGTTCCTCTGAGCTATGGAACAGACGCAAGATTATTACAAGAGCGCGCAACATATTTAAACATTCATCAAATCGTCGTGTTGGGGTTTTATCCTTACCCGCGCGAGGATATATCGCAAAACGAAGTAACATTGCTGCATAATGGGGGCCAATATGGCTGAGACACGTCACACAAAAGTTCTGATCATCGGCTCCGGCCCTGCGGGCTATACCGCTGCCGTTTACGCCAGCCGAGCCATGCTTGAGCCGCTGCTTGTGCAAGGCCTTGAGCCAGGTGGCCAGCTTACAACCACGACCGATGTCGAGAACTACCCCGGTTTTACCGAGGTGCAAGGCCCTGATCTGATGATCAAGATGGAAGAGCACGCTAAAGCGATGGGCACCGAGATCATTGGCGATATCATCACCAGTCTTGACGTTTCAGAGCGGCCCTTCAAAGCCCAAGGCGACAGTGGCACAGTCTACACTTGCGACGCGGTTATCCTCGCCACAGGCGCGCGGGCCAAGTGGCTTGGCCTTGAAACCGAAGAGAAGTTCAAAGGCTTCGGTGTCTCGGCATGCGCCACATGCGACGGCTTCTTTTACCGTGGCCAAGAGATCGTTGTTGTTGGCGGAGGCAACACAGCCGTCGAGGAAGCGCTCTTCCTCACCAATTTCGCCAGCAAAGTCACGCTGGTTCACCGCCGTGACGAGCTGCGCGCCGAGAAAATCCTTATTGACCGCCTTGAGAAGAACCCCAAGATCACGCCGCTCTGGTTCCATGAAGTTGATGAAATCTACGGCACTGACATGCCCCTCGGCGTTGAAGGCGTTAAGGTGAAACACACCAAAACCGGCGAGATTACCGATATCCCCGCCAAGGGCATCTTCATCGCCATCGGCCACGCTCCGGCAAACGAGCTGGTCAAAGACACGCTTGAAACGCACATGGGCGGCTATGTTGTCACCAAGCCAGACAGCACCGAAACATCCATCCCCGGTGTCTTCGCAGCAGGCGATCTGACCGATCATAAATACCGCCAAGCCGTGACATCGGCTGGCATGGGCTGCATGGCCGCGTTGGAGGCCGAGCGCTTCCTGGCCGAGCAAGACTAACCAAAAACCTGCTTTCCTTTGGCGTGGACACCTCGCCAAAGGAGCCGTGCTTATCGCTGGCCCAGTGCCGCAACCAAAGCCGGAAGCTCTGCAAAATCACTAAACTTGCCAGCAAACGTCAACTCTCCCTCAGGCAGTTTGCAATAGCCCTCGGTGAAGAACAAAAACGGCAGAGCAGCCCGCCGCGCTGTCTCTTCATCAACCTCGCTGTCACCAACAAACACCGCTCCCTCGCCAAGCTTTGCCGCCTCAAGCAGCATCTTCGGGTGCGGCTTGCGTTCCTCAAAACTGTCGCCGCCAATCACAAGGTCAAAAAAGCCCGTCAAACCAAAGTGCTTCAGGTTTTCGCGCGCTGCTCCTAACGGCTTGTTGGTGCATACACCTAAGGGGTGTCCCTTTGCTTTCAAGACGTCCAAAGCACTCATAACATTCGGATAAATCACAGAGTATGTGCCGCCTGACGCCGTGTAACCTGCCAAAACCCGCTCAGCCAACGCCGCCTCACCTGCCGCCTCAACACCGCGCGCCTGACACGCCAGATGCACCAAATGTGCCAGCCCCAGCCCAACAAACCCCGTGACCTCGGCCAGTGAAAAAACCGCATGGCCCTCGGCAGCAAACACGTCATTCACCGCGGCTGCAATTTCGGGTGCCGTGTCCAAAAGTGTGCCGTCCAGATCAAAAATCACCGGTCGCACCGGTCGCTCCGGTCGCATTGCCAAGCCTCCAGCCTACATCTTCGCCGGAACCTCAATCCCGAGCAGCCCCAAGCCCAACTCAAGCTGCGCCTTAGCCGCCGCTAAAAGCCCCAAATGCGAGGCCGCGACAGCCGGATCAATACCCTCGGCCAACACGCGGTTTGACTGGTAAAACGAATTTGTCGCATTGGCGAGGTTGTAGACATGTAGAGCCATATTGCTTGGCTTGCGCGTCTCTACAGAGCGTTCAAGCTTGGCTGGAAACTCATCCATCACCAGCACCAACGCCCGCGCATTGTCACTCACCTGATCAAATGCTCCCGCCTCAAGCCCAGCCGCCTTCGCGTTGTCCATCAAGGACGCAATCCGCACGCAAGTGTACTGGATATACGGCCCAGTTTTGCCTTCAAACTGCAAAAACTGATCCATATCAAAGATATAGTTGCTCTCTCGGTCATGTGACAACTCCCCGAACTTGATCGCCGCAATGGCGATTTGCTCAGCAGTTTCTTCACGCAGTGAAGCGTCAATCTTGTCCATCTCGTCAAGCCGCATACGCGCCGCCGCGTGCATCTCTTCCATCAAATCATGCAGGCGCATCACGCCGCCTTCGCGGGTCTTGAATGGCTTGCCGTCCGTGCCGTTCACCGTGCCAAAGGCTGTATGCTCAAGCACAGCGCGCCCGTTCAGCCCCGTCTGCTTAGCCGCTAAAAACACCTGCTGAAAGTGCATCTTCTGGCGCGCATCCACCACATAGAGAATAAACTCGGGATCATCGGTTTCTACACGGTCTACGATCGTCGCCAGATCTGTCGCGCCGTAGCCATAGCCGCCCTTGGAATTGCGCAGCATCAAAGGCGGCAGTTTCTTGCCCTCCTTGAGGTGCACAACAATCGCGCCTTCCGAAAGCTCCGCCTCGCCGCTGTCTTCCAGCTTGCTGACAATCGGCCCGAGCATATCCTGATAGCGACTCTCGCCGTAAAAATACGTGAACTCACAGCCAAGCCGCCCATAGTCGCGGCGCAGGCTGGCCTTGCTCACCGCAACAATCCGCTCCCAAAGGGCCAAATACCGCGCATCACCGGCCTGCAAAGCCTGCGTCGCATTTCGCGCACGATCGCGGAAATCATCGTCCTCTTTCGAGCGGCCCGAGGCAATCGGATACCACTCTTGCAGGTTCTCCATTGTCAGCTCGTCGCCGTCGCCACCATCAAGCAGGTCAGGCCGCATTTCTTCAATCTGGGTGATGAGTTGCCCAAGCTGCAAACCCCAGTCACCAAGGTGCACATCGCTGACAACATCGTGCCCTGCAAACTTCAACATGTTGATCAAACCATGCCCGACAATCGCCGAACGCAAGTGTCCCACGTGCATTTCTTTCGCAAGGTTCGGCCCGCCGTAATCAACCATGATCTTGCGCGCATCAACCTTGCCAGCCAGCGAACGCGCGTCAGCAACACTTGCCGCAACCAAGCCAACCAGCGCCGCATCAGTCGCCCGAAAGTTCAAGAAACCCGGTTTCACAACCTCGGCCTCAAACAACCCGTCAAGCTCAAGCGCCTCAAGCACCGCGCCGCCAGCTTCCATCGGGTTCATCTTGCGCGACTTGGCAACACCCATCAAACCGTTGCACTGAAAATCCGCAATGTCAGGGCGGTCAGACACCCGCACGCCGCCAAACTTGGCCTCATAGCCCACGGCTTCGAACGCGGCCAAAACCTTGTCCTGCAATGTGTCAATCAACGTCTGGGTCACAGGGTTCGTTTCTGTGCTTGTCATGGGTGCATCCCGCTTTGGCCTAAAATCTGGTATAAAAGTCGCGCTTTCATAGGCCGAAATGCCAGCAATGAAAACAGCAAAGCCTTTCCTTGCGCCGCGATAATCTGCTATCGCCAAGAGCATGACAGATGATCTCAACATCACCAATGGCGCAGGCCGTTCTGCGAACGTCGAGTTCGTCTCGGCCTACCCCAACCGCCGGTTGCGTGCCGAAGATGCTTATGCCGCCTTCACCGGCGATGTGCTGTCAAACCTGCTGGCTCACAGCGGCTGGAGCGTGACCCGTGAATACTACGTCAACGACGCAGGCCCACAGGCCGACGCACTGGCGCGCGGTGTCTTTGCTTGCCTCACCGAGCCGGCCGGTTTTCTCTCGGGCCATGAGGAAAGCGAAACCGCCGCCATCGCCGAGGCCCTGCGCCCGACGCTTGATAGGCACCTCCTGCAAGCCGATGAAAACACATGGCTCCCCGCCATCCGCAAAGCCGCCACAGACACAGCCCTCGCCACGATCATATCCGATCTCGCCGCGCTCAACATCCGCCATGACACGTTCATAACCGATGCCGAAGTCGCCGCAGAGGCCCGCCTGCCTACGCTGCTGAAAAGTTTCGCCGCAACAGGTGCTTTGCTTGACGCCAACGAGGCTCCGCTCGCTCAAGCTCCGGCAAGGCCCGAAGCACGCTTGTTCCTCAACACGCTGCCCTTGGCTGACTTGCGCAACCGCCCTCTCACCGGAGCCGAGGGCCGTTATACCTACTTCGCCTATGACCTCGCCTATCATCAGCACAAGATCGAGCGTGACTATGAACTGCTCTTCGTGGTCTTTCGCAAAGACTACGGAAGTTACGGCCCCGGCCTCGCGGCTGGTGTATCTCTGCTGAGCGAGCACAAGTCTGCCCTGCAAAGCTGCTTGCTTGATCACGTCATCGCCCCGCCCCTAACCGAGCTGCTCGCCTACTACGGCGCGCATAACCTGCGCCGCCTGTTCTTGCAGCATCCCTCCGGCACCCCGCTTGAAATCTCTTGCGACGCCAATGCGCTGGAGCAGTTGCAAGCCGCCGAAGCCAATCACCTTGCTGCACTCGCCTTGCCGCAAGCCCCCGCGCCCGAGGCGCTGCTCGCAGGATACTCCGCAGCCGTTGAGGCCAGCCTCACAAGCAAGTCAGCCGTGCCGCTCTTGCTCTATACCGACAGCCTCGCTGCTGCTCTCATCGCGGCCGGAGCCGCCTCTGATCTGGCCTGTGCACAACTCACCCAATGCCGTGCGCTCTTGGGCCTGCACACCGCGTAAGGACCTTACTACATGACCAACCTCACAATCCGCCCCGTCAAAGCCTCTGACCGTGCGGCATGGGCCGACCTCTGGACCGCCTATCTCGACTATTATGAAACCAGCGTCGCTGATGAGGTCTACGACATCAGCTTCGCGCGCCTGCTCTCGGGTGAAGACAACGAATTCCAAGGCCTCATCGCCGAGCTTGACGGCGTGCCCGTTGGCCTCACGCATTTTCTGTATCATCGTCACATGTGGACAGCCGCAAACACCTGCTACCTGCAAGACCTCTACGTCGCGCCCGAAACCCGCGGCACAGGCGCAGGCCGCGCTCTCATTGAGGCCGTGCATGCCCAAGCGGCCGCCGACGAGATCACAACAGTCTATTGGATGACACAGGACTTTAACGAAACGGCTCGCAAACTTTACGACCGCGTCGCAACCCTGACACCCTTCATCAAATACAATAAGCCCATCGGCTGAGCGCCAGGGCCCGCACCGTACGCCGCATTAAGTTAATTTCTGTTAACCCGCCGCGCAAAACTGTCAGCACGCATTATGCACTGCGGTATGCACGGGTTGTGACTCGCCCTGTTAAGCCTAAATCGCCCTGTTAACCAATATCTTCGCGGGCGATCGACACGGTTTTGATCACGGCAAAACAGCTCTGCCCGACTTGCAAATCAAGCCTTTCCAGCGACCGCCGTGTAATTCGCGCATGCAGCTCTCCGGCGGCGGTTTCCAGCGTCACAATCGCGCCAGGGCCTCCACCTTGACGCAAGCTAACAACTTGACTTTCAACAATATTCAACGCCGATAGCCCCTCAGGGCGCGTCTTGGAAAGAATCACATCCTGCGCCGCGACCCGCACCCTGAGCTGACTGCCAACTGGCTGGTTCACCTGCGGCAAGATCAAGACTTGCCCACCCGCATCCAGCTCGCTCAGCCCGTCGTCAGAATGTTTGCTCACAACCGCTTGCAACAGGCTCGCAACCCCGCGCACCCCGTCAGGCACCAATGCCGGATCCGCCAGCACTTCCGCCGCGCTTCCCTGCCCCAAAATTCGCCCGTCGCCCATAGAAACAACGGTATTCGCAAGGCGCGCGGCCTCGGAAACCGAATGCGTCACATAGACAACCGGAAGGCTTTTCTCGTCACGCAACCGTTCGAAATACGGCAGCAACTCCGCTTTGCGTGCCGCGTCCAAAGCCGCCAAAGGCTCGTCCGCCAGCAGCATGTCCGGCTTGCTCAACAACGCCCTCCCAAGCGCCACGCGCTGCTTTTCTCCGCCTGACAGCTTCACAGGGCGCCTTTTCAGCAAATGCCCGATGCCCAGCATTTCGATCACTTGCCGTTTCTCGGCCTCGCTCGGCTTGTTAACCGCAAAGTAAGATCCGTAGTTCAAGTTCTTCTCAACGCTCAAGTGAGGAAACAAACGCGCATCTTGAAACATATACCCAAGCCCGCGCTTGTGTGTTGGCACATTAACTTTGGCTTGGCTGTCAAAAACCACTCGCTCGCCAAGCTGAATACGCCCCGCATCTGGTGTCACCAGCCCGGCAATCGCGCCCAAAAGCGTTGATTTCCCCGAACCGGACGCGCCAAACAGCACAGTAATCCCGTCAGGAAGTTCCAGTGTCGAGTTCAGAGTAAACCCCTGAAATTGCTTAGTTATACTAACTGAAAGGTTCATTCTCCCGAGGCCTTTCGGTTCATCCTTTGCGCCAAAATTTCCGATGCAACAAGCGCACCAGTAGCGACGACAACCGCGATTAACACCAGGCTTAACGCCGAACTTTCCCCGCCCGGAACCTGCAGGAATGCATAGACAGCCGAGGGTAAAGTCTGCGTCTCACCGGGGATGTTGGAAACAAATGTAATCGTCGCCCCGAACTCCCCCATCGCCTTTGCAAAACCAAGCACCGCTCCGGCCAGAATTCCGGGCAAGGCGAGTGGCAAAGTGACTGTCGCAAAGGCCCAGACTCTCGATGCACCAAGCGTCGCAGCCGCCTCCTCCAATGCCGGATCAACCGCCTCGATCGACAATCTGATTGCCCGAACCATAAGTGGAAACGCCATGATCGCCGCAGCCAAAACCGCCCCCGTCCAGCGAAACGCTATCGACAGGCCGATGGCCTCCAAGGCAACGCCCAAAGGCCCTTGTGTGCCAAACAAAACCAGCAACAAATACCCCGTCACAACCGGCGGCATAACCAAAGGTAAATGGACCAGAATGTTAAGCGCTTGCCGCCCGTAAAACACCCAACGCGCCAATGCGTAAGCCGTAAAAATTGCGACAGGCAAGCTTAGCGCGGTGGCCCAGAAGGCGACTTTGAGAGACAGCAAAACCGCCTGCCACTCTTGAGGACCAAGCCAGCTCACTTCACTAGCCCCAATGTCTCAAAGCCCTGTTCAGAAAAGGTTTTTCTCGCTTCACTGCTCTGCAAGAACTCCAAATATTCAGCCGCCGCCGCGCTTGCGTCAGGCATAAGGCTTGCCGGATAGATGATCGCAGGCTCACCTCTTCGAGCAAACTCCCATCGCTGAAATACCCGTGGTTCTGCTCGCGCATCACTCTGATAAACGATGCCAAAATCAGCCTCCCTGCGAGCGACCAAAGCAAGGGCCGCGCGGACGTTATCACTCTGCACAACGCGTGGCTTCAAAGCGTTCCAAATGCCCAAAGTCTGCAATGTTTGTTTGCCGTAGATCCCCGCAGGCACGGCCTCAACCAAGCCCATCGCAATGCGACCTTGCGTGCCAACCAAAGCGGCAGGCGGCAGTAAAGGCCCGTCTTCGGCCGCGATCAAAACAAGCCTGTTGCTGAGCAAGTTAACACGGCTGTTCAGTCGAATGTTGCCTTGCTTTTCAAGCACATCCATCCAGTCAGTGTTCGCCGAAATGAACACATCTGCCGGCGCACCCTGTCCGATCTGACGGGCCAGAACCGACGATCCGGCATAGACTAAACGCAGCTTGTGTCCGGTGCCAGTTTCAAACTCATCGCGCAAGGTATCCAGCACGGTCTTAAGGCTCGCAGCAGCAAAAACCGTCACCTGCTCAGCCCGCAAGCCTGCCCCCCAAAACAGGGCGCAGGCCAAGAGCATCGTTATTATCACATGGCCAATTCGGCGCATTACTCTCGCCCCCTGACGCAAGATCACTCGCCACAATGTGCCAGAGTTCTAGGCTCTAGCCCAGAACGGATTTTACAGCTTTGGCCGTCTTACCAACGACCTCGTCAGCCTCGGCTTTTGTCAGGCAGAACGGCGGAGCAAAGCCCAGGATATCCCCCTGTGGCATCGCACGTCCTATCACCCCCTGCTCAAGCAAAGCAGCAGCAATCGTCGGGCCGGTTTTCTCGCTTGCATCAAAGAACTTGCGGCCCTCACGCTCTTGCACAAACTCGACGGCACAGAGCATTCCCGTTCCGCGAATATCACCGACATTGGCATGTTCGCCTAGGGCATCGCGCATAGCTGCATTGAGGTAAGCACCTGTTTCACCAGCGTTATTGATCAGTTTCAACTCATCAAGCAGCTTGAGGTTGGCAACACCAGCAGCGGCTCCGATAGGATGTGCAGAGTAGGTCCAACCATGGCCAATGGGCCCGTTCTCGTCGGTGCCTTGCTCCAGAACCTTCCACATTTTCTCGCTCACAATCGAGCCAGAAAGCGGTGCATAGGCCGATGTAAGCCCCTTAGCGATGGTGATCAAATCGGGCTTCATACCATAGTGATCTGAGCCGAACATGCTGCCCAATCGTCCAAAACCAGTAACAACCTCATCAGCAACAAGCAGGATATCATGCTTGTCCAACACCGCTTGAATTGCAGGCCAGTAGCCCTCCGGGGGCGGCACGATCCCGCCAGTCCCAAGCACGGGTTCACCAATGAACGCCGCGATTGTATCTGCGCCTTCACGGGCGATCATCGCCTCAAGCTCTGCGACGCAATGCGCCGTAAACTCGGCCTCTGACTGGTTCAGGTCATCGCGGCGGAAATAATACGGCGCGTCGGTGTGCAGCACTTGCGTCAATGGCAAGTCAAACTTTTTGTGAAACAATTCAAGCCCCGTCAGCGAGCCTGTCATCAGCCCCGAGCCGTGGTAACCGCGCCAGCGAGAGATAATCTTCTTCTTCTCAGGGCGGCCAAGTATGTTGTTGTAATACCAGAGTAACTTGACATTGGTCTCGTTTGCGTCAGAGCCACCAAGGCCAAAGTAAACCTTGCTCATGTTCTCTGGCGCGCGATCAAGGATCATCTTGGCAAGCGTAATGCTCGCCTCGGTTCCGTGCCCGACATAGGAGTGATAGTAAGCCAGTTCGTGCGCCTGTTCAGCAATCGCTTCGGCGATTTCGCTGCGACCGTAGCCAACGTTTACACAGTATAGCCCGGCAAAGGCGTCCAGCAGTCGGTTGCCGTCGCGGTCTTCAATATGGCAGCCTTTTGCGCCGGTGATAACACGCTGCGGCAAGTCTCCTCGGGCAAAATCGGCAAGGTGTGTTGACGAGTGGAAAAAGTTGTCGCGGTCCCACTCTTCGAGTTTATCATTCTTTAGCATGGAGTGCTCCTATGGGTTATATCTCACCTTTATGCCGGAGCTCAGCGTGCAGATGGTTAGCATTTCGTCGTTACTGCATCCCAAAATTCGCTTGATAAATCCAGTGTTTTTTCTCGTCTCGCATAACTCCGTATCGCCATAGTCATCCGAAAATTCTAGGAAAACAGTTGCGCAGCAAGGGTTACGCACTAAGCTCCTACTGTTGCCCCGTAAGGATTCTCTTGCATTCAGAGGCCCTTGCATCCCTAACCGCATACGGAAATATGACTGAAAAACCTCATTCAAACGGCCCGTCAGCAACGCTAGAAGTGCAGGATTTGCACAAGTCGTTCGGTGAACTGGAAGTCCTCAAAGGCGTGTCGATGACCGCTCGCGAAGGTGACGTAGTCTCGATCATCGGCTCATCCGGCTCAGGCAAAAGCACGTTTTTGCGCTGCATCAACCTGCTTGAAATGCCAACCTCGGGTAGCATCCGTCTAAGCGGTGAAGAACTTAAGTTTAAGGGCAGTGGCGCCAAGCGTATGGCCGCTGACAAAAAGCAAGTTACCCGCCTGCGATCGCAACTCGGCATGGTGTTTCAGAGCTTTAATCTCTGGCAGCACATGAGTGTTTTACAAAATGTTATGGAGGGCCAGGTACAAGTGCTTGGAGTGCCCAAAGCCGAGGCCCGCGAACGCGCCGAGAGCATTTTGCAACGTGTCGGCCTCTATGAGAAACGCGACCAGTATCCCGCGTTCCTGTCGGGTGGGCAGCAGCAACGCGCCGCTATCGCACGCGCTGTTGCGATGGAACCCAAAGTAATGCTTTTTGATGAACCCACATCAGCGCTTGACCCCGAGCTTGTCGGAGAAGTGCTTAAAGTTATTCGAGGCCTCGCCGAAGAAGGCCGCACCATGATCCTCGTCACGCATGAAATGAAATTCGCGCGGGACGTGTCGTCTGAAGTTGTCTATCTGCACGAAGGCCGCGTCGAAGAGCGTGGCGCGCCAGGTGATGTCTTCAACAACCCATCGAGTGAACGCTTCGCTGCGTTCATTCAAACAGACCACTAAACAATTGTTAAACCGGGAGAATACCATGAAACTTACAAACATCCTTGGCACAGTTGCCGCTCTGGCAATCACTGCTACAGCCGCTACAGCCGAAATCAAAATCGGCTTTGCAGCCGAAGCTTACCCACCCTTCACAGCCAAGAACGCAGCTGGCGAATGGGAAGGCTTCGAAGTTGATCTCAAGAACGCGCTTTGCGCCGCAATGGAAGAAGAATGCGTTGTTGTTGACGTTGCGTGGGACGGCATCATTCCTGCACTCTTGGGCGGCAAAATCGACGCAATCGTGGCCTCTATGTCGATCACAGAAGAGCGCATGAAGACTATCAACTTTTCCGACAAATACTACAACACACCAGCCGTTCTCGTAGCGCCGAAAGACATGATGATCGACGGTACGAAAACCGATGGCAAGATCATCGGCGTGCAGGTCTCAACCATCCACCAGAACTATGCAGAGAAGCATTTTCCTAACGCAACTGTCAAAACCTACGGCACCTTTGACGAGCACAACGCCGACCTGACAGCAGGCCGCGTTGACGCCGTTGTTGGCGATTCAATCGCTTTCGCTGACTATCTTGCGTCAAACGACAGTGTTGAAGTTAAAGCCGAGCTGTCAGACGAAGAAGTCTTCGGCCCGGGCGTTGGTGTAGGTCTTCGCAAAGACGACGCCGAATTGACAGCCAAGTTCAACGCAGCGATCAAAATGATCCGCGAGAACGGCACCTATGACGAAATCGGTAAGAAATACTTCGACTTCGACATCTACGGCGGCTAAGGCCTCTCGCGCGCCGGAGAGTGTTCTTCGGCGCGCAACTTTGACTTCATAGGACTTCACCTAGTTTCATGGAAAACGCGCTCGACCTTCTCGCACTATCGCCCCCCGGCTGGGGCGGCAACTTGCTGCGTGGGCTTTGGAGCACATTCCAGACTACTCTGCATTCCATGGAAAACGCGCTCGAACCTCTCGCACTTTCGCCCCCCGGCTGGGGCGGCAACTTGTTGCGTGGGCTCTGGAGCACCTTCCAAATCGCCGCTGGCGCATACGCTTTGGGCCTAACGCTCGGGCTGTTCGGCGCATTTGGTAAAATTTATGGCGGCCCTGTTTTGCGGGGCACACTGGCGGTTTACACCACAGTTATTCGCGCCGTTCCCGAGCTGGTGCTGATACTGTTGCTCTACTATCTCGGCACTGATCTGCTCAACATTGCGCTCACTTCGATGGGGTTCGAGCGCATAGACATCAGCGGGCTTTGGGCGGGCATCTATGTCATCGGCTTTGTGCAAGGTGCCTATTCAACCGAGGTTCTGCGCGGCGCGTTTCAGGCTGTTCCTTTCGGGCAGATCGAAGCTGCTCGCGCCATCGGTATGAGTGCTTTCAAGGCTCACTGGCGGATCATCCTGCCAGCAATGGTGCCTTTCGCTATCCCCGGCCTTGCCAACCTCTGGCTCATAGCCACCAAGGAAACAGCCCTGCTTGCTGTTGTCGGCTTTTCTGAACTGGCGCTTGAAACCAAGCAGGCGGCCGGTGCAACCAAGTCCTACTTCCTGTTCTACTGTGCCGCCGGTGCGCTTTACCTATTGCTCTCGCTTGTTTCGACGGGCGTTTTCTCACTGGTCGAGCGACACTTCCGTCGTGGCCAACCGCAGCAGAGTTAGCGCATGGATTGGTCCTGGCTCCCCGAATATCTGCCGCGCTTTGGCGAAGGGCTTTGGCTGACCATTCAGCTGCTATTCTGGTCGATCCTGATCGGCATGTCCCTCGCGATCCCTATCGGGCTTGTCCAAGTCACTGGCCCACGCCCACTGGCATGGCTGGCCCGCGGCTTTACCACCGTCATTCGTGGCACGCCCCTGCTCATCCAGCTCTGGCTGATCTACTACGGCGTCGGCTCGCTCTTCCCGTCGATGCCCGGCATCCGTGACAGTTTCCTCTGGCCTTACCTCCGCGAGGCCTTCCCCTATGCCGTGCTGGCCTTCTCGCTCAGCGTAGCGGGCTACGAGGGCGAGATCATGCGCGGAGCCTTTCGTGGTGTGCCCAAAGGCGAGCTTGAGGCCGCCCGCGCTGTCGGCATGACACCCTTTCAAGTGTTGCGCCGCGTCTGGCTGCCGAGAGCTTTGCAAAACACCTTTCCGACACTTACAGGCGAGTTCATCCTGACACTCAAAGCCACACCTTTGGCTGCAACGATCACAGTGTTTGAAGTTTACGGCATCGGCTCCATCGTGCGGCAAGAAACCTACAAGATCTACGAGCCGCTGTTGTTTGTCGCAGCAATCTATCTCTGCCTCACGGGCGTCCTTGTGCTCGGCTTCCGCTATCTTGAAAACCGCATACCAAAACAAACCCGCAGCTAGAGGTATCTATGTCAGCGCGCTCATACACTTTCACCCACGCGATCTCGCGTCGCCCTTCCAAAAGCATCATCGACGGTCTGCGCGCGATCGACATCGGAACGCCCGACCTTGCATTGTTTGAGGCCCACCATGCCGACTATGTGGCCGCTCTGCGCTCGACAGGCGCTAAGGTTGAGCTGCTCGAAGCAGACGAAGCCTACCCCGACAGTGTATTCATTGAAGACGCAGCCTTGTGTCTTCCCAAAGGCGCCGTCGTAATGCGGCCCGGAGCACCCTCCAGACTCGGAGAAGCTGCCGTTCTGGCCCCGACGCTTGCCAGTTACTACAGCGACATCCGCACAATTGATGCGCCTGATTTTATCGAAGGAGGCGACATTCTGACAACCGAGCGTGAAATACTGGTCGGCACCTCGGCGCGCACAACAACAGGCGGCATCGAAGCCCTACGCCGTGCCACGGCTGACTGGGGCTACACTGTCCGCGAAGTCCACACGCCCGAAGGCGTGCTGCATTTCAAAACCGACTGTTCTTTGCTGGATGAAGAGACCATCCTCTCGACCGAGCGCTTGAGCGTATCGGGCTGCTTCGAGGGCTACAAAGTCCTGCACACCGCCGAAGGAGAAGAGGCCTGCGCCAATGCGATCCGCTTTAACGAGCTGGTGATCATGCCTGCGGGCTTCCCGAAAACCGCCGAGATGCTTGACAAAGCTGGGTATAACCTGCGCCTCGTGGGCAACACCGAGGCTGCCAAGCTTGATGGCGGCATGTCTTGCCTGAGCCTGCGGTTTTCACCGCCAGTGGCGTAACGCAATTTTGAGAAAATGGCAGGGGCGTGGGGGCTCGAACCCCAGACCTACGGTTTTGGAGACCGTCGCTCTACCAACTGAGCTACACCCCTGCAGAGAGCTTCCGGATAGAATGTGTGCTGGCGGAAATCAAGGCGTTTTTGATCTTATTGCGAGAATTCCCTCAGAGCGACAAACCGTTTAGAAGCTTCGCCGCATAGGATGGCGCTTTGTGGCTGGCGTCTTGCTTCTCAACAGCGCCCTCTACCGCGTATTCACCTTTCGTGAACATGCCTTGGGTTATCATGTCTTCAGGTTGGTGTAGCAACTCCAAGCCTCGGGATTCAAACGCCGCGATAAGCGCATTCCATATACGCTGCCGCATTTTCTCGGTTGCCTGCGTGACAATGGGGTAGTTGCTTAAAATGCGGCCCTCTTCGGTTTGGTCAACGATGCCCCAAACCGGAAATCCGGCATAGGCAAACACGATCCGCGCCGCCCCTGCCTTCTTGAATTTTACAGCCATACGCACACTGCGTCTGTCGTTCAGGAACGTATCTGCAGCACAACGTAACACAGCATCGCTCACGGCGCAGTCTTCATCCGCGAGCAGGCTTAGATAGGGTGCAAAGAACTCGGCCAGCCGAAGCCTGACGCCATAAAAAACAAACACATCAAAATCGTTTGGCGCGATCCGTTTGCGCCCGTTTCCGTTGACACGCAGCACCATTTCCTCTGCCGAGGGTTTGATCGGTTGCATGCCTCCTTTGCCAAAATGGATGTGGCGGAACTCGGACCCTGCACCCCCCCAAAACTCGATTTGACCGGCCTTAAAGTTGAGTAACCCCTGACGTGTTGCATGTTGCACGGACGCGAGGTTGCTATCCCCGAAAATGAGCAGGCTCTTACTTCTCAAAGGCACTCAAAAGTTCCTCCTCACATTTAACATCACTTGAACGCACTGAAGACTTTCGCTTCTTTCCTTTGGCCTTCTTCTTTTTCGTCGGAACCGAACTTGGAGGCCCGAAAACCCGCTCTTGTTCGGCAAAAAAGTGTGACATCACCGTCTGCACACCCTGTGGCTCAACACTGCGCATATTGCTGGCATAGAACATGCCCCGAAACACCGGATGCGTGATGATTTCATAGGAAGGGAAATAGTCGACGTTATCATGGCGCGCTGCGGCTTCGCCTGCAATCGCGCGCAACACTGACTTGGAATAGCTGGTTGCGGTTAAAACATGTTCGCCCGAGGCGCTGGCGATAAGCGGAACCGGCGACACTGTGAGCAGCACTTTCAAACTCGGATTTTCGCGGCGCAACAAAGCGATAGCGGCTTCAAGATCACTCGCAGCCTCGGATACAGGCGTATTGTGAAAACGGTGCAGCTTGGCGTCAAACTGCGTGCCAGCCGTAGTGCCCGGACAAAGAGCATACTCCAACCCGCTTTCGGTGTTTCGCCAACATTCTGTCAGCCCGAGCGTGAACACATAGACATCGCCTTCACGAACAGCTTTTCGCATCGCGACGAGTGTCGCGTGGCGTGCTTCGAGCAGTTCGTCGCGGCTTGTAAACCCCTCAGGCTCGATCACGGGCCGCAAAGGGTCATACCAACGCCCGTCTAGTTCCCAGAGCTCACCTGCTTTTGCATCACCAAAGGCCTGCTTAAGCCATTGCAGCAACATACGTGGCGTATAGATATTACCGGTTCGCACACTGAAAACACCGTAGTTGAACGCGCTGGCATCTTCGCCGCGTAGCCAAGGCGGTGCGGGTTCGGCGTCAAACCAACAATACCCCCTCGCAGACAAAGCTTTGCCAAAATGTTGGGCAAAACAGCTGCCCGATGTCACGATACGATGCTCGGGTTTAACCTCGAAGCGTGGAGACCAAAGTCGTTCAAGCCCATGCGCGCCCTTGTCAGCGACCGCACTGCGCCAAAAGGCTTTTTCGGCTAGGTTTTCATAAGGGTTGCTCATGCCACAGGTATCTTTTCAGAACATTGTTTCCAAAACCGTAACAAAGCTGTCAACTAGCAACAATAGCTATGGTGTCAAACTGGCCGCCGCGGCCTCAAGTGCACTTAAATCAGCTCCGCAAATGGCCGCTTCATTCGCAAGCACATGCTCGATTGGCCAGTTCCACCATTTGGTCTTCAGAAGCGCACTGACGATCTCATCTTGAAACCGTTGGCGAATGTGGCGCGCAGGGTTCCCAGCGACAATCGTATAAGCTGGTACATTTCCTGCAACGACAGCACCCGCAGCAACGATCACCCCGTCACCGAGTTGCGCGCCTGGCATGATCATGGCCCCCGTTCCGATCCAAACGTCATTGCCTATAACCGTGTCGGCACCGGCCTCGGGCATCGACGCGCGGCCCTCAAGCGGCCCGTCAAACACTGCAAAGGGAAAGCTCGAAAATCCGTCGAACCGATGGTTTGCGCTTGCAGTGATAAACTGCACTCCACTGGCGATTTGGCAATATCTGCCGATGATCAGTCGTTCTGGCGAAAAGTCGTAGAGATATGGCGCAAGCGATGCGGCCCAATCGCTTGGAGGGTTGTGCGCGCTGGCGTAAGTATATTCGCCAACGTCAATGCGTGGGTGATCTATTGCAGCACTCAAAAACACGCTGCCCTCGTGCGGTGATCCATCAGGCAGCCGAATGGGGTGTCTTTCTCTCGGGCTTGGAAAACTCATACTGTTGGCCTTTCACCAGCGTCACGCCAACTTACACCACCGCAAAGC
>NZ_JAHKQI010000006.1 GCF_018860975.1 Lentibacter algarum
TCAAACTTTTCCTTAGCCATGATGGCCTCCTTTAATCAAAAGGCGAAGCGCACGGAACTGCGCGCTTCGCTAATTTGTTGAAAACTTAGGCGAACTTCGCCTGAATTTCTTCCGAGATGTTGCTTGGAACTGGCTCGTAGTGACCGAACTGCATGGTGAAGTTCGCACGACCCGACGACATCGAACGCAGTGTGTTGATGTAGCCGAACATATTTGCCAGAGGCACAAACGCGTCAATAGCGATCGCGTTACCGCGAGGCTCTTGGCCCGATACCTGACCGCGACGTGATGTCAGATCGCCGATGATGCCGCCTGTATACTCTTCAGGTGTGATCACTTCGACTTTCATCACTGGCTCGAGCAGTTTCGCGCCAGCCATTCTCATGCCTTCACGCATACACATACGTGATGCGATTTCAAACGCGAGAACCGATGAGTCAACATCATGGTATTTGCCTTCGATCAAAGCAACTTTGAAGTCGATGACAGGGAAGCCAGCAAGTGGGCCGCTGTCCATAACTGACTTGATGCCTTTTTCAACGCCCGGGATGTATTCCTTCGGAACCGAACCACCCACAACGCGGCTCTCGAATGAGTAGCCTTCGCCTGGTTCTGTTGGCGAGATGATGAGTTTTACCTCACCAAACTGACCAGAACCACCCGACTGTTTCTTGTGGGTGTATGTGTGCTCGACTTCGTGGCCGATTGTCTCACGGTAAGCCACCTGTGGCGCACCGATGTTCGCTTCGACTTTGAACTCGCGCTTCATACGATCAACAAGAATATCGAGGTGAAGTTCGCCCATGCCTTTCATGATGGTCTGGCCTGATTCCAGGTCAGTTTCCACGCGGAAGGATGGATCTTCAGCTGACAAGCGTTGAAGGGCGATGCCCATCTTTTCTTGGTCGCCTTTGGTTTTTGGCTCAACCGCGATCTCGATCACAGGTTCCGGGAAGGTCATTGTTTCGAGAACGACTGGTTCGTTCACGGCGCAAAGCGTATCACCGGTTGTCGTGTCCTTCAGGCCGCCAAGCGCGATGATGTCACCCGAGAATGCCTCGGAGATTTCATCACGGTCGTTGGAGTGCATGATCATCATGCGGCCAACGCGCTCTTTTTTGCCTTTGGTCGAGTTCAGGAAGGTGTCGCCCTTTTCAAGCTTACCTGAATAGATCCGCGTGAATGTCAGCGAGCCAACAAACGGGTCATTCCAGATTTTGAACGCCAGAGCAGAGAATGCCATGTCGTCGTCAGCGCGGCGCGCAATGTTACGCGTCTCTGTTTCGTCGCCAGGCTTAAAGCCCATGTAATCAACAACGTCGAGCGGGCTCGGCAGGTAGTCGACAACAGCGTTGAGAAGCGGCTGAACACCTTTGTTTTTGAACGCAGAACCACCAAGCACTGGCACGAATGCCATGGCCAGAGTGCCCTTACGGATCAGCGCGCGCAGGGTCTTAACGTCAGGCTCTTCGCCTTCCAGATAAGCTTCCATTGCGTCATCGTCCATCTCGACAGCGGCTTCTACGAGCTTGTTGCGCCATTCGTCAGCCATGCCTTTCAGGCTGTCACGAATAGGAGCTTTCACCCATGATGCGCCAAGGTCTTCGCCTTCCCACAACCATTCTTCCATGGTCACGAGGTCAAGCAGACCTTCGAGTTCTGTTTCAGCACCGATCGGGATGCCAACAGGAACCGCAACCGCACCGGTGCGCTCTTCAATCATGTTCACACAGTTGAAGAAGTCAGCGCCGATTTTGTCCATTTTGTTGACAAAAACCATACGCGGAACTTTGTAGCGGTCGGCCTGACGCCATACTGTTTCGGTCTGTGGTTCAACACCGGCGTTTGCGTCAAGAACACAAACGGCACCATCGAGAACCGCAAGCGAGCGCTCTACTTCAATAGTGAAGTCAACGTGGCCAGGCGTGTCGATGATGTTCAAGCGGTGCTTTTCAGAGTCGGGCGTGGTGCCGTCTTCTGTGCGCTCCCAGAACGTGGTTGTCGCAGCGGAAGTAATTGTAATTCCGCGCTCTTGTTCCTGCTCCATGTGGTCCATGGTTGCAGCGCCGTCGTGAACTTCGCCGATGTTATGCTCTTTACCTGTGTAAAACAGGATACGTTCCGAGCATGTGGTTTTACCCGCATCAATGTGCGCCATAATGCCAAAGTTGCGGTAACGGTCGAGTGGATATTCGCGTGCCATATTGGTGCGCTCCTCTTACCAGCGGTAGTGGCTGAAGGCTTTGTTAGCCTCGGCCATTTTGTGAGTGTCTTCGCGTTTTTTAACGGCAGAACCGCGCGACTGAACAGCATCCATAAGTTCGCCGGCAAGGCGCTCTTCCATGGTGTTTTCGTTGCGGGCACGGCTCGCGTTGATCAGCCAACGGATGGCCAGAGCTTCGCGACGCTCGGGGCGCACCTCAACAGGAACCTGATACGTAGCACCACCCACACGACGTGAGCGAACTTCGACAGAAGGTTTGATGTTTTCGAGGGCTTCGTGGAAGATTTCCACAGGAGCGCGTTTGATTTTGCTCTCAACGCGGTCAAATGCGTTGTAAACGATCCGCTCAGCAACGGCTTTTTTGCCGTCGATCATCAGATTGTTCATGAATTTTGTCAGAACCCGATCACCAAACTTGGCGTCAGGAAGGACTTCGCGCTTCTCAGCGGCGTGACGACGTGACATGTGATCTCTTCCTTACTTAGGACGCTTGGCGCCATATTTCGAACGGCGCTGTTTACGGTCTTTAACGCCTTGCGTATCAAGAACACCGCGCAGGATGTGGTAGCGAACACCTGGAAGGTCTTTTACGCGGCCGCCACGAATCAGGACAACAGAGTGCTCCTGAAGGTTGTGGCTTTCGCCGCCGATGTAGCTGATCACTTCAAAGCCGTTTGTGAGGCGCACTTTGGCAACCTTACGCATCGCTGAGTTCGGTTTCTTTGGCGTCGTTGTATAAACGCGTGTGCAAACACCGCGCTTCTGAGGGTTGCCCTCAAGGTGAAGCGACTTTGAGCGTTTGACTTTCGGCTTCCGGGGCTTCCGGATAAGCTGTTGGATCGTTGGCATAGGGTTCTTTTCCCGTTTCTCAACACATTTATGCAAGGGTGTCCCCCCGCGGGTTCAGTCATACGTGCATGGCGCGTCCACAATGCACAAAAACCGCAGCGTTCCCATTCCGAGGTAAACGTCGCGGTGTGTTCCCAGAGGGCCTTCGCAGCATTAGCTTGGGCCTTGATAACTACAGTTCTGTAAACGGCTAAGGAAGTTACTCCGCACCGGATAGCGCGCGTATAGGCGGAGTCGGGGTGCTTGTCAACAAGGCTGCATGCTTGCTGCCCGCAGCTTACGAGTTCGCATGCAAAGCTCGCCATGCTGTCTCAAAACCCTGCAAGTCAACGCCAAAGTCTTCCTGCATCACGTCAGGGAGGTTTTCAAGATTGAAGCGAAAAGTCTCGACATTGCGGCGTTTGATTTCGCTATCGTTGCCCTCATGCGCCCCGCGCACAAACATCGGCTTTTTGTTGTGGCTTAGCACCGGCATTGCCCGCCATGTCCGCATATGCGGATAGTTAATCAGGCTACGTTTATGGCTTGGCGGCACGTATAGCGCTAAAGCAGGTGTCCAAAGGCGCGCTTCGACGGGTTCGTAGTTGATTTCGCCACTGTTCTCGCATCGCATCAGAAAGCCACGGCAAAAGTCGACAGCCACGCGCTTGTGCTCTTTATAGATCGGACGTAGCGCACCGAAAAGATCGCGCAATCGGGCGACAAAATCACTCGCCACCGCATCGTCATCGTCAAGCCGGAACTCCGCCACGACATCGGCGCTCTGGTCTCGCTCGGAGATCATCAGATTGCGGCAAGCCTCCATGTGGTTTTGCCCTTCGGGCAGAAACACCGGTTTCACCTGCGGGATATCTTTGATCAAGCGCAACAGCTTGCTACGCCACGGATCAGGTAGTTCGTCACCGATCATCAAAACCAGCTTGAAGTCGACATCGCTCTGCGCCCGAATGCTCGGCAACACAAGATGCTCCATAAAGAACAAGCGTCCCTCAAGGCGGCGAGCATTGTAAAGCTCCGCCCTCAGTGCCTCAAGGCTCTGGCCCTTGTTGTTAAATGCCCCGACTTGGCTTGGATAAGACCAGCGGCAAAGGCCCAGAACTTGTAGTTTCACGCGCTTCATACCTTACCTAGTTTTATTTGACGCTCTCGTAGCAGCATAAAGACACCAGAGCCTACAACGATAGACGCGCCGATAAGAGTTAGCGGCGCAGGCCAGTCACCAAAAACAAACCACCCTATGAGCAAAGCCCAGACAAGCGAAGTGTAACGAAACGTTGCGACAAAGCTGATTTCGCCAACGCGCATGACCATGATTGAACAGAGGTATCCGCCGATGATCATAAGCGCTGCACCGGTGATCATCAAAGCGGCAAAGCCGCTGACAGGCGCCCAACCCTGCGCGGGGGAACCTGCCGCAAAGAACAATGTGACACCGACTGCCGAGTAAAACGAAACAGCCATCGAGGGGGTGTCTTTGCTTAACCGTCTGGTCACCAAGTCGCGCAGCGTAACGAAGGCAACTGCGATCAGTGCGTAGAGCGAGTAGATAGTAAAGCCCTCGGTGCCGGGGCGGACGATGAGCCAAACGCCCAAAAATCCAATGAGAATTGCCGACATCCGCCGCCAACCGACGGCCTCACCGAAAAAGAACGCCGCCGCCAGCGTAACTGTCAAAGGCAGTGCCTGCAAAATCGCCGAGACATTGGCCAACGGCATATTAAACAACGCTGTGAGAAAGAAATACGCCGAGGTGATTTCGGCAATCACCCGGAGCAGAACCTTACCGCGATCATTCGCAGGAATGCCGAAGTCGGTCTTGCCACGCAAAAACATCATCGCTGCGATCAACGCAACCGTCAGTATGCCGCGCAGGGTCAGTATCTGGAACAAGGGCAGCTCGTCCGCTATGGCTTTCATGAAGGCGTCATTGAACGTGAACGCCGCCATTGATGCCATCATCAGCAGCGCCCCTTTGAAATTGTCATTCGCGGTATGGCTCATATGTCGCGCAGTGTCTTGATATCAAACCCGAAACGCGTACCGATCTCACTTTCAATTTTGTTCGGTTCCATCTTTCCAGTGATCCCGAGTTTTGCCGGGCTTGATTTGTTGTCAGAGTGGATCGTCCTGATAAAGCACGGCTCCGAAACATCGGAGTAGAGTGTGTAATGCTGCGCAATTGCGCGGTGGTTGTAGCGGTAAGGGTTGCGCCCGTAGGAAACCGGATGCAACAATGCCAACCCGACAGACAGCGGGGCGCGCTCGACAGTGTCGATCACCGAGTTGCCGCCCTCACCCGTCACTTCGACGTAAAAGCCACGGTTGAAAGCGATCATCGTTGGTGCATCAGGCTCAATCGCAAGCAGCGGCCCCGCCAGCCGTTTGCACCGGGCAACATAGTCGCGGGATACCGCGTCGTCGTCGTCAAGGCGGAAGCACAGCCGATGCGTATACCCTTCTTCAAATGCACTGGCATAGGCTTGCTTGCAAATCTGATAGTGGCGGGCCGGATCTGCCGCAAAAATGGTGATGTTGTCATGAGGCGCAATCAACGCATCAAGACGCTCTCGCGCTTCGGGCGGCAAATGCGTGGATGTCAAAACAACAACGTTAAAATCTTGATCAGCTTGTGCGACCAGCGAAGGCAAACAAAGCGTCTCAAACAGACGAAACCGCAATGCGAGGCGCTCGTCGTTGAACAAATGCGCTCCAATCGCTTCGACGCTGCCATGTGTCTCGGCATAGTAGTCTTCGGTCAGCACCGAGAACCGCACAACGCCGACGACTTGAACGGAATGGGGGTCATGTTGCATCTGTAGCGCTCCTCTTGCTCACAGATGACATCGAAACCACCCAAAAGAAAAGCCCCGCTGTTACGGCGGGGCTTTCTATTTTCTCTAGGTAAAGCGCAGCTTACTCGCGGCTTTCCTCTGGCGTATCAACGATGGTGCTTTCGCTCGCTTGTGCGGCAAAGACATCGTCCTCACTTGGCGCAGCCAAAGCAGCGGCGGCTTCAGCTTCTTCGCGACGCGCTTCGAGCACGACATTGTCACGATCCTGAGCAACACGGCGGATCTTCTGAGTTGCGCCGCCTGTGCCGGCCGGAATGAGACGGCCAACAATAACGTTTTCCTTGAGGCCAACCAGCTTGTCTTTCTTACCCTGCACAGAGGCTTCGGTAAGAACGCGCGTTGTCTCCTGGAATGACGCCGCCGAGATGAACGAACGTGTCTGCAAGCTCGCCTTGGTGATCCCGAGAAGGATCGGCTCGCCTTTGGCCGGACGCCCGCCGCGGGCTTCTGCCTTGGCGTTGGCTTCGTCAAACTCGGCTTTGTCCACGTTCTCGCCCTTAAGCAAGGTGGTTTCACCGCTGTCGAGGATCTCCCACTTCTGCAGCATCTGACGCACGATAACTTCGATGTGCTTATCGTTGATCTTCACACCTTGGAGGCGGTAAACATCTTGCACTTCGTCGATCATATAGTCAGCCAGCGCTTCGACACCCATGATTGAGAGGATGTCATGCGGCGCGGGGTTGCCGTCCATGATGTAGTCGCCCTTCTGGACAAAATCACCTTCCATAACGGGAATGTGCTTGCCCTTTGGCACCATGTATTCAACGGCTTCCATCGTGTCATCGGCTGGCTCGATGCTGATACGGCGCTTATTCTTATAGTCGCGACCGTAGCGAACATAACCGTCGATCTCTGCAATGATCGCGTGGTCTTTGGGGCGACGTGCCTCAAAGAGTTCCGCAACCCGTGGCAGACCACCGGTAATGTCTTTTGTTTTCGCGCCTTCACGAGGAATACGCGCAACAACGTCACCGGCTTTGATCTCCTGGCCGTCTTCGATCGACATGATCGCATCAACTGACATCGGGTAGGTCAGAGGATTGTCAGCCGAATTTCGGACAGGTTCGCCGTCTTTGTCGACAAGGATGATCTCGGGCTTGAGCTCGTTGCCTTTTGGCGCAGCACGCCAGTCGATCACGATCTTCTGGGTCATGCCTGTGGCTTCATCTGTCTCGTCGCGCACGGCAATGCCGCTTACGAGGTCAACAAACTTGGCCGTACCAGCTTTTTCGGCAATGATCGGAAGGGTGTATGGATCCCATTCGAACATCTTGTCGCCGCGAAGAATTTTTGCACCCTCTTTGACAAACAGTTTCGAGCCGTAAGACAGTTTGTGGCTTGCGCGTTCATCGTCATCTTCGCCCATAATGATGAGCTTCATGTTACGACCAACAACCAGCTGCTCGCCTGCTTCGTTCTCAAGCAATTGAGCGTTTTCAAAGACTACTTTACCTTCTTGGCTCGCTTCAAGGAACGACTGCTGACCACCCTGTGCAACACCGCCAATGTGGAATGTCCGCATCGTCAGCTGCGTGCCTGGTTCGCCGATCGACTGCGCGGCGATAATACCGACAGCTTCACCTTGGTTAACCATCGTGCCGCGCGCGAGGTCACGCCCGTAACACATGGCGCAAACGCCGTCTTCAGCTTCGCAAGTCAGCGGGCTGCGCATGCGTGTCGTGGCAACGCCAGCCGCGTCAATGGCATCAGCCATACGCTCGTCGATGATCGTGCCGGCAGTAACAAGAACTTCGTCAGTGCCCGGCTTGGTGATGTCATCGGCAGCCACACGACCAAGCAGACGCTCGGCAAGAGACGAGACAACTTCACCGTCGTTCACCGCAGCAACAGCTGTGATCGCGCGTTCGGTTCCGCAGTCGTGCTCACGCACAATGCAGTCTTGCGCCACGTCAACAAGACGACGTGTCAGGTAACCCGAGTTGGCTGTCTTCAGAGCGGTATCTGAAAGGCCTTTACGCGCCCCGTGTGTCGAGTTGAAGTATTCAAGAACCGTGAGGCCTTCTTTAAAGTTCGAGATGATCGGCGTCTCGATGATGTCGCCGTTCGGCTTGGCCATCAGGCCGCGCATCCCGCCGAGTTGTTTCATCTGCGTAACCGAACCACGCGCACCGGAGTGAGCCATCATGTAAACCGAGTTTGGCTCTGCTGTTGAGCCGTCTTCATCGGTTTGATCCGCCGAAATTGTGTTCATCATCGCTTCGGTGACTTGGTCGTTACATTTGCTCCAAGCATCGACAACTTTGTTGTATTTCTCGCCCTGAGTGATCAGGCCGTCGAGATACTGCTGTTCGAAGTCTTTCACTTGCTCGCGCGTGCCGTCGACGATGCCCCATTTGGTATCAGGGACAACCATGTCATCCTTACCAAACGAAATGCCGGCTTTGAAAGCTTCACGGAAGCCCATTGTCATGATCTGATCGCAGAAAATCACTGACTCTTTCTGACCACAGTAGCGGTAGACAGTGTCAATAATCTGCTGAACTTCACGCTTGCGAAGCAGACGGTTAACCAGTTCAAACGGCGCTTTGCTGTTCAAAGGCAACAGCGCACCAAGACGAACGCGGCCCGGTGTGGTTTCAAAGCGGGTCATCACTTCGTTGCCGACTTCATCAGCCTGAGGAATCCGGGCAATGATGTTGGCGTGGAGGTGAACTTCGCCTGAATCAAGAGCATGCTGAACTTCGTCAATCGAGCTGAAGACCATGCCTTCGCCCTTCATGCCAGCGCGCGCAATGGTCGTGTAATAAAGACCAAGGATCATATCCTGCGAAGGAACAATGATCGGTGCGCCGTTGGCTGGCGAAAGTACGTTGTTTGTTGACATCATCAAGACGCGGGCTTCAAGCTGAGCTTCAAGCGAAAGCGGCACGTGAACGGCCATTTGGTCGCCGTCGAAGTCGGCATTGAAAGCCGAGCAAACCAGCGGGTGAAGCTGGATAGCCTTACCTTCGATCAGCACGGGTTCAAACGCCTGAATGCCAAGGCGGTGAAGCGTCGGAGCACGGTTGAGCATAACGGGATGCTCGCGAATAACCTCGTCGAGGATATCCCAAACTTCGGGGCGCTCTTTTTCAACCAGCTTCTTGGCTTGCTTAACTGTTGCCGAGAGCCCTTTGGCTTCTAGACGCGAGTAGATAAACGGCTTGAACAGTTCGAGAGCCATCTTCTTGGGCAGGCCGCACTGGTGCAACTTCAGCTCTGGGCCTGTCACGATGACAGAACGACCCGAGAAGTCGACGCGTTTCCCCAAAAGGTTTTGGCGGAAGCGACCTTGCTTGCCTTTAAGCATGTCTGAAAGTGACTTGAGCGGGCGTTTGTTGGCGCCCGTGATCACGCGGCCACGGCGGCCGTTGTCAAACAAGGCGTCAACCGACTCTTGCAGCATCCGCTTTTCGTTGCGCACGATGATGTCAGGCGCGCGAAGTTCGATAAGACGCTTGAGGCGGTTGTTACGGTTGATAACACGGCGGTAAAGATCGTTGAGATCAGACGTCGCAAAGCGGCCACCATCGAGCGGCACCAGCGGGCGCAATTCTGGCGGGATCACAGGCACAACGGTCATGATCATCCACTCAGGGCGGTTGCCTGATTCAAGGAAGCTCTCGACAACTTTGAGGCGTTTGATGATCTTCTTGGGCTTGAGTTCGCCTGTGGCTTCGGCCAGATCGGCACGAAGCGTTTCAGCTTCTGCATCAAGATCAATCAGGCTCAGCATTTCGCGGATCGCTTCGGCGCCGATGTTGGCAGTGAAAGCGTCCATGCCGTAGTGATCTTGCGCGTCCATGTGCTCTTCTTCGGTGAGCATCTGGCCATATGTCAGGTCGGTCAGCCCCGGCTCGATGACCACGTAGTTTTCAAAATACAGAACGCGCTCAAGATCACGCAGTGTCATGTCCAGCATCAGGCCGATCCGTGATGGAAGCGACTTGAGGAACCAGATGTGCGCCACAGGTGAAGCAAGTTCGATGTGGCCCATGCGCTCGCGGCGCACTTTTTGAAGCGTAACTTCAACACCACATTTCTCGCAGACAACGCCGCGATACTTCATGCGCTTATATTTACCGCAGAGACATTCGTAGTCTTTTACCGGCCCGAAGATACGCGCACAGAAAAGACCGTCACGCTCAGGCTTGAACGTGCGGTAGTTGATGGTTTCGGGTTTTTTGATTTCCCCGAAAGACCACGACAGAATGCGCTCAGGAGAGGCTAGCGAGACTTTGATCTCGTCAAAAACCTTCTGTGGCGCAAGCGGGTTAAACGGGTTGTTTGTAAGTTCCTGGTTCATTTTGATATCCTCAAATTGGTTGCGGAAGGGAGGGAGAAGTTAAGGCCGAAGCCTTTATTCCTCATCCTCCGCATCCAGGAGTTCCATGTTCAGGCCAAGGCCGCGGACTTCTTTGACGAGAACGTTAAAGCTCTCTGGCACACCGGCCTCAAAGTTGTCTTCACCCTTAACAATGCTCTCGTAGACTTTCGTCCGCCCGGCTACGTCATCCGACTTCACAGTCAGCATTTCCTGTAGCGTATAGGCGGCGCCGTAAGCTTCGAGCGCCCAGACTTCCATCTCCCCAAAGCGCTGACCACCGAACTGGGCTTTACCGCCCAGAGGCTGCTGCGTGACGAGGCTGTAAGGCCCTGTCGAGCGCGCGTGGATTTTGTCGTCCACAAGGTGATGCAGTTTCAGCAGATACTTGATGCCGACCGTAACAGGGCGTGCAAACTGCTCGCCTGTGCGGCCGTCAAACAAGACCGACTGGCCTGAGGTGTCAAAGCCTGCACGGCTCAGAGCGTCGTTCACGTCAGCTTCCTTCGCACCGTCAAAAACCGGCGTTGCGATAGGAACACCGCGTGTGACGTTGCCAGCCGCTTCAAGCAGCAGCTTTTCGTCCATATCGGCAATGCCTTCGGCGTAAACTTCGTCGCCGTAAGCGTGCTTCATGGCGTCACGAACTGGCGTCAGATCACCAGAGCGGCGGAACTCACCAAGAGCGTCGTCGATCTGCAAGCCAAGGCCACGTGCGGCCCAACCCATGTGTGTTTCCAAAATCTGACCAACGTTCATACGTGACGGAACGCCGAGCGGGTTAAGACAGAAGTCGACAGGTGTGCCATCAGCCAAGAAAGGCATGTCTTCCATAGGAACAACCTTGGAAATAACACCTTTGTTGCCGTGACGGCCGGCCATTTTGTCACCTGGCTGAAGCTTGCGCTTCACCGCGATGAAGACTTTAACCATCTTCATCACACCTGGTGGCAGGTCGTCACCACGGCGGACTTTCTCGACTTTGTCCTCGAAGCGGGCGTCAAGCGTGCGCTTTTGCGCTTCGTATTGCTCGTTGAGTGCTTCGACAACCTGAGCTGACTTCTCGTCTTTCAGAGCAATCATCCACCAAGCAGACTGCGGGTAGGTTTCCAGCATATCGGCATCAACTTTTGAGCCGGCTTTCACACCTTTGGGGCCCTTGGCAACTTCTTTGCCGAGCAGCATGTCACCGAGTCGCGCGTAGATGTTGCGATCAAGGATCGCGAGTTCATCGTCGCGGTCACGTGCGAGGCGTTCAACTTCTTCACGCTCGATTTGCAGCGCGCGTTCGTCTTTTTCCACACCGTGGCGGTTAAAGACGCGCACTTCTACGACTGTGCCAAAGTCACCCGGCTTCACGCGCAGTGAGGTGTCACGCACATCAGAGGCTTTCTCACCAAAGATGGCACGCAGAAGCTTTTCTTCCGGCGTCATCGGGCTTTCGCCTTTTGGTGTGATTTTACCCACAAGAATGTCACCCGGCTCAACGTCGGCACCAATGTAAACAATGCCAGCCTCATCGAGGTTGCGCAGAGCTTCTTCACCGACGTTTGGAATGTCGCGGGTGATTTCTTCCGGGCCGAGTTTCGTGTCGCGTGCCGCCACTTCGAACTCTTCGATGTGGATGCTCGTGAACACGTCATCACGCGAGATGCGCTCTGAAATCAGGATACTATCTTCGTAGTTATAGCCGTTCCAAGGCATAAACGCGACGACCACGTTCTTACCAAGAGCAAGTTCACCGATGTCCGTAGACGGGCCGTCAGCAATGATCTCGGCTTTCTGAACCGTGTCACCAACCTTCACCAATGGGCGCTGGTTGATACATGTGTTCTGGTTGCTGCGTTGGAACTTGCGCATGCGATAGATATCAACACCCGCATCACCCAACTCAAGATCGTGTGTGGCGCGGATAACGATACGCTGGGCGTCGATCTGGTCAACGATACCTGCGCGCTTGGCCTGAATGGCAGCACCCGAGTCGATCGCGACTTTGCCCTCGATGCCAGTGCCAACCAAAGGCGCTTCGGCCTGCAGGAGTGGAACAGCCTGACGTTGCATGTTCGAGCCCATAAGAGCGCGGTTCGCATCGTCATTTTCAAGGAACGGGATAAGCGACGCAGCAACCGAGACGAGCTGCTTTGGCGACACGTCGATCAGATCAACGTGCTCGTTCGGCGCCAGCGTGTATTCACCGGCTTGGCGTGTTGATACCAAGTCGTTGGTGAACTTGCCGTTCTCGTCAAGCGAGGCGTTGGCCTGAGCAACAACGTGGCGCTGCTCTTCCGTCGCTGACATGTAGCTTACATCATCAGTCACCTGACCGTTTTCAACACGACGGTATGGTGTTTCGATGAAGCCATACTTGTTAACCCGCGCGAATGTCGCGAGCGAGTTGATCAAGCCGATGTTCGGGCCTTCCGGCGTTTCAATCGGACACATACGACCGTAGTGCGTTGGGTGAACGTCGCGCACTTCAAAGCCCGCACGCTCACGCGTAAGGCCGCCTGGCCCAAGCGCTGAAAGGCGACGCTTGTGCGTGACTTCCGAGAGCGGGTTGGTTTGGTCCATGAACTGTGACAGCTGGCTAGAGCCGAAGAATTCGCGAACCGCAGCTGCGGCTGGCTTGGCGTTGATCAGGTCTTGCGGCATCACTGTGTCGATTTCGACAGATGACATACGCTCCTTGATCGCACGTTCCATACGCAGAAGACCAACACGATACTGGTTTTCCATCAACTCACCAACCGAGCGAACGCGGCGGTTTCCGAGGTGGTCAATATCGTCGATGTCGCCCTTGCCGTCACGCAGCTCAACAAGTGCCTTGATGCAAGCAACAATGTCTTCGCGGCGCAGGGTGCGCAGGGTGTCTTCTGCTTCCAGAGCCAAACGCATGTTCATTTTCACGCGGCCAACAGCCGAGAGATCATAGCGCTCGCTGTCAAAGAACAATGTGTCAAACAGCGCCGAAGCTGCGTCAACTGTGGGCGGCTCGCCCGGGCGCATTACACGGTAGATATCCATGAGCGCGGTCTCGCGGTTCATGTTCTTGTCGACAGCAACGGTATTGCGGATGTAAGGGCCAACATTGACGTTGTCGATGTCGAGAACCGGAATGTCGGTGAAGCCCGCATCGAGCACTTCTTTCAAAGAACCGCCGATGATTTCACCGTCTTTGTCGCGCTCGTAAGTGAGCTCGTCACCCGCTTCGACATAAATCGCGCCAGTTTCTTCGTTGATCATATCTTTGGCGACAAACTTGCCTTCAATGTGCTCGAACGGAACCAACAAGTCTGTGACCTTGCCTTCGTCGATGATCTTCTTAACCGCGCGTGGCGTTACTTTTTTGCCAGCTTCTGCGATCACTTCACCGGTCTTGGCATCAACCAAGTCAAACGTCGGACGGGTGCCACGCACACGCTCGGGGAAGAACTTGGTGACCCAGCCCTTTTTATTCTTCAGTTTGAAATCAACGGTGTCGTAATAGGCATCCATGATCGCTTCTTGATCAAGGCCAAGCGCGTAAAGCAGCGTGGTAACCGGCAGCTTACGGCGACGGTCGATCCGCGCGAATACGATGTCTTTGGCGTCAAACTCAAAGTCGAGCCATGAGCCGCGGTATGGGATAATGCGGCAAGCAAACAGCAGCTTGCCCGAAGCATGCGTTTTGCCTTTGTCGTGATCAAAGAACACACCCGGCGAACGGTGCATCTGGGAAACGATCACGCGCTCGGTGCCATTAACAACAAAAGTGCCGTTCGGTGTCATCAAAGGCATGTCACCCATGAACACGTCTTGCTCTTTGATGTCTTTAACTGACTTGGCTCCAGTGTCTTCGTCGATATCAAACACGATGAGGCGCAGCTTCACTTTAAGTGGCGCGCTGTAGGTCATGTCGCGTTGCTGACATTCCTCGACATCGTATTTTGGCTCTTCAAGCTCATAGTCCACGAACTCAAGAATGCTGGTTTCGTGGAAATCCTTGATCGGGAAAACCGATTGGAAAACACCTTTGATGCCTTCGCCGTCTGTTGGCTGGGGCTGATCACCGGAGTTCAGGAATAGATCGTATGAAGACTTTTGAACCTCGATCAGGTTCGGCATCTCTAGAACTTCGCGGATTTTACCGAAGTATTTGCGGAGACGTTTCTGGCCAAGAAATGATTGCGCCATGTGCGATAACACCTTTTTATTTGTTCTCATCAAGAACAAGCACCGTCGGGCACCGGGCCTGCTCTTCTCGAGACAGCAACGCTTCTGGTCAATTCTAGGCTCTCATCCCAAGAGAGCCACCCGACCGTTGAACCGCGCCTTAGAAAACACCTCTCTTATGAGGCCCTTTCTAAGACAGGTTCGGCTGGGCAAGGTTTTCCCCTGCCCAGCCTAAATTTCCGCAAGACAAACAGCCCTGCGGGAAACCCAATTACTTGAGTTCGACTTCGGCGCCAGCTGCTTCGAGCTTGGCTTTGATGTCGTCTGCTTCGGCTTTGTCGACGCCTTCTTTGACAGCTTTGCCGCCAGCTTCAACAAGCTCTTTTGCTTCTTTCAGACCAAGGCCTGTGATGCCGCGAACTTCTTTGATCACGTTGATCTTTGAAGCGCCTGCAGAGATCAGAACTACGTTGAATTCTGTTTGCTCTTCAGCAGCTGCACCGCCGGCGTCGCCAGCTGGGCCCGCCATCATGACTGCGCCACCGGCTGCAGGCTCGATGCCGTATTCGTCTTTAAGGATGGTTTTCAGTTCTTGTGCTTCGAGAAGGGTAAGACCAACAATCTCTTCTGCGATTTTCTTCAGATCAGCCATTTTACTTGCTTTCCGTTTGATTAAATTGTGTTCCAACGTGTGAGGTATTCCGCACGCCAGTTATTCAGTTGCTTACGCCGCTTTTTCTTCGATAGTCGAAATAATCGAGGCGATGTTAGAAGCAGGTGCGCCAATCGCGCCAGCAATGTCAGAAGCAGGTGCGCCGATCATGCCCGCGATCTGAGCAAGAAGCTCTTCACGTGAAGGCAGTTTCGACACTGCTGTAACACCAGCACGGTCAAGGATGTCGCCGTCCATCGCGCCGCCGAGAATAACGAACTTGTCGTTTTCCTTGGCGTATCCCTCGGCAACCTTGGCCGCAGCCACAGGATCCTCGGAATATGTCAGAACGGTCATACCCGTCAGGAGGTTGCCCATCTCAGCGATAGGTTTTCCTTCAAGGGCGATCTTGGCGAGCCTGTTCTTGGCGACACGTACAGACCCACCGGCTTCGCTTGCGCGGGCCCGAAGATCTTGCATCTCAGCAACTGTAAGACCAGCGTAGTGTGACACCACAACAACGCCAGAGCTTTCGAAGATCTGGCCGAGCTCGTCGACCAATTTCTCTTTTTGGGCTCTATCCACAGTTTCACTCCAAATATGGGGGTTGCCCCCCGGCTCAGTTCTGCCAACCCTTTCTTAGGGGTCGACACTCATGTCCGACTACGGGGCAATGCCAAGATAACCCGAGGAATAACCTCAAATAATCCGGTTTTTCCCGTCTCAGGCAGGAGATTAAGAGAGGCCAAACCGCCTCTCACCCACCGTCTTGGACGAAACAAAACAGCGCACGACGAATCGCACGCTGATTTGCAAGTGTGGATTTAGTGTGAATTAGCTGTGATTACAAGGGCTGATAAACGCGTTGATGCTGCACCTGCATCTCAGTCTGCCAACATCCGGTCTTCGCGTAGCACGCGCCCCTCCCCCATCGCCGCGCGTCCGTAAGCGTGCCCTGCGTAGATTGCCGCAGCAATCAAGCCCGGTGCGTGACAGTCACCAAGCGTCTTCACGTTCTCGATCCCTGCTGCGGCCCAAGCGCTCTCGCGTGCTTTTAACGCCTGCCAGAGCGCCTCGTTCGGGCTTCTGGAGGTAACAGAAACCAGCGTGTCACAGGCCAGCTTTCGCAGGGCGCCCGAGTATACGCATTCAACGCCCAGTTGCCTTTCCGCATAGCCTGCGAGGTTGTGCAGAGGGACGATCTCGACACCAAGTCTGATAAGCCGCTGCTGGATACGCCCCTGCTCAAGCGTATGGTCAGACCACGGTGCAACCACGGCAGCAGGCGTCACAAACGTCACCTTGTTGCCCTGCGCAGCGGCCACTTCAGCCACGACGCTGGCCATGTAGAAACGGTCGTCGTCAAACACAACAATCGGCCCCTCGCGGCCGGCGAGCTTGCCGTGCATCACGTCGTCGGGTGTCAGCACGGGCGCATCGGCCAGAAAGCCCAGCGGCCTCCGGTGCGCGCGCCCCGTGCCGTCAGAACGCCATGTCGCCCCCGTTGCCAACGCTACATTGGCGATGCCGTATTCCAGAATGTCGTCAGCAGTTAAGTGGCTCTCCAGATACATCTCGACGTTTGGCATGCTCTGCAGTTGTCCCAACCGCCAGTCGCGCACGCGTGCCCATTCAGCCAGCCCTGGCAAACGGCTCTCGAGGCTTACCCGCCCGCCCCATTCGGGGCTCGCTTCGGCAATGATCACCTCTTGGCCTGCCTTGGCTAAAACGAGCGCTGCCTCAAGCCCCGCAGGGCCGCCGCCAACAACCAAATGCTGCTCGGGCTTGACCGATTTGGTGAACACCTCAGGGTGCCAACCACGCCGCCACTCTTCCGCTGTCGTCGGGTTCTGGGTGCAACGCATCGGCACGCTGGTGTTGTCGCCTGACACGCAGATATTGCAGCCGATGCATTCGCGAATGTCGTCAACCCGCCCCTCATTGATCTTGTTGGGCAGGAAAGGGTCCGCGATCGAAGGCCTTGCCGCGCCGATGAGATCCAAGTGCCCCTGCTTCACCAGCCGCACCATCGTGTCAGGCGAGGTGTAGCGCCCTACGCCGACCACGGGCTTGCGGGTGACAGACTTTACAAAGCGGGTGTAATCTTCCTGATAACCCTCCTTGGCGAAGCGCGATGTCTGGCTGTCGTTTGACCAATCAGAGAGGTTCACATCCCACATGTCAGGCTCGTCGGCCAAGGCAGTGATAATGTCGTGGGCCTCGACGTCGTGGCGCAGGCCCTCGGCGCCGAGCAGCTCGTCAACCGCCAGTCGCACAGCCACGGCACAGCTGTCACCGACCGCCTCTTTGGTGTCGGCCAGCACCTCGCGAAACAGCCTCAAACGGTTTTCAAAGCTGCCACCGTATTCGTCTGTCCGTTGGTTGTGTCGCTCAAGCAAAAAGTGCTGCAACAGCGTCATATCATGACCCGCGTAGACATAGATAATGTCAAAGCCTGCCTGCTTTGCTCGTTTGGCGGCGTCTACGTGCCAGCGGCGAAAGGCTTTGATGTCGGCCTTGTCCATCGCCCGCGCTTGCACGGGATCGTCGCTGTCAACCACGGCGGCACTGGGGGCAAAAGGCGTGTGTCGCGTGTAGCGGTTGGCGACGTGCAAGCCGTTGTGGGCCAGCTGAATCGCAGCGAGGCTTCCGTGCCTGTGCACGGCCTCTGTCACCAGTTTGAGCGCCGGAATGTCCTTTGCATCCCACAGGCGTGCCTCATTGGCGGGGGTGAGATCAGAGCTTGGGTGAATTTCGGTTTCCTGCGTTGAGACAACGCCCCAACCACCCTCGGCCTTGATACCGCGGTGCGCCGCTTCCGAGCGCGGATACCGGTGCCCCATACCCGTGCAATGCGGCACTTGATAGAAACGGTTGCGGGTTTGCACGGGGCCGATCTGCACCGGCTCAAACAGGATGTCATAACTCGCGTCGCGCATGGGGTTGCCTCAAAAATTATCCGTGCAACTTTGCCAAAAACCGGCAGTTCTGCAAACGAAAAAGGGCGCCCCACTACGGAGCGCCCTTCTCAATTCTAGGTCTGATGCTTACTCAGCGTTGGCACTGTCGATGTCGAGGTTCACGCCTGGGCCCATTGTCGAGCTCAGGGTGATCTTCTTCATGTAAGCACCTTTTGAGCCGGCAGGCTTGGCTTTTGCCACGGCGCTCACGAAGGCGCGCACGTTTTCAACCAGCTTGGCTTCGTCAAACGAGGCTTTACCGATACCGGCGTGAATAACGCCAGCTTTTTCAACGCGGAACTGAACTTCGCCGCCTTTGGCCGCTTTCACCGCGTCAGCCACGTCCATAGTAACCGTGCCAACCTTTGGGTTTGGCATCAGGTTGCGTGGGCCGAGAACCTTACCGAGACGGCCAACCACTGGCATCATGTCAGGTGTCGCGATGCAACGATCAAAGTCGATCGTGCCGCCCTGAACGATTTCCATCAGGTCTTCTGCGCCGACAACGTCTGCACCAGCTTCTTTTGCTTCGTCAGCTTTTGGGCCACGGGCAAAAACAGCAACGCGCACTGACTTGCCAGTGCCGTTAGGAAGGCCAACAACGCCGCGAACCATTTGGTCAGCGTGGCGTGGATCAACCCCGAGGTTCATGGCGATTTCAAGTGTTTCGTCGAACTTCGCTGTTGCGTTTGCCTTGATCAAAGTCACAGCTTCTTCAACTGTTACCATGTTCTTGTCGGCAAAAGCCGCGCGTGCAGCTGTGCTGCGTTTTCCGAGTTTTGCCATCTTACTTAACCTCGATGCCCATTGAACGTGCGCTGCCCATGATAATTTTCATGCCAGCTTCGACGTCGTTTGCGTTGAGGTCTTTCCACTTTGCCTCGGCGATTTCACGAACCTGCTTGGCCGTGATCGAGCCTGCTGTGTCGCGGCCCGGTGTGCTTGAACCAGACTTCAGCTTGGCTGCTTTCTTGATGAAATACGACGCAGGAGGCGTCTTGATGTCCATCGTGAACGACTTGTCCTGGTAGTATGTGATCACGGTCGGGCACGGTGCACCGGGCTCCATGTCCTGTGTCTTGGCGTTGAACGCCTTACAGAATTCCATGATGTTGATACCGCGTTGACCGAGTGCAGGGCCGACGGGTGGGGATGGGTTGGCTTGACCTGCAGGAACCTGCAGTTTCATCGTGCCAGCGAGTTTCTTCGCCATGAGGCGTCTCCTTTTCCAACAGCATCGGGGCGCGCCCTTTTGCTATCCATGTTGTGTGGTTCGGTCCGGGTACCGCGGCACCCTCGCCTCCCACGCGAGTCGCTGAAATTACTCAGCAAGCTGGGCAAATACACCCATTATTCCGGCTTGGCAAGCCGCGTTTAGCTCTGCTTGGAAACCTGCGTAAACTCAAGTTCTACAGGGGTTTCGCGGCCGAAGATTGACACTGTAACCTTGAGGCGTTGGTTCTCGTCGTCGACTTCTTCGACCATGCCGTCAAAGTCTTCAAACGGGCCGTCGCTGACTTTGACTTTCTCACCGATGTCAAAGCTGATCATCAGTTTCGGAGCATCTTCACCCTCCTGAACACGGCCAAGGATGGTTTGCACTTCGGCGTCGCGCATGGGCATGGGGCGGCCTTGCGGGCCGAGAAAGCCTGTGACGCGGTTGAGCGAGGTGATCAGGTGATAGCCCTGATCCGACATCTCCATGTGCACGAGCACGTAGCCCGGCATAAAGCGGCGCTCGGCGGTGACTTTTTTACCGCGCCGCACTTCGATGATTTCTTCAGTCGGAACAAGCACTTCGTCGATTTGATCAGACAATCCCTGCTCTTCGGCTTGCTGCTCGATTTGTTCTTTGATCTTCTTCTCGAAGTTGCTGAGCACACTTACCGAATACCAACGTTTTGCCATTTTGTGCGTTCCTCTGACGGCCCATTCGGGCGGTTATCCAAAATCCTGATACACTTCGCTTGGGGTAAAACTCTAAGCTCGTGATGTCAGGGATTGGAGGCGGCATAACGCGCTCTGGCGCGGCTTTCAAGCCCTGTTTGGCGCCTTAAGGCTTTGGTCACACCCGTTAACAGAAATTAATTTTTAACATCAAAAACCGGTTGAAACGTCTGAAAGACGCAAGCGGCGGGGTGATTACGGCGCTTGGCTGGCATATCTTGCGGCGCACCGATGCCGCCAAAACCGCCGCATAGGGGCAAAACAGGAGCAAAAAATGCTTTGATAGCAGCAAGATAGCACATAACCCGAAAGGCCGCCCTACCCCAGCGCACCTTGTGGTTAACGCCGCAAAGGCCATAGGCCATGCCCCGAAACCGCTGTGCAGATAGCAGTGCATACCACAGTGCAGACCGCAGTATGCACAGTTTTGCAGCCATGTGTTAACGCGGATTAACTTAACGTGGCGCGCTTAAGGTTAACCCTTCTTGCGCTTTCGCTTCGGCTTGCTTGCGAGCGGCGGTAGAGCTTGCCAACGGCCTTATCAAGCGCAGTGTGGGCGCGGGCGCGCACTTCTTGTCAGCTTAGTCTGCTTAGTCTCATGGGGTGACTATGGCAGTATCATTTGCGGAGGGGGAAAGCGCGTTTAGCCGAAGATATTGAGGACAGCTTCGAGGCCGCCGCGAATGAGGATATCGACCAGCGCGAAGAAGATTGCTGTGAGGGTGGCCATGATGAAGACCATCACGGTTGTCAGCAGCACTTCGCGGCGGGTTGGCCACACAACTTTAGAAACCTCGGCGCGGGTTTGCTGAATAAACTGGAGCGGGTTTGTGCGGGCCATGTGTTCTTCTTTCCTAGCGACTTAGAGGTCACATACGCAGGTCGCCGCGCGATTTCAAGGCTGTTTACTCAGCCGGATTGGTTTGGCTGCGCAATTTGTCGAATGGGTCATCTTTGAGGACATAGGGCTCGCCTTCCTCGAGGGCGCGTTCGGAGCGGCCCAGATCGGGCGAGTAGATGCCATCTGTCCAGCGTTCTGGCAGGCGTGCAAGCAACCCGTCGAGCCTGTCGGCGGCGCGTTGGCATGTCTGCAACAAAGCCTCTGCTTTGGCGGGGCGTTTTTTCTGGTAGTAGGCCCAAACACGATCGGCAAAGTCGCTCACACGGGTGCTGCCCATTAGCAAAAATCCGATCAGCGCCAGCCACAGAACCATGAACGCAAACAGCGCTATGAGCCAGGGTTTGAAGTAGATCAGGGCGGCGATGGCCAGAAAGGTGGCAATTCTCAGGTAGGTTTTGCGTCTGGCGACATCGGCCTCACTTAAGACAGCAACCTTGTGGCTTTCACGGCTCGCGTCGGGCGTGTGCAGTTGCTCGGGCGTGCTGGCGTTTGTTTTACGCAAACGTGGCAAAACGGAGGGCAGCCTGAAAGCCGGCAGCTTCAGGCGTGGGCGCGGCAGCTTCAGGCGCGGGCGCGGCAGGCCCAACCGGCTTGGTCGCAGGTCTTCAACTTCCGGACGAGGCTCGGCTTCGGTCTGGGGGTGTTCTGGTGCGTCTCGCTGCTTGCGGCGCGTCGATCCGGCCGGATTGCGGCATGGAACTGCGGGTGCGAGCGTGGCTTCAGCCGGAGCATTCGCAGCGGTTTCGGCCTCTGCGGGCGCGGTTTGTGCGGCCTTTTTCGACAGGTAGCTGGCGCCCTCAGTGCTTTCTGGACGTGTTTCAAGACGGCGGTTTTCTGTCTCGATGAGCAAGCGCACAATATCCAGCGTTGCATCCTCTTCCGAGGCTGCAATATCGCTGTTTTGCTTAAGATCTTTTCCGGAATCCATGCCGTTTCCACTCTTTCACACCCACTCATCCTAGGGTTGGATGCTGGCCGTCTTGGGGCAGAACTAAGGCAAATAGTAGAAATTCACGGCTTGTTAATGCGTTTGAGCATTTGCCGTTCGTAAAAGTCGGGCCAAATGCGTATCGCCCATGCAGACAGGCGTGCAACCCGCCCTATCGGTGTCATTTTGCGGCGCTTCTTGTAGCCGGAAATTATGGCAACTGCTGCCTCTTTCGGGCTCATATAGTCGATACCGTCTGATGCCGAACCGGGCCTTGTCAGACCGTTTTCCGAGGCCTCGGCCGCGCCGATATTGGTCGCGACAAAGCTTGGGGCTGCAATCAATACGTGTACTCCGTGGGCTGCTTCCTCGCCTCGGAGCGACTTGAAAAAACCCTCTAGCGCGTGCTTGCTTGCGGCATAGGCCGTGCGCCGCACAAGCGGTGCAAACCCCGCAACCGAGCTGATTGCAAGGTGTGTGCCCTGTGCGGCGCGAACCGCCAGAAACACATTCCGCGCCAAAGCGACCGATGCGAAGTAGTTCACTTCAAAGACCCGCCGGTGCTGGCGCTCGTTATCATCTTCAAAGGCAGCCAAACTCGTAACGCCTTGCGCGTAGATCACCAGATCAATCGCGGGATGGGCTTTGGTGATGCCTTCACAAGCCTCCCTCAAAGCCGCAGCGTCGGTCATGTCACAGCCGACTGTTTCGCACCCCTCAAGGCCGGCGAGCGCGGCAGAGGGCAAGTCAAGCGCGACCACATGAAAGCCCTCGTTCAGCAACTCGGCAGTCAGCGCACGGCCAAGCCCCCCCGCGCCACCAGCGATAAGTGCAACGCGGCTCACAAGCCCTCTCCTTTGCACCATAAGTCAAACACCTCGGCGCTTGTCAGCTCGGGGGTGTATCCGAAACCGGCCTTCAGGGCGCGGTTGTCAAGCATCGGGCGATACTGCAAAAACCTGACTTGCTCGGGCCCGTAGCGGCTTAGGCCCAAGGGTTTGGCAACCGCGAGTGCAGCTTTGAGCGCCCAAGCCGGAAGAGTGCGCAGCGGCTTGTTCATGCGTTTGGCCAGGGCCTGCATGCTAACCTGCCCGTCACCGGCAACATTATAGATACCTGCGGGCCCGGCCGCTGCCGCACGCGCGACGACCTGCGCCAAGTCCTTTGCCCAAATGAACACGAAGCCCCCTGTCGCGCCTGAAACTGTCAGCAGTTTTGGCCGCCGAAACAGCGCGGTGATCTGGTTGTCGGTGCCGACATCAAGCACCGTGCCGACGCGCAACACCACTTGCTCAAGATCAGGGTGTTCTGCGCGGGCCTTTTCCAAACGCTCTTCCACCAGTCGTTTGTGATGCGCATAGGCAAAGGCCTCGTTGCCTTCCAGCGGCGAGTCTTCGAGCAGAAAGGCTTTGTTGCGCGGGTGATAGCCATAGGCCGCCCCCGAAGATGTTACGACCAGCCGCCGCACAGAATGCGTGAGACAGGCCTGCAAGACGTTTTCACTGCCTTGCACGTCAACGCTGTATTCAAACTCGCGTGTTGAGCCTTTGGAAGGTGTGACGATCGAGGCCAGATGAATGACCACATCAGGTTTGATGCGCCCGATCACGGCCTCTGCGTCTGTGCCTGTCACATCAAGGCGCTCGAACACAGCATTTTCCGGCATGCCCTCGTAGGGCTGCAAATCTGTCAAGATCAGCTCATGATCAGAGCTGTCGAGCACAGACGCAACGGCCCGCCCGACAAGCCCTGAGGCGCCGGTGATCAGCACACGGCTCATGTTTTGGGCGCTCTGTTGATCAGCATTGCCATTGTGATGCCCGATATCGCATGCCAGATACCCCAAAACGCTGCGACGATGGCCATGCCGCCGAGCCCGTTAAAGAACCCGAAAATCAGCACCAGCCCGAGGCCGGAATTTTGAATGCCGGTTTCGATCATCAGGGCGCGTTTATCGGGGCTATCCAGCCTGAAGGCAGCGCCCGTCAGCCAGCCCGTCCCCAGCGCCAGACCGTTGTGCAAGAACACCAGCCCCGCAACGATCCATGCATAGCCGAGGAAGAACGCCCAGTTCGCGGCCAGCGCGAGAATGATGAACGCCACAAAGATGCTCATCGACAGAATTTGCATCGGACGGCGCAGCTTTCGTGCCAGCTCTTCGCGCGTGCTATTCAGCCAAATGCCAAGGCACAAAGGCAACACGAGCATGAACGCCACCGTGACAGCAACCTGCAACGGGCTGATCTCGGTTGCTTGCAGCAAGGCACGGCTGGGCGCATAAAGGTTGCCCCAGAAGGCAATGTTTACCGGCGTGAGAACAATTGCCCCTAGCGTTGCAATGCCTGTGAGTGTCACCGATAGCGCGGTGTTTCCGCCTGCGCGATGAGTGATAAAGTTCGAGATATTGCCGCCCGGGCAAGCCGCGACCAGGATCAGCCCCAAAGCGATAGACGCGCTCGGCTGCATCACCAGCACCAAGATGAAGGTGACAAGGGGCAGCAACAGAAACTGCGAGAGCACGCCCGCGATAACGGGGCGCGGTGCTTTCAGAATGCGTAGGAAATCATCCACACGCAGATCAAGTGCTATCGAGAACATGACAATCGCGAGGATGCCGTTCAGCAGCGTCAGCGAGCCGGGGCTGAAATTGAGCATGATTTCATCAATGCCGTTCATTTCGCCCCCCTTAATGCTTTGATTTCACTGTGCAACTTTGCAAGGTAGGTGCGCTTGTCGACGTAGTAGGCCATGCGCGGCAGATCAATATAACCCATTCCGCCAGTTGCGCGTTCAAAGCCTGCTTGCTTGCGCTGGCGCAACGCGGAAGCGCCTGAGCTTTGCAAATCAGCGAGGTAGAGCGCCACCATCTCGGCTTGATCAGCCCTGCCCTGCCAGCCAAGGCCCGAAGCCTCGACCATACCAAGCACAAACAGATCGTCGCGCTCGGGATGCATGCAGTTGAGGTAAAGATGCGGCGCATCACGCTGCCAGTTGAGCAGCCCTTTGTCCAAATACGGGTAGTGCAATTTGTAGCCAGTGGCACAGAGCACCATGTCATAATCGCCGTTGCTGCCGTCCTTGAACCACACGGTGTCGCCTTCAAAGCGGTCAACATCTTTGCGAACGGTGATGTCGCCGTGGCCCGCGTGAAACAGGATCATCGAATTCACGATCGGGTGGCTTTCATACAGTTTGTAATCAGGCTTCGGAAAGCCGTAGCGCTGAGGATCACCGACAAACCAGCTGAGCAACCATTTGTCGATCGGCCGCTTGAGCCACATCGGGAGTTTGATCGCACCACCAACAGTGTCGGCGGGCTTTCCAAACACATATTTGGGCACAAAATAATACCCGCGCCGCAGCGATATATCGCAGTTTTTGCCATGATGGATCGCGTCGACTGCGATGTCACAGCCCGAGTTCCCTGCGCCGATGATCAAAACCCGTTTGTCCGCAAACTGCCTTGGATCGCGATACTCGGAGGCATGGATCAGCTCGCCTGAAAACTTGCCTTCAAAGGCAGGCATGTTCGGCTCGGAGAGGGTTCCGTTCGCGGCCAGGATGCCTTTGAACAGCGCATTCTTTTCTTCGCCGCCTTCGCGCCAAGTAACGCGCCAGGCCTCGCCTTCGGGCACGGCGCTGAGCACTTCAGCGCCAAAGCGGTAATGCTGGTAGAGCTCGAAATGACGGGCAAAGTCACGGAAATACGCGAGCACATCCCGGTGTGACGGATACTCCGCAACCTCGTCTTTCATCGGGAATTCATCAAACTCGGTCATCGTTTTGGACGAAATAAGATGCGCGGTTTCATACATTGTCGAGCGCGGCCCGTCGATGTCCCACAAGCCGCCGACGTCGGAGTTCAGCTCAAAGCCCTGAAAGGGCACTGCATGTTTGCTCAGCGCACGCGCCGCGGCCAGCCCCATCGGGCCCGCACCAATAAGGGCATATTTCTCTGCATAATCCATACCTCATGCGAGCGTAGCTTGCGCATAAAAGCAAGCAAAAGCTGGCGGTGTCCTAACGTAAACTTGAGAGGAAACTAGCTGCGGCGGCGTTCTTGCGGCGCATCCGGCTTGGCGTTGGCGGGTGTTTTGCTCGCTGCGATGGCGCCGATGCCTGCCTCTCTCATGTTCTTGGAGAAAAATCTGTGCTGCGCGCGGCCTGCATTTTTTGAGGCGTATAAGGCCAAGTCGGCATCTGCCAGTATTTCGGCGGCGCTCGGGTGCTCATAGCCGACAGAGAGCACTGTGCCGCAGCTCGCGGAGATATGACAGAGATGTTCTCCAAACGGCATCGGCTCTTCAAGTTTTTTGATGATACGCTCGGCGACTTTTGCCAGCATTTTCCGATCGGTCAGTTCGTCGAAGATAATGACAAACTCGTCGCCGCCAACCCGGGCAACGGTGTCTTCCTTGCGGGTTTCCTCAACCATCACGCGCGCGACGTTTTGCAAAACATGGTCGCCCGCCGCATGGCCCAAGGTGTCATTCACCGCTTTAAAATAGTCGAGATCAAGGTGCATCAAGGCAAATGTGCGCTCGGATCCTGTCAGCCGTTCGAGCACATGGTCCATAGCACGCCGGTTTTTCAGGCCGGTGAGCGTGTCGGTAAAGGCCTGTTCTTCTGCGGCAATTTTTGCGCCCTGCAAACGCAAGTTCAAGGTGCGCGAGGCCTCCATCGCGGCTGACTTTGCCTCAACCAGATAGAGCATCTCGATCGCAAGATCGGTCACGGCAAAGTCTGTGCTGGTCAGGGCGTAGTCGCGCACCGCGTCCATCAAGGAGATGCCGAATGACAGGTTGACGACAGCCCCCTGCCCGTCAGGCAGCGGCGCAAGAACGCCTTTCAAGTCGGTTTGGGGGGCATCGCGAAACCGCATATGCAGTTTGACTTTGGCACTTTCCAAGAGCTGGGACATTGACGTAACAGCGCGCGGTCTGCGCAGCTCGAACAACTCCATGAACCGGCGACCGACGAGCACAGAGTCTGGACGCAGCTTTTGTAAAACCGGGCCAACATGTGTGATGTGACCTGTCTCATCAAGTTGCAAGTGCATCGGACAGAACAGGTCAAACAACTCTGCCAGATCTTTTTGCCGCATACTGCTCATCCGGTTCGCACCCCGAGCTCAAAACCGCGACCGGCGGCAAATGCTGTTTCGATCACTCTGATTTCGATAATTTCGACACCGCTACGGCTTGCCAGACGTTCAAGAAAAACCAAGGCGCCATAGTCATCGGCCATCGCCCGCAGAACGCCCATCAAGACAGCAGCAAACCCTCGCACGCGGCCTTCAACGGAGACGCTAAACTGCTCGATCGAATGCTCTCGCAGCTCAAGCTTTGGCAGCTCCAATTCGGCAACTGCAAGTCGGGTTCTGTCAGGCAAGTCGTCAAGCGAATGCAAAAATTCGATGAAGTCAACACCACCGAAGCGCAGCAACCGGCGAACAGCCTCGCAGTTTTTGTGAGTGACGAGATAGGTTCCGATATCTTCCAGAATGACTTCCGAAGGCGTTCCAACCTCGTCAGACAGGGCCTTCAGGACAGCAAGTGTTGTGCTGTCATCATAGGCGAGCATTGCCTCGAATTCTGTCGTTTTCAGCCCCGCAGCCGCAACCGCGGCGCCCCAGACTGAAGCATCGTAAGTGTCCTGTGCGAAACACTGAATTGTGCGATTTATCAGCCCGTGCATCAGCCTCTTTCCTTTTAAGAGCACCCTGCATCAAAGAAGTTAACATGCCGTCAATACTTTCAATTGTTCGGAACAAGCAGCACATCGCCAAAGCTGAGAAATTCCTGCGTCACGGGTTTGACGGTGAACTCGCCAGCCATGGCCTTTTCAAAGAGATCGTTCGGCAAACCGACAACTTCAGTGCCCTTGCGGAAACGAACACTGCCCTGGATCACATATTTATCAGTCTGGAACACGAGGTTCATCGGGTAGCGTGACTTCTGCGAGATCAACACCGCGCGGGTTTGTGACATGGCGTTTTCGGGAAGCATGAGGATCACACAGCTTGGTTCTGTCGCTTTCGGGCAATTGTTCTCAAATGATCTGAGCGCATAGTCCGGCATGCCGTCTAGAATGTCTGACAACGCCGCGGTTTGTGGCCGCATGGCGATGCGCGGGGCAAGGGCCTCGCGGCGGTTTTGCAGGCTCACGGTGTCCTGTTCACGGCGAAACGACCAAATGCTCTGTGCTTTGCGCGCGTCGGCAATTTTCTCTTTGAGCGCGTCGTTGTCGCTGGTTTCCAGTGCCGCAAGCGTGGCCTCACCGGGCTTGCCCCAGTCATGCGCGAGCTCATAGAGCGGCAGGTCTTTCACTTCGGTTTCGCCGGCTTCAAAACGCGCCAGCTGGCTTTTGGCCGAGAGGCGCTCGGCGTTGATCAACGGGGTAAGCCACAAGACCGCGCCTGCACAGGTCGCGAGGGCCATATAAAGGTTGCCCTGCCGCAGCTTTTGTTGCCAGTCGCCGCCTTTGAGGGCCGCATAGGCATAGTAAAGCGCATAGGCGCTGAGAAAGAGCGCAGCATATGCGGCGATAACCCGCGACGGTGTCCAGCCATATGCAGCAACCCGCAGCCACACCGCGTAGACAGCCAAGCCGACCAGCGCGGGCAAAAGCACCGCCAGTGCGCGCGACGAGAACACCATAAACCGTGTCGTGGCGGCGTTTTCATCGTCGCGGTCGATCAGCGTGGTGATCAGGGTGATCGCGCCGAAGGCAACGCTCATCAGAACGGTCGCGGTAGACAGCTTGCCAAACAGCCCCGTCAGCCCGCGCAGCGGCAATGCGCCGAGGAATATGACCACGACCACCAGCACCAGCGGCACCAGCATCCGCAACAAGCGGTGCACCAGCACCGGCGAGACGTAGTCGCGCAGCTCGTAAACCGTCGCAATTCCGAGCCCGAAGACCGCCCCCCAAAGGGTGAAGACAACGATTTCTTTGCTGAGCAGATCACCGATGAAGCGCACGCCAACCAGCGTTAGAAGTTCGTCAGACAGGAAGAGCACCAGAAAGATCAGCCCGACAAAAACCGAGCCGGCAAGAAAGCGGATGAAGACGCCCCAGTAGCCATCAAACAGCCTTTGATAATTGCGCCAGCCGCCTTTTTCCTGAAGGTTTGACGCCGCAAAGGGGATAGAGATCACAACGATTGCGATCAGCGCAATGACGGTGTGACCAGCCGAGAAAAACTCCTGTGATGTGGTAAACCGCAGCCCGCCCATCCAGGTGAGCAGCGTGACAACAACAGCGATTGCAGCGGAAGGAAGAAGCGCCCGCTCGGGCCGCTCGGGCCCGACAAGCGCCAGCACCGAAAAACAAAAGACCGTCGCAAAAATTGCGGCGCAATGTAACGCCCAACCTGTGGAAACAAGGTCTGGAAGATAGTCAATGAACACCCATAACAGCAGGCCCGAAAACCCGCCTATCAGTGTCAGTTCCAACCGCTTTATCATTGTAAAATGCTCCTGAATTTGGGGCCACTATAGGCACGATTATCAAAGCATTCACGCAGATATTGCGCAGTGTTTCAGCAGAATTGTTGCAGCTGTGACAAGTGAACGCGCCGGGCTTCAAGTTTCAAGCGCAGCGAAGGGCGGGTTTGAGCCTCGTTACCAGATTTCTGCAATCCAGCTAATGTCAGCTATCAGGCGAGAGTCAAAAACACTCAGCAACTGCTTGAGTTTTGAGCTGTTACTTCAAATACGAACCTTCTCACATGTCTTTATCCGGTCGAAAGAAATAACGTCTGGATCAGTTTCTGTCATTCGTGGCTGGAAGGTGCCCACATATCGAAGCAAGCTATACCCAAGTGCATCTTTCGCCTTTGCAAAGACGATGGCCTTCCGGTTTGGATCCTCGCGAATGGCCCGTCTTTGCTTTGTGATCGACACCCTTCCTGCTGAGTTGATCGCCCGCTCATGGATTACCTTCCCATCTTCCGAAAGTTCATTCCGCCACATGCCGTGCTCGAACAACCTTGGGAACCACAGATAATAGTCGCTATCGGGAATTCCCCATGCTCCTCTTTGCCAGCCCTTTCCCTTGAAGCCGAAACACCGCATCGCGTCGATCTGCTTCCGAAACACAACGTTGTCCGCAATTCTCACAAACCCACGCTCGATCACTGGCTCAGGCGAGTATCGCGTTTCGAAATTCCAGGGCAAAAAATCAAATTTCCTCGCTTTTTGAATGCGTATTCTCTTAACGAATTCATCCACTTCTCTTCTGACTTCAGATAAGGATTTAAGCGTCTTGTCATCGTTCTGAGTCTTCAGTCTCTCGATTGTATGTCCCGTCGCCAAAACGATGTCTCGTGTCCGAAGCGTATCCTTCTCTTTTGCAACCTCCTGCTCGTGGTGCGGCTCATCAATTTCAAGATGAAGATCAAACTGTGGAAAATATAGGTCAGTCAGCGCGTATGCACCGCTTTTCTTTCGTACATATTGTTGCGTTACAAACTCGATCTCGTCGTCGTCCAGCGCATGGATAATCCGCGAGACAATAAAAAATTCCCATTTCTTGTTTCGGATCTTCTGGAGGCTGCGCAGGATATAGTCGGTTTTCGCGGACATTTTGGAGTTCCTCTGGGTGCTATTGGGTCATTTATTGAATGAAATTGACCAAATTACATCAACCGAAATTTGATTGAACGGGCACCCAAGAAACACCATTTCTTAAACATTCGCCGAAGCCGACATCGAAGAGCCAACAGCGAACGTCAGCTAAGTCCGCACAGCAGTCATTCACTCTGCCTTTTATCAAAGCCTGTGCTCTGTCAGTAGTCCGTCAGTAATCTGTTGGTGCGCCGCCTTCTTCTTTGCGTTTGGCGACGAAGGCGGCGAGTTCTTCGCGGATGCTCTCATCCATTGGTGGGGCCTCGAAGCTACTGATGATCTCTTTGTAGATGTGGTGCGCACGCTCGGGTGTCCAGACGGCGCCTGCGGCGTCCCATGCTTCAAAGTTGCGCCAGTCGCTGAGGTAGGGCTGATAGAAGGCCGTTGTGTAGCGGTCTTGGGTGTGTTGCAGCCCGAAGAAGTGCCCCTGCTGGCCGACTTCGGCGATCGCATCGATGGCGATGTCGTCGGGGGTTGTCGCAAATGTGGCCGGCTCCAGATAGCGCTGGATCTGCTGCAATATCTCGCAATCCATGATGAACTTTTCGGGGCTTGCTATCAGCCCGCCTTCAAGCCAGCCCGCCGCGTGGTAGACGAGGTTGGTGCCTGATTGCACGGCCGCCCAGAGGCTGTTGGAGGTTTCCCACATTGCCTGCCCGTCGGGCACATTGGCCGCGCAAACGCCTGAAGAGCGCATCGGCAAGCCGTAAAAGCGCGCGAGCTGGCCTGTCATTTGTGTGGCGCGCATGTATTCGGGTGTGCCAAAAGCGGGTGCGCCTGATTTCATGTCAACATTGCTGGTGAATGTGCCGATCGCGCAAGCCGCGCCAGGGCGGATGTATTGCGCCAGGGCCACGGCGATCAGCCCCTCGGCGATCGACTGCGCCACAGCGCCCGCCATTGTCACGGGGGCCATCGCACCGGCCAGTGTGAAAGGCGTGATGATCAGCCCTTGATTGCGCCGTGCAAGACGCATCCAGCCATCAAGCATCGGCTCGTCGTGTTTGAGCGGTGAGGTCGAGTTGATGTTGGTATACATCTTCGGGCCTTCGTCAAACTCTTCGTGGGAATGCCCGCCCGCAATGCGCACCATCTCCATGCAGTCTTCGACCCGCTCCTTACCGAGCGAATAGGTGTGCACGACCTTGTCGGTGAGCGTCAGCTTGTCGTAGAGCACGTCAAGGTGACGGATGCTGGCGTGAATATCCTGAGGCTCAACCGGATAGCCGCCGCAGAAGTGAATGCAGTTGAAATACTGGCTGAGCTTGATCAGATCGGCGCACATTTCACGGGTGCCGGTCATTTTGCGGCCTGTTTCCATTGTCCAGTAGGAGGGCGGTGAAGAGACGTTGCCAAACAGGATATGCCCGTCGCCGACGATCAGTTCACGCTCTTTGTTGCGCGGGGTCATTTTCCAGCTGGAGGGCGCTTTGCCGATCAGCTCCATAACCATATCACGGCCCATGCGCACGTTTTCGCCCTTAATGGTTGCGCCCATTTCACGAAAGATTTCAAGGGCTTCGGCGTTGAGTATCTCGATGCCGATCTCTTCCAAGATGCGCATGGCGCCGTTGTGAATGGCCTGCACGCCCTCTTCATCGAGGGGCTCTGTGGGTCTGTCGATGTTCTTGGGCAAGCGCCATGGCATTTGCTCGATAACATCTGCGCCGCGCCGTTCGGCTGCGCCTGCGCGTCCGCCACTGCGACCCCGATTTCCCCCACTCCTGCGTGTTCCTCGTGCCATGTCAATCACTCCCGTTGCTTGGCATGATGGTCGCGCGCAAGGGGCGGCTGCGCCTGTCGGTTGGCGACACATCCTGTCGGAAACAGAACATGCTGTGCGGCTAGAAAAGCGAGCCTTGGTCGGTTGGCTTGGTAGGTTTGGGTTTTGGTTTGGCTTTCGCAGCTGCTTCGCCGCCCTCACCCAACGCCATGAGGCCATCGGCGAACTCGATCTCGAGCGCCCCTGCTTTGGCGGCGGCTTTTTTGGTGGTCACAACACCGCTCTCACCGCGCACTACGGCATAACCGCGCCCGAGAGTGGCTTTGTAGCTCAGGGTTTCGCGCAGGCGGTCGGTCGCTTCCAGCCGCTCGGTGAGGCTACGCAGCTGCGCGCGGCCCGTGTCGGAAATGCGCTTGGTGAGGCGCGTGAGGTCGGTTTGTTTGCGCTGCATGTCAGCTTGAAGGGCTTGCAAGTTCATCCGTGCGCTCAGGCCTGTGAGGCGTTGGCGCTCGCCACTCACCGCTCGGGTAAGTATTGAGGGCCGCAAGGAGCCTGTGACTTCCGAGAGGGTCACTTGCCGCGTTTGCACGCCGTGGCGCAGGGCGGCTGGCAGGCGCTCGGCGGCGCGGTCCATGCGTTGTCGCGCAGGTTCAACAAGGCTTTCGGGGCGCGGAATGGCGCGGGCAAGGTCGCGCAGACGCTGGCCGCGACGCTCGACATTACCGGTGAGGGCCGTGCTCATCCGTGCGCCCTGTTCGTTGACCCAAGCCATCAGCTCAAGCCGCACCGGCACCGCGAGCTCGGCGGCAGCTGTGGGTGTGGGCGCGCGTTTATCCGAGACAAAGTCGATCAGCGTGGTGTCTGTTTCGTGGCCGACCGCCGAGATCAGCGGGATATCTGACGCGGCCACGGCACGGGCGACAATTTCCTCGTTGAAGCTCCACAAGTCTTCAACCGAGCCACCGCCGCGGGCGACGATCAAGAGATCGGGCCGCGGCATGGCCCCACCCTGGCTCATCGCGTTGAAGCCTTCGATGGCGCGCGCCACCTCGCCTGCGGATTTGTCGCCCTGCACGGCCACCGGCCAGACCAGAACCTTGCGCGGGAAGCGATCGCGCAGGCGGTGCAGGATATCGCGGATGACCGCACCGGAGGGCGACGTGACCACGCCGATGATCTGCGGCAAATAGGGGATCGGCTTTTTCAGCTCGGGGGCAAAAAGCCCTTCAGCTGCCAGCATCTGCTTGCGTTTTTCGAGCATCGCCATGAGCGCGCCGACACCTGCGGGGCGGATCTCCTCGATGATGATCTGATATCGCGACTGTCCGGCGAAGGTTGTCAGGCGGCCGACGGCGACAACTTCCATGCCCTCCTCGGGCTGCACCTGAAGGCGGCTTGCGACGCCCTTCCAGATGATGCCGTTGATGACGGCTTTGTCATCCTTGAGATCAAGATACAGATGCCCCGAGCGCGGGCGCGACACGCGGCCAACCTCGCCGCGAATGCGGACATGGGCGAACTCGCCCTCGATGAGGCGTTTGATCGCGCCCGAAATGTCGGAAACCGAAAACTCGGGGGCATTTGCGCCTTCTTCGGGGTCATCTATCAGGTCTGACATCAGGCCACTCTCTTGTTTCTTGCTGGCTGCCAGCTTAGAACGCGCGCAAGCGAAGGCCAAGCAGGAGTTGCGGCATGAACATCCTTATTCTCGGAAGCGGCGGACGTGAGCACGCGCTGGCATGGGCCACGGCGCAGAACCCCAAGTGTGACAAGCTTTTTGTCGCGCCGGGGAACGCGGGCACAGCCGATGTGGCAAGCAACGTTGCGCTCGACATCGAGAACGGGGCTGCTGTTGTTGATTGGGCCAAGGCCAATGACATCAAATTTGTGATCGTCGGGCCGGAAGCGCCTTTGGCCGCTGGTGTTGCGGACGACTTGCGCGCAGCCGGGATCACCACGTTCGGGCCGTCAAAAGCAGCGGCCCAGCTTGAAGCGTCAAAGTCGTTCACCAAGGCTGTTTGTGACGCGGCGCATGCGCCGACAGCAGCTTACGGACATTTCACCGACAAGGCCGAAGCGGTTGCATATGTGAAGGCGCAGGGTGCGCCGATTGTAATCAAAGCTGACGGCTTGGCCGCGGGCAAAGGCGTTGTTGTTGCTATGGACATGCCCGAGGCACTGGCGGCGCTTGACGACATGTTCGGCGGTGCGCACGGCGCGGCGGGGGCGGAAGTCGTTGTGGAAGAGTTCATGGAGGGTGAAGAGGCGAGCTTCTTTGTGCTCTGTGACGGGCTTGAGGCACTGCCCTTTGGCACCGCACAAGACCACAAGCGCGTCGGCGAGGGCGACACGGGGCCGAACACCGGCGGCATGGGCGCCTACTCACCAGCACCGGTGATGAGCGAGGCTGTCGTTGCCAAGACGATGAGCGAGATCGTGATGCCGACGCTTGTTGAGATGGACAAGCGCGGCACGCCGTTTCAAGGGGTGCTGTTTGTCGGGCTGATGGTCAAAGACGGGCAACCAAGGCTGGTTGAATACAACGTGCGCTTTGGGGACCCAGAGTGCCAGGTGTTGATGATGCGCCTAGGCGCGCAGGCGTTTGACCATATTCAGGCAGCGGCCGAGGGGCGGTTGGCCGAGAGCCAAGTGCACTGGGCCGATGACCATACTTTGACGGTTGTGATGGCGGCGAACGGCTACCCCGGGAGCTATGAAAAAGGCTCGCGCATTGGTGGCTTGGCGGGCTTGCCCGAGGATAGCACGCATATGTGTTTTCACGCTGGCACGGCTGAAGTTGACGGCGCGATTGCGGCGGTTGGCGGCCGCGTCTTAACCGTGACAGCGCGCGGTGAGAGCTTGCGCGTGGCGCGGGATGCGGCTTACGGGATGGTTGAACGCATTGACTGGCCCGAGGGCTTCTTTCGCGGCGATATTGGCTGGCGGGCGCTTTAGGGCTTTCGAATTTTGCTTGCTGAACACCGGAGCGTGCTTGTTACGCGGGGGTGTTTGCAAAATCCGGCTGATCGAGGGGCCAGCCCCTCGAGCTCCCCGGGATATTTAGACCAAGAAAAAGCAGGGCTTCCGTTCGGGAAGCGTTGAGGCGAATCGTCTGTGTGGCTTAGCTTTGGTTCAAACGGATATTGGAGAGAGATATGAAGTGGTTGAAGCGCGGGATTTATACGGTTCTGGGGCTGGCTGTTCTGGGGCTGATCGGGTTTTGGACCTTTGCGCCGGGGATTGTTGGCAAGCAGAGCAATGCGGTTGCCGAGCATGACCCCTACCCTGTTTCTGACGCCGCGCAGGCCTTGCATGACCGGCTGGTTGTCGGGGATTTGCACGCTGATCCGCTGTTGTGGAAGCGTGACCTGACCAAGCGCGGGACTTGGGGGCAGGTTGATGTGCCGCGGCTGATTGAAGGCGGGGTTGCGATGCAGGTGTTTACCGCTGTGACCAAGAGCCCTGCCGGGCAAAACTACGAAGAAAACTCAACTGATGCGTTTGATAACATTACGCTTTTGGCCTTCGGGCAGCTTTGGCCTATGCGCACTTGGGGCTCGATTTATGAGCGTGCGATCTATCAGGCGGAGAAGTTGCACCGGTTTGAGGAGCGCTCGGAAGGGCGCTTGAAGGTGATCAAAACGCGGGCGGATTTGGACGCTGTTTTGGCGGCGCGGGCCAAGGGCACCGAAGTTGTTGGCGGGATTTTGGGGGTTGAGGGGTTGCACCCGCTTGAAGGCGATATCAGTAACCTCAAGGGGTTGTTTGATGCTGGGCACCGGGTGTTTGGCTTGCAGCATTTCTTTGACAACGCGCTTGGCGGCTCTTTGCACGGGCAAGGCGACCACGGGCTGACTGATTTTGGCAAAGAAGTTGTCGCGGAACTGGCGAAGATGCCTGTTGTGGTCGATGTGGCGCATTCAAGTGCGCAGAGTGCGCGGGATGCTTTGGCGATTGTGGACGGGCCTATTTTGGTGTCGCATTCGGGCATTCACTCTTATTGCGAGGTGAAGCGCAACTTCCCCGATAAACTGATGCGCGAGATCGCGGCCAAGGGCGGTATCATCGGCATGGGCTATTGGGCGGATGTGACTTGCGGCGACATCACTCCTGACGGGATTGCGGATATGATCCTGGCTGGCATAAAGGCGGTTGGCGAGGATCACATCTCGCTGGGCTCTGACTTTGACGGCTCGGTGGCGACGGCGTTCGATACGTCGGAATTGCCTGCGCTCACCGACGCGTTGTTGCGCAAAGGCTTGAGCGAGGCGCAGATAGCCAAGGTGATGGGCGGCAACATGTTGCGGGTGTTTCAGGCGCGCTTGAAGTAGCAAAAAGCCCCGCGCAGTATGATCTGTCGCGGGGCTTTTTGACTTTCGGGAAGGCTTAGTCGGCAGCCAGCAGGCCTTTGTCTTTTGCCAACTCACGCATGCGCAGTTGCAGCTTTTCAAAAGCGCGCACTTCGATCTGACGGATGCGCTCGCGGCTGACGTCAAACTGGCCAGAGAGCTCTTCCAGCGTCACGGCCTTCTCGCTCAGGCGACGTTGGGTGAGAATGTCACGCTCGCGTTCGTTGAGCACATCCATCGCTTCGGCAAGCATCTCGCGGCGGGTGTCGAGCTCATCCTTGGCTTCATAGTCGCCAGCCTGATCGGCGTCTTCGTCCTCAAGCCAGTCTTGCCACTGCATAGTGCCTTCGCCCTCGGAGCCGACTGTGGCGTTGAGCGAAGCGTCGCCGCCAGACATACGGCCGTTCATCGAGATCACTTCTTCCTCGGTGACGCCGAGATCATGGGCGATGCGCTTAACATTCTCCGGGCGCAAGTCGCCCTCTTCAAAGGCACCGATGCGGGCTTTGGCTTTGCGCAGGTTGAAGAACAGCTTCTTTTGCGCCGAGGTGGTGCCGAGTTTCACAAGGCTCCACGAGCGCAGCACATATTCCTGAATGCTGGCGCGGATCCACCACATCGCATAGGTCGCGAGACGGAAGCCCTTTTCGGGGTCAAACCGCTTGACCGCTTGCATAAGGCCAACATTTGCCTCGGAGATAACTTCGGCTTGCGGCAAGCCATAGCCACGGTAGCCCATAGCAATTTTGGCCGCGAGGCGCAGGTGTGACGTGACCATCTTATGCGCGGCTTCGGTGTCTTCTTTTTCGACCCAAGCCTTGGCAAGCATGTATTCTTCTTCCGGCTCAAGCAGCGGAAACTTGCGGATTTCTTGCATATAGCGGTTCAAGCCGCCTTCTGGTGTTGGTGCTGGTAGGTTTGCGTAATTGCCCATGATACTGGCCCCCTGTTCAATTTCCGCCATGTAAAGCGGCTTAACATTCACTTATGCAGCCGAAACCGCCCTTTCAAGAGGCATCGCCCACAATTCTTAACAAACAGATAATCCCCGTAGGTGGCTTTGCTAGGGCTGTTACAACCACCTCACGGCATTGCGATATGCGTTACAAAATGAAGCAGCAAAGCCCGCTCACTCAAGCAGATGCCCGATGCGCAGCAGGTTGCCGTCGTGATCAACGATAACCAGCTCGCAAACGCCCCAAGGTTTGTCTTCGGCAGCGACAAACCGCGGGATGCCGCCCCTGACAGGAGGGTTAGCCCGTTTGGCCGGTAAAGTAGTAGTCACTGCTGAAGTTGAGCGCCACAGAGCACGCGCAACCGCTGGGCAGGTAGCTTTGCAACAGAGCTGTCAGATCATCGAGCAGAGCGTTCATGAAGGCTGCGTCACGGTGGGGCTTGCGCAATACGGCAACCTCAAGCAGCGCGTGGCTGTGGTGAAACGCTTTGGAGGGATAGGCCCGCCCCTTGCAGGCCCCTGCCCCGTCATCATGGCGCAAAATCAAGGCTTCCACTTCGGCCAGCAGTTGTGGCGCATCAAGCTCAAGATCGTTTGAATACTTCAAATCGGCATGGGGCATTCACGGCTCTCCGGCTTAACGTGCCATGGCTTTTATGCCCTCTTCAGCCAAAACACCGTTTGCATAGGCGCGGGGCAAATCAAGCGCTTTGGCCAGCTCATGCAACTCACTCTCTTCGCTCTCGTCGACATGCCCGTCGGCCTTTGCAACCGCGATCGCCGAGCGTAGCACGAGCTCTTTGCCGGTGTCATTGAGGCTGCCAGCGACATCCTCAAGGTAGTCCCCGATAGGGCGCGTGTCGTCGCGCGCGGCTTCAAGCTCGGCGGCGATATCCTCGGGCGAAATCTCGCGCTTGGCGATATTGGCAAATGCCTGGGTGATCTGGGCGATCTCGCCTTCGTCAATTTCGCCGTCGGCCAGCGCCATTTTGAACATCACCCGCTTGGACGCGATGGCAAAGGAGGCTTCGAACTTCTCTTGAGCGCCTTTCGGGTCAAACTGCAACACACCTTCATTGAAGGTGCCTTGGCAGCTGCCGCATTCGACAAATTCGCCGAGCTCTTTGGTTTTGAACAGCGGGATCCAATACAGGGTGAACCAGCGTGTGACGGCGATCAGCCGATAGCCGCGGTAGTCTCCGCAATCGGGGCAGTAAAACTCGCCATTGCCGATCTCTTTCTGGCGTCCGCGCCAACCCCAAACAATGAAAAACATAATCAATTTCCTTTCTGTGCGGCGCGATAATCTTCGGCCTTATGAGCACTCTATTCAAAAAGGATAGCGGGTGAAGCGCATCTGGCAAAGCTCTTTAGCGCATCACTCAGAGGTGAGGCCGCTGATCAACTCCACGAAATCCGGCGGCAATCCTGCCTCAAAGCGCAGAAACTCTTTGCTGACGGGGTGCTCAAAACCAAGAGTGGCAGCATGCAGCGCTTGACGCTCAAACGCCTTAACGGCTGCAACAGCCCCCGCGCCAAAGGCCTTTTCGCTGAGCTTACGCCGCCCGCCGTAGGTTTGGTCGCCGACAAGCCCATGCCCCGCGTGGGCCATATGCACCCTGATCTGATGTGTGCGGCCGGTTTCAAGCCAGCAATCGACCAGCGAAATGCACTCGGGCGTGCCAAACGAGCGCACAACGCGGGCGCGGGTGATCGCGTGGCGGCCGCCGGTAAAGAACACGGCTTGTTTTTGGCGGTCGTGTTTGTGACGCGCGAGTTGGGTGGTGATCTTCATCACCCCACCCTGCTCGAAACTCACCCCCTTGACGCCGCGCAGGCGCGGGTCAGACGCATCGGGCACGCCGTAAACCAGCGCTTTATAGTGCCGCTCGACAGTGTGGGCCTCAAACTGTTTGGCCAAACCGTGATGGGCCTCATCAGTTTTGGCAACCACGAGCAAGCCGCTGGTGTCTTTGTCGATGCGGTGCACGATACCGGGCCGTGCGACACCGCCAACTCCGCTGAGGCTGTCGCCGCAGTGATGCATCAGAGCATTCACAAGCGTGCCGTCAGGTGTGCCGGGCGCGGGATGAACCACCATTCCGACAGGCTTGTTGACGACGATGAGCGCGTCATCTTCATAGACAACATCCAGCGCGATATCTTGTGGCAGAATGTGGCTCTCTTGAGCCTGTGCAACCGTCACGCGCACGATATCGCCCTCGGCAACCTTGGCCTTGGCGTTGGTCACAACCACACCGTTAACGCTGATGTCACCCGCCTCAAGCATCTTGGCCATGCGCGAGCGGCTGAGGTTCGCATCCTCTGGCACATCACGCGAAAGGGCCTTATCAAGGCGCGACGGAGGATCGGCGTTGATCCTGAATTCAAATGAGGCGTCTGCCATGAATGATACCCCTGAAGGACTGGACGAAGCGGTTGATCCGAGCCTCGTGCGCTTTCTCAAAATCCTCGTCAGCACCCTTGCAGGTGTGATGATTGTCGGGCTTGTAGCGGTGATTTACCTGCTTGTCATCCGCTTGAATGCCGATGTGCCCGAGCTGCCCGCAAGGATCGTGCTGCCTGAGGGCGTCAAGGCGCAGGCCTTCACACAGGGCGAGGGCTGGTTTGCCGTGGTGACGGAAGACGGGCGGATTTTGATATTCGGGCGTGACGGGGCAACGATACTGCAAGACATCGCGATTACAGCGAAAGACTAGCGAACGCCCTTAGCTCTCGCGCAATTGCTCTAATTTTTCGGTTTCCGATATAGGCTTTGCGGGACATAGCGGTTGTTCGCTAGGCGCGGTTCAATCTCCGCTGCAAGTGTTGGTGTACTTCATCTTGAAATTCAAAGATTTGATCTGTTGGTGCTAGCCGGTGCCGCACACTAACTGTTACATCGCGGTTTCTATCGCGATATTCGCCATTGGTATCCGCGACCAAGCCAGGGTCGCAAACCGGTTCTTCGCAATATCAACATACATGGAAGCACTTCAGAGAAAGCGAGCCAGGAAGTTGATTTGGTTTTCTGCACCTCTGCTAAAGAAGCGAGGGGCTTTCTGGTTTTTGAGGATGCCAAACCATATTGCCCGCCGTACAATGCACCCATGCGCATCGGAGAATTCAGTGATATTGTTTTTCGCCTGACCAATTCAGCAATTGAGGCCCGCCCTGGCGAGCATCAAAGGGCGCAGATCGAGATACTGCGGGATGCGATCAAATTTGATGCTGCATGGTGGGGATGGTCCAACCTCAGCGGTGGGCGCAACAGACTGATTAACACCGGCACCCTTGGATTGCCCCAGAGCTTTGAAAGTGCTGTGCGCGCCGTGTTGCATTTGGATCCGTTGGTTAAGCATGGGCGCAATCTCGCGGTTTTTGGTAGGACCGTCGATGTTGAAAACGACGACTTGCCTGAAGATTACAAGCATTGCCTTGAGGCTTTTCAGATTGGTTCGATTCTGAACGGCCACTGTAGGCTTCAAGGCGAAACACAGTTCAATTTTTTCCTTTCGCTATATACTCGCTCAGGCGGCCAGAAACTCTCTAATGACGACACTAGAGATTTTCGTCTGATCCTGCGCCACATTGAACAAAACCTATCGTTGTCACTGCGTGCAGAGCTGCGCAGCCTAGCGCCAGAAAACGGTGAAGCGGCGTTTGTGAGTGTGGGCGGAGCGATTGTCAGATCCACACGGGGTTTTTTGAACCAGCTTGAACAAAACGGACTGAACCGATCTCAGATTTCCGAAATTCTGGCAGATCTGTCCTTTGGGCAACGCCGGTGGCGTGGAGACAAACTACTGCTAGATGCTCGCGCTTATCGGCGAGATCTGATTCTCGTCCGACTTGCCCCACACGATGTATTAGCCCAGCTTTCAAAAGAAGAGCGCAATGTGGCCGACCTTTTGGCTTTGGGCCATACAATGCGCGAAATTGCTCAAAAAAGAGAGGTCTCTCACAACACCGTTCGCAACCAGGTTGCCTCTATCTATCGAAAAACAGGGGTAAAAAACCGAACTATGCTACTCTCGCAGACCCGGTTGGGGCAAAAATGATTTCATAGTGCATTTGCACTATCCTCCTGTGATGCATCCTTTGCGACTGTTTTAGTTAACAACGCAATTGCAACAGGGAAATAAACCATGCTTACAAAGTCCTCGCTGACAAGACGGTCTGTTCTGGCAAGCTCTGCAGCCTCGCTCGGATTGCTATCTGCCCCTTCTATCGTTCGTGCGGCGTCGCGCGATATCCGCATCGGGTACATCACGGCGCTCAGCGGTGCGCGGGCCGAGTTTGGTGAAAGCGATCCATGGATGCTGGAGCAGGTGAAAAAGATCACAGACAGTGGTCTGAACATCGGTGGTCATAACTACTCTGTGGAATTTGTTGTCAAGGACAACCAGTCCAACGCCAACCGCTCGGCTGCCGTTGGTAACGAATTGATCCAGCGTGAAGGCGTGGACCTGTTGTTGGTACAGGATCTGGATGCCTCGGTCGCAACTGGTGAGATGTCGGATATTGCGGGTATCCCGTCTATCTCGACAATGGGTCCGTGGCAGGCATGGATGTTTGGACGCGGCTCGAACCCGGCGCAGGGTTTCCCTTATTCGTTCACCTTCTTCTGGGGTGTCGAAATGGCGATGCAGACCTTCACGAACCTCTGGAATCAGATCGACACCAACAAAGTTGTTGGAGACTTTTATTTCGACAATCCAGCAGGTCAGGCCTTTGCCAACCCCGAGCTGGGTCTGCCGGCTGTGATGGGCGATGCGGGCTACAGCCGCGTTGATGGCGGCATGTTCCAGTTCGACACACAGGATTTCTCGGCGCAGGTGTCCAAGTTCAAGGAAGGAAACGCACAGATCGTAACTGGTTTTGGCTTCCCCCCGAACTGGGCCACATTCTGGGCGCAGGCCGGCCAGATGGGCTTTACGCCTGAGGCCGCGACCTTTGCTGCCGCCTTCTTGTTCCCATCCGCCATCGAGTCGCTGGGCGATCGCGGCAACGGCATGTCGACCGAGGTTTGGTGGACGCCCAACATGCCTTGGACCTCTTCGCTAACAGGTCAGTCTGCCGCGCAACTGGCCGCAGATTGGGAAGCCGCCTCGGGCAAACAATGGGCTCAGACTCTGGGCTACAGCCACGCGCTGTTTGAAACTGGTATCGCGGCACTGAAGAATTCAGGTGATCCCAAGAATCCCGATGCCGTACGTGATGCCATTGCGGGGCTGAACCTCAACACCATGGTAGGGCCAGTCAACTGGGCTGACACTCCGATCAAGAACGTCGCGGTAACCGAAGTTGCCGGGGGTCAGTGGCGCAAGACAGATGGGGGCAAGCATGCCTTTGATCTGGTGATCAATGACAATGGCTTCGCCCCGTCGGTTGATGTGCAGGACCAACTGATCCCGCTTTCAAAGCTCGGGTAAGCAGACATGCTGGAAGTCACGGGTCTTAAAAAAGCCTTCGGTAAACTCACCGTCGTCGATGATGTGTCGACGACGGTAGCCGGAGGCGAAGCAATGGGCATCATGGGGCCGAACGGTGCGGGAAAGAGCACCTTTTTCGACCTTCTTGCCGGGGCGACCCGTGCAGATGCAGGAACGGTTCGCCTTGCAGGTCAGGATATCTCGACCTTGCCAACCGAAGCCCGTGTTGAACAGGGCCTGGCCCGTGCCTTTCAAATCCCCAAACCATTTGCCTCCCTGTCGGTCCGCGAGCATCTCGAGCTTGCTGCGGTCGCGGGCGCGGGCCTCGGTTCTAACGAGGCCCGCCTCGAGGCAGAAACAGTGATGGATCGCACTGGCCTTGCCGACCTCGCCAACGAGACAGGCAACGGGCTGCGCCTGCTGGATCGCAAACGTCTGGAGTTGGCCAAGGCACTGGCAACACGACCCAGGGTTATCCTGCTTGACGAAATCTCGGGCGGCCTGACCGAACACGAGGTGCATGAGTTGATCGCGCTGGTGTTGGACCTCAAAACGCCGGACCTCGCGATCCTTTGGATCGAACACATTGCCCATGCTCTGAAAGAGGCCTGCGACAAGATTATGATGTTGCATCTTGGAGCCAAGATCATTGAAGACACCCCAGACGCTGTGACCTCCGACTCGCGTGTACGCGAACTTTACCTTGGAGCAGCAAACCATGCTTGAAGTTGAAGGTCTTGATGCGTTCTACGGTGACTTTCAGGCGCTGTTTGATATCGGCTTCACCCAGAAATCCGGCGAAACACTGGCCCTGATTGGCGCAAATGGCGCAGGCAAAAGCTCTTTGCTGCATTCGATTTGCGGCTTGACCAGTGAAACCGGAACAATCCGGCTAAATGGCGCCGAAATCGGCAAACTTCCACCAAAGGTGCGGGCCGAACTGGGGGTTTCTCTGTCACCTGAAGGGCGGCGCATGTTCAGCTCGCTTACGGTACGCGAGAACCTGCAAATCGGCGCAAACACAGGTCGGCCAGGCCCGTGGTCTCTGGATCGAGTGACCGAACTGTTTCCCATTCTCGAGGAATTTGCCAACCGACCTGCAAGTCTTTTGTCGGGTGGTCAACAGCAGATGGTGGCGATTGGACGAGCCTTGATGGCGAACCCCGACCTGCTTTTGCTGGATGAGGTTTCACTGGGGTTGGCTCCGGTCGTGGCTGAAGAGGTCATGGCCGCACTCGCCTCTATCCGAGGTGAAAGCCAGATGATGACCATTCTTGTTGAACAGGATGTATCGCGCGCCATTGCGGCCTCGGACTGCTTTGTGTGCTTGCTTGAAGGTCGCGTCGTGCTGGATGGCGTAAGCGAAGGTGCCGATCTGGGCGCCATCGGACACGCATACTTTGGAGAGGATGACGCATGATCTGGATTGAAACCCTCATCAATGGCTTGCTGCTGGGGGGGCTCTACGCGCTCTTTGGCCTTGGCCTGTCCCTGATTTTCGGGGTCATGAAGATCGCCAACATCGCTCACGGAGAAATGGCCATTGGCGGAGCATTTTTGGCGATCGCCACCGCTAACTTTATCGGGCTACCGTTGGTTTTGACAGTTCCCATCATTTTGCTGATGGCATGGGGGTTTGGCTTTGCGCTTCAGATGGCGGTCATCAACCGGGTACTGGGGTCAGACCCAATGCCGCCCCTGTTGATGACCTTTGGCCTGTCTATTGTGGTCCAGAACCTGCTGGTCGAGATGTTTGGCGCTGATAACCGATCACTGGACATCGGCGCATTGGGAACGGCGAGTATTCAGATCGGCAACACGTCGTTGGGCGTGTTCCCTCTTTTGATGTTTGCAATCGCGCTGGCCCTGTTCGGCGCCCTTCACTGGTCACTCCACCACACCCGTTGGGGCCGCAATCTGCGTGCCACCTCAGATGACCCTGAGATTGTCGGCATGATGGGCATCGACCGGCGCCGGGTGTTTGCCATGGTTATGGGGCTATCCGCAGCGCTCGCAGCGCTGTCCGGAATGATGCTGGCCATGCGCGGTTCGATCACACCCTTCTCGGGGGGCGAGCGTCTTCTGATCGCGTTCGAAGTGATCGTCATCGGCGGACTCGGTTCAATTTGGGGCAGCCTCATCGGAGGCCTGGTCCTGGGGATAGTGCATGTCATCGGGCTGCGCCTTGATCCGGCGTCCGGCCCACTTTATGGGCACCTCCTGCTTCTTGTTATTCTATTGGCGAAACCCGAAGGGCTCGCTGGAAAGGCGCGAAGCCGATGACACGTATTCTGGCCATAGGCGCGGTTTTGATCCTCGCGTCGCTCCCTTTTTGGGCCGATCGCGGCGTGATCTTCCTAGGGATGGAAATCCTGGTGGTCGTGGCCTTGGCTCAGGCCTGGAACCTGCCTGCTGGTTACGGCGGCCTTTTATCGCTGGGTCACCATGGCTTTGTCGGGCTTGGCGGCTATGCGCTTTATGTGCTCAGTCGCGATCTGGGCATGCATGTGCTGGTTGCAATACCCCTTGCAGGCGTGGTCACTGCGATTTTTGCGCTGTTCATTGCGCCGATCCTGTTCCGCCTGAGGGAAGTCTATTTCGCTGTGGGCATGTGGGTGGCCGCCGAAATACTGCGCATCCTCGTCAGCCGTTCAGACTGGCTTGGGGGCGCTTCCGGTCTGCCGCTCTCGGGTGCCCGTGATTTACCCCGTGCCTGGATGGGACCAAGCGCCTATTGGATGGCATTGACCGCCGCTGTTGGAACAACCCTGCTGGTTTGGGCTCTCATGCGGTCAAGCTTTGGTCTGCGCCTGCGGGCCTTGCGTGACGACGAGGCGGCGGCCCGGGCGATTGGTGTAAAACCCCACCGCGTGCGCCTGATTGTCTTTGTCTTGTCCGCTGGAGCCACCGGTATGGCCGGCGCAACGATGTTCTTCTCGTCTTTGTTTATCTCACCTCTTGCCGCGTTTGATATGGGCTGGATCGTTACAATCGTCTTTGTCACCCTGATCGGAGGACTTGGCCGTTTGTCCGGCCCGTTCCTCGGCGCGGCGTTTTACTTTCTCCTGCGCGAAGGGCTTGCCGACTATGGCAACTGGTATCTCATTGCACTCGGCGCTGCGGCCATGGCGATCATGCTCGTTCTGCCTGGTGGCCTCGCCAGCCTCTCTGATCGTTTCACCCCCTCATTCACCAAAACCAAGGAGCAGCCATGACAACCGCCTTTTACTTTGATGAACGCTGCCTATGGCACACCACGGGCGAACATGCCCTGATCCTGCCGGTAGGTGGCTATGTGCAACCCCCTGCCGGAGGCGGACACGCGGAAAGCCCAGAAAGCAAACGACGCCTTAAGAATCTTATGGATGTCTCGGGGCTGACGGCTCAGTTGGACGTCCAGACCGCAGACCCCGTTACGCGTGAAGACATGGAACGCGTGCATCCGGCTTCCTATCTGGATCGCTTCAAGGAAATGTCTGATGCAGGCGGCGGTAACGCAGGCATCTACTCCCCTTTCGGTTCCGGTAGTTTCGAAATTGCTGCGCTTTCTGCGGGTCTGGCCAAGACTGCGATCTCACGGGTCATGACGGGGGGCGCTCAAAACGCATATGCGCTGTCACGCCCGCCAGGGCATCATTGCCTACCAGAACAATCCATGGGTTTCTGCCTGTTGGCCAACATACCCATCGCAATAGAAGCCGCGCGCGCCAATCATGGGTTGGGCAAGGTGGCCATTCTGGATTGGGACGTTCACCACGGAAACGGAACGCAGGCAGTCTATTATGATCGGGCAGACACGCTGACGATTTCAATACATCAGGAAGGATGCTTCCCCCCGGGTCAGGGAACAGCCGAGGAAACCGGCGCAGGTGCCGGTGAAGGCGCTAACCTGAACATCCCGCTTTTGCCAGGCGGTGGACATCAGGCTTACCTTGATGCGATGGAGCTGCTTGTTCTTCCAGCTATCCGCGACTTTGCCCCTGATCTGATAGTGGTGGCCTCAGGACTGGATGCAAATGCTTTTGATCCTTTGTCCCGTATGCAAGCCCACTCAGGGACGTTCCGTGAACTGACCCGAATGACCATGGAGCTGGCTAAGGAGGTATGCGCCGGTCGTGTCGTCGCGGTACATGAAGGCGGGTATGCAGAGGTCGTGGTGCCCTTTTGCGGGCTTGCCGTCTTAGAAGAGCTCTCCGGGATAAAAACAAATGTTGTAGACCCGTTCGAAGAGATCACTGAAGGTCAACAACCCGCAGAGGATTTTGTCAGATTTCAGCGTGAGAGACTCAGGCAGCAGGCCGCAAGTTGATTTGGGAGGAAATCCAAGATCAGGTTAATTGGTGTATGCGAACAAAAGGTGTCGCAGGTTTTGCCTTGTCTGCGATTGGATCCTGGCAACAAGCCTCACTCTGATTTCGAAAGCTCTGGGATTTCGAAAGCTCTGGGAAAACATAGATAAACCGGCCATCGAGACACATCGCAGCATCAAATGCTGAGCCGTGAAATCTCTGTTCACCATTTCTGGAACCAGAACCGCGATCTGTTTGAAAATGCCTAGTCGGAATGGCAGGCGGAGAACGAGGCCAAGCTGCCTCAGCTCGACAGCTCCATTTTCGATCCGAAACTGCGTGCGGCCGTGGAACAGGCCTGGGCAGATCCAACAGCCGAAGGTGCAGTTGAAGACCTGTGGGAAGAAGTATTCCCCGGCGTCTATCGCGCACAATTCTTCAACGTGGAACGCTTGGCCGCCCTGCGTGACTACCTCAACGGCGTTGCCGATGCGGATATCCCATTGCGTCCCCCACGCGTCCGAGCCCATCACCGAAGGCGAACGCTATAACTTTGTTCTTTGGCTCTATGGTCAGCACGGGCAGATCCCGCATGGTGGCTCGCAGCATCAGACCACGCCCAAAGAAAGGTGGACCGTTCCAGCAGCAAAACCAGATGGCTTCGCGCCGTTCTGATATCCTCTGGATGGACAAGATGAATGCGAGCCCGGGCTGTTGAAAAATGATCCTGTGCCAATAAAGCCGCTGACTTGTTCTTGTCCGGCGACAAGGTTATTTTTCATGGTCGAATGGCGGGTATTTCTGCCGCAAAGTAACACCGTTGATCGAGCACGTGCAGAGGCTTTTTTGCTGCGAGCGCGCGCTGCGAAAAAATGCCATGACTGCCATGGGCTCAAAGCCGCCGTTCGGCCAAACGCGCCGCTAGCTTCATGTTGCTGGGGGTAAGTGGTACCACCTCTTGGTCTCGAACCAAGGACCTCCTGATCCACAATCAGGCGCTCTAACCAACTGAGCTAAGGCGGCACTGAGGGCGATTTAGCCTCGCGTGCGGGCAAATGCAAGAGGGTTACAGCGCAATTTGCCAGCTTTGTTCGACTAAATCGACACCAAAGGAGTGCACGGGTTTGGACGAGACAAGCTGCCAACCGGTTTTGACGTAGAGCGCGCAAGCGGCTTCGTGGCTTTCGTGGGTCCAAAGCTGCATGCGGGTGTAGCCTTTGGCTTTGGCGTAGCGCATGCACTCGGCCAGCAAGCGTTGTCCAAGCTTTTTGCCGCGCGCCGCAGGGGTGAGCAAAAACAGGCGCAGCTTGGCGGTTTGCTCATCAAGACGCACGCAAAAGATCGAACCGAGGCGCTGACCGTCCTCCCACGCGATCCAAGCGCGCTCGCAGCTGTTGTCGTGGTTGCGGATGTAGTCGGCGAGGATCTCGGCAACAAGCGCTTCAAAGCTGGCATCAAACCCCTCGTCGCGGGCGTAAAGCTCGCCGTGTTGCTGTATCAGCCAGCCCGCATCGCCGATCTGCAAATTGCGTAGGGTTATCTCTGTCATTGAGGCAGCCTGCCCCTGCCCCGCTTGCATCACAAGTAAAAACGCTCTAGCTCACTGTGACCATCTCACTGTGACCTTCTCACTGTGACTATCAAGGAGACACGCCATGGGCATCAACACTGAACGCGACATTGAAGCCAACATGCAAATCGGCCCGACCGACCAAGGCATGGTGCGTATTTTCATTGAGGCAGGTGGCGTCGAAATTCCGATGGATTTCACCGCCGAAGAGGCCGAAGAAATCGCTGAAGAAATTCGCGCAGCAGCGGCGGCCGTTAAAGCATAAGCGCTTTGAGCGCCTGTCTTTGCGTCTCGCCGATTGGCTCGGGGCGGCGGCTTTGACGGTTCACATTCACATGCACGAAATGCCCTTCGCCGCTGGCGGTGTCGTCATCATTGCGAAACAGCCCGACTTCGTAGCGCACCGAGGATGTGCCCAGTTTTGACACCCGCAAGCCTGCATGAATGACATCGGGGAAGGCCATTTCGCCGAAGTATTTGCAGCCTGTATCAACCACCAGAAACACGGTTTTACCAGCGCGCAGATCTAGCAGGTTGTTGTCGATCAGATGCCCGTTCACCGCCGTGTCAAACAGCTGATAATGGATCGCGTTGTTCATGTGCCCGTAGGCGTCATTGTCAAGCCAGCGGGTCTGGATGCTGCGGAACACCACATAGTCTGCGCGCTTGCCTACCTCCGGTTTGCTCATAACGCAGCCTCATAGATTGCTGTTGCATCCGCCAGCGTGACCTCGCGGGGGTTGTTCACCAAGAGCCGCGTTTGGTTCATCGCGTCGCGGGCCAGCAGCGGGATGTCATCTGCGTTAATGCCAACGCCTTTCAGCCCGTCTGGCAGCCCACAGCGCTGTGACAGGCCAGCCAGTTCATCAGCAAAGGCGGCGGCGGCTTCTTGCGGGCCGAGGCCTGCAAGCTTGGGAAAGGTGATTGGCGCAAGCTCGGCGTAGGCCTTGGGCGCGGTAACCGCGTTGAAGCGCAAAACATGCGGCAAGACCAAAGCGTTTGACAGCCCGTGCGGCACTTTGAAGTGCCCCCCTATCGGGTAGGCCAGCGCATGCACCGCCGCGACAGGCGAGTTGGCAAAAGCCTGCCCAGCAAGCAGCGAGCCGAGCAGCATGTCGCCGCGCGCGTTCATGTCGTGTGGTTCCTTCACCGCTTGCTCCAAAGCGCCGCCCATCAGCCGCAGCGCCTCGCAGGCCAGCGCACGGCTGACAGGGTTGTTGTTGGCGCTCGCCGAGGCATAGGCTTCAATAGCGTGCACCATCGCGTCAATGCCGGTTGCCGCTGTCACATGTGCGGGCAAGTCGCGGGTGAGCTCGGGGGCAAGCAGCGCCACATCGGGGATGATCAGCGGGCTGACAACACCCATCTTCTCGCTCGCGCCAGTGGTCACAATCGAGATCGGAGTGACTTCAGAGCCAGTGCCTGCGGTTGTCGGCACGGCGATCAGTGGCAAGCGCGGCCCTTTGGCGAGGTTAACACCGTAAGCCTCGGCCAGCGTGCCGCCATTGCTGGCCAAAAGCGCTGCCAGCTTGGCCACATCAATCGAGGAACCACCGCCAAGGCCGATAACGCCGCCCTGCCCTTTGGCCGCATCAACGGCCGCCATCACAACCGCTTCGGGCGGGTCGGCTTTCACGTCAGAGAACACCTCGGCCACAACGCCAGCCGCCTTAAGCGAAGCCAGGGCACGCTCGACGATGCCTGTTGCCAGCATCCCCGGGTCGGTGACCAAAAGCACCGAGTTGCCGCAAAGATCCGCTGTTATCGCGCCGAGCTCATCAAGCAACCCCGCGCCCATCCGGACGCTCGGCGTGGTGTTAAAGGTGAATGTGCTCATGGCGTGCGGCTCCCTTGGCTTTGCTCAAACAACTATGCGGGGGCTTGGCCAAACATAAAAGCCCAAAGCTTACACTCGCGGGTCACGTAGGGTTTGCAACCTCAATGCGACATCACGGGCAAACTTGAGGGTGATCTTCTTGCGCCGCGCAGGGGCGAGTTTGCTTTCGGGCGCCATGCGGATCACCTCTGCGCCATAAGCATCAGCGATGATCAGCCCTGTGTCGTCGGGCAACAGCTCAAGCGGGAAGTGCTCATCGACCGCCCAGAAATAGCGATCGCACCACTCAAGATAGCCCTGCCATTTGCTGTCAGACATGAAGTCTTCGCGGCTTGACTTGCACTCAATCACCCAAACCTCGCCCTTGGGGCCAAGCGCCAAAACGTCAACCCGCTTGCCACGCTCGGGCACGAACTCTTCCAGCGCGGCGAAGTTGAGGCTGCGTAAGTACCGGCACACACCCCGCGCGAGCAGTTGTCCGGCTTGTTTTTCACTAAGGTCACTGTCTGTCATCGGCAGATTATGAACAAAGCATGAACATTAAGCAAGTCCTTGACGTGATACCGTATGGTGCCCTAAAAGAGATACCTTACGGTATCACAAATAGGAGTGCCTCATGTCTAACCAAACCGCATTTCGCGCCCTCGCCGACCCGACGCGGCGTGACATTCTGACGGCTCTTTCAGACGGCGAAATGACCGTTAAGCAACTCACCGAGCGCTTTCCGATGACACGCGCCGCAGTGAAAAAGCACCTTGTTATTCTGGAGGTAGGCGGCTTGCTAACCTCGCGCAAGCAGGGCCGCGAAACCCTTAACAAACTTAACCCCGAGGGGCTGAAACCTGTCACCGACTGGCTCGCATACTTCGATCAGTTCTGGGACACGCATCTCACCAATCTGCAATCTGTTTTCGACAAAAAGGACTAACCCATGTCAAATTCAACGATCAAGAAATCGGTTTTCCTTACCGCCTCTCAAGCCGATGTCTGGGCGCATCTTACCAAGGCCGATTTGCTCGGAAAGTGGTTTCACCCGGCAAAAGAAGACCTCTCGCTCGGCAAGGACTTTACGCTGGTGTCTGCCAAGGACGGCGAGAGAATGTGCTTTGGCTCGGTTCAAGAAGAGACCCCAATGAGCTACCTCAAGTGGGCTTTCTCGGTTGGGCCGCTCAACGGCGCTATGACAACGGTTGAGTGGAATCTGGAAGAAACGACAGGAGGCACACGCCTGAGCCTGACGCACACCGGCCTTCCTGACACGGCTGAAGGCTACGGGCTGTTGCATGCGCTCGACAAGGGCTGGCACGGTTTCTTGGCAAACTTGTTAAACCTCTAACAATGACTTGTAAGAAGCCGCGACAACGCCTACCTAAGTCAGTGGCGGCTTCTGCCCTTTTCGTTTTACGGTTGCATTCCAGTGGCCTTAAGCAATTCCAAGGGAGCTGGCTCTGTCACGGCCCTGGCTGTGTTATCTGGCGCCCACCTGTACATACAGGTCCCCGGGAATGAGAAAACCCGACGACTGCGGCGGTTCCGCCACCTACTTTCCGCAGATATTACAGGTGTTTGAGGTGCTTATGAGCGGCGCTTACCAGCAGTCACCCGCACTGGGATTGGCTCAGCCAGATGCACATGCACATGTGAGCGCGTGCCACCGCGGGGCTCGTCGTCGTCATCATCTTTCATACCCATAACCGCAATCGCAAACTGCACGCCTGCAAAGATCACCCCGTTGGCGATCCAGAGCGCGAGCAATGCGATCCAGCCTTTGTCAGATGTGCTGATAAGGTGCTGCAAGTTTCCGATATTGAACCACAACAGCAGGCCGACAAACACGGCCGCTACGCCAAACCCGATGGCGACATTGACGATGTAGAGTTTGATCAGCTTAGGCATGATTGGAGCCCTCCAAAGCCAATGCTACGCCTCTCAGATCTGGTTGCAAGCCCTAGGGTTGAGTATCAGGAAACGCGCGGTTTTTGGCTTATGCGAGCCAAACAGGCTGCACCCACCAGTCACGGTGCTGCGCCATGAGCAAGAGCGCCGCAGCTTCGGCGGCCTCTATGCTTGCGAACAGCGCAAAACACGTCGCACCCGAGCCGGACATGCGCACAAACCGCGCGCCCATTTGGGCGGCAAGCTGGTCAAGCACCTCAGCGATCTTGGGGGCATAGGCAATCGCAGGTGCTTCAAGGTCATTTCGGGTGTGGGCGCTCAAAAAGCCTGCCACATCCTCGACAGAGCGCAGAGTTGGCACCTCGTCAGGCAGTGCAGCGCCGTTTTTGTCGCTGAGTCGTTGGAAAACTTCAGCTGTTCCGACGTCAATTCCCGGATTGACCAAAACCGCCGGCAAGCCGGGCAAGCCGCGCCAAGGCTCTATCACCTCGCCAATGCCCGACATCCGGCAAGCGCGGCCAAAGTAGCAGGCAGGCACATCTGCACCCAGCGCCTCAAGGCCAGTGTCGTAGGTTTTACCGCTCAAGGCAGTCAATGCCCGCAATGTCGCTGCCGCGTCAGATGATCCGCCGCCAATTCCGGCTGCTGCGGGCAGGTTTTTCTCAAGTTGGAAGCGCGCAGTCACACCGGCCCTAAGCGCCGCTTTAAGCACAAGGTTGCGGGCGTCATCTGGCACACCTTCGGCCATCGGCCCCACGATCCTCAGGCTATTGTCGTCAGCCAGCTCGGCCTCTAACCGATCGCCGAAGTTTGCGAAAACGACCAAGCTGTCGAGAAGATGATAGCCGTCAGGCCTCTGGCCGGTGACATGTAGCGCGAGGTTGATCTTCGCCGGGGCAAAGGCCTCAACCTTCGTCATTGGCGACATTTAGGGGCTCTTCGCCTTCTTCGCTCAGAACAGCATCTAGCCCGACATCAAGCTTGCGGCGAATGCGCTCTGGATCGGCTTCTTGTGACGTATCGCCCTGATCAACAAACGACAGGGCCCGCTTCCACTGAAACTCGGCTTCAAGCTTGCGGCCAACGGCCCAGTAAACATCGCCCAAGTGGTCGTTCACAACAGGGTCGATCGACATCAGCTCGGCGGCGCGTTCCATGTGCGGCACGGCGTCATCAAAGCGGCCAAGCCGGAACATAGCCCAGCCAAGGCTGTCGATGATATAGCCGCTGTTCGGGCTCGCTGCCGCAGCGCGTTCGATCATTTCGAGCGCCTCATCAAGCTTGCGGTTTTTCTCGACCAGTGAATAGCCGAGATAGTTCAGCACGTTCGGCTGTTCGGGGCTGATCTCGAGCGCGCGCCTAAAGTCGGCTTCAGAAGCTTCCCAATCTCCCAGGCGCTCGTAGGCGATGCCGCGGGTGTAATAGATAAACCAATCACCGCTCGCCGCCTCGGCGCGCAGATCAAGGGCTTTGTCGTAAGAGGCAATCGCTTCATCAAACCGCTCAAGCAGGCGCATCAAGTCGCCGTGCGCGGTGTGTACCACTGGCAGGTCAGGGTGGGTTTTTGTCAGCTGTTCCAGCACTTCGATAGCCGCATCATCTTTGCCGACTGCACGCAGCGTGTCAGCGCGGCCAAGCTCGGCGACATGAAACGCGGGGCTGTCTTGGGGGACTGTGCGGTAAGCGTCGCTCGCGGCCTCATGCTGGCCCATCTTTTCCAGAATTTGCGCCACCAACAGCGCCGCGTCTACATGCTCGGGCCGCAGGAATTGTGCCACACGCGCAAACATGAGTGTGTCCGAACTCGGCGCATCGCTCAGCAGCGCGCCAGCTATGGTGAAATACACCTCGGCGACGCCCTCTGACGGGCTGCCGACTATGTCAAAATTCAAACTGCCCGAGCCTTCAAGCGTTTGGCGCATGGCGCGTATCTCGGGATCGGAACTGCTTGCAAAGCGATCATTGATCACCGCGAGGGCTTTGTCGTTGCGGCCCATCTGGCTAAGCACCTGAACATGGGCAATAACGCCGCGACGTGTTTGCACCAGAGAGCCGGGTGCCGGATCAGCGAATATCGCTTCTGCGGCTTCCAGATCACCGACATGTGCCAGCGCCAAAGCTTTATGGTAAAGGCCGAAAGCACGGCTGCCGTTGCCTTCTATCGAAGCATCAAAAGCTGCCAGCGCGGCACTCATATCGCCTGCTCCAAGCGCGGCCCAGCCACGAACGAGCTGGTCGATCAACTCTCCCATGTGCTTTTCATCGTCGATCCGTTTGATCAAAGCGGCAAAGTCACCGTCACGGGCCTGCACGCTTGCCAGCGCCATCTGCGCAACCTGGCTTGTGTGCCCGTCGGCCTCAAGCTTCGCCGCGACAACAGCGGCCGTCTCGATACGGCCAAGCGAGACGTTGGCCATGATCACATCTTCGATGATTTCGGCGTTGGAAGGATCATGGGCGAGCGCCTGCGTATAGTAGCCTGCCGCCGTTTCAAAGTCGCGATCATAGATCGCTTGGCGCCCCGCGAGGTAAGCGCCCGAGAACCCGTCAGCCGAGGCTTGTGGCGCTGCGAACGTTGCGGCCAAGGCCGCAGCCAATGTCAGCAGATGGGGTGTGGTTCTGGTCTTGGTTTTTGGTCTAAAGTTCACGCTTTCGCCTCGCTGGTCGTGCTTTACCCCCAACCTAACCATGAACCTCGTAAAAGCAAGCGCTTGCGGTTTACTAGCCCAATCTCACTGACTCCTGATCAGCCCCTGTTCATACCGGGTGTGGCCGATGAAAACCCTCGCCTGTTCCGATCTTCACCGCGACACTGCTGCCGCCCGCATGATCGTTGAAGCCGGCTCTCGGGCTGACAGTTGACTGGTTTGAGCTTTAGCTAAACAAAAAGGGCGGGGTGATTCCCCGCCCAGATTTAGACCTACATATTCGGATAGTTCGGCCCGTCGCCGCCCTGAGGCGTGACCCAGTTGATGTTCTGGCTCGGGTCTTTGATATCACAGGTTTTGCAGTGAACACAGTTCTGGAAGTTGATGACAAACTCTTCCTTACCGTCCTTCTCGACGATCTCGTAAACCCCCGCGGGGCAGTAGCGCTGCGCCGGTTCTGCGTATTTCGGCAGGTTCACCGACAGCGGCACACTTGGGTCTTTCAGGTGCAAGTGCGCAGGCTGGCTTTCCTCGTGGTTGGTCATTGAGAAGCTCACATTGGTGAGGCGATCAAAGCTTAGCTTGCCGTCGGGCTTGGGGTAGTCGATGGGTTTGTGCTTATCCGCAGGCTCGGTTGCCTCGGCGTCGTTTTTGCCGTGCTTCATGGTGCCAAACAGCGAGAACCCGAAGGTGTTTGTCCACATGTCCAAACCACCGGCAATAAGCGACGGGACAAGCCCCCACTTTGACCACATCGGCTTGACGTTGCGCACTTTTTTAAGGTCTTTCCCGATGGCACCTGTGCGCACTTCTGTCTCGTAATCGGTCAGCTCGTCGCCCATGCGCCCAGCTTTGATAGCCGCATTCGCCGCCTCGGCCGCCGCGATCCCCGAGAGCATAGCGTTGTGGTTGCCTTTAATGCGCGGCACGTTGACCATACCCACAGAGCAACCCAAAAGCGCAACACCGGGTGCGACCATTTTAGGCATCGACTGAAAGCCGCCCTCGCTGATTGCCCGTGCGCCGTAGGCCACGCGTTTGCCGCCTTCCAGAAGCTCGGCAACCATCGGGTGGTGCTTGAAGCGCTGGAATTCCATGTAAGGGAAGAGATGCGGGTTTTTGTAGTTGAGGTGCACAACGAAACCGACATAAACCTGATTGTTCTCAAGGTGGTAGATGAATGATCCACCGCCGGCATTGCCGCCCAGAGGCCAGCCCATCGTGTGCGTAACCGTGCCTTCTTTGTGCTTGGCCGGGTCGATCTCCCAGATCTCTTTCATGCCAAGGCCGAACTTCTGCGGCTCATGACCCTGCGCAAGGTCGTATTTTGCGATCACCTCTTTTGAGAGACTGCCGCGCACGCCTTCACTCAGGAACACATACTTGCCGTGCAGCTCCATTCCCGGCTCGGTGTTTTCACCAATGCTGCCGTCGGCCTCAAGGCCGAACACACCAGCAACAACGCCCTTCACGCGGTCGCCGTCAAACACCAGCTCGCTACAGGCCATACCGGGGAAAATCTCGACGCCAAGCTCTTCGGCTTGCTCGGCCATCCAGCGGCAAACATTGCCCATCGAAACGATGTAGTTACCGTGGTTGTTCATCAGCGGCGGCATCGGGAAATTGGGAATACGGACTTGGCCAGCTTCGCCCATCATGTAAAAGTTATCATGTTTCACTGGCGTGTTAAGCGGCGCACCTTTGGCTTTCCAATCAGGAATGAGCGCATCAAGGCCGCACGGGTCAAGCACCGCGCCGGAAAGGATATGCGCGCCAACTTCCGAGCCCTTTTCGAGCACCACAACCTCAAGGTCAGCATCTAGCTGCTTGAGCTTGATCGCCGCAGACAGCCCCGCAGGCCCCGCTCCGACGATAACCACATCATATTCCATCGTTTCGCGTTCGATATCGGCCATGTTGTCTTCCCCTTCATGCGCAGGTGGGTAATTTTATTTCGCGCCAGATTTACAGGGGTTGCGCAACAAAGGTCAATCGCGCTGCAACGTTAAATTCCGATTTGACGCAAGAGGCGGCATATAAACCGCCTCTTTCGGTGCTTATTGGCTGCAAACACCGCGGCTATAGTTGCCGACTTGGCGGATCGCGCCTTTAGCTTCGCGACGTTGGCCTGTGAGTTCGCTGGTCAGCACGCGTCCCAATAGCTCCTTGAGCTTGGTGACTTTGTAACAGGCGATCGTGGGTTCGGCGTGGCTGTTACCCACGCCGCTGTCGTCGGTCAGGAACATATAGCGCCCGCCCGACACCAGCGCCGCCTGCCGCATCAGGAACTCGCTCTCTTTTGCCACGCCGCTCGCGCCGAGGCCAAAGATTTGCACATTCTTGCCAGCGAGTTTTTCAGATGCCCGCAGGAAACGCTTGGCCTTGTTGTCATGCGCTGGTGCGTCGGCGATGTGAAACATCAACCGCTCGCCTTTGCCGCGCCGCCAGTTCAGCTGGCTTGCCGCTTCAAACGCCTCTGCCGCTGCTTCGGGGTAGTCGCCGCCGCCGCTCGCGTTAAGCCCGCGCAGCCAGTTCTGCATCTCGCTCTGGCTCTGGGTAAAGCCGAAGTTTTTCACTTTATACACATCGCCGTTGTCGCGATAAGCGATCAGCCCGTAGCGGATGTTGACACCCGGCGCGGCGTGCTTGGCGGCGCGGACAATGCCTTGAAACTCCTTGGTGAGCCAAGCCAACTCGTCGCCCATGCTGCCCGTGGTGTCAAAAACAAATGCAAGGTCGAGAAAGTCGGGTTTCCAACCGGCATTTGTTGCGACTTTCAATGGGGTTAGCGCGGTGTTTCCTGAGCGTATGACAGTGCTTGATTGCTGCTGTCCGCTGGCAAAGCTCTTGAGCTCGACGCGCGAGGCACCACCCGCGCCATGCACCGAGGGAAACACGCTGACAACACCGTCAACACCTGAGTAGCCGCTGTAAAACGGCGTGCTGGCTCCGGCTTTGGTCAGCGTGATCGGCACACCGGCTGCGGGCTTGCCGTTTGGCCCCACAAGCCGCGCGCGCACCGCGTTGTTCAGGCTGATCCTTGGCAACCCAAGCCGCTGCGCTGCGCCGCTTTGGTAGCGCTGGAAAGCCGCAAAGTTGAGCGTGTCGTCGATGTCGCCCGCCGTCACCACACCTTGCTTGCCGCGTGGGCTGTGACGTTTGGGGGACATGGGCTCAGGCATGGGCGCAGGCATGGGCTCGATCATGATATCCGCTTCGGGGGCGGCACGTTTGCCTGCGGCTTCAACCGACGCTGAGGCGCCGTCAACCCTTGAGCTTTCCGAAACCACCGGCGCGTCGCAGGCTGTTAGGGCAAAGCCTGCCAGCCCCGCGAGCCAGAGTTTGTTTGTCATCAATGTCATCGCGATTCTCCAAAAATGTGCAATTTACACATTTCATAAATCAACCCCCTTGCGCTCGTCAACAGAAATGTGCAAAAAGCGCATTATGCTGCCGATGCTTGATCATATACTCGCCCCGCTCGCCCGCCTTCTTGTCGCGCGTGGTGTGGTGTTCTCTGACTTGGTCGAACGCCTAAAGGGCCACTATGTGCAGGCCGCAACAGAGCAATCGGAGGGGAAAACAACCGACAGCCGCCTCTCGGTAATGACAGGCCTGCAGCGCCGCGACATCGCCCGCCTACGGGCGTTCGAGCACAAACAGCCAAAGCCGAACCCGCTCACACGGCTGGTCGCACTTTGGCAGTCTCTCCCTGAATACAGCAGTGACGGCGCGCCCAAGCTCTTGCCCCGCACCGGTGATGCGCCCAGTTTTGAAAGCCTTGCCCGCACTGTCCGCCAAGACGTGCACCCCCGCGCCATGCTTGACGCGTTGTTTGCGTCGGGCACTGTCAAGCTCAGCCAGGATAGTGTTGAGCTGGTGCAAACGGCCTATGTGCCGTTGGCGGGCTCTGAAGAGCAGCTTGACTACCTCGCCGCAAATGTTGGCGATCACCTCGCCGCAGCCGCAGACAACGTGCTCGCCCCGCACCCGCCGCATTTTGAGCGCGCGGCGCATTACACTGGCCTGAGCGAAGCGCAAATCAAGGGCTTGCAAAGCCGGTATGATGCCGCTCAAATGGCCCTGCTTGAAGAGATCGCCCAAGACGCCGAACGCCTGAAGGCCCAAGCCCCAGCTGGCGCAGCGCAACGGTTTCGGGCAGGTGGGTATTTTTTTAGCTCGACAGAGAACGCCAATGAAGGGCCGACCAATGACTAGCCGCATCATCCTGCCCTTTTTGGCGCTGACCTTGCTCACAACATGCGCGGCCTATGACGACATGCAGGCGCGCAAATCGGCGGCACCTGCAGCAGAATCTGTCGCCGTAGACGCCATCGCGGTTGAGCCTGCACCCGCACCTATGGCTGATAGCGCAAGTGAAGGCAGCACCGCCGTCCACGACACGCCGCTTGAGCAATGTTCAGGCGACGGTATCGGCGGCACCGGCTGCCCGGATTTGTGAGCCAACGGAACGCTGGATCGCCACGATCTTCGTTCTCAGCCATGATATCAGTGATTGTATCTCGCCGCATAACATACGCGACTCACTCAGCGGTTTGGGCATGGGTCATGTAAAAATTCACATTCGGCCATTCAGGTATCACTTTGGCAGCTGAACCACGCGCATACCACAAAGCAACCCTGTTACTTAAACAACGGCGCTCGCTATTCCGCCCATTGATCGCATTCCCGCTTTGCCCTATTGCAAAACAACCCCCGCGTAGGACACAGTATTTCAGCACTAAGTCGTAACCGAAATTGGGCCAGCGTTTTTGGCCATGTAACCACCTGAAAGCAGATTATGGAAAAATTCCCCATGACCCGCGCCGGCCATACCGCGCTGGAAGCCGAACTCAAGAACCTCAAGTCAGTTGAGCGCCCCTCAGTTATCAAAGCCATTGCCGAAGCGCGTGAGCTTGGCGATCTCAAAGAGAACGCCGAGTATCACTCTGCGCGCGAAAAGCAGGGCTTCATCGAAGGCCGCATTCAAGAGATCGAAGCCGTGCTTAGCCTCGCCGAAGTGATTGATCCCACAACACTTTCTGGCACTGTCAAATTCGGCGCGACCGTGACGATGGTTGATGAAGACACCGACGAAGAGAAAACATGGCAGATCGTAGGCCAGCATGAAGCCAACATTGAAAAAGGCTTGCTCAACATGAAGTCACCTATTGCCCGTGCCCTGATCGGCAAGGAAGAAGGCGACAGCGTTGAAGTGCGCACGCCCGGCGGCGAAAAGAGTTACGAGATCCTGACAATCGCATTTGTCTGATAGAGAAAGACGGGACATGGCCGAGCCAAACGAAACCCGACCGACACCACTGGGCCTTTATGCCCGCGCCAACAACAAGTCGATCACCTCGGTCGAAGTGATCGCGCTTGCTTTGTCGGCGGTCTGGCTGCTCGGCTCGGCGATCTTTTTTCTGACGCTTCCCACCGCGCCGCAAACCGATGATGGCAGCGGATCGTTGCGGTTCATCATGACAATGCTGGCCGTGTTTATGCCCGTCGGGATGATCTGGGTCGCCGCAACAGCTGCGCGTTCAAGCCGGATCATGCGCGAAGAAAGCCAGCGCCTGCAGGCAGCGATTGATGCGATACGCAACGCCTATATTGTGCAGAGCCAAGCCGGAAATGCGGGCGGCCAGCCTTCGGTTGCGCGCAAGCTTGACGAGATCGCCGCAGCGCAACGCAAGACAGAGACTGCGTTGGCAACATTTTCTTCCTCACGTGAAGCACGCTCTGCCCCCGCACCAGAGCCAGCATCAGCGCAGGCTGGCGAAGAGCAAACCGCTCTGCCGTTGGGAACACGCGCCGAAGACATCGCGCCGAGCCTGACCAACGAAGAATTCATCCGCGCTGTCAACTTCCCCGAGACGGCGGAAGACACCATCGGTTTCAATGCCCTGCGAAAGGCTCTCAAAGATCGTGCAACATCGGGCCTCGTGCAAGCCAGCCAAGATGTGCTGACCCTGCTTAGCCAAGACGGCATCTACATGGACGACCTTAACCCCGACATGGCACGCCCCGAGATATGGCGCCGTTTTGCGGCTGGTGAGCGTGGCCGTCAGATTGCCTCGCTCGGCGGCGTGCGCGACCGTTCCTCGCTCGCCTTGGCGGCCGGCCGGATGCGCGAAGACCCGATCTTTCGCGATGCGGTTCACCATTTTCTGCGCCGTTTTGACAAGAGCTTTGCGCAGTTTGAAACCCAAGCCAGTGACAGCGACATATCCGAACTCGCAGGCACTCGCACCGCCCGTGCCTTCATGCTCTTGGGGCGCATTGCCGGTGTGTTTGACTGACGCTTAACAGGCGGATGCTAATGCGCTATCCTCGCCTTTAAGGAGAGCGCATATGACCAAGATCGTTATCTGCATCGACGGCACCGGCAACGAGATCGGTGATCGCGAGAGCAATGTGCTCAAGCTTTACAAGGCGATGCGCAAGGATGACCAGCAACTGGCACAATATGTTATGGGCGTGGGCACCTTTGATGGCACGCAATACATGGGCCGGGCGCGGCAGGCCGTGAATGCACTGCTGGGGCAGGCTTTTGGCTATGGCCTCGAGGATGACGTGCTAACAGCCTACCGCTTTTTGTGCCGCAATTACCGCTCCAAGGACCGCAAGCAAAAGGAAGACACCGGCCTCTCTGACGCCGCCGCCGAAAGTGACCATATCTACCTGTGCGGCTTCTCTCGCGGTGCATATGCTGCGCGGATATTGGCGGGCTTTGTTCACAACTTCGGGCTCGTCGCCCCCGACAAGCTGCACTTGATCGTGCCGGTTTTTCGGGCCTACCGACGCGTAACCGATGCTGACCCGTCAGATAAAGATGCCAAAGTTTTCAAAGCGCTGCGCGAGTATGAAGCCGTGTTGTCGCCCGAGCCCGCTGCGATACGGGCGCTGCTGCTGTTTGACACTGTCAGCTCGCTTATTCGCTTTCGCCGCCCGTTTTACAACCTGCGCAAGCACGCCAGCTTTGCCGAGTTCGGCACGCACGCCAGCGTCAACTCGAACGTCTCAGTGCGTATCGTTTTGCATGCACTCGCGTGGCACGAACGCCGCTCGCTTTTCAGGCCCCAACTTTGGAACCCCAAACCCGAAGACCGATCCGAAAAGGCACCGGACGGCGAGCCGCTTTACTACGGCAACAACTTTCGAGTGCCGGCTCGCGAACGCATTCAACAGGTGCGTCAACGCTGGTTCTCGGGGTTTCATTCCGATGTTGGCGGCTCGCCCCCCGAAGACCAAAGCGGGCTGGGAAAAATCTCGTTGCTGTGGATGCTGGATGCCTTGAGCGACGCAGAGAAAGCCGCCGATGCGCAAGACAATGCGGCCCGAAAGAAAGCCCGAAAAGGCCCGCTTCCGGGGCGCCGTCAGTATGGATTGAAGCTGAAAACCGGAGCGCGTAAAAGCTACCTTGAAGGCCAGGACCCTGACAAGAAAACGCCGGGTGGCTTGCCCTACGTTGGCCCGGACGCTGAGGCTCCTTTGCATGATTCCCACAAGCATGGCGCGCTCGCTTGGCTTTGGGTCGTGCTCGAGTTTTTCCCCAAATCGCTGCGCCGCCGTGAAACGGGGCCGGTAAAGTGGTATCGTCGTGGCTGGCTTATTGCGTGGTATTTGCCCCTGTTTGAGCCGCGTCAGGCCCACCCCGAGCAAGAGGTTGATCCGAGCTTGAGAACGCGGTTATCGCAAGACCGCGATCACCAAACGCCTAGATGAATGAACTGAACGGCAGAAAGGTCACGGCGTCGCCCTCAGCAATGTCCGCGGCTTCGTCAGGTAAAACAACAAGCCCCTCAGCCCAGCTTAACCCGCTGATCCTGCCGGAGCCTTCCGAGGCAAAAACTTCAACCCTTCCCTGACGCATACGTGCGCGCAAATACTCGCGCCGTCCGGCCTTTTTGCGTTTGGAAAACCCCGCAGGAACCGAAAACCCCTGCGGCTCAAGCCAGCCATTGCCCGCCAACTTTCCGAGCGCAGGACGGGCGAAAACCAGCAGGCAAACCAGCGCAGCAACAGGGTTGCCGGGCAAGCCGAACACTGGCGTTCCGTTCCAAACCCCGAGCGCCAAGGGCCTTCCGGGCTTGATCGCAATGCGCCATTCGTTGAGCGACCCTGTGTCTCTGAGCAGTGCCGAGACATGATCCTCATCCCCCGCCGAAGCGCCGCCCGAGGTGATGATCACATCAACTTCCGCGCTGTTCAGCCGCGCCCTCAAAACCTCACGATCGTCGCGCACCAATCCAAGGTTGACGGCGTCAAAACCCATCTGTTCAAGCAAGCTCAACAGCATCACCCGATTGGCATCAAAAATCTGCCCGTCTTGCGCTGCTTGCCCCGGCTCGACGATCTCGTCACCCGTCGAAAGAACACCGACTTTCAGGCGTTCATAAACGGGCAAAACCCCGTGTCCGACTGCCGCCGCCAGAGCAAGATCAGCCGCGCCCAACCGCTTGCCTGCTTGCAAGCATATGTCGCCCTTCACCACGTCCTCGCCCGCTTTGCGGGTGTTGGCGTTTGGCTTCACTCCGGCGCGAAAGGCAACGGCCTGCTGCGAAGCATTCACGTCCTCCTCCAAGATCACCGTATCAACGCCATCAGGCAAGGCCGCGCCGGTCAAAATGCGGATCGCGTGGCCCTCGGGAACGCGCCCTTCAAAGCGCAAACCGGCGGCTGCACGGCCCTTAACCAAAGGCAACAACTGGTCGCCCTCGCCAAGCGCAGCAAAGGCAAACCCATAGCCATCAACGGCCGAGTTAGGCAGCGGGGGATTCGAGCGCAGAGCTTTGATATCACTTGCCAAAACTCGCCCGACAGCCACACTCAAAGCCACGTTCTCAACGGCTTTTACGGGATGCAACCGCGCGTCAAGTTCTGCGAGGGCCACATCAACAGGCGTCCAGTCAACTCCGGCTGGCAGAGCAAAACAGTCGTCTCGCAAGGGCGGCGGTTTGAGGCTCATAGCCCCACCTGCGCCAAGACAAAATCAGCAATTTCAACAGTGTTATCGAGGTCAAAAACCGGCAGATCAAGCTCAAGCGGCACGTCACTCGCCACTGCTTGGATGGTGTTGTCTTCCGGCGCGATCAGCGGATTTTTTGTGGCCGCTCGATGCGCTTCAATCTTGGCATGCCCGTCGCGCTTGTAGCCTTCGACCAGCACCAGATCGACGGGTGAAAGCCGCGTTAACAAGGCCGCAAGGCTCGGCTCGTCAGCACCACGCATTTCCTGCATCAAAGCCACGCGGTTGCGCGAGGCCAACAACACTTCGCTGGCACCCGCCTCGCGGTGTCGGTAGCTGTCTTTGCCCGCGTGATCGACATCAAAACTGTGGTGCGCGTGCTTCACCGTCGACACCGTAAAGCCGCGCGCCGTGATCTCGCTGACCAGCCGTTCCATCAACCCGGTTTTGCCCGCATTCTTCCAGCCGACGACACCAAAAATCTTCACAACATCGCCTCCGCTTTAGCCAGATCTTCCGGCGTGTTGACGTTGAAAAACGGCGCGCCTTCATCTGCAAATTCTGCCAGCCTGCCGCCGTGTTTGTCTGTCCAGAGAACAACCTTACGCAAGCCGCCTTCAAGCTCGGCGCGCAGGTCGTCACGCAGCGCGACAGGCCACAATCCAAATGTCGGCTGCCGCCCGTCAGGCGTAGCCGCAAGAACCAGCGGGTGCTGCATTCCGTCAGCCTTGGCAACCAACCGCCGCACCAGATCAAGCGGGAAAAACGGCGTATCGCCTGCCGCTGTCACGATGCTTTCAAAACCCTGAGCAGCGGCCCAGTCAAGTCCGGCCAACACCCCCGCCAGAGGGCCGGCAAAGCCGTCAACGCTGTCAGCTACAACTGGCAGGCCCGTGTGCGCAAAGCGTGACGCGTCCCCGTTGGCGTTTAAGGCCAGCGCTGCAACCTGTGGCTTGAGGCGCGCAACAACCCGCTGCAAAAGCGTCACCCCGCCGAGTTTTAGCAAGGCCTTGTCGCCGCCGCCCATCCGCGTGGCGCGCCCACCTGCAAGGATCACACCTGCTGGCTGTTTCATGCTGTTCTCCAGCTTTCCAGTTGTTCCACGAAGCTCGCCTGCGTCACGCCCTCAGGCAGGGCCGCATCCGGCACAATCAGCCGCGCGGTTGGCAGCTCGATCAGGCTCGCGCCGTCGATGCCACGCACAGCCCGCACAAAACCCCAGTCGATCTCGCTTCTGATCATCGGGCGGCTGGCTTTGATGCCATCGGGCCCAACTGTCATTTCCTGTGTGCCGCCGGTTTCGTTGTAGGCCTTATGATGCTTCACCAAGCGCCCGTGCTGACGCCACCACACGACCAGCACCATCCCCGCACCGAACACCGCTGCAAAGCACATCGCAACCAAGGCATCGGGCGCAAACAGCGCGCGGTTAAAGCAAAAGATCGAAGCCGGAAACAACACCATCGCTGCAATGTTATAGAGCGCGCGCCTGTCCTTTGAAACAGGCCCGTCAAGCGGCGTTGTCACGGCGCGTTGGTAGAGTTCCGGGTCGATTTCAAATCGCAGATCATAGCTCATGGTGTCTCATCCCATATCAGTCGTTCTTCGCCGCTCAAGCACATAAACCGCTGCCCGCGCATCCGGCCGATTAGCGTCAAGCCGACTTGCTGCGCGATCTCGACGCCCCAAGCCGTAAACCCCGAGCGCGACACCAGTGCAGGTATGCCCATAAGCGCGCATTTGATCACCATCTCGCTGGTCAAACGGCCGGTTGTATAAAGCAACTTGCCCTCGGCACCCGCGCCTTGCGAGAGCATCCAGCCAGCGACTTTATCAACCGCATTATGGCGGCCCACATCTTCCATGTAGACCAGCGGCCGCGCGCCTTCACAAAGCACTGTGCCATGAATGGCCCCCGCACTCAGGTAGATCGAGGGTGTCTGGTTGATTTTGTGGGAGAGCGCGTAAATGTCAGAAACGCTGATGTTGCTCGCAGGAAGCGTTAGCCCCTCAAGCCCTTCCATCATGTCGCCAAACACCGTGCCAACCGCACAGCCGGAGGTGCGGGTTTTTTTTTCAAGTTTGCCTTCAAACTCGGTCACTTGTTTGGTGCGCACGACAACGGCCTCGGACTCTTCGTCATAGTCCACGCCCAACAATGTGTCGGCATCCGTCAGCATACCCTGGTTGCGCAGAAAGCCGAGTGCCAGATATTCGGGGTAGTCGCCAATCGTCATCGCGGTAACAATCTCGCTGGCGTTAAGGAATATCGTCAATGGCCGCTCTTCGACCACGTTTATGTCAACCAGAGCGCCGGTCTGATCGCGGCCCTGCACAACGCGGCTCAGTCCGCGGGCCTCGGGGTTGGGCGCAAGAATGTAGCTCATGTCGTTTGTGCTTGCGCTCATTTGTCCCTCGCCTAAACCTGTGGTCAACATTCCCTCAACCTAAGGTCAAACCGTGGCTTCAACCAGTTCAAAAACGCCGTATTGGCAAGGCGTGAGCGACGCGCTGCCTTTTGTGCTTGTGGTGACACCCTTTGCGCTGGTGTTTGGCGTGATCGCGACAGAAGCCGGCCTCAACATTACCGAGGCCTTTCTGTTTTCGATCACAACCAATGCCGGAGCCGCACAGCTCACGTCTTTGCAGCTCTTACAGGAGAACACTCCCGCGGTAATCGCGCTGGTTTCGGGCCTGGCTGTAAACCTGCGGATGGCTATGTATTCGGCGTCACTGACGCCACACCTGGGTGCCGCGCCGCTCTGGAAACGTGCGTTGATCGCCTATCTTCTGGTTGATCAAAGCTATGCCCTTTCGCATGCCAAATTTGAAGAGCGCAACGACTGGTCGCTGCAACAGAAAACCAGCTACTATTTTGGCTCTTGCACGCCGGTTGTGCCGCTTTGGTCGCTTATGACACTGGTCGGCGCATTTCTCGGAGAGAGCATCCCTCCGAGCATGGCGCTCGACTTTGCTGTGCCTATCGCCTTCCTTGCGATCACAGCACCGATGATGCGCACCGCGCCACATATGCTGGCGGCGCTGGTGGCGATATCGGCCTCGCTGCTGCTGGTTTGGGTGCCCTATAGCCTTGGTGTTATCATTGCCGGAGCGCTGGCGATGATCGTTGGTGCACAAGCTGAACTATGGTTGTCAAAACGGGGGTTGGCCAAATGATAGAACGTCCTGAGCTCTGGTTTGTAATGGCAGCCCTCGCTGTCGGAAGTTTCACGCTGCGGTTTTTGTTTGTCGGGCTGATCGGCGACAGGCCACTGCCCGCATGGCTGCTAAGGCACCTGCGATATACCGCCGTGGCCGTGCTACCGGCGCTGATCGCGCCTATGGTGGTGTGGCCCGCAGCAACGGGGGGCACGCTTGACTTGCCGCGCTTTCTTGCAGCGGCTGTCACATTGGCGGCGGGGCTTTACTGGCGCAATGTGCTGGCCGCAATAACGCTCGGTGCGGGAACCCTCTATCTGGGCCTCTACCTGCTCGCTTAAGCCTAGTTCAAAGTGCCGGTGGTCGGGTCATAGTCGCGCAGCACATGCGAGTTGTCGTCGCTGTCATCTTCACGCAACGTGCGGCTTGTGACACCGGGGATCTTTCCGAAAGCCGCAGACAGCTTGTTAGGATACATCTGCTGTGGAATGCTGCCAAATCCCGGCAGTTGCCGCAGAATTCCGGCAGTTGAATGCGCGCAAAATGCGTTGCCGACGGCTCCATTTGCCATCGCCAGTTGCAGCGCCTTTTCAGCGGTCGCGGCGGGCACTTCAACCTCTTGCACAATCACATAAAACGTCTCGCGAGCGTGATAGCGCGTGTAAAAGTCAACCATCCGCGGGTTGGCGCCAAACAACACATCGTTGCGCTCGGGAATTGTCTCATGAGCAAAACTGCCCGACGGATCCCAGATCACGCGTTGTGAGGCGTTGATCATCATCGAGGTATGCGCCCCTGCGCCGGAGCGCACATTCACCATTGTGAACAGTGTCAGCTTGGGGGGGCCGTTGTGACGGTAGGTCACGCGCTCGATGTCGGCGTCAGGGGCCCAAACCGGATCGGCCGCACAGCCAGACAGAAATACGGCAAAACTGAGCCCCACCAAGAGCTTGATCAATCTGATACTCATTTGGATGCCCCCAAGCTTCCGGATTTAACCGCCCAAGATGGCAATAACAACAAGCGCCACAATGATAACAATCGTGGAGCGTGTCATGAATTTGATGAAACCGTCAAAGGTTTGTTCCTGAACTTTGATGTCCATCTCGCCGTGCTTGTGGTCGCTCATTGCGTCTCTCCTAAAATGTGTTGGCCGTGAGATAGCGGATTCTCACGGCGCTGTCACTAGAACCGGCGTGTTAGCCGCTATTCTTTTTCGAGCGCCTGCGCGAGACGAAAGCCAATGCGCGTCGGTTCGGCCTCTTCCACAGCCTTGGGCAAAGCTCTGAGCATCACGTTGAGCTGGCTCACATGCTGCACCAACTGGGTTTTGGAACCAGTCGGGTCACTTCCATAAAAGGTGATCACGTCAGGGTCAAAAAAGCCCATCCCTTCGATGCGCAGCACACCCGCGTCACCGCCGGTAAAGCCCATCGCAACTTCGTGCTCGTTGTCTAACTGTTCCTCAAAGTTCTGGATGTAGAGAATCAACCGCTCGTAGGCCCATTCAGCAGGGCTTTTCTGGGCGACAGGCTTGTCATTCAGGGCCTTGGGCAGGTCTTTCTTGCCGTCTTCTCTCTGAAGTGACTCATAGCGTTTGGGCAGGGTTTCTGCCTCAAGTGCTTCTGCCGATGTGGCAATTTTTTCGTCCATACTCACCCTTTCGCGCGCCAAAGCCATGCGCCGTCTTCGCGCGCTTCACGCACGGCTCGGCCTTCTGTGAGCAAATGATTAAGGTGTGCGACAGCTTCCACAAGGGCCATTCCGTAGATGCCCTCATCAATTTTTCGTTTGAACAGGGGTGCAAAGCACTCGGCGGCGGTTTTGGGCTCGCTGAGGTGCTCGACGAGCCGCTCAAGGCAGTGCTCGTGGTTTTCGCGCAGTTGGCGCATTCGGTGCGGCAGGCCGACAAAGGGGCGCTTATGGCCTGAGAGCACAATGTGCTCGGGTCTGGCGATCGCTTCGAACTTCTCGCAGGAGGCGATCCACTCGCCCAAAGGGTCAGCCTCGGGCTCGGTCGCATAGACACCGATGTTGGGGCTGATCGACGAGATGATCTGATCCCCTGCGACGACAAAATCGTCATCGCGGCTCCAGAATGTCAGGTGCTCGGGCGCGTGCCCATTGCCTTCAAGCACGTCCCAACTGCGCCCGCCCATCTCCAGCACATCGCCCTCTTTGAGGCGGGTGTAACCAACCGGCAAATCATGGCAGGCATCCGCAAAATTGTAGGGCCGCTCTACCCTGCGCTTCTCAAGCAGGTCTTTGTCCATACCCGCTTGTGTCCAGAATTTGTGCGACTGCGCGGTCATTTCCTTCTCGACATCCAAAATCAACATCCGCGACATCAGCCAAGCGGTGCGCGAGCTCCAAAGCGCGGCGCCGCGCTCAACGAACCAGCCAGCCATGCCAACGTGATCAGGGTGATGATGAGTCAGTAAAACGCGGCCAACAGGCTTGCCTTTAAGGGCGCCCTCAAGCAGCGCTTCCCAAAGTTTCACGCCGTGTTTTGACTTGAAGCCGGTATCAACAATCGTCCAGCTGTCGCCTTCGTCAAAGGCGTAAACATTAACATGATCAAGCGCCATCGGCAGCGGCAGCCTGATCCAGAGGATGCCCTCGGCAATCTGCTGGTATCCACCCGGTTCGGGCGTGTCCGGCCAGGGAAAATCAAGTCCGGTAGGTGCATAAGGTGCGTTCATCAGGCGTCCAGATCTTCGGTTGTAATCGCATAAAGGTCGCTCGCACCTGCCTTGGCGTGGGCCAGCAGTGCCTCATGCTCGGGCAGCAAACGGTTGATGTAGAACCGAGCAAGCTTGGCCCTTGGCCCATCGCCTTCACCGCCTTCAGCGCAGGCGGCCTTAAGGTGAAAATGTGCGCCAAGCACCCGTGCAAACGCCGCCAGAAACGGCACAGAACCGGCAAAGCGTTCGTTCATGTCTTTCTGTTCAACCATCCACTCCGTCGCCTCGCGCAGGGTTTCGGTTGCATCCCACACAAGACCAGCCATGCGCGGACGCGTGGCGCGTGCCTGCTCGGCATGCGCTTCGACTTCATCAAGCAGCGCCCCTGCCGCTTCTCCGCCGTCCATCAGCTTACGGCCGACAAGATCCATCGACTGAATGCCATTGGTGCCTTCATAAATCGCGGTGATGCGTGCATCGCGCGAAAACTGCGCCGCGCCGGTTTCTTCGATAAAGCCCATGCCGCCATGTATCTGCACGCCCATCTCGGCGACTTTCATGCCCGTGTCCGAGCCGAACGCCTTTGCGAGCGGTGTCAAAAACGCGGCGCGCGCCATCCAGTCGGCCTCGCCCGTGGCGCGCCCCATATCAAGCGCAACCGCACAGGCCAGTGTCATTGACCGTGCCGCAAACAGCTCGGCCCGCATTGTCGCCAACATGCGGCGCACATCGGCGTGCTCGATGATCGTGCCAGTGCCGTTCTCAACAGGCGTGCGACCTTGCTTGCGCTCAAGCGCATAGGCCAGCGCCTGCTGGTAAGCGCCTTCGCCGACCCCGACACCCTCACAGCCCACGCCAAGCCGCGCGTTGTTCATCATCGTGAACATCGCCGCCATGCCCTTGTTTTCTTCGCCAACGAGCCACCCTGTTGCATTGTCATATTGCATAACGGCGGTCGGCGAGCCGTGAATGCCAAGCTTGTGTTCCAGGCTCACAACACCCAGCGTATTGGCAACACCTGCTTCGCCGTTCTCGTCAGGCAGAAACTTCGGAACCATGAACAGGCTGATGCCCTTGGTGCCCGGCGCCCCGTCAGGCAGGCGCGCCAAAACAAGGTGGCAGACGTTGCTGGTAAAGTCGTTGTCGCCCCAAGTGATAAATATCTTCTGGCCGCTTATCGCATAGGTGCCGTCGCCGTTTGGCACGGCCTTGCTTGAAAGCGCGCCCACGTCAGAGCCGGCCTGCGGCTCGGTCAGGTTCATCGTGCCGCTCCACTCGCCTGAAACGAGTTTGGGCAGGTAGGTTGCCTTCAGAGCGTCACTGGCGTGATGTTCCAGCGCTTCGATATTGCCTTGGGTGAGAAACGGGCAAAGCTGAAGGCTCAAACAGGCCGACGACATCATCTCGTTGACAACCGAAGTCAGCGTCGCAGGCAAGCCCATGCCGCCATACTCGGGGTCCGCAGCAAGAGAAATCCAGCCGCCGTCCTTGATCGCGCCGTAGCCCTCGGCAAAGCCTTTGGACGAGCGCACAACGCCGTTCTCAAGCCGTGCAGGCTCAAGGTCGCCGTTGCGGTTGAGAGGCGCAAGCACCTCTTCACACATGCGGCCCGCTTCGGTGAGGATAGCATCTGTCGTGTCAGGCGTGGCCTCTGAAAACCGTTCGGTCGCAGCAACCGCCTCAAATCCGACAACGTTTTGCATGATAAACTGGTGGTCACTTACGGGCGCGCGGTAGCTCATGGGTTACTCCTAACAGGTGGCAGCTTGGCAAAATTGCGTGGCCGCTTTATAGGCCGTGCAATAAACCTAATAGGTTTACAAAGCTGTTTCTGCAATAACGCGGCGTCATGGAACTACTCTGATGAAGACAAAAACGCTCACGCCTGATGCTTCCGGTGTCTCTGAAGCTGCTGCTTTGTTGGCAGATGGAGGGCTTGTCGCGCTGCCAACCGAGACAGTCTACGGCCTTGCAGCAGATGCCCGTCAGGGGCAAGCCGTGGCCAGTATCTACGCCGCCAAGGGCCGTCCAAGCTTCAACCCGCTGATCGTACACGTCGCCTCTGCGCGCGATGCGCAGCAATACGGCGTCTGGAACGCTTGGGCCGAACACCTCGCCTCGGCTTTTTGGCCCGGGCCGCTGACGCTGGTGCTGCCGCTGCGCGAAGGGCATGGCCTCGCCAGCATTGTCACCGCTGGCCTTGAAACTGTCGCTTTGCGCTGCCCGGCGCACCCTGTCGCGCAGGCTTTGCTTTGCGCTTTCAACGGCCCGCTCGCGGCGCCCTCGGCAAACCCCTCCGGCAAGATCAGCCCGACCCGCGTCGCGCATGTGCTCGCGGGGCTTGATGGGCAAGTGAATGCCGTGCTTGACGGTGGCGCCGCCGAGATCGGGCTTGAAAGCACCATCGTTGGCCTCGCGGGTGACACGCCTGTGCTCCTGCGCCACGGCTCGCTCACCCGTTCGCAGCTTGAGGCCGCATTGGGCGAGCCTCTGGGCGTGTCAACAACGCCAGCCGCCGTGTCTGCGCCCGGCCAGCTCGCCTCGCACTATGCGCCCGAGGCTGCCTTAAGGTTGAACGTTGCAACACCCGCGCCAGACGAAACCCTGCTTGGCTTTGGCAATGTCAGCTGTGCCCTTAACCTGTCGCCTGCCAGCGACATGCGCGAGGCGGCGGCAAATCTGTTTGATATGCTGCGCCAGCTAGATGAAACAGCCGATAAAATCGCTGTCTCTCCGATCCCCGAAACCGGCATCGGCATCGCGATCAATGATCGGCTCAAGCGCGCAGCCGCACCGCGTTCGTCAGGCATGCCCAGCATCGGCTGACAGCATCAGCGGGTTGATCCCGAGTTTGCCCAGCGCGCGGCTCCACTTGGCCTCGCTGCCCTCTGAAAACACCAGCTCGGCATCAGCCTCAACCGTCAGCCAGCCGTTTGACAGTATTTCGCCCTCAAGCTGCCCCTCGCCCCAACCGGCATAGCCCAGGGCCAGAATGGCCTGCTGCGGGCCGCGCCCTTGGGCAATGTCTTCAAGCACATCAAGCGAGCCCGCGAGCCGCACGCCCTCGAACACCAAGTGGCTTGATAAGCCCGAGACATACTCTGCCGAGTGCAAAACAAACCCGCGGCCCATCTCGACAGGCCCGCCAAAGTAAACCAGTGGGCTGGCCTCGGGCACCGGCGGGCTGAGCTCTAGCTGTTTGGCAACCTCCGCAAGGCTCACCTCTTCGGCTGGTTTGTTGATGATCACCCCCATCGTGCCTTCACTGCCGTGCTCGCAAACTAGAACCACCGCATGCTCAAAGCGCGGATCACCGATATCCGGCATCGCGATCAAAAGCTTTCCTGTGAGGTCGTTTACGTCGCGCATCGGCCACTCCTTATGCCCTCAGGGTGCACAAGCCCCCGCCCACACGCAAGGGGCGAAATGTTTCTCGCCGCATTGTGAGTTGGCATTCGCTGACACATGGCGCATTTGTAGGCATATGAAACATCTTGCTTACGCCTTCGCCGCTCTTTTTGCGGTTTCATCTGCCGCTCTGGCCGACACCGCGCAACACCAGTTCCGCCTGCTGCCCGGCTGGACAGAAGCCGACGGCACCCGCATCGCCGCGCTTGAAGTGACACTGCTTGAGGGCTGGCACACCTACTGGCGCGCCCCGGGTGACGCCGGCGTGCCGCCGCATTTTAGCTGGTCAGGCTCGCAAAACCTCAAGACTGTCACCCCGCGCTACCCGCAGCCCGAAGTGTTCACCCAAGACGGCATACGCACCCTCGGTTACCATCACACAATGATCTTGCCTTTTGTTGTCACACCCAAGAACGCGGGCAAACCTGTTAAGCTCAAAGGCACCTTTGGCCTTGGCGTATGCAAAGACATCTGTATTCCGATCGAAGTGCAGCTTGAGGCGCTGCTGCCGGTGAAGGCGGCACAAAGCCAACCCGCGATCAAAGCCGCACTGGCGCGCGAGCCTATGAGCGCCGCGCGTGCAGGGGTGCGCAATCTGCACTGTGATCTGAGCCCGGGCAACGACGGCCTCACCCTCGCCGTGACGATGACCCTCAAAGCGCTGGGCGGACGTGAGGAAGCCGTGATCGAAACCGGTGATCCGCTTGTCTATGCAACGCCCCCGCGCGTCAGCCGCAAAGGCAACACGCTCGTTTTGCAAACCAAGCTGGTGCATGCACTTGACGGCAGCTTTGCCGTCAGCCGCAAAGCCCTGCGCATAACATTGCTAGGCCGTGGTCAGGCCGTTGATATCAGGGGGTGCTAGGCTTTTTGAACAGGGTCATCAGCACGGCGGCAAGCAAAAGAGCCACCAACAACACAACGACACCTGCAACATAAAGCCCAAGCGCGTCGGCGTTGCTCGCACCGGCCCCGCCAAAGAGCGCAGGCAGGCTACCGGTCACCGCTTTCCAGCCCAGCGTCAGAGCGAACCAAACCAGCATCAATGCAGCCGTGACACCAAACCCCGCACGCAACTGCCCGGCACGTTTCGCGGCTAAGGCGCGCTTTAGGGCTTTGATCTGGCTCTGAAAGTCAGCTTGTATGGCAACCAGTGAAGGCACCAGCAACAACACGATAAACAAGCCAAAACCCAGCCCGTAAACCAGCGTGATCACTGTCGGCTTAAGGAACTGCGCCTGCTGGCTTTTCTCATAGAGCAGCGGCGCAAGGCCGAGCACCGTGGTGAGCGTCGTCAGCATCACCGGCCGCAAGCGGTCAACTGCGCCGTCGATGATCGAGGGGATGATCCCGCGCTCCTTGGCGTAGTCGTCGACGGTGGTGATCAACACGATAGAATCGTTGATGATAATCCCCGTCATGCCGAGCAGACCTACAACCGTGAACATGCTCAAAGGCACATCCCATGCAGCATGGCCGTAGATGGTTCCGACAAGGCCAAACGGGATGATCGCCATCACCACCATTGGCCTCGTCCAACTGGCAAAGACCCAAGCCAGCACGAGGTAGATACCTGTGAGACAGAGAATAAACCCAGTGCCGGCATCGGTGAGAAACTCCTGCTCCTGCTCTGACAGGCCCGCAATGCGGAACTCGACTTGCAACTCGCTGGCGATCTTGGGCAAAATCGTTTCTTCCAAGGCCTTGCCGATCTCCTCTGCGCGGGCTGGATCATCCTCCGATATGTCACCGGTGACAGAAACAACACGAACGCCGTTCTCGCGGCGTATGGTTGAGAACCCGGCCTGTTCGCGCAGATTGACAATATCGGACAAGGCTACATAGCTGCCGTCAGGTGCGCGCATCTGGGTGCGGTAGATGAAGTCGGCCGTCACTTCGCTTTCGGGCAACTCAACCGTGATGGCCGCACTGCGTGCCCCGTCGGGGTAGGTTGCAGCTTCAAGCCCGCTGAGGCGGTGGCGCAGCACCCGCCCGACACCGTCAATGGTAAAGCCGAGCGCCTGCCCCTGCGCCGAAAGATCAAGCACGATCTCGGCCTTGTCATAGGCCATGTTATCTTCGATAGCACTGACCTCGGGGTAGCCTGAAACAGCCTCCTTGAGTGCTTCACTGGCGCGTTTGAGCGTGTCGGCATCAGCGCCATAAAACTGCACATCAAGCCCGTCACCGCCCGGCCCCGAGCGCCAGCCGCGAAAGCTCACCGTTTCCAGCAGCGGGTGCGTCGGAAGGCGTTCTTGCAACGCCGCCAGAAAGGCAAAGCTTGAGTAGGGCCGCAAATCAGCGTCGATCAACTCGATCGCAACCGCACCAAGCTCGTCAGGGTCTTTGGTATCGGCGCCGGCAAGCCCGCGCCCCGTGCTGCCGCCAACCTGTGACAGCACATAATCAACAGGGTTGCGCCCGTGTTCGGCCTCGTATTCGGCTCCGAGTTCGTTGATGGCCTGCTGCAACAATTGCATAACTTCAAAGGTGTCTTCGCGCTGCGTGCCAGGCACCATCGCAAAGTTTCCCGAAATCGAGGCGCGCTCCGGAGCGTTGAAAAAGCGCCACTTCACATCGCCCCGAACAAACAATGCCGCCTGACTGACCAGCACCACAACCAGCCCCGCAAGCACGGGGTATCGCAGCTTGATCACATACCCCATGAAGGGGCGAAACAGCGTTTCCCGAAACCAGACAAACCCGCGGTTCACCACGCGACTGGGCACATCATACCAGTGCTCCTTGGCCGAATGAGCAATGGAATGCGACATGTGGTTCGGCAGGATCAAAAAGCACTCAACAAGGCTCGCCGCCAAGACAACGATCACGGTGAACGGGATATCAGAGATCAAATCCCCAAAGCGCCCTCCAACAAAAGTCAGCCCGTAAAAGGCTATCACGGTTGTCAGGGTTGCACTGAACACCGGCATAGCCATACGCATGGCTGCATTTTCGGCCGCCTCAACCGGCCCTTCGCCGTAGCTCTTCACTCTGGCATCGGCGTGCTCGCCGACAACGATCGCGTCATCAACCACGATGCCCAGCGTGATGATCAACGCGAACAGCGAGATCATATTGATCGTCAATCCGACCACGAACATCAGCGCAATCGTTGCCAGCATGGCCACAGGAATACCCGCCGCGACCCAAAACGCCGTGCGCGCATTCAGAAACAAAAACAGCAGCGTTACCACCAAGAGCAACCCGACCAAACCGTTGTCTATGAGTAGGTTCAAGCGGCCGGTTATGGCCTCGGCGCGGGTGCGGATCAGATCAACGCTAACGCCGGGCGGGAGCGTCTGCTCAAGCTCAGCCGCAGCTTCTTCAACATGGCGCTGAATGGCAATCGCATCACCGTTGGCGCTGCGATCAACCCTGATGGAAATAGCCGGATCCTTGCCCACATAGTAGCTGCGGTCGCGGGTCGTGCCTTCAACCTCAATACGCGCCACATCACCGATCGTCAGCTTGCTGCCGTCGGTGTTTGGCTTGAGCACAATGCCGGCAATCGCTTCGGGCGTGCGCTTTTCGGTTCCGGTGCGCACGCGGGCGTTGGCGCCGGTCACATTGCCGGCAGGGTCGGCGTTAACTTCGCCTGCAATCGCCGCCGCGATCTGGGCGAAACTCACATCATGCTTGACCAGATCAAGCGTTGAAACCACCACATTTGTTTGCTGGCCCGACACCCCGCGGATCGTCGTGCGTGTCACCCCGCGCTCAAACAGACGTGCGACAAGCTCGTCAGAAAACCGCGCGAGTTGGTCTGGCTCGACCGGGCCCGTGACAACCACATCTGTCACCCGATCACGCCATGCCCCACGCGTGACATTGGGCTCTTCGGCCTCCTCGGGAAAGATAGTGATCGCATCGACTGCGGCCTGCACATCGTCGGCGGCAAGGGCCATATCCCAGCCCGGCTCGAACTCGAGTGTAATGCTTGCGCTGCCCTCTCGCGAGGTTGAAGTCGCTTCAATGACGCCTTCAACCGCCAGCAATACCGGCTCGAGAACCTGCACGATGCCCGCGTCAACATCCTCGGCGCCAGCGCCGCTCCACGGCACTGAAACATAGATATTGTCGATAATCACATCAGGGAAAAACTGCGCGCGCATCCTTGGAACAGCGGCAAGACCGGCAACAATGAGCACCACCAACAACAAGTTTGCCACCGTCGCGTGGCGGGTAAAATACGAGATGATGCCCTTTGCACTTGTCGCCTCGCGCATCACTTAGCCCCCCATCCGGCTTTCGATCCGCTCAACCATTTTGGCAGGCACCTGATCCTCGCTCAAACGCGCCAGAATACGCTTTTTTACGTCTTCGGGCATCCGCTGGCTGGCTTTGATCGCGCTCACAAGCCTGTCGCGGCGCTCTTGGCTGAGTTCGATCATCGCCGGTGCTTCAGGCTCTGCCGCCGCGCCTGCAACAACGGGTTTCACACTTATGCCGGCCCCCAACAGAGGCGTGCGTTTTGACACAACAAGTGCGCCGTCAAGCTCGGGGGCAAAGATGATCACATCGTCGCCTTGGCGGCGCAACAGCTCGACACTGACAAGCTCGAGCCGGTTGTCATCATTGATCTTGAGCACCGTGCTATCAGCCGCCAGCCCTGTCGCGGGCAGACGCAAAACATTTTGCATCGGAGCCTCTTCAAGCAGCACTGTGACAAAGTCACCCGGCTTGAGGCCGCGCGCTTCTTGCAGCCTTGCAAACAAGGCTCGTCCGGTTTGTCCGCTGCTGTTGGCCGCGCCCTCACGGCTCAGGGTTCCGGTGCTGCTCAGGTCAACGCCGAAGTCATCAAGCACCGCGCGCACCTCGGCGGTTTTCAGGTTGCCCTCTGCATCAAGCAGCTGCGAATAGGCCTGTGTGCTCACCCGAAACGCGACTTCAAGCTGGTTCGGGTCAACCAATTCGGCGAGCCGCTCGTTGCTGTTGACAAGGCGGCCCTCAACAGCGTTCACCTCGGCAATGACGCCGTCAAAACGCGCCCGCACTTCAGTTTCTGACAGGCTGCGCTTGGCATCCGAAAGCGCGATAGCTGCGCGCGCGCGTCGCGTCGCCGAGCTGTCAACACGCGCTTCGGCCTGTGCCAAGGCCTGCCTGCGAGTCAGCACCGCCGCTTTGGCCGTGCTTGCGGCCAGCTCAGCGGTTTCAACGGCGGTATCTGTGCCCACGCCACGCTTGCGCAAATCTTGCTGTCGCACAAACGCCCGCTGCCGCAAATCCGCTTGTTCTTGCGCGTTCACTTGTTCGTCCCGCGCCAGCTCGAGCGCGCGCAGAGCGTCACGCACCTCGGCTTCGGCATCCATGACATCTGCCTCGGCCCGCTCGAACGCTGCTTGCGCATCGGCATCGTCGATCTTGAGCATCAAATCGCCTTGGGAAAAGCTGCCGCCGTCAACAAAATTAGCTGACATCTGGGTGATCATCCCGCCAACGGCGGGCCTGATTTCCAGCGTGCGCAGGCTTTTGATTTCCCCGTAGGCGGTTAGCACGGGGGTCAGTTCTCCAGCGACAAGCCGTTGCGCGTTAACGGCAAAAACACGTTCCTGTATCCTTGGTGCCCGGGCACTTTGGGCGGCGCGCTCGGCAAATGCGCCGCGCAGCAACAGCACGCTAAAGCCCAACAGCCCCAGCGTCAGCGCCAATATGCTCAGGCCCGTCAGCCCGCGTCTAAAAAACCGCATATGTGTCCCTTCTCAAAGATACCGCCTACTATATACGCGAGCCCGCGGCAGTTCCGTGGAAAAACTTTTCAAAAAACCGTGTGTAGGTTTCAATGAAATCCATTTCTGCAATCTGCGCCGGGGTCAGAAACGCAAAACCCGCCCCTTCGCCCAGCCGCACATCAGCCGGATCAACCTCCGTCGCGAGGGCAAAAATGTAAATCTCCCAGTCAGGCTTCACTGTCGAGGCAATCTTGGCCATCGCGGTCAAGTCGGTTGCTTCAACCCGCAGGCCCGTTTCCTCAAAAAACTCCCGCTGTGCAGCCTCATGCAGGCTTTCACCTGTCTCGACTTTTCCACCAAACAAGCTCCACTTACCACGCGCCGCAACATGGGCAAAATCATCGCGCAGCTGACAAAGAATGCGCCCCTGTGCGTCTTGGGCCAAAACCGCCGCGGCACGTTCGCTGACAACCGCCGGCGCCGAGCCGATCTGTTCAAAGGCATCGCTCATTTGCGTCGCTTGTGCTCTTCCAGGCGCGGCATGATCTCGACAAAATTGCAGGGCTTATGGCGGTAATCAAGCTGATGCACGAGGATCTCGTCCCAGCCGTCTTTGCATGCGCCGGGGCTGCCGGGCAGCGCAAACAGATAGCACCCGCCCGCAACACCCGCCGTGGCACGGCTCTGCACCGCACTGGTGCCGATCTTTTTCATGCTCACGATCGTAAACACCGTGCCGAAAGCGTCGATCTCTTTCTCATAGACATCGCGGTGCGCCTCGACCGTCACATCGCGCCCCGTCAGCCCCGTGCCTCCCGTCGAAATGATCACATCAACGTCGCCCGAGGCCACCCAAGCGCGCAGCTGATCAGCAATCTCGGCGCGTTCGTCGCGGAGTATCTTGCGCTCCACAAGTTCATGCCCCGCCTCTTGAATGCGTCCAACCAGCACATCTCCCGAACGGTCATCTGCGGCCTCGCGGCTGTCTGACACCGTCAGCACAGCAATCCGCACAGGTATAAACTCGCGCATCACATCAACCTCGCTTTGAGTTCCAGCAAATCAGCCCAGGCGTCTCGTTTCAGCTGCGGTTGGCGGATCAGTTGCTCTGGGGCAAACATTGGCATCGCGGGCCTTCCGTAAACCTCGGCCCACGTGCCGCGCAACCGCGTTATGCCGCGCTTCATAAGCGTCGTCTCGCAGCTGATATTGCCCATCAGCACAACAACTTCCGGTGCCGCCAGCGCAACATGCCGCTCAACAAAGGGGCGCATCATCGCGATATCCTGCGGTTTTGGCTCTTGGCTCATTGGCCGCCAAGGCAGCACATTCGTCAGGTAAACGCTTTCGTCACGCGTCAGCCCGATTGCCGCCAGCATCTTATCAAGCAGCTTGCCTTGAGCGCCGCTAAAGGGCTTGCCAGCCTGGTCATCGTCGCGGCTTGGAGCGTCGCCGATGATCATCACCCGCGCACTCGCAACCCCGCCAGAAAACACCAGATTGCGCGCGCCCTTTTTCAGCTCACAATGCTCGAAACCCGCCAAAGCCGCTTGCAATTCTTCAAGGTTTGAGGCCCCCTCCGCCGCCGCCGTAGCCGCCGCAATGACGTCAACCTTGGGCAGTTCAACGGGCGTGGTAACAGCGACGGGTTCCGCCACCTTGGGCACCTTGGCTTTCACCATATCAACCAGCTCGAAACGGTCGATAGGCGTCTCGCTCAGAGCCTCGTCAGCCCCGAGTTCGATCTGCCAATCAAGGGCAGCGCGCCAAGCGTGATATTCTTGAGCCGATTCCATGCGCGCAGCCTAGCGCAACTCGTCACGCAGCAAAACCGCGAAACCGCCAGCGCAACGCTTGCACGCCATAGCCGCCTTGCGTATACACCGACAAGATTTGAGAGGAGCCGCGAGCATGAGCTTTGCACACCGTCACCTTCTGGGAATTGAAGCGCTCTCACAAGCCGATATCACCGCCATTCTTGATCTCGCTGACCAATATGTGACGCTCAACCGCTCGCCTTCAAAACACTCTGACGCCCTCACTGGCCTTACCCAGATCAACATGTTTTTCGAGAACTCGACGCGCACGCAGGCTTCCTTTGAGCTCGCAGGCAAGCGCCTCGGAGCGGACGTTATGAACATGGCGATGCAGGCAAGTTCTGTCAAAAAAGGCGAAACGCTGATCGACACCGCGCTGACGCTCAACGCCATGCACCCCGACTTGCTGGTGGTGCGACACCCCAACTCCGGCGCGGTTGATCTGCTGGCGCAAAAAGTAAACTGCGCCGTGCTCAACGCCGGCGACGGGCGGCACGAGCACCCCACGCAAGCGCTGCTCGACGCGCTCACAATCCGCCGCGCCAAGGGCCGTTTGCACCGTTTGAACATTGCGATCTGCGGCGATATCGCCCACTCCCGCGTGGCCCGTTCAAACCTGATCCTGCTTGGCAAAATGGAAAACCGCGTGCGCCTTGTTGGCCCACCGACGCTCATCCCCTCGCAGTTCTCCGAGTTCGGTTGCGAGGTTTACCACGACATGCACGAAGGGCTGGAAGACGTTGATGTGGTGATGATGCTCCGCCTGCAAAAAGAGCGCATGGATGGTGGCTTTATCCCCTCGGAGCGCGAGTATTATCACCGCTACGGCCTTGACGCCGACAAGCTTAAGCGCGCCAAACCTGACGCCATTGTCATGCACCCCGGCCCGATGAACCGCGGTGTCGAGATTGACGGTGATATCGCCGATGATGTCACCCGCTCTGTGATCCAGGAGCAAGTCGAAATGGGCGTCGCCGTGCGTATGGCCGCGATGCACCTGCTGGCCGAAAACGCCAAGGCCGCGGCGACATCCAAAGGCACTTATGTCTGAGCCCGCGCCTCTTGAACGGGCCAAAAACCCGCCCCCCGTCACCACGCTGCTTGACGACGAGGCCTTCCTCGGAACGTGGCAGCCCGACATCAAAACATTTGCCATACGCGCCCTTGCGCTTGGGGCCGTGACGGCGCTGTTTATCGGGCCATACTTTGCACTGAACCCGCTCCTCTGGTTGCCGATCATGCTGATCACCTCGCTGATCTACGTCTTTTTGTTTGACGATCACCTCAACTGGCTGCGTCACCGCAATGACGTTTGGCACCTCACTTCATTTCGGCTCATCTACGAAAACCAAATCGAACCCGCCCAGAACGCCACAACAAATTTGCACGATATCGACACCGTGAAGCGTGTCATGTGGAAATCCCTACGCATCCGCCTGTTCACAGGGCAAAGCACCGTGGCCAAATACCTCGCCAACCCCAAATCCCTCAAAACCGCGATCTTGCAAGCCAAAGCCAAAATCGAAGGAACCAGCGATGCCTAAACTGCTGTTCACCAACGCCCGCCTGATTGACCCAGAAGCCCAGACCGAGGCACTCGGATGGTTGCTGGTTAAGGATGGCAGCATCGCAGCAACAGGCGTTGACGCCGCGCCAAGCGCTGATGAGGTCATTGATTGTAAAGGCAAATGCCTCGCCCCCGGCATTGTCGATATCGGCGTCAAAGTCGGAGAGCCCGGCGAGCGGCACCGCGAAAGCTATGCCTCGGCGGGCCGTGCTGCGGCAGCTGGTGGCGTCACCACGATCGTCATTCGCCCCGACACATCGCCCGCGCTCGACACGCCCGAAGCGCTCGAATTTGTGATGCGCCGCGCGAAGGAAGACAGCCTCGTCAACGTGCTGCCCATCGCCGCACTCACCAAGGGCCGCTTGGGCCATGAGATGTCAGAGATCGGCTTTCTGCTCGACGCCGGTGCTGTCGCTTTTTCCGACTGCGACGCTGTTGTCACCAACACCAAAGTCTTTCAGCGCGCCCTCACCTACGCCAAAAGCCTCGGCGCGTTGGTCATTGCCCACCCGCAAGAGCCGACGCTCTCGGCAGGCGCTTGCGCCACCTCCGGCAAGTTTGCCGCCCTGCGCGGTCTGCCTTCTGTCTCGCCAATGGCCGAGCGCATGGGCCTAGACCGTGACATCGCCCTCCTGGAAATGACAGGTGGAAAAACCGGCGCGCGCTATCATGCGGACCAGATCACCACATCGCGCGCCCTGCCCGCCTTGGAGCGCGCAAAGGCCAACGGGCTTGATATCACCGCAGGCACCTCGATCCACCACCTGACGCTCAACGAACTCGATGTGGCCGACTACCGCACATACTTCAAACTCAAGCCGCCCCTGCGCGCCGAGGATGACCGCATCGCGACAGTCCAAGCTGTCGCCTCGGGCCTTATCGATATCATCAGCTCGATGCACACGCCCCAAGACGAAGAGAGCAAACGCCTGCCCTTTGAGGAAGCCGCCTCAGGGGCCGTTGCACTCGAAACCCTGCTGCCCGCCGCCCTGCGCATGGTGCATGCCGAGCAGATGACATTGCCACAACTTTTCCGTGCATTGGCGCTCAACCCCGCCAAGCGCCTTGGCCTTGCAACTGGCCGTCTCAGCAAGGGCGCACCCGCCGACCTAACGCTGTTTGACCCCGACAAGCCCTTTATTCTTGACCGTGCCACACTCATGTCAAAATCCAAGAATACACCCTTTGACGGGCAGCGCCTTCAAGGTAAGGTTGTGTCTACTTATGTTGCTGGCGAAAAGGTATTTGGCTGATGCCCCTGATCGAAAACACCGCCACCGTGCTGCTCCTTTGGGCCGCGGTTGGCTATCTCCTCGGCTCTGTGCCCTTCGGCATTTTGGTCGCACGCGTCTTTTCGCTCGGTGATCTGCGCAGCATCGGCTCGGGCAATATCGGCACAACCAATGTTTTGCGCACCGGCAACAAAACCGCCGCAGCGCTCACCTTACTGCTGGACGCTGTCAAAGGCGTGGCGGCTGTTCTCCTCGCACGTTGTTTTGCGGGTGAAGACGCGGCACAGCTCGCGGGCCTCATGGCTTTCCTCGGGCATTGCTTCCCGCTCTGGCTTGGCTTCAAAGGTGGCAAAGGCGTTGCAACATTTCTGGGTATTTTGCTCGCCCTCGCATGGCCTGTCGGCCTCGCCTGTTGCGCGACGTGGCTCGCGGCCGCCCTCATCTGGCGCTTTTCCTCATTGGCCGCGGTCAGCGCCGCCGCCAGCTCGACAATCTGGATGGCGCTTCTTGGTGCCCGCGCCGAACTTCTGCTCGGCATTATCCTCACAGTGTTGGTGTTTTATACCCATCGCCTGAACATCGAGCGCCTGCGCAACGACACCGAGCCAAAGATCGGCCAGTAACGCCTTCATAAAAAAGTTCCTGAACGTCTTGTAAATCTCCTATCTTTCTATTATTTCTGAATTAACAGAAATTTCAGAAATAAGAAGAAGCACATGCATCTAACACCTGCCATGCAAAACTTTATCCTCCATTGGGGGGAAATGGGCACCAAGTGGGGCGTCAATCGCTCGGTCGCACAGGTTCATGCTCTGCTGCATATTTCGCCAGACCCGATGACAGCCGAAGACATCTGCGAGGCCCTAAACCTCGCGCGCTCGAATGTCTCGACCGCGATCAAGGAGTTGCAGGGTTGGAAGCTGGTCAAAGCCAGTCGGCAACTCGGCGATCGGCGTGATCATTTCACGTCGGTTCGCGACATGTTTGATCTCGTCAACACCGTCGTCGAAGGCCGACGCGATCGTGAGTATGCGCCTACGCTTGCCGCCCTTCGGGTTGTTGCGCGCGAGGCCGAAAGTGACGGCACCCCCGAGCACATCCGCGCTCGTTTTGCCGAGACGCTCGAAACCATGCAACAGTTTGATGCGTGGTATGCCGAGATCGCGCGCCTACCGCGTGGCACTCAAATGACCCTTCTCAAGCTCGGCGCCAAAATCGCTCGCTTCCTACCTAAAGGCTCTTCTTCCTAGAGCCTGACAGTTAAAGCTTTGACTGATACAGTTTTGACTGCAAATTTCGGAGATTACAGAAATGACCGCAATTGCAAAAACTCAACCTCTCCCCCGCAGAACCCTCTGGGCAACCCGCCGCATTCATATGCCGGCCTTCTTCGGCGCGCTTGTGCTCGCGCCGATCCTTGACACAGCGCTCACGTTCTTTCTGATCATTCCCTTGTTTGCACTCTACATGGGTGCCCCGTTCTACCTCCTCATCGGAACGCCAACTTTGCTCTGGATGCTCTCTCAAGCAGAGTGCAGGCCAGTCAACTGCGCAGTCGCGGCCGTGCTTTCAAGCACCACCGCCAGCGCCTTGGTGCTCGCCTATAGCTGGATCACACAGGACGAAAGCCTCTCGCAAGCCGCCCTTCTCTACCTGTTTTTCGGAGCCATCTTCGCTCCGATCTGGGGCGCAACCTTTGGCTACCTTTACATGTTTTTCACCAAACCAACCGCGTAAGAAAGGAGCACCTCATGCTAACCTACGCACTTGTTTACCTCATCGCCGCACTTTTGGCTGTCGCAACTCTCAGCTTCATGATCCTCAAGATCGGCACTCTGCTCGCCGACTGCCCGCAAACCGGAAAGAACGCCCGCTCCGCGGCACTTTCAGTCGCCACAGGATATGCCGCGATCGGCACTGGCGGCGTGCTGCTCATCGGAGGCATGTTGCCCCTTCTTCGCGACATGCCTGAAGCGGGTGCGACTTTGGCTCTCGGTTTCGCCGCCCTCTGCCTTGGCCTTGGGTTCACCCAAGCCGTCGGAACCCTGCGTGATGTGCTCAAAGTATCTGACGCAGCCTAACAAAGCGTTAAACGAGAACAACAAAAGGCCCCGTTTGACCGGGGCCTTTTTTGTGTGCGCAACGTTCGCTGCATTAAGTTAACTCACATTAACCCCATGCTCGAAACTGTCAGCACGCATTATGCACTGTGGTATGCACTGCTATATGCACGCAAGTCACCTGCGAGAAGCTCGCAAAAACAAGCGTTAATCAAGCCGCGCGTTAGTATGAATAATCGCTGTAAATGCGGTTCAAATCGCCTTCCCAGTCGGTCTCGTAACGGCGCAAAAGTTCGTCGGCGGGCACTTCTCCACTTTCTAACGACTCCTTAAGAGCATTCAGGAAATGGGTTTCATCTGGAATCATCCCGCCAGCCCCCGCCTGTCCTCGCGCCTTCAAACCGGCCTCGGAAATATCAACGATTTCGCGCGCCAGATCATGCATCTTGATGCCGTTCACTTCGGCTTGCAAACCATCAACAGAAGCCGCCACACGCAGCCCTTCGCGGGTCTCTATGTCCCAGCCTTTGGCAACGTCCCAAGCCGCATCAAGAGCACCTTGATCATACATCAAACCAACCCAGAAAGCCGGCAATGCACAGAGCCTGCGCCACGGCCCTCCATCGGCCCCGCGCATCTCCATATACTGCTTGATCCGCGCTTCAGGGAACAGCGTTGTCAGGTGATCGGCCCAGTCAGATAACGTCGGTTTCTCACCGGGCAATGCGGGCAACTCGCCCTTTAGAAAGTCACGGAATGATTGCCCTAAAGCGTTGATATACTTGCCATCTCGGTAGACAAAATACATCGGCGTATCGAGCGCATACTGCACCCAGCGCTCAAAGCCAAAGCCCTCTTCAAACACAAACGGAACCATGCCGGTGCGCGCGTCATCAAGATCGCGCCAAACACGGCTGCGCCAGCTTTTGTGGCCGTTTGGTTTGCCCTCAAAAAACGGCGAGTTGGCAAACAGAGCCGTCGCCACCGGTTGCAACGCAATCGCCGCACGCAGCTTCTGCACCATGTCGTTTTCAGAGGCAAAATCGAGGTTCACCTGAACGGTGCAAGTCCGGCGCATCATCACGCGGCCCATGGTGCCGACTTCTTGCATATAGTTGTTCATCAGCTCGTAGCGCCCTTTGGGCATCAACGGCATCTGCTCATGAGTCCAGATTGGCGCAGCTCCGAGGCCGATAAACTTGACGCCAACCTTGTCGGCGATGTCTTTAACCTCTTTGAGGTGAACGTTCACTTCATCGCAGGTCTGGTGGATGTTTTCCAAAGGTGCGCCCGAGAGCTCGAGTTGCCCCCCCGGTTCAAGGCTCACATTGGCCCCATCCTTCTCTAAACCAACAATATTTTCTCCTTCAAACACGGGCGTCCAACCATGCGCATCACGCAGCCCTTCCAGCACAGCAAGCACCGAACGTTCACCCGCGTAAGGAATTGGTAACAAACTGTCCTTACAGTAACCAAACTTCTCGTGTTCGGTGCCAATACGCCAGCTATCACGTGGTTTGCAGCCCTCGGCCATATATTCGGCCAGTTGGGCATGGTTTTCGATCGGCCCGCCGCCCGATTGAGGAATAGACATATCAGTGCTCCGCGCTGTTTGCGTTGTGAACGCCTAGGGTTGCTTGCTCGCGCCGCGAGTGTCAATCGCAAGATGTGCGTCGCGCTGCCAAATCACCAAGGCGTTACCTTTGGGGGTGCGCAACGCTTGCAACAGCCGCTCGGCGCTCAGGCCGGGCAAGGCTGCAAATGCGTCAAACAACTCGTTCGCGCCGCTGGCCGATACAGGGATATACAGATCAGGCAGTTGTGGTTGCCGCAGCACCCATGCAGCTTCTTCACCGTCGGTCTCATATATCAGTTGCGTCAACTCTCGCACCGCAACAGCTCCGCCTGTATGGGCCGCGTAGTAAGTGATCTGCCCTTCGATCACCTCAACATAACCCGGCCCGTCTTCGGCGCCCCCGAACCAGACCCGCTGCAAAAATGAAAAAAACAGCACAGCCGAAAAGGCAAAAATGATCCACCCGAGCCATGACAGCACGCCAAATGCTGTCAGCGCCCAGTATAACCCGAGACCGCCCAAGGCTGCGGCAACAAGTAACTCGCGCACCCGCCAAACCGCGGCGCGCGCCTCTGGGCGTACAAAGCTCACGTCCAGTCTCCGAGTTGCATTTGCCACATCGTAAGCGCCGCGACAGCCGCCGTGTCAGCGCGCAAAATACGCGGCCCGAGGCTCACGGGATGTGCGAAAGGCAACGCCCGCAAACGCGCACGTTCGCTGGCAGAAAACCCGCCCTCCGGCCCGATCAGGATCGCCCAAGGCGCGCCCTTACTGTCTGCGTCAAAGGGCGCACCGTGTTCCAACGATTCGTCGCAAAACATCAGTTTTCGGCCTTCAGGCCAGTCATCAAGCATTTGATTTAACTTGGATAACTCAGCCACTTCAGGAACATATGTGCCACCGCATTGCTCTGCTGCTTCGACAGCATGTGCCTGCAGACGGTCCTGCCTGATGCGCTCGGCATTGGTGAACTCGGTCTGCACCGGAATGATTCTGCGCGCGCCCATTTCGGCGGCCTTTTCGACTATGAAATCGGTGCGTGCTTTCTTGATCGGCGCGAAAACAAGCCACAAATCAGGCGGGTCAGCTTGCGGCCTTCGCAGCTCGACAACGTCAAGCTCTCCGCCCCGCTTGTTCGCATTCACAACCTGCGCCAACCACTCGCCATCAACCCCGTTGAACAAGGCCAAATGTGCGCCCTCGGTTTGCCGCATCACCCCGAATAGGTAGTGCGATTGCGGCTTTGTGAGCGTAAGCCGTTGCCCTGCCCCCAATGCCTGCTCTACATAAAGCCTGATTTTCACATTCGTCATGGGCAAAACATATGAGCAGTGAGGGCAAGACACCAGAGCCAACAGGACAAGTTTCGGATGCGCTGAAAGACAACTGGGTAGACCGCTTCGCACCCGTGGCAAGCCGCCCTTATCTGCGCCTTTCACGCGCCGACAGACCGATCGGCACATGGCTTTTGCTCATCCCTTGCTGGTGGGGCCTTGTCTTGGCGATGCTGCATGACAGGCAGGCAAGCTGGCACGATCTCTGGATCTTCTGCGGCTGCGCAATCGGCGCGTTTTTGATGCGCGGCGCAGGCTGCACCTGGAACGACATCAGTGACCGCGACATAGACGGAAAAGTCGCGCGCACCCGCTCGCGGCCTATCCCCTCAGGGCAAGTATCACCCAAGCAAGCCGCTCTCTGGATGATCGTGCAAGCCCTTGTTTCACTGGCCGTTCTGCTAACTTTCAATACAGCTGCAATCGTGCTTGGCGTCCTCTCGCTCATTCCTGTCGCAGTCTACCCGTTTGCCAAACGTTTCACATGGTGGCCGCAGGTTTTTCTTGGGTTGGCATTCAACTGGGGGGCGCTTCTCGCGTGGACGGCCCATACCGGAAGCCTCTCTGCTCCGGCCCTTTACCTCTATGTTGCAGGCATTGTCTGGACGCTGTTTTATGACACCATTTACGCCCATCAAGACACCGAAGATGACGCCCTTATTGGTGTCAAATCAACCGCGCGCTTGTTTGGCTCGCAAACGCCCACATGGCTCAGCCGCTTTCTTGCTGGCACGGTAACCTTACTTGGAATTGCCGTAATCGCGGCTGCGCTTAACCCTCTCAACAACCCACTTGCGTTGTTCGTCGCTCTCGCAGGCGTCATGGCGATGGGCTGGCATCTGCTTTGGCAACTGCAGAAGTTCAACCCGGACGACAATGCTGTTTTGCTTAAGGTTTTTCGCTCAAATCGCGATGCCGGTCTGATCCCTCTGCTGTTTTTTGCCGTAGCCCTGTTAGTTTGATTGAAACCCCCCGCCGCAAGGCTTAGAGAAAGAGCAGAACACCGCTTTAAGAAAGTCTCATGCGCGTATCTTCACTTCTCATATTGTTGGCTACTTTTACTGTAGCAGCTATTTTGTCATTGGTTTCAGCCCAGTTTGCTGTGAAGCTGGTTGAAGAAACCTCTGAATACAGTGTTCGCAAAGCTCTTGATGAAAACGAGCTGACCTGGGCCGAAGTCTATGCTGACGGCTTGCAAGTCGTGCTGACAGGAACAGCCCCTTCCGAGGCGCAACGCTTTTTGGCGATCAGCACCTCCGGTAAGATTGTCGATGCCGCGCGGGTAATAGATGACATGCAAATCAAAGCCTTGGCCGATCTTGCGCCGCCGAGGTTCTCTATTGAAGTGTTGCGCAACGAGAACGACATTTCCTTGATCGGCCTGATCCCTGCACAAACCGACCGTGAGGCTTTTCTGGAGCGGGTCGGAGACCTTTCTGACAGCAGCAACATCGCCGATCTCCTTGAAAGCGCGGACTATTCTGTTCCTGAACGCTGGGAAGAAGCCGTTGAATTCGGGCTCGATGCGCTTGAAGCACTGCCGCGCTCGAAGGTTTCGATCGACGCCAACCGCGTTGCAGTTACCGCAATGGCCGACAGCGAAACCCAGAAAAAGGATGTCGAAGCCAAACTCGCCCGTCGCGCACCCAAAGGGCTAAAGGTGACGTTCGACATTTCATCGCCAAGGCCGGTGATAACACCTTTTGCGCTGCGGTTCATACAGGACGAAAACGGAAGCCACTTTGACAGTTGCTCCGCAGATACCGAGATCGCCCGCGCGCGCATTCTGACGGCTGCCGCAACTGCCGGGTTAGAGGGCAAGAGCGAATGTAAGATCGGCCTTGGCGTTCCAACACCCAGCTGGGCCGATGCTGCAAGCAAGGCGATTGCCGCTGTAAACGCCCTGAAAGGTGGCAGCGTTACCTTCGCTGATGCCGACATCACACTCGTCGCTGCGGAGGGCACGCAACAACGTGAGTTTGACCGAGTCATCGGCGAGCTAGAGCATGCTCTCCCCGAAGTTTTCACGCTACATGCCGTCTTGCCGGTCGTGTCAGACCTTGGCGAAGGCCCGCCCGAGTTCGTCGCGACGCTCAGCCCGGAAGGACTTGTCCAAATGCGGGGCCGCTTGAACGATGACGTCCTCAGCACGACAGCAATGAGCTTTGCAACCGCGCGCTTCGGTAGCACTTCGGTGCACAACTCTGCGCGCACGGACGAAACCTTGCCAGCAGACTGGCCGCTAAGAGTTTTGTCGTCGCTTGAAGCCCTGTCGCACCTTTCAAACGGCTCCGCCACGGCAACGAGTGAGTCGATTGAGATCAGCGGCAATACCGGCGACAAAGAGGCGAAAGAAAAGATCGCCGCTCTGCTATCAGAGAAGCTCGGCAACAAGGCGCGTTATACGATCAACGTGACCTACCTGAAAAAGCTTGACCCGATCGCCGGATTGCCGACACCCGAGGAGTGTGAGGCGCAAGTTGCCGAAGTTTTGGCACAAAACAAGATCACCTTTGAGCCCGGAAGCGGCACGATCGCGGCTGGAGCGCAGGGAACGCTCGATTCTATCGCAGCCATTCTGAAGAAATGTGGCGATCTGCGCATGGAAATCGCTGGGCACACCGACAGCCAGGGCCGCGAAGAAATGAACCAGAACCTGTCTAAGGAACGTGCACAAGCGGTTCTCAACGGGTTGCGCGACAGGCGGGTTCTGACGATGGGTTTCAAAGCTGTCGGGCACGGCGAAGCTCAGCCTATTGAAAGCAATGACACCGAAGAAGGCCGCGAAGCCAACCGCCGGATCGAGTTCAAACTGGTGCGTCCCGAGCCCGTAAAAGAAGAACCAACAACCCTTGAAAGCACAGAGCAAGACAGCGCTGAGCAAGGCGGGGAAGCACAAACCGAGGAAGACGCCGAAGGCGCGCCGAGCGAGGAAACAGACTAATGTCGAGAAATGAATTCATCATAGCAACAGCGATAATTCTATTTATCGCCTTCAGCTTAGGTTGGTTTGTTAACTGGCTCATTCACCGGTTTACACGTGTATCGCGAGGCGACATGGAAGAGCTTGAAAAGATGGCTCAGGAACTTCACGAAGCCGAGGAAACCCGTGATCAGGCGATCACCTATTTGCAGCAACGCGAAGCAGAACTGACCAACCAGCTAAGCCAAACAGAAGCAGAGCTTTCGGCTGCAATGGACGGTTTGCGCGATGCGCGACATGAGGCCGAAGAGATGCGCGCCTATGTTGAACGTGTTGGCCAAGGCCAGGCCTAAGGTTCTGCGATCAGTCCGGTGAAGCGAGCCATGCGGGCCAGTTCACTTTCAAAACGCGATTGGCGGCTTGCAGGCCATGCAACGCCAGCTTCCGGCCAGATGTTCGCAACCCTTAGCTTTCCGGCCTTTCGATCAGCCTTCAGTTCTGTGCGCCCAATAAGCCGGGCCCCTTCCAAAACCGGATAAACATAGTAGCCGTATTGGCGCTTTGCCTCGGGCACGAATATCTCATTGCGATAGTAAAACCCGAACAAATGCTCGGTGCGTTTGCGGTCACGAAATGCGGGGTCAAACGGATTGATAATTCGCAATCTGGCCGTTGGTTCAGGTGCAGACTCAAGGCGGGCTACAATGTCGGGGAGCCCTAAGCATTGCTGGGTTTCTCCTTTGGCACCAGTCACTTGCAAGGGTATCAAACCGGCTTTGTTTTGCTCTATCCACGCTCGCACTTCGGCGGCACTGCAAGCATCCCAAAACCGTTGAATTTCGCCTGGCGTTGCAAACCCAAGCCGTTCAAGTGCGGTGCGGCAAAGCGCGTCGATCTGCTCGGCCTCACTCAACGATTGGAGGCGCAAATCCTCCGGGAAAACCCGCTCGGCCAAGTCGTAATACTTGACGAAATTCTTCCGATGGCAGGTAGCGAGTTCACCCGCATACCACATGTAATCAAGCCCGAGTTTGTGCGGTGGGCGCTGCCACATTTCTTTCAACCGTGGGCCTTCGCTGTCAAAGTCTCGGGTGCTGAGTGCGCCCTCTTGGCGGATGCGCTCACGGATCTCTGCGCGACCTTCGGCATCGGGCATTTTGCGCCACCATCCCGCCGCTGATATCCTGTCAGCCGTGCGTTGGAACTGGCGCTGCCACATAGGCAAAAAGCCCATCGGAATCAGACTGGCATCATGGGTGAAGTGCTCAAACAACGCGCGTGATTTCAACATCTTATCGAGCTCACCCAGCCGATAATTTTGGTTTCGTGTCCACATGATATGCTCGTGAGCGCGCTCGATATGGCGGATAGAATCAAGTTGAACAAAGCCGATGTCATGGATGATTTGAGCAAGATCTGCCTTGCCCGTCGGGGTGTTTGCAAGCCCATGTGTTGACAACCAGAGACGCCTTGCCTGAGCGTTTGAAACCAGCAGCGCGCTCATTTGGTCCAGCGCTTTAGAGCCGCCTCGTCGGTGTCTTTGGCCGCGACCCAATTGGTGTCATCCGACGTGATCTCTTTTTTCCAGAACGGTGCGCGCGACTTGAGGAAATCCATCAAAAATTCAGCGGCTTCAAAGGCGTCTTTACGGTGCGGTGCGGCGGTCGCGACCATCATGATCGTTTCGCCGACTCTAAGGCTTCCAAAGCGGTGAACGACCAGAGCATCTTCCAGCGCCCATTTGGTCTTTGCCTCTCCCGCGATGCTCTGCAAAGCCTTTTCGGTCATCTCCGGATAGTGCTCGATTTCCATGCGCTCAAGCGTGCCGGCAGCGTTGTTCCGAACGATACCTGTGAACGTCACAACCGCTCCGGAAGTGCTTGTTTTCGAGGCGAATTTCTCAGTTTCTTCGCCAAGCCAAAAAGCCTCTTCCTGCACACGGATATCCAAGCGTCAGCCTCCTGTCATCGGTGGGAAAAAGGCCACTTCACGCACGCCTGCTAGGGGCGCATCAAAACTCGACAGCTCTTGATCAAGCGCCACGCGGAGTGCCGAGACATCGGCGAAAGCGGCCGCGTAACGCTCTTCGCGGGCCGACAGCTCAGTGACCAAATCAGCGACTGTTCTGGCAGTGGTTTCAACCACCTCGCGGGGCAGACCGATGCGTTCGCGCACCCATGCAAAATAAAGCACATCCATAGCGTCAGTCCTTCAAATAAGGGAGAGCTTTTCTGAAGTAATCCCATCCAGTGACCAATGTAAGCACAGCCGCCAGCCAAAGCAGAGCGGTTCCGGTGTAGCCAGCCCAGGTGCGTGCGGAGGCCTTCCAAAGCAAGCCTTGGGTGTCTTCGATTTCGCCCGCCATGATGCCATTGAAGAGCTCATCATCCATGCCCCAAGCGGAGATCACGAGGTAATGCTCAAACACGCCCTTGGAAAAAAGCACTGCGATTGCAACCATTTGCAAGGTGGTTTTCCATTTGGCCAAGGGCGTAACCTTGAGCGTTCCGGCCGTGTCGCCGAGGAACTCACGCAGGCCGGAAACAAAGACTTCGCGGAACAGAATGAAGGTCGCGGGGAGCACGATATAGGGCGTCCAGCTGGTGTCGGAATAGCCGATAATCACAGCGAGGGCGATGACGACCATGGCCTTGTCAGCGATCGGGTCAAGCATGGCTCCGAGCTTGCTTTCCTGCTTCCAAAGGCGGGCTAGGTAGCCGTCAAACCAGTCGGTTATAGCGGCCAAGCAAAACAGGATCAGCGCGAACCAGTCGGCAAGTGGGCGGTGAAAATAGAGGAACATCACGGCGACCATCGGCGCAGCGATCAGACGGAGAACCGTCAGGATATTTGGTATGTTCCATGTCATCTTGTCTTGAGTTGTAGCGGGGTTTTGAGCCCACGGAAAGACGCTTCGTATCGCCGGCCAAAATACCAAAGGTTAACGCGTGAAACCGCCCGCACAACGGGTGCATACCGTAGTGCATACCACAGTGCATAATGCGTGCTGACAGTTCGCAGGGCTCAAAAGGCGTTAACTTTTTACGTCCAGTCTTGCCAAACCGTTAACCAATGGAGGCCAAAGATGACACGCCGCACAAAAGACAGCGCCCGTATTGAAGTGATCGACGAACTCAAGCAACTACAGGATGATCTGCGCAGCACATGGCTTGACCGCTCGCTCCCCGAGGGCTGGAGCGGGCTTGAACAAGCCGCCGTCACCACCCGCAAGAAAGAGCGCATCACCATCCGGCTTGATGAGGATATGCTCAAATGGTTCCGCGCTCAGGGGCCGGGCTATCAAGTCAGGATCAACCGGATTTTGCGCATCTACTGGGGCGGGCTGATCAGCGGCTTGGTGCAAAGTCACTACAGCGAAGACAGCGTGACGCCGACATTTATGGAAATGGTGATCGAGAAGGCGCGACTCGCAGAGGAGAAACGCAACAGCGAGTAGGTTTGCACTGGCGCGTCACGGCCCTTTCTGTTCGGGTGCATGACATGACGGCAGCGAACAACATCCGGCTCTACCCGTGGTTCAAGTTCTTCCAGAACCTGAACTTCTGGCAAGCCGTGTGGTTCTTGTATTTTCAGGCCGCCGTTGGCCCTGCTGAAGCGATCATGCTCTATGTGGTTTATGATATCGCAACGACCGTGCTTGAGGTGCCTTCGGGGTATATGTCTGACAGGCTCGGGCGACGACGGACGCTGATTGCGTCAGCGGTTTGCGGCGGGCTTGGGTCGCTGGCGCTATTTGGCGGCGGCGGATTTTGGGCCTTTGCGCTCGGGCAAGGCTTGCTCGGCGCAAGCACGGCGTTTTCCTCGGGAACAGACTCGGCCTTGCTCTACGAATCGCTGGCGAAAGAAGGGCGGCAAGACGAGACAGATGCGCAGGAATTGCGCGCGTTTCGCGTGTCCTATAGCTCTTTCGCGATGTCGGCTTTGGTTGGTGGAGCGCTAAGCTATTTGAGCCCTGCCCTACCTTTTGGAGTCACGGTTCTGGCCTTTGTCGCGATGCTCGCTGTCGCGTGGCGGTTTGTCGAGGTGCCGAGCGTTCTGGAGGAGTCACTTTTAGGCGGCCTTGGCGTATTGAAAGACCCATTCAAAAACCCGGTGTTGCTCTGGCTGTTTGCCCTCGCGGTGCTGATGTATGGCTTCGGGCATGTGCCGTTTGTGTTTGGGCAGCCATTTATCTTGCAAGCGCTTGAACGCCTTGGTTTGGCGGCGCAAGCACCTTTGGTTAGTGGTGCTGTGAGTGCTTTGATGATGATGCTGGCTGTCACTGCGTCGCTGGTGGCTTTGACACTGCGTAAGCGGCTTGGGCTGGTTGCGGTGCTGCTCTTGGCGTTTGCGATGCAGATCGGCTTGGCAGCGGTTATGGCGGCAACCGATCATGTGTTGGTGATCGGCGTTTTGCTGCTGCGGTTGGTGCCTGACTCTCTGTCGTGGCCGTTTATCTTAGCGCGTTCACAGCCCTTGTTGCATGACAGCATACGCGCGACTTACCTGTCGTTGCAGGCGTTTTTCGGGCGGATGGTGTTTGCCGCGACGCTGTGGTTGGTGACGCTAAAAACCGAAGCGGTTGACGTGCTGACCCATGCGCAGATGAGCCCGATACTGTGGGGCTATGCCTTGGCTGGATTGCTCTGTGTTGCACTGTTGGCCGCGCTTGCACGGCGCTCGGGGGTTGAACCGCGCGCCTAGCCTTTCTCGTGAAAATAGTCGTAGATCGTTTCGGCGAGTTTGCTTGAAATGCCCGGTGCTGCTTTGAGGTCAGCCAGCGCGGCGCGGCTGACGGCTTTAGCACTGCCGAAGTGCAAAAGCAGCGCGCGTTTGCGGCCCGCGCCGACGCCGGGCACGTCATCAAGCGGTGTTGCGCCTATGGCTTTGCTGCGCTTGGCGCGGTGGGTTCCGATGGCGAAGCGATGCGCCTCGTCGCGCAGGCGCTGGACGAAATAGAGCACCGGGTCATTGTGTCTGAGGGCGAAGGGCGGCTTGCCGGTGCGGTAGAACTCTTCCTTGCCAGCGTCGCGGTCAACGCCTTTGGCCACCCCGACCATGGGGATGTCGTTGACACCCATTTCATCCATGATGGCACGCACCGCCGAGACTTGCCCGATGCCGCCGTCTATCAGCAGGAGGTCAGGCCAATGGCCTTCACGCTTGGTCGGGTCTTCTTTGAGCAAGCGCTTGAAACGGCGCATGAGCACCTCTTTCATCATTCCGAAGTCATCGCCGGGGGTGAGGTCTTCGCCTTTGATGTTGAACTTGCGGTATTGGTTTTTCATGAAACCTTCGGGGCCGGCGACAATCATTGCGCCGACGGCGTGCGCGCCTTGGATGTGGCTGTTGTCGTAGACCTCGATGCGCTGCGGCGGGCCGTCAAGGCCAAACGCCTCGGCAAGGCCTTTGAGCAACTTACCCTGCGCAGCGCTGTCGGCCATTTTGCGGGCCAGACTTTCGCGGGCGTTGCGCGAGGCGCTCTCGACAAGCTCGGCCTTTTCGCCACGCATAGGCAACAGGACTTCGACCTTGCGGTCGGCCTTTTCGCTGAGTGCTTCTGCGAGCAGCTCGGGGTTTTCTAGCGGGTGCGAAACGAGAAGCAATCGCGGTGGCTCCTTGCTGTCGTAGAACTGGCCGATGAAGGCTTCCAGGACTTCGCTTTCTTCGATCTCGGCGCTGCCAACCCGCGGGTAGAAATCGCGGTTGCCCCAGCTTTGGTTGGCGCGGATGAAGAACACCTGAACGCAGGCTTGGCCGCCCTCAAGGTGCAGCGCGATCACGTCGGCTTCAGGGGTTGAGCGCGGGTTGATGCCCTGCGCGCCTTGGAGCTGGGTGAGCGCTTTTATGCGGTCCCGGATGGCGGCGGCTTTCTCAAAAGCGAGGCTGTCGGAGGCGGCTTGCATGTCAACTGCGAGCTTGCTTTGCAGGCCGGTTGATTTGCCTGACAGGTAGCGCTCGGCGTCGCGGACGTTTTCGGCGTAGTCTTCGGCGCTGATCTTGCCAACGCACGGCCCCGAGCAGCGTTTGATTTGATATTGCAGGCAAGGCCGCGTGCGGGTTTCAAAGTCGCTATCGCTACAGTTGCGCAAAAGGAAGATACGCTGAAGCTGCGCCAGTGAGCTGCTCACCGCACGAGCCGAGGCGAAGGGGCCATAGTAGTTTCCCTTTTGCTTTTTGGCACCGCGATGGCGTTTGATCATCGGAAAGTCGTGATCGGTGACCAAAATATTCGGGAAGCTTTTGTCGTCGCGCAGGAGCACGTTGTATTTCGGTTTGAGCTGTTTGATCAGGTTTTGTTCAAGCAGCAGCGCTTCGGTTTCTGTCTTTGTTGTCAGAAACATCATCTCGGTGGTTTCCGAGATCATCTTGAGAATGCGGCCCGAATGCCCCTTTGGCCGCGTGTAGCTTGTCACCCGGGCTTTGAGGTTGCGCGCCTTGCCGACGTAGAGCACCCGCGCCTGCGCGTCGAGCATACGGTAGACGCCCGGCTGGCCAGTGAGCATGCGCACATATGCAGCGATCACTTCGTGACCGGCTGGCACGGGTTTGCTCTCGGTTTCGGGGGGGTGCTCACTCATCTCGGGGCTTTCTTGATTCGGGCCAGTTGCTGCAATGTTACCTCACTTGCCGCAAGAGAAAACCTGTCCACGGTTCTTGTGGATAACTCTGGGTGTAACATACGGCGAGCGCCGAAATTCTGTTGTATTTGGTGGGGTTCGTTGATCTGCCTAAAAATTAGGCACATTAGCAACGCCTTGAAACTTAAGGATAATTTTTATTGCTTTCGGCAACCCACTGGAAACATTAGGTTTTTGTAAACTATTTGTGAAGCCTCCGGCGCTTCGGTGCATGACTTACCTTGCGTGAACGTCCTGTGGCTTACTCAACACCCAACACATCAGGCGTTTGCCAGCCAAGGTGTTGGCCTCCGTCGACGCACAAAAGCTGGCCAGTTACGGCGGGTGCGTCGAGGAAATAGTACAGTGCCGCGGTGATGTCAGAAGGGTTCGCGCCGCGTTTGAGCACGGTGTTGGCGCGCTGGTTTGTGAAGTGATCCTCGCTCTGGCGCGCGCCGATCAGGGTTGGGCCGGGGCCGATCGCGTTGACGCGTATGTGCGGCGCAAGCCCCTGCGCGGCGGTCTGCGTGAAGGCCCAGAGGCCCATCTTTGCGATGGTGTAAGTCGAGAACTCGGGTGTGAGCTTACGCACCCGTTGATCAACCATATTGATGACGAGCCCAGCAGCGACAAGCTCGCCACGGCTGTCGGCGTTCGCCTTGGGAGACTGCGCGGCAAAGGCTTGCGTGAGCACGTAAGGCGCGCGCAGGTTCGAGCCGATGTGACGGTTCCAGCTTTCAAGCGTGGCGGTTTGCAGAGTGTCATATTCAAACACCGACGCGTTGTTGATGAGGCAGGTCAGCGGCTTGCCGACGGCTTTGCTTGCGCGCGCAACGAGGGCCTGCGTGGCCTCTTCATCCAGCAAATCGGCCTGCAATGCGATGGCGTTAACGCCCTGCTCTTTCAGCTCTTGAACCAGCGCTTCGGCGGCCTTTGACGAACTGTTGTAATGCACCGCAATGTCATAGCCGCGTGCGGCCAAAGCGCGGGCCATTTCGGCCCCCAAACGCTGTGCGCCACCGGTTATGAGGGCGGCACTCATGCCATCACCACGATAACAATATAGCCAAGGTAAAGAGCTGTCAGCAACACGCCCCAAGCGCGGGTGAGATTGCGTTTGAAGAAAACAAAAGGCACCAGCATGAGTGTCGCGCCGAGCATCACCCAGAGATCAAACCGCAGGAATTGCTCATCAACAGGGATCTTCCCGACAAGTGCAGTAACGCCGATGATTGCCAGCAAGTTGAACATGTTAGAGCCGATGACATTGCCGAGCGCGACATCGGCCTGACGGCGCAGCGCGGCCATTGTTGTTGTCGCCAACTCCGGCAGCGACGTGCCAAGTGCGACCAACGTGAGGCCGATCACCGGCTCGCTGATATGGAAGGTGCGCGCGATGTTGATAGCAGCGTCAACCAGCAAGTCCGCACCAAGCGGCAGGCCGACAAGGCCGAGCACCAGAAACAGAATGATCTTCCACCACGGCAGCTCGGGGTCGGCGCCTTCGAGGTCTTCAAGGTCATCCTCGCAGGGCGCGCAGGTCGCAGCGTTGCGGCGGTGTGCGCGGGCATGCATAAAGCTGTCCGTCAGGATCGCGGCGAGCACGGCCAGGAGCGCCAGCCCTGCCCAAAAGTCAAACACCCCACGGAAGGCCAGCGCGATAAACAACAGCGTGCCGCCGAGCATATAGGCAAAGTTTTTGCGGGTATCGCACTCGGATGTATGCATTGTCGCCAGCAGCGCCGGAAAGCCGAGCACCAACAGCACGTTGGCGGTGTTGGAACCGACAACATTGCCCATCGCGATGCCGGGTGCGCCGTCAAACACCGCACGAATGGCGATGAGCAACTCGGGTGCGGATGTGCCGAAAGCGACGATGGTAAGCGAAACGATGAGGGCCGGAATACCGACGCGCAGCGCGAGGTTTACCGCACCACGCACGAGGCTATCACCTGCCAGAAGCAGGATCACCAAACCAAGCACTGCATAGAGCCAATCCATGCTTTAACCTTTACCTTTGCAGGGGCATTGCCCCTTGCCGATACGAAACCGCCCACAAGAGGGGCAGCGTTTGTTGGCGATCATCTTGCTGCCCGGGAGGGTGAGCTTGCCGAACATTGCCAGCACGCCCATGCCCACCAAAAACAGTGTGACGATCTTGAAAATCATCGCGTTACAGCCCGAAGCGGGCATATTCGGCCCGCTCTTCCAAAGCGGTTAGCCCGTCTTGCACGATCTGCGCGCCAAACCGCGGCAGGAGCGGCTTTTTGCGGCTGTGGCGGATGAGCTTAACCTTGTCGCCGTAGAGCTCTTTGAGCTTTGGAACAAGGTGTGCCTGCCCGTCGATGAGGCCGAGCGCTTCCGCTTTGCCAGCGAGCCAGAACTCACCTGTAAAGAGTTCCTCGCCCATCACCAGCTTGCCTTCACGGCGGGCTTTGACGTGGTCAATAAACAGCCCGTGCATGTCATCAAGGATGCTCTTGAGGCGCTTCACGTCGGCGGGGTTTTCTTTAACGAACGGGTCAAGCTGCGACTTTGAGCTGCCAGCAGTGTGCACGCGCCGCTCTATGCCCTGACGCTCTAGCAAAACCTGCGCGCCGAAACCTGCCGAGATCACTCCGATCGAGCCAACAATGCTTCCGCCGTCTGCCCAGATATCGTCTGCCGCACAAGCGAGCCAATAGCCGCCCGAGGCCGCAACGTCTTCAACAAAGGCGTGCACGGGGATGTTTTTTTCGTCGGCCAAGCGGCGGATGCGCGAGGCGATGAGGGCCGATTGCACCGGAGAGCCACCCGGCGAGTTGATCACCAGCGCCACGGCGTCGGGCTTGCCTTTGGAGAAGGCTTTGTCGATCAGCGGGCCAAGGCCAGCGTCATTGAGGGCGCCACGACCACCGGAGGCTATGGTGCCAGCAAGCGTCAGAACAGCAACGCGCTTAGCGGATTTTTTGAAAGGGATTTTTAGTTTCATATTGGCTCATGTAGACAGCGTGATGCCTGCAAACAAGGGCTGCACGCTATGTTGACGTAGGGTGCATGCAAAAAACTTGAACGAGTGCGGCTTGAGAGCATCATGGCTTGATTTTATACCCAGTCTTAAAGATCAGCCCGATGATCACCATGCAGAGCAAGGTAAAGCCGGAGATGGCCAGCAGTGACAGGCCAATTGGCACGTCGGCGGCACCGTAGAATGACCAGCGGAAGCCGGAGATCAGGTAGACCACAGGGTTGAAAAACGACACGCTTTGCCAAACGGGCGGGAGCATCGAGATCGAGTAGAACGCGCCGCCGAGGAAAACCAGCGGCGTCACAACGAGCAGCGGGATCAGCTGGAGTTGCTCGAAGTTACCCGCCCAAATGCCGATGATGAAGCCAAACAGCGAGAAGCTCAGGCAGGTGAGGATCAGGAAGGCGAGCATCGCCAGCGGATGATCTATTTGCAGATCAACAAACAGCGCCGAAGTGGCGAGAATAACAAGCCCGATGAACAGTGCTTTTGTCGCTGCCGCGCCGACGTAACCGAGCACGATTTCAACGAAGTTGACCGGCGAGGAAAGCAACTCGTAGATCGTGCCCATGAACTTGGGAAAATAGATGCCGAAACTGGCATTGCTAAGTGATTGGGTCATCACCGAAAGCATGATCAGCCCCGGCACAATGAAAGCGCCGTAAGAGATACCGTCGACCTCCTGAATGCGCGATCCGATGGCTGTGCCAAAGACCACGAAATAGAGGGATGTCGAGATCACCGGAGAGATCAGGCTTTGCCCGATGGTGCGGAAAAAGCGTGTCATTTCGAAAAAGTAAATTGCCCAGACTGCTTTGAAGTTCATGCTGCGCTCTCCCCGACAAGTCCAACGAAGATCTCTTCAAGGCTTGACTGTTTTGTGTGTAAATCGGCCAGTTTCAAGCCTGCTTTGGAAAGGTCTGCGATCAACGCTGTGATGCCTGTTGCCTCGCCTTGAGCGTCAAAGCTGTAGGTGATCATTTCGCCTTCCTCCGAGAGTGTTAGCGCGTAGCTTGCCAGTGTTTTCGGGATCGACGTCACCGGCTCTCGTAGGGTAATTTGCAGCTCTTTTTTGCCCATCCGCGCCATCAGCGCGTCTTTGTTCTCAACCAGCAAAAGCGCGCCGCCGTTGATCACACCGATGCGGTCGGCGATGGCCTCGGCTTCTTCAATGTAGTGCGTGGTCAGAATGATCGTCACGCCGTCTTTTTTGAGATCAGCAACGATCTCCCACATATCGCGGCGCAACTCGACATCAACACCGGCGGTCGGCTCGTCGAGGAACAGAACGCGCGGCGAATGACTGAGCGCTTTGGCGATCAGAACGCGACGCTTCATCCCGCCGGAAAGGGCCAGAATGCGCTCGTTACGTTTGTCCCAAAGTGACAGTTTTTTGAGGATATCCTCGATATGCGCCTCATCGCGCGGGAGGCCAAAGAGGCCACGTGTGAAGCGCACGGCGTCAGCGACTTTGGAGAACTGATCGAGAGCGATCTCTTGCGGCACCAGACCGACAAGGCTGCGCGCGGCGCGGTAGTCGCTCACCACGTCATGCCCGCCAATTTTCGCCGTGCCGCCCGTTGGCGACACAAGGCCGCAAACCGCTGAAATCAAAGTGGTTTTACCCGCGCCATTGGGGCCAAGAAGAGCCAGGATTTCGCCTTCCTCAATGTCGAGTGTGACGCCTTTAAGCGCCTGAAATCCGCCTGCATATGTCTTCTCAAAATCGCGAATTTCGACGATCGCCATTGGCTTGCTCCCGCAGTTCTGTCGGTGGTTTGAGCGAACACTAGCGCGAGGCCGCAAGAGTGGAAAGCGGGTTTTGTCGCAAAGCGGCTAGCGCTGTCGCGGGCAGGCTGTTAGCGCTGTGAAAAAGGAGCAACACATGGGCGAGGCACAAAACCGGCCGACAGCGGGCATTTTGTTTTTGATCGTTGGCGTGATCGCGATCACGTTCAATGACTTGATGATCAAGCTCTTGTCGGGTGGCTATCCGCTGCATGAGATCGTGTTTATCCGCTCCAGCATCGGGATTATGGCCAGCCTCGTGTTTGTGTATTTGGAGGGCGGCTTTCAGATACTACGCACCAAAACGCCGGGGCTTCACCTGTTGCGCGGCATCATTATTGTGATCTCGAACATGACATACTTTGCCGCGCTTGCAGCTTTGCCGCTGGCCGACGCAACGGCACTGTTCTTTGTTGCGCCGCTGTTGATCACGCTGCTCTCTATCCCGCTGCTTGGTGAAAAAGTCGGCGCTTGGCGGCTTGGCGCGGTGGTTGCCGGCTTTGTCGGCGTGCTCTTGATGATGCTGGCGTGGCGCGGCGATGAGGCACCAGCGGATGTGCCGTTTATCGTGCTCGCGCTGCCGATTGTTGCTGCGCTGACCTATGCGCTCAACCAAATTATGACACGCAAGCTCGGGGTGGCCAGCAAAGCGAGCGCGATGTCGGTTTACATCCAGCTGACGTTTATTGTGGTGTCACTTACGTTTTTTGTGGTCGCAGGCGACGGCAGGTTTGCGAGCGAAACGACAAACGAGAGCCTGCAATTCTTGCTGCGCGCTTGGGTGATGCCCGAGGGGAACGACCGCTGGGTGTTTGCCGCACTTGGGCTTAACTCGGCGGTGATCGGCTATTGCCTCGGGCAGGCCTATCGCCTCGCTGATGCGGCGACGATAGCCCCGTTTGAATACCTCGGCCTGCCGCTGGCGGTTTTTTGGGGCTGGCTCATTTGGGCAGAATTCCCCGCGCCCTTGGTGCTCGCGGGGATCGCGCTCATTATGGGCTCGGGGCTATTTGTGTTTGTGCGCGAACGCATCAAAACAAGACCGATGATCAAGAAACGCGTGCATCGAAGATACTAGCGGTTGGTTTTGGGCAACGGTTGGTTTGTCGTCCAATCCCAAGTGCCTTCGTCGCGGTTTTGCACAGCTTCTTTCCACCCCTTCTCCTCGGATTGAGCTTTGAAGTTTAGCCCCTCAGGGGAGTGGCGTGTAATGCCGTCAAACACAGTCGCAAGGCGTTGGGTTGACGTGATGCTGGCCTCGATTGTCTGGTTGATGACCATTTTTTGCATCGCCAATTGGTTGATCGGCACAGAGGCCATACGCGCGGCCAAGGCTTCGACTTCGTCATCAAGTTGATCGTCTGGCACAGCTTTGAGAACGAGACCCATTTCAGCAGCCTCAACGCCAGAGATTTTGTCGCCCGTGAACATCATACGTTTGGCCTTTTCCGGCCCTAGGCGATAGACCCACATCGCCGTTGTCGGACAGCCCCAAACGCGCACGGGCATGTAGCCGATCTTGGCGCTTTCGCCCATAACGACCATGTCACAGCAGAGCGCGATGTCAGAACCACCAGCGACAGCAAAACCGTGAACTTTACATAGAACCGGCTTCATGCAGCGAAACAGCGACATGAAATTCTGGGTGTTCGACCACATGAACTTATAGTCTTTGATCGGGTCCCAAGGCATCTCTTGGGTGACGTTGTTGGTTCCGTTTTTCTCGGCGTAGAACGCGAGATCGTAGCCTGCACAAAAGGCCGCTCCATTGCCCGACAGCACGATCACATGCACGCCGGTGTCGGCCTCGGCCATGGCAACTGCAGCAGCAAGCTCACCCGGCAGATCATCGTCAATTGCGTTCATCACTTCGGGCCGGTTGAGCGTGATACGCGCTAGGCGGCCGTCTTTCTCATAGAGCACTGTTCTGAAGCTTGTAGAAGTCATAGTTTTCTCCTCTTTTAAGAAAAGAACCACTGCTTTGGCAGCCGAACAAAGGGTTTTTAGGTTACGCTACGTCATCCTAAGTGACGCCACAAAAATGGCGCTATTTAGCGTCATCTTCTTGACAAGCGACACTTCAATACCGCAACAATTCAACCGACATTAACCCTTTGATTTTTTGTTTTATGCCCGACGATATCCCTTCAAGGCAACAGCGACAGCAGGTTCTTGTGAACAAAGAAGAGTTTTATGACCGGCTAAAACGGGCGATCGACGCCTCTCTCAAGTTCCACGGCTCGACCGAAAAAGCTGCGGCAGCTGGCGGGCGCTCGCAGCACTATCTTGATATGGTGCTGGCCGAAAAAACCGAGCCCGGGTTTTTCTTTGTGGCGCAGCTCGCACGCGAGCTCGGGATTTCGATGAACTACCTTGCCGGGGTAACCAACGAGCCTTTTGATATTTCAACCTTGATGCCGGGCGACAATATGGACCCCGCCGCGCTTGGCTTTTTCGATCAGATTTCGGGCAAGTTACGGCAGGCCGCACTCAAGCGCGGGAGTGAGCCGACTTTTCATGACGTGCTCGAACTCTGGCACCAGCATGAAAAGAAGCTAGAGGCTTTTGAAACAATCATCGAGTGGTTCGACATTTACGAGGTCCCCGATGCCAAGGCTGACGGCATTCAGCTTGTGCGCATGGGCTCCAACAGTTTGGCCGCACGCACCCTTGAAAGCGCGAACCTCTCAACATTGCAGTATGCGCTTGATCATGTTGACGACGACCTGAAGAGCGGGCTTTTGAACGCTTATCGTGACGCGGCAAGTGGCAAGCCTATTCTGACCGAGGAAGTGCTAAACGTGCGCGCGCCTGGCAGCAACCAGAAGATCGAACTCAAGTATTTCCGCCTCTTGCTGCGCGTCGTGTGTAAAGACGGCAAGGCTACGATTCTGAGCTACTCACAAGCGTTCCGGTGAAGCGAGATACATCTCGACCAGCGCGTCGAGATCGGTGTTTGAGAGCATAACCACATACTCACTGTCCTCACGCGGCTCGGGCGCGGGCTTGACCCAGCGTTGGGGACTGGGGATGAAACGCGGGAAGTTGTAATAGTAGTTCGCCCCGCGGGAGAGGTCTTTTTCGCGCACGAAAGCATAGATACTGTCGGGGTTCCATTTGAGGAATGTCCAAAGGTGTCCGGTTAACACAAACAACCTGAGGATGCGCCGCGAGCGCCCCGCCTCGGGTGTGAAAAACAGGTCACCATAATAGGCAAGCCGCCCGCCGAGCACCTCGTCAACCTGCGGCGACACCCATTCGACAACCTCTCGCTCGCCCTCGCCATACTGACGTTTGAGTGATGATTTCCAATGATCGGATAGTTTACGCGTGCCGAGGTTCTCAAAGCGGCAGCCTGCGGCACCAACGGTTTGCTCGCCATTCTTAAGCAACATCCAGAACGTGTCTTCGCTGGTGAAGTCATTGAATTGTGGAGAAAGTTTTGGCGTCAGGTAGGGTTTACCAAGCGTAGCAATGATCTCGGGGATGTTGCTAACATCATCAAGAACTTCAACGTCGTATCCTTTTGACTGCAATTCTGAAAGGCACAGATGCAGCAATCTGGCATAATCAAATTTTCTCAAACCAATCCCCCGATTGTCACTAAATGAGCGATCGAAACGGCAGGCAAACACACGCCTAGCTAGCACCCTGAACGCAACCATAGGATTAGCGTAGAGAGGTGTGGAAACATAAGCGCTATTCTATGGGCAAACTGTTCGCAACTTGGAAACAGTTAACCATGATTAACAGGTAGGCAACCTGTCAAAGACGCCTTGCAACTTTTCGGAAAGAAGCTGACACTTTGCGCCAAACGACCAGCAACAGGGCAAGTTAACTATGACCGATTTCAGCAAAACCAAAGAGATGTTCTCGATCCCCGAAGGGATGATTTACCTGAACGGCAACTCGCTTGGGCCGATGCCCAAGGCCGCACCGGAGGCGATGAACCGCTTTCTCAACGACGAGTGGGCGACAGAGCTGATCAAAGGCTGGAACACCAAGGGCTGGTTTATGAAGACCAACACGCTTGGTGACCGCATTGCCAAGCTGATTGGTGCAAGCGCGGGCAGCACAGTTGTCGGTGACACCCTTTCTATCAAGGTGTTTCAGGCGGTTTCGGCGGGGTTGGCGCTGGTGCCTGATCGCCGCGTTATCTTGTCGGATGACGGCAACTTCCCGACTGATCTTTATATGGTCGAAGGGCTGATGAAGCTCAAAAATGATGGCTATGAGCTGCGCACGCCAGCGCCGGAAGCGGTTTTTGACGCGATCACAGATGAGGTTGCTGTGGTCATGCTCACCGAGGTTGATTACCGCACTGGCCGCAAGCACGACATGAAGGCGATCATTGAAAAGGCGCATGCGCACGGCGCGGTTGTGGTCTGGGACCTGGCGCATTCGGCGGGGGCTATTCCGGTTGATCTTGAAGGGGCGGATGCTGATTTTGCGGTGGGTTGCACCTACAAATACCTTAACGGCGGGCCCGGTGCTCCGGCGTTCATCTATGTTGCGCCCCGGCTCATTGATGTGGTCGAGCCGTTCCTGTCGGGCTGGCACGGACACGCAGCGCCTTTTGCTTTTGACACGGGCTATCGGCCGATGGCTGGCAAGATCGAACGCATGCGCATTGGCACGCCGGCAGTCGCGACTTTTGCCCTGCTTGATGCGGCGCTGGACGCTTGGGAGGGCGTCGATATGGGTGATCTACGTGTGGCGTCGGTTGCCTTGCAAGAGCGTTTCATCAAGGAAGTTGAAGCGCGCTGCCCGGCCCTGACGCTGGCCTCGCCGCGCAACCCAGACGAGCGCGGCAGTCAGGTGTCGTTCCAGTTTGAAGACAGCTTTGCCTGCATGCAGGCGCTGATTGATCGCAAGGTTATCGGCGATTTCCGTGCGCCGGATGTGATGCGCTTTGGCTTCACGCCACTGTTTATCAACGAGGCCGATGTGCTGGCGGCGGTTGATGTGCTGGAAGACATTATCACGACGGACGCTTGGAAAGATCCGCGCTTTCAAGTGCGCGGCGCGGTCACTTAAACAGCGCTTCAAGCCCGGCTTTGTCGAGCTGGGCTTTGAGGCCAATGCAGACAAGTTCTGACGGCATTTCATGTGCAAATTCAGTAACTTCAGCGCGTTTTCCGACGAGCTGAATGAGCTGGGTTTTGCCGGCCGTATCGCGCAAAAACCCTTTGGCGCGCACCAGCCCATAGCCGCCGGTGGCGAGGGTTTGGGCGAGCGCAACAGCGTCGGTTTGGCGCGGTGTGAACACTATGCTTTCATAGTCACCGTCTGCATGCGGAGCGCTCACCGGCACTTTCCGGCTCTCAACGCCAAGCAACACATCCCGCGGAATTTGCCCCTGCTCGGCCACGATATGCGCGGCTTGGGGCGCAGTTGTTTCAAGAAAAGCAGCGACTGTTTGAACCTCTTCTGAGCTCACCAAAGAGGGCTTGGTTTGCACCACGAGGTCGGCCTCTTTGAGTTGCCTTATGACCGTGTCGCCGAGGTAGTCATCACGGGCTTGCTGGCGGATGGTTTCACTATCAGCCAACACCACGATACCGGCAAGCGAGAAGCCCGCTTGCAGCCCGACATTGGCAGCAATAGCGGCGGGCATCGCCACGCCTGACGCCTCGATGATGACGTGATCAGGGCGCGGGTTGCGTGCGCCCATATCAAGCAGCGCTGCGGTGAGGTCGGAGCCAAATGAGCAGCACACGCAGCCGCCAGCGATTGAAATGAGGTCATCGCTTTGGGCTTCGATCAGATCTTCGTCTATCGCCAAGGCGCCAAACTCGTTGACCAATACTGCCAGCTTCAGCCCGTCGGCGTTGCGCAACAACTGGTTGAGCAGCGTGGTTTTGCCTGCTCCGAGGTAGCCGCCGATGACCGTAACGGGGAGCGTTTCACTCACAGATCGGCTGCGGCAAAGATACGCCCGCCTTGCACAGTGCCCCAGACAGGCACGTCTTTGAGTGCTTCGGGTTCAACTTCGGTCGGGTCAGCTTCCAGTACCGCAAAGTCAGCGCGCTTGCCGGTTTCTATCGAGCCGATCTCGCCGTCCATATGCAGGGTGTAAGCCGCGCCAAGGGTGATGGCGTGCAGGGCCTCATTCACGGTTATGCGCTCTTCTTCGCCTTGCACGCGGCCCGAGGCGGTGATGCGGGTGACTGCGCCCCAAGCTGTAAACAACGGTGCAAGCGGGGTGATCGGCGCGTCGGAATGCACGGCAAGCGGCAGGCCAGCGTCAAGCGCTGTGCGGCAAGCGTTCATCCGCGTTGCACGCTCGGGGCCGACAGTGAGGGTGTAGTGCTCATCGCCCCAATAGAAGTGATGGTTGGCAAAGAGATTGACGCACATTCCGAGCTTTGCTGCCTGCTTGAACTGCGCCGCGTCGGCGAGTTGGCAGTGCTGCAAAGTGAAGCGGTGATCAGGGTTCGGGTGTTTTTGCAAAGCGGGTGCGAGCTTGTCCAAAGCGAGCTGCGTGGCTTGATCACCATTCGTATGCGTATGGATTTGCAGGCCCGCCTCAAGCGCGCGCTCGTACAGCTCGGCGAGATGATCAGGAGCGATATACCAGAGGCCGTTTTCGGCACCGTTGTGATATCCGGGCCAGCGGAGGCGTGCGGAGAAGCCCTGAATAGAGCCATCGGCGACAACTTTGATGCGCCCCATACGCAGGCGCTCGGTTGAGCGTTCCTTAAGTGCTTTCACCTCTTCGATAAGTTCTGCTGCAGGCAGGCCCATGAAGAAACGCAGCGGCACGATACAGGCGGGAAAGCCCGGAGCGCCAGTGACGCGCAGCATCATCTCGACTGTGTCAGGGTCCATCCGCGAGGCGAGGTCGGTGATCGTAGTCGTGCCCGAGCGCACACAAAGCTTGGCAAAGTTTTGCAGCCCGTCTTCGTCAGCATCAAGCAGGTTGCGCTCGAATCCGACGTGCAAGCCAACCGGTGTCATCGCGTCGGGGCCTCTAAGCTCACCTGTTGGCAGACCATCGTCGCCAAGCGGAATACCGGGATGATTAACGCCTTTCTTGAGCAGGCCAGCGAGTTCAAGCGCGCGGGTGTTGACGTTCATGATGTGCCCCGAGGCATGCAACACGCCAACGGGGCGGCTTTCAGACACACGGTCAAGATCAGCCCGGCTAACGCGGCTGTTGTTCATGTAGATCGGGTCAAGTTGCCAGCCGGAAACCGGCGCTTGATCGTCACTCAGTTTGTCGGCGGCGGCTTTGAGGCGGGCGATCACATCATCGAGGCTCTTGAGGCCATCCCATGTCTTTCCGTCAGGGTCGGCGCGGTCAAACCAGCCGCAGTAAACTTTGCTCCAGAGCGAGCCTTCCATCGTGTGTGCATGACCCTCGACAAAGCCGGGCATGAGCACTTTGTCGGCAAACCTTTCATCGAGCGTATGCGCGCCCCATGTTGCCAGTTCTTCCAGTGTGCCTGCGCCCAAAATACGGCCGTCGCGCACGGCGACGTGGCTTGCAACGGGGCGCGAGGGGTTCATCGTGATGATCTTTTTGGCGGCATAGATTGTGATGTCGGACATGGGCGGCTCCTTGAATGAGCTGGGGATGATCTGTGTTTGATTTGTTTTGGTCATGCTCAGTTATCCCTCAAAGCAACGCCCATTTGCCTAAGAAATCAACGATTCCTGAACAGGTTAATTAAAATTTGTTAGGGATTGCCAAAACTCGGTCTAAGCTTGAGCATCATAACAATAGAGAATCTGTCAGGGAGACATAGATATGAAACATCTGATCAAAGGATTTGCTGTTGCCGCATTGTTGGCGAGCACAGCGATCGCGGAAGACGTGCCCAAGAAAGGCGGCACGCTTGTGACCGTGATCGGCACCAATGTGCGCAACTTGAACCCTGCTGTGCAGTCGGGCATCGCCACGGGCTTTCCGGGGGCGCAACTGTTTGCATCGCCGCTGCGCTATGACGATGACTGGACGCCACAGCCCTACCTTGCCGAAAGCTGGGACGTGGCGGAAGACGGGCTGAGCGTAACGCTGAACCTGGTGAAGAACGCCAAGTTCCATGATGGCGAGCCGATCACTTCAAAAGACATCGCGTTTTCTGTTGATGTGATCAAAGCCAATCACCCTTTCAAGTCGATGTTCGCGCCTGTTGAAAGCGTTGAAACACCTGACGAACACACGGCGATCATCAAACTGAGCAAGCCGCACCCTGCCCTGTTGCTGGCGATGTCGGGCGCGCTGATGTCAATCATGCCCGAGCATATTTATGGTGATGTGCCGATTGAAGAAGTGAAGACACACCCGCGCAACACCACTGACACGGTTGGCTCCGGCCCGTTCAAGCTAGTTGAGTTCAAATCTGGCGAACACATTATTGTTGAGCGGTTTGACGACTTCTTCATCGAAGGCCGCCCCTACCTTGATAAGATTGTGATGCGCATCATGGCTGACCCTGCCGCCCGCGCGATTGCCTATGAAAACGGCGAGTTGCACATGGGGGCGTTTGAGTCACAACCGCGCATCCTGAAGCGGCTTTCAGCTGTTGACGGCCTGACTGTAACACCAGAAGGCTACGGCGGCATTGGCCCGCTTGACTGGCTGGCGATCAACACGCAACGCGGCCCGCTCAAGGACGTGCGCGTGCGCAAAGCGATTGCTTATGCGATTGACAAGAACTTTGTTTTGAACGCGCTGATGCTTGGCACAGCCGCCGAAAGCAAAACCGGCATTCACCCTGACAGCCCGTTTTACAACGACGAAGTCGAGAACTACGAGCTTGACCTCGACAAGGCCAACGCCCTGCTCGACGAGGCTGGCTTTCCGGTTAAGGACGGCACGCGTTTTGCTCTGACCATCGACTTTGGCTGGCCCGATGTTAAGCCGCAAGTCGAGTATGTCAAAGCCGCTTTGAAGAAGGTTAACATCGACGTTGAAGTGCGTTCGAGTGCTGACTTCCCGACATGGGCCAAGCGCATGGGCGAGATGGACTTTGACCTGAGCTGGGACACTGTCTTTAACTGGGGTGATCCGGTTATCGGCGTTCACCGCACGTATGACAGCACCAATATCGGCAAGGGTGTTTGGTCAAACACGCAGGGCTATGCGAACGCCCGTGTTGACGAGTTGATGACGATGGCAGCGACCGAAAGCGACCCCGCCAAGCGCACGGCGCTCTATAAGGAGTTCCAGGAGATCATCGCCGACGAGCTGCCGATCTACCACACCAACACGCTGCCTTATCACACGGTTTACAGCGACAAAGTTGGCAACCCTCCGATGGGTATCTGGGCGACTTTGTCGCCGATCGACAAGACCTACCTCAAAGACTGATTTGAGCGATAAAAACAGCAGTGGCGCACCCGACGCGCCACTGCCTTTCTTACAAAGGGGCGATGCGTGTGAACTTTCTGCTAACCACTTCAAAACGCGTATTTTACGCTATCTTGCTGCTCATTGCGGTTCTGGTTCTCAATTTCTCGCTCATTCACCTCGCACCCGGCGATGTTGCGGACACGATCAGCCAGTCGATGGGCGGTGCAGACCAGGAACTGCTTGACCAGATCCGCGCCGATTACGGCCTTGATCAGCCTTTCATGGTGCAGCTTGGCCGCTATATCGGCGGAGTGCTGAGCTTTGATCTCGGATATTCGTTTTTCTACAATATGCCGGTCACGCAGCTGATTATGGAGCGTCTGCCTGCGACGTTGCTTCTGGTGCTCACGGCACAGCTTCTGGCCTTGATCATTGGCGTGTTGCTCGGTGTTGTGTCGGCCCGCAAACCCAATGGTATCACCAGCCACTTCGTGACATTCCTCGCGCTGTTTGGCTATTCGGCACCGGTGTTCTGGACAGGCATTCTGCTGCTCATTGGCTTCTCTCTCAAGATACAGCTCTTCCCTGTTGCTGGCATGCGTGATGTCACGATAGACGGCGGGTTCTTTGTGCAGGCGCAGGATATTTTTATGCATCTTATGCTGCCGATGATTACGCTGGCCTCGGTGTTTCTGGCGCTCTACTCGCGGCTTTCGCGCGCCACGATGATGGAAGTGCTGGGCTCTGATTATGTGCGCACCGCCAAGGCCAAGGGGCTGACGCAAAGTCAGGTGGTTTACAAACACGCCTTGAAGAACGCGCTGTCGCCGGTGATCACGCTTGCGGGCCTACAGTTCAGCGCGGTCATTTCCGGCGCGGTGCTGGTTGAAACAGTGTTCAGCTGGCCCGGTCTTGGCACGCTGGCATTCCAGTCGATCATCGCGCGGGATACGCCGACGATTCTTGGCATTCTTTTCTTCTCGGCACTGGTTGTTATCGTTGGCAACTTGCTGACAGACGTAGCGCTGCGGGCGGTTGACCCAAGGCTAAGGGGGCGCGGATGAGCGACATGATTGACGAACCCGTCGTGCAGGCGCAGTCGCCTTTTTCCGAAGCTTGGGGCATGTTCAAGCGCAACCACGCGGCTGTTGTGGCGCTGGTGTTTCTGGGGCTTGTTGTGCTCGGGGCTATCTTTGGCCCGTGGCTATACCCGACCGACCCGTTTGACATGGTCTGGGCGCCGTTCAGCCCTCCGGGGCAAGAGGGCTTCTTGCTTGGAACCGACTATTTGGGCCGTGATTTGCTGGCGATGGTCATCAACGGCGCGCGGGTTTCGCTGCTGATCGGCCTGTCGGCGGCTGTTGTCTCGATCTTCATCGGCGTGACTGTCGGCGCGCTCGCAGGCTTCTATCGCGGCTGGGTTGAGGAAGTGCTTATGCGCGTCACCGAGTTCTTTCAGGTGTTGCCGACGCTGCTGTTCTCGATGGTGCTCGTTGCGCTCTTCGGGGCCAGCCTGCCAATGATCACTTTTGCCATCGGCATCGTCAGTTGGACAGCTGTTGCTCGCATCACCCGCTCGGAGTTCTTGCGCATTCGCGAGCTTGAGTATGTGAAGGCGTCGCGCGCCTCCGGTGCCTCGTCGCGCAAGCTGATGTTCGGGGTGATCCTGCCCAACGCGCTACCGCCGATCATCGTGCAGAGCGCACTTATGGTTGGCTCCGCGATCCTGTTTGAAGCGGGTTTGTCCTTCCTTGGGCTGACCGACCCGAATGTTGTCAGCTGGGGGCAGATCATCGGCTCTAACCGGCAGTATATTTTGGATGCGAGCTTTACTGTAACGATCCCCGGCATCGCAATTTTCGTCACGGTACTGGCGATTTCACTGGTTGGTGACGGGCTTAATGACGCGCTAAACCCAAAGCTGAGGCAACGCTGATGAGCCCACTTCTGACAGTTGAAAACCTGCGCATCGAGTTGACGACGCGCGACGGTGTTGCACCCGTAATTGACGACCTCTCGCTAAGTCTTAACGCTGGCGAAACCCTGAGCTTTGTCGGCGAAAGCGGCTGCGGCAAGTCGATGACAGCGCTGGCACTTATGGGCTTGTTGCCCGAAAAAATCGGGCGGGTCGCGGCTGGTAAGATCATCTTTGATGGTGAGGACATCACCCATGCCTCCCCTGCTCGCCTGCGCGAGATCAGGGGCAATGATATCTCGATGATATTCCAGGAGCCGATGACCTCGCTCAACCCTGTGTTCTCGGTTGGAGAGCAAATCGCCGAGGCCATTCGGGCACACCAGAACCTGCCGCGAAAGGCTGCTTGGAACAAGGCTGTTGAGCTGCTTGATGCCGTGCGCATTCCAAACCCCAAGGGCCGCGCGGGCGACTATCCTTTCCAGATGTCCGGCGGCCAACGCCAACGCGCGATGATCGCTATGGCGCTGGCTTGCGAGCCGAAATTGCTGATCGCTGACGAGCCGACAACCGCGCTTGATGTGACCGTGCAGGCGCAGATATTCGACTTGCTGACCGATCTGCAAAAGCAGTCGGGCGCGGCGATTATCCTGATCACACATGACATGGGCGCAGTCGCCGAAATGGCCCGTGATGTGATTGTGATGTATGCGGGGCGCAAGGCCGAATACGGGCCGGTTGATGCGATTATCGAACACCCGCGGCACCCTTACACGCAGGGGCTGATTTCCTGTGTGCCGCATATTGTCAGTGACATGACCGAAGAGCGCCACGACCTTGTCGAGGTGCCGGGCATTGTGCCGTCGCTCAAGGATTTTGGCCGCGACGAGTGCTTGTTCGCCTCGCGCTGCCAGCACCGCACGGAAGAGTGCATGAGCAAACGGCCCGTTGAAAAGCACTTTGACAACAACCAGATCGCCGATTGCTGGCATGCGGAGGAGTTATAAGTGACTGATCTTCTGAACGTTGAAAACCTGACTGTGCGCTTTGAAGTCAAGCGCGGCGGCATGTTTGGCAAGAAGGCGCATCTCTATGCGGTTGATGACGTGAGTTTCACCGTTAAGCGCGGTGAGACGCTGGCGATTGTCGGCGAAAGCGGCTCGGGCAAGACCACGGCAGCGCTCGCCGTTGCGCGGCTGCAAGATGCTTACAAAGGCCGCGTCGAGCTTGACGGAGATGACATTCTGCCAATGGAGGGCGAGGCGCTCAGGCAGGTGCGCCAGAAGGTGCAGTTCATCTTTCAGGACCCTTATAGCAGCCTCAACCCGCGCAAACGGGCGCAAGACATTGTACAAGAGCCGCTTGACAGCCTGTCGGACAAATCCAAGGCTGAAAAGGAAAAGATCGTCGCGGGGCTGTTTGAGGCTGTCGGTCTGCGCCCCGAACAGATGCGACTGTTTGCGCATCAGTTCTCCGGCGGCCAGCGCCAGCGCATCGGCATTGCGCGTGCATTGGCGACACAGCCTGAGTTGATCATCTGCGACGAGCCTGTTTCGGCGCTTGATGTTGCCGTGCAAGCGCAGATTTTGAACCTGCTGCGCAAGTTGCAAAAGGACATGGGGCTGACGTTCTTGTTCATCAGCCACGACCTCGGCGTTGTGCAGCACATGAGCGACGCTATTGCCGTGATGTATATGGGCAAGGTCGTTGAGCATGCGAGCCGGCTTGATCTGTTCGGCAATCCCAAGCACCCCTACACGCAGGCGCTTTTGTCGGCGGTTCCGACGGTCGATCGCACCAAGCGGGCCGAGCAAAAGCGCATCCTCATTCCCGGTGATCCACCTGATCCTGTGAACCTGCCCAAAGGCTGCCGTTTTGCTGGCCGCTGCCCTGTCGCGCAGGACAAGTGCTTGGGCGAAGAGCCTGCATTGGTTGATGACGGCAAGGGGCACCGCGTGGCCTGCCATTTCGCTTAGGCAGGGTAAACCAGCCGGAAGCCTTGATGTGTGGTCGAGCTGTCAGGTGCCGAGCCGTTGCGCGCCGCGATGCGGTATCGGTAGCAGTATGAGGCGTGGCACAGGAACGAGCCGCCCTTGGTGAGCTTGTAGGCGCCTTTATGTGCATGGGCCGCTTGGGTGGTTTTCTTCAGCGAGCGCACGCGAAAGGGCTGTGCTGTCCACTCCCAGACATTGCCGACCATGTTGTAAAGGCCATAGCCGTTTGGTGCGAAGGACTTTGCCGGTGCTGTGGCCGCGTATCCGTCTGCGGCGAGGTTTTGCTGCGGGAAGCGGCCCTGCCAGATGTTGCAGGGGAAATTTGCTGTATCGTCAGGCTCGTCGTCGCCCCAAGGGAAGCGCACATCGCCCTGCCCGCCGCGCGCTGCGTGTTCCCATTCGGCCTCGGTTGGTAGCCGCCCTCCGGCCCATTTGGCAAAGGCGCGGGCATCACTCCAGGTGATGTGCACGACAGGGTGATCTGGCAAATAGCTGCTGTCCGGCCCTATGGGCTCACGCCAATATGCGCCCTCGATCACCCGCCACCACGGCGTTTCAACAACCCCACGGGTTGGGGGCGCATCGTCGGGCAGCTGGTGGGCAAAAACGAATGAATCGCCAAGGTGCTCGGCCTCGGTGATGTAGCCGGTGGCTTCAACGAAACGAGCAAAACGCGCGTTGGTGACAGTTGTCACGTCCATGCGGAAGGCCTTTACAGCTTGGCGGCGCAGGGGGGCTTCGCCATCAACTGTCAGCACAGGCTTGTCGGTTCCGACAAAGGCACGCGCAGCAGGGATGCTGACGATATCATCGGCTTCAGACAATGGCGCGATGGTATTGCTATCTGCCTTGTGCTGCGGCTTTGGCAGTTTAAGGCTGTCATCACGCGCCGGTGCGCAACAGGAAGATCCACGCTTTTCAATCATCGGGGCATCTATCCCATAGGCCGGACAGCGACTGCAAGCCTCGCCTCAGCTTTTCACCTTTCACAGCTCCGGACAATACAAACCAGCCAACGGTGAGCTTAATGATTTGAAGGATTGCGCTGATGAATGCGACGAGGCCAAAGCCCTGAACCGAATTTCTGAAGGCCCGCATTTAACCGCGGCCTTTCGCGTTCTATCGAACACCAGTCTCTGAACCCACCACCCAACCGGAACCAGTGAAGAAATCAGTGCGCGAACAGTTAAGCAATGCACACAAGCCATTGGAAAAACGTGAAGATTTAGGGGTAAATGGCGGACCGAGGAGGATTCGAACCCCCGACCCCCTGATTCGTAGTCAGGTACTCTATCCAGCTGAGCTATCGGTCCGTCACGCAGGCATCTAAGGGGTGTTGGCGGGCAATGCAAGCGAGATTTGCCAGAAAAGTAAAATGGAGCGGGGTTTCGTAAGGCTCGTCTTTGGCCTCTTTGTGAAGACAGCCTGCTTTGGCCTTCTCCGGCGTTCGCGCAGTCGCATAAAATTGTCTTAATTCAGACAATACCCAGTCACAAAGCTAGGGCAAACAGAGGGCGATGACCAACTAGCCTTCCTTTTTTAACCAGTTACCAAAGTATTGTGAAAGAACGCTATGCCATTTCTATATGTCTACTCCCCGAGTGATTTTGTCAGCACGCCGCCGGATGAGCTCGGCTCAAACGCTGACGGAACAGCCCCTTTCACTCTCACACTGGTTGCGGGAGCGACACCAACGGTTATCGAGATTTCTGATGATGATGCCGCCTTTGACGAGATCGACGGCACGCAGCAGACACTGACCAGTGCTGTTACGGTTGACGGCACGAGTTATGCCGCCGGCACATTCGTGAGCGCTGCATATGACATTATCAACACCACCACAGGACACATGCTCACCGGGTTTCATTTTGGCGGGGATGGCTATCAACAAGGTGCGATTGACGGCATGGCCTCAACCACCATGCTTGTGCCCGGGCAAACCTATACATTTGACACCGAGCGCACGTCACACAATCAGAACACGCCTTATACAGATTATGTCGCCTGCTTCACCAAGGGAACTCTTGTCGACACCCCCGACGGGCCGGTGCCGATAGAAGCCCTACGTGAGGGCGATCTTATCAACACCTATGAAACCGGGCCCCAGCCTTTGATCTGGGTTGGCCACCGTCGCGTTGATGCCGAAGGCAAGTTTGCCCCGATCAGGTTTGAAGCCGGCGCCATCGACAATGAGAGCTCACTAGAAGTGTCTCCTGAACACCGTATGTTGGTGCGCGGGGGCGATGTGCAACTGCTGTTCGGTGAGAACGAAGTCTTGATGCCTGCCAAAGCCTTGGTCAACGGGCGCGACGTGACACAGCGCAGCGGCGGAGAGGTGACGTATTTTCACTTGCTGTTTGAAGATCACCAAGTTGTTTTTACACATGGAGCGCTTTCAGAATCCCTGTTGCTGTCAGAGGCATCTTCAGCGGGTTTTTCCTGTGCTGCCAGCAGAGAGGCCTTGAGCATTCTCGGCGAGCAGGTGCCAAAGCCCATGCAAGCCTCGCGGCTTTGTCTGAAAAAACACGAAAGCGCGCTAATTGCTGCATTGCGGGCCGCTTAACGCGTTGTTTGCCTGTCTTTAGCGGTTCAAACGAATCACAAACTCGGTTCCGGTTTCGTCGCTCTTTTGCAGCAGCAGCTCGCCGCCGTGGCCTCGGATCAGCTCGGCTGAAATCGCCAAGCCAAGCCCCGAACCGCCTTTGCTTACCCCGCCCTGAAACGCAGCGAACAAATGTTCGCGCGCTTTGGGCGGCAGGCCGGGGCCATTGTCAGAAACTGTGATCTCTACGCAGTCTTCTGTTTGCGCGGCTTGCACGCGCACTTCGCCTGCTTTTCCGCTGCTAACAATAGCTTGGCGGGCGTTGCGCACGAGGTTCGCGATCACGCGGTAGAGCTGCTCGTTGTCGGCCATAAGCGTAAAACCCGGTGAGATATCTTCTACAAACGCCACCTCAGCGTCTGTGCTCGCAAGCCTTTCGGAAGCAAAAATATCATTGATGATTTCGCTTAGTTCGAGGCTCGCCAGCCGTGGTGCCGGCTCTTCTGCTTTGCCAAAAGTAAGCGTGGTTTCGCAGAGCTTCACCGCGCGGGTGATCGAGCCAACAAGCTTAGGCGCCATGCGCGTCACCACTGGGTCTTCGCTCATCTCGATACGGTCGGTAAACAGTTGCGCCGACGTCAGAATGTTGCGCAGATCATGGCTGATCTTGGCAACAGCCGAGCCGAGCTGTGCTAGCCGCTCTTTCTGTTTGAGCGAGGAGGTCAGCTGGGTTTCGAGCTTGAGAAGCGCCTCTTCGGCCTCGCGCAGCTCTGAAATGCTGGCACTTGGCTTGATCACATTGCGGGCATCTTCAGGGTTGTTGGCATAGGCCTGCATATCGCCCACAACCCGTTTGATAGGCTGCACCATAAGTCTGCGCACCGCGACAAACAGCATGATCGCCGTGATCACCGAAATCACTGCTGACAGGAGCAGAATACGCAACCCGTAGTCGATCATCGCCATACGCAAAGGGCCGGTATTGAGCGAGACCTCGATCATAAGCCCGGCATCACGCACCGGGTTTCCGATCACGCGGATCACCCTTTCCTCGCGGTCAAACACGCGGCTCATCGCGTCGCGGATCAGTTCGAGCGCAGACGCGTCACGCAGATCAAACGTCTTGTGAATAGGCTGCGGCATTGGCGCAGACAGGATAAGCTGCCGCGCCTCGTCGCGTCTGAGCACGACATTGAACACCTCGGCATTTAGCAGCAACTCTTCCTCGAGGTCGGCTTCGATCGAGTCATCTGCCAGCAGCGCCAGCGAGGCGATTTGCCCGCGCTCAAGGCGGCTGAGCAGATAATCCTCCCTAAAACGCGCGACCGAGGGCACAAAGATCATGATCTCGGCCAGCATCACAAAAATGATGGTCAGGATCAGAAACCGCCCTGAAAGTGTGTTGTGCATCGTGCCTATAGCCCTTTATGGAAGCCAGCGCTGCACTGCGCCGACCACTCGTTTGACCATCTTACTCTCAAACAGGCGCGGAGAGAAATAGGCCCCTGCGACGCGTTTGTTGATTTCACCTATCGTCGGATATGGTGCAACCATCGCCGCGATCTGGCCCATTTTCATGTTGTTGGCCAGCGCCAGCGCCCATGTGTTGATCAGCTCGCCCGCTTGGTGCCCGACGATTGTGGCACCAACCGGCCTGCCTTTGACGATCATCACCTTGATAAAGCCCGTGGTTTGCCCTTCGGCTATCGCTCGGTCATTGCCGGAGTAGTCAAAGCGGACAACCTCAAGCCTGTCGCCGTGTTCTTCACGTGCTTGCGCTTCTGTCAGCCCGACCTGGCTCAGCTCAGGCGCGGTATATGTCGCCCAAGGGATGTGGCTATGCTTGGCTTTTGCCGGCAATCCAAACAGCGCCGAGCGGATGATGATACCGGCGTGATACCCCGCGACATGGGTGAACTGTAGCCCACCCGCGACATCGCCAATCGCGTAGACTTTACGATTGGTCGTTTTCAGCGATGCATCGACTTTGATGCCTGTGCGCGTGGTCTCAATGCCGGCAGCCTCAAGGCTGAGCTTGTCGATATTTGCCTTGCGACCAACAGCCATAAGCAGGTGCGTGCCTTTGAAAACACGGCCATCCTTGGCCTCAACCTCAATGGCGCCATCCTTGCCGCGTATCTCGGCTGCAAGCGCATCTTCTTCAATGGCAATGCCTTCACCACGCAGAGCCTCAAGCAGCACCGCGGCGGCTTCAGGGTCGTCTTTGCCCAGTGCTTTCATGCCTTCAATCACGGTCACTTCACTGCCCAAGCGCCGATGTGCTTGCGCCATTTCCATGCCGATCGGGCCGCCGCCGATGATCAGCAAATGATCTGGCCGCTCTTGCAGCTCAAATATGGTTTCATTGGTCTGGTATGGCACGGTGTCCAGCCCCGGGATCGGCGGCACCAATGGCGAGGAGCCTGTGGCGATCACAACCCGCCGGGCTTTGATCTCATAGTCGCCAGCAACAACGGTTTCTGCATCTTTGAAACTGCCGTAGCTTTCGATCACCCGCACGCCGAGGCTTTCAAACCGCTCAACCGAGTCGTGTGGTGCGATGGTGCCGATAACCTTGTGCACATGTGCCTTGGCGGCTTTGTAATCGGCTTTGCTTGCTTTGCCTTTGGCGTGGGCCTTCTTGCCCTCGCTGAGCAACGCCTTGGACGGCACGCAGCCATAGTTGAGGCAGTCACCGCCCATTTTGTGGCCTTCAAGCAGCACCACGTCAGCGCCCATCTGCGAAGCCCCGGCGGCAACTGACAAGCCGCCAGAGCCGCCGCCGATAACCAGAAGATCAGTCGTAATCGTTTCCATTAGATACTCTTTCCGCCGCGCAGGGCTTTTATGACAATCGGCAGCGCAGCAAGCGCGCAGAGGCCGAGGATAGGCAGGAGAATATGTGGCTCGAAGATGATGCCGAGGTTGGGGGTTTCACCACTGGCGAAGACTTCGCCAAGCCCCGCACCAACAGAGGTGTAAACAACCGCGCCGGGGATGATCCCGAGAAAGGTGCTGACCACAAAGCGTTGCAACGACACGCCAACAAAGGCGGGCAACAGGTTTGCAACGAAGAACGGCACCGCAGGCACGAGGCGAATGAGAAACAGCATCGACCACTGGTTGTCGTTTATGCCGTCTTTGATCGCCTTGATCTTGCCATCAGAAGCTTCAAGCTTGGCACCAAGGCGCTCGCCCAGCCCCCAACGCGCCGCGAGGAAGATCAGCGTGGCACCAATGGTTGCGCCAGTGACGTTAAACAATGCTCCGGGGAAAGTGGCGAAGAGAAAGCCGCCTGTCAGTGTCGCAATGGTCGCCCCTGGCAGTGAGAAAGCCACGATCACGACATAAGCCGCCATAAACACCAGCACAGTGGCCAGGTAGTTGGCGTCGCGAAAGGCTATCAAAGCCTCGCGATTGTCGCGCAAGGCGTCAAAGCTAAGGTAGTCTTTAAGATAAATCGCACCCATGACAGCCGCCAGGCCGATCAGCACCAGCGGAAGCAACCGCGCAAAGGATGACTTCGCTTCTGGGGAATCATTCGTCATATTTGTCATTATCCTACTCCATGCTGCTGCATCTTACTGCGGCGGTGCATTCTATTAGGTTCAAAATGCCCAGACACCGGCAAAAACCCAACCCCGCTCACGGGCGCTTGATCACCCAGTGCCATTTTCGTGATAGGATTGCGGCTTATCCGCTGAACTGTAACAATTGTCACAGCAAAACACGGCACCACCCCGCCACTTTGTTGCAAAAATTGCTCGGTTCACGTTTGACAGCGCATTAAGGCGCGCCTATAGAACGGCTTCAAGCATTCACGAGGCATCTGTGCGAGTCGCGCATACCTGCCTCACCAAACAGGAGAGTGAGCTATGAAGCGCACCTACCAACCAAGTAACCTCGTTCGCAAGCGCCGTCACGGTTTCCGCGCGCGTATGGCCACAAAAGCTGGCCGCAAGATCCTGAACAACCGCCGCGCACACGGCCGCAAGTCACTTAGCGCATAAGCTAAGTCGCCTCTTCGGAGGTGTAGGATTGCGAGAGATGTTTCAAAACCGCCTTGGCTTTGCTTGGGCGGTTTTCACTTGTTCTATCGGCTCTCTAAGGCCATGACAGCGCCTATGACACTCAAACCCGAGATATTGAAGAAACGCGCCGAGTTTTTGGCAGCGGCCCGTGCACGTCACAAAGGCACCAAGGGGCTGATGCTGCAAGGGCTCAAGCGTGAAGACGGCTTTGAAGCGCTGCGCGTTGGTTTCACCTGCTCCAAGAAAGTCGGCAACGCCGTCGCGCGCAACCGCGCCAAACGCCGCTTGCGTGAGGTTGCCCGCATGGTGCTGCCCGAGCATGGCCGCGCCGGCTGGGATTATGTGCTGATCGGGCGTGCTGGCGCGACAGCCGCTCGCCCGTTTGAAGAGCTCAAAGGCGATCTCATCTATGCGCTCAAAAAGGTGCATGAGAAATGACACCGTTAGCCTACATCCTCTCCCTTCCTGTGCGTTTCTATCGCTTGGTGTTCAGCCCATGGGTCGGCAACTCATGCCGGTATGATCCGACATGCTCGGCCTATTCCCTCGAAGCCTACCGCAAACACGGCGGCATCAAAGGCACCTACCTAACACTCCGCCGCATAGGCCGGTGTCACCCGTGGGGCGGCAGCGGTGTGGATGACGTGCCTGACTAAATAAAAAAACACTGAAGCCCGCTTTGCGGGACGCAAGCTGCCGTTCGCTGCCGTTCGCTGCCGGGGCATCAAAGTCGGCTTCGCTCCAACTTAACGCTCACAGGTTATCAAGCTTTTCCGGTTTCGGCTCAAGCGATGCAAATATCTTCTTGGTAAGCTTCGTTTGCCGCTTCGCATGTGGGCAGATCGCAACATAAGAGTGTGTCATTGGCAGTGCGATATCAGAAGGCACAACCAAGCGCCCCGCCTCGACATCCTCTTTCAAAAAACTTCTGGGGGCCAGCGCAACCCCAAGCCCACGTCGCGCGGCAGAGATGACAAGTGAGGTGTCGCTGAACGAAAAACCAGCCGTATCGGCAAAACCCTCGGGCGTCCCAGTAGATTGAAACCAGTCTTCCCAACTTGGTTCAGACGCAAATGCCGGCCCCCAACGATTGTGCAAAAAATAGCGTGCCGGAACATCGCTCAATGTATTGCCAAGATTCTTGTAGCTCTCCCAAAATTCGGGGCTGCATGTCGGGACCGCGACATCCGCAAGGATCTCAAACCGGTAGTATTCCTTGTAGTACCTGGAATCGTAAGTCAGTCGCAGGTCTACACCGGATTGTTCAAAGTCAATCGGATCATGTTCCACACGAATATCAAGCGAAACCTCTAGCCCCTCGCTGATCTGGGCCAATCGTGGAAGCAACCAGAACTCGGACATCGCCGGCAACACACTGATAACGAACTGCCCCCGTTTCCGACTGCGTTGGAGCTTTTCGCTCGTGTGTGAGAGCTGCTCCAATGCGCCCGCGACGTCAGGGTAAATTGACTCACCAGCGTCTGTCAGGAAAATCTTGTTGCCGAGCCGCAAGAATAATTCTTTGCCGTAATAGGTCTCAAGGTTTTTCACTTGCAGGCTCACCGCTGCCGAGCTCACGCCAAGCTCTTTGCCAGCTTGGACAAATCCGCCACAGCGGGCCGCACATTCAAATGATCGCAACGCGTTTAGAGGAAGATGATCAGCCATTCTAGCACCAGTTTTTCTTATGATACCTAACAATTATGTTAGTTGCTACAGCCGTTACATCGGGCCTAATTTGCGGTCAAGGAGACACAAAATGCATACCTTAATTGATCTCGAACGCTTTCCCATCGACCGACCGGAGAGCCCAGAATACGCGGCGCTTGTGGCGCAATGTCAGGCGGACCTTGCGGCAGATGGCATGTTTAATCTTGTAGGTTTTTTGCGGCCCGAGCAGGCACAATTGGCCGCCGACCAACTGAAGCCCGAAATCGCCAAGAACAGCTATACGCATAGTCGCAAGCATAACATCTATTTCAAGAAAGAACTCAGCGATCTTCCAGCAGACCACCCAGCCTTGACCGAATTTCAGACAATAAATCATACGCTCTGTGCGGATCAGCTAGCAGATAGTGCGGTCACGACAATCTATCAGTGGCAACCGCTGGTGACGTTTCTTGCATTGACGATGGGCAAGGACAAATTGTTCACGATGGCCGATCCGATGGCAAAGGTGAATGTCATGGCCTACCACGCTGGCGAGACTTTGAACTGGCATTTTGACCGATCCGAATTCACCACGACGCTGCTGCTGCAAGCGCCGGATGCCGGGGGTGACTTCGAATACCGCACGGACCTTCGAACGGCGGATGACCCTAATTATGACGGGGTGGCAAAGCTGTTACAGGGGCAAGATCCGGATCTGAAGTCGATCACACCGACACCCGGAACGTTGAATGTCTTTCGCGGGATCAACACGCCACACCGCGTGACCAAAATCCAAGGCGATCGTGACCGCATCATCGCCGTTTATTCGTTTTATGACCGCCCCGATGTGGTCTTTTCGCCCGAGGAACAGATCGGGTTTTACGGCCGCACAACTGCCGTCCAAAACCACCAGTCCTAGAAGTCTGCGCACAGGAAACCACCATAATGAACACTGTCGAAGCCGCCTTTAAGGATGATCGCAAGCTGACTTATCTAAATAGTGAAGGTGCCGACAAACCCTTGATCAGCCCTGTGCCTGATACGGTTCTGGATGACGCACGCAAATACCGGCTGGGGCGGTTCCGCGACCAGATGGCAAAACACGATGTCGCCGCTTTATTGCTCTATGACCCGATCAACATTCGCTATGCGTTTGACAGCTCGAACATGCAAATCTGGACGACGCATAATCCGATGCGCTACGCTATGATATTAGCTGACGGGCCCGCGATAATGTGGGAATTCAAAGGCTGTGAACATCTGAACGACGGTCTCCCCGGGATCGACGAAGTTCGCACAGCGATTTCTTGGATGTTCATGGCAAAGGGCGACAAAGCAGAAAGCTGCATTGCACCGTGGGCCGATGAACTGGTTGCACTTGTCCGCGAACATGGCGGTAGCAACTCCCGCATCGCCATCGACAAACTTGACGCGCCGGGGGTGGCTGCGCTTGAAGATCGAGGGCTGACTTACGTCGAGGGCACCGAGCTGACAGAGCTGGCACGAGCGATCAAGTCCCCGTCCGAAATTGAACTGATGCGCTGGACGATCCGCGTGTGCGAAGCGGGGATGGCCCGCATTTATGACCATTCCATTCCCGGCACGACGGAACGCGAACTTTGGGCGCATCTGCATTTTGAGAACGCGCGCTCTGGCGGTGATTGGCTGGAGACCAAACTGCTGACCTGCGGCCCGCATACAAACCCTTGGTATAAGGAATGTTCTGACCGGATCTGCCAATCGGGTGAAATGATCTCGTTTGATACGGACATGATTGGCCCTTATGGCTATTGCGCCGATCTGTCGCGCAGTTGGACCTGTGGCTACACCCCGATGAACGACACGCAAAGGCGGCTATATGCAACGGCCCGCGATCAGATCGAACATAATCTCGCGCTGGTGATCCCTGGCATGAGTTATGCAGAGTATAACGCCAAAAGCTGGCGCATCCCTGCCGCTCATACGGACTATCGCTATTCGTTGGCGCTGCACGGCGTGGGCATGGCAGATGAGTATCCCGTTGTGCCGCTGCACGTCGATTTTGACGAGACATCCGCAGCAACTGGGCATCTTGAACCCGGTATGGTCGTCTGTGTCGAGAGTCTGATTGCTGAGACGGGATCAGAAAGCATCAAGCTTGAAACCCAGGTTTTGGTCACTGAAACCGGCTATGAAAGGCTTGATACCTTTCCGTGGGAAGACGTGTGAGCTGCGCGCCGATCAGCGGATCAAGGGCAGAAGCCTTGCTGGACTTTGACCTAGGGGTGCATTCGTTTCCCACCAGCACCACCGCTCTTTTGGCCCAGCCCTTGTTCGACCAAGGCCTGAAATGGTGCTTTGGTTTCAACCAGGAAGAGGCGCTGAAGCAGGTTCATGCGGAGTTCCCCGAACATCAGGATGTCATGGCGCTTTTGGTTGAGGCGACGTGCAGCAGGCCGCCATCTAACGCAAGGATCGCCTCATGATCGCAAGCCTTCCCATGTACGACCGGCCCGAGTTAGCCGCAGCCCATCGGCGGTTCTGGGATCTCGTTCGGCGCGGCCTGCACAGACATGGCATTGACGCGCCCCAAGCGCTGTCGCAGCGCGATGATCTGATGGCGGTATGGAGCGACCCCGCGATGGTACTTGCCCAGACCTGTGGCATGCCTTACCGCAAGTTGTTGCACGGCAAAGTCAATTTGGTCGGCACCCCGGATTATCGCCTTAAGGGTTGCCCTGAGGGCCATTATTACAGCGTGTTTGTGGTGCGAAAGGATGATCCGCGGACAACCTTGCAAGACTATGCGGCGGCGACATTTGCCTTCAACGAAGAGAATTCGCAGTCCGGATTTGCCGCGCCTTTAAACCACGGCGCCGCAGCAGGTGTTACGTTCCCCAAACGTATTCAGTCGTTTGGCCATGCCCTTTCTGCCCAGATGGTCGCATCGGGAAAGGCAGACATTGCAGCACTGGATGCGGTGACCTGGCGGTTAATCAAACGCTATGACGCGTTTGCAAATGATCTGCGCGTACTTAAAATCACAGCACCCACAACACCGGTTCTGCCCTTTATCACCTCTACACATCATAACCCCGAACTGGTGTTTGATGCCGTCGAACAGGGCATTGACCAATTGTCAGACACGGATAGAGCCACCCTTGGACTTTTCGGCATCGTTAGGATTCCGGCGTCAGAGTATCTGGCTGTGCCCAACCCTTAATCACGGGCCCTTAATCCCCAACCCTCAAACACGGGCCCGCTCCATTCTCGCGGAGCAGGCCTCCCAACATTTAGGAACAGTATTTTGACCAGCACCACTGTGAAATCCGCGTATTCTGAACACCTTACTCTTTCCGGCGTTGATCTTGATTGTGGGGCGCTTGTTCAGGCAGTTAGTCATGCGCAGAAAATACAAGTTCGTCCCGATTGTATGGATCAGGTTGCAAAACGCCGCGCGGCTGTCGACACAATCGTGCGTAAGGGCATTCCGTCTTATGGCATCACTACCGGTGTCGGATCGCAAAAAGATTTTGTGGTCTCCGAAGGCGAAGTTGCCGCCTATAATTTGCGTCTTGTAAACGCCCATGCAACCCGTATTCCCGGCCCTGTGCTGGCACCCGCAGTGGTGCGGGCCGCACTGATTGTTATGATCAACGAATTTGCGCAGGGGCATTCCGGCATCAGCCCGCAATTGCTAGAAACCATGATTGCGGCCTGCAACGACAACGAAATGCCGCAGATCGACGCCAGCGGGTCCGTTGGTGCATCTGATCTGGTGCCACTCGCCCAGATGGCGGTCTGGCTGCTGAACCTTGACGCGGCAAAGGCACAGGGCCTGCCAAAGGCAAAAGAAACGCTTTCATTGATCAACCACAACGCGGTGACATTGGCCCTTGGGGCCTTTGCAGTGGTCGAGCTGAAACAACAACTCGCGCTTTTTGATCTGGTCGGGGCCGTCACGCTCGAAGGTTTTTGCGGAAATCTTGGCGCGATGTCAGAGGCCGTAAATCAGGTTCACAAACGCCCCGGTCAACGCGCAAGCGCTGCGCGAATGCGCCATCATCTACGAGGCTCCAAACTTTGGTCGCCTGACGCTGCAAGACTTATTCAAGACCCTCTTAGCTTTCGGGCATTGTCACAAGTCCACGGAGCAGTAGCCGAAGCTGCAGACCGTATGGAAATGATCTGGGATCAAGAACTGAACACCGTCAATGATAACCCCATCATTGTGCCTGACATAAACGGCGCGGTGTCACACGCCAATATGGACACCACGCGGCTGACGCTTGCACTTGATACGATGCGACAGGCGCTTGGCAAACTCGCTGATCTGTCGGGCGAGCGCATCCAGAAACTTCAGTGGCCCGCATTTTCTGGCTTGCCAACGGGATTGGCCGAAAACAACGGAGCTGCGACAGGTGGCGTTCAGTTTCTAAACCTTGGTCATATTGCGTCGTCGTTGATCACATCAATGAAGATTTGGGCCCGCCCACACCTGCTTATTTCGGTAGGCCAACTTGCGGATGGTGTCGAAGATACCTCTGGTCATGCACTGCATGCGGTCCATGATTTGCAACGCCAGTTGGATACCGGCTGGAAGGTCGCCGCCCTTGAGATGAGCATTGCCGTTTGGGCGACCCACCGTCGTAAGATCCCGCTCGATTGTCTCGGGCAAGATGTGCGGCGCAGCTATGAGGCCATCCGCCCTCTGTTGCCCATTGGCACCGAAGGCGAACAGCAATTTGCCCTTTCCGAAGTTATCGACGCGGTTAAAGCACTCGCGACATCAAGCCAACAAACCTGACATTCGCTGCAAAGGTCACAAAGCTCGCTTTCTGTGCTGTTTGTCTCAATCCCGTGACAGCAAAACCAAAACGTCCCGAAAACTCTCACCAAGCTCGTAACCCCTTCAGAAACGTCGCCATGAGAAAAGTCACTGTCGCAGTGAGAAAAGTCAGCCGGCTCATTTCTGCTAGAATCCCTCTAACATAGGGAGACATCAACATGAGCACTGATCTGTCCGGCGTTATGCGCCCTGTCGCCAAGGCCAACGGCCTGCCCAACGAACATTACACTGACGAGCGCGTGTTCATGGAAGAGCGCGATGCGGTGCTTTACAACAACTGGTCGGGTATCGGAACCGAGGCTGATGTGCCCGAGAACGGTGATGCAAAGCCGATCGAGTTTATCGGTATGCCGCTGCTCCTAATTCGCGACACTGAAGGCCAAGTGCGGGTGTTTCAAAACACCTGTCGGCACCGCGGAATGATCCTTGTTTCCGAGCCCAAGAAGATCGAAGGCGCGATCCGCTGCCCCTATCATTCGTGGTGTTACTCAACCAAAGGCAAGCTCGTCGCGCAGCCGCATGTCGGCGGGCCGGGCATGAACACCCACAAAGACATGCCCAAAAGCGAGCTCGGGCTTTACGAGGTGCCAAGCTATATCTGGCTCGGGGTAATCTACGTTAACGCCTCAAATACGGCCCCGCCCTTTGAAGACGTGCATGCCGAGTTGCTGGAACGCTGGAAAGAGTTCGATGTTCCGATGTATCACGGAGGGGAAGACAGCCGCTTTGAACTTGAGGTTGATACCAACTGGAAGCTCGCAGTCGAGAACTACTGCGAGAGCTATCACCTGCCGTGGGTGCACCCCGGCCTTAACAGCTACTCACGGCTGGAAGACCACTACAACATTGAAGAATATGGCCACTACTCCGGACAGGGCACGCTGGTTTACCGTCAGCTCAAAGGCCAGATGGGCGAAACATTCCCCGACTTTCCGAACCTCTCGGACAAATGGAATGAAGGCGGCGAATACATCACCGTCTACCCCAACGTGCTGCTCGGTGTGCAGCGTGATCATGCCTTCGCGATCATCCTTGAGCCGAAGACCGTTGATACCACGACCGAGCATGTGCACCTGTTTTACGCCGAGCCAAAGGTTGATGAAGCCCTGCGCGCCAAGAACGCGACCCAGTGGAAAGGTGTGTTCATCGAAGACATCTTCGTGGTCGAAGGCATGCAAAAGGGGCGCTACGGGCGGGCTTTTGACGGCGGGCGTTTCTCTCCGGCGATGGACGGGCCGACGCATTGCTTTCATGACTGGATCGCACGGCAAATCACGGGGCACCGCCAGAAAATGGCCGCCGAGTGAGCGATCTCGACGCCCGCCTGCTCAAAGCTCATGCGATCGAGGACAACAGCGCCTTGATCGGCCTCTACACCGAGGCCGGCGAGCAAGCGCCTGAAGAGATCGCACGCGGGTTCTACCTCACCCACGCATTCATCTACGCCCTTGAAGCCGGTGATGCGCGCGCATCTGCCCTGCATGCCAGCCTCAAAGCCATGGGCCGCGTCTAGGCCTTCCCCTGTGGCGCGCCAGAAAATCTGCCTGTTTTCCGAGCCTTGAATGGCCTTCGTTCAAATCTATTGTTGCACTTGCAGCGACACGCTCATGTTTTCTGCCGAGTTTCCAATGCGCAGACCCGACATAGGCGCCGCCTCGCGTGAATCTCGCCCCACGGCAATTCGAACATAGCGTTCGTCGGCTGATATTCCGTTAGAAACGTCAAAGGACACCCAGCCCAGCCCGTCTATGTGCGCTTCAGCCCATGCATGGGTAGCGTCCTGGTCGATACGATCATCCATCCGCAAGTAACCGCTGATATAGCGTGCCGGAATACCCGCGTGGCGCAGGGCTGAAATGAAGATTTGCGCGTGGTCCTGACAGACGCCGCTGGCTGCGTTGAGCGCTTCTTCTGCTGTGGTTTTGACGTTGGTTTCCGACTGGCCGTAAGGCACCTTCGCCAAGATGGCTGCTGAAAGCGCGTGCAGTTCGTCCAGATCACCGGCGGGTGTTTTGATATGCTTGGCAAGTGCCCTGATACCCTTACCCGCAGTCGTGCGTGGCGTGCTTTGTCTGAACAGCCACAAAGGGGCCACTCCATAGGTTTTGCCATAGATGCCATCAGAGTTGTGGGTCTCGACCTCGCCTGCCACCGTGATCGAGATTTCGCTCACCCCGCTTTCGGCTTGCACGAGCATTGTGGTGTTGTTGAACTCGTCCTGAAACTGCAACTCTTCGGAACCGCCAGAGACACTCATAGCCCAGTTCAAAACGGTTTGGTTGTGGTCGGTTAAGGGTGTCAGGCGAACCTGCTGCAACCCGTAGCGCACAGGCTCGTCATAACTATAGGTCGTGGTATGCGATATCTTGAGTTTCATGAGGACAGCCTAACCATTGAACTGATAATCCTGCTCAATCTGGGATCCGATCGCGTTGTTGTCACGAATGAAACCCGCGATGAACTGGTGTAACCCGTCATCAAAAATCGTTTTGATGGTGTGGGCTCGCAGTTTGTTCAACTGCGCATCGACCAAATCGTACGAGGGCGCAGGTGCTCCGTAGTCTTTTGCGAGAAAGCCCAAATGCGCCTCGATTGCATGGCTTGCGGAGTTAAGCGATCTTGGAAACCGAGAATCAAGTATCATGAACTCCGCGATGTTGGCAGACGTCATGTTGCCCTCATTGAGCCACCTGAAAGCACGATGAGCCGAAACAGACCGCAGGATCGTCTCCCATTGCACGTTGTCGAGCGGAGAGCCAACAAAGCTCGCTGACGGAAGCAGCGTGTAGTATTTAACATCAATGATCCGTGCCGTGTTATCGGCGCGTTCGAGAGACGTTCCGATCTGTGCGAAGTCATAGATATCATTGCGCAGCATCGTGCCGTGCAGCGCCCCGCGCACCAAGGCGCTGTGGCGGCGCACTTCACCCAAAAGTGCAGGCAGCTCGGTTTCACGAACCGGGCGTTTCATAGCCGCCTTCATAACCATCCAGCTTTCGTTCACCGCCTCCCAGACTTCTGTTGTCAGGGCGGTTCGCACAAGGCGCGCGTTCATGCGGGCATTCGCGATGACGTTCATAACGCTCGACGGATTGCGCATGTCGCGCAGAAGGTAGTCGACGACATGAGCAGCGGCATAGCTGTCATAAATGTCGTCATATCCCGCGCGCACGCCAGCCGTTGTCACAACCGACTTCCACTCGGATTCAGAGTCGCTGGAGCGTGTCAGCGCAATGCGAAATCCGGCTTCGATCAGTCGGGCAGTGTTTTCACTGCGCTCCAGAAAGCGAAACATCCAGTAAAGGCCACCTGCGGTTTTGCCTAGCATCGCTCTAGTCCTCCAAAACCCAAGTGTCTTTCGTGCCGCCACCCTGCGAAGAATTCACCACAAGCGACCCTTCCTTGAGCGCAACACGTGTCAAACCTCCGGGTGTGATGTTTATTCCATCCGGTGAAACCAACACAAACGGGCGCAGATCAACGTGTCGCGGCGACAGTTCTTTCTTTGCAAAAATCGGCACTGTCGACAAAGACAGTGTTGGCTGTGCGATGTAGTTTTGCGGGTTTTTCTTTAGCTTCGCCGCGAAAGCCGCGATCTCTTTTTTGCTCGCGGCCGGGCCGACAAGCATGCCGTAACCGCCCGAGCCATGCACCTCTTTCACCACCAGCTCGGAGAGGTTTTCCAACACATATTTCAGCGCGTCCGGTTCTGAGCACCGATGTGTCAGCACGTTCTTCAAAAGCGCCTTTTCACCGGTGTAGAACTCAACAATTTCCGGCATGTAGGAATAGATAGCCTTGTCATCTGCAATGCCCGTTCCGGGTGCGTTGGCGATGGTGATATTGCCCGCGCGGTAAACATCCATGATGCCGGGCACACCCAACATCGAGTCCGGATTGAAGTTCAGCGGATCGAGATAGTCGTCGTCAATCCGCCGGTAAAGCACGTCAATGGGCGTGTAGCCCTGTGTTGTGCGCATCGCGACCCGGCCATCAACGACTTTCAGATCATGCCCTTCCACAAGCTCGACGCCCATCTGATCAGCGAGGAAGGAATGCTCGAAGTAGGCCGAGTTGTGAATGCCCGGCGTCAGGATAGCGACGGTGCATTTGTCGGTGCCGTTTACAGGCGCACAGGCCGCCAGCGAGCGGCGCAGGTTTTTAGGATAGTTGCTAACAGGCTGAACTTTGTTCTGGCTGAACAACTCGGGAAACATCTGCAGCATCGTTTCGCGGTTTTCCAGCATATAGGATACGCCCGAAGGCGTGCGCGCGTTGTCTTCCAGCACAAAAAAGTCGTCTTCGCCGGTGCGAACAATATCTGTTCCAACAATATGGGTGTATATATTTCCGGGTGGCGAAAAGCCCATCATCTGCGGCAAAAAGGCTTCGTTCCGGGCGATCAGCTCGGTCGGAATGACACCGGCGCGCAGAATCTCCTGACGGTTGTAGACATCATGCAGAAACATATTGATCGCGCGCACCCGCTGCTCGATCCCTTTGGACAACCTGCTCCATTCACGGTTCGCAATAATGCGCGGGATCAGATCAAACGGGATGAGCCGCTCCTGTGCAGCCAAGCGGCCATAGACATTGAATGTAATGCCGGTGCGCCTAAAAAACGCTTCTGCCTCTTTGGACTTCTTGATCAGGCGTGAGGGGTTCTCGGATGAAAACCAATTTTGATACTGCCGGTAAGGCTCTCTTACGCCATCTGAACCTTCAAGCATTTCGTCAAAGTGGTCTCGGGGTGTATCCATAGGTTAACCGTAGCTTAAAAAGCTCGATCTGCAACCTGTCGCTACCAAGAATTCGTAGCGACACTGAACCCGCCCCCTTATGTGCCTATTTTTTAGGCGGCCACAAAAAAGAATGCCCTTCAAAACACCGAATGGTTGCAAATTCTGCAATTGGAATGCCAACTAGAAGCACGATCACGCTCAATGCTCTCCTCGAAACCGGGGTTAATTCAGCGTCAAATGGTTGCCTCGTCATGACTTCGAGAAGGCAACTCCAACGGATCACTGCATGCTCGATTGAGCACAAGGAGGCAGACAAATTGTCAATCACTGCAAGTATTTACCACCTCACGCACTATAAATACGACACGCCAGTGACCCTTGGCCCCCAGTCCATCCGCTTACGCCCAGCGCCTCACTCGCGCACACGGGTCATTTCGCACAGTCTCACTGTCTCGCCTTCAGCTCATTTTGTGAACCACCAACAAGATCAATACGGAAACTGGCTCGCTCGCTTTGTCTTCCCCGAGCCGGTTCGCGAGTTCAAAATCGAAGTTGATCTGGTCGCGGATATGTCGGTTTACAACCCGTTTGATTTCTTTGTGGAAGACAGCGCGAAGGAGTTTCCGCTCACGTATGACCCCGATATAGCCCCTGATCTGGGCATCTATTTGACCACCGATTCTGTCGGGCCACTGTTGCAAGGTTTCTTGGGAACTGTGTCCCGCAGCCCGATGGTTACGATAGATTTTCTGGTGATGCTAAACAGCCGCCTGTCAAACGAGATCAACTATGAAATCCGCATGGAGCCAGGCGTGCAAACCGCCGAGGAAACACTTGGCCGCAAGGCAGGGTCATGCCGTGATACCAGTTGGCTTTTGGTGCAAGTCCTGCGCAACCTCGGCCTCGCCGCGCGGTTTGTGTCGGGCTATCTGATCCAGCTCAAGCCGGATCTTGTCGCAATCGACGGGCCTGCGGGCACCGACAAAGACTTCACCGATCTGCATGCATGGGTCGAGGTTTATCTGCCCGGTGCGGGGTGGGTTGGCCTTGATCCTACCTCCGGTTTGCTCGCTGGTGAAAGCCACATCCCGCTTGCGGCAACACCACATTACCGCCACGCCGCGCCCATTTCCGGCGTTGCGAGTGCGGCCAATGTCGAGTTCTCCTTTGACATGCAAGTCACCCGAACGGCCGAGCATCCGCGCATCACCAAGCCGTTCTCGGAAGATGCCTGGATTGCCCTGAACGCGCTCGGCAAGAAGGTAGATCAACGCCTTGAGGCCGGTGATGTGCGCCTGACGATGGGCGGCGAGCCGACATTCGTTTCAATTGATGACTTTGAAAGTGACGAGTGGAACTCCGACGCTGTCGGCCCGACCAAACGCGGACTTGCCGACACCTTGATGCGCCGCCTGCAAGGGAAGTTCTCAAAGGGCGGATTGCTACACTACGGCCAAGGCAAATGGTATCCCGGTGAAACGCTGCCCCGTTGGACCTTCTCTCTTTACTGGCGCAAAGATGGTCAGCCGATCTGGCATGACGCGGATCTCTTGGCCCGTGAAGACACAAATGAAGACGTGGGGCCTGATGACGCTCAAGCGCTTTTGAACGGGATCGCAGATTACCTTTCTGTGCCGCAAACAAACGTACTGCCCGCCTTCGAAGATCCGGCAGAATGGATCATCAAAGAGGGCAACCTGCCCGCCAATGTCACACCCGAAAACTCGAAACTCGCCGACCCGGAAGAACGCGCCCGCATTGCCAAGGTGTTTGAGCGCGGGTTGAACACACCGGCGGGCTACGTGCTGCCGGTGCAGCGCTGGCAGGCGCGCGCCTCCAGCAAGTGGATGTCGGAAGTCTGGAACCTGCGGCGGGGCAAGGTGTTTCTCGTGTCAGGCGACAGCCCTGTCGGCTATCGCCTCCCGCTCGGGACATTGCCGCACGTTCCCGAAAGCGACTATCCGTTCATCAACCCGCAAGACCCGACAGAAGCACGCGAAGCGCTGGCTCCGGCCCCGACACCGGCTGAAACCGAAGCCCGCCAGCCCAGCCCGAAGGTTGCGCACCGCACCGAGGCTTCAGCGGGACAGGAGCAGATTGAACAAACCTTGGGGGATCTGGACGGGCGCGTGCGCACCGCGATCTCTGTCGAGGCCCGCGACGGGCGTTTGTGTGTTTTCCTTCCGCCTGTCGAAAAGCTGGAAGACTACCTCGACTTGATTGCCGCCGTCGAAACCGCCGCCAAGAAGATCAACCGCAAAGTCCTGATCGAAGGGTATGCCCCCCCCCATGATCCGCGCGTTGAGGTGATGCGCATCGCACCTGACCCCGGCGTGCTCGAGGTCAATATTCACCCGGCAGCAAGCTGGGATGACTGCGTTGCAACGACCGAAACAGTCTATGAAGAAGCGCGCCAGTGTCGCCTTGGGGCAGACAAGTTTATGGTCGACGGACGGCACACCGGCACAGGCGGCGGCAACCATGTCGTCGTTGGTGGGGCCACGCCTGCCGACAGCCCGTTCCTGCGCCGTCCTGATCTTCTGAAAAGTCTGATCCTGTTCTGGCAGCGACACCCGAGCCTGTCATATCTGTTCTCGGGCACCTTTGTCGGGCCGACCTCACAAGCACCGCGTATCGACGAAGCCCGCCATGATGTTCTGTATGAACTCGAGATCGCGCTTGATCAGATTTGGCCACCAGCCGAGGGTGAAACGCCGCCGCCTTGGCTGACCGACCGTTTGCTGCGCAACGCGTTGATTGATGTCACGGGAAACACCCACCGCACGGAAATCTGCATAGATAAACTGTTCTCTCCCGATGGCCCGACTGGCCGCCTTGGCCTTGTCGAGTTTCGCGGCTTTGAGATGCCGCCGAACCCACGTATGAGCCTTGCCCAACAGGTTTTGCTGCGGGCCATCATTGCGCGCTGCTGGGAAAGCCCGATCAGCGGCAACCTGACCCGTTGGGGCACCACGCTGCATGACCGTTTCATGTTGCCTGCCTTCCTGTGGCAGGATTTCCGCGAGGTTCTGGAAGACTTGAAGGCGCATGATTTCACGCTTGACCCTGCGTGGTTTGAAGCACAGGCCGAGTTCCGCTTTCCGTTCTGCGGCGAAGTTACCTATGAAGGCGTCACGCTTGAACTGCGCCAAGCGCTTGAGCCATGGCATGTGCTGGGCGAAACCGGTGCGATCGGCGGCACAGTGCGCTACACAGACAGCTCTTCTGAACGTCTGCAAGTTACGCTGAAAGGCGCCAACCCGGACCGATACATCGTCACTGCAAACACCCGCGTTGTGCCGCTCACCCCGACAGAAACCAACGGAACCCGCGTGGGCGGTGTGCGTTACAAAGCTTGGAAACCGTCCCTGTCGTTGCACCCTGTTCTGGACGTCGATGTGCCGCTTACGTTTGACATCTACGATACATGGACAGGCAAATCACTGGGCGGTTGCCGCTATCACGTCGCGCATCCGGGGGGGCGCAACTTCGACACTTTCCCGGTGAACGGCAACGAAGCCGAAGCCCGCCGCCTGAGCAGATTCGAAAACCTCGGCCACACACCGGGAGTCACAACGCCGGTGCCGGAACGTCCGCATCCCGAGTTTCCGATGACATTAGATTTGCGGCGGCGGCCGAGCCTGTAGGCGTAATTTTACGGCAAGCTCAGTCGCGTTTGTAGCTCGGCAGTTGCGTTAACGCGGATCGCAGGGCCTCGCCCCAGCCTTGTGAGATTGACTGATAATACTCATTGTCTTCTTCGATGCGCAGCTGATCGTCCAAGGCAAAGCTGTCTTTTTCATAGATCTGCACGTCCAAAGGCAGACCCACAGACAAGTTCGCTTTGATCGTTGAGTCAAACGACACCATCAACAATTTGATCGCATCTTCAAAGCTCATGTCGGGTTCATAGGCGCGCACAAGAATTGGCTTGCCGTATTTGGCCTCTCCGATCTGAAAAAACGGAGCATCTTCCGTGACTTCGATGAAGTTCCCTTCCGGGTAAACAAGAAACAGCGTTGGTGTGCCGCCGGCAATTTGACCACCGACAATAATGGATGCCGTAAAACGGGAAGAGCCTGTTTGGCCGCCCGTCCCGCCGCCACGGATCACTTCGGTCAGCGTCGCGCCAACAAGACGCGCCACCTGAAACATTGTCGGCTGTTCAAGGATCGTCGGATTGCGTTCTGACGGTGCCTTTGAGCGTTCTTCGAGCAGGCTGATAACCGACTGCGTTGTCGCAAGGTTGCCCGCCGTCATAAGCGTGATCGAGCGCTCACCTGGCACAGTCCATGAAAACATTTTCTTGGTCGTAGAGAAGTTATCAACACCTGCGTTCGTGCGTGTGTCTGACATGAAAACAATGCCATCGTTCAGTTGAAGGCCAACACAGTAAGTCATTTCATCTCATCCAGATCCGGTAAAGAACAGCAAGTTTAGCGTTGCCCCTTCCATATGACTGAATACGAGGCGACACAACGTTGTTTTGCCCTTGTTTTACGACCGGGCGTTGCGTCTACTCAACCAGTTCAGTGACTAAAACTGTCTGTTTTTTCAATTCCATCCAGCCGTATGACGTTAAAAAAGACGCATCCGCAGCGTCGCGGCCGACACAAATGCGGATCATCTGCGCTGCATTTGCCATTCCTGTCGGATCAATCAGGTGCCAATACCCGTCCAGATACACCTCAACCACCGCATGAAAATCCTGCGGCTCGACATGTGGCGCATAAACGCTGACGAAACGCGCCGGAATTCCCGCAGCGCGCGCAAAAGCAATCAACACATGGGCATAGTCCCGGCATACGCCACGCAGGCTCACAAAGCTGTCCGTCGCGGTGGTGCCGACATCGCTATGGCTGTTGTCATAGGTGAAGTTCTGGTTGATCCAGTTGTTCATCGCAAGCACCAGCCCGCCGCCGGATTGGTCTGGGAACTGATTGGAAACAAACTCTAAAAACTGATCGGAATGGCAATAGCGTGATGGCTTCAGATACTTGATGACATCAGCAGGAATTTGCATCCAAGCCGTCTGCGCGAGGCTTTCCCAAGCTGGTATTTCACGTTCAACATCGAAGGTCGCCTCATAGCGGCATTCAAACAAAGGCCCCGCCTTGATCCACCTGCGCTTGCCAATGCCGTTTTCACCAGCAATCTCTTTGTGGATCGACTGTGAATCAAACCTGACATGGGCGCTATGACAAGCCTGCTCTGCATCTGGCATAGCTTCTATTTGAAGCAACAAGTCACAGGGCTGGGAAACCTCATATAAGAGGTGTGTTTGGACGCTAAGCCGCATTTGTATGTTCCCAGATGTTTGGCTAGGTCTAGATACATGTTATGGCAGCCAACGCCAACCTGTCGTCGATGGCCGTCAATGTGCAGCCCTTAAGGAACAAACCAAGTGGCCGCCACTATCCAACTGGCCCGGGTTCACTTCCGTCATTCAGCAGAACCAGATTGCCCCGATCTCCCCGCCCGCGGCCGGGTATGGCATCACGGTCAACATCGCCTTTGATGGTGTGATAGACATCCTCAAAGAAACGTTGATCATAGAAATACCAAGTGTGCGAGGCGTTCGCGATACCCGCAAAGTCGCCGCGATGCGCGCGATAGTAGTTGCCACAGTTGATGTCGACAGCCTTGCTCGGCGCGGTGTCGGGCATCCCCACACGCCCAACCCGCTCGGAAACCCCTACCCGCTTGATATTGCTCAGAGAAAGCGCTTCGTCGTAGGGGTTAAAGTAGTTCGTTAGCCGCACACAATGCCTATACATCGACGAGGTTTTAGAACTGCCAGCCTGCATCCCGCTGGCTGAAATGTCGCCCGATACCAGCATCAACTGGCTCACCGACCAAGCATGCGCCGCCACGCCGGGCCTGTCGTCGGCATCATCAAAGGCCTCGCGGAGCACATAGGCCCCCATCGAATGCGCCAGCACATGTGTGTTGATCTGACAGTCGGGCCGCTGCAACGCGGCAAAGCTCTGGATGCCCTCTGTGACAAGCCGGAATGCGGTTTGCTTGGCATCAACGCGGTCTTCAAGGTAGTTCAGCGCTTTGTTGTCAGACGGCCAGTCAAAGCTGATCACCACGCCCTCAAACCCCTGCGACTCAAGTGACGTGCGAATGCGCCGTTGGCGTTCGAGCATCACTTCCATCGGCGTGTTAAACCCGTGAATATAGATGAGAATATCACCTACCGGCCCGTCGTCTTGCGGCCCGTGGCGGGCGGTTTCGATCACCTCGTTCACCCAAGCGGTTTTGGTGATCTTATGGTCGGGCGACGGCATGTCGGCATTATCAGGCACTTTGAGAAAGTGTGACGCACCCGGTTCTGGTTCAAAGCTGTTGCCGCTGCGACGGCGCACGGTAAACACATAGTCCATTGGCTTTCCTCCACGTTATGCAACCTATACTTGCACACGATCGGAAACCTGCAAAGTCAGGTATAGCTTACCCAAGAGGAGAAAATCACCCCTTTTCGCGCCGCCGTCCTCGTGCGATATGCTCGGTATGCTAGACAAACCCGATGATATTCACCCGCTGTTTTATGGCGCGCCAAAGACCACCGAGTTCAAGAAGCTTCGCAAGCGGATCGTGCAGAACACCCGCGAAGCAATTGAGCAATACGGCATGATCGAGGAAGGCGCCAAATGGCTTGTCTGCTTGTCCGGCGGCAAGGACAGCTACACGCTTTTGGCTGTCTTGCACGAGCTACAATGGCGCGGGCTTTTGCCGGTTGAGCTTGTTGCCTGCAACCTTGATCAGGGGCAGCCAAACTTTCCCGCGACGGTGCTGCCGAAATTCCTTGAAGATATGCAAGTACCGCATCGTATCGAGTATCAGGACACCTATTCTATTGTCATGGACAAGGTGCCTGAGGGGCGCACTTTCTGCGCGCTTTGCTCGCGGTTGCGACGCGGCAATCTTTACCGCATCGCCCGCGAGGAAGGCTGCTCTGCTGTGGTGCTAGGGCATCACCGCGACGACATTCTAGAGACATTTTTCATGAACCTCTTTCATGGTGGTCGTCTGGCGACAATGCCGCCCAAGCTTGTGAATGAAGAAGGCGACTTGTTCCTCTATCGCCCACTTGCCCATGTGGCCGAGGTTGACTGCGAAAAATTCGCCGCCGCGATGCAATATCCGATCATCCCCTGTGATCTCTGCGGCAGTCAGGACGGTCTTCAGCGACAACAGGTCAAACAGATTCTTGATGGCTGGGAAGCGAACAGCCCCGGGCGGCGCCAAGTGATGTTCAAAGCCCTTACAAACGCCCGCCCGAGCCATTTACTTGATTCAAATTTGTTTGATTTTCAAAACCTTGCGCTGAATTCTGGAACAAAAGGCGATCCTCCCAAGCTGCGTTAATTGCCTGTTGAGACTCACCATGTAGCGTTCAACGACGTTAACTTGAGAGGGTTTCAAAATGGCCAATCAGCCGGCACGCGCTGCCTTGAAGTTCAGCCAGACATTCGGGCAATGGCTCGTCGGGCCGCATATGTTGGCCTTTGTGCCGGCGATCGCGCTTGGTGCCTTTTGGTTCGCGGGCGAGTTGGCCTTAGTGTCGGTGGCTTTGGGCTTGCCGCTGTTGTTCTTGCTCAGCGGGTCTATCAAAAACATGAGCCACAGTCACATGGGCGGGCTTGATCCTGTGACAGGGCTCGCCCAGCAAGCTGCGCTGGACTTGGAGACAAGCAAATTGCTGACGCGCTGCGCTGAACAAAGTCGCAAAACCGCGCTGGTTCTGGTACAACTTGAAGAGTTTGAGCCGCTGGTGCAACGCTACGGGCAGACCGCAGCCAACACCCTGCTTGAGCGCCTTGCTCAGAGGCTGAAAACAACGCTGCGCGACAACGATCAAGTGTTCTGGCTTGGCGGTGCCCGCTACGCGATTTTGCTCAGCCCCGTTCCGCATTTCGAGCTTGAAAGCGCCATTCAGCTGACTTCGCGTCTGCAATCCGCCATAGAAGAACCGGTGTCGATTGAAACCAACACTCTCTATGTAAGCTGCGCCATCGGGTTCTGTCTGAGCGCCCGCAGCCCCTCGCCGTCTGCTCAAGCATTGTTCAAAGCTGCCGAAACCGCGCTCAACGAGGCGGCGCGCAATGCACCCTCGGCGATTCGCTCGTTCAGCCGTGAAATGGGCGAAACCAGCGTCAAACGGGCAGCCTTGGTCAAAGATGCTCATGCGTCGCTCGACAATGGCGAGATCGAGCCTTGGTTTCAGCCGCAAGTGTCAACAGACACAGGGCGCATCACCGGTTTTGAGGCTCTGGCGCGTTGGCAACATCCCAAACGCGGCACCGTGTCACCAGCTGACTTTTTGCCCGCACTTGAAGAATCCGGGCAAATGGAGCGTTTGGGCGAGGTCATCCTTTATGGTGCGCTCACAGCCCTAAAGGCCTGGGACAAATCCGGCGCAAACGTGCCTTGTGTCGCCGTCAACTTCACCGCCGAAGAGCTTCGCAACCCCAAGCTTTCTGAAAGAATCCGCTGGGATCTTGACCGCTTTGATCTTGAGCCCAAACGCCTGACCATCGAGGTTCTTGAATCTATTGTTGCCGGGTCGCCTGAAGACGCTGCCGCACGCAACCTTGCCAAGCTCGCTGAAATGGGCTGCCGGATTGATCTTGATGACTTCGGCACCGGCCACGCGTCAATCACCGCGATCAGACGTCTGGCGATCGAGCGGATAAAGATTGACCGCTCCTTTGTCACCCGCGTTGACAAGGACCAAGAGCAGCAACGCATGGTGTCCGCCATCCAAACTATGGCCGAGCGCCTCGGATTGGAAACCCTTGCAGAAGGTGTCGAGACTGCAGGCGAGCACGCTATGCTCGGTCAGCTCGGTTGTGCCCATGTGCAAGGCTACGGCATCGCCCGCCCAATGCCTTTTGAAGCGACGATATCATGGCTACAGGCCCACAATGCGGCGCTCGGCTCCTTGCCCAAAATCAGTGGGCAATCACGTTAAGACTTTGAGTTATCAAAAGCGCAATTCGCAAAGAGGGCGGCATAGACGAAAGCAGTTTCCTTCAAGCAAAATCCGTCAGTCAAACGCGCCCTTGGGGCTCATCCCAGCCCTAACAAGCCAAAAAGCCCAAAAATCCTGCTGCCAGTGGGGCTGTAGGGAACTATCCGCTTGACGTTCGGGCCGCTACTCTGTTGAACCTGCTGCACTTGCAAAGCAAAGGTTACAGGGCGCGCAATGGACGATCAAAACAAGAATCTTATTCTCGCAGTTGCACTCAGCATGCTGGTCATTCTGGCTTGGAGCGTGCTCTTTCCGCCGCCCGAACCAACGCCAGAGCAGATCGCGGCGAACGCACCCGAGAGCCAAACCACAGGTTCTAGCGAAGCAACCGTGCCGACGGCAACCGCCGAAGCCGGAACTGCAACGACCACCCAACCCACCAAAGACCTTTCAGCAAGCGCAGCCCGCGTGGCGATCGAAACCGATACTTTGTCAGGGTCGATCTCGCTCGCAGGCGGGCGCATCGACGAGCTTTCACTGAAAAATTATCGGGAAACGCTCGATGAAAACAGCAAGATCGTCCAACTGCTCAAGCCAACAAGTGAAGACGAAGCCTATTACGCCCTGTTCGGCTGGGCACCGAGCACCGGCCTGACGCTTGACACCGTCCCCGGTGCGAGCACGATCTGGTCGGTTGAAAGCGGCGAGACTCTCACCCAAGACAGCCCCGTCACCCTTGTTTGGGACAACGGCGCCGGACTGGTGTTCCGCCGCGAGATCAGCCTTGACGATGCCTCTATGTTTTCGATCACACAAACAGTTGAAAACACCGGTGCAGGCACTGTCGCACTGGCAGCCTATGCAACGGTTGCACGGCACGGTGAGCCGTCGGACATGAAAAACTTTTTCGTTTTGCACGAAGGTGCGATCAACTCGGTTGACGGACAATACGCTGAAACCAACTATGACGACATCTCGCCTAGCAGTGACTTTGAAGAGCTGACCATGGCGGAATACGGCTGGACAGGCTTCACCGATCACTACTGGCAAACCGCGCTGATCGTGAACGAGCCCGGCACCAAGCTCAGCACTTATCACGACCCGCGCAGCGACATTTTCCAGGCCACAACGAAACACGCCACGCACACGCTCGCGGCGGGCCAAACCGTCAGCGCCTCAACGCGGCTCTTTGCTGGTGCCAAAGAATGGGAAACCATTCGCAATTACGAGAACACCCAAAACGTCCCGCAGTTTCTCGACAGCATCGACTGGGGCTGGTTCTTCTTTATCACCAAGCCGATGTTCTGGCTCCTGCACAACATCAACCTGCTGATCGGCAATATGGGCTGGGCGATCATCGGTCTGACATTTGTGATCAAACTCATCCTCTTCCCGCTGGCGTATAAGTCCTATGCCTCGATGGCGAAGATGAAAGAGCTGCAACCGCAGATGGAGAAGATCAAGGAAAACGCTGGTGACGATCGCCAGAAAGTTCAGCAAGAAATGATGGCGCTCTACAAAAAAGAAGGCGCAAACCCTGCCGCCGGCTGTCTGCCGATCTTGCTGCAAATTCCGATCTTCTTCTCGCTCTACAAAGTTATCTTTGTCACGCTCGAGTTGCGGCACGCGCCGTGGATCGGCTGGATCAATGATCTTTCAGCGCCTGACACCTCAACCATCTACAACCTGTTCGGCCTTCTGCCTTGGGACGCGCCTGCTGCCGGCTCGACGATGGCGCTGGTGTTTATCGGTGTGCTGCCGATCTTGCTTGGCGTCACAATGTGGCTGCAACAAAAGCTCAACCCCGCGCCCAGCGACCCGGTGCAACAACAGATTTTCGCCTGGATGCCTTGGGTGTTTATGTTCATGCTCGGCAGCTTTGCGTCGGGTCTGGTGATCTACTGGATCGCCAACAACACGATCACCTTCACCCAGCAGTATCTGATCATGCGCTGGCACGGCTATAAGCCTGATGTGTTCGGAAACATCACCTCGTCCTTCAAGAAGAAGACCAAGGAGTCTGAATGAACGCGCAGGTCACCCAACTTTGGCGCTACCCTGTCAAAAGCCACGGCCGCGAAGCGCTTGAAAGCGTGGTGCTCACGGCTGGTCAGACCTTGCCATGGGACAGAACATGGGCCGTCGCACACGACAGCTCTGACGCTGACGGGAGCGAATGGGTGCGCTGCCAGAACTTCTCGATCGGCACCAAAGCCCCGCGTCTCGCGGCGATCAATGCGCAATTGGATGAGGTCACAGGGCTGGTAACTTTGACCCACCCTGACCTCGAAACACTGACTTTCGACCCTGACAGCGAAGGCGACAAGCTCGTCGCTTGGGCCGGCCCGCTTGTGCCCGAAAACCGCGCGCAATCCGTGCGGGTCATTCGCGGGCAACAGCGCGGCTTTACCGATACGCCCTTTGCCTCGGTCTCGCTGATGAGCGAAGCGTCGCACCGAGACGTTGAGGCAAAGCTCGGTCATGCCCTCGAAGACCAACGCTGGCGTGGCAACATCTGGTTTGACGGCTTGCCCGCGTGGGATGAGTTCAACTGGATCGGCAAGACCGTCCGCATCGGTGAGGCTGAACTCACTGTCAAAGAGCCCGTCGTGCGCTGCATGCACACCACCGCCTCGCCCGTGACGGGCGCGCGCGATGTCGACACGCTCAAGACACTCAAAGCCAACTGGGGCCACCAGAACTTTGGCATCTACGCCGAAGTGACCCGCACTGCCGAGATCAAACGCGGCGACACAATCGAGGTGCTCTGATGCAACTTCCCTTTCCTGAAGCCGAAGCACCCGATGACATCAGCCTTGAAAAGGGCCGCAAAATGTTTGCGGGTGGCGGGGCCGAGTTCCTTAAGGGCGTGGTCGCGATGTCGGGCCTGCCTGAAGGCGACAGGCTTGAGGTTTGCTTTGCGGGCCGCTCCAACGTGGGCAAATCAAGCCTGATCAACGCGCTGACAAACCGCAAGGGGCTGGCGCGAGCCTCAAACACTCCGGGCCGCACACAAGAGATCAACTTTTTCACCATCGACGAGAGCCACTATCTCGTTGACTTGCCCGGCTACGGCTATGCCAACGCGCCCATCGCAGTTGTCGAAAAGTGGCAGCGATTGCTCAAGCAATATCTCTCCGGTCGTCAGAACCTGCGCCGCGCCTTTGTGCTGATCGACGCGCGCCACGGCATCAAAGCTGTCGATGAAGAGATCATGTCGCTGCTCGACAGCTCCGCTGTGACCTTCCAATGCGTGCTCACCAAGACCGATAAACTCAAGGTTGGCGAGCTTGAAAAAATCCTCAAGCAAGTGCGCGAGAAACTGTCAAAACATCCCGCGGCCTTTCCCGAGCTTGTCGTGACATCAAGCGAAAAAGGCCTCGGCATTGACGTTTTACGCACCATCATCGCGACGCTTGTTTAGCCCTCTTGCAAGCCTGCCAGCATCCGGACGCACAACATGAAAAAGCTCGATATGAACACCGATAGAAAAGCCACCGCCCGCACCCTTTCAAACGCATTGCCAGACTTGCAGCGCTACAATGGTGCAATCGTTGTGGTTAAGTTCGGCGGTCACGCAATGGGCGATCAAGCGGCGATGGACACATTCGCGCGTGACATCGTGCTAATGCAGATGGTCGGCGTGAACCCTGTGGTTGTTCATGGCGGCGGCCCGATGATCAACGAAAAGCTCGACACGCTCGGCATCAAAAGCACCTTTGTTGACGGCAAGCGCGTGACAGATGCCGCCACCGTCGAAGTCGTCGAGATGGTGCTCTCGGGCCTCGTCAACAAGCGTATCGTGCAGGCCATCAACGGCCAGGGCGGCAAGGCTGTTGGCCTCTCGGGCAAAGACGCAAACCTGATGGTCTGCACGCAAACAAACCCCGATCTCGGCTTTGTGGGAACGCCAACAGACATGGACGCCACCGTGTTGCATGATCTGTTTGAAAAGGGCTCGATCCCGGTTATCGCCCCCATCGGCGCTGGTAAAAACGGCGAGACATTCAATGTAAATGGCGACACAGCCGCTGGAGCTATTGCCGCCGCGCTCAAGGCTGACAGGCTCTTGTTGCTCACCGATGTCGCAGGTGTCAAAAACGCCGAGGGCGATGTCGTGACCGAGCTTAAAGCCGACTCGATCCGCGAGATGATCGCAAATGGCACGATCGCCGGCGGGATGATCCCCAAAACCGAAACCGCGCTCATGGCCATCGACGGCGGCGTGCGCGGTGTGGTTATTCTCGACGGTCGCGAGTCAAACGCCTGTTTGCTGGAACTCTACACCCAACACGGCGCTGGTTCGCTTATTCGCGGCTAGGCTTGCATCGCCTGCGCGATACGATCAAATTGCGACAATGGAACACGAAACTCTCTTTCGCTTGTCGGTCTTTCTCGGGCTGTTCGTGCTTTTGGCGCTTGCCGAAGCACTGCTGCCCCGCCGTGCGCGCCGCACGCCACGCAGCCAACGCTGGGTCGCAAACTGGGGCCTGTCGCTGCTCAACACCGCGACGCTTTGGTTGCTGGCACTGGCTCTGCCGTTGCTCGCTGTTGGTGCCGCGCTCGATGCATCTGCAAGTGATTTGGGGCTTTTTAACGCCCTCAACTGGCCGCTTTGGGTCGAGATCATCCTCGCCATTCTGATCTTTGATTTCGCCATTTGGGCGCAGCATTTGATCACTCATAAGGTGCCCCTCCTCTGGCGCTTGCACCGCGTGCATCACGCTGACACCGAAACCGACGTAACAACTGCGATCCGCTTTCACCCTGTCGAAATTGCCCTGTCGATGCTGCTCAAAATAGGGCTGGTTTACCTGATCGGCCCCTCGGCATTGGCGATCATCCTGTTTGAAGTGCTGCTCAACGGCACGGCAATGTTCAACCACGCCAACCTGCGCCTGCCCTTGCCGTTTGATCGCGCTCTGCGGTTGGTGCTCGTCACGCCCGACATGCACCGCGTGCATCATTCGGTTCACCGCGCCGAGCACGACAGCAACTACGGCTTTTCGCTCTCGCTCTGGGACAGGCTGTTTCACACCTACATCGCGCAACCAAGCGAAGGCCACGACGAGATGCATATCGGCCTTCAATGGCAAGACGAACGGCCAAGCAAACTCGGATGGAGCCTATGGTTGCCCTTCACCAAGCGCTAAGCCCCGCGCCCGAACAGCACGCGCTTGCTGTTTACGGCGCTCTGCATGATGGCGAAGAAACCGTTGTTTTGCTCGGCCCTGAAGAGGGGTGTTTCTGGCCGGCCTTCACCCATACGTCCGAGTATGGTGATGGCCTACCAAACCCGCTCGACCGTTTTTCAAAGCGGATTATTTCCGACTTCGCAGAAAGCTGGGGCGGCATAGCTGTCTTCCCCTCCGACGGGCCGCCTTACCCGCCGTTCATGCAATGGGCGATGGCCAGCGGCCAAGCTTGGCAGTCACCGATCGGAATGCTCGTGCATGCGCGCGCCGGGCTCTGGGCCTCCTACCGTGGTGCCGTGCGCCTCCCCGCGCTCTATGACTTGCCCGAAGCAGGCCAAAACCCCTGCGACACCTGTGCCGACAAGCCCTGCCTAACCGCCTGCCCTGTTGGCGCTCTGAACGCATCACAATCTTACGATGTGCCCGCCTGCAAAGCCCATATAGGCTCGCCCGAAGGCGCCGATTGCTTGAAAAGCGGTTGCCTTTCGCGGCGCGCCTGTCCACAATCTCAGGCTTTCGGGCGCGCGCCGGAGCAGTCAAATTTCCACATGAAAGCCTTTTTATGACCCTCAGATTAGTTCTTACCAGACACGCAAAATCAAGTTGGGATGACCTTACATTGAGTGACTTTGAGCGCGTGTTGAACAAGCGCGGTCAAGGCGCGGCCAAAGCTATCGGGGCATGGATATCTGCGCAGGGCTACACGCCTGACGCGGCCCTCTGCTCGGCCGCTACGCGCACCCGCGAGACACTTGAGCGCTCGGGACTGCAACCTGAAACACAGTTTCTTGACGGGCTTTATCATGCTGGTGCTGACAAAATTCTCAGCATCGCGCAGGGCAAAGGCTCGGGCAAAACGCTCATGATCGTGGCCCACAACCCCGGTATCGCCGAGTTTGCAGGCCGCATTTTGCAGCGCACGCCGCAACACCCGCGTTTTGCAGACTACCCGTCAGGTGCGACTTTGGTTGCTGATTTTGAAGCCGAACGCTGGGCCGATCTGCGCTTTGGCGCCGGCACACCGCTTGCTTTTATCGTGCCGCGCGAGCTGACGGAATAGGCGGAAGTTTCACCCGCGGCAGACTTGGCGCAACACCGGCTGCGAGCGCGCGCTCATCAACGCTTTTGTGCAGGCTCTCACAAACACCGGCACCCACACGGCGGCGCCGACGGTGCCAGAACAGCTTGCCCCAGCCACGCCATGTCCCGATCGACGCAGCAAACGGGTCTTGTTCGAAGCGCTCCTGCCATCCCTCAGGCAAAGGCATGCCGCATCCCTCTGCCTTGGTGAGCATCCATACCAGCGGGATATTGGCCAGTGTCCGCGCCCGTTCGTCGCGGTCAACATGACCGCCAACATCGCCGTGCGAACCTGAAAACCACACTTGCTCCACGCGCCCTTGCCAGTCTTGTGGACAGGTCCAAAGCACCGGCTCAAAAACACGGCGCGTTTCGTGTAGCGCCAGCGCGTGAAACCCGTGCCGCACGGAAGCGCCGAGCTGATGGTTGTGAAAAGAATGCGCCTTGCGCGACAGCCGCCACAACAGCGGAAGCTGGAGACCAAGCCTCTTGACCGTATCCCAAACGCCGATCATTTCGATACTGGTCTGCGCGTGGCAATGAGCGCTCGCAAATGTCTTTATCTGGTCAGTCGGAGCGTCGTTCTGGTAAAGCCTGTAGGCCTGCTCGACATTGCGCTCGGTGGCACATTCAGCCCGCAAGAGCCCGACTTTGTCGATCACACCAGCCAGCGAACGCACAGCATAAGCGCCGCGCGAATACCCAAAGAAAAAAATCGTGTCGCCGGGGCGGTAGCGCGACGCGAGGTAGCCAAAGGCACGCTTGATTTGACGGTTCATACCCCGTCCAAGCATCACATTTCGAGTGCTGCGCCAATCGGCCCACTGCACACCGGCTTCATAAAACACCGACACAGGTGCTCCGATTTCGCTGAGCAGACGGTAGGTGCGCCCTGCGTTGGTTTCACATCCCGGCTTGAGCGAAGACATGGTTCCGTCAAGGATGATCACATGTATCATCGGTGCGCGGGTATGAACCTGCGCGGTGCTTCCCTGTCTCTGTGCCGGCCACAGCAGGTTAAACAGGCCCTTTTTCAAGCGGTTGAACGGCATAGCTACTTTTCTTTCATCGGCTCCCAAACTTGTGCCAAAAGCAGGCAATTGCCAAGCACCATTACAGATGAACAAGACATCGTGATGGCGTGTTCATGCCGATAAGGTAACAAAACCTTGTTCAGGAAAGGTGAGCAAAGACTGGGAAAATACTCTTAATTTTTCCCAAATCTGCCGTTCTTAGCCACGCCCGACGGTGATCACCTCACGCGGGCCGTAGCCGTTAAAACCTGTCGCTATTGCCAGCGTATAAGCGCCCATAGCCTCAAACAGCAGGTAGTCCCCTTCCTGCAAATCAGCAGGGCATTGCAGCGCTTCGGGCAGCACATCAAGGCTGTCGCAGGTTGGCCCGAAGGCGCGGCGCGGTGTCGGTTTGCCGCCCACAAGCGTGCCGTCGGGGCGCACAAACGTCAGCCGTGTAACTGCAAAAATATCGCGCCACTCGGCAAAACCGCCGTAAATTCCATCGTTCAAAAACAAGCTGCCATCACCGCGCAGCGCCTTCACGCGGGTTCCAAGCGTGAAACATTCCGCAACCATCGCCCGCCCCGGCTCACAGATAAGCGCAGGCACTTTGCCAGCGAACACCCGTTCCGCCGTCTCTTTGATCACATCAAATACCTGCTCAAGATCAGGCGCGCTGCCGCTGCGATGCGAGGCAAAGCCGCCGCCGACGTTCAGCCGCCTGAGCGTGACACCAGCCTTGCCAGCAATCTCGGCGCTCGCCTCGATGTATCGCGCCCAGGCGCTCGCATCGTCGCATTGCGTGCCAGGGTGAAAGCTGAGCGCAGGGGCATAGCCAAGCTTTGCCGCGGCCTTTAGCAAGTCAACCGCCGTCGCCTCATCGGCACCGAACTTGTCACCAAAATCATAATGCGCGCCCGCCACGGGCAGCTTGAAGCGCACAGCAACTTCCTCTGCAACTTCCTCTGCAGCTTCCTCGCCTGTGCGCGCCGGCCCGAGCTTCTGAAGCTCGCTCATTTCATCAACCGACCACGACGCAACCCGCGCCGCCTTTCCCGCCGCAACTTCTGCCTTTGAGCGCACAGGGTTGTTGTAATGCAGCGCCGCATTCGGGGCTGCCCGGCGCACCTGAGCGATCTCTTCAGGGCTGGCAACATCAAAGCCCTTGATCCCTGCCGCAACAAGGTTTTCCAGCACTTCCGGCGCGGCATTGGCCTTGACCGCGTATGTCACCAAGCCGTCAAAACCGCTAACAAACCGCCGCGCCTGTGCTTGCAGCACCTCGGGGTTAAAATACAGCGTCGCAACATCAGGCTCTTGGGCGCGAATGTGCTCTTGTGGGGTTTTGTAACGGCTCGTCTCAAACATATCTGCCTCGCTTTTCTTTCAGCTTGCCAGCAAAAGATGTCGATTCATCGCGGCACTTCTGGCATAATGCATGTAACCTAGAGCAAAATGACGATCTTATAATGCATACTGACGAAACCGACGAAGCGCTGCTCGCCCTCCTGTCAGAGAACGCCCGCGCGCCCGTTGCCACGCTGGCCCGCAAAATGGGCCTTGCTCGCACCACAGTTCAGGCGCGGATCGAACGGCTCGAAACTTCTGGTGCAATCGCCGGTTACACTCTTCGCCGCAGCCAAAGCGCGAGCGCACCTCTGCGCGCCACAGTGCTGATCTCGATCGAGCCTCGCTCAGGCCCCGCCGTGCTGGCCCGTTTGCGGGCCCTTCCCCGTGTCGAACAGGTTCATACGACGTCCGGCCGCTGGGATCTGATCGCAATCTTGCGCGCCCGAACCACTGAAGAACTCGACGAAACCCTCGACGATATCGGTGCGGCCAAAGGCGTGAAAAGCTCCGAAAGCCTCATTCACCTCAGCACCAAGATAGACCGCGGCTAAGCAACGCGCGCCTCGTTAAGTTAACGCCTCTTAACTTTTCGCCGCAAAACTGTGCATACGCATTCTGCACTGTGGTATGCACTGCGGTATGCACCCAAGTCACAGGCGCGTTTTCAGCCTTTGGCGCGCCGTTAACCACAAAGTGCGCAGGCTTTAGGGAAAGCTTGCGCACTTGTGTTATACGTTGTTTTCAAACAGAAAAACTTGGTTAAATCTCGGCCAATCGCGTCAAAGCCGCTTTCATCAAGCTCTCTTCTTCCTCGCGTTCCGCAAGGTTCGCACGGGTTTCTTCAACAACCTCATCAGGTGCCGAGGCCACAAACTTGGGGTTTCCAAGCCGCCCCTTCATCCCGCCGATCTCTTTGGCGAGTTTGCCTAAGCTCTTCTCAAGGCGGGCTTTTTCGGCGTCAACGTCGATGATATCGGCCAGCGGCAAGCCGAACTCGGCCCCGGTAATACCCAGCGCCGCCGTGCCTTTGGGGAAGTCGTCAACCTCGGTCAGCACTTCGATGCGTGCCAGCTTTTTGATCAGCGCTTCATTGCCTTCAAAAGCCGCGCGCGCCGCGTCACCCATGTTGCGCACAACGACTTCGACTTTTGCACCAGCCGGCACATGCATCTGGGCGCGAACCGAGCGCACTTCCTCGATCAACCCGATCACCCAGTTCATCTCGCTGTCAGCATTTTCATCAACAAGATCAGTGCCATAAGTCGGCCAGTCGGTATGCGCCAGTATCTTCTGACGTTCGCCCAAAGTGCCCCAAAGCTCTTCGGTGATGAAGGGCATGATCGGGTGTAAAAGCACCACGCATTGGTCAATAACCCACGCCATAACAGCCCGTGTTTCGGCCTTCGTGGCCTCATCGGCATCCATCAAAAGCGGCTTGGAGAACTCGACATACCAGTCGCAAACCTTGCCCCAAACAAAGGCATAAAGCGCATTGGCGGCGTCGTTAAAACGGTAGGCCTCAAGCGCTGCGTCAACGACCTCGCGCACCTTACCCGTCTCGCCGATGATCCACTTATTCGCCGTCGCCGTGGCTGTCGGCAAGCTTCCATCACTGCCAATAGCCTCATGCATTTCCGCAAACCGCGCCGCATTCCAGAGCTTGGTGGTGAAGTTCCGGTAGCCTGTGATCTTCTGCTTGCTCAGCTTCAAAACCCCACCCAGCGCCGCCATTTGCGCATTGGTAAACCGCAAAGCATCGGCGCCAAATTCATCAACAATTTCAAGCGGATCAATCACGTTGCCCGTGGTCTTGGACATCTTCTTGCCCTTCTCGTCGCGCACGAGCTGGTGCAGATAAACCGTGTGGAACGGCGCCTGTTTTACCACGGCTTTTTGCATCATAATCATCCGCGCCACCCAGAAGAACAGGATGTCCTGACCAGTGATCAAAACATCGGTCGGGAAGTAGCGCTTCATCTCGTCGGTGTCTTCCGGCCAGCCCAAAGTGCCGATAGGCCAGAGCCCCGAAGAGAACCATGTGTCGAGCACGTCGGGGTCGCGGAACATCGGAATAACCTGCGGTGCTTCAAACGTGCGGATCGTGCCCTCGTCTTGTGTGTCCATCTCGTTGATGGTTGCTTGCAAAACTTCGGCAGCTTCTTGAGCGTTCTCAACGATGCGAAAGCTCATGCCATCGACAAAACGGCTCTTAGCAATTTCCAGCGCTTCAGCTTCCGTAGCTGCACAGATTGGCAGCCAGTCGTCCTCACCTGGAAGATACCAAACCGGGATCTGATGCCCCCACCAGAGCTGGCGGGAGATGCACCAAGGCTCGATGTTCTCGAGCCAGTGGTAGTAGGTTTTCTCGCCACTCTCAGGCATGATCTTGATCTCGCCCGAGCGCACCGCTTCAAGCGCCGGATCAACGACTTTTGCAGCGTCAACAAACCACTGGTCAGTCAGCATCGGCTCGATGACAACTTTTGAGCGGTCACCAAACGGCTGCATGATCGGCTTGTTCTCAACATAGGGCACGATCTGCGTGTTAACTTCGCCTTCATCATCTTTGGTTTCTACTGTGGTCATCACAGCAAGGCCCTCGGAGGTGATCTGATCAACAACACGTTTTCGCGCTTCAAAGCGGTCAAGCCCGCGCAAGTCGTCAGGCACAAGGTTAATCTCTTCAACGCTTTGCTCGGTAAATTCGGCCCCGTTCGCGTGGGCCTGCGCAAGAGCTGATGCCTCGCCATATGGCACACCGTCAGCGCGCATAGCGCCTTTGGTGTCCATCAGGCGATACATCGGAATGCCGCCGCGCTTGGCGACTTCGTAGTCGTTGAAGTCATGCGCGCCGGTGATCTTTACCGCGCCTGAACCGAAGGCCATGTCAGGGTATTCGTCGGTGATGATCGGGATCAGGCGGCGGTGTTCTTTTGGCCCAACAGGGATCTCGCAGAGCTTGCCAACAATTGGCGCATAGCGCGTGTCATCAGGGTGCACAGCAACCGCACCATCACCCAGCATAGTCTCAGGGCGGGTGGTGGCGATAGAAATATAATCGCGCTCTTCCGTGAGCGTCACGTTGCCGTCTTCGTCCTTCTCGACATAGGTATATGTCGCGCCGCCAGCCAGCGGATACTTGAAGTGCCACATATGGCCGGGTGTCTCGATGTTCTCGACTTCAAGGTCAGAGATCGCAGTTTCAAAATGCGGGTCCCAGTTGACCAAACGTTTGCCGCGATAGATGAGCCCCTGCTCATACATCTCGACAAAAACCTTGATCACGGCGTCATGGAAGTTGGCCGAGTTCTCGTGGCCAATGCCCGGATCACCCTCGGCTCCGGCCATAGTGAAAGCGTTGCGCTCCCAGTCACACGAACAGCCAAGACGCTTGAGCTGGCCGACAATCGTGCCGCCGTATTCGCCCTTCCACTCCCAGACTTTCTCAAGGAATTTCTGCCGCCCAAGCTCGGTGCGTTTGGGCTGCTGCGTCGCGGCGAGCATCTTCTCAACCTGCATCTGCGTTGCAATGCCTGCGTGGTCCTGGCCCGGTTGCCAGAGCGTGTCAAAGCCGCGCATGCGGTGCCAGCGGATGAGGATATCTTGCAGGGTGTTGTTGAAGGCATGGCCAACGTGCAAAGCGCCGGTCACGTTCGGTGGCGGGATCATGATGGTAAAGCTCTCGTCGCGCGAACGGTTGGCACCTGCGCGAAAAGCGCCTGCCTCTTCCCACATCTTGGTGAGGCGCGGCTCGGCTTCACTTGCGTTAAATGTCTTTTCCATCGCCATGATCATCTGCCTTCGGGCTGAATTTCGCTTTCGCGAGGTCTACCCAAAGTGAGGCGAAAGGAAAAGGGAGAAAGCTCGCCTTGGCCCTTGCGCCACTAACCGAAGTTCGGCGCACGCTTTTGCATGTTGGCCATGACAACTTCCATCTGATGCGGCTTGCCGATCAAGTCAGTCTGCTCGCGGCTTTCGGCCATAAGCACAGCGTCTTCATCAACACCGCTTTCAACGGTTTCGATCAGGCGTTTAGCTGCACGCACGGCAGAGGGGCTCTTGGAGGCAATCAATGTCGCAAGCTCGGTGGCACGCTCCAAGGGAGTCTCGGACAGCTCTGTCACCAGCCCCCAAGCAAGCCCTTGCACCGCGTCAACAGGTTCGGCCGTGTAAGTCATCTGGCGGATCACATCAGAGCGCAGGTAGGCAGGCCAAAGCGCCATGCCGCCCATGTCAGGCACGAGGCCCCACTTCATTTCCATGATCGAGAGCTTGGTTTCGGGGTGCGCGATGCGCATGTCGGCCGCCGAGCAAAGTTGAAAGCCAGCACCGTAGGACACGCCGTGCAAAGCGGCGATCACCGGCACAGGCAAGCGCCGCCAAGCCAGCACGATCTCTTGGTAGAAGTTGGCGTTGCCATGGGTGCGCGGCATCACGATCTCTTCAGGATTACCGCCCGCGAGCGTCGCAAAGCTGCTCACATCAAGCCCTGCACAAAAGGCGCGGCCGTCGCCCGACAGCACAACAGCGCGGATGTCGTCATTGTCCTGCAAGGCATGCGCGGCATTGATCAACCCCTCGCCCATAGCTTGGTCAACGCCGTTCATCTTGTCGGCGCGGGTGAGCGTGACAAAGGCGATATGATCTTTGATTTCGGTGGTAACGCGGGTCATGGCTGGCTCCTATCTGTTGGCGGGGAGCCTAGCGTGCGGGGCCAAGTCAGAAAAGCGTAACGTTAAGGCACAAGCCTCTCGACGGCGCGCATCATCCCGAGGGATTTGTCGTAGACCAGCGTCAAGATGCGGCGGCCACCGGCCCTTGACGCGATTGTCGGTAGGCTGCGCACCGTGCCAGCCGCAGCGGCACTGGCAATAAAGCCTCGGCGTGTAAGTTTGGCCATGAGTGACCCTCCTGTTGCGAGTGACTCTCATGTAATTACTCAGCGCTTGTTTTCAAGGGCTTGCTCCGCTTGGCCGCAATGGGTTAACTCGCGCTATGACATATCCTCGCTATACAAAACTGGCAGAAAGCCTTCCTGCAACTGTGCCGTTTGTCGGCCCCGAAGCCGCCGAACGCGCAATGGGCAAGCCGTTTGACGCCCGCATCGGCGCCAATGAGAACGTCTTTGGCCCTTCGCCCAAGGCGATCACCGCTATGCAGGAGGCCCTGGGCGGCATCTGGCAATATGGTGATTCTGAAAACCACGCCCTGCGCCACGCTCTGGCCAAGCATCTGAGCATCACTCCCGACAACATCATGGTTGGCGAGGGCATCGACGGGTTGCTAGGCTACCTTGCACGGCTCTTGATTGAAGAAGGTGACGCTGTGGTCACCTCCGACGGGGCCTATCCGACGTTCAACTATCATGTCGCAGGCTTTGGCGGGGTGCTGCACAAGCTACCCTACAAGGACGATTGCGAAGACCTGCCTGCGCTCATCGCCAAGGCGCATGAAGTCAACGCCAAGATGATCTACTTCGCCAACCCCGATAATCCTATGGCCACTTGGTGCAAGGGTGCTGACATCGTCGCTGCACTTGATGATCTGCCCGAGGGTTGCTTGCTGGTGCTCGACGAGGCCTATGTCGAGTTCGCGCCGGAGGGCACGGCTGCGGACGTTGATATCAACGACCCGCGGGTCATCAGAATGCGCACATTCTCAAAGGCCTACGGTATGGCCGGAGCGCGGGTAGGATATGCCCTCGGTGCGCCCGAGTTGATCATGGCCTTCAACAAAATCCGCAATCACTTTGGCATGAACCGCGCCAGCCAAGCCGGTGCTTTGGCGGCGTTGGCCGATCAAGAGTATCTGTCACAAACGCTCGTCCATGTTGCGCAGGCGCGGCTAAAAATCACGCAAATCGCTGAAGATAACGGCCTTACAACTCTGCCTTCGGCAACCAACTTTGTTGCGGTTGACTGTGGGCGCGACGGCGCGTTTGCCAAGGCAGTGCTTGACGGGCTGGTGGCGCGTGGCGTGTTTGTGCGGATGCCCTTTGTCGCTCCGCAAAACCGCTGCATCCGCATCAGTTGCGGCACCGAGGATGACCTTGCAGCCTTTGCAAATGCCTTGCCTGCCGCCCTTATCGAAGCATCAAAGTAGCGAAAGCGCCGCGAGCATGATCAGTGCCCCCGCGGCCAGCTCGATCAGCGCCGAAAGCTTTAACGCTGCCTTGCCGTCACCTGCCTGCGCCATAAGGCTCGAGCGAAAGAACACGGCGATGAATGCTACACTGACTGTCACGCTGGCTGTTCCCAGCCCCATGACAAATGCTCCAGCAATACCGGCCCAATCAAGGCCCAAGCGCCACGTCAGGATCAGCAAGAACAGTGCCCCCGTGCAGGGGCGTATCGCCACAGCGCCAATTAGCAGCAAGGCATCGCGAAGCCCGTGAATCTCGGCAGCCTCATCTATGGTCGGCCCGTGCTTGTGTCCGCAAGAGCAACTGCCATCATCGTGAGTATGGTGCCCGTCATGCTCGTGTTGAATGGTGTGGGCTCGCTCTCGCCAAAGCTTGCGCGCACCACGCAGGGCCAACCACAGGCCCACAAGCGCAATCGCAACGTAGGATGCCGGAGCGGCCCAATCTTCGGCCAGCCCTGTCATGCTTTCGCGGGTCAGGCCCAAAAGGAACACGCCGGCATAAACCAAGAGCACCGCGCTCAGCGCTTGCGCAAGGCTTGAAAGCACTGCCAATACCGACAGTCGAACCAAAGGTATTTTGCGCGCCGCGCCGTATCCGCCGATCAGAACCTTGCCGTGCCCCGGCCCTGCGGCGTGGAAAAACCCGTAGGCAAAGCAAAGCCCCATCAAGCCAGCCAAAGCCCCTGCTTCGCCGCCCTTTAGAGCACGCAACAAATGCGCCATCGCGTTTTGCACATCGCGTTGGCCATCAGCCGCCCATGCCGAAAGAACCGCCGCGCCGCCAAACCCCCAGAGCCAGACAGCGACGACAGCGAGCGCCGCCAAAGCGCCAAGGAAGCTCAGGTTCAAAGCCCTTCGCATACGACCCTAATCTCATCGGCAAAGGCCTCGCCCACTTCGGGAAAGGCCATGTTCGGGTCAGTCGCTTCATTGGCGTTTGCCGCCAGGGCCATCGCGCGCGCGGTGTTCAAATCAGCCTTGATAACCTCTGCTGTGCAAAATTCGGGCAGCTCGATCGCGTCGAACACCTCGTATTGGGTGTAATATGTCGGATCATACGCTTTGAGGCGCAGCGCATTGCCAGCCTCAGCAATATCACGATAGTGCCGCGTGGTGATCTGCCCGTCTTCAAAGCTGGTTCCGAGGTTGTTCGGTGCGCCCAAAGTGAGCTTTTTGCCGCCGTCAAAAACAAACAGATCGCCCTCGTAACCGGCTATCCATTGCATATCAAAGCCGTTGAGCTTTGCCAGTTCAGCCGCGGTTAACTTGCCGTCAAAGTCGTCATCTAGCTCCATGTCCTCCAGCACCAGAAGTGAATAGAGCGCATCGTATTTCCAGCTGACTTCGACACCGGTGATCTCTCCGTTGTCGCTCACCACGAGCTTAAGCCCCGTATCAATAAACACATGCGGATGCGCCCGAAGTGGCGTCGCCAGACACATGAAGATGATTACGAAAAGTCTCATGGCTTTACTCATAGATGGCAATTGTGAAGGCTGCAATCAGCGCTCCACAATTGCGGCAGGTTTTGGCCGCAGGTTCAGCTCTTGCCGCGGCGTTGCTCAGGGTGCAAGGCTGATCCTAGAATATGATCGGACCGATGAATAACGTGATTGGCGCTTGAGCAGATCAGTGGATCAGGCTGGCCGATAAGTTCAGCATCTTTGCCCGGATAATCAAGGCTCGCCAGAAAATGCCGCATGCAAGCCAGCCGCGCGCGCTTTTTGTCGTTTGATTTAACCACGGTCCAGGGCGCATCGGCGGTGTCGGTGTAAAAGAACATCGCTTCCTTGGCTTCGGTGTAGTCGTCCCACTTGCCCAAGCTGGCCTTGTCTATCGGGCTGAGTTTCCACTGCTTCAAAGGGTCGCTTTCGCGGCTCTTGAAACGCGAGCGTTGCTCGTCTTGGGTGACGGAAAACCAGTATTTGTAAAGCCGTATTCCAGAGCGAGTCAGCATACGTTCATACTCAGGCGTTTGGCGCATAAACTCGAGGTATTCAGAAGGTTCGCAAAACCCCATCACCCGCTCAACGCCAGCGCGGTTATACCACGAACGGTCATAAAGCACCATTTCGCCTTCAGTCGGCAGGTGCTGGATGTAGCGTTGGAAATACCACTGGCCGCGTTCTTCGTCGCTCGGTTTGTTCAGCGCAACAACGCGGGCTGTTCGTGGGTTCAGGTGCTCGGTGAAGCGCTTGATCGTGCCGCCTTTGCCCGCCGCATCACGACCCTCAAACAACATGACAAACTTCTGGCCGGTTTCCTGCGCCCAGTGCTGCACCTTCAAAAGCTCGGCCTGCAGCGCGGCTTTCTGCGTTTCATAGTCCTTGCGGCCGAGTTTGTCAGTATAAGGGTAAACGCCGTTTTCAAAGGCGCGGCGCACTTCTTCGACAGTTGGATTGTTGGTTGATGTGGCTTCTTTGGTCATCGCGCGTTCTCCTGTTTTCAAAACTTGAGCCATAGTAGCCGCAGTGCAGCGGTTGCACCTTGACCTCGCTCAAGTGCTTTGCATTTATCGGCAACAAAGGAGGCCCGCATGAGAGTTTTGTTACAAAGGGTAAGTCAGGCCGAAGTCCGGGTTGATGGCGCATGCGTCGGAGCCTGCGGCAAAGGCTTGCTGGTGCTGGTTTGCGCCATGCAGGGCGACACCGAAGCTGATGCAGACAGACTTGCGCTCAAGATATCAAAACTGCGGATATTCACCGATGATGCCGGCAAAATGAACCGTTCGGTGAGCGACGTCGGCGGAGAGGCTCTGGTTGTGAGCCAGTTCACGCTCGCGGCCGATACATCACGTGGCAACAGGCCAGGCTTTTCAGCTGCCGCACCTCCCGATGAGGGCGAAAAGCTCTATGAGTATTTCGCGGCACAGCTCGCGTCGCTCGGCATAGGCACTCAGACAGGGCGTTTTGGTGCCGACATGAAAGTCAGCCTCACAAACGATGGGCCAGTTACGATCTGGATGGAAAGCTGATGTCACCCGAGACCATATTGACCGACTTGCTGGCTCGTTACGCGGGCACGGTTTCGACACCCGCATGGGGCGAAACAACTCTGTTTTACAATCCTGACAACACCTTCAAGCGTGGCGCGTATTTTGCGACCATCAAAGAAAAGAACGGTGACCATGACCAGGCCTCAGAGCTTGATCGCGAAGGTGTCTTCCGGCTGAACATCGGTGCGACGCGGCCGCTGTTTGAAGCGCGCTTTGGCAATCCACCAGCGCGCCCGACCAAAGGCGGTCATGTTCATGGCCCCTGGGATTTTATAGCGCTCGACAGCCTCACGCCCCATCCCGTTTATGGCTGGATGAGTTGGGTCAGCATTCTGAACCCGTCAGAAGCGAGTTTTGCATCCTGTTTGGAGTTGCTTGATAGCGCATATGTCAAGGCAACAGCCACGTTCAACAAGCGCCTACGCGCCGCTGCTCGCTAGCACTTTGACGGCCGCATCAAGCGCCCCCGCACCGCGCGGCACTTTGTGGGCCTCAAATGCTGTCTCCATGCTGCCAAGCGTTGCCATGATCATCTGCGGGTTCACATGCCCCATGTGACCAATGCGAAAAAAGCCCTCGCCTTTCGGGTCTTCGTCCGTCGACATGCCAAGGCCGATGCCCAGAGTGACACCTGCGTTTTGCTCGCACCAGCGCCGCAGGTTCAGCCCGTGCGGTTGACCGACATGTAACGCCGTGACAGCGCACGACCGCTGAGCAGGGCTTGCAACATTCATCTTCAACGGCCCGTCTGCGCCCCATGCCTCACAAGCCGCCCAGACAGCGTTTGCCAGTTTCTCATGGCGCGCCCAGACAGCCTCCATGCCTTCCTCCTCAAGCATCCCCAATGCAGTGCGTAGCCCGTACAAATGATGGGTCGGCGCAGTGCCTCCGAAATACTGAAAGAACATCTCGGGGTTGGCACGCGGCGCCCAGTCCCAATAGCGGCTGACACGTTTCATCTCGGCACGCCGCGCGGCGGCTTTGTCACTGATGAAAACAAAGCTGACCCCTGCAGGCACCATCAACCCCTTTTGAGACGCGGCCACCGCAACATCAACACCCCAAGCGTCCATCTCAAAACGATCACAGCCCAGAGAGGCAATACAATCGACCATCAGCAAGGCGTCATGCCCGCTGGCAGTCATTGCCGCGCGGATCATCTCGATGTCGTTTCTGATCGAGGTTGAGGTGTCGGTATGGGTGCAGAGCACCGCTTTGATACGCCCCTGCGTGTCGGCTTTCAGCGCCGCTTCAAGCTTGGATGCGTCAACGGGTGCTTTCTTGCCAAAGTCGAGTTTCTCGACAACAGCTCCAAGGCCAGTAGCCATTTCAGCCCAGCCTTCGCCGAACCGGCCGTTGAACAAGCCCAAAACATGGTCGCCCTCGCCCACAACATTGCTCAGAGCCGCTTCCCATGCGCCGTGCCCGTTGCCTATGTAAATCGCAACGCCTTGCTTTGTGCGCGCCACACGTTTTAGTCCGGCAGTGATGCCATCCATCATATTGATAAGCTCGCCCTCATAGATGTTTGGCGAGGCTCGATGCATGGCACGCAGCACAGCTTCAGGCATCACCGATGGGCCGGGAATTGACAGTTGCTCACGTCCGCCGTGCTTGCTCATAGCGCATTTCCTTGTGCGTGTTTTGCCCGACATTATACCCAGGATACGCGGCGTCAACCTTCGCAAACACCACAGAGCACGCCAGATAACTTGCCAGTCAGCCCCCCCTCAATTAAACCGGAACGATGGAAACGACTGCGAGTGCCAAATGAGCAATGACACGCCCCAAAGCCCCACTCATGACCAAGGGCTTTTTAAGTGGCTCTGGCGCAATTACCTGAGTCGCTTCTGGCCATACCTCACCCTTGCATTGCTGTTCATGATCATCGAAGGTTCGATGCTTGGTGCGCTGAGCTTCATCATGCGGCCGATGTTTGACACTGTTTTTATCGAAGGGAACGAAGGTGCGATACGTTATGTCGCTTTGGCTATCTTTTGCATCTTTGGAGCGCGCGCCTTTGCCGCCGTCGGACAGAAAATCACGTTGGCCTATATCATGCAGAAAATGGCCGCCGCCCTGCGCACGGATTTGCTCTCGCATCTGATGAAACAAGACGGTGCCTTTCACCAGACACATCCACCCGGATTTCTTATCCAGCGTGTGCAGGCCGATGTGATTTCTATCAACGAAGGCTGGCGCGCACTGGTGATGGGCGCTGGCCGCGACGCTGTCACGCTGATCGTGCTGATGGGCGTCGCCATTTCAGTTGACTGGAAATGGACACTCGTTGCCCTGATCGGCGCACCTTTGGTGCTGGCACCTGCGCAACTGGCGCAGAAATTTGTGCGGGCCCGCTCGCGTGAAGCCCGCGACCTTGGTGCTAAGCTGGCTACGCGCCTTGACGAAGTTTTTCACGGCATCGTCCCTGTAAAGCTCAACCGTTTGGAAAGCTACCAAAGCCGCCAATACTCTGCGCTGACCGATGATCTCGTGAAAGCCGAAGTGCGTGCCAATGCCGGCGGTGCAATCATCCCCGGGCTGATCGACATCATGTCGGGCCTCGGGTTTGTCGGCGTGCTGGTTTACGGCGGCTCCGAGATCATCTCCGGAGAGAAAAGCGTCGGACAGTTCATGTCATTTTTCACCGCGATCGGCTTTGCCTTTGAGCCTCTCCGTCGTATCGGAGCGGTTAGCGGGCGCTGGCAGATGGCGGCAGCAGGCATCGAACGTCTGCGCGAGCTGCTGGAAATGCAGCCAACACTGGTCTCTCCTTCCAAACCCAAGCCCGCGCCCAACGGTGTGCCAGAGATCGCCCTCAAAGATGTGCGCCTGTCCTACGGCGACACAGAAGTTTTGCGCGGCGCGAGCTTTACGGCCGAAGCGGGCAAAACCACAGCCCTCGTCGGCGCGTCAGGCGCGGGTAAGTCAACTGTGTTCAACCTGCTCACGCGGCTGGTTGATCCCTCATCCGGTAGCGCCGAGATCGGCACGGTCGCCACAGCTGATATGAAGCTGGAAGACCTTCGCGGCTTGTTCTCAGTGGTCAGTCAGGATGCCGCGTTGTTTGACGAAAGCCTGCGCGAAAACCTTCTGTTGGGCCGCACCGATGTTACGGAAGCGCGCCTGCAAGAGGTGCTCGAAGCTGCACATGTCACAGACTTTTTACCGCAACTTGCCAATGGGCTCGAAACTCAAGTCGGCCCGCGCGGCTCAAGCCTGTCGGGCGGGCAACGTCAGCGCGTGGCCATCGCACGTGCCTTGCTGCGTGACACGCCTGTTTTGCTGCTGGACGAGGCAACATCGGCGCTTGATGCCGAGAGCGAAGCCGTTGTGCAGGCTGCACTTGAAAGCTTGTCAAAAGGACGCACGACACTGGTGATTGCGCATCGCCTTTCGACGGTGCGTGATGCTGACAAAATCGTGGTTATGGAACAAGGCGCAGTTGTCGAAGAGGGGCGCCACGAAGAACTGCTGGCACAAAACGGAGCTTACGCGCGTTTACATGAACTCCAGTTCAAGACTTCTGGCCCGACCGCCGATAGCGTTGCGCTAGCATCTCAGGGTCGGCGCCGCAAAGGTAGCGCAGGAGCAGCACGAGGTTCTTCGCGCCGCGACGGATCCAGCCTTCTGTCACGTATCTCTGCGCGCTTGTTTCGGCGCTGACAGGCAGCGCTTTAAGCTGGCCGCGCAGTTTGCGCGCCATCGCCACATCCTCCATAAGCGGAAGGGCCGGATAGCCACCAACCTGTTTGAGCAGATCCGCCGAAATCAGCAGGGCTTGGTCGCCATAGGGCAGCCCGAACATATGCGACCGCAGGTTCGCCCAGGCCGCAACAATCTCAGCCGCACGACCAGCCTGATCAAAGCGCAGCTGGAAATATCCAGCCAGCTCGACATTGCTCAAATGCTGCAACACGGCATTTGCCCAGCCCGTGTCAAGCAAGGTGTCGGCATGTAAAACCAACAACCAATCTCCTTGGGCGGCAGCGACACCGCGCGCTATTTGCGCCCCGCGCCCCGCCTTGCCGTCAACCCAGGTAGCACCTGCCGCGTCTGCGATTTTCTTGGTTGTATCCGATGAGCCGCCGTCAGAAACGATCAGCTCGCGGATCAGCCCCGCTTCAAGCCCCGCACCAAGGCTGCCCAAACACGCAGGCAGGCTGTCGGCGGCATTGAGCGTCGGAATAATCACAGAAATCGGCGCGCGCATATTCAGCCCTTTCAGATGCTGCATTTGCGCCTATATTACAGATTGCACCAGAAAGGGAGAGCCGCCATGCCGCGCGAGATTTACCGCATCGACGGAGCCGACAGCGAACATTTCCTGCAAGGGCTGGTAACAAATGATGTTGCCAAGCTGTCGCGGGGGCTTGTCTATACCGCGATGCTCACACCACAGGGCAAGTATCTGGCCGATTTTTTCCTTGTGCCTGCCGAAGGAGCTATCCTGCTGGATGTTGACGCCAACATCGGCGCAAGCCTCGTGCAACGCCTTGGCATGTATAAACTGCGCGCCGATGTCAATATCGGGAAAACAGCGTTGCACCTCCACCGTGGCCTCGGCACCCCGCCGCAGGACGCCTTTGCTGACCCTCGATCAGAAGCGCTAGGCTGGCGGGCTTACCGAGAAGACGCGCAACCAGAAGACCAACACACCGACTGGGACGCTGTGCGCGTGGGCAACTTGATCCCTGAAACCGGTACCGACCTAACGAATGACAGCTACATCCTTGAGATGGGCTTTGAGCGGCTCAATGGCGTCGACTTCAAAAAAGGCTGCTATGTAGGTCAGGAAGTGACGGCACGGATGAAGCACAAAACCGAGTTGCGCAAAGGTCTCGTTCAGGTGACGGGCACTTCATCGCTCACTGCTGGAAGCGAGATCACCTCAAAAGGCAAACCTGTCGGAAGCATCCTGACAACCAGCGGGGACAAAGCGCTTGCCTATCTGCGGTTTGATCGGGCAACCGGTGAGCTGGAAGCAGACGGCGTCACGCTCACGCGCACCGCATGATACCAGAAAAAACGGGGCCAGATTGCTCTGACCCCGCCGTCGTTACACCGTTTAAAAAAGCACTCGTTAACGACACCGACAAACATCACTGACATGTGAAATTTTACTTACAACCAATTACACAGCTGCTGTCTTGCTTGTAGCTGACAGAGGTTTGTACAGTGCAGGTGAAAAACTGCGCGCTGTTCCCCCTAAAGCGCAGGTCATGCGCAGCGCTCCAATGCAAAAAGCCCCAGCGGGTGCCGAGGCTCTTTGGTTGGTTCAGTGAACGAGCTGTTTTCGAGGCGTCTCAAGCGCGCTCGGAGTATTCCATCGTGTCGGTGTTAACGATGATCTCTTCGTCCTGGCCGACAAACGGAGGCACCATGACTTTTACACCGTTGTCCAAAGTCGCAGGCTTGAAACTGTTGGCCGCGGTCTGGCCTTTTACGACAGGCTCAGTCTCAACGATCTTGCAAGTCACTTTCTGCGGCACGGTCGCATGCAGGGCTTCGTCCTCGTGAAACTCGACAACAATGGTCATGCCGTCTTGCAAAAACGGGCGGCGGTCTCCGAGCAAGTCAGACGCGATTTGCACTTGGTCGTATGTTTCGGTGTCCATAAAAATGAGTTGGCCGTCATCTTCATACAGGAACTGCATGTCGCGCTGGTCAAGACGCACACGCTCAACTTTATCTGCGCTTCTAAACCTTTCGTTAAGCTTTGATCCGTTACGAAGGTTCTTGAGTTCGACCTGCGCAAAAGCGCCGCCCTTTCCGGGTTTCACATGATCGACCTTCACAGCGGCCCAAAGGCCGGCATTGTGCTCAAGCACGTTCCCGGGGCGAATTTCGTTTCCGTTGATTTTTGGCATTGTGGCGAAACCATGACTAAAGGTTGAAGGAAGTTTGACCGCACCTATATCTTGGGGGTGCCCCCTTGGCAAGAAAACCAGATGTCGTGCTGCAATTGCAGAAGGACATGCGTAAAACGCAACGTAGCTATGCAAAAACAGACTATCCGAATCAGAGAAAACCCTCCATAAGGAGCTTCACGCCAGAATGACAAGAGCAATAATAAAGGACGAATCATGAGAGATTTCGTTGACGGCACCGCCTTCAATAATGAACAAGGCAATCGTGCACGTAAACTGTTTGCAGCCGTTGTGTTGGCTGCCCTCGACGATGCAATCGCCGATGACAAGAAATATGGAAATGGCCCCGAGCAAATCGCTCGTTGGGCACGTTCACGGGACGGCCGCGAAGTGCTGTCTTGCGCGGGCATTGACCCGAACGAACGTGTCGTATCAGGCCTGATGGAATTTGTCGGCAAGGGTGTTCGCACCTCTGTTGCATTGTCTCGCGAAGAAAGCGAGCGCCGCAATGCGGCTGCTCAGGCCGAAGCCGCCTAAGATACCTATCAAGACTGCCAAATCACGAAATCGGCCCTCCTGCTCGGGGGCCGTTTTTGTTTCGGGGGCAGCATGTCAAAAGCGGTGATGATCCAAGGAACCGGCTCTGATGTCGGTAAGTCTCTGCTCGTCGCAGGGCTATGTCGTGCCGCGGCGAACCGTGGCATTAAAGTAGCCCCTTTCAAGTCACAGAACATGTCCAACAATGCAGCTGTTACTGCCGATGGCGGCGAAATTGGCCGCGCACAGGCGTTGCAAGCCCTCGCTGCGCGCCTCTCTCCTCACACCGATATGAACCCGGTTCTGCTCAAACCTGAAAGCGAACAAGGTGCTCAGGTCATCGTTCAGGGCAAACGCGCCGGAACCCAATTGGCGCGTGATTTTGGCAAGAGCAAGCAAAGCCTTATCAAGCCAGTTCTCGAGAGCTTCACACGGCTGAAAGCCCAGTATGACTTGGTGATCGTCGAGGGCGCCGGTAGCCCCGCCGAGATCAACCTGCGAGCAGGTGATATCGCCAATATGGGCTTTGCCGAGGCTGCAAACGTGCCTGTCATACTCACCGGTGACATCAACAAAGGCGGCGTTATTGCGCAGATCGTCGGCACCCAAGCGGTGCTTCCTCCGGAAGATGCCGCGCACATCAAGGCCTTCATCGTCAATAAATTTCGCGGTGACGCCGCGCTTTTTGACGAAGGTCTCGTAGCCATCGAACAAATGACAAGCTGGCCCTCCATTGGTGTCGTGCCATGGTTTTTTGACGCTTGCCGCCTGCCGGCTGAAGACGCTCCCGAGCTAACTGGCGGCACTGGCGGCACCTTCAAAATCGCAGTGCCGCTTTTGTCACGTATCGCCAACTTCGATGATTTTGACCCGCTCGCGTCCGAACCCGATGTCTCCCTTGTCATGGTGCCGCCAGGATTGCCTCTGCCTGCCGATGCTCAACTCGTCATCTTGCCGGGCAGCAAGTCGACCATTGCAGACCTGGCCTTCATGCGCGCACAGGGTTGGGACATTGATCTCGCGGCTCACATACGTCGTGGCGGCCATGTTCTTGGCATCTGCGGCGGATATCAGATGCTTGGTCAAACGATAGCTGACTCTGACAATATTGAGGGCTCTGGCAGCACCGCCGAAGGCCTTGGTTACCTCGAAGTGCATACCGTTATGAAGCCCGAAAAGCGGGTGCGCCTTACCAAAGCTCGCGACCCGGTTTCAGGCGCGGCGATTAGCGGTTATGAAATACATCTTGGTGAAACGACTGGTGTGGATTGTGCAAGAGACTGGTTGCGGATCGGCCAACACAAACACGGCGCCAGCAGCCCAAACGGGCGCATACGAGGTTGCTATTTGCACGGATTGTTCACATCTGATGCCTATCGCTCGGCATTCTTGCGAAGCTACGATGTGCGCTCAACGATTAGCTATGACTCCGATGTCGACGCGACATTGAATGCGCTTGCCACCCATTTGGAGCAACACCTCGACATAAACCATATCTTGAAGATTGCGGGCTAGTTATTCGAGCTCTTGGGCCATCAAGGCACGGTGAATCTCGCGGCGCACCAATTTGCGCACATTGCGGGTGATCCGCTCTCCCAACGCACCCTGCAACTCCTGACGGACGATGTCAGACACCATCTCACGCAGCATGTCTTCGTCGATCACCGAATCCTCGGCTGAAAACTCGAAATCTTCCAAGTCTTCTTCATCATCCGCATCTTCAGCAACATAACCGGATTCTGCCGTTGCCTTTTCTAACGGCTCGACCATTTCATCGGTCTCGGGCTCGGCTTCACGTTCGGGCTGTGGAGCGACAAACAAAGCCGCCTCATGAAGCGCTTCAGTTTCATCTTGCACTACATCGCTGTGATCTTCCCACTGGAGCGTCTCGAAGGGCGCCGCGGCGTTATCTCCTGCGCCTCCGGTGTCATCTTCCCAGTCATCAACCTTATCCGCGACAGCAGTTTCCAACTGTTCGATACGAGACTTTAGACCCTCGTCAGCAGGTTCAACCTCAGCAAAATCGGCAAGCTCAGCAGCATCTTCTGCAGCGACTTCAACCAATTCATCAGTAGTAACTTCAAGCGCGCTTTCCGGTTCCTGCGTGCCAGCACCTGCCTCAGACGTATCTTCAACAGGCTCTGCGATCCGCAAACTCGGTGTCAAAACAAGTTTATCCAGTGCGTTGTTTGCGTCAGCTTCTACTGCCGCTTCCACTGCTGTTTCCGCAACGGTTTCTAGCGCGGCTTCAGCCTCTTCAATCTGTTCCTCGACGACAGGTTCGGGATCAGCTTTTGTTGCGCCCTGCACGTCCGTTTTGCTGCCGCTTTCTGTTACGAGGCGGCGAATCGAAGACAAAACGTCCTCGATCTCAACGTTGGTTACCGGATCTGACATATTTATTTTCCACTCTTACCTGCCGCCGCAGTCTAACCCGCGACAAAGATTCTCACAACATATTGGTGGAACTTTACTCTTTACCGAGTTTTCTCAGCACGCGATCAAGTTGCTGCCCTTGTTTGCTTCGCTTTACAGGGGCGTCTTTAACCATGTTGTAGTAGGCCGCAGGGTCATAGCTCGGCACATTCAGTTTCAGCCGCTCGGCTGTTAACAAACCCATCGTTGCCAAAAGCGTGTAACCGGCACCAATCTCGTCAATACGTGCAGACAGCAAGTTGGCACGCGCATCCAACAGCTCTTGCTCCGCGTCCAGCACATCAAGCGTTGTGCGGGAACCTAGGGTCGCCTCTTCGCGCACACCGCGGAAAGCAACTGTGCTGGCGCGCACCTGACGCTCGCTGGCCTCGGCACTTGCTCGCGACACACGCAAGTCAGCCCAGGCGTTGCCCACTTCCTGCGCGATACTGTGGCGAGTTATGTGCAAATCTCCGCGCACTGAATCACGTTGCGCCATCGCCTGACGTGTCAATGCACTAAGCCGCCCGCCTTGGTAAATCGGCCCCGAAGCGGTGATCCCGACCGAGCCACCGCGTTGATAGCTTGTCGAATTATGCTGCTCCGTCAGGCCATAGCTGCCCGACAACTTAACCGAGGGCTTCATGCGCGCTTCAGCCACCATGATTTGCAGCTCGGAAACCGTGACCAAGCGTTGAACGCGTTTCATGTCAGGGTGAATGCGCAGCGCAAGCGATTTTGCATCTTCAAGGCTTTTGGCAGGGTTCGCAACCGCCGTCGGTGTGTTCAAATGTCCGGGTTTGCGGCCAACGGCGGCACGATACAGCTCGATAGCACGGGCAAGATCCCCCTGCGAGGCGGCCTGCTGGGCTCGTGCGGCAGCAAGCCGGGCCTCGGCAAGTGACACATCCGTGCGCGTCACTTCACCAACTTCAAACCGGTCACGCGCGGCTTTCAACTCTTCGTTGATAACCCGCACATTGTTGTTGCGCAGTTGGTTGAACTCGGCAGCACGACGAACTTCAAGAAAGGCGCGCACAGCTCCGAGCAACACCTGCTGTTCAGCCGCGACAAGCGCCTCGCGTGTCGCCAGAACACTCTCTTTGGCGACATCAATCGTCATCCGGCTGGCACCGCCATCAAGCAAAAGCAACTCGGCCGATAGCCCAACGCTGCTTTCCAATCCTTCCGACTTCGGAGCCAGAATACTGCCGGTGCGCGCGTAGTTATATGTCAGCGAAGTTGACCAACCGATGATCGGCCGCAAGGCCGAAATAGCAATTGCCACGTCTTCGTCGGCGGCTCGCAACAAAGCGCGGTTCTTTTCGATCAAACCGCTGTGTTTATAAGCCCCGACCATCGCATCTGCGAGCGTTTCAGCCTGCGCACGAACACCGAGTGACGCCGCCAAAGCAACGGCAGCACATGCGAGCGCCGAGCGTTTGAACAGCTGTGTTGCTTTTCCTTGACGTAGCATAATTTTTCTCACCAACAGATGTAAGTTTCTCGCTCTAAAGCGAAAATTCTTTCGAACGCTCGAAACCGGACAACACAGGCGCACTGGCGTTAAACGCAAACCGCCAGCTGATGTCGCCTCCAACCTTATGACCAATACGCACAGTGCCGACATTTCCGTCCATAAAGATGCAAGCGATACGCCCGCCTTCTTTTAGCTGGTCCGCAATCGCGGCCGGCAGTTCTTCAACTCCGCCTTGAATGCAGATCACGTCATATGGTCCGTGCTGCGGTGCGCCTGCAGTCAGCGCTCCGGTCTCCACAACAACATTATCAGCACCAGCCCCCGCCAAGGCCGCCTCGGCCTCGCCCGCCAGCGTTTCGTCGTCTTCTACCCCGATGACAGCCTCCGCCATTCGCGCGATAACCGCTGACGAATACCCAAAGCCGATGCCCAGATCGAGCACCAAGTCGGTTCGGCCAATTTCCAGCGCGTCCAGCATTTTGGCAAAATTGCGCGGCTCAAGAAGCACGCGGCCTTTTGCCAGCGGCAGATATTCACCCAGATAAGCCGCCTCTCGCAGCGCGTCCGGCACGAACTTCTCGCGTTCCACCGTTAGAAGCGCTTCAATAATGGGATATTTGGTCACATCCGAAGGACGAACCTGATTGTCGACCATCATCGTGCGGCGTTGAGCAAAATCTGTCATAAGTGAACCCGTTCGTTCAGAATCTCTGCGTCGCTTTTCGCACATTCCCTAAGCGTGGGCAATCCAAACCCGCCAGCATCCTAAAGCGAGCGTAAAGCCGGCGCAATCAAGCGCCAGCCCCTCTTGCACGCCCCTCGGATTTACGCTACTCGGGCGCTCGAACCACAGTTGGCGAGTTGGCGGAGTGGTTACGCAGCGGATTGCAAATCCGTGTACACCGGTTCGATTCCGGTACTCGCCTCCATTTACTTTCAAGGGCTTAGCGGGCCAAGCGCCGTCTGCCCTGATTAGAGTCTAAACAAAAGTCTAAACATTCTGTTTTTGTTCTGTTCTGGATTCACAGCGCGAATTCGCTCGTGGACGCTTGGCCTTATGCTTCGCCCAGTAACCACAGTAGGAATATCGCCAAGAACGGGCTGAAGAGAATTGAAACCAGCACCCAAGCAAACGCGCTACGGCCGCGTGAGGACGCCATATTACTTGGTAACAAAATGAAGAGCCAAACAATGAACCACATCATCAGGCCCATCATCAAAAATCCCAAGATTGCCCCGATTACTTCCACCATTTTTTATTCCTCTATCGCTGTTGTTCTCGCCGCTTGTTCTGAGCGCGTGTTGCCCTGATTTTTTGGCGAACGCGCTTGGTGTAATGCAAAACCATAGCTGGGCTTTGCCCAGTAACAGCAGCGACCAAATCATCTCCGCAGCCAGCCTCTACAAGCTCGCAGGCAGCGTTGTAGCGCCAGCTATGAATATCGTAGTCGAGCGCCCCGATTTGCTCGCGCACCTTCCTAACGGCCTGCGACGCCCCACGGTAAGACCAGCGGTTATCTCCGCGTTCGTTAGTCAGAAGAAACACTGAATGGCGGCTCGCAGCATCGAGTACAGCTTGAAGCTCAGGCAAGATCGGTATCCACAGCTCTTTACCTGTTTTGTTTTGCCGGACAACTACGCCGCCCCCTTCAATGTCGGACCAGCGCATTTCCAGCACATCACCGATACGCTGCCCCGTGCCGACACATAACTCCATGACGAGCCTTTCGCGGCTTCCTTGGGGAGCGACCGCGCGGTAGGCATCGAGCAGTTCTTGCGGCCAAGGCGAGCGTTCCTTCCTGTCTGTCTTGAGTTCTGGCACACCCTTCGCAGGGTTGTTTTCGCGCCAGCCCAAATCGACACAATGCTCCATAACCACGCGAAGAACGCGCAGAGAATAATTGGCAAAATAGGCTTTGTCCGCGTTGCTGTCGCGCAGTTTGATTACGTCTTTTCGCTGTATTTTGGCAGGGCTTGCCTCACCCATGATCGAAATGAAGAAATCCAGATATTTGTCATAGTCTAGCGCAGTTCGCGGCTTGAGGTTCTTGTAACGCGGCGACTGGCGGTAATTAGCAATCAATGAAGAGAAGGTTTTAGAAAGAATGCGTTTGGGCGCGGCCATACCTGAGAGAATATCTGCGTATTCCTGCCAGAAATCAGCCGATCCAAATTCACTTTGAAACTTGCGTGAAGGCCAGCCCCGCCTTTGAAAGTAAAGACCGTTTCGCTGACGGTAGACATGCTTTGGAAGCTCACGTTTTGCCATGGCACATATCAATCCTCTCAAACTCATCCACTACAGTATCCGAATTTGAAATCTCAATTTCAATCCGATGCCCTTCAACCGTCACGCGGCTAACGCTTTTCCCAGCACCTTCTAGACTTCTGAGTAAGCTCAACGCCCTTTTTTCAATTTGCTTTGCCGACATATTATCACCAATTCGCTTGCCTTTCTAAGTTCAGCGTTTGCGCAACCTATCGGGTGAATGTGTGTGTCCACCCATGCAAACTGCTTTGTAGATAACTTTAGAAACACCGCGATTCTGCGGCAAGAAGCTTGAAACATTTTTAGTTCGGAAGCTGAAAAAGGTGTCACTAACTGCATACAGAGATCGTGACTATTTTGCTGCATTCGAATTGAAAATCATGTTCCGCAAGCAAAGTTTTCGAACTAAATATTGACGTCCAGATTTAGACCCGCGAGCCAGTGAGCAGTGCTTTGGTCGCGACTGCAATCGCACTCGGTTATACCAAAATGGTGTCACTAAGTGCATACAGGAACAAGGAAGTCTGTATGAAATCGGCCCCGCCCATCCTCCGAAATTTGAAAATCTCCGGATGGGTGCGTCCTAACGTTGCAACTGAAAGGCAGCGATAAGATATGAATGAGCGCTTGCGCCTGCAAAAAAAGCGCGTGCAGAGGCGACAGTCCCTAATTGGCAGGAGTGGCACCCAAAAGCACCGACCTTGAGCCACAGCACGCCCTCTAAACGCCTCTACGCCCATTTGTGGGATTCGGCGGGAAGCAGACTTTCGCGGCAAGAGCGAACTCTTGTCGACAGAGCGTCAAAAGCGGACCTACCCCGTCGCCTACCAAACTTTGCCGCAACTGTCATGAAAGCTAGGAAGCCATCATTTTTTGAGGTCCCCAGAAACGTCCACTTCAGATCTAAAGTTTATCATCTCAATCATAGATTGTGCCCTTGTCATGAGCGCTAGCCTCAACGATAGTTGAATTCTTACAAATTTGGGTGCTGTGTCTTGGATGGGAATTTGGAACTATTTCAGACAGGGCAGGTCTTTGGCTTCCCGGTAGATTTTAAACTCGTCATGCAACATCTACAGCAAGATATGCGAGACGATTGGTATGCGGATACCCTCGGATACGCCGACATATTTGCTGACCACTCTCATGCGGCTGAGACGCTTCTGAAGTGCCTGAACGAGGGTGCCGGCCAGTACATCGGGAGCAAGCGTGTATTGCGCGCTATTCCTAAAAAAGCGTACGCAGAACGCTACTCCCTGGAAATCGATTTCTTTGATCGGTTTGTCTATCAGGCAATTTGCACATTCTTGATGCCTAAACTTGACCCTTTGCTTTCTCATCGGGTTCTTAGCTACCGGTTCAATCGTGGCGGAACGGACAAGAAATATCTCTTTCGAAGCAAAATAGGGAAATGGTTAGATTACGAAGGGCTTACCTATAGATTTAAGGCGGATGGAACCTTCTTAGCGGCCACAGATATTGGGAACTTCTTTGAGAATGTTTCATCAGCACAACTGACCAAGGAAGTTTCTGACCTAGCGACGAAATGCGACTGCAGTGGCTACGAAAAAGGGCAGATTCGCGCTGCCATCAGAGTTCTTGGCGAAGTACTAGAGCAATGGTCGTTCTCAGGAGACTTTGGCCTCCCGCAAAACCGTGATTGTTCATCGTTTCTTTCGAATGTTTTACTATCGAGATTTGACTTTGAAATGCAGAAATCAGGGTATGACTACTACAGGTATGTTGACGACATCCGCATCGTCTGTGCGTCGGAGCATGAAGCTCGCCAAGCGTTGCAGAGAACAATTGGATTACTTCGGAATGTTGGCATGAATATTAATTCAAGCAAGACAACGATTCTAGGTCCCGACAGTACTGAGCAGGAAGTCATTGATCTGTTTCCATCGCAGAACCCTTTGGTGCTGGCCATAGACAGCATGTGGAAATCTAAGAGTCGCCGGGTTTTCATTCGTTCAATCGACTATGTAATCCAAGTTATCCAAACGGCTTTGGCCGCAAATGACACGCAATCGCGAGCGTTCCGCTTTGGTGTCAACAGGCTCAGTCAGCTTATCGAAGCAGGGCTCTTTGATGTCGACAGCGGAGAAGCAGATCAACTCTTGGCGTATGCACTCGCAGCACTGCGAACCGACCCGGTATCGAGCGATCAAATCTGCAGGCTTCTCTTGGTCCTTCGACCGCCCGATGATCGCCTTGTCGAAATACAATCATTTCTCACTGACCGAGCCGCCTGCATCCACGATTGGCAAAACCATCGTCTGTGGATTCTCCTCGCCTCGTTGAGATTTGAAAGCAATGAACTAAAGGATTTAGCGAGCGCGGTCGTGAGTAATGACCCCACTACTGGCGAAGCTGCCGGAATATTCATTTGGCTTCAATCCATTGGTTTCTTAGAACCAATTGAGGCACTCTTGGAGAAGCTGAATGATACTTGGCCATTCCAAAACCAACGGTTCTTCCTTTTTGCAGCAAGTTCGTTGCCAGCCGATCAGAAGAGGGTGATGCACGGTAAGGTTTCAACAAAGCTCCTTGGGACTATGAGAAGGGCTCCGAAAAAATATCGAAGTGATGGGGTTGCCATCGCTGAACGAGAACAAGCCTCTTTCTCAGCGCTCTACGAAGATATTCGGGATTACTCATGAGCATTGCGATCCTTTCGTTCATCAAGAGCTATTCGAAGCCAAGCAGTTCAAAATATTATTTGACCGATAACAAGGGCTTCCGCGAAGCGACCGCGAACGAAGTTTGCTCGGTTCAGGACTATTTGGTGACACATGACTACTGGATGATTTGCCAAGATATCTATGAAGAAGCGGGCTGCTTGCCTCCAAAGGTAATCGATTTAGATGAATTTCACATTCTTACATCGCCTGATGGTGACGAACGCAAACGGCGTGAAAAAGTTGATGCCATCCAAAGAATAAACCGATTATTCCCTCTAAATTTCAACATCTCACAGAGGTATAAGGGCAACTTTTACGGTGAAACAGAGCCAGACCTAGAGGCCATTGAGGCCTTTCATGAAATCCTTTTGATCTATTACATTGAGTTGTGTCGGGTTGCTCATCAGAATGGGGAATTTCATAGATTTTTTGAAATCGAAGTACCCTGTCAGAACATTTGCTCAACGATGTCGTCACGCGGCATCAAAATCCACGCATCTAGAATTGCCGACTTTCGGCTCAACGCCCGCCATGATTATTATACATGCTTGAGAGAACTTTCTGACAAGTTTGATGTTCCGCTGGAGATACCATCAAGGGAAGATATCATCTCTTATGCGACTTCTAAAGGCGTTGATACAGACGAGTATGGCTTCGAATTCGTACTAAATTTTATGCCTCAGGTTCGCGACTTTTGCGAAACGATACAACGCCTTCGAGAGCTGGATCGCACTAGAGGCGTTTTGGATAGCCTTGCTGTAAGGGGCGGACGAGTTCATCCAGTACTGGATACTCAAGGGTCAAGAACTTCTAGAATTTCTGCTCGTAGTCCGTACTTGCAAAGCTTGGCGAAGAGGTATCGATCGATACTGGTTGCCGATCCTGGGTATGAGCTTGGATATGTTGATTTTGATCAATTTGAGGTCGGGATTATGGCCGCGCTTTCGGGAGACGCTGAGTTGCACCGTCTGTTTTCACAGGCCGATATGTATGAGAGCTTTCGGATTGATTGCCTGAAGGGCGAAGGTGACCGTAAAGCAGCAAAAATCATGTTTTTGGCTTATGCGTATGGAATGAAGCTAAACAACCTACCAATTATTGGAGCAAAGTTTGGTATCTCGCGAAACGTGGTCCGCAGTGCTTTCAAAAAATTTGGACGCTATGAGGAATGGAAGCAAGAAACCCTTCGGAATTTTGACAAAACTGGTTTTGTAGCCACCAGCCTCGGAAACCGCTTCTTTATGAAGGGCCCTAAGGCAACAAAGAAAGAACGCCTATCCGCGATTAGTCAGGTGGTGCAAGGAGAGGGTTCGCTGATTTTCAAAAAGGCATTGATTGAAGTATATGGTTTAAAGGACATCGAGCTTCTTTTACCGATGCATGACGCTCTGCTTTTTCAGTCTCCAGTTTCCACTACTCTCAACGCTGTTATCGACATATTTGTAAGGGTGATCGGTGATCACTTTGACAATGCAATCGAAGGTAAAGCGTCTGCAGAGTTGTTCGCTGAGGCGAACGGCCCCATCGAATAGGGTTCCGAACTTAGTAATCAGATCGGTTTGGCCTGATACGAACGGCTGCTTTGAGAAAGCTGCAGTGCGACAAGTGGATGATCCGCCAATGTCAGGTTAGGGCCGAAACCACCTAACTAGAGCGTGCTTCGATGCCGCGAACCAATTGTTGAATGAGCGTCTAAACCTTCACGATGTGTTCTGGCATTTTTCGCCTCTTATCTAAACAGAAAGTTATTTAATATCAGATATTTGCCTAGTCTTGCAAATCCGTGTACAGGAGTTCGATTCTCCTACTCGCCTCCAATAAAATCAATGGGTTACGAATTTTCCTGCTCATTGGGTATCACCTCTAGTATCAGTTTCACGTTCTGTGCCTGTTCTGTTCGGGGTCATTTGCGCTTTGCTACCGCCTGTCGCGCCCGCATGATTTGCCGCGCCTCGCCCGCATATTTGATGATCATCTCTTTGGAAGTGTGGTCGCTGTAGCTGGCGATTTCATCGTCAGTGCAGCCCGCCCACGCCAATTCCATCACGCCGCGATACCGCAACGCGTGTTGGTCATGGGCCATCAGGCCCAACCGCTTGCGCTCGCGCACCATCACACGCGCCATCGCGTGATAATCCATTTTGGAACCGTTAGAGCGCGTCAAGATGTGGCGCGTTGGGTGGGGCGCTACGCCTAGATCAGCTTTCGCACCGTCCAGTGCCGCCTTGAGTGCAATCGTGCAGGGCAGTGACAGGACGGTATCTGTCTTATTCTGGCGCAGCTTGAGGGTATCGCCGTCATAGTCGCCCCATTGAAAATCCACCCAGTCGCCGGGGCGCTGCACACTTCCGACGCCAATCTCAAAAATCAGGCGGGGCACGGGTGCGCCCTCTTCCCGCATCTTTTCAACAGCCCAGTCGGTCCATGGTAGGTGTGGCTTCTTGCGACCTTCTGGAACTTTGAGCTGTTCTATTTCGGTTGCAGGATTGTCCTCACGCCAACGCTTTCGGATCGCCAACTTGCACAACATGCTAATCGCTGTGGGAAGGTAATTGGCAAACCTGACCCGATGGCGATTTTGGTCCATTGCCTCGTAAATATCGGCTTGGACTAGCCGCGACACATCCATGTGACCGATTTTTTCGGTCAGATATTCGAAGGCATTTTCAAGGTCACTTCGGTAGCGCGGGGAAAACCCGGCCCACTTGTCTGTTTCTTGCATTGCGTCGATAAGCGCAGCCCACGACGTTTTCACATTCGCTTTTTTTGCCACTCAAAATTTCCCAGTATTGGCGGTCGAATTCAGCCGTACCCTCTTCGGCAGTAATACGTCCCAGATAAATCATCTTGCCATTGACGATCTTGCGCACATACCAACGGCCAGACGGATGCCGCCAAAGGTATTTCTTGCGTTTACCTACCACTGAATTTGATCCCATAGCTCTGTCACATCCCCCGCCGATATCCGTTTGAGAACCTCAGTATCCCAACGAACAACGCCGGGCGCAATTTCATGCCCCGGCGGTAGGTGGCCTTCATCGACCAAAGCCTTGAACTCGTTCGTGCGCAAATCGAGCAGCCGCGCGGCGGTCGTCTCACTGGCCATAATGGGTGTGTGCCGCGTCATTTGTCAGCTCCCATTTCTTGGCCTGCTCTGCATCGCGCAGGCTTTTGCGCTTTGACCGTGAATTGGGACACGTACTTTTCCCAAGCGCCGCTCGGAATCTTGGGGTTACGCTGTCCTGGCGCTGTGAAGATATGGTCCAGCATGTCTTCACGGATCAGATATCGGATGTTGGTCACGGGCAGACCTACGCGTTCGGCAAGCTCCTTTGGTGTTTCTAGAGGTTTGGTCACGGCTCACCTTTCCGATGGATTCTGCTTTTGAACAATGCAAGAGTGAACAAAATTGTGCTGAACACAATTAAAGTGCATTATTCGTCACTTTTAATAACCAAAGGTGCACCTTGTCAACTGACCTGTCTGGAATCGGCCTGCGACTGAGAGAAATTCGCAAGGACAATGACTTGACGCAGCCCGTCATGGCCGCCGCGATCGATGTGTCAGACCGCACTTATAAATACTACGAACAAGAAAAACGTGAGATTCCCGCCTTAGCCGCAGTCAAAATAAGTGAGGCGTTCGCCATTAACTTAGAGTGGTTGCTGACGGGGGTCGGCAAGGCCCACAAAAGCAACGATCCAGAACTGGCGGAAGCCTGCGCGATTGCTGTCCTTACCGAAAATGAGGGACGAGAGGCGGGTTTGCCGATAGCCAAGCTTGGCAAGATAATTGGCTTTGTTGCCGCCCAGTCCGCACAAACTGGCGAGACGCCAGCGCAGGTTACCTGCAAATATTTCGACACACTCTAGAAAGGAACGCCGACATGACTGACACATATCACCAGCCCAAAGTCGCAAAATCCGATTTGGACCCTTGCGACCAAGAGGTTTTTACCTTCGCGCGGCAAGTCGGCATTTCAGGCGCGTTCTTGTTTTTTGGTGGCGTGATTGCACTGATTGCCACGTCAGGTCAGGCAACTTGGGACATTGCGCGCTCCCTCTACCTCGCCATGGTGGTGCTCGGTCCCGTGGGCATAGTCATCGCGCAAAGACTTCTGCGCATATTGATGAAGCATCGGCGTAAGGAACTTTCAATTTTCGACCGTTAAAACACCTACCACCAGCTAAGAGAAAAACAATAAGTGAGAGTAGCAGAGTGACAACGCAGGTATCAAAACATAACTCAGGACTTCAATCCGCTCGGCGTGAAAAGAAGGACGAGTTCTATACTCAGCTCGAAGATATTGAGCGTGAAATGCGGCATCACAAAGCTCACTTCAAAGACAAGACTGTTCTCTGCAATTGCGATGATCCGCGCGTAAGCAACTTCTTTCATTATTTCGCTTACAACTTTGAACATCTCGGCCTCAAGCGTCTCATTACCACATGTTATAAAAGCCAGTCCTCAGACCTCTTCAGCGAAAACAGTGCCGAGTCTGCGATCTATCTGGAATATCTCGGGGACAAAAATGGCAACCGCGTTCCCGATGTGGAGGAAATTGGCGTTAAGCAACTTAACGGTGACGGAGATTTTAGAAGCCCCGAATGCATCGAGCTACTTAAACAAGCTGATATCGTGGTTACGAATCCACCCTTTTCGCTGTTTCGAGACTACATCACTCAATTAATTGAATTTGACAAGAAGTTCCTGATCGTTGGCAACGTAAACTCTGTAACCTATTTGGAGGTTTTCAATGAAATTCGGTCGGACAGGATGTGGATTGGCCCAAGTATCCGCAGCGGTGATCGCGAGTTTGGCGTCCCCGACGACTACCCTCTAGACGCAAGTGGCACACGAGTTGACGAGCACGGGAATAAATTCATCCGAGTCAAAGGGGTTCGTTGGTTCACAAACTTGGATTTCGAAGAGCGCTATGAAGATTTAACGCTTCATAAGAAATACAAGGCTGACGAGTATCCAAAGTATGACAACTTTGACGCTATCGACGTTGGCAAAGTGAAGGACATCCCAGTCGACTATGACGGTTTAATGGGGGTCCCAATCACGTTTCTGGACAAATACAACCCAAAGCAGTTTCGCATAATTGGAAGCTTCAACAATGGCCAGCACGGCGCAGAACTAGGTGCCAAGAAGGTGATTGCGGTCTCGCAAGGCAAAGAGCTGAAATGGAACGGACCCGTCATTAATCAAAAACCGCTGTTTAAGCGCGTTGTTATCCAAAGAAGATAGAACCCATGCAAATTACTCTCAAAGAGATCACAGTCCGCGAACTGAGCGAAAATTACGCCGACAACACAGAAGGTGGCGTCACTGGCTTCGGCGGCGAGCTGGATATCCGGCCACCCTTTCAACGGGAGTTTGTCTATAAAGATGCGCAGCGTGACGCCGTCATTGATACGGCCTCGAAAGGCTTCCCTCTCAATGTCATGTATTGGTCTGTCCGTGAAAACGGCGGTTTCGAGATTATCGATGGCCAACAACGCACCATCTCACTCTGCCAATACGTCCACGGGGATTTCTCGGTCCAGATCGGTTCTTTTAAGGAAAAACGGGCGTTCCACAACCTCCAAGATGATGAGCAGAAAAAGCTGCTCGACTACCCGCTGACCGTCTACCAATGCAGCGGCACCGATACCGAAAAGCTGGAGTGGTTCAAGACCATCAACATCGCAGGCGAACAGCTGACCAACCAAGAGCTGCGCAACGCGGTTTATCACGGTGAATGGGTCACAGACGCCAAAAAGTGGTTCAGCCGCCCAAACTGCCCCGCACAGGCTATCGGCTCCAACTATCTGACTGGCTCCGCGATCCGGCAAGATTACCTTGAAACGGCAATCATGTGGCACGCGCCCAATGGCGACATTGAGCAATACATGTCGGACCATCAAAATGAGCAATCAGCCAAAGAACTTTGGGACTATTTCCAAGCTATCATCGAATGGGCGCAGGCCTGTTTTCCCAAGTATCGCAAACAGATGAAAGGTGTTCCGTGGGGGCCGCTCTATAACGAATATGGCCCCACCGTCATTGATGCAGCAAAGGCCGAAGATGAGGTCAAGCGTCTGCTCATTGATGATGATGTTTCTGCCAAATCAGGCATTTACAGCTACATCTTCGACGGTAAGGAACGCCATCTCAGCATCCGAAAGTTCACTGACAAAGACAGAACGGAAGCATTTGAGCGGCAGAACGGCGTTTGCCCGGTCTGCAAAAAGACCTTTCCGATTGAAGGGATGGAAGCGGACCACATCGACCCATGGCATGCGGGCGGTAAAACTAATGCGGCCAACTGTCAGATGTTGTGCAAGGAAGACAATCGCCGGAAGTCCGGGGTTTAACTCATAGCTTTGCGCCATTCATATACTACAATTTGGCCGACCTTAGGACCTTCATGTCATGGGTCTTAGTATGGTACGAAACCATTTCCTGCGATCCACGCAGCAAGTACTAGCTAGAAACGAGGGTTTGCACTTCCGTAAAAGCCAAGAGTTCATAAATGTCTCAACTGCCGCGGCAATGGAATGGGATCTTCCAGCTTTTTGGTTCGTCGACAGTTCCTAAGCCCTGAGGGCATCCTTAGGTTACTTTCTGGAATGGACTTTACGCCTAATTCGCTTAAGTCTGGGGAGGGCAACCAAAGCCACTGTTGCTTAGTAGAACATGCTCTTAATTGCTCGGTATTTTTCTGTTCGCTTTTTTGCGGCGCTTCGAAAGCCGTTTCGCCAATTTGCTGGGTTTGGATCTGCTTTTTTCCAGCGGCTTTACAGGCTGAGTGCTAGTTAATTTCCATGCACGAGAGTCATCGCTTACCCTACCGTCGATCGTTTGTTGGCCAAGTTCCATCATGGAAGTTAGAGTGATCAACACCCCTCGAGCCCCGTCTTTGTACGGAAGATATATGGGAGTTTGTCCAAACGGACTGGAGAAGTAGGCAACGGCCTCCTGCCGCTTAAACATCTGGGTTTGGTTAGATCGCTCGACGAGACCAAAACAAGTTAATGTTAGAACAGAACTTCCGGGATCATCGCTTAGTGTAGAAGCATAGCGCGCTGACCACCTTTCAGCAATTTGAGGACCGTCCATTAGAAGCACGAAAACAAGATTTGGTGCGACGCTCCTGAGGACTTCGTGGCATGGTTCACTTCTTGCCAAATCCTCACAAATCATTGCAGAAAAAAGTGAGCTTTTTCGAAACGGATGAAAATGTAACTCGCACTGACCTATGTTGTGCGTCTCCCACCAGTTTGCGCGCGGGTCGAGCGTTGAGGTGAGGGCATATGTTTCAAGTTGGTTCGCAGAAAGCATCCATCGGTGGTGCTTCTTACGACTGCTGATCACCGCTCGTGGGCCTTCCCCGAAGTCATGCCATACTGCAGTCATTGCATAATTGCCTGGGCCGTCGGTCTCTGGGTCGCAGTTATCGCTTGAGCCCGCAATTACAAACTCTAACGCGGGTTCGAGTTTCTTTAGCTCCCAACACACCCTGCCGAAAGTATCAAAATCAAGCGAACACTCTGGAAACATCACCACGTTCACTGTTTCAACGTCTTGTTTTGCAGACATCATTAGACGAAGCGAAAGATCAACAATATCCTCTTCGTCTAGCCAATCTTGTTGAAGTTCAAAATTTCCCCAGTGCGGTCTAGTGTCTGACTTATTACCTCCTGGAAGGCTCTCCTTTGCGACATGGGTCGGCTTGAATGATTTTGCCTTAACCTCAAACGGAAACGGGATAACGAGAATATCGACGGGCATATCATCATCCTCAAGCAATTGCTTGGGCGGCATATGCCAATGACACCTTGCAGCTCCAACTTTTGGCAGCATCGTCAAGTTTCGGCTAAAATTACGATGGGAACAACCTGCTACTGAAATACGGGTCTTCGGAAAGATGTTAACCACATTGGGATCCGCCTGAAACGCAAATGTCCCAGCGCTGCCGTGTGAGCGCAAGTATGCCATACTTCCAGACCAGTTGGTATTTTCCGATAGCTCATAGTTGCCATGCCGGACCTGCTTATGATCAATTGCCTTTTTGAAATATGGATCATCGGCGGCCTCAGGAGCACCAACTCTTGACGATGCTTCGTCTGCGATTATCAATAGCTTCAGCGCAATCGTCCACCATTTTGGGGTTGCTCTATTCCGGAGAGGCAATCGTATGGGCTCAGCGCTCTCCTTGAGAAGATCCGCCCAAAGTTGCTCAACCTCCGTTGGAGTTGCGATTGTATCTAAACTACCATGCAGTTTGATCCACTTTTGACCTAAGATCTCACAAGTTTCCCGATCCTTCTTTTTTAGACTAAACCATGGATTTTCATCGCTATCGATAGCGCCGTCTGGATCTGGATCAAAATGAGAAAATGCACTACTTGTGTCCAAGAGCATCGCAGAAATAGCAAATAAGTCAGTCGGTATTGGCGGCGCTACAGACCATCTACCCGGCTCCGTTACATCTACGCCCGTCCCTTCCTCATTCGGCACTGTCGACTCTGGGAAGACGAGTTTAATGTAGTCGTATACTGTATGCGGCATGTAACGTATTGTTTACTTTTTGGGCACCTTCATTGGCGACTTGATGCTAAGGTAAGCACAGTTTGTTGCTTAGTTTAAAGGTAAAAGTTCGGTGGCGTAACGTGTTGTTATGTGGTTACACTTAAGAATGTTTTCTCTGCTGCCACAAAGCCGTCTCAGTTCCTTGACTCCTCTTGGTGTAGCTCATAAGTACTCGATCTACGAGTTCGAGCACATTGAGGCCAATGGTTGGCCCTCAAGAGAGATGGCGCGAATTTTGAAAAGGTGAATTGATATGACTGTACTGGTTGATGAAGTGTACGCACGGATTCTGACAGAGCAGAGCCAAAACTCAGAGCGAGAGTTGTCGGAAGCTGTCGCTGTGATGGAGGGTAACGCTAAGAATAGTGTTGCTCAAGCGCGCCGCCAGATGCCGATGTTGGGTGTTTTGAGAGCAGCCTTAGCTGCTAACCACGGTCAGTAATGACGACTTGATGTCGACAACCGATTAGAATCCAGCCGCTCGAATGATCAACTGAATGCAGCTGGTCTAAGCGTGAGTGTGTCCGGATTTCGTAGAGTGGCTCAAGTTATCGGCAGCCACAGCGTTCCTTTACGGTGTGAAATCTATGATCACGCCCTAATGCGTCATCCCCCTATCCATCTCTACCTCCCGCCCTTCTAGCTCTGTATCAACCTCTCTTCGGCGGCCTTCACTAATTTCAAGCTGGTCTCGAGTTGCGTGCGCAGCCTCCCGTAATTCGAGCCCTCGTTCAGCAAGCCGTGCAACGCAGCCACGGACGCCGTTTGCGATTGAATGAGCACCGACACGCAGGCGGCCAATCCATCCAGCTGGCTCTGCATCCTCTTCGTCGAGCGTTCCTCTAACCCGCTCAATTCCTTTGCTGAGACCTCGCAGGCCGTCACCAACCGCTCGACGCAGGCGAGCAAGTCGCGTTCCAAGGCTGTCAGGGGTGTCGTCATCTAGTTCTCCTCGATCTTGATGCAGGTGACTGACCTGCCGCCCAGCGTGCAGGTCCTCAGTCGTGTCTTGGTCGGGTCCAGCACCAGCCATGTCGCGTCCTCCCTGTCGATCCGCGTCAGGCCCAAGTCCGTCAGTTCCGAACTCGCCAGCATCAGCGTCCAAAGCAAGCTCACGGCCATCATCGAGACGATCCCCACCAAGAACGTCCCCGTGATCAGCCAGGGCGAGATCGTCAGCCAGCTCTTGTTCTGTCGCAGAAAGGTGCGGGTATCGCTCTCGATTGTACGATGCGCGATGGTCGCAATTTTGCTCAAATCGGTCCTGAAGCTCGCTAGCTGGGATGCCATCGAGGCGGCGTAGTCCTGCCTGCTTAGTTGAAAAGTGCAAGTTAAGGGCGATAATAAAGGTGCAACGCTCGACGTTACCAGCGTACTCGTTTCTTGGTGCATATCTTACTAGAGAATACTTGCGCGTAGTTGGTCCGCAGCGATATTGTTTGCTTGAAAATTTCCGTCAGGACTACTTTTGAAAGGCCACCGAACAATGCTCAAATATTTTTCTGAGAAAAACACTTCTCCTGCCGACGTGTCCGCAATCGGAGTTGAGCGATGCGGCCAAAACTCATTCACTGTTGAATTTCAGTTAAAAGACGGCTCAAAATCTCAACTCGGCACCTTTTCTGGAGAAACGATGAGATCTTTAATAGAGTATTGGATGGAGAGTGAAACGTAGCCAAACGAGAGGATATACTTTTACATGTTGAAAACTAATTCAGTGAAACCTACCAGCTTCGGCTTGCTGGTAATATTTGTGATATTTCTACTATCGGGTGGATCAAGTGCAGAAGTATTGCGAGGATTCCAATTCGAGCATGTAGCTGATGTTGTCCCGAAAAACCTAGTTGCTACGGCTGGACACCCAGAGGGCGCAAAGCTTTGGGTGATTATTCAACCAATAGCGCCTACCGTGGCGGATCGTATGAAAATCGATCCGTTTACCCAAAAAGAAACCTATAAAGAGAGCACAGTAACCTGCCACTTTGAGTACTATTATGGAAACCAGCATAGCACCAGAATAGCTTTGAACCCTGATGCGGGTTACACGCCGAATGTTGTTACATTTGTGATGCGGAATTCCGATACGGGCAAGACCACTGGGCTCAACACTTGGGCGAGCGGAATCTTAGAGCCGGCACAAGGTGTTGGAGGCGACCAGATAGTGACAGGCTATAGCTCTACTTCTCAAACTGACTCATATCGCCAAGATCACCCATCGCGTGACGAAGCAATGGCTGCGAAGTGGAAAACATGCGATATTAGTGGGATCACAAGTATTCAAATTCTAGCAGGCTCACCATTTCTAGTGGAAGGTTCTGGTGAGGAAAGTCCGATCGACGTGATTTACGTGGAACTCTACGATAACTCGGACTTTATTCGCGAAAGGGAGCGATAGGCAAATCGCGCGGTTCAGCCAGCGGGCGATCTGGTTGAGGTTGCCGCCGATGCGTCCGACAGCCAGCACAAGTGCGGGATCAACACGGGGGATGGGCTTGCGACGTCGGGCTTCGGTCAGGCCAAGCGCCTCGCGTAGAAGGGTCGCTGCGGGCAGGCCAGCCGCCTCGGCTTTGGCGCGCAACTGGGCCTTCTCTGCCGCTGTGCACCGGAAGACGAAGGTCTCGGTCAGTGGCTCGTTGGTGCGGGCTTTTCCCGCGCCGGTGGGGTTCGAAGGGGAGGCTTGCCGCCCCTCGCAAGGTCCCGTGTCAATAGCGTCAGCGTATGACATGGGTCGCCTTGCTGTTTGCTCTTCGGTGGGATCGGTGGCGGTCATGATCTGAGGCCTGCGGCTTGGATTTGGGCCTGTGTTACCAGCTCTGCGGCAAGCAAAGCCGTCACTTGGGTGCCCGTGATGTGTTTGCACATCGGGCTGCGATCATTGATCCAGCCGGCCAGCCGCGCATGGTGATCGGCGTGTAACGCTGTCGCTTTCTCTCGGTCTGCCGCTTGCTTCTCGACATAAATCTGCCAGCGCCGCGACTGAAACCAGTTGTCGGAAAAGCAGACTTTGGAACGGGTGAAACCTGCACTGTCGGCGGCATAGGCTTGGACCGCCTGCCGCAAGTCCTCCGATGCGACCCCCTCCTTCATGGCCTCTTCGATCTGGGCAATGCAGGTCACTTTGCCCCGCAATCGGTCGGGCGGGTAGGCTTCTAAAATCTTCTCAGCCTCCACCGCCTCGCGCCTGCGCGAAGGAGGTTCCTTTGTAGGTTCAATGGTAAGGTTCCTGTCCCGATTTGAGACTACCCCCGTCTCACCCTTGAGACTTTTCCCCCGCTTTTTTGAGACGTTTCCCCCGTCTCATTTTGAGACACAACCCCGTTGGGACCGCTACTACCGTCCTTTGGGCGAGCGCTTGGGCCTAGGGTGAGATCAAGGTGCAGCTCATACTGATTGGACCCACGTCCGCCATCGCCATCACCACGGGCGTGGCGTGTGACTAGGCCGCTTTCTTCCAATGTCGTCATGTGCCGGAACAGTGTTGCACGACCCATCTCGCATTCGTCCGCCAACCGCTGTGCGCTTGGATTGCACTGGCCGGTTTCCTTGTTGTGGAAATCCGCCAGTTGGATCAGCACGATCTTGGCGGCGGGCTTTAGGCCTTTGACATTCGCGGCCCAGATCAATGCCATGCCGCTCATAGCTGTGGGCTGACTTGGATAGTGGTATCAAGTTCGCATCTTGTTCGACAAATGTCCTGATACTCGAAACGGCCTAAGCTGTTGTTTTTATGAATAAAGGCAATGGATTGCAAATCCGTGTACACCGGTTCGATTCCGGTACTCGCCTCCAATAAAATCAATGGCTTGCGTCATCCTTACTCTCCTTCACTGCCATTTTTGAAACAATCGTTGAAACTTTCACGTTTCGGTCTTGCTTCGCTCCATTTGATTTCTTGCCTCTTGAGCGCGCTTCGCGAGCTCCCTCTGCCGGATCGGCCCTCCGTATTTTTTCAGCATCTCGACGCCTGAGTGACCGGTGACCGCCTTGACCATCTCGTCATTACATCCAGCCAGATACAGCTCGATCGTCTCGTTTTTCCTGAGCCCGTGGGTTTTGTAGTAGCTCGCCTTCTCGTGCTTCATCTTCTTTTTGATGGTGCGCATTTCCTCCGCAACGATCCGGTAGCTCACTGGTCGATCCTTGGCGTCGGCCACAACAGTGCCGTCTGTTGGTGCGAACCCCTCGAGATGGGCTTTCAGGCGGTCGGTGAGCGGGATCCAAAGCGGCTAGTCGGTTTTGCCCTGCGTGAAATCGAATCCTTCATCGGAGAAGTGCTCCCACTTCATCCTCACGACGTCGCCAATTCGCTGGCCTGTGCCAACGCAAAGTTCGTAAACCAGCCGTGCCCTCTTTGAAGCCAGCGCTTCGAACTCAGCCCGCACATCGTCTGGCCAAGGCTCCCAACCGTCGCTCTGTTGTTTGAATAACGGAATGCCTTTCGCTGGATTACCGTGTTCTTTCTTGATGAAGCCAATCAAACGCGCATGGTTCATCAAGACGACCATCACTTGGAGCAGATAGTTCGCCTGCCGCCGATGATCAGCATTGGCGCGGTGCAGTTCATAAATGTGATGCGTTTCTATCCTAGCCGGGTCTTTCCCTGCCCAGATCTCGCGGATGTGGCTGATGTATCGCCGATAGTCAGATTTCGTCAGGGGCTTCAGTTTCTTGTACGCGTCGCTCTCGTAGTAGCTAAGGATCAACGCCTCAAAGTTTCGTTTCACCGGCGCAGGCGCTGGCTTTCCCTTCAGCAACCGATTGTAGTGATCCCAGAGTTCCGGCGAGCCTGCCTCCTCATGCATCATGACGGAGATGTCACGCGAACGCCGGATAAAACGCAGATACCCTCTGTCGTTATAGACGTATTTTGGCAGGCTCTTTCGGGTCATTCGCCCATTCTCAAGTCACTGTTGAGAAAGTCGTCTGCGGCCTCTGGCGCGATCATGTTGGCATCAACGATGACACTACCATCAGACTTGATCTCAAGCTTTGCGCGCTGCCAACCTGCTTCCCGCGCCTCGCGGATGAAGGCCGAGGCTGCCTGTTTCGCCTTTGTTTGTGCACTTGCTTTGGTCATCGTATCGGCACCTCTCTCACTTCGTTAAAAACGCGCATTATCACTCTGATCTATAGTGATTTTCCCAAATGCTCCGGATGTAGAACGTCTGTCCTTTGCCGCGCGAGTGGCACGGATCACTTCAGAATTTTGGGAATTTCCATTGCGATCGGACTCTGCCTTGATCCGCTCTTTGAGCTCTTGCGGAAGCCGAAGCTGCATTGGTTTACGACTGTTCATGAAACGCCTCCAGGTTGAAACCACAGCTCGTTAGTGGCACTTAGCCACCATTGCGTCAATTGCATTTTATGGCACAGTGCCACCATGCCAGAACAAAGCTCTCAAAGTCAGGATAAATTCATTGTGCGGCTGCCCGACGGCTTGCGCGATCGAATACGCCTTGCGGCTGAGGCCAACCATCGCAGCATGAATGCTGAGGTCGTTACCCTCCTCGAAGAAAACTATCCGGTTCCAGTGCCGGAAAACGTCACCGATCCTGCTGCAAGGCTTCTCTTTTGGCTTGCCAAAAGAATACGACGCAGAACGCCCAAACCGGGTTCAGCGAGGGAGCGCCAAGCGGTGCTCTACGAGACAATTGCCAACGAGATAGTAACGCGGATGGTCGCTATTGAACGCAGCGATGCGAAGAACGAGCGCGGCTAAGCACGCAGGAAAGAGCTCGAATTGATTGAGTGGATTATTGGAACGGCCCTACTCGGCGGCTTGCTATTTGGTGGCAAAGGGCAATCGAAAGACCCCGGCCCCAAATTGGCACGCACTAGCTTAAAGCTAGTGGAGTCAACGCTTTCAATAACCAAAGACTCTGAATACTCCGCTTGGAGAGCAAAGTGGGAAGGCGAAGTTGATCCAGATAGGTGGGTCCCTAAAGGTGCGGCCGAGAGCATTATCCGACGCTTTCCACCATTTAAGAGCGGGAGCGAAGACGCTGAACCCACTTCGCAGCATCCACGTTTTCAGAAGGCGCTTTCGAAAGAGTTCGATGCGGCCAACTCCGCTTTTGGCAAAAAACAGAAAGAGCGATTGAGCGAATTTTTTTCGTCAGTCGAGCGGAACCCTCTCACCGATGAGCAAATGGATTGCTGCATCTGCATGGACAACACGCTTCAAATCGTTGCCGCTGCAGGATCTGGGAAAACATCAACTATCGTTGCACGTGTCGGGTATGCGCTAAAGGAAGGCTTGGTCCCACCTGAGGAGATTTTGATTCTTGCGTTCAACCGATCCGTAAAGGACGAACTGGAAGCTCGCATCAAAGAACGCCTTGGTGGTTTTCCCAATGTTCAACGCATTAATGTAAAGACATTCAATGCTTTCGGACTGGAGTTAATCGGAAAGAGCACCGGGCGAAAGCCGAGGTTGGCTGACTGGGTTGAACCTGGCAAAGACGTTCAGGCCATCTCAGAAATTGTAGAAGTCCTTCGCCAACGCGATCCCCGCTTCCGGCTTGACTCGGATCTTTTCAGAACGGTCTACGGTCGCGGCATCGATGAGTGTGAGAACCTCAAGCAACCTGAAACCGATATTCATCAGAAGTGCGCGAACGTGCTGTGCGGATGGTGTTCGAGCATCAGGGCGAATTTGATATCCAATCTGCTGCGACCAAATCAATTGCGCCTAAGATTGGCTGTGGGTCTGATACGCTTCGGGCGGGGGGCAGGCGTGCTGAGACAGATAGCGGTCGACGCGATGGTGTGACGACCGCCGAACGGGATCGGATCAAGGCACTTGAGCGCGAAAACCGCCAGCTGAGGCAGGCCAAAAAACGCGAAAGGAGACCACACAATTGACTGCCAAATAAACGCTGATACATAGATAAGGGTGGGGCAATTCTCGGCGGAAATATCGGATCACGTCTCAGCGGAAATCAACACAAGAGCTCCCAAAACCCCGCCATCTTAACCGCCTATTGAAGATCTTTTGAACAACAAATAGGAGACCAGAATGGCACGAAAGAGAAGCTCTGGGCATCAGACGATGCTTAATCGGGTACAGCAGGGCAAAGCTCAAAAGTCACGCCAGTTGCGCAAGACAACCGCGATGTCCCGTGAGTTGAAATCTCCCCTCGCGCCTTACCCGCTGGTCGATATCAACGTCCTCATAACCCAAGCCCTAGATGCTATACAATCCACGCTGGAAACTGGTGCTGACAACCCCGTCACTTCACCGAAATCACCTCTGCGGGTGTTCTTTGCGTTCAGCGACGGAAACCAACGCGCCCGTGTTGTACTCTTTACGGGTATAAACCTTGACGACCTCGCGCAGCAGGCCTTTGCATGGGGAAAGCGACAGGATGAAACCGTTTCCACGGCGCGTTGGCTGCGCGTCGATCGGGTGGATCAGGCATGGCCAATGACATGGGCTGAGTGCCAGAAGAGGATTGAAACCACCAAGAGGAACTACTTTCGATACGGGATCACCTTGGATCGAAGTTTCAAACAGGCATTCATGGAACAAGAAATCAACGCCAATGCCATGCTTTACCTTGGCGGCAAAACCCTAAACTCCAGAGTGAATACCAAAAACTCCACTATTTATGGACGTCGACGGTTCGGAAAAGGCTTTCAGCTCCCACAGGATCCAGAGCACCAGGTTCTAATATTCACAACGAAGGGATTCTTCATTCAGGCCGGCCGACCTGCCGTTCATCTGAATGGATTTGATGAGGACACGGGTGGTCGCAATACCGGCCGGCGGGTTATCAAATGCCTAGACAAACCCGTCGTAGACAAGCTCATCAGTGATTCCAGTCAGTTCCTTGCGGCACAAGTGGGGGATGACGGGCGTTTTGTGTACGGGCTGCACCCCTGCTTTGATCGGGAGATTAACGCCTACAACACCCTGCGCCATACCAGCACTATCTACGCCATGCTGGAAGCCTGGGAGGTCACGCGGAATCCTGCGCTCAAGGCGGCGATCGACAGGGCTATCGGGTATCTGGTTCAGGATTTGATCCGTATCTATACGCCCGAAGGGGAAGCGCCAGTTGCCTACCTGCAGGATGCCAACAACGAGATCAAACTGGGTGGAAGTGCTGTTTGCCTTCTTGCGCTTGTGAAATATACTGAGCTGACGTCGAACCAGCAATATCTACCGCTCCTTGAGAAACTGGCACTTGGTGTTCGAAGATTGCAAGATCCGGAAACGGGTCAGCTATCTCATGTGTTGAATGCGGATGATCTCTCCGTCAAGGAAGTGTTCCGCATAATTTACTATGATGGGGAAGCAGCTTTCGGTCTGATGCGCCTCTATGGTCTCACGAAAGATCCACGGTGGTTGGAGACCGTCGAATCTGCTTTTGCATATTTTATCGCAAACAAGCACTGGAAGACCCATGATCATTGGCTCAGCTATTGCGTAAACGAGTTGACGCTTTACCGGCCCGAAGAGCGTTACTTCGAGTTCGGGATCCAGAACTTTGTCGGGCATCTGGATTTTGTCATCGAACGGATCACAACATTCCCGACCCTTCTTGAGTTGATGATGGCTGCGCATAAAATGATCATCCGCCTTCAGAGCAGTGACGAGCATAGGCATCTGATCGACCAGATCGACATCGACAAATTTTATCGCGCTCTGGAAGCGCGTGCCCAGTATCTCCTGAACGGCTTCTTTTGGCCCGAATTCGCGATGTACTACAAGAACCCCCAGCGGATCCTTGGAGGGTTCTTTATTCGACATCAATCTTTCAGGGTAAGGATTGATGATGTCGAGCACTACCTCTCGGGGTATGTCGCTTATCTGCAGCATTATTTAAAAGAATGAACGGCCGAGAAAACCCGACCGTCATTCAAACTTTCGGAAGTATGCAGGGCTGGATATCCGGCCCCGCAAATTTCATCAAAACCCGTCTGATGTCAGCGGGTATCCGTAAATCTGAAATGCCGTAATCCCGAGGTGTTGCCGCAAAGTGTCGCTGCGGGCAGCGCACTGGACCAGACTTTTCTGAAGGTCATATTTGACTTCATTGAGCTCCGCTTGGCGATCATAGACTGACTCCTCCATATCAAGAAGGTCTGTAATCACGCGCGTTCCCAGGTTGATATACTGGCTGCGATAAAGCTCGCGGGTTTCTTCGAGTAAACCGATCTGACGTTGTAACATCACCTGTTTTTCACGCAGCACAGAGAGGTCTCTCTGAAGACTGGTGGCATCTAGGATCGCGTTCCGCTCTTCGGTCTCCACAGCAGCCTCTGCGCCGGCATAACGATTGCGGGCTGCATTTTCGCGGGCTTCAACAGCGCCCCCTTCAAGAATTGGTGCGCTCACACTCACATTCATACCTGTGGTGACGCCATTGCTGCCAGCAGTCACACGGCCCAGAGGATTCAAACTAATCCGTGGGAACCTGGCCCTTTCAGCTTCTTCGAGCGAAAGCCTGGCTTCAATAACTTTCAGCTGGGCTATTTTAAGATCATCGGTTTCACCACCGGCAGGAGAGCAGATCTCGGGAAAGTTCGGGATAAAGCCACCTTGTCGTTGCCCAGTCAGCCGAAAAAGCCTGTCGCGTTCTTCGGAAAGCTCAAGCTCTGCATCAAGCACATCGAACTCGGCCCTTTCTACGCGGTTGCGGGTTTCAAGAGCATCAGAGGACCCCGTGGCTCCTATCTCCAACCGTACGTCGATTAGGTCTTGTAGACTGCGCAATGCAGAGAGTTTTGCCCTCTGGATCGCAAGCCCGTCCTCCAGCGCCTGTATCCTTCGGTAGGTCAGCAAGCTGGATACAATGGCATTATCAACCGATGACTGGAATGTCATGTATTGTATTTGCAGCTGGATATCTGCGGCTTCAATGGCGCGCCGTGTGCCGCCAAAGTCCAGGATCGTTTGGTTTCCGGAGAGTTCCAGAGTGGAGTCGCCCACGCTGGCGCTCCCTTCCCCGCCCGTCAGCCCGAAACTCACGCTCGGAAACAGGGCTGCCCTTTCGATTGCTATCTGGTCCACACTGACTTCCGTCAGACTCGCTTGCTCCCGCACTTCGCTATCCATCAGGATGGCGGATCGGGTCACGCTCGGTGCGGTCCCTCCGGGTCCGGGGGTCAATTGCTGCAAGGTCGCCCCGCGATCCGCTATCCGCGAAACTGTTTCACTTGGCGGCCCGGATGCACAGCCGCCCATGATGGAGACCGCAACGAGCAGCGCAAACCTCTTTGAGTTATTGGTCTTCATGTTTCCCCTCAAACATCAGACAAGAGACGTCAATCTATTATCTAAAGGTCACCTTTCTCTCATTGCCTCGCTCGCTCGATTGAACGGTTGGATCAAATATTCCAATACCGTTTTCTCACCAGTGTGTATATCAACCGTCGTCATCATACCCGGCAGGATGGAAAAGCGTGTTCCCACTTCATTTACCAGCGCGGTGTCGTCCGTCTTGATCAAAACCCGATAGTAGAATTGCTCTCTGCTAACTTCATCCTGTATCGTGTCGGGTGAGATTGTGACAACTTCCCCTGCTAGACCACCGTAAACCGAATAGTCATATGAACTTACTTTTATGTTCGCAGGAAGTCCTGGCCGTATAAAAGCAATATCTCGCGGAGTAACCCGTGCTTCTATCATGAGTTGATCATCGAGGGGGACGATCTCCATCAATCGCCCATTCGGTGAAACCACTCCACCGATCGTGCTGATCTCGATGTTCTTGACAATACCGCGCACGGGAGAGCGTAACGTGAGACGGTCAACCACATCATTCCTCCCCCTGACTATGGGCCGTAAGGCTGCTATTTCCGCCTCTGCATCCGAGAGGTCCTGCCGCGCCGCGATATAAAACTCCGAGGATATGTCTGAACGCTGGATTTCAAGGTCGATCACTTCTCGCTGTAGACGCGTGACATCGAAATTGCTGGTTGCTCCCGTCACTCTCAGTTGTTCGTTGATCTCCAGTTCGTCGGATGCCAAGGATATTGCTCTGTCCAACATTTGCAGTTTTGCCTCAAGACCAAGAGTGCGTGCGTCGTGCAGCTGGGTTTCCACGGCTACTAAATTCGGGAAATCATTCAATTCCTCAGGGAAGCTCAAGGGCTCCCCTGTTATCTCGGACACAAGTCGCGCGGCTGTGGCTAACGCTGCACGAAACTTCGATAGGGTCTCTTCAGCCGCGGCCGTTCCCTGTGTCGGATCCAATGTGGCAAGGATTTGTCCGGGCTCGACCACCTCATCCGGCACGACTTCCAAGCTGGAAAGAATGCCGCCTTCCAGAGATTGAATGACCTGAACGCTTGTCGTCGGGACAACACGACCGCTACTTGTGGAAACTTCATCCAAGACAGCAAAATTCGCCCACACAAGTCCGGCAGCAAGCAATACGAAAACATAGAATATGACGCGTTTTGACCGTGTGACGCTGACCTCGTCATCTTCGCCAAAAATCAACCCCGCATCTGCTGCAGACAGTCCTTGGTCAGACATCTAGTTTCCCCTCATTTCGTTTCGGCATTATTTGTCACTCACTAACACAATCGTAGGTTTTTTCGGGCTGGTTTTGGTCACCGTTTTCCGCGATGCTTTTCGCGACCTCTCTAGGAAGGACGCCTTGCTTTCGTCAGACAGGATCTTTCCACGTTCGACAACTATGATCCGATCCACTAAATTCAGGACGCGCATCCGGTGCGTTGCCAAAATAACCGTCCGGTCATTCATCCATTCTTGCAAAGCATTGATCAGGTTCTGCTCGGTCTGTTCATCCATAGATGCCGTAGGCTCATCGAGAATGAGCACCCGAGGGTTGCGAAGGATTAACCTCGTCAACATCAGCGCCTGTCGCTGCCCACCAGAGAGCCCCCGACCGTCTTCTAGCAACGGATAATCGAGCCCTTGTGTCATCCGGCTTACGAAGTCTATCGCGCCGGATATCTTTAAGGCCTCTAGTATTTCCTTATCCGTTGCTTGGGGCGAGCCCATCATCAGGTTGTCGCGTATCGTACCGTGAAACAGCCGAGAGTCTTGCGACAACAGCGAAACATCACGCCTGACGTCGGAAGGATCGATCTGCCCAAGAGACATATCATCCAGAAGCACTTCACCTTCACTTGGCTCAAATGTTCCTGCCAGCGCATACAGAAGCGTAGATTTCCCAGCCCCGACCCGTCCGAGAACAGCAACCTTTTCTCCAGCGTCAATTTTCAGGTCATTGATCGAAAGGGCAAGGTTCGCCTTTTCTTCGTCGTGAAAGAAGTTTGCTCCCTTCAGGTGGTACGTCCCGGAAATTGCCGAAACACCGATACGGCTTTCCCTGTCAGGATGATCCACTGGCATCTGCATAACCGCATCGACACTCTTGTAGCTCAGTTTCGCCTGCTGCATTTTGCTGAATATCTGTGTGAACTGTGACATGGGGCTCATCATGCGCGATCCAAGCAGGGAACAGGCAACCAATGTCCCTGTCGTCATGTCTCCCGCAATGACCATCGGTGCGCCGACAAAAACAATCGTCGCAAACACGCTCATTTGCACCGCATGTGCCCATGATTGTAGCGTGCTGGTGATGTCTCTTTGTTTGAGTTGCGCTTCTGCCGTTACGGCATTGAAGTGGTTCCATCTTTGCTGAAACCGAGTTTCAGCTTGAAGTGTCTTTATGTCTTCGGCCCCCTGCACCGCTTCGATAAGCATAGCATTTCGCATCGAGGCTTCACGCATACCTTCGTTGACATAACGGTTAAGCTTCTTTTGGAAGAGAATTCCGGGCAGGATCATCGCAATGGCGGCCACTATCGGAACGAGAACAAGCGGCCCGCCGATATACCAAAAAAAGAAGAGAAACATGAAGAAGAACGGCAAATCCGCAAGGACAGTAATTGTTGTTGATGTCAGCATTTCGCGAAGGGACTCCAGATCCCTCAACTGCGAAACGAACGAGCCGGTTGATTTCGGTCGTGCCGAACTTTTCACTCTCATTGCGTGACCGAACACCTGATCTGACAATCGGATATCAGATCGCTTGCCGAGAGTATCCGCAATTTTCGTGCGGGTGCGCCGCATTATAAAGTCAAACACCGCTGCCAGCATGACACCAATAAAAAGAACGTAAAGCGTATTGAAGGACTCTGCGGGAACCACCCGGTCATAGACCTGCTTTGAAAACAGGATTCCTGTAAGACCAAGCACATTTGCAGTAAAAGTCGCGATCATCACATAGCCGTAAGGGCGCAAATCCGGCAGAGCGAAACGCCGCAACCAGCCTTTACGGTATGGCGCGATGTAATTATCAACACGCTCATCCACAAGCGTCCTCAGTGGCCGCGCAGAGATGAAGTGAAGGCTTTCGGACATGAGATCTGAGAGCTCAAGGCTGACTTCATCCTGTTCATCGGAAAGCAAAACGCCTGCTTGGCCTGATTTACTCAGGGATACGACAAGACCCAAAGTTCCGTCTTTTAGTTCGCAGATCACTGGTAGGCGCCATGGCGTCAATTCCAATTGATCCGGTGTGTAGATCTTGATCCGGAGGCCAAGATGTCTGCCCAGTGTAATCAACCGTTCTGCTTGTGGCCTATCCGCATTCCATGCGGCGCTATTCAAGGCAGACTGTGCTGAAAAGGAAATGCCGTAGTGTCGGGAAATATGGCCCAGACATGTGATCCAGCCTTGAGCGTCTAGAGTGTCAGTGTTGCATTTGCCGTCCGAGATGGATTCTTGATCGTCCATGATAACTCCATCTTGTCGAGATACTAGGAAAGCGCGCCGGTTTGACCCGGCGCACCGTCTTTTCAAGGCTACAAGATTGATTAGAAGACGTCTGTGCCGCCCTGATCATCATCTTGTTTAAGGGAAGCCATATAGTCAGATCCAGCGTTCTCGACATCGCCTTTCGGGGGGGCAATCTCACCATCATCGGCAGATTTGCCCAAGAGGTCAGCCGGAATTTCACCACCTTCATCAAGCATTTCGCTAGCCTCTGGTATCATTCTGAAGGCTACTGATTCAGCCTCACCATCATCCAGACTGACATCAATTGTCAGATCAGCATCCTGCTGCTCTAATGTGACGGTATTCTCGACTGTGATCGTGAACACATCCTCCCCTTCCCCTTCTGACGGGTCAGGAGTGTAAGTGTAGGTGCCGTCTGTACCAATATCAAGCGTGCCGAAGTCCCCGACAACAGAGCTGCCTACCGGCGTATCCACCCCGTTGAACTGGACAGATATGACCTCAAGGTTGCTGTCATCATCGGTTGAGTCATCGATGAAGTTTCCTGTCGCCGCCTCACCGACAATAACCTCTTCAACCTCGAACAGGTCTGTCGCTTCAACTTCAATTGTGCGGATTAGAAGAACCCCTACAGAGATAAGACCTGGATCCGGAACAAGTGCTGCGCGATAGTCACCAGTCGGCAGATTTTCTACAGTGAAGGTACCTTGTGTAGCCCCCAGACCGAGAACGTCCAGGCTCAAGATCCCATCGTTGAAAGACCCACCCAGATCATCCGGCCGTATCCAATTACCATCCTCATATCGTTCGATGATGACAACGTAACTATCGAGAATTCCGATGTCCAAAGCGCCGGAGATTTCTAGTGAAAACTCGGTGCTGTTGTCACTTTCTTCTAGGTCGAATTCAACCAGAGGATGACCGGAGCCAATATCGAGGCTTAGAAGGTTACCGACGCTAAGCCCAATCAAATCAGTCTCAGAATCGTCGTCTGTCGATGGGCTGTTCTCCGATTCGTATGTGATCTGGGTCTCAATGGTTGCTGTTTCTTGCACGTTATCAAGATCAAGAGTCTGAACCTCTACCGCGCCGAGTGATACAGCCATGCCTTCGTTGCCCGCCTCATCAATCTGACGCACCTGAACAAGGCCATCAGCGTAGACGCCTTCAGACAGTTCAAAGCTGGTTCCTGTACCATCCTCCCAAGTGCTGCCGTCCGTCGTATACTGCCAGGTCGCACCCGGCTCGAGGTCACCAACATTGACGGTACCATCGCTGGTGATGCCATCAGCATCATCACCGGTGTCAGTCGCCAAGGCGGCAGTCGGGGCATCCGGATCGGTTTCATCAACCTCTACCGCGCCGAGTGATGCAGCCATGCCTTCGTTGCCCGCCTCATCAATCTGACGCACCTGAACAAGGCCATCAGCGTAGACGCCTTCAGACAGTTCGAAGCTGGTTCCTGTACCATCCTCCCAAGTGCTGCCGTCCGTCGTATACTGCCAGGTCGCACCCGGCTCGAGGTCACCAACATTGACGGTGCCATCGCTGGTGATGCCATCAGCATCATCACCGGTGTCAGTCGCCAAGGCGGCAGTCGGGGCATCCGGATCGGTTTCATCAACCTCTACCGCGCCGAGTGATGCAGCCGGGCCTTCGTTGCTCGCCTCATCAATCTGACGCACCTGAACAAGGCCATCCGCGTAGACGCCTTCAGACAGTTCGAAGCTGGTTCCTGTACCATCCTCCCAAGTGCTGCCGTCCGTCGTATACTGCCAGGTCGCACCCGGCTCGAGGTCACCAACATTGACCGTGCCATCGCTGGTGATGCCATCAGCATCATCACCGGTGTCAGTCGCCAAAGCGGCAGTCGGGGCAGCAGGGGCTTCTACGTCAGCATCCGCATCCGCGTCAGCATCCGCATCAGCATCTGCATCGGCGTCCGCATCAGCATCTGCGTCGGCGTCGGCATCCGCATCTGCATCGGCGTCAGCGTCGGCATCAGCGTCAGCATCGGCATCAGCGTCGGCGTCAGCATCTGCATCTGCATCCGCGTCCGCATCGGCATCAGCGTCAGCATCAGCATCTGCATCCGCATCGGCATCTGCATCAGCGTCTGCATCGGCGTCCGCATCGGCGTCCGCATCGGCGTCAGCATCCGCGTCAGCATCAGCATCAGCGTCGGCGTCAGCATCTGCATCCGCGTCGGCGTCGGCATCCGCATCCGCATCGGCGTCCGCGTCGGC
>NZ_JAHKQI010000001.1 GCF_018860975.1 Lentibacter algarum
GAAATTGGGGGCTAGACAGGCGCTACCGTGGCCTAATTTGCAACCGCCCTATACAATGGGGCCAAACAGCGCGCATGTCAGGAAACCATCTACCGGTATATCTACTCTAAAGAAGGCATGGCACAGGAGTTATGGTGGTACCTGCCCTTGCATCGCAAGAACCGCACGCCCCGCCGTGCCCGCAAGCGTCAGAAATCCAAATTTGACCGTGATGTCAGCATTCTATTCCGCCCGGACGATGTCGCCCATCGTCGCGAGTTTGGGCATTGGGAGGGCGATTTGATGCTGTTTGAACAAAAGCGTGGCCAGACAAATGCCACGACGCTGGTTGAGCGCGTAAGCCGCTTCACAATGATCCTGAAGAACCCCAATAAACGCACAAAGCCTGTGATGGGAAAGATCATGAAAGCGATTAGAGATTTACCCCATGTCGCCCGTAGATCAATCACCTTTGATCGCGGAAGTGAGTTTGTCAGCTGGCCCCAAATGCAGGCTAAGATTGGCACACAAACCTGGTTCTGTGACCCCTCCTCACCGTGGCAAAAAGGGACCGTGGAGAACTCAAACCGGAGGGCCCGCAGATGGCTGCCACGCAAGCGTGATATCCGGCAACTCACTGATCACGACATCAAGGTGATCAGCGACCGCCTCAACAACACGCCGCGCAAATGTCTCGGCTGGAAGACGCCAGCAGAAGCATTCAGAGAAAACATGTTGAAAGAAATGGGTCGATCGCCCTACCCTCAGAAGCAATAGAAGTCGCAGTTCAGGTATCGCTCACAGTCGACTACCTAATTCTGCGTGATACTCACCTCATAATTCCGAAGCCCATACGATAATTTCGTATACTTGGCGGATATTGACACAATTCAAGAGCCACATTCTTCAAATGTTGCATAAACTACCAACTCTTAGCAATAAAATAACTTTTTCTCTGGTCGTTTAGCAAATTTGGAGACAAGATTCCTGATGATTTTACATTATGAGATGACATCTCTTGACATGAAATTCGCAAGATGCAACTAATTAGCACGTCTATGGCGCGTGGCTCGAAGATGTCATTTTGCATGGAGTGTGGACCGGACAGCTAGGTTTAGTTCGGGCGTGCAATGGAGCGATGAGTACAGACTACATCGAAAGTTAAAAAAGGGAGGAATATCTAATGAGAAATAGTCTATTGGGTGGCGTCGTGATGGTCGCTTCATTGGTGGCCGGAACGGTATTTGCAACAAACCCGGCAGTCGCCGAAGAACGATTTGTCTTTGTTAGCCATGCGCCGGATTCTGATTCTTGGTGGAACGTAGTCAAGAACGCGCTTAAGAATGCGGAGAAAGATCAGGGCGTTAAAGTTGAATACCGCAATCCGCCGACAGGTGATCTTGCCGATATGGCTCGTATCATTCAACAGGCGACAGCCACCAACCCGGATGGAATTGTCACCACTATCGCCGATTTCGACGTACTACAGTCTGCCATTCAGGGCGCGGTCGCAAAAGGTATACCGGTCATCACCGTCAATTCCGGTACAGCTGAGCAGGCGAAGGAGCTAGGTGCTTTCATGCGTATCGGCCTGCCTGACTACGACGCGGGCAAGGCCATCGGCGAACGGGCAAAGGCTGCCGAGGTTACCAAGTTTCTCTGCGTCAACCATTACATCACCAGTGCCGCCTCTGTTGAACGCTGCCAAGGCTACGCTGATGGCCTTGGCGTCGAGCTCGGCGGACAGATGATCGATTCCGGTAGTGACCCAACGTTGGTTTATAACAAAGTTAAGGCTTATCTTTCTGTCAACCCCGACACCGATGGGATCCTGTTGCTCGGCCCCAACGGGGCAGATCCTGTTATCAGATATCTGCGTGACACAGGCTCCAGGTCGAAGTTCAAGAGTATCATCACCTTCAACCTCGATGGCGACATCAATGAGGCGATAAAAGATGGCACTATCGACTCTGCGATCGACCAGCAGCCCTATTTGCAGGGTTACCTGCCTATCGTCTTCTTAACGCAATACGTGCGCTATGGTGTAATGCCAGTGAATAACGAAATCTCTACCGGTCCTAGTTTCGTGACCAAGGAGAACATTGGTTTGGTCGAAAAGCTCGCCGGCGAATATCGGTAGGCACCGTCCTGGGCGGGCAACTGTGCCCGCCCCCCCCTTTATGCGGAAGGCTGCGCCTCCGGCGCTACCGTAACTAAACTCAATGGATGCAGCATGAAAAAGCAAATCAATATTCCACCAACCGCGGTGCCGGTTATCGACGAAGTTGACGAAAGGGTGTCTCGCTTTTCAATGTCACGACGCCTCCTTTCGCGTCCTGACCTCGGTGCCTTTGCCGGCGTTGTCCTTGTCTTCCTATTTTTCGGGATTACCGCTAGCGGGACCGGTATGTTCGCATCCGATGGCGTGCTAACCTGGTTGACAGTGACTGCGCAGCTTATGATCATCGGCACGGGCGCAGCCCTTCTGATGGTCGGTGGCGAATTCGACCTTTCAGTCGGCTCGATGATCGGCTTCACCGGAATGATGATCGCCATTCCCACAACCTATTTCCACGTGCCCATAGGCCTTAGCGTTATCATGGCTTTCGTGGTGGCCATGGGTATCGGTGCCCTAAACGGTTACATCATTGTGCGCACCCGCCTACCATCCTTCATCGTCACGCTTGCATCGCTCTTTATGCTGCGCGGCCTCACAATTGCGCTGTCGATCGTCTTTACCAACCGCACCATCGTCAGCGGCCTTAAGGAATATTCAGATGACAGCATTGTTTCGTGGCTATTTTCGGCCGAGTTGTTTCCTGGTTTCTTCCAATGGCTTGCCGAAAATGACATAATTCAAAGCCTGCCCAACGGCGCACCTTCCGTCTCTGGAATTCCCATGTTGATCGTTTGGGCCGTAGTAATTGCTGTCATCGGCCACATCGTCCTTATGAAAACGCAAGTGGGAAACTGGATATTTGCCTCCGGCGGCGACGCGAATGCCGCACGCAATGTTGGCGTCCCGGTGAGCGCTGTCAAAATATCGCTGTTCATGACGACCGCCTTCTGCGCCACGGTCTATTCAGCCTGCCAAGTCTTCGAATTCGGATCCGCCGCAGCCGACCGAGGGCTTCTTAAGGAATTCGAGGCAATTATCGCGGCCGTCATCGGCGGCTGCCTGCTCACCGGCGGATACGGCTCCGTCATTGGCGCCTGCCTCGGAGCGCTCATATTTGGTGTCGTCCAAATGGGGATCCTGTTCACCGGTGCGCCGAACGATTGGTTCCAGGTTTTCCTCGGTGCGATGCTTCTCGGGGCGGTGATTTTCAACAGCTCGATCCGCAAGAGAGTGACAGGAGAACACTGATGACGATGTCTATTGAAATTACTCAGGAACCGCCAACTCATGAAGATGGTGAGGCACGCCTCCTAATTGAGGTTCACGATCTGGTAAAGCACTTCGGCCCCGTTGTGGCGCTTGCCGGAGTCTCGCTCGACATTCAGTCGAGCGAAGTGCACTGTTTGCTCGGCGACAATGGTGCAGGCAAGTCGACCCTGATCAAGATGCTATCAGGCGTGCACATACCAACCAAGGGCGACTTCTTCGTCGACGGAAAACCCGTCAACTTCACAAGCCCCCGCGATGCGCTCGACGCGGGTATCGCCACCGTATTCCAAGACTTGGCAATGGTCCCGCTCCTGTCAATTACCCGCAACTTTTTCATGGGACGGGAACCAACGCGCAAGATCGGTCCATTCTCCTTCATGGACATGGACTTCGCCAACCACGTGGCGCGCGAGGAAATGCGTAAGATAGGCATCGACATCCGTGACCCGCAACAGGCTGTCGGTACGCTCTCGGGAGGCGAGAGACAATGCGTGGCAATCGCCCGCGCAGTTCATTTCGGTGCCAAGGTGCTGATCCTCGACGAACCGACCTCTGCGCTCGGTGTCGCTCAGACATCGATGGTTCTGAAATACATCCATCGCGTTCGGGCAAAGGGTATCGGTGTTATATTCATTACCCACAATGTTCGCCATGCCTACGCGGTCGGCGATCGGTTCACCGTGCTCAACCGAGGTCGGACACTCGGGACGTTTTCCAAGCAAGAGATTACCTTGGAAGAGCTACAAACAAAGATGGCTGGGGACAAGGAGTTACAAGACCTCTCCGATGAACTCGGGGGGACCGTGTAGGAAAGACGGGAACCTGTCGACTCGCTTCAAAAACGTCAACCAGAAACCGACCCCTATATATTGCCCCGGTAGTTGGTGTAAATTGTTCTCCAGCTTGGTGTTAAGCCGGTTTACATGGCGGCGATTTTCGCCGGAAACATGATGTCGCCTTTGCAGATGGCAGCCACGGTTTCCAGTGTCATGTAACGGCTCATTCGTCGGTCTGCTCCAGCATAAGGGCGCCCACGACGCGTCTGATCACCGGCTCGTTTAGGAAAATGCCAACGACATTTGTTCTGCGCTTGCTCCCCTGGTCAATCGCTCCAAGGGGTTTGTCGAGTGGAATTGTCGCCAGTGACTTTGAGGGAAAGTCGTATATGCCAGCAAATCATCCTCCACCTGGAGCATCAGATCAGAAAGCCTAGAGTGGCGGGGCCGAAATGCCTCGATCAGTTTAGCCCTGTGGTCTTTCGATGCCGCCAGCGTGTGCATATCAAAGGCTCCCTGACCGCCGCTGTGACAATGGGACGAGCTTTCTTGCCGACGCAGACCAAGGTATTGCGCATGAAGTGTACGCGGCAGTGCTGGATGATAGCCGCCGCCCTTTGGCGGCGACAGCCTTTAGGCTTTTATGTTCGTACGCTGTGATCAGCTTCACGCCACGTAACCCCCGATTCGCAAGTGAGCGGAGGAATTCGTCCACAAACACATCGGCCTCACTGGGCAGTCATGGACGATCTCCTCGATCTGTAGGTAAGGTTACCACCCAAAACCCTGCCAGAGAACGTCCATGGCCGACAAAGCCATAGCGCGCGGGCTTCGCCTAAGCTACGCAAGGCTTTGCTTAGGCCGCGCTACCGTCAGGTTACAGCACGCTCAGGGGCACAACCCACCAAAACATATTTCGCGCCCTAAGTATTTCACTATCGACAAATGAGCCGACTGTTACGCAGATTTATGCATCAACAATAAAAAGTATTTTACATGGTAGTATACATTGCGACAATTTGCGATAGCATCGCTATACTACAATCTTTCTAAATGATGGAGAAAAAGTTGTCCAAAATACTTGTCACCGGCGGATCCGGATTTATTGGAGCAGCAGTAGCAGCAGCCCTCGCAAGGCGAGGGGATCAAGTTCTCGCAACTGATATTAGTGAAACACCCCCGGTCGTTTCGTTGCTAGAAGAATGCCCAAATACGTTTCATTTTGAATCGGCCGACCTTTCTGAATGGGCTCCGATGGCTTCGCTGATCAAAGACTTCAAGCCCGATGCAATCGTACATTGCGCGGCGATTGTTGGGGTGCGTAATTCAGTTGCGGCTCCATTTGCAACGATGCGGATCAACATTGAAGGTACGCTCAACTTAATGGAACTGATGCGCCTGTTTGAGATCAAACGAATGGTGCATATCTCATCCGAAGAAACCTATGGTGCCTTTGATACGGACATCATCACTGAAGATCATCCACAACGCCCGCTCAAAGCTTACGGCATCTCAAAATTTGCGGTTGAGCAATTGGCACGAGACTACGTTGAGACACATGGCCTCGATATTATACATGCCAGAACTTGCTGGGTTTACGGCCCCGGCTTGCCGCGCCCAAGAGTTCCCAAAACGCTTGTTGATGCGATCATCGACGGCGGCTCGTGCCACGTTGAGAATGGCGCGGATTTCCGAACCGATCACATCTATATTGACGACTGCGTCGATGGCATTCTTAAAGTCCTAGACCACCCCAAACACAAGTATGATGCCTACCATATTTCGACGGGGGCCGCACCGTCACTGGGCGAAATCGTTGATTACCTGAAAGAGCTGGCGCCGGATGCCGATATATCTGTTGGGCCTGGAAATTACGAATTCACCAAGGGGCTCCCAACCGTCAAAAAAGGCGCGCTTGATATTACGCGTGCGCGTACCGAACTTGGCCACAACCCAAAGCATGATATCCGCTCAGGCCTCAAGGCCTATATTGAATGGCGGCGCGATCACCCCGTGTAAACCACGGGATAGTCAGCAAAATCTTATCTATCGGGATATGTTCATAACAGCATATCCCGATTTTTTTGCATCCATTCAGCAAAGTCGGCAACCCCCTCCTCAAGCGGGAACTGCGGCGTAAAACCGGCATCATCCTTTAGACGGGTATCAAGTAATGGTCCGCGCAATGCAGTATAATCTGACCACGGCTTTGTGCCCGCGCCAAGATTGATCTGCGCTTCTGGTAACACCTTGCGGATCGCCGCCACAACATCATTACCGCTCCAATTTCGGCTATTGCCCAGATGGTAAACGCTATAATTTAAAGTCTCTGCTGTGTAGGCCGCGAGCAGCCCATTTGCTACATCCAGAACATGCGTAAAACTGCTCTCATAATCTCCGCCGGAGCTATCATTTATCTCCTCACCCAGAACCGCCTCCCGCAAGAACGCTACCAACGGACCCCGCGGATAATTCCGCGCGCGCGGCACAAGCGGCGGTCCGTAAACATGCGAAATTCGGACCGTTGCCGCCGAAACATCAAAATCATTTTTGTAAAGCTGGACCATCAATTCGCCGGCATGCTTTGTTGAACCGTAGGTCGTCTTGGGACAAGGCAGCCGATCCTCCGCAATCGGCGAGGAAAAATCAGAGTTATTCTGGAACACCGATCCCGTGCTGACATAAATGAAGCGCCGCCATTTCTGCAGCCGCGCCAGCTCCAAAAGCGCTGCTGTCGCTGTAACATTTGATTGAATTGCCGCCCACGGATCCGGCCGCGCCAACTCATCATTGGGAACCGCGGCAAGATGGATACACCCCTCAATTTCATACTCATTCCCCAGCGCTGAAATCTGAGATGGATCCGACAATTCGCATGCCACCCATGTCACTTGGCCTTCTTTCAGCGCACTCGCTTCGGACGGAACGCGCCCCAATGAGCGAACCTGCGCCACCACAGACAACCCGGCCGCCACCGCTTGCTTAACGGCCAGAAATCCGACGTGTCCATTTGCACCAGTAATAAGAACTGACATTATTTTTCTCCGGTTTAGGTTCAATAAGATCTTCGTGTTCTTACATTATTATTCCATAATGGGAAGTATTATGCGATAATATTGCACAGGCAACCGTTATTAGCAGCTTAGCTCGCTCCGCCAGTCAGACACAAATTCAGTAGGAGATCGATTTTGGACCTTGACCTTGAAAACAAATGCGCCCTCGTAACGGGCGGCAGTGGTGGCATCGGCGCAGAGATTGCATTGACCCTAGCGAAAGAAGGCTGCGACATCATTCTTGTGGCCCGCAGCGAGGCCGGGTTGGCACAAACTGCAGCACGCATTCGTGACTCATCCGACCGAAAGATAACAACCTCGCTCTGCGACACCCGCGATGCGATAGCGATCAAAAAGCTCTCTGATCAGCACCACGATATCGACATTGTAATCAACAATGCTGGCGCCGTTCCCGCGGGGCGCCTTAACGACTTGACGACCGAGGGAATTCGCGTCGGGTGGGAGGCTAAAGTTTTTGGGTATTTGAAAATGATGGAATGTTTCTACGCGAAAATGAAAGAAAACGAGCGTGGCGTCATCATCAATATTGTTGGCATGGCTGGCCTGCGGGTTAACGCAGATGTGATTGGTTTGACAGGCGGAAATGCGGCGCTTTTGGCCATGACGCGCGCGCTTGGAGCACAGTCGCCAGAGCACGGCATCAGGGTCCTTGGCGTGAACCCAAGCGCAACAAGCACAGAGCGCGCGATTCAACTTTGGAGGGATCAGGCACAGCGCGAACTCGGCGAATCCGAGCGCTGGCCAGAGCTGCTAAAAACCCTCCCGTTTGGCCGCCCTGCAGCACCGCAAGACATCGCAAATGTCGTCGCGTTTCTGGCCTCGCCACGCGCAGGATACGTCAGTGGAAGCTTTGTCAATGTGGACGGCGGGATGGGATCACGGCCCTAAACAAATTATTTGACATTATGAATTGACATACGACAATGTGAAATATATCTTTTGACAGAATAAGGGCGAGTCGACTCTCGTCCATTGCAAGATAAGGAAAAGTAAATGGCTGGGAAAAAGGGTGCGGAACTCATTACGGAGTTCCTCGTAGATCAAGAGATCCCGTATGTATTCGGGATTTGCGGACACGGAAATGTAGGCATGCTAGACGCACTTTATGATGCGCAGGATGACATCCAACTGATCTCCCCCCGCCATGAACAAACTGCGGGCCACATGGCCGATGCCTATTTCCGCATTAAACACGAACCCGTTGCTACGCTTACATCTTGTGGACCCGGCTCGGCTAATATGGTCATGCCTTTGGCTTTGGCGATGACGGACTCGTCGGCGATGTTCTCGATAACGGCAAACGTCCCAACGCAGCAATTTAATCGCGGCCCCTTCCAAGAAATCAATCGCCACGGGCAAGCCGATTTCCCCAATGTTCTCAAACCTGTCGTAAAGCGCAGCTTTCAACCAACCCGCGTTGAAATGCTGCCTTTGGCCTTGCGCCAGGGCATGGCAACCATGCTCGACGGACGCCCCGGCCCCGTTCAGCTTGATGTGCCATTCAACCTGTTTCAAGAAGAGGCCGAAGTCACCCTGGAGCATGGCGATCCTGTAAAATTGGGCCGCCGCCGTTCGGGCGCGTCCCCTTCGGACATCACCACCGTCGCAGATATGCTGCTGGCGGCGGAAACCCCCGTGCTCTTTATTGGTCATGGTGTCACCCTGTCCGAAGCCAGCGAAGAGCTAACGGAACTCGCGCGCAAAATGTCCATTCCTGTGATCAGCTCCCCGAATGGCATGGGCTGCCTTGATATGGCCGATCCGCTTTCGCTAGGGTTTATCGGCCGCAACGGCGCTTATACTGCCAATCAGGCGGGCCGTTTCAGCGACTTGGTTATCGCCGTTGGCGCACGCTTTGACGATCGGTCTTCCTCCTCTTGGAAACCTGGTTATTCGTGGAATTTCCCCAAAACAAAGCTGGTGCACGTTGATGTGGATCAGGAAGAAATCGGCCGAAACTATGCCGCCGATGTTGGCATTCTCGCCGATGCGCGCACCTTCTTGCGCCAACTTCTCGTGGAGCTTGACTCCCGCCCAACCCCAGACGCTGCAAAGGCAGCCAGTTGGAACGCCCGCCTTGCCGGATGGCGCGAGGAATGGAATACCTTCACCAAGCCAAACTTCGACCTGCACACCACCCCCATCCGCCCTGAACGGATTGTCGCCGATTGCCAAAAGGTTCTGCCCGACGATGCGATTTTGACGTTTGATGCCGGTATCCACCACAATTGGTTCATGCAATTCTGGAACGCCCGCAAACCCGCTTCGATGCTAAACAGCTGGGGCTTTTCGGGCATGGGCTTTGGTCCATCTGCGGCGCTTGGTGCCAAATTAGCAGCTCCGCATCGTCCGGTTATTTCGGTCTGTGGCGACGGCGGCTTCACAATGGTTCCGCATGTTTTGTGCACAGCAGTTGAATACAACATTCCGGTTGTCTGGGTGGTGTGGAACAACTTTGCTTGGGGCGCAATTCGCGACATCCAATATGGCGCCTTCAATGGCCGCGAAATCGGAACCGCCTTCTATCAAGGCGAGAATAGCAAACCTTACAACCCTGATTTTGCAGGCTGGGCACGCGCTTCTGGCGTTACTGCAACAACCGTTACGCGCTCGCAGGATTTCGCCGGTGCCCTCGATACCGCCATCAAAGCAAACGTGCCGTATCTGATTGACGTTCACGTTGATGCCGATGTCCGCCCGCCCGCAACGGGCACATGGCACCTCCCCCCAATCCCCTTCAAGGAGCCGGTGTTTGGCGCGCCCTTTATGGCGGACTAAAAACGCCCAAAACCGGATGGAATATGATGACATCTGATGGTACCCAAGTTGTGCACACCGCACATCTCACTTGCACCAACGACAGCTTGGTCGCCTTTCGCGACCGGCTGTTGCGCCACGCCACAATATCGCAACAAAATGAACCGGGCTGCCTTTGCTTTCGTGTCCATCAGGACGTGGAGGTAAAGACCCGGTTCTTTCTGTTGGAAATATACGCCGACGATGCCGCCTTAACAGCCCACCGCGAATCCGAACATTATCTAGCGTTTCGCCGTGACACCGCCGATCAAGTGGCCGATCGGAAATGGTGGTTTTGGACGGCGAAAAATTAACCCTTCCCATCGAAAGAAATCTCATGATTCAGACAAAATCCGCCCGCTTCTTGCCCGTTGATTTAACCGGCCAAACAGTTTTGATAACTGCGGGTGCGGCGGGCATAGGCCGTGTCATCGCGGAGGGGTTTGCGATGGCGGGCGCCAAGGTGCATGTCTGCGATGTGAACCCCACCGTGGTCGAAACCATCCGCCGCGAACGGCCCGATTTTTCCGTCACCCAAACCGATGTGGCGGACCCCGAACAGGTGGACGATATGTTCAAAACGGCCGTCGCCAACTTGGGCGAAATCGATATCCTCGTGAACAACGCGGGCATCGCAGGCCCCACGGCCGGCATCGAAGACGTCGAACCCGACGCTTTGCGCCAAACCCTCTCCGTTGATCTCGAGAGCATGTTTCACTGTGCGCGCCGCGCGGTCCCCCATATGAAACGTACGGGCGCGGGCGTGATTATTAATCTTGGCTCCATTGCGGGCCGGTTGTCCTTTGCCATGCGCTCGCCCTACTCCACGGCTAAATGGGGCGTTGTCGGCTTTACTAAAAGCCTCGCGCTTGAGCTTGGCGTCGATAATATTCGCGTCAATGCGGTGCTTCCGGGCCATGTAAACACCACCCGCTTTCGCAGCGTCGCGGCGGACCGTGCCAAAACCCTCGGCGTTACGCCCAAAGAAATGGAGGCGCGTTTCTTGGAACCTGTCGCCATGGGAACAACGGTCGAACCAGAAGACATCGCCAACATGGCGCTCTTCCTGTCCTCCCCCTTTGGTGCTCGCATCACCGGCCAAGCCCTCAGCGTTTGCGCTGGCGTCGAAATGATGCGCTAATAGCGCAAACAAAAAATGCCGCGCTGGTTTAGCGCGGCTTTTTTTGTGTGTTTCCGAAATTAGTTGGCGTTCGCGTGCTTTGCCGCCTCTGCCGTCAGTGCCGTCATGCGATAAAATCCATGCGCCATTTTGCTAAACGGGATCAGTAAAAACAGCGTCAGCACAAACCCAAGATGCACAGCCAGAAGACCGCCAACAAAACCCGTCCCAGTAGCCGCATACAGCATAAGGCCCGTCAAACCTGTCGCTCCAAGAAGAAAGATAAACGCATATTCGCCGCTCAAAATATTCTTTGCTCCAAGCGCCGGATCGGCCTTTGTTTTAAGCCAAGCCAGCCCAAAACAGCCAATAACCAGCAAAACACCGCCCGAAACGCCCAAGATTTTCGGCAAACTAAACAACGCATAGGGCGCAGGCATTGCGAAAAGGTAGTGCATAATCGTGCCCGAACTTGTCGAGGCAAAACACAATAAAAACCCGTACATCGTGGCCTGATGAAACCAGCGGCGCATATTGGAAAACCGGTCTTCGTCTTCGTAATTACAGCCCTGCCCCTGCCCGCCGCTCAAATTGCGCATATTCGCCGCATCTTTACAGGCCGCAAGGAAATACCGCAGACGGAATTTCCCGCCCTCAACCTCACGCCAATACGCCCGCAAGCTAAAGGCCACACTCACCAATGGCAGCAAAAACGCTGGCGTGAAAAGCGTGATCATCGCAACATGCGAGAGATGCGCGTAAAACCCGACGCCATCCTCGGGCATCATCCATTGCATCAAAACGAAAAATACCGCAAACGCCGCAACAGACAGTCCTGCAATCGCCCCGCCCCTCCGATGCATCACACGCGCCACCGACTGTGGCATCGCCAGCCGCTCCCAGCTTTCTTGGCGCACTTCGGCCAAGATCGCGGGCAAATTAAGTGCAAATTCATGCGGCTCGGTATATTGGCAGGCATAAAAACAGCCCTGACAATTGTGACACAAGTTTGCCAAATGGGTCAGATCTCCATCCGAGAAGGATTTTTCCCGCATAATCGACGGAAACACTGAGCAATAACCTTCGCAATAGCGACAGGCGTTACATATTTCCACTTGCCGCCGAGCTTCTTGCATTTGATCAGGCATTAACATATATTGCGGCCTCCTTGCCTGCGATACGTCCAAAGACTGTGCCAATCGCCATCCCAAATCCTGCAAGGTAGCCCTTGCCAAGGATTGATCCAGCCATGATTTCACCGCCTGCCCAGACGTTCGTCAACGGGCCAGTGGGCGTTTGAACTTGGGCTTTTTCGGACACTTTCAAACCAAGATACGTGAACGTCACACCAGGCCGCAGCTCATAGCCATAAAACGGTGGTTTCACGATCGGGCGGGCCCAATTGGTTTTCGGTGGCGTCAAACTTTTAGTCGAAAGACCATCAAGCCCCGTGGCGTTAAACTCGCCCGCTTGACAAGCTTTATTGTAGGCCGTCACGGTCTCAATCATCTTTTTTTCATCGAGACCTAATTGCTTCGCAAGCCCCTCAAGCGTATGGCTTTTTGACGCTGGGAAAACCGACGGCATGAACAAATCAATCGAATTGCTGTCGATAATCGAATACGCGACCTGCTCAGGTTGGGCCGCCACGAGCCTGCCCCAGATCGCATAGCGCTTGGGCCAAACATCCTCGCCTTCGTCGTAAAACCGCTCGCCATCCTTGTTCAAAACAACTGAAAATGGCACGCAATCAAGGCGCGTCACTATCCCACCATCAAATTTCGGCGCCCGCCCGTCGATCGCTACGGCGTGACATTGCGTCGGGTCGCCAACGCTTTCGCAACCTTGCTCCAACATATCATTCAAAACTACCCCGCGATTATACGGCGTACCCCGAATGAGAAAATTTGCCGCCGCCGGGCCCCAGGCCCGTGTGAGCCATTCCAAATTCGATTGAAACCCACCGCTCGCCAAAACAAACCCTTTGGCTTCGATCCTGTGCGCTTCTCCATCGATTTGAACGATCACGGCGTTTGCGGTGTCGTCTTCCATTTCCACATGCATGACTTCGGCGTTATACATCGTTGTCACGCCAAGGTTCTCTGCTGTGTGGTAATAGGCATTGACCAAAGCCTTGCCGCCACCAAGGAAAAACGCGTTGGTCCTTGAGAGTGATAACGTCCCCGAAAGCGGCGGCTGAAACCGCACGCCTTTTGATTCCATCCACGGCAGGCACTCTTCGGAATTGCGTATAACCATCCGCGCCAGCCCCTCATCGGTATTGCGTTCGGTCACCAACATGAGGTCGTCAAAATACTCTTCTTCGGTATAGGCATCCGACAAAACAGATAGAGGACCGCGATGCATGCAGCGAAAATTACGCGTGTGTCGGCTGTTTCCCCCGCGATAAGACTTAGGTGCACTCTCCAAAATGACAACGCGCGCGCCCGTTTCGGCGGCCGTGATCGCGGCACATAACGCAGCATTGCCTCCCCCAACCACGGCGACATCCCATGTGGAACTGGTTCTGAAGTGAGTGCGGGTGTCTTTTGGCATGCTTTTGATCTACCTAAGGCAAAAAGTGACAGCGTGTGAATATTTGAAGCCCACTGTATGCAGATGTATATTACTGTAGTCAATAGTTTTTGGCACACCACAGCAGGCCAAAAAAGATGCGCGCCCAGCTCGGGCGCGCACTCAAATAGGCCGCAAGATCAATAATCCCGCTCTTTTACTGCTTTATTGGGTATTGCCGCCGATCATCATCTTAAGGCGATAGACCTGCGCCGAGCGAATGTGATTGCGCGCCGCTTTCTCCGCGGCCTCCGCATCCCGCGCCTCGATTGCCGCAACTATTTGCGAGTGCTCGTCAAGCGCCGAAGCATGCCGGTCCGCAACCGCCAAGGTCGTCGGCCCAAGCAACATCATCGAATCGTCCAGAGCACCAAGGGACTTGATCAAAAATTGGTTGTGCGCCGCAAAACAAACGATCTGATGGAACTGCCTATTCAACGACACAACCTGCGTTTGATCGTCGCCCGTATAGGATTGCTCGGCCTCAAGGACTTCATTTAAAATACTAAGCTCCGCATCCGAGGCATACTTCGCCGCAAGGCTTGCCGCTGCCCCCTCCAAAACTTCGCGCATCGCATAAAGCTCGACCACATCTTCGTAATTCAAAATCGAAACGATTAATCCCTGCCGCGGCGCGTATTGAAACAACCCATCCTGCTCAAGCATCAGAATCGCCTCACGAATAGGCGTGCGACTCACATTCAACCACTCGGCAAGATGCGTTTCGGTGACGCGACTGCCCGGCTTAAGCTTGCCTGTACGAATTGCAGACCGGATCTGCTCATAAGGAGAGTTGCGATTTTTATCAGACAGCCCGCGATCCTCCTGCTGCAGCATCGATTGCTCAGGCAACGGCGGTGTTTTGTCATCTTTTTTCATTTTCAAACCTGCGATTGTGGCCGAATACCTCGGCGAGGCCTGGGATTTAGACCTAAAATCCCTAGATACCCCTGTTTACCGCCCCTGGCAATCACAGCCCAAGGCAACACATTCCCACACAATATACCAACTCGCGGCATCGGCAAAGCCTGATATCCTTAACTGCATGCAGATGTATTTTTTGGTTTACAATTGTTGACACAAGTTTTCTTACACCTTACCAAGTTTAGAACGAGTCAGCTGTTGGCGCGGCGTCACTTCAAAAAGCGACACCGCCCCCTCGACAAGACTTGAATCTTGGAATGGGAGGATTCCTAAGTGACTGAGCTATCTATCCAAAACGGAGACCCGCGTAAGGTCTGGGCGCGGCTAGGAGATGTTCCTGCCGCTCTCTACCTACTGGTGATCCTGTTTGTCGGCCTTTCGGTCGCAAGCCCGTATTTTCTGACACAGGCCAATCTAATAAATATCGTCCTACAGGCGTCCGTTGTTCTCATCATCTCGCTTGGGATGACCCTCATTATCATCACCGAAGGCATCGATCTGAGCTTGGGTCCTGTCCTTAGCTTTGCCGGCGTCGTCTTTGGCGCGGCTCTGGTCGCAGGCTGGTCTTTTCCGGTTGCGATGATCGCGGGGATTGTCGCGGCCATGCTGATCGGCGGCCTCAACGGCTACCTGATCGCCTACCACGATCTCCAACCCTTTATCGTAACACTGGGCACATTCGGCCTCGCGATGAGCTTTGCCATGAGCATTTCGGGCGGCGAATCCATTTCGGGCCTCCCCAGCGGCGTCCAATGGTTTAACGACGGACATATTCTCGGCCTGCCGTTCCCTATCTGGGCCACAGCAGCGCTATTTTTACTCACCCATATCCTGCTCAAACACACACGGTTTGGCCGCTATGTTTACGCAATCGGCGGCAATCGCAAGGCGCTACAACTCGCGGGTGTTCGGGTAAACCTCTGGCAAACCAGCATCTACGTCTACGCCGCGGCCCTTGCCGGATTTGCCTCCTTTATTATGACCGCGCGCACAAATGCGGCCCACCCCACCGTCGGTATGGGCCTCGAATTTGATGCCATCGCTGCGGCGGTCTTGGGCGGCGCATCCTTTAGCGGCGGCAAAGGCACACTCTTTGGCGCGGCCGCCGGTGCATTAGCCGTCGCCACATTACGCAACGGACTGAACCTGATGAATGTCGCGGCTGAATGGCAATCCGCCGCCGTCGGCGTCGTGATCATCGCGGCAGTGGCAGGTGACGCAATCCGAGGACGGACATAATGACTGTAGCAAATTCCCAAGAAACCATGCCTGCCAAGGCTCCCCTTTCCGAAAACGTCACGTGGCTCCTCTCGCGGATGACCGCCTTGGCAACCCTGATCGTGGCTCTGTCGTTCGCCAGCCCCTACTTCTTTCAAACTGGCAACTTCGTGAACATCCTGAAACAGGCCTCGTTTCAATTCCTCATGTCTTCGGGTCTCACAATCGTAGTCCTTACCGCGGGCATTGATCTCTCGATTGGCGCGGTTCTCGGACTTGCGGCCTGTGTTGGTGCCTCCTTTTTGGCAAACGGCCAGATTTTCTACGGCGTCGGCTCGGCCCTCCTTGTCGGATTTACCTGCGGTTTGGTGAACGGATCGCTCATCGCCTACCTGCGAATCCCTTCGTTCATCGCAACCTACGGGATGCTCTGGATTGCCGTCGGCTTGAGCTTTGTCTTCATGGATGGCCAAGTCATCTACGGCTTCCCGGAGAGTTTCCGTGTCATGGGATCCGGATTTATCGGCCCCATCCCGACCCCCATTCTCATAGCGGCCATCCTTCTGATCATTATGGTCATCACACTGAACCACACAAAACTTGGCCGAACCCTCTATGCAATCGGCGGCAATCGCAACGCCGCGCGCTTGTCGGGCATGCCAGTGAAATTCTGGGAAATGATGGCCTATGGCATCAGCGGCCTGCTCGCAGGCTTCGCAGGTCTCGTCATTATTGCCCGCACTGGCGCGGTTGATGCGGGTGTTGGCAACGACTTGCTGCTCCCCACAATCGCCGCCGTGGTCCTTGGCGGCACATCCTTAATGGGCGGACGTGGCGGCATTGTCGGCACGGCAATTGGCGCGCTCATTCTCGCAATCATTCTCAACGGAATGAACCTCTTAGGCGTCGATACCTACTGGCAAATCGGCGTTCTAGGGTCAGTCACAGTCTTGGCGGTTCTCGCCGATGACAAAATCTCCAAGCATATCGATATGCGGGGCTGACAAACAACCAAACTAAAAATCCAACCAACAAAAGGGAGAAACTATAATGAAATACTCAAAATTCATAAAAGCTGTGGCCGTCGGTATGGCTCTCATTACAGCTACAGGATCGTTGCCCGGAGCGGCATACGCCGAAGGAGAAAAGGTTGCTGTTTTCCTCAAAAATATCTCCAACCCGTACTGGCGCGCCGTCCGTATCGGTAGTGAAAAAGCCGCGAAGGAATATGGCCTCGACATCACAATTGTTGCGCCAACAAAACCAGACAACATCGAAGAGCAAACCCGTCAGGTTGAAGACTGGATCGTGAAAAAGCCCGATGCTTTTGTCTTTGTTCCCGTTGATTACAAAGCGATGGAGCCATTGGTTCACAAAGCCAACGAAGCCGGCATTCCTGTGATCAACTTCTCCAACCGCGTCGAAAATGTTGATCTGGTGTCCTACATCGGCTCCGATGACTTCACTATTGGCTACGAAGCTGCAAAATACCTGTTTGACGAAATCGGCGGCGCAGGCAAAGTGGTCTACATCGAAGGCGTTCCCGCCGCAATCACCGCACAACGCCGCAAAGCTGGCTTTGAAAAAGCGCTCTCAGAATACGAAAACATCGAGCTGCTGACGTCTCAAACCGGCATGTATCGCCGCCTGCCCGCACTTCAGGTTATGGAAAACCTCCTGCAACGCTACCCTGAAATCGACGCTGTTATGGCGGCCAACGATGACATGGCTGTTGGCGTTGTTGAGGCCCTCAAAACAGCGGGCCGTTTGGACGGCGTACCTGTGATGGGCGTCGACGTAATCCCGGATGCGGCGCAGCTGATCAAAGACGGCAAGATGTTTGCTTCCGCCGACTATAGCGGCCACGATCAAGGCTATCTTGCGGTTGTCGCAGCAGCCCGACACTTGCGAGGCGAAGAAGTTCCCGCCAACATTTCCCTGCCGGTTGTTATCGTAAATCAAGGCAATGTTGACCCGTGGTTGCTTGAGCCAGAGCAAAAACCAACCCCTGATTGGGACGCGGTTATCGCTGCTCAATAACACATTTGATCAAGACCTTGGGAAGGCGGCAATCCGCTTTCCCATTTTTTGGGCGGAGGAGGCCACACATGACTAACCCAAGCGTTCCCCTAATCGAACTGCGCGGCGCTACCAAAAAATACGGTGGTGTGAAGGCAATCGACAATGTTAATTTCACGGTCTACCCCGGCGAGGTCCACGCCCTGTGTGGCGATAATGCAGCTGGTAAATCCACATTAATCAAATGCCTTGCTGGTGCGGTAAAAAGAGACACCGGAGATATCCTGATTAACGGGAAATCTGTTCAAATCCAGTCGCCTCGTGATGCCAAACGCCACGGCATCGAAACAGTGTATCAAGACCTTGCTCTCGCGGACAATCTGAATGTCGCCGCCAACCTCTTCTTGGGCCGCGAAGTCATGCGCAGCGGGTTTGCCCGTATTTTCATCAACCACGGCTTCATGGAAGACGAGGCGGCCACCGTTCTCAAACGCCTGAAGATCCGTCTGCCCAGCGTGCGTCAAAAGGTTCACAATATGTCCGGCGGTCAGCGCCAATGCGTCGCAATCGCGCGCGCTGTCTATTTTAACGCCCAACTCATCATCCTAGATGAACCAACGGCCGCTTTGGGTGTGAAGGAAACGGAAATGGTCTTTGACCTTGTCCGCGAAATGCGCGACCAAGGACATACCGTTATCATGATAAGCCACAACTTGAATCACGTCTTCGATCTTTGTGATAGGGTGACAGTCATGAAAACCGGGGTCCGCGCGGGCACACTAAAAGTCCGTGAGGCCACACAGGATGACGTGGTCAAACTGATCATGGCAGGCGGACGCGATTTCGATCAATCCCGTGATGCTTTACATTCTGCTCCCGATCTAGCGGGTTGTGCCTAATGTCTAATGTTGCTCTTGTTATCGGCGCCACTGGTGCCACTGCCCGTCGCCTCTCCGATCACCTCGCCGGTGATCTCGGATGGAAAGTTTACGGGGCGTGTCGCAGCACGCCCCCTGTGGGCACGTCCTTCATACACGTCGCTGTCGACCTGATGGATAGCGCCGCCGCGCGCGCCGCGTTCAATGGCCTGCACGACGTCACACATGTTTACTACGCCGCACGCGCGCCCCACGGCGAAGGCGGCAACGAAAGTGTCCCCAACAATGTGGACATGCTGCGCAATGTGCTCGACGCCATCGAGCCCGTCGCCAAAGCCCTAAAACACGTGCATCTGGTTGAAGGCGGGAAATGGTATGGCATGCACATCGGGGCCTACCAAACCCCTGCACGCGAAGACCAACCGCGCCACTTGCCGCCCAACTTCTACTACGACCAACAAGATCTCCTCTCCGCCCGTGCCAGCGCTGGTGGCTGGGACTGGAGCGCCTCGCGCCCCAATGTTGTCTGCGATTTTGATCCGGGCCGCCCGCGCAATCTCGTGCCGGTCCTTGGGGCCTACGCTGCGATCTGCCGCGCTTTTGACGTGCCCATGGATTTCCCTGGAACCCCGGCCGGATTTTCAACTCTCACCGAGGTAACAGACGGCACACTCCTCGCCCATGGCATCGCCCATATAAGCACCTCCGAAGGCGGCGCAAACTGCGCAGTTAACGTCACAAATGGCGATGCCTTCCGCTGGCAAACCTACTGGCCCGTCATCGCCAAACGCTTCGGCGCAACGCCCGGCATCCCGCGCCCCTTCCGACTCGATGTCTGGATGGCCGACAAACAAGAGGCATGGGCCGAAATCGCGCGCAAGCACAACCTCAAGGAACCCCAGCTGGACCGCGTCGCAAACTGGAGCTTTGGCGATTTCGTCTTCGGGCAAGATTTTGACGTCATCTCCGACACTGGCCGTCTGCGCCGCCTAGGATTCTGCGAAAGCCTCGATAGCGAAAAAATGTTCCTCGATTTGTTCACAGCTTACCAAGACGCAAACCTGCTACCTTGACGCGCAATACCAGAAAAGGAAATGAAATGAAGGCACTTGTTTTTGGAGGATCGCGCGGAATTGGTGCGGCAATTGTCGCCCATCTCGCGCGAGACAACGCCGAGGTCATTTACACCTACACAAAGACCCCCGGCGCCCAAAACGCGTCCAATATCCACGCCATCTCGGCCGATATTGCCCACCCCGACCAAGTTATCGCCGCCTTTGAACAGGCCCGAGGCATTTTCGGCACGGCCCCAGATACCATAATCATGAACGCCGGCATCAATGTTCCGCCCGCGCCGCTGGCCGATTTTGATCCGGATAACTTTCGCCGCTTGGTCGAAATCAATATCGTGGGTGCCTTCAACGTCCTCAGCGCCGCCGCGCGCGAAGTTGCCGATGGGGGCACAATTACCGCCCTCACCACCTCGCTCGTCCGTCATGCCGTTCCGGGCGTCGGCCCCTACAGCGCCACCAAGGCTGCCGTCGAAGCGCTCATTAGATCCATGGCCAAAGAGCTTTCCCCGCGCGGCGTGCGCGTAAACGGCGTCGCACCAGGGCCTGTGGATACCGATTTGTTCCGCTCCGGAAAAGACGCCGCCGCCGTAGCACGCTCCGCCGCCATGAGCCCGCTAAACCGCATCGGCACACCCGATGAAATCGCCGAAGTTGTCGGATTTTTGGCCTCAAACAACGCCTCTTGGATCCAAGGGCAAATCATCCAACCAAACGGCGGATTGGTTTAAAGCCGCCCCGCCATGGATGAAACCCTGCCCCTCAAACCCCAATATGACCTGATCGTTATCGGGTCTGGCGCCGCTGGTCTCACGGCGGCGCTCACGGCGGCCCTTGAGGGGCTTTCGGTTCTGGTTCTGGAACATCTCGAGTTTTTTGGCGGCACCTCGGCACGCTCCTCAGGCACGATCTGGGTGCCCGCAAATCCGTTTCAAGGCAAAGACCGCGCCAAAAAAGATCGCATCGCAGCACAGAAATACCTCGCCGCCTTAACCCACAATTTGGGCGATCCTACAAATTGGCAACGCTTTTTATCCACGGGCCCCTTGGCACTGGCCGACCTTCACAAACGCGCAGGCCTCGCACTGACCCCGCTCCAAGATGCCCCCGATTATCGCCAAGATTGCCCCGGCGCAGAAACCGGCTGGCGCGCCTTGGCCCCACCCGCATTTGATGGCCGCCGCCTTGGCCCCCTCTTTGCCAAACTCGCGCCCCCCCTCCCCGAATTGATGCTGTTTGGCGGCCTGATGATCACCCGCCCCGAAGCCGCCAGCCTGCTCAAGGCCGACCGCTCGTTGCGCGGCTTCATGCTTGGCATCCGCCTGATGGCCCGCTACGCAAAAGACCGCTTGCGCCATAAACGCGGTACGCGATTGGTGCTTGGAAATGGCCTGATCGGACATCTGTTAAACGCCTGCGTCGAAAATGGCGTCACCCTACGCAGCTCCATTTCCGTCGATCATCTCCTCACAGATTCCGGCACGGTGAGCGGCGTGATGACCAAGGATCAAACCCGCATTGACGCCACGCGCGGCGTTGTCTTGGCGGGTGGCGGCTTTCCCGCCAATCCTGAAATGCGCGCCGAAAACCTGCCGCACCCCACTCCAACCCATACCCCCGCCTCGTCCGGCGCGAACGGATCAACCCTCAAACTGGCCCAAAACGTCGGCGCAGCCCTCGGACCAAAGGGCCGCGACAACGCCTTTTGGTTCCCAAGCTCTATCGCAAAACGCCCCGACGGAACCACCGCCGTCTACCCCCACATTGTCTTGGACCGCGCCAAACCAGGCCTGATAGCGGTGAACGCAAGCGGCGTGCGTTTCGTCAACGAAGCCGTCTCCTACCACGAATTCGTGCGCGCCATGTATCAAGGCCCAAACACCCCCGCATGGCTGATTTGTAACCGCAAATTCATCCAGACCTACGGCCTTGGCCTGATCCGCCCCAGAACGCCCTATTTGGGAAAATACATCAAAAACAAATATTTACTTCAGGCCCCCACAGTGGCCGCTCTTGGGCGGCGCGCAGGCATCGCGCCCGCAGCCTTGCAAGCAACCGTCGAGAGGTTCAATAACTTTGCACTAACGGGGCAGGATACCGATTTCGGGCGGGGCGATAATCCCTACGATCGTTCAAACGGCGACGCCGCGCACGACCCCAACCCCTGCCTTGGCCCTATAGAAAAGGGCCCCTATTTCGCACTGCCCGTTTGGCCGACCCCTCTGGCTACAAGCCGCGGCATCACAACCGATCACCACGCCCGCGCCCTTGCGACCAATGGCGAAACGGTGCCAGGGCTCTATGTTTGCGGCAACGATATGCAATCAATTTTTCACGGCGAATACCCCGGCGGCGGCGCGCAATTGGGCCAAGGCGTCACGTTCGGCTGGCTTGCAGGCAAACACGCGGCGCAAAACCCGTTTTAGATCGGAACGCCAGCAGATATTTACCCAACAAGCGCGCGCAAGCAGGGTTGTGGTTTTACATTATCGCATATAATATCAAAAGCCGAGGCAACCGCCTTGATTGACCCTTGATGCGATGAGTGACTCATTGACCAATTCACCAACTAACATTCCCGATGGCGCCAAAGCCGACAAGCTCGCAAAGCCCGGCATCCAATCCATCGCCCGTGCGTTTGCGATCCTCGAAGTTATCGCTGAAAGCCGCGATGGGATTTCCCTCGCCGAATTGAGCAAAGCCGTTGAATTACACAACAGCACGGCCTTCCATCTGGTCAAAACCATGACCCAGCTTGGGTACGTTCGCCAAGATCCAAGCAACAAAAATTATTTCCTCGGTCGCCCGCTCTATCAACTTGCCGCGGCAAGTCGGGGCGACGAACAGCTCGAAGAACTCAGCAAAGAATTTGTCGCCCAACTCGCCGAACGTACCGGTGAAACCGCGCATTTTGCGGTCCCTGCCCGCGACAACGTCATGATCGTATCGAAATTCGACGGCAGCAGCGCCTTCAAACTCAGCGAACGCCTTGGCGAAGTAAGACCCTGTTACTGTACGGCGATTGGGAAAATGTATCTTTCAACGCTCTCCGACAGCGACCTAGAAGGCTACCTCAAGCGCGCTTCCTACGAAGCATGTGCGCCAAACACAATCACCGACCCGGACCGCCTGCGCGAAGAAATCATGACCATCCGCAAAGAAGGCATCTCCTTTGATGACGCCGAATACCACCCCGAGCTGCGCTGCGCGGCGGTTCCCGTGTACGACATCAAAAATAACTTTGTCGGCGCCATTGGTATCTCCGGCGCGGTCTGGCGACTATCTCTTTCGGCCCTTCAAAACAAGGTTCCGATCTTGCATGAAATCAGCCGTCAGATGTCTTTGGAATTAGGTCACCGACCCGCTAAATAGCGGATCTGTACCCCATTTCATAAAGCTGCGCACAGCTATCGAGCAAACCCGCATCCGGATTTGGCGCAATAATCTCAAGCATCGGCTTTTCACGATAGCCAATCTCGGCCAAAACAGGCGGCACCGTTGCAAATGGCACATCGCCCATGCCAACGGCATCATGTTTATAGACCTTTTGGTTGGTGTCCGAAAAGTGAACCAACTTAAGTCGGTCCGCCGCCATTCGCAGCTCTTCACAGGGGTCCATGCCAATGAAATGGCCATTCGCCACATCGTAAATCACCCCGATGTCATCATTTCCATAATCCGCAAGCATCTTCATCAAATCCTTCACGGCGGGCATATAGGCAAACGGCATGTTTTCCATCAAAATCGTTACCCCTGCCTTCTCGGCCACGGGGGAAAGGCGATCCAACGCCGCAAACGTATGCCCAATCAACTCCTCGCGCGTCGGCGCAAACAGCGGGTTACTTTTTCCGGGCCCAACAATCATCCCGGAGGCCCCGATTTCGCCAGTGAATTCCATGAACTGCGACAGCAACCCAAGCGTATAATCGCGCATCTCCGGCGAGGCCCCCGCAACATTGATATCAATATTGGGCATATTGACCGAAACAATCCGCAAGTCGTTCTTTTCAATCACAGATTTCAGATCTGACAGCTCGTCCTTTGACATTTTATGTGGCCAAAGATGGCCCGGATACATCATCAGTTCAAAGCTATCGAACCCCTTATCGGCCAAGTGGCGAAGACAATCCGCCGCCGTGTAATCCAAGGTATAAGAATAGGTGTTAATACCAAACGTTTTATTGACGTTAGACATTGATCGTTCTCCGGTATTTAGGGGTTAAACTGGCTGTGGAAAATCGCGCCACGTGTACTTTGGCGCATATCCAAGTTTTTCGCGGGCACGGTTGATATCAAACACCGAGGCCGTTGGATGGTTCTCATAAACAGACGCATCGCGCACCTCTGGAACCTCCCCAAACCGCTCCTTCAACATCTCAAGCGTCGGACGTACATTCAGCCCATCTGCGGCGGCAATGTAAAAACTGTCAAACGACCCATCCGCAACTTCAAGCGCCAACTCAAACCCTTGGGCAACATCCTGTGGCGCAACATAACTCCAAAGATGGTAGTTGTGAACGTCGGCGCCACGCGCCCCCAACTCGGGGTATTCAGGCTCAAAAACGATATGCGCCGGACAGATTGAAAGCACCTCAAGCTTGCCGCGCACCGAAAAACTTTTGCCAATCGCATGCGTAATTTCTTTCGTCAGCGAGTAAACTTCGCTGGGGCGCATGGGGTGGTTTTCATCGACGGGCAAATACTGAGGTGGCCAACCAACTGGATTGTAATGCAAGCCTGTTGCCGCATCACTGCCCGCAATCACCGCCCGCTTAACGCCAACCGTTTCCGCCGCCTGAAGCAACGTCCAGGTCCCCTTGGTATTCACCTCGAAACAGGCCTCTTCGCTGGCCGTACGCGGATTGGGAACCGCCGCTAAATGGATCACATAATCGGCCCCCGTAAGCGCCTCGGTCATGGCCTTAAGGTCGCAAATATCCACGTCAAGATAGGCCACATCCGCCGCGGCGGGCGCAATCCGGTCAATGACCGTAACGGTGTATTTTTCCTTCAACCGATCCACAACAAAGCGGCCCAACCGGCCACTGCCTCCCGTGATAACAAGACGTTTCTTTGTCATACTAATTTCTCCTTTTCACCGATGTGGCCGTTCCGCCCATGTAATGGTTTTCAGGCCATAATCTCACATTAAAAAACTCAATGCGATAATGTCGCAATATCAGAAAGGCCAATTTCCGTCAAGCAATCCTGCCGCGAAACCGGCCCTAAAACCCTTAGAAAATCGCGGTTTTTCGCGCATCATAGGCCGCCTCAAACCCAAGAACATCCCGCGCATGGCGAAGATCATAAAGCGGCGCATGGGGGGTATCATCATAAACTGCCGGATCGCGAATCTCCGGCACATAGCCAAGCCAGTTCGCCAACCGTTCCAAAGTGGGTTCCGGCGACAACGTCACATTGGCCGAGAGAAAAAAGCGGTCAAACCCACGGTACTCCATCTCGAGCCCCAACTGAAAAGCCCGCGCAAGATCGCGCGGATCTATATGATGCCAACACGGCCCGCCACCCGCCGAAGACGGCCCGCCAACGCTCGGCCCTTTGTAGTTCTCTGGCGCCAATGCACGGGCGCGAATCTCGTCATGCATCTCTGGATAGGCCACAAAAACCGGCCGCATCACCAGCACCTCAAGCTTGCCCCGCGCCGCGAAACTACGGCCCATCTCCTCGCCTAAAACCTTGCTAAGCGCGTATGGATCCGTCGCATTCAGCGGATGATCGAGGTCAATCGGCAGGTATTGCGGCGGCACCATCGCCCCCTCCGCCACCGTAAATCCAACAACGGAATCACTCGAACAAATCACCACCCGCTTAACGCCCGCCTCCTCGGCCGCGTTCAGCAAATTATAAAGCCCGACAACATTAACCTGCATTGTCTGCGCGCCCGTGCCCGACCAAATATTGGGAATCGCCGCAATCTGAACAATCGCATCCTGCCCCGCAACGGCCTCCTTGAGAGAGTCGGCATCCGCCAGATCGCCAAGATGCCAATCAATCGCCGCCGTCCCCGCCTTAAGGTCAAAACCGCTCACGTCATACTGTTCCTGAAGCTGGCGCACCGCATGCTGCCCCAGCAAACCCGCGGCCCCCGTTACCAGTATTTTCTTAAACGACATCGCCGCTACTTCTCCCTAAATCCCTGGCCCCAACCGCAAAGTAACTAAGGCCAAACCGTTTTATGATGGCTTCTTTGCTGGCTTCAATGCGCCAAAAACCCAATCCCAACTGCGCCCTATCGCGCGCCTTACCGCAAGGCTCTGAAGACAAAGAGACAGAATGATAAGCCCGATCAAAACAAGGGAAACAGGGCGATTCACGAAAGGTTCGATGCTGCCGTTAGAGCCAAGCAAGGCACGGCGCAAACTCACATCCGCCATCGTTCCCAACAAAACACCAATAACCATTGGCGCCACCGGATAGCCGATTTCTTCCAACAAGTAGACCACCAAACCAAAGCACATCATCATGTAAATATTAAAAATGCTCAGCCCCAACGCCCAAGATCCCAGCACCGCAAGAAAAACAACAATCGGCATCAAAACCGACACCGGCAAGCGCAGCACCAAACCCGATACACGGGCCATCATGATCCCGAATATGAAAATCCCGATCGCGGCCCAAAACAACATCGCGGCCATCTCAGCAATGAAATTCGGGAACTCAAAACTCAGCATTGGACCGGGGCGCACACCGTGCAAATTTAACGCCCCAAGAAGCATCGCGGCGGGCGGCGAACCAGGAATTCCCAGCGCTAACACCGGAATGATCGCCCCTCCTATACAGGCATTATTCGCCGTTTCCGACGCCACAACACCCGAGAGGTTTCCCGTCCCAAAACTCTCGGGATCTGCGTCCGCTTTCTTCGCCGCATCATAGGACGCCCACGCGGCAATATCTTCGCCCACGCCGGGAATAACCCCAACGCCAACGCCCATTAGTCCCGCGCGGCCAATCGCAAATTTTCGCCGCCAAAGCTCGCGCCATTTAGGCCGAAGGTTGGTGACGGATTTAACCGCATCGGCCTTCTCTTTTTGATCGCGCAACACGCGCATCACCTGCGGAATTGCAAACCCCCCAAGGATCACCGGCACAATATCAATGCCCCCTGCAAGCTCCGTCAAACCGAAAGTAAACCGCGGAAATCCTTGGATTGTTTCCATCCCAATCGAGGCCACCAACAACCCGAGCACGCCAGCAATCCAGCCTTTCACCGGCATATCTGGTGCAGTGAGCGACCCACAAATAAGTACCCCGAAAAGCGCCAACAAAAAGAACTCAGCCGAGGTAAATTGCAACGACAGTTCGATCAAAATCGGCGACAGCGCAATCAACGCAATGAGGCCAATGATCGTGCCCATCGCCGACGCCGCCGTGGCAATCGAAATCGCCTCTCCGGCCCGACCCTGCTTGGCCAATTGATACCCATCCAAGGCCGTTGCCGCCCCCGCCGCACTGCCCGGAATCCCTAAAAGAATCGACGCATGCGACGGCCCGTAAATGGCACCAACATACGAACCAATGAGCGCGGTCATCGCAATATCAACCGGCAGTCCAAACGTCACCGTGCTCAGCAACGCAACCGCCAATGTTGCGGTCAATCCGGGCAGTGCCCCGAAAATAATACCAACAATCACTGCGATCGCCATAACCCCTAAGTCAAGCGGGTTCGCAAGAGCAATGATCTCATGAAAAAATTGAAGCATGTGGTGTAATTCCTCCCTTTGTCGCAGGTATCATGGCATGGGGACATAGAGGAAAACGTGGAAAAGATATGTGAAAACAAACGGAACCCCTGCCGAAACAGCAAAGGTCACAAAAATTTTCTTGCCAAGCTTGCCTTCGCCATCGCCCCACCAAAAAAGTGCAATCGTCAGGAACAAAAAGCCACCGCTTGCGAGCAGAAAGTTCACCCGACCGACCGCCGCAAAAACGTAAATCGACATCAAAAGCGTAATCAGAAGCACGCGCTGGACGGGCCGGTTTTGCGGCAATCTGCCAAACCATCCCACCGTCGAAGACCACAGGCCCTCACAGCCGCCCTCTTTGATCGCCGTCACCAAAACCCGTAAATTGAACACAATCAACAACACCCCAATCACCGCTGGAAACAGTCCCGGAGACACATACCATTGATCCGATGATCCGGTGACCGTGCTGCTCCAAGGCATGCGCGTTGCCCCATAAACAACAATGCCGCCCAGCCCGATCATTGCACTCGAAGCGACGATATCCGCCCGCCGAAGGGGTTTATGTGCCAGCATTGTATTCTCCTGTACTTAATTGAAAGTCGTCGGCGCCGATAAGGGCGCCGACGTTCTAGCCTAAGGGCGCTCAATGCCCAGCGTATCGGGGGAAATCGTCGCAACGCCCAGATCAAAAAGCTTCCAGCTCATGGCTTTTTCCATCGCTAACAATGACGCCTCTGCTTCCTCGCCATACTGACCATATAGATTAAACTGGCGCTCTTTTGCCAACGCCTGAATCTTCGGATCGTCCATGGATTTCACAAAAGCCGCATCAATCAGCGCAATCACATCCGCCGGCGTATCCGCAGGAATTGCCATGCCCAACCATTGAACAGCAGGAATGTCCTGAATTTTAGGATACTTGATTCCCGCCGCAGGAATGACCCCAAGACCATCAAAATCATAAGGCTCCATTTCAATCATCCCAAGCGGCCGCAACTTGCCCGCCTTCAGGAATTCGGCCTGCTCGGCAATACCGGAAACAACAGCATCTACCTCGCCGGTCAACCCCGCCATATGCGCAGGGTTTGTGCCATCAAACGGAATGTAGTTCAGGTCTACATCCGCCGCTTGCCCCAAAGCAATCGCGCGCATGTGCCAAACACAACCAATCGCGCAATGCCCGATCCGAACCGATTTAGGATCTGCGCGCGCCGCCTCGATCAAATCATCAACCGTCTTAAATTTGGAATCCGGCCGAACCGAAATTACCCCGGGCGCACCCGCAACCATGTACCAGCGCCAATCCGCCGTACCAGTTTTGTGAAACCCCATTCCTTTGACAATCTGCATCGCCTCGGATGCGCCAAGCCAAGTGTGGCCATCATGCGGCTGGTTCCAAACGTGGTTCATAGCAATACCGCCACCGCCACCTGTGCGGTTGGAAACGTTAATTTTCCCGCCAAGGTGCTTTTGCATGGCTTCGGCCAAATAGCGGTTCGTCGTATCCGTACCGCCCCCCGCCGAGGCCCAAACCGACGCATCAATCGGACGTGACGGAAAATCCTGCGCAAAGGCCGCATTCGAAACCAGCACCGCACTCGCGATGACGATCGCCTTCTTTAGTGACTCCGTGAAAAACATTGTATCCTCCTTACATTGCATTTTTGTTTGGATGTATGGCCCCTTTCAAATGGGGCTTGCGCCTCTGCCGCTCCCTACGACATATCACGCGACATACTTCTCCAGCCTCCTGAACTGGACCAGATCTGAAACTGGACTTTCCGCCCTTCAGATCGCCGTTCGAGAAGCGTATTCGTGTCTATTGCTCCCCGTCAACTCATATTGTTAAATAAAATAACTATTTATTTCACAATATAAGATAATTGCTGTAACTCCTTGTTAATTATGTATTATATTTGCCATTCCGATGAAGAAATGGCCGTTCGTACAGCCCGAGCTAAAAGGGGTTGGCCAAAAATCAGGGACAGATGAGCGAAAGCTCTGATATAGTTAAAAGGCACCAACCAAATTCTACATTTGCACAGCCTCATTTAGCGAACCAAGAACGAGAAACAGAATCCCTCGTCGCAGTTCTTTGAGCCAATAGGCAATCCATTTCAGTTCTTGAAAATCGGCACAAGCCGCCCCAATCATCCAAGCTTTTCGTGGCTCGTGCGCACGCGCCAATCGCAGCGGCAGATGTCTTAGACTTAAACGTCTTGAGGCGGATTTTGGAAAATGGAAAGGCAATTTTGGTGCCCTAAGGCCCCGCCTGTTTTCTGCTAGTCGAGCGCGAAACCGGGCCATTGACCACCGGCCACAAGCTCCCGCACGGTCGCGCGAATTTCGCCGTGTACCGCAACCGACGCCTGACTCATTTGATCGGGCAGGCGCGAATATAAAAAGTTCTGGCGCTTCAAGGCCGGATTCTGAAACGAGAGATGCCGAAACCGCCGACCATCGGCGCCCTCGCGCATAATCGCGCCCATCGGTTTGATCGTTCCACCGAGGCCCGACTGAACACAATCCATCACCAAAGAAAGGGAATCCACTTGCACAACCACCCGCGATTGCAGGCCGCGACTCTCTATTGCGGCGTCGATACGCTGGCGCAATCCGTGGTCCCGCGTCGGAAGGATTAAGGGAAGATCGCTGATTTCGCTCAGGTTGACCGTCTTTCGATCTGGCGCAATCAGCGGGCTGTTTTCGGCCAGAATTAAGAAAAGTTCTTCGGTCATTAGGGGCACTATCTGCATGTCCGCCGCCTCTTCGCCGGAAAAGAGCACCGCCATATCGAGCTGCCCCAGCCGCATCATTTGCGCCACGTGTCCACTCATTCCCTCGACCACTTTCAACAGAATTTCGGGGTAACGCTCGCGCACGCGCCGCACCAACGCCATCCCGATCGAGGCAACCGTTGTCGCAGGCAATCCAACCGCGACAACCCCAGAAATCGTCTGGGTGTCGCCGCGCGCAATTTCCATCGCATGATCGAATTGGCGCAACACAAAACTGCCATGCTGATATAGCGCCAAACCGGTTTCCGTGGGCTCCACACCCTTCGAAGATCGGTTGAGCAGAGGGCGCCCCGCATCGGCTTCCAGTTTGGCCAATTGCTGGCTCAACGCGGGTTGCGCGATGTGCAATTCCCGCGCCGCAGAAGAGAGGCTTCCACACTCCACGATCTTTACAAAGTTGCGCAGTTGCCGAATGTCCATATAGGCCCCCTAATGCAACGATGTCGCACGGGCTCCCGAATGTCCAGAAAATCTGCGCCGCTTGGGTCATATGGAAAAGCTCACCACTCGTTCCTCTGACATTTCTTGCATGGCGTAATGCGGCCCCTCGCGGCCAAATCCACTGTCCTTGGACCCGCCATAAGGCATCGAATCCCAACGCGACGACGAGGTCTCATTCACATGAACGCCCCCAACCTGAAGCTGGCGCGCCGCCAAAAACGCATCATCCAGCCGGTTGGTAAACAAGCCCGTAGCTAACCCGTATGGTGTATCATTCACGCGCTCCAACGCTTCGGGAAAGGCGTCAAAACTTTCAATACAAATCACAGGGCCAAAAATTTCCTCACAGCCAACTTTCATCGCGCGCGAAACCCCGCTCAACAATGTCGGCGCAACAACGGCCCCCGAACGCGTCCCGCCCGCAAGGCACGTCGCCCCGCCCGCAACAGCTTCGTTCACCCAAGCCTCAACCCGCTCGGCATCTGCCAAACTGATCAACGGACCAGTCGTGCAATCGTCTTCCGAAGGATCGCCATATTTCAACGCGCCGACAAGGGCGCCCATCCGCCGCTCAACCTCGGCCTTCAAACTCTCCTGAACCAACAGAATTTGCACCGAGGTACAAACCTGCCCCGCCTTGCGATACCCCGCCCCAACAACTTTCGGCAGCGCCAAATCCAAATCGGCATCCGCGGCCAAAACCGTAAACGCAATCGAACCAAGCTCCATCTGGGTCCGCCGCAACTCCGCCTGCGCTTGGATTTTACGGCCAACGCCGGTCGAACCGGTAAACGCAATATATCGCACCCGCTGGTCTTTCATCGCGGTTGCAACGGCAGCGCCGCCCCCATGGAAGACCTGTAGCATGCCGCTCGGCAAACCCGCCTCCAAGAACAACGACGAAATGAAACACGCGGTGCGCGGTGTCTGTCCCGCAGGCTTCAATATAACCGCATTGCCCGCCGCCAACGCTGGCGCAATCTTGTGCGTCACCGTATTGAGCGGCGCATTAAACGGCGTCACCGCCAACACAAGCCCAAGCGGAATACGCAACGTGAACGCTGTACGTTTCGCCTGCCCTGCCGCTCCGGCCACGGGCAACACATCGCCCGCAAAACGGCGCGCTTCCTCGGCGGTCAACCGCAAGGTCTGAATGGTGCGCCCAATTTCGTTGCGGCAATCAGAAACCGTAAACCCTGTCTCCGCCTGCATAACTTCGCGACACTCCTCAGCACGCTCCTGAAGCAACCCCGCAACCCGATCAAGGATCGCACCGCGATCATGCGGCGACAACCTATCCGCGCCAAAGGCAGCAACACCCAAATCAATCATCTTTTGAATTTGCGCCTCGGTACAGGCGGGAAGCTGGGCGAATGGTTTCAGGTGAAACTTGTCCAAAATATCCTGCGATGCCCCCGCGCCTTCAACCCAATCACCGCCCAAAAGCATGCGGCACTTGGGCAGGCCATTGGCCACTTCAGTCTCAAATTCATACGTCATTTTGCTCTCCTAGGGCCAACGCCCAACCCACCAGTGGTTTAAACCATCCGCGCGGGTCGGGTCTTTTGACAACTATACGAGGCCCGCAAACATTGCGGAAATACAGTTTTCTTTTGGGGCCATAAGAAAACCGCATACCCTCCCTTGCTCGCATTAGTCTGGCAAAATCTTCAAATCGGCAAACTCCCAAGTGTTACGCCCCATTTGAAATCCTACAAACGTTTTGGGTTCGGATTGAGGCTACCCGGCATCATCGAAAAGAGCCCGGTTGGATCATAGCACCGTGACAATCCAGACCTTCAGACCCAATGACCATTTCCGCTTGCCGGTATTTTGCGGTCAAAGCAGCCCAATGCGCTCGCGCAGATTGCCTATCCTAGCCTCTTCAGGCACCAGTCATTCAATCCTATGCTATCCTGCTGGTGTTAGCGCGGTGCCGACGTCTGGGTTTGGAGGGAGGATTGGAGGGCATTTTATGCAAGAGAACATTTACCTGCAGTCACCCCTAAGCGCAAAGCCTGGAACAAAGGACGGATCATCAGACAAAAGCGACCGCTGTTTCCATGATCGACCACACATCTCAACGCGGCAATACGGTCGGCTCGTCCGTGATTGGGTGACATCGATTGGGTTGGAACCGAGCGCCTATGGCACTCATTCACTGCGCCTTACCAAGGCTGCGGAATTCTACCGCAAAACCGGTAACCTTCGCGCTGTGCAGCTTTTGCTTGGCGATACGAAGGTCGCTAGCACAGTGCGTTCCCTTGGTGTTGAACTGGAAGATGCTCTGAGCATCGCTGAGCGGATCGACATCTAACCCATGTTGGCGGGCGGCACTCGCCGTTCGCTGATTTAGAACAGACCTACGATTTCGCAGCGGCATGAGCGAAAACTTCGTGCTGCCACGCAGCGGATCAACCGGCCATCCGTGGATTTCGCAGCATGGATCAGGCATCGAGTTTGCAAGATGCCGGACTATACGACCATTCGTTGTTGACGTTTGCCGGGACGGCTTCTGTGTTCACAGAAAAAACGGTATTCGCACGGCGTCATTCATACAGACCGGACGGCAAGTGGCCCCTTTTTGTCGGTTCGCACAACTTCGGGACGCGTAGTTTTCGCCGTCATCGCCAGTGTCTCAAGGCTGCGTGGTCAAAAGGCTGACTTCATTATGGCGCATGCTGCTAAGCTCCGTCAGGATGGCGCTGGTAGACATCAGGGGCAAAACGTTAAGAATTTTCTGCTGACCATAGTCGCACTTCCCCCATAGGTCGCGCCGGTTACCGAGAGTTTCCTACTGCCATCCTTCATGGCCCTAAAGGGCCAGGCGGCGCATCGGGCGCACGGTCTTTCCCTACACAGATGTGTCCCGTTTATTCCGCTCCAGAGACGGTGTTAGGGAACAATTGTTGGACCAAATGCCAAACCAACGCGATTGCCTCCTGACGATCAAATTCATCTGGATGCAAATGATAGTCGGCCCAAAGACCCTCAAGAGTTGCCATTAATAATGCAGCCGCCATCGTTCCGTCTTTTTCCGACACCCCCTCATGCTTTGCGAGATCGGCACAAATCCGATTGAACATGCCTGTCAGCGGCTCTTCACGGGTGCTGATGTAGGGCAGATAGGCCGCTCGAGACTTAGCCTCGGACCTGAACGCAAACCAAAGTGTGATGTTGGGTTCGTTCAGAACCTCAACGCTGAAGTCCGATAAAACCAAAGCCCTGAGTTGCGAAAGCGGGTCAGGAGCAGCTTGCTCCAATGCGCGCTGCCACAGAACCGTGTATTCGGCAGAAAGCTCCTTTACTGCCTGCTCAAGCAAGTTTTCCTTTGAGTCGAATCTGGTGTTGATCATACCGCGTGATAGGCCGGATAATTCCTGAATCCGGCCAATCGTTGCACCGCGGACACCGTATTTATGGATCGCTTGCTTGGCAGCTGCGATCAGTTGCTTGGTGTGACGTTCTTTGGAAATATCCCTTGCAGTCAATGACATCTGTGTAAATTTCCCGTCATTTCTGTTGCTCTGCCCCGTTCAGTTCACCCTATCTGCCACAGTGTAGCAGTTCAAATCAATCGTTGACTCTGAATGAACGGACATACAATATGTGATTATTGTTACATAAGGTGAGATGATGGCACCACTGATAAACGACTTCACCCCTGCGAAAGACTGGGACAACGCAAACTTTGTCCACCCTTGGGAAGGTATGGAAGATATCGGTAACAATTCGCGGACCTTTGCTGAAAGTGCGCACGGCATCTACATCACAACCGAAACCGGTGCCAAATTGCTGGACGGTCCTGCGGGCATGTGGTGCATGCAGTTGGGCTACGGAAACGGCGAAATTGCTGATGCTATGGCAGAACAAGCGCGCAGCCTTGCGTATTTCTCCCCTTTCAACAATTCGAATTCGGCGAGCGCGCGGCTCGCGCATGAGATTGCGCAACGGACGCCTGGCGACCTGAACCGCGTCTTTTTCACGACCGGTGGATCAACGGCAGTTGATACAGCCCTTCGGTTCATTTGGTTTCGCAATAATGTGCTGGGTCGGCCAGAGAAGAAGCGCATTATTTCGCGGCAGAAAGCCTATCACGGGAGCACACATCTTGCGGCTTCTGTCAGTGGCAAAGAACGTGACAAAGGCTGGCTTGACCAGATGGACATCGCTCATTTCCTGCCCAATGTGAATCCGTTTGTGCGCCCAAATGGGATGAGCATAGATACATTTTTGGATGAAAAAATAGCTGATCTTGAGAATGCCATACTGGAGCTGGGACCCGACACGGTCGCGGCCTTCATCGCGGAGCCAGTTCTAGCTTCAGGTGGGGTGATCGTCCCGCCCAAAGGCTACCACAAGCGGTGTCTGGAAATCTGCCGCAAATACGATGTTCTGTATATTTCGGACGAGGTCGTCACGGGCTTTGGTCGTCTGGGCCACTGGTTCGCATCCGAAGACGAATTCGGGATCGTTCCCGACATTATTACCTGCGCCAAAGGCATGACCGCGGGCTATGCCCCGATGGGTGCGTGCATTATTTCGGATGCCCTGATTGACAGCATATCGGGCGACGCATCCCAAGGTGCTACGTTTTCAAACGGCTACACGTTCTCGGGCCATCCAGTGAGTGCTGCAGCCGCGCTCAAGACCATAGAGATCTTTGATCGTGACAACCTTCTGGATCACGTCCAATCGATTGCCCCCCTATTCCAGAGCCGCCTGCGAAGCCTGATGGATTTGCCTATCGTCGTAGATGCGCGTGGCGTTGGGCTGGTGGGCGCAATTGAGTGTAGTCTTGGCGGGACTGGCGCGGAAAAACTGGAACGGGATTATGTTGTTGGCGGGCGCATTGATGCGCGCTGTCAGGAACTTGGTCTTCTGGTCCGCCCGATTATCAACATGTGCGTGTTCTCTCCGCCTCTCATCTCGACTGAAGACGAAATCAACAAAATATTTGATCTGCTGGAACAAGGCGTGCGCCTTGCCACGCAAGATCTAAAGGCCGACGGCCTGATGTAGTCAAATACACGGGGAAGAAGCGCAAACAGCCACCCCATTACCAAGAACAATGATTTTTCATTGGCCAACACAAGGGAAGAAAAAATGAAGACACTTACTTACGCCACGCTTTTGGCAACGGCATTTGCATTGCCCGCCACGGCAGAAGAACTGCGCATTTTCAACTGGTCCGATTATATCGGTGAAACCACGATTGCGGACTTTGAAGCCGAAACAGGCATCGACGTGATCTATGATCTCTACGATTCCATCGAAACGCTTGAGACCCGCATTCTGGCCGGTGGATCGGGATATGATGTGGTGTTTACCAGTGCGCCGTCATTGCAGCGTTTTAAACAATCCGGCCTGCTGAAACCGCTTGAAAAACACGCCCTTGCAAACATCGGCAACATTGACCCCGCGATAAACGAACGTCTTGCGGCCTATGACGAAAACAATGCGCATGGTGTTCCTTACATGTGGGGCACGATTGGTCTGGGCTACAATCCGGCACTGGTGGACGCTGTACTGCCAGACGCGGACATGTCCGACCTTGCGACCTTTTTTGATCCTGAAAAGGCCGCCAAACTGGGGGAATGTGGTCTTTCTGTGATTGATTCACCAAACGAAATTTTCGGCCTTGCGCTGACCTACCTGGGTTACGAACCCGATACAACAAGCCAGGAAGAAATCGATGCGGCCACAGATTTGTTGTTGGGTGTACGTCCGCACATCCGATACTTTAACAGTGTGAAACACATAGATGACCTTGCCACTGGCGAGATTTGTGCATCGCTCGCCTATAGTGGTGATGCATCTATCGCTGCCTATGCAGCGTCTGAGGCCGACAATGGCACCGAAGTGCTGTACAGTATTCCAAAACAGAAAACGTTAATCTGGATCGATGCGATTACGGTTCTTGCGGACGCTCCAAATCCTGATGCTGCAAACAAGTTTTTGGACTATATCATGCGACCACAAGTGATCGCGGATGCAACCAACTATGTGTTCTATGCCAACGCCAACAAGGCTGCCTTCGAACTCGTTGATCCTGAAATCACCGGTGATCCAAACATCTATCCTTCGAACGAAGTGATCGACGGGTTGTTCCCTGATGTCACCCTACCCAACCGCGCACAACGTATGCGCACGAGGGCATGGACCAAAATCGTAACTGGAAATTGAATCAACCAATGCCGGCTAGCGGGCCGGCATTTCCTGTTTTGGGGGACACCATGGAAGATGCCGCGCAACAGGCCGATGTCAAGTTAGGCCAACCAGACTTTATCCAATTCAAAGATGTCACAAAGAAGTTTGGTGATTTCACGGCCGTGCAGAACGTGTCTTTGGACATTCGCGAGGGCGAAATATTTTGCCTTCTAGGCGGGTCTGGCAGCGGCAAGTCGACGTTGCTGAGAATGCTGGCGGGGTTCGAAACCATCACCGACGGACGCATCATTCTGGACGGTGAAGACGTCGCCGGCGTGCCGCCCGAACGACTGCCCCTGAACATGATGTTCCAGTCTTATGCACTGTTTCCGCATATGTCGGTCGAGCGCAACGTGGGCTACGGGTTGCGCCGCGACGGTGTGCCCAAGGCCGAGATTGCGACCCGCGTTGCCGAAACACTTGAGTTGGTTAAACTGACGGATTTCGCGAAGCGCAAGCCCAGCCAATTGTCAGGTGGTCAACGCCAGCGCGTGGCCCTTGCGCGGTGCATCGTCAAAAAACCCAAGGTGCTGTTGCTCGACGAACCCCTTGGCGCGTTGGACAAAAAGCTGCGCGAAGAGACCCAGCAGGAACTGCTGAACATCCAGCGCACCTTGGGCTTAACTTTCATTATCGTCACCCACGATCAGGAAGAAGCCATGACCATGGCGGACCGGATCGGAGTGATGAACCTTGGCCAGATTGTGCAGGTCGGCCCACCCCGCGAACTCTATGAACAACCAAACAGCCTTTTTATTGCTGATTTCGTCGGCGCGCTAAATCGGTTTGACGGAGTCGTCACGTCGCAGGTTGGCGAAAACGCCCAGGTGCGCGTGCAAAATGGCATGACTCTCAAAATACTGTCGCCCTACGAATTCAACGAAGGCGAGCGCGTCAAAGTAACAGCGCGCCCTGAAAAGCTATCGGTATTTCCTGCGGATTCCAACGAAGCCCCGACCGCGCGCAACGCCCTGCAAGGTCAGGTGACGTTCGTAGGCTATATGGGCGATCAGACCGATTATCGCGTCATGTTGGATGGCGGCGTCGAGGTGAAAATCACTGAACAGAACCACCATATGTCTACCAAAATTGCGATCAGAACCGGCGACAAAGTACGCGTGGATTGGCCCGCACGCAGCACAGCGTTGTATTCAGCATGACCGCCCTTTTGCGAAAGTCACGCGATCGGCTTGGACGCGGGTTTGTCTTGCTGCCTCCCTTTCTTTGGATGTTCCTGTTCTTTCTGGTTCCTTTCCTATTCGTCCTCAAAATCAGCTTTTCGGAAGCGATCATCGCTAGTCCGCCCTTCGCGCCGCTGTTTGAATACGACCCCGACGAAGGCGTCGTGCGCGCGGTTTTGCGGTTCTTCAATTATGGATATCTGATCGACGATGATCTGTACCTGCGGGCCTACTTGAACTCTCTCAAGGTGGCGGCAGTATCCACGGTCATCTGCCTGCTGATCGGCTATCCCATGGCCTTGGCCATCGCGCGGTCGCCCAAGGCCAGGCAACCGCTGCTGTTGGTCCTCATCATGCTGCCGTTCTGGACCAGTCTGTTAATCCGGGTCTATGCGTGGATCGGCATTTTGCGCCAAGACGGTGTGGTGAATAATATCCTGATGGGGCTGGGTGTGATCGACGAACCCTTGGTCCTGCTCCAAACCGTGTTCGCCACTTACGTCGGCATCGTTTACGCCTATCTACCGTTCATGATCCTGCCGCTATATGCGGTGCTGGAAAAACAGGACACGTCCCTGCTTGAGGCCGCGCGCGACCTTGGTGCCAGACCCATCGTGACCTTTATGTCGGTGACGCTGCCGCTATCAACCACCGGTATTATCGCGGGTTCCATGCTGGTATTCATTCCGGTTGTAGGCGAATTTGTGATCCCAGCCCTGCTGTCAGGCAATAGTACTTTGATGATCGGCAAAGTGCTGTGGACTGAATTCTTCTCGAACCGAGATTGGCCCGTCGCCAGCGCTGTGGCCATCGTCATGCTGGTGGTGTTGCTGATCCCGATTATGATTTTCCAGAACCAGCAATCAAAAGAGAGGAATTGAGCCGTGCCAAGATTTCTCAAAATATCGCTCTGGATTGGCATGGCATTCCTTTATGTGCCGATCTTCGTTCTAATTATCTACAGCTTTAACTCTTCACGCCGCGGGTCCGTTTGGGGCGGGTTTTCAACCCATTGGTATGGTGAGTTGTTTCGCGATGAAAAAATCTTGCAAGCGGCATGGATCAGTTTGAAAATCGGAGTTTACAGCGCCACGGGTGCCACTGTGCTGGGCGTTTTAGCCTCTGTCGTTTTGGTGCGGTTTGGCGCATTCAAAGGCCGCAGATTGTTCTCTAGCCTTGTCTCGGCTCCGTTGGTCATGCCCGAAGTCATCACAGGCATCTCGCTGCTGCTTTTATTCATATCAGCTGAACAGTTCCTGGGCTGGCCCGCCCAACGCGGCATACTGACAATCACTATTGCACATATCACCTTTTGCACCGCCTTTGTGATTGTCGTAGTGCAGCCCCGCCTTGCGGATATGGATAGCTCACTCGAGGAAGCCTCCCGCGATCTGGGAGCGGGACCCGCGACCACGTTCTGTCTTGTGACATTGCCCATCATTGCACCAGCATTGATGTCTGCGTGGTTGCTGGCGTTCATTCTGTCTTTTGACGATCTGGTTATCGCGTCGTTCACGTCAGGGCCGGGGGCCACGACATTGCCGATGCTCATCTTCTCGAAAATTAAAATCGCCGTCTCACCTGACGTCAACGCACTGGCCACTCTGATCATATTGACCGTTGGTATAGCGCTGACCTTGGTGATGCTTGGACTTAGAAAAGGACGTAAACAATGATCAACGGACAGGAGAACCGCCGCGCCCTGATCGAGGGAAACGCCGCGCTGATCGTTATCGATATCCAGAAATCCAGCTTCTACGAAGAAGACGACGGATCAATCGCGTCTATGCCGGATTATTCCAAGCGCATGGCAAAAACGCGCATCGCAATCGACAAGGCTCGCGATGTGGGCATTCCCGTGATCTTCATTCAGGAAATCCACCGCGCCAATCTCGTTGATTTCGGCCGCGAGTTGGACGGCGATGAAGACATCCATCTGCTCGACTGTGACGAAGGCACGGACGTGGACGAAGCCGTGTTGGGCTACCGCCCCGGTGTTGATTACGTCGTACCCAAACGCCGCTACTCCGCCTTTTATGGCACCGATCTGGAAATCCTGCTGAAGGGGTTGAAGGTGAACACCTTGCTGCTGACGGGCGGGCTTACGGATGTTTGTGTGCATTTCACTTTTGTTGACGGGCATCAGGGCGACTACTTCTGCCGCACCATCGAAGACTGCGTTGCAGGCTCTGGCCAAGACGCACATAACGCCGCACTCACGTCGATGGAGTACTTGCAACACGGCGGCGTGCGCAGCCTCGTAGACGTGTTGGCTGCGATGGATGCAGTAAAAACCCGATGAGTGCGCCCAAGAACTATATGGCGGCGTGTCTCGCGCTTTTGTCGACTGCGACGCTCAGCTTTATCGACAATTTTGTGATCGTTGTCGCGGACCACGCAGGCCTCTGGCAATTCCAAATTGCCCGCGCGATCATGGCCATTCCGTTGTTAATCATCGGGGCGAAACTGATCGGTTTGCAACTGCGGCCCAAGCGCCCGATCAAGCTTGCGGTGCGCAGCTTTGTGGTCGCGATTGGCTTGATGATCTATTTCGCGGCATTGGGAACCTTAAGCGTCGCACAAGCAGGTGCTGGATTGTTTAGCGCCCCGATATGGATCGCGCTGTTGGGGATTGTGTTGTTTGGTCAACGCTTGAATATCTGGCAGTTGGCCTGTGTTATGGTTGGGTTTGCGGGGGCTTTGCTCATCCTCCAGCCTGATTGGGCCGACCTGACATTCTGGTCGCTATTCCCGATCGTTGCGGGGTTCTTTTACGGGCTGGGCATGATGCTGACGCGCTATTGGTGCGCCGACGAAAACCCCGCGTCGCTTGCCATCGGCGTCTTTGCCGCGCTCGGACTGACGAGCATCCCGATGCTGGTGGCGATGACGGCCCTTTCCGACCCTTCAGAGGTCGCCTTTCTATTGCGCCCCGCCACTTTCCCGACCGCAACATTTCTGTGGCTCACCTTGTTCCAGGCAGTAGGCGCATTGTTTGCAGTGTCGCTGATCGCAGAGGCCTACCGCACGGGGACGCCTGAATTTGTAGCGATCTTTGAGTATTCGTTTCTGATCTTCGCAGGCTTATGGGGATGGATGCTGCACAGCACGATCTTAGGCCCGGCATCATGGGGTGGTGTGGCGATTATCATCATATCGGGCGTCGCGATGACGTGGCTTACCCACTCAGACACCTATTTCTTGAGGAAAGAAGGATCACACCATGACGCTTGATAATTGGCTCTCCGATCATCCCGAAATCGACACCTTCTTGCTCTGTGCACCGGATGTGAACGGCATCATGCGTGGCAAGGCACTCCCGGTCAGCGACGTGAAGAAAATTGAAGCAGGCGGTGTTCGCATGGCTTTGTCATCCGCCACGGTGGATGTCTGGGGAAACGAAATCATGGGGTGCAGTCAGGTCGCTGAAACGGGCGATTGTGATGTTGTAATGCGCCCCACGGGCCGCACGCCGATCCCGTCGGTTCTGAACCCTTCGCACGCGTTGTTGCTCGTTGATTACTGGATGGATGATGGCACGCCGATGCAAACCAGCTGTCGCCACGCGCTGATCGCGTTTCTAGAACGGTTCGCGGAAAAAGGTTTGCGCCCTGTTGTGGCACTAGAGTTCGAGTTCTACCTGCTTGATGGCAATGCAGAAGGCTTGGCGCATCCCTGTTCCCCAATAACAGATCGCTGTTTAATCGGGCGCGAGGCGGGGCAGATCGATGATCTGGAACATTTCGCCACCGTCCTTGCAGACATTAAACGCAATTGCGCAGCGGCGGATATCAACGTCACCGGCCTGAACTCCGAGAACTCGACTGCCATGTTCGAGGTGAACCTGGATCATACGGACGATGTTTTACGCGCCGTCGATGACGGGATTTTCCTGCGCCGCATCATCCGCGACACCGCCGTTTCACACGGGCTTGGTGCCACGTTTATGGCCAAACCATTCCCTGAATTGGATGGGTCCGGCCTGCATATGCATTTTAGTCTTTTGGACGACGCTGACCGTAATGTATTCGATAATGGTGGTCCTGTAGGCACGTCGTTGCTTGGCCACGCCGCCGCAGGCCTCTTGCACCACATGGACGACGTGCAGATGATCATGGCCCCGCATTACAGCTCGTTCAGGCGCGTTCAACCCAATGCCTATGCCCCTACAAACATCTGCTGGGGTTACGACAACCGCTCTGTGCCCGTCCGCATCCCCGGTGGCGATACGCGCGCGCGCCGGATTGAACACCGCCTCGCGTCTGCGGATGCCAACCCCTACCTTGTGGCGTTGGCCATACTTGCCTGCACACTTGACGGCATCAAACAAAAAATGACGCCACCCGAACCCGTCATCGGTGCATGCTACGATCAAGGTCACCCCAATGTGGTCCCAAACATGCACGACGCTTTGCGCCATTTTAGCGAAAGCGCATGGGTCAAAACAATTCTGCCGCCGCTGTTCCTTGAGGCATACATCAATTGCAAAGCACAGGAATTGGCCGCGTTCGAAAACCAGATCACACCCCTTGAAATCCAGACCTACCGAGACCGCGTATGACGACCGATCCCAAATATGCCATTCTGTTCGAACCTGTCAAAATCGGCCCAGTGACCGCCCCCAACAGGTTTTATCAGGTGCCCCATTGCAACGGTATGGCGCATGCGCGCCCCAAAGCGTTGGCAGCAATGCGCGGCGTCAAAGCCGAAGGTGGCTGGGGCGTTGTGTCGACTGAAGAGGTTGAAATTCATCCCAGTGCGGACATTGGCCCCTCGATCGAGGGCCGGTTGTGGAGCGATGATGACATCCCCTATCACGCCAAAACGGTTGAGGCGATCCATGCACATGGGTCGCTCGCTGCGATCCAATTGGCCCATAACGGCATGTACGCTGCCAATCTTTACAGCCGCCTTGCCCCGATGGGCCCGTCCCATCAGGCAGTCTTGTCGGGTGCATCCGAGCCTGTGCAAGCCCGTGCGATGGACAAGGACGACATACGCGCCTTGCGCCGTTGGTATCGCGATGCAGCGCGGCGGGCGCAAATCGCTGGCTACGACATCGTCTATATGTATTCCGGTCACGGGCTGACCACGCCAATGCACTTCCTGTCGCCGACCCTGAACACCCGCACTGATGAATATGGCGGCAGCGTGGAAAACCGCGCGCGCCTTATTGGTGAGCTGATCACAGAGATCAAAGAAGAGGTCGGCCAGACCTGCGGCGTTGCCTTTCGATTTGGCGTGGATGAGTTGAAAGGTAGCGAAGGCATCACTTGGGATCAGGAAGGCCGCGCGGTGGTTGAGATGTTCGCCGAACTGCCCGATCTGTGGGACGTTAACATTGCAAGCTGGGCAAACGACAGCCAGACCGCGCGTTTTTCCCCCAATGAGGGATACCAGACGGATTACACCAAAGAAGTGAAATCGCTGACCACCAAACCCGTTGTGGGTGTCGGCCGCTTCACTTCACCCGATGCCATGGTCAGCAAAATTCGTGGCGGCCTTCTGGATATGATCGGCGCTGCACGACCGTCCATCGCGGACCCGTTTCTGCCCAACAAAATCCGTGACAACCGCATCGACGAAATTCGTGAATGCATCGGCTGCAACATCTGCGTGTCCGGCGATATGCTATCAGCCCCCATCCGTTGTACCCAAAACCCGACGATGGGCGAAGAATGGCGCCGCGGTTGGCATCCCGAACGCATCGCCAAAAGCGACGAACCCGAACCGGTATTGATTGTCGGCGCAGGCCCTGCTGGGCTTGAGGCCGCGTTGCAACTGTCCAATCGCGGCCACTCCGTCACCATCGCTGAAGCGACAAAAGACCTTGGCGGGCGCGTATTGCGCGAAAGTCGCCTGCCGGGGATGGCATCATACATTCGCGTGGCAGATTATCGATTGCACTACCTGCTGCAACGTCCCGAAGTTGAGATTTACCGCGACAGCGAACTCACGGCAGACGACATACGCGATTTCGGGTTTGACCACGTCATCCTTGCGACCGGATCCCATTGGCGGCGCGACGGAATTGGGCGGGCGCAGCGCAAAGCCATAACTGGGTTGGATGCGCTGCACGTCATGACACCTGATGACATCATGGACGGAGTTTCGGCCAAAGGCCGGGTCATTGTTTACGATCTGGATCACTATTATCACGCAACCACAATCGCTGAAAAACTGCGTACCGAGGGCCATGACGTGGCTTATGTCTCCGATGCCGCCATCGTCGCACCCTTTACCGCTATGACGCTGGAACAATCGCGCGTGCAAGCCAGCCTCTATTCGAACGGCATAGACGTTCATCTGAATCGCGAAATTGTAGGGGCTGGTGCAAATGGTATTCTGACACGCTGCCCCTATTCCGGCCGTGAAGAAGACATAGAAGCCGACACGCTGGTTCTGGTAACAGAACGTCAGCCCAATGATGCACTCTATCTTGCGCTCAAGAACGATCACGCGGCGACGGGGATCAAAACGCTCACCTGCATCGGTGACGCATATGCGCCCAGCACAGTCGCGGCAGCGATCTATGCCGGACACAAAGCGGCGAGATTGTTTCCCGACTTTGACAGTGATCCCGCTGAATTTATTTGGGAACGGCCATCACCGGATTAAGGTGCCCGCACCAAAGGTCCGTCCATTATGGTGGAAAGGTAGACACTTCCAGCAGGCCCTTGCACCTGCGAACGCAGTCTTGAAGACGGGGTTACAGCAATGGTTGTGATCAAATTTCGTTGAGTTTGCCCAATACTGTTTTACGTCAGCGCCCATGGGTCAAAATAGGGCGATTTGTACAGCTCTAAGCGAGGGCGGATGGTCGATCGCTGTCGTCAAAAAGGTTCAACCCAACCGCCCCCGCTGCATCATCGGTGTGACACCGAAGGCGGTTCTGTAGACCCGCGAAAAATGTCCCGGGCTTTGGAACCCACATGCAACTGCTACGTCAATGACGGACATTTCCGTCTGGACAAGTAGGTGGCGGGCTCGCTCCAGTCGTAATTCCATGTAATACTTCTTTGGCGAAGCATTAAGATACTTCCCGAACAATCTTTCAAGTTGTCGAGTGGAAATTCCAATTTCGCGCGCAATCAACGACGGTGAGACAGGATTGTCCAAACTCTCGCTCATGCGTGCGATAGCTGCGGACAGATGCTTATTGCGCATTCCATTTCGCGATTGCAATGACACCTTTTGAGCGGCACTTGCTTCACGGACCGCATTGTAGACCATCTGATCAGCAATCGCGATGGATAGGTCATGACCATGATCCTGTGCTATGAGGTGCAACATCAAGTCAGCGGTCGCGGTACCACCCGAAGCAGTCGGATACTTTTCATCTGCAACAAATACGTTTCGTAGAAGGTTCACCTCGGGAAACTCTTCCATGAAACTGTCGTGGTACTCCCAGTGAATTGCCGCCTTAAGTCCATTCAGAAAGCCGCTCTGCGCGAGAATCCAGCTGCCGGAACATAGCCCACCAATCTGGGTGCTGCTGTGCCGGTCTTTACGTCGAAGCGCAGCCAGCAAAAAAGAATGGTCTGCGAATTGCATGTTGATGCCCGACAGGACGAACAGCCGGTCACAATTTGGCATATCATTGAAACGATGTTGAACCTCGACTCGGGTGCCGTCCGAACTGCACGCCCAAACTCCATCATACGAAGCATAGGCCCAGCTATACAATTGTTGTCCCGAAATTAGATTGGCGATCCGTAAGGGATCGACCGCACAGGCAAAGGCGATATGGGTGAAATCTTCAACCAGTGCGAACACAAAGTGCTGATTGGTAGTCATCTCTACAGCCTCAGTATGAGGTCCTGCGCGACCAGAATTAGCCGCACAGGATTTAGGAGGTTACTCAGCGGCAGCACGAGCTGCTTCAAGCCAGCTGTCGTAGGCCGCCTGATGTTCAGCAATCCACGCATCGACATGACCGTCGATGTCATCAGAGCTGTCTTCGCCCTGGGACATCAGCAGGTTTTGCGCAGAAATATCGTTCACGTCGAGTTTTGCCGATTTAAACAGGCTTGCAGCAGCTGGGTTTGCGGCAAGAAATTCATCGCGGGCAAGAATGTACATGGCGTCCACGGCAAAACCCAGATTGCGGCCGTTGAACTCAGTGTTTGCCTCAACACCGTCAGGCAGAGAGGTGTAGGGCACCGACAGCCATTCGACGTTGCCACCAGGTACAAGCTCGCCCGACACCCAGTAGGGGGTCCAAGTATAGTAGAGGATCGACTCGCCTGATTGCTGACGTGCGATCGCATCGGCAATCAAGGCGTTATAAGATCCTTGATTATGGGTTACGGTATCGCGCAGCCCGTATTCGGTAAGGTGATGCTCAATCACGCGCTCGCAACCCCAACCGGGCACACAACCAGCCAGATCGGCTGTGCCGTTACCGTCGGAATCAAAACGGGCGGCAACTTCTGCGTCGGCCAGTTGACCAAGGTCGGTGACCCCTGCGTCATAGCTGGCTTTGTCGACAAGATACCCTTGCACCATCCCATCAACGAACGGGCCGACACGCTCAAGCACATCATCCCCGCCGGATTCATCAAAGAATGCCTGCTGAAGATTTTCCCAGTGGATCGGATAGAAATCTGCGTCGCCGGTGCCAACGGACAGATGCGCTGTCTGAATTTCGGTTTCGAGAGGCGTGGCGACGGTATATCCGAGGTCTTCCAGTGCGCGGAAGATAATGCGGCTTTGAAAGTATTCTTCGGCAATCAGGCCGATGACCGGTTGAACGGTAACGCCTTCGCCGGGCATGTCCTCAGCCATCCCCGGTCCGGCTAGGATAGTTGTCGCGGTAAGCGCCGCCATTAGATTTCTTTTGAACATTTGGATTCTCCTCTGTTTGGTTCAGCTAGATTGGGTATCTGTTTATTTTTCCGTCCGTATCGACGGCGTGGTTTCGGTCTTCGGCTTGGTCAGCCGGACGACCAACCCTACCGGCCCAGATTGCCACCAATGGCGGTGACCTCGTTCCCGACCAGATTGGCCAAGCCCCTGCGATATGCGATCAAGCACGATAGCCAAAAGAACAATGCCAAGACCACCGACAATCGCTTTGCCGGCATCAAGCCGACCCATCGCACGCAGGACTTCATTCCCCAGACCTCCTACGGAAATCATTGATGCGATGACGACCATCGACAGCGCCAGCATGATCGTCTGGTTTACACCAGCCAGGATAGTTGGGGTTGCAAGCGGCAATTCAACCTTGACCAAAATCTGGCTTGGGCTGGCACCAAAAGCGCGCGCGGCTTCAACAACAGATGGGTTCACGCCGCGAATACCGAGCGAGGTAAGACGAATGAGCGGAGGCAACGCGAAAATGATCGTGACGATCACCCCGGAAACGTTACCAATGCCGACCAACATTACCACGGGTACTAGATAGACAAAGGCAGGAATGGTTTGCATCAAATCAAGTACGGGCCGGAGAATCTTCTCGAACGCGTCACTTTTGGCCGCGAGAATTCCGAGTGGAAGGCCGATGATAAAGCAAGCGATCACTGCCGCCATTACAATTGCAAGGGTCGTCATTGCTAACCCCCAAGCGTTGGGATCCAGAAAGCCCAAGGCTGAAAGGCACAATGCCACAATGATTGCGGGCCGTCTGCCAGCAGCTTGCCAGGCGATTATCGCGATCAAGACAAGCATGAGTAGCGGCGGAACGGCATGCAAAGCATCATCAATGAAAACAATAATATCGTTGAACACTGCCTTGATTGGTTGGATCAATTCGCGGTTGGAAATCGCCCATTGCTTGATACCGTCCGCACTGTCAGCGATCTCGAAATCAACGCTAGAAAAGGGATCAAGGATGTTAAATTTATTTTCTTCGTCCACGTCCTGTTCCTCTCTATGCCGTTTTTTCGGCAGGGCCGATATCGCCTTTGATGCCACGCAAGAGCGCGTTCTTTGTCACAACACCCGCTGGCTTGCCGTCAACCTTGACGACGATCGGCTGCTGCGTCGAAACGGCGAGGTCCACAAGACGATCCAGTGAATGATCTGGGCACGCCTCTGGGCAGGAATCGAGATCAAGCGGACCTTCACGCCGTGTATAAACGTCTATCTGCTCCATGATTTTGGCGGCCGAGATCAATCCCAGCTTGGAAATGCCGGCAACAAAATCGGCGACATAATCGTCCGCAGGGTTTGTCACGATATCCTCGGGGGTGCCGATCTGCACCAGCACACCATCCTTCATGATTGCAATGCGGTCGCCAATACGGATCGCTTCGTCCAGATCATGGGTAATGAATAGGGTCGTCTTTTTCATCTCAGACGACAGGGACATGAACTTGTCCTGAAGCTGGCGGCGGATCAGCGGGTCGAGGGCCGAAAATGGTTCGTCCATAAGAAGGATCGGTGGGTCGGCGGCAATGGCGCGGGCCAAGCCGACGCGCTGCTGCATGCCACCGGACAATTCGTCGGGATATTTTGCCTCCCAGCCGTCCAGTTCGACCGCCTTGATCGCGCGAAGAGCCGTCTGGGTCCGATCTTTTATGTCATGTCCACGCACCTCCTGACTGAAAGCGACGTTTTCCATAACCGTTCGATGCGGCATTAGCGCCATATTCTGGAACACCATGCCGATTTTTTCGGCCCGCAACGCGCGCAATTTTTTTTGCGAGACGTCATTGACGTTCTCCCCTTCGATGTGAATTGCGCCAGCGGTAGGTTCGATCAATCGGTTGATGTGACGGATCAGTGTCGACTTGCCAGAGCCTGACAGGCCCATGATGCAAAAAATTTCACCGCGGCGGACGTCGAAGCTGGCCTCGCGAACACCGACGACGCAGTCGAACTTGTCACGAATTTCGTCTTTGGACAGTCCCTGTGACTTTACAGCCTCAAGCGCCTCTGATGCGCGTCTGCCGAAAATCTTCCAAACGCCTTCGCAGCGGATCACTGCCTCTTCGGATTGTTGGGTCATGGTGTCCTCCTTGATGAGGAGGTTACACAAAATTCTATTGTAGACAAGTTGTATTTTTATAAGATACAAAAGACCTAATGACAACTTGGTCTATATTGATAATCAAGCTGGATATTTTGGAGGCACATCCGTGAGTGAAAAGTCAATCAGCAGGAAGATGTGGTGCGTCGAGGACTTGCGGAGGCGAATCCTGACGCAGGATTTCGAGCCTGGAAGCTACCTAGACGAGGCCGAGCTGGCGGAATTATACGAAATTTCTCGCCCGCCGCTGCGTGAGGCGTTTAACCAGCTTGCTGGTGAGGGATATGTCGTTCTGCAAAAGAACAGAGGGGCGCAGGTTGCCCCCATGACACATAAAACAATGCGCAACTTCTTCATGGCAGCTCCGATGATATACGCCGCGGTGACGCGCCTTGCCGCAGAGCACGCGACCGAGGCGCAGATTATGCGCTTGAAGGATGTGCAGACACTTTTCCGCAAGGCAATCCGGGATGGAGAAACTGCCGAGCGAGCCCTGATGAACCAGCGTTTTCACGCTGTCATCGGCGAGATGGCCGACAATGAATTTCTCACACCAAGCCTGCGACGCCTGCTGATCGACCATACCCGGATCGGCATGTCCTTTTACAACCCGCGCAACCACGCGATGGCAGAGCAACGCAATATCGCGGCGGACCAGCACGATCAGTTCATCGAGGCGATCGAGAACGGTGATGTAGATGGTGCTGCGAAATTGGCTGTCGATCACTGGGAACTGTCGCGGGCCGAAATCGAAAGTTTCGTAACACCAGACGGAATGCGGATTCCGCTCGGCCCTATGCCGGGCGATTTGAGCCAGAAAGGAGCCTCATGAAATTCGAAGGTATCTATACACCCGTCATCACTCCACACGCTGAGGATGGCTCCATCAATTGGGATGCGCTGACGGCGCAAATCGAACACCTTATTGCCTCTGGCGTTAACGGTCTAGTCAACGGGGGCTCAACGGGCGAATATTATGCCCAGAGCGTTGAAGAAAGGCGAGAGGTCGCGAGCTTCGTCAAGAGCGTCGTAGGTGACCGTCTGCCGCTAATCGTCGGTACGGTTGCGATACGGCTGCCCGATTCCATCGCCATGGCCGAACATGCGGCCAAGATTGGAGCATCGGCAATTCTTGTAGGCTCGCCGCCCTACTCGGTCCCGACCGAACGCGAAAACGCGCTGAATACACTCGCCATCGACCGTGCGGCGGATCTTCCCATCATGCTCTACAACTATCCCGGCCGGATGGGCATCGATATGGGCGAGGAGTTCCTTGACCGTGTCGGCCGTAGCCGAAATGTCTGCGCCATCAAGGAAAGCTCAGGGGATATCAACCGCGTGCATCTTCTGGCCCGGGATTATCCGCATATCCAAATGTCTTGTGGCATGGATGATCAGGCGCTTGAATTCTTTGCTTGGGGAGCGCGCAGCTGGGTTTGCGCGGGTTCAAATTTCCTGCCTGCCGAACATATTGCCCTGTGGCGGGCGTGCGCAGTGGAAGGCGATTTCGACAAAGGTCGCCGGATCATGGCGGCGATGATGCCGCTGATGCGGGTGTTGGAACAGGGTGGCAAGTTCATTCAATGCGTCAAGCATGGCTGCGAGATGATGGGTCAATATGCTGGCCCACCGCGTCCACCGCTGCGAACGCTGAACAAGGATGACAAAAGGCAACTGGAACAGGTAGTGCGGGTTCTCAAACGCACTGTGGCCCAAATCGAGGCCGATACGCAACTGGAGGCAGCCCAATGAGCGATCTTTTAACAACCGAGGAATATAAGGCAGTCGCAAGCGGCCTCGACCTTCCTACACAAGCGTTCATCGACGGGAGCTTTCGCCCTGCGTTATCTGGAAAGACCTTCGACACCCTCAATCCAGCAACAGGCTCAGTGCTTTGCAAAGTTGCCGCCTGCGGTCCTGACGATGTGGATTTTACCGTACAAAGAGCGCGCGATGCATTTGAGGACGGCCGTTGGTCGCGACTGCATCCTGGTGAGCGCAAGGACGCCCTGATCCGCCTGGCCAAGCTCCTCAAGCGCAATGCGCGTGAACTCGCTGTGATGGAAAGCCTTGATTCCGGCAAGACAATCTTTGATTGCGAAACCGTAGACGTGCCCGAAACCATCCATTGTCTGAAATGGCATGCCGAGTTGATCGACAAGATTTACGATCAGGTGGCACCTGCGTCTGACGATCATGTCGCTATGCTCGTTCGCGAACCTGTCGGTGTGGTGGGTCTTGTCCTGCCGTGGAATTTCCCACTGCTGATGCTGGCATGGAAAATCGGCCCCGCTTTGGCGGCCGGTTGCTCTGTGATCGTGAAACCGGCCGAGGAAACATCACTGACCGCGCTGCGTGTCGCAGAGTTGGCGATGGAGGCGGGCATACCTGCGGGCGTCTTAAACGTACTTCCCGGCTCTGGTCCTGATGTGGGGGAGCCGCTGGGGCGGCACATGGACGTCGATGGGGTCAGCTTTACCGGTTCGACCGAAACTGGTCGGCGTTTTTTACGCTATGCGGCTGAATCCAACCTCAAGGAAATTACGCTTGAAATGGGCGGCAAGAACCCCGCTGTGGTGCTCGACGATGCCGAGAACCTCGATCGCGTGGCCGCGCATGTCGTCAATGGCGCTTTCTGGAACATGGGAGAAAACTGTTCAGCCTCTTCGCGGCTCATTGTTCAGAAAGGCGTGAAGGACTCGCTACTGGAGCGGATCAAGGCGCATGCCCGTGAGTGGCCCATGGGTGATCCGCTTGACCCAGAAAACCGGGTCGGCGCGTTGGTATCGGCTGCGCATTTCGACAAGGTCATTTCTTTCCTGGGAAAAGGACCGAAAGTTCTGATGGGCGGTAAGGCCAAGAATGGATTCGTCGAACCGACGATTCTGGATGTCTCTCCGGATGCGCCGCAAGCGCGCGAAGAGATTTTCGGTCCGGTACTTTCGGTCCTCACTGTAGAAAGTTCTGACGAGGCAATAGCGCTCGCGAACGATACCGAATACGGTCTCGCTGCATCGATCTTCACTGCGAACCTCAAGCAGGCAATTCGTGGAGCACGGGCCATTCGGGCTGGAACTGTGACCGTGAACAGCTTTGGTGAAGGCGATATCTCCACTCCATTCGGCGGTTTCAAGGCAAGCGGTTTTGGGGGGCGAGACAATGGCATCCACGCGCACGACCAGTACACCCAGCTTAAAACGATCTGGATCGATCTGGCAGACGATACGGACGAGGCCGTGAGTTGAAGCAACTGACCGTAAATCGATTGCCGGCCCTTCCGGGGCCGGCGGCCTGGAACGCTATTCTGGGGCCAACATCCGAACTTCCGCGTATAGAGAGCAAGCAAACCGCAGACGTCGTGATCGTCGGTGCCGGATTTGCGGGACTGTCAGCGGCGCGGCGGGTGCATCAGATCGACCCACAGGCGCGTATCGTCCTGCTCGAGGCAGGGCGTATCGCCGAAAGTTCGGCCGGCCGCAACTCCGGTTTCATGATCGACCTGCCGCATGAGCTTACTTCGGACGATTATGCCGGGGCTGGTGATGATAAGGCGATGATTGCTCTGAACAGGCAGGCGATCAACTTTGCCGATACCGCCGTGAAAGACTATCAGATCGACACGAACTTCTTTGATCGTGCGGGCAAGGTGAACGGGGCCGCCAGTCTCTCTGCCCATGCCCACAACGAAAGCTATGCTAGACATCTTGCCACGCTGGGTGAGCGATCGGAGATGCTGGATGCGCAGGCGATGGCCCATCTGACCGGTTCACGGCACTATCTGTCGGGTCTTTACACGCCCGGAACGGTCATGTTGCAACCGGCTGGCTATATCAGGGGCCTGGCTGCCGGAGTGCTGCGCGACGGCATTGCAATATATGAGGAAAGCCCGGTAATCTCACTGATCAGAGAAGGCGATGCTTGGCGTGTGAACACGCCCGGCGGCCAGATCAGCGCGGGCCGTGTTATTCTGACCGCGAATGGCCATCTTGAAAGCTTTGGCTTTGAAAAGGGCCACCTGATGCAGTTGTTCCTTTACGCAGTCATGACACCGGAACTGGATGCCGACGCGCTGGCCAGGCTGGGCGGGCAAAGCCGTTGGGGCATTACACCCTCGGACCCGATGGGCACGACAGTCAGGCGCATCGACACCGCACAGGGAGGAAACCGCATCGTCACCCGTACTTGCGCCACCCTTGCGCCAGGATGCCGTATTGGTGCCAATCATGTCGCACGTGCCGCGCGGGTCATGCAGAAGAAATTTGATGCCCGCTTTCCAAAGCTTGCAGGTATGCAGATGGAACATAAATGGGCCGGGCATCTGTGCCTGACGCTAAACGGAGTGTCCGTTATGCGGCAGCTGGATGACGGGCTGTTTTCGGGCTGCGTTCAGAACGGGCTAGGCACAACGCGCGGCACGTTGACCGGCATAGGTGCCGCCGAACTGGCGTGCGGCGTCGAAAGCGATATCACACGTCATTTCACTTGCGAGGCAAGGCCCAAACGTTTGCCGCCGCAACCCTTCCTGCAGATCGGCGCGAACGCGATCCTGCGCTACAAAGAATGGCGTGCGCGGCACGAATGATTGCCGTTATTGCGGCGAGCGCAGCAACCTGCTCAGGCCACGTGGTACGCATGGCGGGCCGAATGTGCTTGATCTTGTGGCCAGCGTCATGTGGAAAATACGGGCTTACCAAACACTCTCCATGCGTTCGGGTGCGACTGTTGCTGCAATGTGTACGCAGGCTGCTGCAATGATATCACTGCCCCAGGCGTCATCGCAGGTATGGGGTAGATTACGGGCCGCGCAGATGTCCCGAAACACCCGCATCGGATGTGCGCCAACGCACTGCCCAGCAGGCCTGAAACGCTTACGCCCAGACGCTTGCCCCTCCGGCGTGCGCCTCGGCATAAGTCGGTCCGACGGGGCGGGTTTCGCCCCACCCTGTTGTGCCGTCTTCGACCACCAGTTTGACCAAGGTCGAGGTCAGCGACCTGACATCGCCACTGGCTATACGATAAGGCCCACCCTTGACCGGAAGTTCGTGCTGGTACAGATAAATCTACGCTATCCGCGGCGCTCAGCCGGATGCAGGCGTTTGGATAGCGGGTGCAAAAGAAGACCCGCCACAAAGGGCGGGTCCAGTCGGGGAGGTATCCATCAGTAATCTTGGTTCAGCGCCTCAGCGGCCGGAATTTCGCGTTCGCGCTTTGCGATATAGTCGCAAAGTTCTTCGTCCTTGCTTTCATCAAGTTTAGGTTCCTGATATTCTGACAGAAGCTTTTTGGCGAATTCCAGTGCGCGCTGAGTAATTTCCTTAGATCCGTCCGCAACCCATTGCTCGATCGAGTTGTTGTCGAAAAGCTCTGGCATAAAAAACGCGCTCTGAAAATTCTCTAGCGTATGCGGATGGCCAAGGTAGTGACCGCCTGGCCCAACGTCTGGCACTGCCGATAGCGCCTCATCGAAATCCTGCCATTTCGGGCCCTCGGCCATGCGGTAAGCCATGGCGCATTGTTCGGCATCCACCACGAATTTGGCGACGGAACAGTGCATTCCGGCCTCGTTCCAACCCGCCGAATGCCAGATATAATTCGCGCCTGCATGGATGACCGAAGACAGCGTTGTGGCGCTTTCATATCCGGCCTGCGCATCGAATGTCTTGGCGCTGCCTAGCGTGTTCGATGTCCGCCAGGGCACGCCGTAATGCCGCGCCATCTGCCCGATCATGAAGTTCATCAGGCTTATCTCAGGCGTGCCTGCCATGGGCGCGCCGGATTTCATGCTAACCGTTGACAGGTAGTGACCGTAAATCGCAGGACAACCACGACGGATGACCTGTGTATAGGCCAATGCCGACAACGCCTCGGCGTTGAGCTGCGCTACAGTTGCGGGAACGCTTGCAGGAGTATTCGCCCCGCCAAGTACGAATGGAGAGCACAACACCGGCTGGTTGCGGCGGCAGAACGCTCGCATTGCGCCCAACATCGTTTCGTCCCACACAAGCGGTGAATTGCCGTTGCAGTTGCCCGTGGTAACCGGGTTTTGTTCCATAAAGTCTTCGCCAAAGAGTATGGCGCACATATCCATCACATCTTCGGCGTTCTTCGGACTTGTGGTCATACCCATAAAGGTCTTGTCAGAATATTTCATAGACGAATAGGTAATGCGCAAATGCCGCTGGCTGATCGGGTGATCATAGGGTTCGACAATATGATGCGCCGACGAATGCAGGGCCGGAAGCATGTGCGACAGCTTGTGGAACATTGCAAGATCGTCAAGTGTCGGATTGCGTCGCACGTCCTCAAGGTCACGCAAATAGGGTGCGCCTGTCATTGGGACAAAGATCGAGTGGGGGCCACCAAGGCGTACATTGTTGGCTGGATTGCGGGCTGAATAGGTGAAATCCCCAGGAATTGTTGCGATCAGATCGCGCACAAGTCCTCGATCGAGATAGACCATCTCGCCTTTCACCTTGGCACCAGCGGCCTTCCAGTCAGCCAAGGCAATCGGATCGCGAAACTGCACGCCGACATTCTCGAGGATGTTCATGGATGCCTCATCGATCTTCTCGACAAGGGCACCATCCATTACCTCACAGACAGGCAAGGCGCGAGTGAGACCGGGAAGCATCGTGAAATCACGAGTTGTCCGAAGGGTCTGGCGGGCTGATCGGCCGCCACTACGAGTACGTGTTGCTGGTTTGGTCACTGTATCGGACATCTGATAGTTCCCCCAATTTTACGCATACTGTCGATCACTAAGGCGGTCCCCATGTGCAGATTTGCGAAGTTTCATTGCAGAAAGCGACACAGACACAGATTCCCACTTCGGGTTTAGAGAATGTTATACGTCTAATTCGACGGCACCGATTGGTTTGGAACAACATGCCAGAATGTACCCATCCTCAATGTCGTCCTCCGAGATTCCACCGTTATGCACCATATGGACATCGCCAGCTATTTTCCTGACTTTACATGTGCCGCAGACACCAAAGGTGCATCCAGAAGGAATGACAATGCCTGCATTACGGGCAACGGCCAGCACAGTGTCTGTTTCGTTGCACTCGGCGATGACGTCCGAACCCGCAAAGGCAATGCTTGCTACCACGTCTTTATCGGGCACGATATCGTCATGCTCGGGAAGCTGATCGTCTTTTTTGACGGGCGCGCCAAAGCTCTCCTGATGATACCGCTCCATATCGCAACCAAGTGCGATCAGCATTTCACGCACCGCATCCATGAACGGCTCGGGACCGCAACAATACACGTCTCGTTCCAGGTAGTCGCCTGCGATCAAGCCAATCGTGAGTTGATTGAGACGACCGCGTAAGCCTGTCCAGACACGGTAGGGGTCGTCTTCCTCGACGATGAAAAACAACCGGATCGACGGAACTCGCGATGCCATTTGTTCGAGCCGTTGCCTCGAAATGATGTCCTGAGGTCGTTGCGCACAATGAACAAAGGTCACGTCAATGTTAGTGCCACGATCAAACAGATATGTGGTCATCGCCAGCGACGGCGTAATACCCGATCCTGCTGAGATGAAAAGGTATTTCTTGTTCTCCTTGCGAGGCAACGCAAAGATCCCGGCCGGGCCGGTCGCCTTGATCTGCATGCCCGGCTTCAGGTGATCGAGCATCCATCGTGTCCCAATGCTGCCGGGCTGCGCCTTGACAGTAACGGAAATCGTCATGGGCCGCGATGGGGATGACGAAATCGTATAGGTTTTCCATACGGTACCTCCCGGCACAGGCAGCTCCAGCGTCAGGAATTGCCCAGGCTCATACCGAAACTGAGCCTCGGACGACGGCACGAAGCTAAAGGTTGCTGTATTCGGCGCTTCCGGAACGACCGAACAGCAAACCAGCGGTTCCGCATCGGTCCAGATTCCGGCGTCCGACGAGGCCATCAAATCAGACTGCATTACCATATGCTCACTCCGCCGCGATTTTTGAAGCGCCGCCGGTAATCCTGCGGATCATTGTGGACGCATACCAGTCGGTGAATTGGATGTTGCCGCCTTCGTGCGTCGGAGAATAGGGGCCGGGTTGATAGGCGGGCGTCTGAATGCCACGCTGGTTGTTCTCAACCACTTCGCGATCCTCGTCGTTGGTTGCAAGCCAGACTTCGGTCAAACGTTTCAAGTCATAGTCCTGGCCTTCTACGGCATCCTTGTGGACCAGCCATTTGGTGCACACTTCGGTTTCCAAAGGACTGATCGGAGTGACACGGAACAGAATGATGTGGTCCGATAAAAAATGGTTCCAGGTGCCAGGATACTTGAATTTCAACAACGCGCCGGCGTCCTTGAACGGCAGCGACGAGTTGGGCTTTGTCACTGCAACCTTTCCATCCAAGGTATAGCTCTCGGCGGTATCCAGTAGCGGCGTGCGCACGAAACGCCACTCGCCATCAGCGGCAATCTTGTAGGCTGACAATGCGCCCACGGCTTCGCAGCGCTCGGTATGGCCCGCTTGCATGCCAGCCATTTCACCGCTGCCATCATTGCCGATGACGCGCGGGTCTTCCGGGAAGGTGCGGCAAAGCGACGGGTGATTGCCCGCGCAATGGTAGCATTCGCGGTTGTTTTCCCAAACAAGCTTCCAGTTGCCTTTTTCAACAATCGTGCTCTCAAAAGCTACTTTTGAGTTTTCAAGATCGTGCTTTGCAAGGTAGCGTGCTGTCTCGGCCGCAAACTCACCAACCGCCGGTGCATCGTCAGCAAGGCAAATGTATACTAGGCCCGACAGGTTTTGGCATTGCACCTGCTTCAAACCATGTTTGGATGGGTCAAACTCGGGGCCCATGTCGCGGGCCCAAATCAGCCGCCCGTCAAGCTCGTAGGTCCACTGGTGGTAGGGGCAGACCAGCTTCGGGCTAGACCCTTTTTTGGCTTTGCACAGTACAGACCCGCGATGTCGGCAAGAGTTGTGAAACGCACGGATTATGCCATCCGTTCCGCGCACGATAACAACGGAATATGTGCCTATCTCATGGACGATGTAGTTACCTGGTTTCGGTATTTCACAAGCAGGCGCGGCGAATATCCAATCGCGGTACCAAATATGGTCCATTTCAACATGAAACACACCAGGGTCACAGTACAGATCTTGCACAAGCGAATGTTCAGGCTTGCGGCGCATGAGAGTGGACAGAACGTCGGCTTCGCGAAGCATGGAAATCTCCAGACTGTTGGACTGCGCAAGATGGCAGAACCATGTTTGTAGGGTCAGTGTTTCAAGGTCTGAGAGCCGATGGATCGATTCCCTTCCTTCCGCTTAGAATTCCCCTTCCCGAGCCTTGGCACGTTGAAAATTGCGACACGGGTAATCGGAATTGCGACGGAACGTTCTTCAGCTCTTGTCGTTCAAAAGGATTCCAACAATGGGATCAGTGGGATCACCCTTTTGGGCTTTCACGTCAAAGGCTTTCCACCCAATCATTCCACGCATGTGGCTCAGCGTTACCACAACACGGATCATATAATTCCAGTTGGTCAAAGCTGGGCATCATGTTGGCGGATAGGTGTCGAACTGGAAGCTTCCTTGACGATCTCTGAAGCCATCAAACACAATAACTGGGGCTGCTGTTACCTGCGCCTACCTACGCCCCAAAAGCCGACGGAGACCGACCCTCGGTTGGGCCCCAGTGCGGCTTGTCGAAACGCTAATTAGTTACGACCGCGAAACTACGGCTCAATTGGGCATCTTCTAAGATGGGTAAGGCAACAGACTAGCGGCTACAATCTAACGGTGACAACCATGCCAGTATTGCCTCTTCGACGACAATTGGCGGATCATCGACTGTCCTGATTTCAGCCGGACAAACCTACGTTTGCTATTCTTGTATTGCTCAATCGAACACCGAAGCGTAAATTTGCAGGTGTTGGTTCCACGTATAGTGTACCTCGTCCCGGAACCACTAAGTACTTTTGTTTTCATACAGTAGTTATAGTTTTTGAGGCGTCTACGACTTGTCGGTTTCTTCGCCTGTTCGGCCTCCCGCTTCTTTTGGTCTGCTTCCAGCAGGCCAAACACGTTGCGTCGGCGATCATCTGTGCTGGGGCCAAGCTCTTTGCCGTCAATAAGCGCGGCCACCCCTGTCGCGATAAAACTCGTCAATGCTGATTGTAGGTCTGGTGAGACTCCGTCAAGCTGTTGCTGGACAATCAACGTCAAAACCCCAGTCACGATGGAGGACTGAACGCTCATGTTCTCGATTGGCAGTTGATATGTCGTTGTTGCTGTGCGGTTCGCTTGAGCGTGCAAACTTCCGTACAGGTTATGGGCTTGAATTTGAGCCGACAAAGGCATGCGGGGGTTGGTCGCCGAATAGCCGCCTTGGACAAACCGAGTTTGGTTGCCCTTCGGAGGCCCGTAAACAGCGCGCTCCAATTGCAAAACTGCATCGGCCATTGTGTTGGTAACATAGCGTGTTCCCGCGGCAGAAAGGGTTTGTGATAGATAGTACGACCCACCCAAAGGGGGCTGGGTGAGCCCTCCCATGCGCCCTGCAAGATGGCTCGATACAATGGCGCTATCTTTATACTTGTGGATCTGCGCCATCTGACGGCGCGCATTTGCCCGCCTCTGGCGCTCTGCTTCCTCGGCACGGCGTTGTTGTTCCCGCTGTTGGCGTTGAAACTCTTTTTGAGCAGCCACTTCGCGCCGGTGTTCCGCGAGAGCGCGGTTCATTTTTATTCGGCACAGCGCCTGTTTGCGCTCAAACTTGGCTCTGATCTCGCACGACTTGTGCATATATTGAACGCAGGCTCTGGGCCAGCCGCCCCCACATGACACTTTCTCATTGCGCCACCCGGGTGAGCTCGTGGAGATTTTTGCCAATTTGTTGAAGCAGGCCGAGTATTTTTGACTCTGTTGCTTGATCAGCGCGTGCTTGAGCGGAACATAGTTACAGTCTCGAAACGATGTCGGGTATTCGAGCGAGCCTGAATGGCCAGCAGTTGCAACCAACATGGCAAAGCTTGATAGAACCACCAACCTGAGAAAATTCATATGTGCACCACTGTCCCACCTGTCCAGCTTTTTCACCCGCCACACTCGCGCAGTGCTAAGCCAAAGTCTATTGATTTTAAAAGGTTCTAAAGGCACGTTATTAGCACACGATGAGCTGCAGGAGATCTAATGCTTCGTATATTTGCCCTAACTTTGTTTCTTCTGCTTCCACATTTTCTTGTTGCACAGGTCGTCACGCCGGACGCGGAAAAGGCGCGCGGAGCCGCAATCACCGATGATGTTCAGGCTCTAAAAAGCATGACTCTCGACAAGGTGGATGTGACCAGCTTTCGTTTTGAAAGCCGCCCATTGCTGTCATATGCGGCAGGATACGGCAGCGAAGAAGCCACGCGATACCTGCTGGAAATTGGTGCCGATATCAACGCCCTTGATGCTGACGGATACACCGCCGTCATGCGTGCCCTTGAAGCCGGTTATACCGAGATCGCCAAGTTTCTTTCCACAAAGGGTGCAGACCTTACGAGTATCGCAAACGATGGCCACACCGTGCGGACATTGGCCGAGCAAGCCGGTCTCGAAGGCTTCGGCCCCGAACCCACCAACACGCCAATACTCGTCTTGACACTGAGCGAAGCCAATCAGATCGCGCTGGCGGCAGCTGAAGCTGGCGACCTTATCGCTTACAAATTTGCGTTCGAAAATGGTGCGGATAAAGCCGTAAAAGCCAAAAATGGCTGGAGCGCCCTGATGCTCGCTGCATTGGGAGGTAAGGCTGATATTGTTGACTACATCATTGACCAAGGCCACGGGCCAAGCGCTCCCGCTTCATCTGTATATCGCGTTGACGGTGTCACGGCCATTCACGCCGCTTTGGTTAAGACCAACGGGAAGACGGGCGACACTGTTGCCCAAATCCTGACGCGCCTAAAGCAGACCAAGCCATTTACGCAAGAGTTCCAGAATACCGAGTTCCGTACGATCGTCGATCGCTCCAAATTCAGCCCGGTGTCCAAAGCAAAAATTGGTGCTTTCTTTCCCTACGCGAAGTTACCGCCGCTTGACTATGCTTTGCCAACCAACACCCCTGAAACCCTTGAAGGTTGGAAAACAGTCCAAAGAGTTCTTGCTGCTAAAGGCCTTTATAAAGGGTCTGTCGATGGCAAGCCCGGGCCGAACACCTATCGTGCTTTACTAGCCTATATTGAGCCACTCGCCCAAGATATTCTTGAACGCACAGAGACCGCATCAACCCGCTCATTTGAAACTCTCGGCCAAGCCAAAACAAACAAATCTGGATACGCCTTTTTAGGTTATCACGATGCGACGTCTTTCTCAGGGCAGTTAGGGGAGTTTAGCCCTGCTTTGGGGAAGCAGTTCGGCTACTATCTGGCTGTAAACGGCAATCTGGTGAGCGGCCAAGTTACTAAAGGTGGCTACCTCTTCTACACTTACGAAAGAGACGGCATCAAAGCCCAACTTCATTTCGGCGATCCGAATGACACGGAAAACGCCCAGAGTGGGTCTGTGTCGTTTTACGTCAACCTGTTTGACAAAAGGATCAGCGTCTTTTTTTACAAAGACAAGACGACATTTTGCCCACCTGATTTCAAGAATTGCATCGACTCATCCCTCGTGCGTGACTTCTCGAAATACAATGATCGTCAGGCCATGTTTGCGGCTCTCAAGAAACGCAAAAAAGAGCAAACCGAAGCTGAGGCCATTCGAAAGCGGGATGCGGCAGTGGCCCGCGGCAAAGAGGCCGACAAGCGAGCCAAAGAACGAGAGTTGGCTCGCCGGCCCCAATTGCAGGGTGGCGATGTTTTGTTGTCAGAACAGCAGTTCCAAGACTTTCTAGTAGATCGCGTTCAAGTTTTTAGTGATCGCTACAAAGTCCAGTTTACCAAACGTATGACGTTTACGTTCTGGGAGTCTGACGGAACGATCTCAAACAAAGGAACTTACACAATCCAGCCGAACGGGCACATTTGTACAAAGAGGGAAAACAAAAAGCCTTTTTGCCACGCTTGGGTCGTCAACAATGATCGTGTGGTTATGATTGTTCAGTCAAAGCGCTATGCATTGAAAAAGTCGGCGTCTATCCTGCAGCAAGAGGCCGATGACCGCGCAAAACAGTTGGCTGCAAAAACAGACGACAGCGGCAAAGACATCGCCGACGGTCTGTTAACCCATGATCAGTTTCAAAACCTTATCGTTGATCGAAAAATACGAACCTCGACCGGACTTGAATTTCTCGCAACCCGTGATGGTATTTATTCAGAATGGGTGATGGGCAACCGCTCAACTAGCGTAAAGTACACGTTCAAGGGAGGGTATCTATCATACCGCAACAAAGCGGGCAAACTGCGGGTCAAAAAACTGGTTTACTCAGATGGGAAACTTTTTCTAGTCACGAGGGACGTCAGAGTGCGGATATTCGTTGATCAGTGATCGCAGCGGTGTGAGCGGCCTATGCATTATCAGGACGACCTTAACAATTTCTGTGCCGGTTCCCTATTGCTCCTTCCAACTTTGATTTTCTGATTGTGAAGAAGGTGGTAGAATACTCTTTCAGGCTTGTTGAGAGATTTGCGGTCGTGCTGTTGGAGCCATTGACCAGCAATTGGTGACGACTACCTGGCCATCGCCAGAAACTTCTGCGGCTGCAGCGAAAGTCTGGTTTTCGCCTTTTGAAATCTAAGCTCCCGCCCTTTTGAGTTGCACTGTATAGCGCCAGTATCAGACGGTTTTCCGCACCTGTTTGGCTGCTTATCGAAAGATATCTGCCCCTGTCCGTCGTGAGGGCTTTTGTGTGGTCCAGTTGTCTGTCTCATCTCCCACTCCTCAATGGTAAAGATGCCCAAGAACAATGTGTTAGCCAAAGGCACCTTTGGCCGTGAACTCATTTAGGATTTTGGCAAAAACCCTCGTGGCAACAGACGGAACTTCCTCAGCGCGGCTCATGATCCCTACGGCACCAAGTGTCGCGGCCATGTCGATCTTGAGCGGAACAAGCCGGCCTTTGGCAATATCATCTGCCACAACACCTTTGCTTATGACCCAAACAGTCGCGGGGTCGGCCAATGTAACAGCGCGTCCAAAGGCTGGCGATGCCGTCTCAATCCGGTTTTGGAAAAGTGGTATCCCTTGAGAAATCAACAGCCGTGCAACCAGCGGGCGGATTGCGGAATCTTTTGGCGGGTACAAAACCCGAAAGCCCTCAAGTGCTTCAAAATCACGGGTCTGCAAGGCACGGCTGTCGGGGTTGGCGACGATGACAACTTCTTCAGAATAGAGTTGCTGAAAGCTTAACCCCACCATCGTGTCCGGTTTGCCCAAACGCCCAACCACCAAATCCAGGCCACCACTCCTAAGGCGCGCTGTAAGATCATGGTGCGGGCCTTCGTGAACCTCCAAAAGAGTATCGGGGCTTTTCTGCGTAAAGGCGATTGTAACCTGCGGAGCAAGAGAGGACGCAACACTCGGCAACAACCCGACGTTTAACTGCCCCGCTGTCGCACTCGCGGCCCTAATACTGCGCAATCCATGCCTGAGCGCCGCCGTGCTTTGTTCGGCAAATTGCAAGAACACTTCACCCTCGGGTGTGAGCAAAACGCCGGCACGGCTGCGCTGCATCACGACCACACCCAAGATGTCTTCGAGCTCTTTCAATGTCTTTGATATCGCGGGTTGTGTCAGGTTCAACTGCTCCGCCGCAAGTTTGAAACTGCGCGCGCGGGCGATCGCGCTGAATGCATCGAGATGACGAAACTTGATACGGCGATCCATATGCTTTCCAAAAATGGCAAGTAAATTGCGAGATAAGTCATTTTTAATTGCCGTAAATGCATGTGATCATCAAGCAATAAATGCAGGGAGCGAGCCATGAAAACTCAGGTCGCAATCATTGGCGGGGGGCCTTCCGGGCTATTGCTGGCGCAGCTATTGCACACGCGCGGAATCGAAAGTGTCGTGCTGGAACGCAAAACAAAAGACTATGTTCTTGGCCGCATCCGCGCGGGTGTGCTGGAACAAGGGTTGGTGAGCCTGATGGAAGAGGCCGGATGCGCCGAACGGTTGCATGCGGAAGGGATCCCCCACGACGGCACGCTCATTTCTTATGGCGACGAGTTGTTTCGCGTTGATTTCAACGACCTCACCGGCACCCCTGTGATGGTCTATGGCCAGACCGAGGTCACCCGTGATCTCTATGAAGCGCGCGAAAAGGCCAACGGCAAAACCGAATTCAACGTCGAAGACGTGGTGATCCACGGCGCGGACACGGACACCCCGCATCTGGCATATACCGTCGCAGGCGAAGCACGTCGGCTTGATTGCGATTTTGTCGCGGGCTGTGACGGGTTCCATGGCGTGAGTCGCCAGACGATCCCGCTGGATGTCCGGCGCGAGTATGAAAAAGTTTATCCTTTCGGCTGGCTCGGCATCCTGTCAGAAACACCCCCCGTCAATCACGAACTGATCTACGCCAACTCTCCGCGCGGCTTTGCGCTTTGCTCCATGCGTAACGAGAACCTCAGCCGCTACTACATTCAATGTTCGCTGAGCGATAAACCCGAAGACTGGACAGACGAAGCGTTTTGGCAGGAGCTCAAGCGTCGTATCCCAGCCGATCAGGCGGAAAAGCTGATCACAGGGCCGAGCATCGAAAAATCAATCGCGCCGCTGCGGTCTTTTGTGACTGAACCGATGCGTTGGGGGCGGTTGTTTTTGTGCGGGGACGCGGCCCATATCGTACCCCCCACAGGCGCCAAAGGGCTGAACACCGCCGCGTCTGACGTGCATTACCTCTACAACGGGCTGCGAGAGTTCTACGAGAACAACAGCAACGACGGGATCGACAGCTATTCAGAAAAAGCGCTGGCGCGGATCTGGAAAGCGGAGCGGTTCAGCTGGTGGTTCTCGTCCCTCATGCACACCTATCCTGACCAATCCGAATTTGACCTGAAGATGCAGGTCGCTGAAATCGAGTTCCTGCGCTCGAACAAGGCCGCTCAGCAGGCAATGGCAGAGAACTATGTCGGACTTCCCTATTGATCCAGCCGAGCAGCCATGCGGCGAATGCTCTGGCGCTTTCGCTATCCACTTGAACCCGTATTTGAAGGAACATGCTTATGTCAGACCGTTTTGAGCAAGGGATGGCGACGCGCCGTTCTGTGCTGGGGGACGCTCATGTTGATCGTGCCGAGGCGGAAAAGTCCGCTTTTGACGAACCGTTCCAGAGCATGATCACCGAAGGCGCATGGGGCACGCTCTGGTCGGATGACTCGATTTCCAAACGCGACCGCTCCATGTTGACACTGGCCTTGCTGGCCGCGACCGGGAATTTCGAAGAAATCCCGATGCACGTGCGCGCGACTGCAAACACGGGCGCGTCGCCAAAAGACGTTTTACAAGCCTTTATGCACGTCGCAGTCTATGCTGGCGTGCCGAAAGCCAATCATGCAATCAAGCTCGCCAAGCAGACTTATGCAGAGATGGGAGTTACCTTATGAGCAATGTGAACACACCTCCTAAAGCGGGCGGCTTCATTCCGCGCGACCGCCTGTGGCAACCCGACGCCCTGACACCGCCATATAAAACCAGTGTGAAACGCAGCCCACAAGCGGCGCTGTTGTCTTTTCCCACAACTCTTAGCGAAGAAACATCGCCCGTCTTTGGCCACAGCATGTTGGGCGATCTGGATAATGATCTGATTCACAACTACGCCGCCGCTGGAGAAAGTGCTATCGGCCCCCGCATCATCGTGCATGGTCGGGTGCTGGATGAAAACGGGCGAGGTGTTCCCGGTGCCTTGCTCGAATTCTGGCAAGCAAACGCGGGTGGCCGCTACCGTCACAAAAAGGAAAGCTACCTTGCCGCGCTTGACCCCAACTTTGGCGGCTGCGGGCGCACCATCACGGCCGAAGACGGCAGTTACGAGTTTCGCACAGTTCAGCCCGGCCCCTACCCGTGGCCCAATGGCATGAATGACTGGCGCCCGGCGCACATTCACTTTTCAATCTTCGGGCATGGTTTCGCGCAGCGCCTGATCACCCAGATGTATTTCGAAGGGGACCCGCATATCAAGCTTTGCCCGATTGTCGGCGTGCTGAAAAGCCAAGAGGCCGTTGACGCCTTGACGGCGCCCTTGGACATGAACCGCACTGTCCCGATGGACAGCCGAGCGTTCAAGTTTGACATTGTCCTGCGCGGGCAGCGTCAAACCTATTTCGAGAACCGCAAGGAGGGTCTTTGATCATGACACAGAAGCTTGATTATCTACGCGAAAGCCCAAGCCAAACTGCGGGCCCTTATGTGCACATCGGCTGCACACCTAACTTCACCGGCATTGATATCTATGGTGGAGATCTGGGCACCTCCATGAAAACAGGCCCTGTTCAAGGGACGGAAATCACCATCAAAGGCACGGTGTTTGACGGCACCGGCACGCCGCTGCGCGATGCTATGGTTGAAATCTGGCAGCCCGACGCCGCCGGTCTGTTTCCCTCGGCCAACGAAACGCGTGGCACGCCTGATCCCAACTTTACCGGTTGGGGCCGTTCCCCCGGTGACATGAGCACAGGTGAGTTCACCTTCGAAACCGTAAAGCCCGGCGCTGTCCCCTTCCCTGATGGCCGGATGCAAGCGCCGCATATCACCGCGTGGATCGTGGCCCGAGGCATCAACATCGGTCTCCACACCCGCATCTATTTCGAGGACGAGCCAGAGGCCAACGCGGCGGATCCGATCCTCAGCCGGATCGAACATCAAAACCGCATCCCGACCCTACTTGCCAGGAAGCAGGATGACGGCAGCTACCGTTTTGACGTTCATCTGCAAGGGCCTAACGAAACCATCTTTTTTGATATCTGAGGTAAACATGACCAACCCTTGCATCATTTGCGTCGCCATCACGGGGTCACTGCCAACAAAGGACAACAACCCTGCGGTGCCAATCACGGTTGCTGAACAGATCGAAAGCACCCATGAGTCATTCGAAGCTGGTGCCAGCATCGCCCATTGTCATGTGCGCGACGACGATGGAAAACCAACCTCCGACCCCGACCGCTTTGCGCGGCTCAAAGAGGGGCTGGAACAGCATTGCCCCGGTATGGTTCTGCAGTTCTCGACAGGCGGGCGCTCTGGGGCGGGGCGCGATCGCGGCGGCATGCTGCCATTGCGGCCCGACATGGCATCCCTGTCAGTGGGCTCAAACAACTTTCCCACACGGGTTTATGAAAACAGCCCTGATCTTGTTGACTGGCTCGCGTCAGAAATGCTGGAGCATGATGTGAAACCGGAAATCGAAGCCTTTGATTTGGGGCACATCGTTCAAGCAACGCGGATGGCAGCAGACGGGCGTCTCAAAGCCCCGCTCTATGTGCAATTCGTCATGGGCGTCAAAAATTCCATGCCGGCTGATGAACCAATCTTTGATTTCTATATCGAAACGCTCAATCGTCTCGCGCCTGACGCACAGTGGTGCGCAGCCGGAATAGGCCCGGCGCAATTGACCATCAACGAATGGGCAATATCCAAAGGTGGCCACACCCGAACAGGGCTTGAGGATAACGTCCGGCTGGATCGCGACACCCTCGCGCCGTCAAACGCGGCGCTGGTCAAACGTGCTGCTGATCTATGCGAAAAACACGAGCGCCCCGTCGCCACATGGCAGCAAACGCGCGACATCCTCGGGCTGCGCCCAGCCTGAGGTTAACCATCGGATCGGGGCGCATCCGGCGTGCCAATCCGCTCGATCGACGGGATCAACCGTTCAGCATGCAACAAGGCAGCTCCAGTCGCTTCTGCCATTGCGGGCAAGGTTAACCACTCCAACGCCCAAGCGGCCCCTGAGCGTTCCTGCTCGTGTATCATCGCCTGGCCTAAAATGCCCTGCTGCCCCGCAACATACCGTGCGAGCGTTACCATTGTCTCTGCCGCAACGGGGTTTTGCTTGTGAGGCATCGCCGATGATCCACCGCTACCAGACAATGCTATTTCGTCGACACCCTGCTGCGCCATCAACGCGACATCCTGGCCGATTTTGCCAAGTGTTCCCGCAACGAGCGTCATCCAATTGCCAAAAGCAACCACGCGGCTGCGATCAGTATGCCAAACATCACCAAGAGACAGGCCAAGCCTGTCAGCAACAGTCTGTGCGCAGGCCTTGACGTGGGCTTGAGGCAGGTCGCGTGAGCCGATCGGGCCACCGATTTGAACCTCCGACAGTTCGGCCAGAATGGCGTCAGCGCGCTTTATATGTGCAGCAAGCGGGCGCCGCCACGCTTCTAGGCGTAAACCAACGGTAGCAGGCAATGCAGCCTGCATGCGTGTCCGCGCCATCAAAGGTTTGTCTGCAGAGCGCGCCAATAGGGTGTCGATCAAGGCCAGAACATTGGATATGCGGGTTTTAAACATCTCTGTCACCGAAATACAGGTGAGCATCATCGCGGTATCAATGACATCCTGACTGGTCGCACCCCAATGAACCGCGCGCGCACTCTGCTCGGACAAACCGCTCTTCAAAGCCGCAACCAACGTCGGCACAGGCAGGCCATCTTTGGTGCTGCCTTCGCCTAGGTCACTGGCGTCAAATCCCTGAATGGCCGCAAGCGCAGGCTCTGCGGCTTCAGCCTCCACAACGCCACTCGCAACAAGAGCCTCTGTCCAAGCGGCCTCAAATGCCAGCATACGCTGCGTGAATACGCTAGCACTGAACTCCGCCTCTACCGCAGGATCACTGAACAGACCGCCGAATATACCCGATGTCATGAATGCGTTTGTCATGCGACAGTCTTAGTCTTCAAACGGCCCTTAGACAAGCGTTCCTGCCCCTCCGGCGACGGCGTGATGCCCCTGAAACTGCGTGGCATCTCCCTGCCCGAACCTCCGCCCAGTTTCAGACTTTTCGCGCCCGCAAAAAGATCCATAGTTATCAATGCCAGAAGGCCGATGCACGTTGGCGAACCTCCAGTCCACTTCACGCGGCATGATGTTATTCTGAATTCTGGAGATATTCGTCGAAAATGGGGTGTTTTGGTGAGCGCCCGAAGTTATAGACTGATTCACAATTACGATTTGGAAGAAGCATAGGCCGCCGAGCCGGCAAATCTGGTTTGAGCGGCAAAAGGAAAGACTGATATGGATCGCGCCGACATCGTTCATGACGCCTTCGTGAAACACGTCTCAAGCGGAGTGTTTCCCGCAGGAGACGCACCATCAGGCCCGCTCACCGGCCCGGAGGCAGTCGCAATTTTTCGGGCGCAATGCCTGAGCCGCAACCTTGATCGCCGGTCTCGCAAAATGCAGGCGGCAGGCCAGGGGTTCTATACGATCGGCTCCTCCGGTCACGAGGGCATGGCAGCTGTCGCCTCTGCTCTCAGGCCTGACGACATGGCCTTCTTGCACTACCGCGACGGGGCGTTTCAAACCCGCCGCTCGGCAATGGTCGCAGGCACAACCCCGACTTGGGACATGCTGCTCAGCTTTTCCACCGCAAAGTCTGATCCGATCTCGGGCGGGCGCCATAAAGTGCTTGGGTCGAAGTCTCTCAACATCCCCCCGCAAACTTCCACGATCGCCAGTCACCTCCCCAAAGCCGTTGGCGCGGCCTACTCTATCCCCCTCGCCAAGCGTCATGCTCCGGAACATAAGCTGCTCGCCGACGACAGTATTGTCATGTGCTCGTTTGGCGACGCCTCGGCCAATCACTCAACCGCTCAAGGTGCTATCAACGCCGCCTGCTGGACATCGTTTCAATCCATCCCCCTTCCGCTGCTCTTCGTTTGTGAAGACAACGGCATCGGTATCTCGACACGCACCCCCAAGGGCTGGATCAACGAGAATTTTGCCAACAAACCGGGCTTGAAGTACTTCAATGCTAACGGGCTCGACCTGTTTGAAACCTACCGTGTCGCCCAAGAGGCCGCCGCCTACGTTCGTGACCGCAAGAAGCCTGCGTTTTTGCACCTGTCACTTGTGCGCTTGTATGGGCACGCTGGCGCCGACCTTCAGCAAACCTACCTCGCCAAGTCGGTCTTTGAGGCATGGGAGCAGAATGATCCGCTTCTGCATTCTGCGCGCCTTTTGGTCGAGGCTGGTCATTTGACTGCGCAAGAAGCGCTGACGATCTATACAGAGATCGACGAGCAATGCACCCGCGTTGCCGAGGAGGCGATCAAGCAGCCGAGACTGCAAACTGCAGCAGAGGTCATGGCTTCGATCATCCCGCCGAAGCGTGCTTGCAAACCAACCAACGGCCCGACGCCAGCAGCCCGCGAGGCAGCGTTTGACGCTGACATCAAGCAAATGGACAGCCCTCAGCCCATGTCTAGGCTTATCAACTGGGCCCTCACCGACCTCATGCTCGAACACGCCGAAATCGTGATGATGGGCGAAGATGTGGGCCGCAAAGGCGGTGTCTATGGCGTGACGCAAAAGCTCTGCGACCGCTTCGGCCAAGACCGGATGATCGACACCCTGCTTGATGAGCAGTCCATCCTCGGCCTCGCAATCGGCATGGCCCACAACGGGTTTATCCCGATGCCCGAGATCCAGTTTCTGGCCTATCTGCACAATGCCGAAGACCAGATCCGCGGCGAAGCGGCCACGCTGCCGTTCTTCTCAAACGGCCAGTTTACCAACCCGATGGTGCTGCGCATCGCAGGCCTTGGCTATCAAAAGGGCTTCGGCGGGCACTTCCACAATGACAACTCGCTCGCTGTTCTGCGCGATATTCCGGGTCTCATTGTCGCCTGCCCGTCAGACGGAGCTGAGGCCGCAATGATGCTGCGCGAATCTGTGCGCTTGGCGCGTGAAGAGCAGCGCGTGGTGGTGTTTGTCGAGCCCATTGCGCTTTACCATATGCGCGATTTGCATGAAGACAAAGACAGCGCTTGGATGCGTCATTACCCATCGCCCGACAAGCGCATCGGCCTTGGCGAAGTCGGCACAACAGGCGACGGCCCTCTGGCGATCGTCACCTACGGAAATGGCCACTACCTCTCGCAACAGGCCGCCAAAACCCTTGCGAAGCAGGGCATCGAGACCCGTATCATTGACATCCGCTGGATCGCCCCGCTGCCTAAGCAAGGCATACTTGACGCGCTTGCCGGGGCCGAAAAAGTGCTCGTTGTTGACGAATGCCGCGGCACGGGTGGGCAATCAGAAGCCCTGCTGTCGATGTTGGTTGAAAGCTGCGAGTTGCCCGTGGCGCGGTTGGCCGCCGAAGACAGCTTCATCGCCACAGGGCCGGCCTATGCCGCCACCATGCCAAGCTGCGACAGCATCGTTGCCGCCGCCACAAAGCTTTGGAGCAAGGGATGAAACAAACAGCCGTTATCATCGCCCCGGGGCGCGGAACTTACAACAAAACCGAGCTTGGCTATCTGGCAAAACATCATCCCAACAGCCCCGCGCTGGCCAAGTTTGATGCCTACCGGACTGCTCAAGGCCAAACCCCCGTCAGCGAACTTGACAGCGCGGCGCGTTTCGTTGGCCCAACCCACACGCGTGGCGACAACGCCTCACCGCTGATCTACGCGTGCTCGCTGTTTGACTTCGCAGCTATCAACCGCGAGCGCTTTGACATCGTCGGCGTGACGGGCAACTCGATGGGCTGGTATACGGCCCTCGCTTGCGCAGGGGCGCTGGATGCAATGTCCGGTCTGCGCGTGGTCAACACAATGGGCAGGCTCATGCAGGAGCAAATGCTCGGTGGGCAACTAATCTACCCGTTTGTCGACGACAACTGGCATGAAGTCGCTGGGCAGCGTACTGCCCTCATGAGCAAGGTCACCGAAATCAACGCCCGCGCCGATCACACCCTTGGCCTGTCGATTGATCTCGGCGGCATGTTGGTTCTGGCCGGAAACGAGGCCGGGCTGAGCGCATTTGAAACTTCGGTTCCTCCGCTACAGGGCCGCTATCCAATGCGCTTGCCCAATCACGCAGGCTTTCACACACATTTGCAAATTCCAGTTTCAAAACTCGGCTTTGAGAGCCTGCCAAAGGATCTGTTTCAACAGCCCGAAGTTCCGCTCATCGACGGGCGAGGCTTTATCTGGAACCCGAAAGCCACCGATATTAACCGTCTCTATGACTATACCCTTGGCCATCAGGTAACAGAAACCTACGACTACACCGCAGCGATAAGAACGGCCGCGCGCGAGCTTATGCCAGACGTCTTCATTGTTCTTGGCCCCGGCACCACACTGGGCGGCGCGACGGCCCAATCACTCATCCTGTCAAACTGGCAGGGATGGGCGTCAAAGCCGGACTTCCAAAAAGCAGTGGCGAAACAGCCTAAGCTTCTGGCAATGGGCATGGAAGAACAACGAGCCTACTGCGTCTGAGGGGTCAGAGGTTTTCGATAGTAGGAAAGGCATTCGGCTTGAAGTTCGAGGTTCTGTTCCAGCCGAGAACTAACCTCACACCTGTCCAACTATGTTTGTTCAGGGCGGCGGCCGGTGTTGACAGCCCACAGTTTCGCTCTAGCCTTGTGTATCCACAATAACCCGAGGCCAGTTCAGCATGCCAAACCCCGACCTTCTGATCGCCTTTTTCATCGCGGCAACAATCTTCGCCTATATGCCCGGTCCGGCGATGCTCTATACCGCCGCACAAACCTTGGCACGAGGCCGACGCGCAGGCTGGTTTGCGGCCCTCGGAATTCACATTGGCGGATACGCACACGTCCTTGCCGCGGCCCTTGGGCTCGCCGTGCTTTTTCAAGCGGTGCCGAGCCTCTATCTGGCCCTCAAGTTCATCGGTGCAGCCTATCTGATATGGCTCGGCTTCAAACTTTTCGTCAGCAAGGCTCCGACAGAAACCAGCAGCTTGCAAATCGAACGCAAAAGCCCACGGCGTGCATTTTGCGACAGCATCGCAGTTGAAGTTCTCAACCCGAAAACAGCCCTCTTCTATCTCGCGTTCCTCCCGCAGTTTACCGACCCGAGCGCAAGCTTCCCGATCTGGCTGCAACTCCTCACGCTCGGCACGATTGTTAACTTCATGTTTTCGTCAGCCGATGTTCTCTGTGTTCTGCTTGCCGACAAGGTCTCCACATTCCTGCAAGGGTCGCAATCGGCGGGGCGGCTTGCTCAAAAGCTCGGCGGTAGCATTCTCATCGGGCTCGGCCTGAACGTGGCGCTCAACCGGAGCTGATTGATCTAAAGCGCTTCGAAATCAAGTTGTCGCTCACCTTAGTCTCCAAACGCTTTAACTCTGAACTGGCATGCTAACGGTCTGTTCGGAAGGTCAGCACCTGCTGCGCGATACCAACACATCTCCCCAAGACCAAACCCAGCAGACACCAAAACGCAGCAGACAGCGAAAACCCGAAAGCAGCATGAACCGCTGTAGTTTAAGACATGGCACTCATGGCATTCAAATCACCGCATCCTCGACATAGGCCTTGCCGAGCGCGATCCGTTCATAGCCCAGAGCGCTGAGGTCAAGGCTGCGATAGCCGCCATGCGTCAGATACTCGGCCAGGCCCCGCCCCATTGCCGGTGACTGCTGCAAGCCGTGGCCCGAAAACCCGTTGATGAAATGAAAGTTCTCAACCTCGGTGTGCGGCCCGACGATGGCGTTCTGGTCAAGCGTATTCATCGCATAATGCCCCGTCCATTCGCTGATCACCTTGATCGCTTCAAACTGCGGAACCCGTGTCGCTATCGTGGGCCAGATATGCTCTTCCCAAAGACTGTGCTCCATGTTGAAGTCATCAAACTCCGCTGCAGGGTCAAGTTCTGTATGGCCGCCCGCCTGATACGTTCCGCCGCCGTTCTCACGAAAATGCACGCCGCTCGGGTCAACCGTCAGAGGCAGGTCCTGATCCAGCGGCTTGTCGGCTTTGAACACCCATGAAAACCGTTTGCGAGGTTCAATCGGCAGCGTGATACCAACCATCTCGGCGGTCTTCGCGGCGCGCGGGCCCGTGGCGTTCACAACCTGTCCGCAGCTGATCACCTCGCCCGACGCGAGCACCACACTTACAACCCTTTGTCCGGCATGGTTGATCGCGACAACCTCGTTCTCAACATACTCGACTCCGCGTTCACGCGACTGCCTGCGCCACCACTGGAAAACAGCGTTGCCGTCCCAGTATCCTTCATTGATGCGGTTGATCGAGCCGAGCAAAACATCATCAACATTGTAAAACGGATAAGTTGCCTTAATCTCTTCAGCGCTCATCAACTGCGTTGCGGCACCTGCATTGTTTTGCACCTGCACATTACGCCGCAGCACGTCGGCAAAGCCCTCACTGTCCGCCAGATACATATAGCCAAAACTCTGCACCGCCAGCTCAGGCACGCGTTCGTCGCCGCCCATACGCTCACGTATATTGTTGACGAAATCCGCCGCATATTGCGAAATCTGCACATTCAGCGCAGTCGAAAACTGCTGGCGCATGCAGGAGTTGGTGTGCGTCGTCGAAGCGAACTCGTAAGTCGGATCGCGTTCAACAACCAGCACCCGCCCGTCAAACCCCTGCTCGGTAAGGTTCCACGCCGTCGACGCGCCCATAATGGCCCCGCCAATGATCACAATGTCATAGCTGCTCTCTAACGGAGATTCGGTCGTCATGGCGCGTCCTTTCGCAATTCCCGAACGCTAGTTTGAGCAAAAACGCGCTGCGTTCAAGCTCTGTGTTACGTCAGCACACCCGCACCCCGCAGTTTCGCGATCTCATCCATTGAAAAGCCAAGCTCGGCAAGCACAGCGTCGGTGTCGCTCCCCGCAGCAACTGGCGGTTTTGGCGCGTCCGTAACCGAGCGGCTAAACCTTGGCGCTGGCATGGCCTGCATCACACCCTCACGCTCTTCAAACACGCCCCGCGCTTTCATATGCGCGTGCTCCGGCGCCTCGCTCCACGTCAACACCGGGCTCACACAGGCATCGCTGCCATCAAAAATCACTGCCCACTCATCCCGCGTCCTGGATTTGAACACCTCGGCATAAGTCTCGCGCCGCCCTGCCCAGGCAGCGGCGTTCATCTGGCTCGCGCGGTGGTCTTCCGGCAAATCCGCACGCGCGACCAGTTCAGCAAAGAACTGCGGCTCAAGCGGCCCTACAGCAAGGAACTTGCCATCAGCGCACTCATACACGCGGTAAAACGGAGCGCCCCCGTCCAGCAGGTTCGCCTCGCGGTTCTCGCTCCACTGCCCCTGCGCGCGAAAGCTGTGAATGAGCGCCATGAGCGCGCTCGCGCCGTCGACCATCGCCGCGTCAACAACTTGCCCTTTGCCACTGCTCTGGCGTTCAAACAGCGCTGCCAAGATGCCAAACAGCAAGAACATCGTCCCGCCGCCATAATCCGCAGCAATGTTGAGCGGCGGTGTCGGAACATCTCCTTCTCGTCCCAGCGCGTGCAAAAAGCCCGTCAGCCCTAGATAGTTAATGTCATGCCCCGCCGTCTGCGCAAGCGGCCCCTCTTGGCCCCAACCCGTCATACGGCCAAAAACCAGTCTCGCGTGGCAGTCATCCGGCCCAAGCCCCATGCGTTCCATCACGCCGGGTCGAAAGCCCTCGATCAGCACATCGGCCCCGTCAATCAGCCGCTTGGCCGCATCAACGCCCTCTGCTGATTTGAGATTCAAAGCCACCGAGCGCTTGCCGCGATTGTTAATGTCAGCAGGGTTTTGCGCCCCCGACCGCCGCGTGATCAGCGTCACCTCGGCGCCCATATCTGCCAAAAATTGCCCCGCCAAAGGCACTGGCCCAAGCCCTGCCATTTCAACAACTTTCAGGCCTTTTAGTGGTCCGCTCATAGGCTTGCCTCGCTACACTTCAGCACAAATGTCACCGTGGCAGGGCCTCGCGTCAATCGCATTAATTTTGTTTGTGCCGTTACGGCACTTTGGCGCACGGTTGACGCCCTCCAACATCGCATGCAACCATCCTTACTCAGCGTAACGACGGCCACAAACGGCCTCGATCGCATAAAAGGGAGGCGCAACCCAGAGGGTTAGCGATAGGAGATGGAGCTTCTTCAACTGCTTTTCAGCGGCATAGCAAACGGTTGTATCTACGGCCTTGTCGCGCTTGGCTTTGTGCTGATCTACAAATCAAGCGAAGGCGTCAACTTTGCCCAAGGTGATATGATGATGCTCGGCGCATTCATCGCCCTTGGCCTTGGCAACTCGGCGCAGATGGGCCTGCCCTTCGGCATCGCCATCATCGGCGCGATGATTATCATGTATGGTGTCGGCTGGGGCGTCGAGCGGGTGTTTGTGCGCCAACTCTTTGGCCAACCGCAGTTCGCCTTGGTGATTCTCACAATCGCGATGGGTTTCATCTTCCGCTTCATCGCGGGTTCGATCTGGGGCTATACTCCGCTGGTGTTTGAGACACCCTTCTCCGGCATGAACTGGAATTTCGGTGGCGTCATTCTGAGTGCTGCCGACCTGATCACCATTCTCGTCACCGCCGTGCTCACCTTGGCGCTCTGGTTCTTCTTCGCCCGCACAAAAACCGGCCTCGCCGCTCAGGCAGCGTCGCAAAACCAGATGGCCGCCTATATTGTCGGCGTACCGGTTATTCGCCTTAACAGTCTTATCTGGGGCCTCTCGGGCGTCGTCGCCACAGTCGCCGGCGTGCTCTATGCCACCAAAGGCGCGATTGATCCAAACATCGGGCTTCTCGGCATCAAGGCCTTCGCCGCGGCCGTGATCGGCGGCATGGGCTCACTCCCTGGCGCGCTGCTCGGCGGTCTTCTCATCGGTATCATCGAGCCTATTGCCGGCCGCTACGCTCCTGGTGAACTGGCCCAGATGTCACCCTATATCATCATGCTGATCGTGCTGATCACCCGCCCCGGCGGCTTGTTCAGCCAGATCCACGCGAAGAAAGTCTGAGCCATGCGGATTATCTTCAAAACGTCCTATGACAAAGACATCGACATTCACGAGCACTGGGGCAAGCGCGGTGCGATCCTTGTGCTGCTCGCCTTCATGGCGGTGCTCCCTTTCTTTGCAGGTGAATACTACCTCGCCGAAGCAACAAACACGCTGATCTGGGCACTGGCTGGCATGGGCCTCATGCTGCTGGTGGGCCATACGGGGCAAGTCTCGCTCGGCCACGCCGCCTTCCTCGCGATCGGCGCTTATACAGAAGTCGCGCTGATGAACATCGGCTGGCCCTTCCTCATAGCCTTCCCCGTTGCGGGCATATTTACAGGCATCTTCGGTGCGCTCATAGCTATCCCCGCAGTGCGCATGTCAGGCATTTACCTCGCCATCGCCACGCTTGCAGTGTTCGTGATCGTCGAAGAACTGATCATCCTGCTGGAGCCAATCACCGGCGGTGTCGGTGGCCTCTTCGCACCATCTATCACCATCGCAGGCATCAGCTTCGATCGCTACGCCGACCTCTCGAACCTCTACTGGTTGGTGCTTCTCATCGTCGCGCTGGTGACATGGGGCTATGCAAACCTCATGCGCTCGCCGACAGGCCGCAGCTTTCTCGCCGTGCGTGACAGCGAAGTGTCCGCCCGCGCGCTTGGCATCAACGTCACCCGCACGCGCGCTCTGGCCTTTGGCCTAAGCACAGGTGTTACCGGCCTCGCAGGCGCTCTCATGGGCCACTACATCGGCTTCTTTAACTACGAGCTGTTCTCGATCTTCATCTCGATCAACCTGCTCCTTGTGGTCACAATCGGCGGCCTCGGCTCGATACAAGGCGCATTCTTGGGCGCGATCCTGATCACCGCTGTGCCACAGCTCATCGCAATCTTCCGCGACTGGGCCAACGCCACGGTCGGCATCAACATCGGTTCCATTCCGGGCCTCGACACGATGATCTTCTCGGGCGTTCTTATCGCCTTCATCATCTACGAGCCGCTGGGCCTCTACGGACGCTGGCTCAAAACCCGCACCTGGTTCGAGCTGTTCCCGCTGGCGCGCCGCGACATGTTCCGCCGTCAGAAATCCTACCTCAAAACGGAGCGCACCAAATGAGTCTCCTTGTTGCAAAAGATATCGCCATTCACTTTGGCGGCGTAAAGGCGGTCGATGGTGTCAGCTTCTCGGTTGAGGAAGGCGAAGTCTTCGCCATCATCGGCCCGAATGGCGCTGGCAAGTCGACGATCTTCAACCTGATCTCGCGCATCTACCCGCTCACCCACGGCAAAATCAGCTTTGATGGCAAAGACATCACCCGCCTCAAAGCTCATGATATTGCGCAGCTTGGTATTGCCCGCACGTTCCAGAACATCGAGCTTTTTGACCACTCAACCGTGCTGCAAAACATGCTCATGGGCCGTCACACACACAGCCGCACCAGCTTTGTCGAGAACATCCTGTTCACGCCGAAAGTGCGTCAGCAAGAGCGCGATCACCGCAAACGCGTTGAAGAGATGATCGAGTTTTTGGAACTTGAAGCCTACCGCAACAAGATGATCGCCGGCCTGCCCTATGGCGTGCGCAAAGTTGTCGAAATCGGCCGCGCTCTGGCGATTGGCCCGAAGATGATCCTGCTTGATGAACCCGCCTCGGGCCTCAGCGTGGAAGAAAGCCAGGAAGTGGCTTTCTGGATCGAAGATATGCGCCGCGACATGGGCCTCACTGTGCTGATGGTCGAGCATGATATGGGCCTCGTGAGCGCCGTGGCTGACCGCGTACTTGCTGTTGCCAACGGGCGTATGCTTGCAGAAGGCACCGCCGCCGAAGTGCAAGCCGACCCGCACGTGCAAGCCGCCTACCTCGGAACCGCACCAGCAGGAGAGCCAGCATGACTGTTCTCAAGGTCCGCAACGTCGAGACATACTATGGCGCAATCATGGCCCTACGCGGCGTCAGCATTGACGTGGAGCAAGGCGAAATCGTCACCATCCTCGGCGCAAATGGCGCTGGTAAAACCACGCTGATGAAAACCATCGCCGGTCTGATGGACCCCGAAAAAGGCAACCTCGCCTTGATGGGCAACGACATCACCGGCCTTGAGCCTGACAAGATCGTGCGCCAGGGCCTCGCTCTTGTGCCGGAAGGCCGCGAGGTCTTCCCATACCTCACCATCGACGAAAACCTGCGCATGGGGGCGTTCACCCGCTCGGACTCGATCGCTGATGATCTGGAGCTGGTCTATTCCTACTTCCCGATCCTCAAGGAGCGCGCCAAACAGTCGGCTGGCTACCTTTCGGGTGGGCAACAACAGATGCTGGCCATCGGCCGTGGCCTCATGGCACGGCCTAAACTCATGTTGCTTGACGAGCCTTCACTGGGCCTCTCGCCGCTGCTCACCCAAGAGATATTCGACATCATCGGTCGGCTCAACAAAGAGCAAGGCGTGACGATGCTGATCGTCGAGCAAAATGCTCATATCGCGCTGGAAACAGCGCACAAAGGCTACGTGCTAGAGATGGGCCGCATTGTCATGGCTGGCCCTGCAAAAGAGCTGCAAGACTCGCCGGATATCCAGGAGTTCTACCTGGGTAAATCCGACGCAGGCGAACGCGGACAGAAACGCTGGAAGAGGCGCAAAACATGGAGATGACCCCGATCACAGTTGAGGGCCACGACACCGTTGTGAAGCTCTGGGCCGCACAATGCGCACGCTACGGCAAGCGCACAGCCCACCGCGAAAAAGAGCTCGGCGTCTGGCAGTCTTACTCATGGGCAGACTACTATGATCACGCCAAACGCATTGGCCTCGCCCTGCTCAAACTCGGCGTGCAAAAGGGCGAGCCCGTGCTCATCTTGGCTGAAGACCGCCGCGAATGGCTCTATTGTGATCTCGGTGCCGCAAGTATCGGCGCGATCCCGGCAGGCGTCTACACGACCGACAGTGCCGGACAGCTGACTTACCTCGCCCAAGACAGCGGCGCGCGCGTTCTGTTTGTTGAAAACGACGAGCAACTCGACAAGTTCCTTGAGGCCCGCGGCGACATGCCCGGCCTTGAGCATGTTGTGGTGCTTGACCGCGACGGGCTGGCAACATTCGACGACCCGCAGGTGATGTTCTTTGACGACTTCCTTGCCATGGGCGAAGCCGAAGCCAAGGCCCATCCAACGCGCTTTGAAGACACGCTCAAAACCGTGCAGCCCGAAGATCCGCGCATGCTGATCTACACCTCGGGCACCACTGGCCCGCCCAAAGGCGCGATCATCACCCACCGCAACATCATGTTCCAACTCGAAGTCGGGCCAAAGGTGCTCGCCTATAATGAAGACGACGAGCTGCTCTGCTTTTTGCCGCTCTGTCACGTGCTTGAGCGCCTCGTGTCCGTCGAGAGCCCGATCGCCACAGGCACGACAGTCAACTTCGCCGAAAGCCCCGAGACGGTGTTTGACAACCTCCAAGAGGTCAGCCCGCACAGCTTTACCGGCGTGCCGCGCATCTGGGAAAAGATCTACTCCCGCGTCACCATCCTGCGCTCGGAGGCTGGCTGGATCGGCGGCAAGGCGTTCGACTGGGCCTTTCGCGTCGGCACCAAACGCGCCACGCTTTTGGAAACAGGCAAGCCCGTCGGCGCAGGCCTCGCCCTGCAACACAAACTCGCCGACTTCTTTGTGCTCTCCAACCTGCGCCGCATGCTCGGCCTCAGCCGCGCGCGCCGTGTCACATCAGGCGCAGCCCCGATCAGCCCCGAACTGATCCGCTGGTTCTACGCCCTCGGCACACCCCTCATTGAAGGCTATGGCATGACAGAGGGCTCAGGCGTCACAACCATCAACTTGCCCGAAGACAACGTCATCGGCACCGTCGGCAAGGTCGTTCCCGGCATGGAGTTGCGCATCTCCGATGAGGGCGAAATTCAGTATAGCGGCCCGTCGGTCTTTGCTGGCTACTGGAACAAACCCGAGAAAACCGCCGAAACCTTCACCGACGATGGCTGGTTGCGCACCGGCGACGTGGGCCGCATTGGCAACGACGGCAGCCTGACAATCACCGGCCGCATCAAAGATATCATCATCACAGCAGGCGGTAAAAACATCACCCCCGCCGAGATCGAGAGCCGCCTTAAGTTCTCGCCCTATATCTCGGATGCGGTGGTGATCGGAGACAAGCGCAAATACCTGTCCTGCCTGATTATGATCGACCAGGAGAATGTCGAGAAGTTCGCCCAAGACAGGCAAATCCCCTTCTCCGACTTCGCCTCGCTCACCCGCGCCAGCGAGGTGCGAGAACTGATCGGTGAAGTTGTGCGTGACACCAACAAGGAATTTGCGCAAGTTGAACAGATCAAGGATTTCCGGCTGATCGACATTCTGCTCACAGCCGAAGATGAAGAGCTGACACCAACCATGAAGCTCAAACGCAGCTTCGTCGAAAAGCAGCACATCGCGCTGATCGACGATATGTATTAGCCGGATCTTCCGGTTCACCAAGGGAGGAAACTATGAATAAATTCAAAGCACTACTGGCAAGCGCGGCACTTACGCTCGCACTTCCAGCCGCAGCCGAAACACAAGGCGTCAGCGAAACCGAGATCAAAATCGGCGGCGCGCATGACTTGTCAGGCATCTTTGCACCCTTCTCGGTTCCGGCCGTGACGGCAGCCAATCTCTATTTCAAAGAGATCAATGATGCAGGCGGTGTGCATGGTCGCAAGATCACCTACATCACCGAAGATCACGGCTACCAAGTGCCAAAGGCCGTGCAGGCCGCCAACAAGCTGATCAACCGCGACCAAGTCTTCGCCATGCTGCTCAGCCTCGGCACGCCGCACAACATCGCGATGTTCCAACTGATGGAGCCCAAAGGCATTCCCAACATCTCGCCGCTCACCGCCGCGCGCCAGATGGTAGAGCCACCAGCACCTTGGAAGTTTGCCGGCACCGCGAGCTACTATGACGCCGTCAAAGCCGCGGCGGAGCAGATGGTTGAAACAGAAGGCACCAAGAAGTTCTGCACCATGCTCTTGCCGACAGACTTTGGCACAGAGATCGAAGAAGCTGTGATCGAAGTCTCGGAAGCCAACGGCTTTGAGATGGGCACCCAGACCTCGCACAAGCCTGACGAAAGCGACTTCACAGGCGCACTCGGCAAGATCAAAGACAGCGGCTGTGACACAGTCGGCATGGCGCTCGGCGTCGGCCAGATGATCCGCGCCATCGCCACAGCGCATAAGCTCGGCATGACCGACACGCGTTTTCTGGTGTCGTCGGCCGGCTTCCACACCGTCGTTGCCAAGGGCCTTGCGGCTCAAGGCGTGATGGGCGGCGTCTACGCAGGCGCTGGCTGGCAAGACCTTGAGGTGCGCGTTGGCACACCGGAAGTTGGCGCATGGGTGAAAGCCTATACCGAAGCCTCGGGTGAAAAGTTCCCCGGCACAGGCGCGCTCTTGGGCCGCTCCGCCGCTGAACTTCTGGTCAAAGGCCTTGAAGCCGCTGGCCCCGAGCTGACCCACGAAAGCTTCATCGCTGCCATGGAAGGCCTCAGCTACGACGACCCCATCGCTGGCAACTCCGTCGCCATGAGCGCCGACAACCACGCCGCCGCCAAAGCGATCTACATTTCCAAGATCGAAAACGGCAGCTGGATACTGGTCAAAAAGATCGACTAATCGCGATCAACACATGAACCACAAAGGGCTGCTTCGGCGGCCCTTTTTTTTGCCAACCTCTATATGCCAACCTCTAGCAGTTATTGCCGTGGCTTTTACAAAGTCCGGTTTTTGATTTCTGGACAAGTGTTGTGCCGGTGTCGCCGAACACGCCTGACGTTTTATACCTGTCGCCACTGCGCTCGCGCGCCGTATGACGTGGCATTGCTGATGTCTGCCTGAAAGCTTGTTAGAAGGGCCTACATGCGACAAACTTAAAGGGGCCATTTTTTGGTTGGGGAATGTCAGCCAAGAAAGAAAGCATTGTTAAAGTAGAACTTGAATGACCAAGTTTGCACGCGCTTCGCCTTCACGCGCTACCTCAGCACCAAGTCGAAGCGCTTTAGCATACCTTTCCACTATGATACCCCGCCTTGCGGCCCATTCTATTGCAATCTTCGGCCACACTCCCGCCGCAAAGCCCTTCAATTGCGCTAGAAATGGCTCACTTTTCCCCTGCTACGTAGAAAATAAAATGCAATACTTGCCTTCAAGCGCCTACCCGTATTAGCAGCGCGTTAAAGCGGTGTCCGTTAAGAAGGCACCATCAAGTTGAGATTTTGACCGAGAGAGTGACCATGTTTGAGCAAAACCTAGCCCCCATCCCCGAACTTTACGTTTCTTACGAGAGCGCCCAAAAGCTGAAACTCGAAGCCGCCGATCTCGTCAGCCATGACCTGACCCCGCGCCAGATCTGCGATCTTGAATTGTTGATGAACGGTGGCTTTAACCCGCTCAAGGGCTTTCTTACCGAGGAAGACTATAACGGCGTTGTTGAAAACATGCGCCTCGCCGACGGCTCGCTCTGGCCTATGCCGATCAACCTTGACGTGTCCGAAGACTTCGCCGCCTCGCTTGAAGTTGGCCAAGACATTGCCCTGCGTGACCAGGAAGGCGTGATCCTCGCGACCATGACTGTCACCGACCGCTGGGAGCCTAACAAAGCACTTGAGGCCGAGAAGGTGTTTGGCGCCGACGACGACGCGCACCCCGCCGTTAACTACCTGCACAACCAAGCGGGCAAGATTTACCTTGGCGGGCCTGTCACAGGCATCCAACAGCCGGTGCACTATGATTTCCGCGGCCGTCGCGACACGCCCAACGAGCTGCGCGCCTACTTCCGCAAAGTCGGCTGGCGCAAAGTGGTTGCCTTCCAAACCCGCAACCCCCTGCACCGCGCCCACCAAGAGCTGACATTCCGCGCCGCCAAAGAAGCCCAAGCCAACCTGCTCATTCACCCCGTCGTCGGCATGACCAAACCGGGCGATGTTGATCACTTCACGCGCGTGCGTTGCTATGAGGCCGTGCTTGATAAATACCCGGCCTCGACAACCTCGATGTCACTGCTCAACCTTGCCATGCGTATGGCTGGCCCGCGTGAGGCCGTATGGCACGGCTTGATCCGCAAAAACCACGGCTGCACACACTTCATCGTTGGCCGCGATCACGCTGGCCCCGGCAAAAACTCGGCAGGTGAAGACTTCTACGGCCCCTACGACGCCCAAGACCTGTTCCGCGCCAACGAGGAAGAAATGGGCATCGAGATGGTCGACTTCAAACACATGGTTTGGGTGCAAGAACGTGCGCAATACGAGCCAATGGACGAGATCAAAGACAAAGACGATGTCACCATCCTCAACATCTCCGGCACGGAGCTGCGCCGCCGCTTGGCCGAGGGGCTCGAAATCCCCGAGTGGTTCTCCTTCCCCGAAGTTGTCAAAGAGCTGCGCCGCACCCGTCCGCCACGCAGCCAACAGGGCTTCACTGTCTTCTTCACCGGCTTCTCTGGCTCAGGTAAGTCCACAATCGCAAACGCGCTTATGGTTAAACTGATGGAAATGGGCGGCCGCCCCGTAACGCTGCTCGACGGCGATCTGGTGCGCAAAAACCTCAGCTCCGAGCTGGGCTTTTCCAAAGAGCACCGCGACCTCAACATTCGTCGCATCGGCTATGTTGCCTCCGAGATCACCAAGAACGGCGGCATCGCCATCTGCGCCCCGATCGCGCCCTACGCAACAACCCGCCGCGCCGTGCGTGAAGACGTCGAAAGCTTCGGCGCCTTCGTTGAAGTCCACGTCGCAACCAGCATCGAAGAATGCGAGCGCCGCGACCGCAAAGGCCTCTACAAACTGGCACGCGAAGGCAAGATCAAAGAGTTCACCGGCATCTCCGACCCATACGATGTGCCCGTTGATCCAGAGCTCGCCGTCGAAACAGAAAATGTCGAAGTCGACAACTGCGCTCATCAAGTGCTTCTCAAACTCGAAAGCATGGGCCTGATCGCAGGGTGAATTCGACTTGAACCCAAAGTAAAAGGCGTGTGGGCAACTACACGCCTTTTTTTTGTGCCGACGATTTTGTTGCTTGCATTTGCTTTGCACATCAGGGCACTCTACCTTTAGTTGCATTTTTAGAAGTATCAATCATGTTGTCGCGCTCAATTTGTGCCACGCCTCCTAAAAGGAGCGTCACTTGTTAACAGTCTCGCTCACGTCCATACCGCCGCGTTTTACGGGCCTGCCTGCCGCGCTTGAAAGCCTTGTGGCGCAGCGTGGCGTCAGCCGTGTCGTGCTCACCATTCCGCACAGATACGCCCGCTTCCCCGACAGTTTCACCCTGCCCAAGCTGCCACAAGGCGTCACGCTCCTGCGCTGCGATGACATCGGCCCAGCCTGCAAGATCTTGCCATTGGCGCAGCAGTCCGAGCCCACGCAGCCGATCCTCTATTGCGATGACGACTGGGACTATCAGCAGGGTTGGGCCGAGGGCTTTCTCGCGGCGCATATCGTGCGGCCTGACGTCGCCATCGCCGCCAGCACCTATGATGCAACCCGCATCGGGGCGGCCAAACCTACGCTTATCGCACAGGGCTTTGCCGGTGTTCTCCTGACACCGCAATTGCTGCCCAAAGCCGCCTATACCATACCCCGGGCCTGCCGCGCAGTTGATGATGTCTGGCTCTCCGGCATGCTCGCCCTGCATGGAACGACGCTCAAAACCGCGCCTACACTGCGAGCCCTTGCAACGCCTTCATGCAACGAAAACGCCCCGCTGCAAGCCGGCTCTGCGCGCGACGCCGCCAACCGCGCCTGTATCAAACACTTGTCTCAACAACACAGCTTGTGGCACTGCATATCAGAGAAAACGCCTTAGGAGTGATCGTGTCAAAAAGGGCCTACCTCACTTGCCTGCTGTTTGCCCTTTGGCCGTTTCACGCAACCGCCGATGTCACCTGCGACAACAACCGCGGCCTTGTTTGCGTCGACGCCGTGCACCACGACAACGGCGTCACCCTGTTTGCAGAGAACCGCCACCCGCTGCTGCGTGTGACCATGTCACTAAACTACGAGCTCAAAAATCTGCGCGCGTCTGACGGCGCCAAGGGGCCTTTTGTTGTGGGCGGCGGTGGCACCCGCATCAAACTGGCTGACCTAACCGTAAAAGAAGCCGGAGAATGGCGCTATACCTACAACTTTGACTGGAGCGCAGGCGACATAAACGCCCGCCACCAGGAGAGTTATCAGTATCGCCTGCCCTACCGCACGGGCAGCGCCTTTAAGGTAACACAAGGATGCAACGGCAGTTTCACGCACAGAGGCCTTCAGCAATTCGCGCTCGACTTTGACATGCCTATTGGCACAAAGGTCTTTGCGGCCCGTGAAGGGCGGGTTGTCGATGTGAAAGTTGGTTCAAGTCGGGGCGGCCCGTCATCAGACTATCTGAACGACGGCAATCACATTCTGGTGGCGCATGATGATGGCACCTTGGCGATCTATGCGCATCTGCGCGAAGACGGCGCTTCTGTCCAGCTCGGGCAGGTTGTCAAACGCGGAGCGCTCTTGGGCTATTCCGGCAATACCGGCCAGACAACCGGCCCGCACCTGCACTTTGCGGTGATCAAAGGCACTGCCGGGCGCGAGAACGAGACGCTCGAATTTTCTCTCAGGTCTGGCTCTGGCACGGCGCGTTGCCCGCGTGTTGGCTCGCGGCTTTTGGCCACCGAGTAACGCGTTTTTGCGCAGGTCAGCGCACGCTGCGTTAAGTTAACTTGCGTTAACCTTGGCCGCAAAACTGTCAGCACGCATTATGCACTGCTATATGCACTGTGGTATGCACGCATTGTGCAAGGCTGGTTTCACGAAGAAACCCGCATTAACCATGCTGCGCGCAGGGCTTTCCCCGCGTTAATCGCAGCGTGGTATAATGGGCGTTTTCGTTTTATTTCAGTGGGTTGCGACAGGTGACAAGTCGTTCTGACGGGCCAAGGTGAACGCGAGGTTGCGCTCCTTCACCAGCGCCAACCGTTCGCCGCCTTCGTCATGCACCGCATATAGCCGCGTCGCGCCCATCGCCTGCGCCTGCACATCTTTGGGCAGGTCTTTCACTTCGACTGCACGCACATAGACAATCGGACGCGCCTCTTCAGTAGCAAATTCATAAGGAATATCCATAGCTTAGCCCTTTCTGATCTTGATGGTTTGCACGACGGTTTCAAGCTCGGCGCGTGTCAGATCAACGTGCAACAGCCCGTTTTCCATGATCGCCTCGCCGACTTCTACGCCTTCTGCCAGCACAAACGAACGCTGGAACTGCCGTCCGGCGATCCCGCGATGCAAAAACACCCGATCTTCGCTGTCGTCGCTCTGACGCCCACGGATAACCAGTTGTTTTTCCTCGATAGTTATCGAAAGATCGGCCTCGGAAAAACCGGCAACAGCCAGTGTAATGCGGTAGGAATTTTGCGAGGTCTGTTCAATATTGAAGGGTGGATACCCCTCATTGCCCGACTTCGCATTGCGCTCAAGCAGCCTCTCAAGCTGCTCAAAGCCAAGTAAATAAGGGTGTGACCCTAAAGTAAGCTTGCTCATGACACGTCCTTTATCGGTAAGCGACAGTGCTTGTTAACAGCCCCGAAACAGGCGACTGCTATAAACAATATGGGAAAGCAGCGCCCTTCACGCAAGAGCTTTGCTAAAATACGTTTTTTCAGTATCTTAGACACCAATCAGCACACGGAATCACCCTGCATGAATGCGCCTAGCGACATCTCGATGAAGACAGAAGACGTGCTGCGCGTCGAGCTTGAGGTCTTCCGCCGTGATCATCGTGATCTCGACGAAGCAATACACGCTCTCACCGAAAAAGGCACCGCCGATCAACTAACACTCAAGCGTCTGAAAAAGCAGAAACTTTTCCTCAAAGACCGCATCGCTTTGATAGAGGATCGTTTGACGCCTGATATCATTGCCTAGGGGGCAAAAACCCCTATAGTGCGCCCCTTACACTGTGCTTTCGGAGGCCGTCATGAGCGTAAAAGTCGGGATCATCATGGGCAGTCAGTCAGACTGGCCAACAATGAAAAATGCTGCCGATGTTTTAGATGAACTGGGCATCTCTTATGAGAGCAAAATCGTCTCGGCCCACCGCACCCCCGACAGACTTTGGAGCTATGGGCGCGAGGCCGCTGATCGTGGCTTGCAAGTGATCATCGCCGGCGCTGGCGGCGCTGCTCACCTGCCCGGTATGATGGCCTCGAAAACGCGAGTGCCGGTCGTCGGAGTTCCTGTGCAAACCAAGGCGCTGTCGGGCGTTGATAGCCTTTATTCTATAGTCCAAATGCCAAAAGGCTACCCTGTCGCAACAATGGCAATCGGCGCTGCTGGTGCTTCAAACGCGGGTCTGATGGCCGCTGGTATTCTTGCCCTTCAAGACGCCGATCTCGCCGTCCGTCTCGATGCATGGCGCGGAGCTTTGTCCGCTTCAATTCCGACGGAACCAAGCGATGACTGATCCCCTCCCGCAAGGCGGAACCATTGGTATTCTTGGCGGTGGTCAACTCGGCCGAATGCTCTCGGTCGCAGCCTCCCGTCTGGGTCTCAAAACCGTTATCTTCGAGCCCGGAGCCGACTGCCCTGCAAGCCATGTTGCCTGCGAGCACATTCAAGCCAGCTATGACGATCAGGACGCCCTCAAGACCTTTGCAGACAAAGTTGATGTCATCACCTACGAGTTTGAAAACATTCCAACTTCTGCGCTTGATACCCTCGAAGCCCTGCGCCCGATCCGCCCCAATCGCGAAGCGTTGCGCATCAGCCAAGACCGCATAATCGAGAAAGATTTCCTCACCTCGCTTGGTCTAACTGTAGCCCCTTTTGCGAGCGTTTCTTCCGAAGAAGCCCTGCACGCCGCAGTCGCAAAGACCGGCACGCCAGCAATCCTGAAAACCTGCCGCCTCGGCTATGACGGAAAAGGCCAGGCCCGCGTCAACAGTGCCGATGACATCCCCCAAGCATGGGCCGACATGCAAGGCGCACCTTCAGTGCTTGAAGGCTTCGTCAACTTCGCCAAAGAGATATCGATCATCGCGGCACGCAGCTCTACAGGTGAAGTATCCTGTTACGATCCCGGAGAAAACATCCATGAAAACGGCATCTTAGCAAAGACCACCGTACCAGCGCAGATCGGGCCGAAACTGCGCACAGATGCTGTGCTCTTGGCCGCGCAGATCCTCAACAAGCTTGATTATGTTGGCGTTATGGGCGTCGAGTTGTTTGTTACCGCTCAAGGTTTGATCATCAATGAAATCGCACCACGCGTGCACAATTCCGGCCATTGGACACAGGCTGGCTGCACAATAGACCAGTTTGAGCAGCACATTCGCGCGGTCGCTGGTTGGCCCTTGGGTGATGGTAAACGCTACGCTGACGTGGTGATGGAGAACCTCATCGGTGATGACATGAATCGCCTCCCCGAGCTTACAAAAGCGTCCAACACCCAACTACACCTCTACGGCAAAGCCGAGGTGAAACAGGGCCGCAAGATGGGCCATATCAACCGGATAACAAGCTAGGCTTTACTTACGTTTGGGGGCCGCACCGCCGCCCTTACCTGTGCCAGATGTCGCTGCACGTCTTGCCTTGTTCTTCTTGGAATTGGGCTTGCCCACGGCTGGCGCATGTCCATCGCTTGGGCCCTTTTTGCCGCTGGTTTTCCAACGCGGCTTGCCGTCTTTGCCCGCAGGCTTAGCGCCCGGTTTGCCGCCGCGCGCTTTACCTTTGCCATCCATCCGTTCGCTCGGGTTTGCCGCTGAGGCGCGTTTCGCCGGAGCAGAAACCACGCCTTCAGGTCGTGTCTCTTCCGGCCGCTTGGGTTTGCTTGGACGTGGTTTGGGCTTGTCGAATTTGGGCTTGTCGTGGCTCGGCTTTTCACCACGCGGTTTGTCAAACTTGGCTTTGTCGTAGCTTGGCTTGTCTCCGCGGGGCTCGCCGCGTGGTTTGTCATATCGCGGCTTGTCGCCACGGGGTTTGCCTCGGGGTTTGTCACCGCGTGGCTTAAAGGCTGGCTTGGGCATCTTCGCGAGGTCTGGTGCTTTGTCGAGGCGCACCAATGTGCTGCCTTCGATGTTGCCGCTCGCAGCCGCTGCAAACGCGTCTGCCGCCTCTTTTTTGAGCTCGAAATAACTCTCGTCGGGGCCAATGCGGATCGCTCCGATCACATCTTTGGTGATACCTCCTGCTTCGCAAACTGCTGGTAACAAGCGGCGCGGCTCGGCGCCGGCGTTGTTGCCGCCCGCAACCGAGAACCAAACAGTCGGCCCAAAAGCCTCGCGCGGTTTTGGAGCATCGCCAGCGCCGGAGGCTGACAGCTCTTCTGGTGCAGAGTGTTGCTGGTGGTGTAACCGCAGATATGCCGCGGCGAGTTGCTCGGGTGTGAAGCCCTCAACCAACATATCTACTGTCTCGCGCTCCGACGTGGTGACTTCCTCAAGCCACGATTGGTCGGCCAGCATACGCTCGCCATCACGCGCGCGCACGGCGTCAGCTGAAGGTGCCTCGCTCCAAACGGCTTTCAGCTTGGCCATTTGCAGCAGTCGCTCTGCCTTGCGACGGGCCTTAGGCGGCACGATCAGAGCGCTTGCCCCTTTGCGCCCGGCACGGCCAGTGCGGCCTGAGCGGTGCAGCAGAGTCTCGTGATTGTTCGGCAGCTCCGCGTGAATGACGAGATCAAGATTGGGCAAATCGATGCCACGCGCCGCAACATCCGTCGCCACACAAACCCGCGCACGCCCGTCGCGCATTGCTTGCAAGGCATGGGTGCGCTCGTTCTGGCTTAGTTCACCCGAGAGAGCGACGACAGAAAACCCGCGGTTGGATAGACGCGTTGTGAGGCGGTTCACCATCGCACGGGTGTTACCAAACACGATCGCATTTGGCGCTTCGTGATAGCGCAGCACATTGATGATCGCGTTCTCTGCATCACGTGGCGACACATTGTGAGCGTGATAGGTGATGTCTGCATGCTGCGACTTCTCGGCTGTGGTTTCAACGCGCACAGCGTCGGTCTGGTAACTCTTCGCCAGCTTGCCAATCGAGGCCGGAACCGTCGCCGAGAACAGCAGAGTTTGGCGCTCTTCGGGTGCTTCTGAAAGAATGAACTCAAGGTCTTCGCGAAATCCGAGATCAAGCATCTCGTCGGCCTCGTCCAGGACCACGGCTTTGAGATTAGACAGATCAATCGAGCCGCGCATGATGTGATCGCGCAAGCGGCCCGGTGTTGCGACAACCATATGCGCCCCACGGCCAAGCGCGCGGCGCTCATCACGCATGTCCATGCCGCCAACGGTAGAGGCAATGGTTGCGCCTGCTTTGCCATAAAGCCAGATAAACTCGCGCTTAACTTGCAAGGCAAGCTCGCGTGTCGGCGCAATAACGAGGGCCAGAGGTGCGCCAGCCTGGCCAAATGTCTCTTCGTCGCCCAGCAAAGCCGGCGCGATCGCCAAGCCAAACCCAACCGTTTTGCCGGAACCGGTTTGCGCAGACACAAGCATATCTTTGCCAGTCAACTCGTCTTTTGAAACGGCCTCCTGAACAGGGGTCAGTTTGTCATATCCGCGCTCCTGGAGCGCATCTGCGAGGGCTTTTTTCACGGGCGTATCTGCTTTTCGGGCTAAAGGGCGAACAAAGGAGTGCATGTAGAGGGTTTGCGCCTGCTTGTATAGGGGCAAAGCAAAAGGGCAGACGCGCAAAGCACCTGCCCTTTCAGATAAGTTTTAGACTGACTTAGTGGCCGAGAATCTGGCTCAAGAACAGCTTGGTGCGTTCTGATTGCGGGTTGTTGAAGAACTCTTCTGGTTCGTTCTGTTCCACGATCTGGCCTGCATCCATGAAGATCACGCGGTTGGCAACCTGACGTGCAAAGCCCATCTCGTGCGTTACGCAAAGCATGGTCATGCCCTCTTCCGCGAGTTCGATCATGGTGTCGAGCACCTCTTTGATCATCTCGGGGTCAAGCGCCGATGTTGGCTCGTCAAACAACATGATGCGCGGTTGCATGCACAGCGATCTGGCAATCGCCACGCGCTGTTGCTGACCGCCCGAAAGCATACCGGGGTATTTGTCGGCCTGCTCAGGGATCTTCACCTTTTCAAGGTAATGCATCGCAATTTCTTCCGCCTCTTTGCGCGGTGTTTTGCGCACCCAGATCGGCGCCAGCGTCAGGTTCTCCAAAATCGTCAGGTGCGGGAAGAGGTTAAAGTGTTGGAACACCATTCCCACTTCACGCCGGATCTTGTCGATGTTTTTGAGATCATTTGACAGCAACGTGCCGTCGACCATGATCTTGCCCTGCTGGTGCTCTTCAAGAGCATTGAGGCAGCGAATGAGCGTTGATTTACCTGAGCCAGATGGCCCAGCAATAACGATACGTTCGCCTTGGTTAACAGTCAGGTTGATGTCGCGGAGCACGTGAAACGCACCATACCACTTATTCATCCCGGTGATTTCAATAGCAACTTCGTCGCTCACCTGCATTTTTGAGCGGTCGACTTCGCGGCTTGTAGCAAGTTCAGACATAACAGAACTCCTTTTTAGTGGTGGCCAGTCTGAAGCTTGCGCTCCAGATACATGGAATAACGGGACATAGAGAAGCAAAACACAAAGAACATGAGCGCAATGAAGCCGTAAAGCTCCCACACAATGCCGTTCCAGTTTGCGTCTCCGCGGATACCAGCGATGAGCCCGAGAGGGTCCAACAGGCCGATAACCGACACGAGCACGGTGTCTTTGAAGACACCAATAAAGGTGCTCACGATCCCGGGGATAGATATCTTCAGTGCCTGAGGCATGATGATCAGACGTTGAGCTTGCCAGTAGTCAAGCCCGAGGCTGTCAGCGCCCTCATACTGCCCTTTAGGAAGGGCCGCGAGGCCGCCGCGGATCACTTCAGCCATATAGGCCGCAGCAAACAGCGTCACCATGATCAGAACCCTAAGGATAATATCGAACTGCGTGCCAGGCGGCAGGAAGATATTAAGCAGGGTCGAAGCCACGAAGAGAAGCGTGATCAAAGGCACACCACGAATGAACTCGATGAAGCCAATGCAAATCGCTTTGACGATCAGCAAGTCTGATTGCCGGCCAAGCGCCAGCACGATGCCAAGCGGCAATGAGCAGGCAATGGCGACAACGCCAATCAGAATCGAAAGCATAAAGCCCCCGAAGAGACGGCTTTGCACCGGCTCGAGACCGATCGGCAAGACCGAGCTGATCGCACCCATGATTAGGCCTGACAGGAAGAGCCACCAAACAAACGCGGCAACGACTCCTGCTATCATACCGATCAGCGAGCTAGACGCTTTTTCAACCGCCCTGAACACGAACCAGCCGATCACAAAGCCGAGCAAGGCGCCAACAGGGCCCCAGATGCTGCCGCCCCAGTGTAGCCAAGGGTAGATGAACGGGAACAACGCTGTGAACCAGATCAGCTTTGACGGCACTTTGTCGGCAAACAGAACCGGCGCAATCGCAATGGCCAGTAAGATAAACGCCAAAATAGGACGCCAACGCAGATCAGCTGAAACGCCGTCCGAGCCGTTCGGATAGAAGCCGAACAACAACTGCTCCCAGCGCTCGGAGATGACGCCCCAGCAAGCCCCGGCCATGTGGCCATGTCTGCCCATGCCTTCCAGTATCTCGCGGCATTCACTAAGTGACCCTGCGCCAAGCGTCGGTGAAAACACCCAAGGCAAAATGGCCTTGAGCAGCAGCAGCACAAAGACAAACACAAGCACAGTGACGATGGAGTTGACCCAACCCGAGAACAGGTTCGTGCGCATCCAGCCGACAAAGCCAACCTCGGAAGCAGGAGGATCCTGCTCGGGGAGCATTTCGGTGCGAACAAAAGAAATATCTGACATCTTAGCGCTCCCTCAGTTTGACAGATTCGTTATACCAGTTCATCACCGCAGAAATGCTCAGCGAGATAATCAGGTAGCAGAGCATCAAGAGCAGGAGTGTTTCCAACTCACGGCCTGTTTGGTTGAGCGTGATGCCCCCCAATGTGCCGGTGATGTCCATGTAACCAACTGCAATCGCAAGCGATGAGTTTTTGGTCAGGTTCAGGTAGTTCGAGATCAGCGGGGGAATGATCACCCGCAGCGCCTGAGGTAGGATCACAAGGTTCATGATCCGGTTCGAGCGCAAGCCCAAAGCCGCGGCCGCTTCTGTCTGGCCTTTGTTGATAGCCATGATGCCAGCACGCACGATCTCGGCGATAAAGGCCGCGGTGTAAAGCGATAGCGCAAGCCAAAGCGCGATAAGCGAATTACGCAAGTGCGTGCCGCCTCGGAAGTTAAAGCCCTTGAGCTCCGGATATCCGAGATAGAACCCGAGCGCGAAAAGCAATGCAACCAATGGCAGCACCACAACACCTAGCCTTAGATACCAAGTTGTTGGCCTGTCTCCGGTTGATTCTTGAATGCTATCCGCCCGTTTTTTGATCCGGTTGGAAGCAAAAAGGCCCAAGCCCAGAACGAGCAGGATCGCGATCAGATCAAGGCTGACATCAAAGCGCAGCCCCGAGTTGCCGAACAGATGAACGTCGCCGAGGCTCCGTGAGAACAGCGGCTCGGGCACATAAACACCGCGGTTTGTTATCGCCACAGTTTCGTTCAGCGACATTGACGCCGTCGGCGTCTCCCCCCTGAAATCTCTCGGCGCAGGCAGTGTCTCGATGAGCACCGCCATTATAAACACGATCCACAACAGCACCGGAACGTTCCGGAACATCTCGACGTAGACCGCGGTAAGCCGTGAAACCAGCCAGTTATTTGACAGGCGCATGACGCCCACGGTAACCCCGATGATCGTCGCGGTGATGCAGCCCATGACTGCAACAAGCAGGGTGTTCAACAGGCCGATCAAAGCAGCCCGCAAGTGCGTATCCTGAGAGTCATACTCCAGAAGCCGCTGGTTAATGTCATAGCCCGCAGGCTCGCTCAAAAAGCGGAAGCTGGGTTCTTTACCCAGGTCGGCGAGGTTTTGAGCCGTGTTGCTGATCAACCAGCCTATCAGCACCAAAAACCCGATCAGCGCGACGATCTGAATAGTCATCGAGCGGTAGCGAGTATCATAGATAAGCTGAGATAGCTGGAAGCCCTCCTTGGGAGGGTCGGATAGTGTCGTCATGTGACATCCCTGTCCTGTTGGTGCTTTGTTGCTTTTAAATGGCAAGGTTTACCCTGCTCGCGCAATCAAAGGCGGTTTTCTCTTAGGTGGCGAGATAAGAAAAGGGCGCGGTCAATGCCGCGCCCTCTCCTATTAGATTTTAGCGGAAAGGTGGAGAGTAGATAAGACCACCTTCGGTCCACTGTGCGTTCAAACCGCGTGCAAGGCCGATTGGCGTTGATTCTCCGAGGTGCTTCTCGAAGATTTCGCCGAAGTTACCGTCTGCAGAAATCGCGTTTTTCGCCCAATCAGCTGACAGGCCGAGCATTTCACCGAGGTTGCCCTCTGTGCCCAAGAGACGGTTGATCTCTGGGTTGTCACCGGCTGCGGCTGACATTTCGCCGATGTTGGCTGATGTAACACCGAGCTCTTCAGCTGTGATCAGTGCGTTCAAAGACCAACGAACAACATCACCCCATTCGTCGTCGCCGTGGCGAACGAGCGGGCCGAGTGGCTCTTTCGAAATGATTTCTGGCAGCAGAACGTGGTCACCAGGGTTTTCAAACGTTGCGCGTGTTGACGCGAGGCCTGAAGCATCTGTTGTATACGTATCGCAAGCACCGGCCAGATACTGTTGCTGGCCTTCGGCGTTTGTTTCAATTGGCACTGGCTCATAGCTGATGTTGTTCGCACGGAAGAAGTCCGCGAGGTTCAGCTCTGTTGTTGTGCCTGTCTGGATGCAGACAGTTGAGCCATCAAGCTCTTTCGCCGACGAAACGCCAAGTGACTTTGGAACCATAAAGCCCTGACCGTCGTAGTAGTTTACACCTACGAAAGTGAACTTGAGGTCAACGTCACGTGAGAATGTCCATGTGGTGTTACGTGCGAGCATGTCGATTTCGCCCGACGCAAGCGCCGTGAAGCGTGTTTTGCCCGTTGTAGGAACGAACTCGACAGCTTTGCTGTCACCAAGGACAGCCGCTGCAACTGCGCGACATACAGCAACGTCAAAGCCGCTCCATTCGCCGTTTGCATCCGGTGCCGCGAAGCCAACAAGGCCCGTGGTCACACCACAGTTCAATTTGCCGCGTGCTTTCACATCGTCAAGTGTGCCAGCTGCTGCTGCGCCGGCCGCAAGGCCTGCGACTGTCAGTGCGCCAAGAAATACTGTTTTTTTCATGATTACCTCTTCCTGAAGATCTGCTTTTGAGCAGAAGTTTTTTTCCCGATCATTGACAGATCGAGCCGATATCAAGGAGGGAGTTTCCCCCCAATGGCGACAAGTTTGGTCGCATTTATCAAGAAACGTCAAGGGACCCATGCCGAAAAAGAATATTAACGCGTTAGTAAAATTTCGTTGGTTTCCCTAGCGTTATATGGGCTTTCAACCTCAGGTCGCGAGTTCAAAAAACCTTGCTGCGTGTGCAAAGGCGGCTTCCTTTATCGCTGCCGTCTGCGTTGCCTCTTCGTCTTTGCCCCACAGCTCTTCCTGCCATAGTTCGTCGATTCGCGAGGTTTTCCACATGTTTTCGGGGTTTTCCACACCTGCGGCAGTAGCCAAGCCAAGCACAAACGACCCCGACATGCCCACCAGGTCATGAAACGCGGTCAACTCAAACGCGCTCATAGCCTGTGTCAGTTGCTGCGCCACCGCCAAAGACTCAGCCGCCTGAGGTTTATGCATAACGCCTTCATGTGCCGTCAGCTTTAGCCCATGTTCTTTTTTAGCCCAGTCCAAAAGCACATCCCAGGCGCTGTCTTGGCGGCTCCGCAACTCCACGGGCGAATCGGCACGATAACAAAGCAGGTCGCTATCCGCATAAGCGCTGATCAACTCGACCACTTCGTCAAACTGCACAGACACCTTGTCGATCGCTGCATTTGCCGAGCGCGTGAAGGGCATCACATTGGGGTCGATCTTCGTATCAACAGCGCGCCACTCTGCTGCAATGGCCTCCGCAAGTCCGAGGGTCGGTACCACAAGAGCGGCCTTTGCTGGCGTCTTAACAGCCCGCTCATCGAGCGTGATCGAATACCCGCCTTCAACGACAAGCGGCTTGGCTTCGGTCCAAAACCTTTTTAACGCCCACTCGCTCATTGCTTTCTCCCTAACACCTGATCAATCGCAGCCGGCAGTTCGCCGAAGTTCTGCACAATCGCATCCGCGTTCAGGCTGCTAACTTCGTGATAGCCCCAACTTACACCTATCGCATTCATCCCCGCAGCACGTGCCATTTCCATGTCAAAGCTGGTGTCGCCGATCATGACAGCCTGCGAAGCTTCAAGCCCTGTCTCTCGCAGCGCTGCTTCAAGCATCGCCGGATGGGGCTTTGACGGATGATAGTCAGCAACTTGCTCTGAGTGAAAGTAACCTTGAAGCCCGTGCCCCTCGAGCAGTTTATCAAGCCCACGCCGTGACTTGCCCGTAGCTATCGCCAGGAACGTTTCATCTTCATCGCGAAGCATATCAAGCACCTCACGCGCACCTTCATAAAGCGGGCTCGACTGTGCGGCACCCTGCTCTGCGCGCAGGCTCATGTAGGCTGCTTTGTAGCCCTCAACCAAAGCCTCATGCGCTGCTGTTTGCTCCGGTGCGAGCCGGATCATCGCTTCCGGCAGGGACAGTCCAACAATCCCTTTGATCGCAGCGCGCGTAGGCACTCTCAAGTTCTGACCATCAAATGCCGCCGTCATCGCGGCGCAAATATCATCCTGGCTGTCGACAAGCGTGCCATCGACATCAAAAATTACCAGTCGCATACGAGCCTCAATTAAGCGATTCAAACGGATCATCAGCCGCCATCTCAGGCGCCCATCCGAGGTTTTCAAAGGTCTCTTTCATGTGCTCTGGCAAGTCCGCGGTTACAGTGATCATCTTACGTGTCTCAGGGTGCTCAAAGCTCATCGAGCGCGCATGTAAGTGCAGCTTGGTGGAGATGATCCCGCCCATCTTCGCGCCCCATCCGTCGCCAAGGTTTTCTTGGCCAGAGCCGCCATACTTGCCATCACCAGATATCGGATGGCCGATTTCGGCCATATGCGCGCGCAATTGGTGGGTGCGCCCAGTGATCGGCTCCATAGCCACCCAAGACGCGCGCTCGCCGACACGGTACAGCGTCGCATACTGCGTGATCGCGCGCTTGGCGCCTTCGGTGCGGTCAACGTCACGTGGGTGCACGCAGAGCATTTTCTCGCCCAAACCCTTGCCGCCGCCGGGGGCTTTCACCAGCCCATATTTGATCTCACCCAAATAGGGCCGTGGAACACCGGCAACCACAGTCCAATAGATCTTGCGCGTTTGGCGGTGCCTCATCGCGGCTGTCAACGCTTTCGCAGCCGTGCGCGTGCGCGCCAAAAGCAATACACCCGATGTATCCTTGTCGAGCCGGTGCACAAGCCGCGGCTTTTCTTCAAACCCGAATTTCAGCGCCTCTGCCAGCCCGTCAACATGCCGCGTCTGCTTGCTCCCACCTTGGGTTGGCAGACCTGATGGTTTGTTGATCGCAATCACCTGCTCGTCGCGGTAAATCACGCAGGACTGGATCAGCTTTGTGTCGGCGTCCGACAGGCGTCTGGTTTCCTTCTCATATGCAACATGCACATCGGGTAACGGCGGAACCCGCACCGTCTGGCCCACTTCAACGCGGCTGTTTGACTTCACACGCCCGCCATCAACCCGTATCTCGCCCTTGCGACACATCTTCTCGATCTGTCCCTGCTTAAGCTGTGGAAAACGGCGTCGCATAAAGCGGTCAACCCGTTGATCGCCCTCATCACTGCCGACCTCGATCTGCTGAACCAGACTCATTGAAAAACTCCTCGCGCCAGCATCATACCGCCGGCGAGCCCCGCAAGGGACAATATAACTGATGCGCCAACATATAGCGCCGCGGTGCTGACTTGCCCACGTTCGTAAAGCGTCACCGCATCAAGGGAAAACGCCGAGAAAGTGGTGAACCCGCCAAGCAAGCCCGTCATTAACAAAGGTGCCAAACGTGTGCCGCCTTTATGCGCGAGCACCACAACCAACACCCCCATCGCCAGCGAACCGACAACATTGACAACAAGCGTCGCCCACGGAAAGCCCGCGCCCATGAGCCGCATCGCGCCCATGTTCACCAAGTAGCGCCCCGACGCGCCAAGAGCCCCACCAAGAGCCACCTGAAGAAGTGATGTTAACATGGGGCGTCTGTCACAGTCGCGCAACTGATTGTCAAGTTTTGTGGGCGATCAGCTGTTCTTTTGCGCCCGTTGCTTGGCAAACCAGTCAACACGTTTCTTGAGTTCACGCTCAAAGCCGCGCTCGACAGGCTGATACAACACCGGGCGTTTCATTTCCTCGGGGAAGTAGTTTTGCCCGGAAAAACCACCTTCTGCATCGTGGTCATAGGCGTAGCCCTCGCCATAGCCCTGATCAGCCATAAGCCCGGTCGGAGCGTTGAGGATATGCTTGGGCGGCATCGCAGAACCAAAGCGCTTGGCCTCACGGCGCGCGGCTTTGTAAGCAACATATGTCGCGTTCGATTTCGGTGCGAGGGCGAGGTAAACCACCGCCTGCGCCAAAGCGAGTTCCCCCTCGGGGCTGCCAAGCCGCTCGTAAGTCTCCCAACTTTGCAAACATTGCGCCTGCGCCTGCGGGTCGGCCAGCCCGATGTCTTCAACCGCCATGCGCGTTATCCTACGCGCCAGAAACCGCGGATCCTCGCCGCCTTCCAACATGCGCGCAAACCAGTAAAGCGCGGCGTCAGGGTCTGAGCCTCGCACTGATTTATGCAGCGCCGAGATCAGATTGTAATGCTCGTCACCCGATTTGTCGTATTTCGCTGCTCGCCGCATCAGGCGCTTGGCAAGACCATCGACATCAAGCGGCGCGTCGATCTTCCAGGCGTTGACCTGCTCTATCAGGTTCAGCAAAGCGCGCCCGTCACCATCAGCCATCTCAAGCAGTGCTTCGCGAGCGTGGCCCTGAAGCGGCAAAGTGCGGTCAAGCTCCTTTTCGGCGCGTTGAGCCAGCCGCTCAAGATCAGCCAGCCCCAACCGTTCGAGTACAAGCACCTGTGCTCGGCTCAGCAAAGCCGCGTTTAGCTCAAAGCTCGGGTTTTCCGTTGTCGCGCCAACAAGCAAGATCGTTCCATCTTCCATGAACGGCAAAAAGCCGTCTTGCTGTGCTTTGTTGAAACGGTGAATTTCGTCAACGAACAACAGCGTGCCCTGCCCGTTTGCGTGCCTGTGCTTGGCCGCTTCGAATACTTTCTTGAGGTCGGCTACGCCGGTGAAGATCGCGCTGATCTGGACAAAATGCAGCTCGGTTTCGCGGGCCAGCAACCGCGCGATTGTTGTCTTGCCGACGCCGGGAGGCCCCCAAAACACCAGTGACGACAGCACACCCGCCGCCAGCATAACGCCAAGCGGCGCCTCCGGACCAATCACTTGCTCCTGGCCGATAACATCCCCGAGGTTCTGAGGGCGCAGCCTGTCAGCTAAAGGCCGTGGGCCGCTTGTCGCATCTGGCTGGTTGGCACCATTGTCAAACAGATCAGCCATGCCTAGAGCCTAAACTTCAGCGTCACACGTTGGCCACCGCGCTCAACCCCAAGCGACATCCATCGGCCCGAAGCCTCAAGCTTGCGCCTCGCCTCGCCGGTATCGGAGACGCGCTCTCCGTTGATCAACATGATCACATCACTACGGCGCAAACCGGCACGCGTTCCCAGCGGCCCCGGATCAACCACGACAACCCCGTCAGAGCGCAACGGCAAACCATGCTCCGCCAAAACCGCAGGGTTGATGTTTGACAACTTCACCCCGGGTATACGAGTTGACTTGTCCGTCAGAAGTTCGTCACGCGCGGGCCTATCCGGCGGAGTCGTTAACCGCACAATCCGGTGGTCGGTTTCGCCGTCCGTAAAAACCTGAATGCGACTTTCATTTCCGACACCGGAAACACTCATCCGAAAGATCATCTCGGCTGGTGTGTTCACAGGTTCATCATCAACAGCCATAATCACTTCACCTGCCTTAAACCCTGCTTTGTAAAACGGACTCTCGGGGTGCAGTTCCGAAATCATGATGCCGCCGGGGCTCATCAGGCCAATGCTCTCGGCCATGTCAGCATCAACCGGCTGCCCGCTCATGCCCGCCCATGGTCGCTCAAAGCTGGTGTTACCGGCCCGTGCTTGCTCAACAAACTGCCCGACAAGCTTGGCAGGTATCGCAAAACCAATGCCGTTGGAGCCGCCAGAACGGCTGACAATGCGGGTATTCACCCCGATCAGCGCGCCATTCACATCTACCAAAGCACCGCCGGAGTTTCCCGGGTTGATAGGCGCATCCGTCTGGATGAAGTAACCGCGGGAACTGCCCATCGCTCCGCCCGAGCGCGCGAGCCCCGAGACAATACCGGATGACACCGTCTGCCCGACACCAAAGGGGTTGCCGATCGCCAATACCAACTCGCCAACTTCAACAGTGTCGCTATCGCGCAGATGCAAATACGGAAGTTTTGGCGCCCCCTCAAGCTGAAGCAAAGCCAGATCACTATCCTGATCCGCCAGCACAACTTTAGCCGCGAACTCCCTCCGGTCATTGAGCACCACACGAATATCAGTGGCGTCGCCGACGACATGATAGTTTGACACCACAAAACCGTCGGCTGTCAGGATGACACCGGAGCCAAGCGAGTTTTGCACGCGCGGCCGCGACTTGCCCATGCCTTTGAACATGTCTTCAAAGAAGGGATCACCCTGAAACGGGCTTGACCGCGTCTGCACCACGCGCTTGACGTAAATGTTCACGACCGCAGGCGCAGCTTGCTTGACCAAGGGCGCAAACCCAAGGCTGATTTCTGCCTGCGAACTCGGAACCTTCGTCTGCGCATTTAGCGGAAACGCAACTCCAAGCAAGATAACCAGCGCCAGTCTGAGCATTGTCACATCCTTTCGATACCTTCAAAAGATATGCGGAGCATCACACGAGATTGCAAGCGCACAAAGAAAAACCCCCGCACCTGTTAAGGCACGGGGGTATTGCAGCGCTCGGTTGAGCAACTGGCCTATTATGGCTTATTCGTCGGCAGCTTCTTCAGCGGCAACGCGGGCTTTGTCGGCAAGGCCCTTGGCGTCTACATCGCGGTCAACAAACTCGATGATCGCCATTGGCGCCATGTCACCGTAGCGGAAACCGGCCTTCATGATGCGCACATAACCGCCTGAACGCTCTTTGTAGCGTGGGCCGAGAATTTCAAAAAGTTTCGCAACGTACATATCTTGCTTAAGCTGCGACGCGGCTTGGCGACGGGCGTGCAGGTCGCCGCGCTTGCCGAGTGTGATCAGCTTTTCGATGATCGGACGAAGCTCTTTGGCTTTCGGCAGAGTTGTTTTGATTTGCTCATGTTCAATGAGCGAGCCGGCCATGTTAGCGAACAGAGCTTTGCGGTGCTCATGTGTGCGATTGAGGCGGCGGTATCCACGTGCGTGACGCATATTTCTTCTCCTAATGTGCCCTCTACGGGCGTTTTTACTTTGTCTGGCAGCCGATGCGGGTCAGCCACTCTCCTTGGGGCATTGTGCCCAATCATTCCCCGCTAAGTGCGGGCATATCTCGGGGCAGACCTAAGCCTGCCCCAAATTTTTTAGAACGAGTCTTCGAATTTTTTCGCAAGATCTTCGATGTTCTCTGGTGGCCAGTCTTCAACGTCCATGCCGAGATGCAAGCCCATGCCCGAGAGCACTTCTTTGATCTCGTTAAGCGACTTGCGGCCAAAGTTTGGCGTGCGCAGCATTTCGGCTTCTGTTTTCTGGATCAGATCGCCAATGTAAACGATGTTGTCGTTCTTCAGGCAGTTCGCCGAACGCACAGACAATTCAAGCTCATCCACTTTCTTAAGCAGAAGCGGGTTGAACTCGAGGCCGTCGTCTTCTTCCTGACGGTTGGCCGCTTCCGGCTCATCGAAGTTCACGAAGATGCTCAACTGGTCTTGCAGAATACGGGCCGCATAAGCGATCGCATCATCCGGCGTGATAGAGCCGTCAGTCTCGATCTTCATAGTCAGCTTGTCATAATCCAGAACTTGACCTTCACGTGTTGGCTGCACGTCATATGACACGCGCTTCACAGGTGAGTAGATCGCATCAATCGGCATCAGGCCAATCGGTGCATCTTCGGGCTTGTTCTTGTCCGCCGCAACATAGCCCTTGCCGGTGTTAACCGTCAGTTCCATGTAAACATCCGCGTTGTCATCAAGGTGACAGATCACGTGATCGCGGTTCAAAACCTCGATGCCAGCAGACTCAGAGATGTCACCAGCTGTGACAACACCAGGGCCTTTAGCATTAATAGAAATGCGCTTCGGGCCTTCGATGTCCATACGGATCGCGACACCTTTGAGGTTGAGCACGATGTCGGTGACGTCTTCACGCACGCCAGCAACGCTGGAGAATTCGTGCAGAACGTTGTCGATCTGAACCGATGTGATCGCCGCGCCTTGCAGCGAGCTCATCAGAATACGGCGCAGGGCGTTACCAAGCGTAAGGCCGAAGCCGCGCTCAAGCGGTTCTGCAACCAGTGTCGCCTGACGGCTCGGATCATTACCCGGCTTGACGTCAAGCTGGGTTGGTTTGATCAGTTCTTGCCAATTTTTGTGGATCATGCGTCCCTCCATTCTTGCGTGTGGCCCCATGTCCAAATGGTCACACGCGCCCGAGGTTTCAAAATGACGAAATGAGGCCGCGCAGAACGCACAGCCTCATGTAGGAAATCAACTTATACCCGACGACGTTTCGGAGGGCGGCAGCCGTTGTGAGCGATTGGCGTTACATCACGAATAGAGGTGATGTTCAGGCCAATAGCTGCAAGCGCGCGCAGGGCGCTCTCACGGCCAGAACCCGGGCCTTGCACTTCAACTTCAAGCGTCTTAACGCCGTGGTCTTGCGCTTTCTTGCCAGCATCTTCAGCAGCCATCTGAGCAGCATAAGGTGTTGACTTGCGCGAGCCTTTGAAGCCCATCGTGCCAGCCGAAGACCATGAGATCGCGTTGCCTTGAACGTCCGAAATCAGGATCTTGGTGTTGTTGAACGAAGAGTTCACATGCGCTACGCCGGAAGCGATATTCTTGCGCTCTTTTTTCTTAGTGCGTGTCTTTTCACGTGCCATTGATCAAACCCTCCCTTATTTCTTCTTGCCGGCGATTGCTTTCGCCGGGCCTTTGCGGGTGCGCGCATTTGTGTGCGTGCGTTGTCCGCGAACAGGCAGGTTACGACGGTGGCGAAGGCCGCGGTATGAACCAAGGTCCATGGCGCGCTTGATGTTCATTGTCACTTCGCGGCGAAGATCGCCTTCCACCATGTAGTTGGCGTCGATGTGCTCGCGAACAGCCAGAACTTCGGCGTCTGACAGCTCGTTTACACGGCGTGACGCGTCGATTTTTACGGCTTCGCAAATTGCTTGAGCAGAGGTTGTGCCAATGCCAGTGATATATGTGAGGGCGATCGGGACCCGTTTATGGGTCGGGATGTTAACGCCGGCGATACGTGCCAAGTGTTTTTTCCTTTGCGTTGCGGGTCCGTCATTCCAGACCCTTTTTTCACAACGTAAGCCCGAGGCATTTTTGCTTCGGGCCGCAGCTGAATTCTATGATCTTGAAACCTCTTGGGGGCGACCCAATAAGAATCAATAACTCTTACGAGATAGCGCGTGGTATGAGGATTTGGCAGGCCCGTCAAGCCCTGCGCCCCGAACTAACAAAGAACTACCAAAATTAGCTAAGAGCTTTGCCGATAGATGCTTTAACTTCGTCCATCGTGCCAAGCCCGTCGACGCTCTGAAGCTGCCCCTTGGCATGGTAATACCCGATCAGCGGCGAGGTCTGCTTGTAATAGGCCATCAAGCGCACTTTCAGACTCTCTTCGTTGTCATCGGCTCGGGCCTCGCCACCAGCAGCAACAGCCTCAGCAGCGCGACCAAGAATGCGCTCTACAAGAACTTCGTCATCTACGGCCAGTTCAACGACGTAATCAAGAGTCTGGTTCGTTTCGACCAACAGCTCAGCCAAAGCATCAGCTTGAGCCAGCGTGCGCGGGAAGCCATCAAAGATAAATCCGCCCTTCGCGTCGCCTTCAAGCTTTTCACGAATAAGCCCGATAACGATCTCGTCGGTTACCAGTTCTCCGCGGTCCATTACCCCTGCAACCATCTTACCCATCTCGGTGCCTGAAGTGCGTGCCTCACGCAGCATGTCACCGGTTGAAAGCTGGATCATGTTGCGCTCGTCAACGAGCATAGCTGCTTGGGTGCCTTTGCCGGCGCCCGGCGGTCCGAGAAGGATAATGTTCATTTGCGCGTCGCTCCCTTACGCTTACGTTTCCGGCCCTTGCCCGACAGCTGTGATTTCTCGATCAGCCCTTCATATTGGTGCGCCAGAAGGTGGCTTTGCACCTGTTGGATCGTGTCCATTGTCACCGAAACAACGATGAGCACGGATGTGCCGCCAAAGTAGAACGGAATTGTAAACTGTCCACGGATAATCTCCGGAAGGAGACAAACTGCCGCAAGGTAGAGCGAGCCGAGCACCAGGATGCGGTTCACAACATACTCAAGATACTCAGCTGTTTTCTTGCCGGGGCGGATGCCGGGCACAAAGCCGCTTTGGTTCTTGAGGTTGTCAGCAACCTCATCAGGTTTGAAGCTCACGTTGAACGTATAGAAATACGCAAAGAACACGATCATCGAAACGAAGAACAGCAGGTAAAGCGGCTGGCCTGGTCCGAAGTTCGCCAGCAGCCAAGACATGACAGGGCCTGTGGCAGCACCAGAACTGAAGGCGCTAATCGTGGTCGGCAGCAGCAAAAGAGAACTGGCGAAGATCGCAGGGATAACGCCTGCTGGGTTTACCTTCACAGGCAAGTGGCTTGAGCCGCCATCATACATCTTCTGGCCGACTTGGCGGCGCGGATACTGAATATGAATTTTGCGCAAGGCCCGTTCCATAAAGACCACGAACATGATCACCGCAACGACCATCACGATCACACCGACAATCACCCCCGGGCTGATCGCACCTGAACGGCCCTGTGAGAAGAACTGCGCCAGAGCAGCAGGCACTTCCGCGATGATACCAACAAAGATGATCAACGAGATACCGTTGCCAATGCCGCGAGCAGTGATCTGCTCACCTAGCCACATAAGGAACATCGTGCCGCCAATCAGCGTGACCATGCAGCTTGTGACAAAGAACCAATAAGGCAAATCAGCCTGCACCAGCTCACCGTTGAAAATAGACACCGAGAGCCCGTAAGACTGCAACGTTGCCAAAGCGACCGTGCCGTAACGGGTGTATTGGTTGATCTTCTTGCGCCCCGCGTCGCCTTCCTTCTTGAGTTGCTCAAGTGAAGGCACCATCGAAGTGAGAAGCTGCACAATAATGGACGCCGAAATGTAAGGCATAATGCCCAGAGCGAAAATGCCCATCCGCCCAAGCGCACCACCGGTGAACATCGACACCATGCCGCCAATGCCCTGCCCTGCGTTCTCCATAAACTCGCGCAAAGCAGCGCCGTCGATGCCCGGAACCGGGATAAACGTGCCAAGGCGGTAAACGATCAGCAAACCAAGGGTGAAAAAGATGCGCGAGCGAAGGTCAGAGGCTTTTGCCAAAGCGCCCCAGCTCGTGTTGGCGGCCATTTGTTCTGCGGCAGATACCATTGTGGTCTCTCTATATACATGAACGCCGCCAGAGCGTTTTCCAGCTCAGGCGGCGTAATAAGGAAAACTTGTTAAGAGTATGTAAGGGGCCGAAGCGCCCCCGACAACCTCTTATTCAGCCGCTACTGCAACCGTTACCTTGAGTGAGCCACCAGCTTTTTCGACAGCTTCAACCGCGGCTTTCGACGCGCCTGTGACTTCGAGGTTCAGCTTGGCAGTGATCTCGCCTTTGGCAAGAACGCGCACACCGTCAAGCTTGCGGCGCACAAGGCCGCTCTCGATCAGCACGTCTTCAGTGATAGCTTTTTTCACATCAAGCTTTTTCTCATCAACAAACTTCTGGATGAGGCCAAGGTTGATAACAGCAAATTTCTTGCGGTTCGGTTTGTTAAAGCCACGTTTTGGAAGGCGTTGGTAGAGGGGCATTTGCCCGCCTTCGTAACCGTTGATCGCCACACCCGAGCGTGACTTCTGGCCTTTGATACCACGGCCAGCCATCTTACCAGTGCCTGAACCCGGGCCGCGGCCTACGCGTTTACGTGCTTTTGTCGCGCCTGGATTGTCGCGCAGTTCATTGAGTTTCATGTCGCTTCTCCTTGCCGGAAGCGCCCCCGAAGCGGTAATGGGCGAACACGGCGTTTCTTGATTTTGATTCTGTAACCTTCATAGGCCACTCGCGGCGTATAGAGCCTTGCGAGCCTCCATGCAAGCACGACAACACATCAAAAACGTCAGCATCCTTGACTTTCCACTGCCCTTCCCTCATATGCACCATAACTGCAAAGTCTGCCGCGTGAGCAGACGCTGGGCAAAACGCCCGCAAGCAGCCCTACCAATCAGTTCCCATTTCACGCGGGGGGCACGCGCCTGAGGCGTCGGCTGCAATTCCGCATCCGGTGATATCTCGGCGTAACCCAAGCGTAACGCGCAGCCCTTGAGGGCTGTTGCCATGCGAGCGCATTTGCGCACTCAATAAGGATATCCACTTTGGATTTTGACATGTTGGGCCTTCCGGCCCGTCTTTCGACAAACCTCACCGAGCTCGGCATCACCGAGCCAACCCCCATTCAGAAAAAAGCCATCCCGCTGGCGATGGAAGGCCGCGACGTGCTCGGCCTTGCCCAGACAGGCACCGGAAAAACCGCCGCTTTCGCGCTTCCAATGCTGATCGAACTCATGCGTATGGAAGGCAAACCAGCGCCCAAGTCGGTTCGCGCCCTCGTGCTCGCCCCGACGCGTGAACTTGCCAAGCAAATTCAGGAAGCCATCCGCGACTTCGCCAATGGCACCTCCGTGCGCACCAACCTTGTGATCGGCGGCGCGTCTTTGAACGCTCAGGCCAACCGCCTTGAGCGCGGCACAGACATCCTGATCGCCACACCGGGCCGCTTGATCGACTTGCTCGAGCGCAAAGCCGTGCGCCTTGATGCCGCCAAGTTCCTCGTGCTCGACGAGGCTGACCAAATGCTTGATCTCGGCTTCATCCACGCCCTGCGGCAAATCGCGCCGCTGCTGCCAAAAGAACGCCAGACAATGCTCTTCTCGGCCACCATGCCAAAGAAAATGAGCGAGCTCGCCGACAGCTACCTGCGCAACCCTGTGCGGGTCGAAACGGCCCCCCCCGGCAAGCCCGCCGAGAAGATCGACCAAAGCGTTCACTTCATCTCGCAGGCGTCCAAGCAAGACCTGCTCATCGAACACCTTGGCAAGCACAAAGACGAGGCCGCACTGGTCTTTGGCCGCACAAAGCACGGCTGTGAAAAGTTGAAGAAAAAGCTCGAAGCTGCTGGCTTTGCTGCCGACAGCATCCACGGCAACAAAAGCCAGGGCCAGCGTGAACGCGCGATCAAGGCCTTCAAAGACGGCAAGGTAAAAGTCCTCGTGGCAACCGACGTCGCGGCGCGTGGCATCGACATCCCCGGCGTGCGCTACGTCTATAACTACGAGCTGCCAAACGTGCCCGACAACTACGTTCACCGCATCGGCCGTACAGCCCGCGCAGGACGTGACGGCTCAGCCATCGCCTATTGCTCACCCGAGGAAATGGGTGATCTGAAGGAAATCCAAAAGGTGATGAAGCGCAGTATTCCTGTTGCTGGCCCCGCCTCTTGGGCAACTGCCGAGATGATCGACAGCGCCCCGAAAAGCAAAAACGGCGGCCGTGGTGGCGGCGGCAAAGGCGGTGGCGGCGGTCGTGGCCGTGGCGGCCCACGTCGCTCAGGCGGCGGCGGTGCTCCCAAAACCGCAGGTTCAGATCGCCCAAAGCGCAACCGCAACCGTCGCGGTAAAGCAGCCTAACTTAACCAGTCGGGAGCGGCGTAACTGCCGCTCTCGTCATGCACTTCCTCGCCGCTCAGCGCAGGCGTGAAGACGCAGAGAAACCGCAGGTCTGTCTCGGCGTGGATGATATGACGATCATGTTGATCAAGCACATACATCACCCCCGGCTTAAGCGGCCAACGCTTGCCAGTTGAAATCTCCTCAACCTCGCCATGCCCTTCGATGCAATAATTTGCCTCGATGTGGTTCTTGTATTCTAACACTTGCTTTGAACCGGCCTTGCAGACCGTGTCGTGAAACGAATATCCAAGCCCGTCCCGCGCCAGCAATATGCGCCGGCTCTCGAAAGCGTCGCCAATAACATGATCGTCACTGCCGAGCACCTCGGCCAAGTCTTTAACTAACATTGCGTTCTCCTCTTCAGACCAGCCTGACACACCCGAACACAAAAGCAAAACGCCCCCGGATCTCTCCGAGGGCGTTTCTAAAGTCACGAAGGTGAAAGGCGCTTAGCCCTTCTCTTCGATGATCTCCACCATATGTGAGATCTTGTTGACCATGCCGCGCACGGAAGGTGTGTCTTCCAGCTCGCGTGTCTTGTGCATTTTGTTAAGGCCGAGGCCGATCAGCGTTTGGCGCTGTTTGGCGGGGCGGCGGATCGGAGAACCGATTTGTTTTACAACAATAGTTTTAGCCATGGGTCTCTCTCCTTACGCTTCTTCGGTTTCAGCAGCAGGCGCAGGCGCGGCATCTTTTTTCAAGATGTCGGCTACTTTCTTGCCGCGACGCTGAGCAACCATACGTGGGCTCTGCTGGTGCTGCAGGCCATCGATAGTCGCGTGGATCATCGCATACGGGTTCTGTGAGCCGGTTGACTTTGCAACAACGTCTTGAACGCCGAGCATTTCAAAAACAGCACGCATCGGGCCACCGGCGATGATACCAGTACCTTGTGGCGCGGTGCGCATTGTCACCTTGCCGGCGCCAGCGTGGCCGTGGCCGTCGTGGTGCAGGGTGCGGCCCTCTTTAAGAGCAACGCGGATCATCTTGCGCTTGGCAGCTTCTGTCGCCTTGCGGATCGCTTCAGGCACTTCTTTGGCTTTACCTTTGCCAAAACCAACGCGGCCTTTTTGATCGCCAACAACAACAAGTGCTGCGAAGCCAAAGCGCTTACCGCCTTTTACTGTCTTCGAGACGCGGTTGATCGCAACAAGGCGGTCCGCAAACTCGGGGGTTTCATCACGGTCGCGGCGTGGGCCGCGGCGGTTTTCACGTTCTGCCATGAGGCAATCCTTTATATCGTGGCGCTGAGCGCCGTTTGTGTCCAATCCTAGTGAGCCGCCCGTTGTAGGCAGGCCCCTGGATCATCGGAGGGGCGCGCAAACGCCCCTCTCTTTTTCTTGCCACGCAGCTGGATCCGAAAACCGGTTCCCACTTTTCGGGCTGCGCTTGGTCTTTAGATCTTCAAACCGCCTTCACGCGCAGCTTCGGCCAAGGCCTTCACTTTGCCATGAAAGAGGAAGCCGCCACGGTCGAAATAGGCTTCCGTGGCGCCGGCTTTTTTTGCACGCTCGGCAATCGCCGCGCCAACTTTCGCTGCCGCCTCGACGTTGTTTTTGCCAACCACACCAAGTGCCTTTTCGAGCGATGAAGCCGAGGCGAGAGTTACGCCTTGCACATCGTCGATCAGCTGCACGCTGATGTTTTTGTTTGAGCGATGAACGGACAGACGAAGTTTGCCTGAGTTCACTTTGCGAAGTTTGTTCCGGACGCGCATACGACGCTTGAGAAACAATGTGCGTTTTGAATTTGCCATTACTTCTTCTTCCCTTCTTTACGGAAGATATACTCGTCTTTGTATTTGATGCCTTTGCCTTTGTAGGGCTCGGGCTTGCGCCATTCGCGGATGTTTGCCGCAACCTGACCAACGAGTTGTGAGTTATCACCTTCAACGATGATCTCGGTCTGCTTAGGGCAGGTCACCGTGACACCGGCAGGCACTTCAAAGTTTACTTCGTGGCTGAGGCCGAGCATCAGCTTCAGGGTGTTGCCCTGCATCTGTGCACGATAACCAACACCGTTGATCTCAAGCTCTTTCTTGAAACCGTCGGTGACGCCCGTAACCATGTTCGCAACCATCGTGCGGCTCATGCCCCACTGCTGGCGCGCGCGCTTCGAGCTACCGCGCGGCGTAACCGTCACAGTGTTCTCTTCAACCGCGAGGGTCACGTCGTCAGATGCCGTAAAGCTATGCGTCGCTTTCGGGCCCTTAACCTCAATGGTCTGGCCAGAAATTGTTGCTGTCACACCAGCAGGCAAGTCGACAGGTCTTTTACCAATACGAGACATTGTGTTCTCCTTAGAAGACCGTGCAAAGCACTTCGCCGCCAACGTTGGCAGAGCGTGCATTTGCATCCGACATCACGCCTTTAGACGTGCTGACAATCGACACACCAAGGCCCTGACGGACTGTAGGGATGTCACTGGCGCCCATGTATACGCGGCGGCCAGGTGTCGAAACACGCTTAAGCTCGCGGATAACAGGAGTGCCTTCGTAATACTTCAAGCTGATTTCGATCGCCGGATGACCATCTGCACCAGTGGTTTTCTCGTAACCACGGATGTAGCCTTCGTCAGCCAAAACGTCGAGTACCCAGGCACGCAACTTCGAGGCAGGAGTCGAAACAGTCGACTTTCCGCGCATTGAAGAGTTGCGAATGCGGGTCAGCATATCTGCGATAGGATCGTTCATATCATATGCTCCTTACCAGCTCGATTTAACCATGCCGGGGATCTGGCCATTCGAGCCAAGTTCCCGCAGCGCGATCCGCGAAACCTTCAGCTTACGGTAGTAAGCGTGAGGACGGCCTGTCAGCTGGCAACGGTTGTGCAAGCGTGTGGCCGAGCTGTTGCGCGGAAGTTTTGCAAGCTTGAGAGAAGCGCGGAAACGCTCTTCCATAGGCTTGCTTTGATCGTTGATGATCTCTTTGAGCTCAGCGCGCTGAGTGGCATATTGTGCCACCAACTTCTGGCGCTTAACTTCACGAGCAATCATTGATTTCTTAGCCATATCTTTGTTCCTCCCGCGGATCAGCTATTGAAGGGCATGTTGAAGGCTTTCAACAGGCTCTTAGCTTCCGCGTCGGTCTTTGCGGTGGTGGCAATTACGATGTCCATACCCCAGGCTTCATCAACTTTATCAAAGTCGATTTCCGGGAAAACGATGTGCTCTTTAAGGCCCATGGCATAGTTGCCGCGGCCGTCAAAGCTCTTGCCGGATACGCCGCGGAAGTCGCGGATACGTGGCATAGCAATCGTGATCAGACGATCCATGAATTCATACATACGTGCGCCGCGCAGGGTCACTTTCGCGCCCATTGGCATGCCTTCACGAACCCGAAAACCCGCAATCGAGTTTTTCGCGTTGGTCATGAGAGCCTGCTGGCCAGAAATCAGCGTGAGATCTTCTACAGCTGACTTGGCTTTCTTGCTGTCACGTACGGCGGCACGGCCACACCCGATGTTCAGAACAACTTTGTCCAAACGTGGGGTCATCATGGCGTTCTTGTAGCCGAATTCCTCAATCATCGCTGCACGAATAGTTTCGTCATACAGCGCTTTGAGGCGCGGGGTGTAAGTCGCTTGATCAAGCATCGATAACGTCCCCTGTTGTTTTGGCTACGCGCACTTTCTTGTCGCCTTCAACTTTGAAGCCAACACGTGTCGGTTTGCCGTTTTTGTCAAGAAAAGCCAGATTGCTAAGCTGGATCGGCATGGCCTTAGGAAGGCGGCCGCCCTGGCTTGTCTGGGTTTGCTTGGTGTGGCGGATCGACATGTTAACGCCGTCTACGAGAGCTTTGCCAGCTTTCGTGTCCACTGACGAGATCGTGCCTTCTTTGCCTTTGTCTTTGCCGGCAAGAACGACAACCTTGTCACCTTTTTTGAGTTTAGCAGCCATCTTACAGCACCTCCGGTGCGAGTGAGATGATCTTCATGAAGTTCTTACCGCGCAACTCACGAACAACTGGCCCAAAAATACGCGTGCCCATAGGCTCGTTGGCGTTGTTGAGGATAACAGCCGCGTTGCGATCAAACTTGATCGCTGTGCCGTCGTCGCGACGAACTTGCTTGGCGGTGCGAACGACTACGGCCTTACGGACGTCGCCCTTCTTAACACGGCCCCGTGGGATGGCTTCCTTCACAGAAACAACAATAACGTCACCGACGCTTGCGTATTTCCGCTTGGATCCACCCAGAACCTTGATGCACTGAACCCGGCGAGCGCCTGAGTTGTCAGCAACATCTAGATTGGTTTGCATCTGGATCATAATGTCTCTCCTGACCTATGGGGCGCCGATGCGTGGCGTTATCCCCAGGGTTTCTAAACTGTTGGTGCTAAAAGCTTACGCTTCCAGAACTTCCCAGCGTTTCGTTTTTGAGCGCGGCGCACATTCAATGATCCGCACTTTGTCACCTACGTTGTAGGCGTTCTTCTCATCGTGAGCCCGGTACTTCTTGGACTTACGGATGGTCTTCTTCAAAACAGGGTGCGTGAAGCGGCGCTCAACCGAGACTGTTACAGTCTGTTCGTTTGCATTGCTGGTCACTGTGCCTGTGAGGATACGCTTTGGCATAACTCAGGCTCCCTTATTCTGCAGCCGCAGCAGCGGCTTTTTCGTTGATGATGGTCAGAACACGTGCTGTGTCGCGCTTGATAGTGCGCATACGAGCCGTATTTTCCATTTGGCCTGTCGCCTGCTGAAAACGCAGGTTGAAGCTTTCTTTTTTGAGGTTGGCCAGCTCTTCTTTGAGTTGGTCAGCCGACTTTTCGCGCAGATCTGCAGCGTTCATCGTATATTTCCTTTTCAACATCACTGGTAAGCCGCGATTAGCGTGACTCTGATTCCAGTGGAGTCCACGAGTAGAAGCCCGCCCAATACGCGCCTTCCACCAACAAAGCAAGCCCCATATCCCAAATAGACTTGGCTTGTAGATTATGAGTTCAAATATCCCGCCATAAGCGAAATGAATGCGCCCATATGGACAACCATGATCGCGCGGTCTTTCCACATCACACCAACGGCAAACCACAGGAATATGCCTACGAGTAAGGCAAACACATTCCGCGAAACAGTCCGCTCATTTGACAAACCTGCGCGAGTTGCATTCAGTGAAACCATTATAATGAAGGGATTCCCGGGGGGGGGAACCGAATGTTTGGTACGACTTTGGTAGCATTGTTAGGCTTGGTGTTTTTTTGCCTGTTTTTGACCCAGGCTCATTAGACACCGAGCCAGAAGACCCCACAGAGCCCACTGAGCCAACAGAGCCTGAAGACGAGAGCAATACCACCTCTGTCAGCTATGGCGACAGCGTTGAAGGCACGGACGGCGCCGATCTGTTCACACGCGACCCTTCTGTTGATCAGGGCGAGAGCATCGGCAGTGCGACCATCCACGCGGGGGGCGGCAACGACACTATCGCGCTCTTTGATGACGAGGACGGGTTGGCCAGAGACATTATTGTGCAGCTCGGCGACGTGACGATCGAACTCTCAGACATCGTCTTCCTCAACGCCCAAGGTGCCGCGCAAGAAGTTGCGTAAACCGCCTCGCAACTTCTGGCTCTGGCCGCTGGCCTGTTCAGGCCTCCTCTTCAGAGCCGCCGCTAACAAACTTGCTGGCATAGCGCTGCTCGCCAAGCCGCTCGATCAAGCTCAGTTGCAGCTCAAGCCAATTGCGGTGCCCCACCTCGTCAATCGCGATTTCCTCAAACAGAGCCTTTGATGCCAGATCGCCTGCATCATAAGCCTCTTTTGAAGCTTTTGTATAAAAGGCGATTGCTTCTTTTTCGTCCTTAAGGTCGGCCTCATACATGCTCTTCAGGTTCGCGGCAGCTTTTGGTGTTGCGGCAAACGCCAGCTCGGGCTCACCGCCCATGTCAAGAATTTGCGTCATAAAGCGGCTCGAGTGGCCCAGCTCTTCCTGAAACTCCCCGCGCATGGTTTCGGCCAGTTTATCCAGCCCCCAGTCGTCAAGAACATGCGCGTGCAGCTGATACTGATGCGCCGCTGTAAGCTCCATCTGAAGGGCCGTGTTAAGATGTTTCAACGTTGTTTCATTCGACATGTTCAATCTCCTGTCATTGCATTACCTACATTAGATATACCCCTAAAGGGGTTTTGAAAGAGACGGTTTGACGCAAGTCAAAAAAGCTCGTTCTTTTAGGCGGCTTGGATTACAAGGCAGGAATGTCAGATATTGAATCCCTCTTCGTGACCCGCCTCTACCGTGCTGCTTTGTCCGAGCACGGCCCTGCAATCAGTGCTGACGAACTCGAAAGCACCTGCTACGCCATCGCCGATGACGACGAGGCCGGCCAGGACTGGTGCGAGGAAAACGGCTATCCGGGCTATACGTCCTATGCGTCACTGACAGACCTCGGCTGGCGGATGCCGATCTTTGCCGACCTGATCAAAGCACTCGACCTGCACGTCGCCGCCTTTGCCAAAGAGCTGGCGTTCGACCTCGGCGAAGACGGCAAGCTTGAGCTGGAAGACATCTGGATCAACATCCTGCCCGAAGGCGGCATGCACGCCTCGCATATTCACCCGCACTCGGTGATCTCCGGCACAACCTATGTGTCAATGCCCGACGGCGCCTCGGCCCTCAAGCTCGAAGACCCCCGCCACGCCATGATGATGGCCGCCCCACCCCGCCTCAAAAGCGTGGACCGCGATCAAAAGCCCTTCATCTACGCCGCACCCAAGGTGGGCGACGTCCTCCTCTGGGAAAGCTGGCTGCGCCATGAGGTTCCGATGAACATGTCGGAGGATGATCGGATATCCGTGAGCTTTAACTATAAGTGGGTGTGATCATCCCGTAGGGCGCGCATTCACTGCGCACCGCAGATACGCGACTACATAACAACAAAGGGCCGCGACTGGCCCTGGGTGGGCGCTCCGGCATCTTTGAGAGGTCACCGACCTCAAAACACAAATGACATTGCTTGTTACACCAACGCTGCAAAAGCGCCCTCCCGTCGGGAGGGTCGGGCGCGGCCCGTGCGGTGCACGTGCTAAGTGCTCCAATAACAAAACCCCCGCCTGATCTCTCAGGCGGGGGTTTCTTTTCTCACCGGGGTGCGGCCCGGACGGTTTCTGCGAAACCGCCTACACCGCACTCCTGACAATCCGCTAAAGCGGTTTGCAAGTTACCAGTCTTCGCGAACCACGACGCGTGATTTGATCGGCAGTTTCATCGCCGCAAGACGCAGCGCTTCGCGAGCTACATCTTCGCCAACACCGTCGATTTCAAACATCACACGACCAGGCTTAACCTTGGCTGTCCAACGGTCAACCGAGCCCTTACCTTTACCCATACGAACTTCGATAGGCTTGGCTGTGACAGGCACATCAGGGAAGATGCGGATCCAAACACGGCCTTGGCGTTTCATGTGACGCGTCATAGCACGACGAGCAGCTTCGATCTGACGGGCAGTTACGCGCTCAGGCTCAAGAGCCTTGAGGCCGTAGGTGCCGAAGTTCAGATCAGAACCGCCCTTAGCAAGGCCCTTGATCCGGCCTTTGTGCTGTTTGCGGAATTTAGTGCGCTTTGGTTGAAGCATATCTCAGCCCTCCTTAGCGACGACCGCCAGCACCACGAGGTGCAGGGCCATCTTGGACTTGTTGCGCGCGACGTTCATGCGCCGAAGGATCGTGCTCCATGATTTCACCTTTGAAGATCCAGACTTTGATCCCGATGATACCATAGGCAGTCATGCCTTCAGAGTGTGCATAGTCGATGTCGGCACGCAGCGTGTGAAGTGGAACGCGACCTTCGCGGTACCATTCTGTGCGAGCAATCTCAGCGCCGCCAAGACGGCCAGCAACGTTGATACGAATGCCAAGGGCACCCATACGCATCGCGCTTTGAACAGAGCGTTTCATCGCACGGCGGAATGACACACGACGCTCGAGCTGCTCGGCAATACCGGAAGCGACGAGTTTCGCATCAAGCTCTGGCTTGCGCACTTCAACAATGTTGAGGTGCAGCTCGCTGTCGGTCAGGTTGGCAAGCTTCTTGCGGAGCGTCTCGATGTCCGCGCCTTTCTTACCAATGATGACACCAGGGCGGGCTGTGTGAATTGTCACGCGGCACTTTTTGTGCGGACGTTCGATGATCACACGGGCCACACCGGCCTGCTTGCATTCTTTGTTGATGAACTCGCGGATTTTGATGTCTTCCAGAAGAAGATCACCGAAATCTTTGGTGTTCGCATACCAGCGGCTGTCCCAAGTGCGGTTGACTTGAAGGCGCATGCCAATCGGATTGACTTTGTTACCCATTAGCTTGGTCCTCAACTTGGCGTACAGTGATGGTCAGCTGTGAGAACGGCTTCACGATCTTGCCGAAACGGCCGCGCGCCCGAGGACGCCCACGCTTCATGATCAAGTTCTTGCCCACATAGGCCTCAGAAACGATCAGCTCGTCTACGTCGAGGTTGTGGTTGTTCTCAGCATTGGCGATGGCCGACTGAAGGCACTTCTTCACGTCAGCAGCGATCCGCTTTTTAGAGAAAGTCAGGTCCGTAAGGGCCCGTTCGACTTTCTTGCCGCGGATCATCGCAGCTACCAGGTTCAATTTTTGCGGGCTGGTGCGAAGCATGCGCAGTTTTGCCATTGCTTCGTTGTCTGCCACGCGGCGGGGGTTCTTTGCCTTGCCCATGACTTACTTCCGCTTCGCTTTTTTGTCAGCGGTGTGGCCATAATAGGTGCGCGTTGGTGAATACTCACCAAACTTCTGACCGATCATGTCTTCCGTGACGTTTACAGTGATGTGCTTATGGCCGTTGTATACGCCAAACGTCAGGCCAACAAACTGTGGCAAGATCGTCGAGCGGCGCGACCAGATTTTGATAACTTCGTGACGGCCACTCTCGCGTGTCGCTTCGGCTTTCTTAAGCACGTAAGCATCCACAAAGGGGCCTTTCCAAACAGAGCGTGACATATGTTAGCGCCCCTTTTTCTTGGCGTGCCGCGAGCGGATAATCAGCTTGCTTGACGCTTTGTTCTTGTTACGAGTGCGAGCACCCTTCGTTGGCTTACCCCAAGGTGTCACTGGGTGACGACCACCAGAAGTCCGGCCTTCACCACCACCGTGTGGGTGATCGATCGGGTTCATAACAACACCACGAACCGACGGGCGCTTGCCTTTGTGACGCATGCGTCCGGCTTTACCGTAGTTCTGGTTTGAGTTGTCAGGGTTAGACACCGCACCAACAGTTGCCATGCACTCTTGACGCACCATGCGCAGCTCACCAGAGCTGAGACGGATCTGAGCGTAGCCACCATCACGACCAACAAACTGAGCATATGTGCCAGCCGCGCGTGCAATCTGCCCGCCCTTGCCTGCTTTCATCTCGATGTTGTGAATAATAGTGCCGATTGGCATGCCAGAGAACGGCATTGTGTTGCCTGGCTTGATGTCTGCCTTCGCTGAAGAGATAACCTTGTCGCCAACAGCCAAACGCTGCGGGGCCAAGATGTAGGCTTGTTCGCCATCTTCATATTTTACGAGAGCGATGAACGCAGTCCGGTTCGGGTCATACTCGATCCGTTCAACGGTTGCTGCAACATCCATCTTGTTACGTTTGAAATCTACAATGCGGTAAAGGCGTTTTGCCCCACCACCACGACGACGTGATGTAATACGTCCGGTGTTGTTCCGGCCGCCCGATTTCGTCAGACCCTCGGTGAGGGCTTTGACGGGACGTCCTTTCCAAAGCTCCGAACGGTCAATCAGCACCAACCCACGTTGGCCCGGCGTCGTCGGTTTATACGACTTGAGTGCCATGCTTTCTGTCTTCCGTTAAGCTCGGCCGGGTTGCCCCGACCTGTATGTTTCGAGCAGCTTGTTTCTGCTCGGTCTTTTAGGGCCCCGAAGGTCCCCAGCGAAAAAGCACGAGCCCCAGACGAATCTGAGGCTGCGCGATTGGTGGGATGTAACAGGGGTTTGCTGAGGTGTCTATAGGCGTGGGCTTATTTTATTGGCCTACGCGCGAGACGGGCTATCGCTGGCCCGCGGGGTGGCGAACGAACGTCAGTATCTGCCACTTTATCCCTGCCAATCACCTCTACCCCATCAGCGCTACACCCAGCCCAACCAAATCGCCGCCCCGTCCGGGCGGGCCAGCGATAGCCCGGCGGCCTACGGCCTTGAGTCCGGGCTCGGCAAGGAAGCTACAAAACCCCAAAAAGTCACTCAGTGCACTCAGGCAACATGCTCAGCACTCTCTCTGGGCTCGGACGCGCCAATTCAGGAAGTTCTTGCAACACCTCGTCCAATACCTCAGCGCTGAGCGCTGCGATCTCACAGCTATACTGTTTGAACGACCCTTCAGGGTTTTCTTCTTGCCATGCGAGGAAATCACGTCGTTCAAACTCCCCCACTGCGGCGATACCTGCAAGTGGGATCGCCGCCACAAATCGGCGCAGCCGCGCTTTCGCTTTCGCGCGACTTATGGCAGAGGCCAATTCTTTACGATGAGCGATCGCCGCTGAGGCCGCACTTGCGCTTAGACCAGCCACTTGAGCACTTAACCCTACCGTTTTCACGGCCAAGCTTGCAGTCGAGATTGCAAGTGTTGCACACATGATAAGTAGAAAGGTGGTGTTTTTGATAAGAGCGAGCAAGCAATTACTCCATAAAATATTTTTGGTCTCGAACAAAGGACGCGCAGGCCAAGTTTATGTCAATAATTCATAGACCCCTAAACAAAAAGCCCCCCGCCATACACTGGCGAGGGGCTTTTCAATTTCTAACGTAACCTAAGCCCTTACAGACCGGTGTTCACGTCAATCGTGTTGCCCTCTTCGAGCGTCACATAGGCTTTCTTCACGTCTTTACGCTTGCCGAGTTGGCCGCGGAAACGCTTCACTTTGCCTTTGGTGATCGTCGTGTTGACCGCCTTCACCTTCACACCAAACAGGCCTTCAACGGCTTCTTTGATCTGTGGCTTGTTGGCGTCGATATGCACTTCGAAAACAACTGCGCCGTTTTCTGACGCCATGGTTGCTTTCTCGGTGATGATCGGCTTGCGGATCACATCGTAGTGTTTTGCTGCAGCACTCATTTCAGGCGAGCCTCCAATGCTTCGATACCCGCTTTGGTGATCACGAGTGTGTCACGCTTGAGGATATCATATACGTTTGCGCCCATTGTCGGCAGGATATCGATGCCGTCAAGGTTACGAGCGGCGACTGCGAAAGCTTCGTTCACTTCTGAGCCGTCGATGATCAGCGCGCGCTTCCAACCAAGGTCTTTGACCTGCTTGGCAAGTGCACCCGTCTTGGTCACACCTTCAACGGAGTCGATCACAACAAGCTCACCCGCTTGCGCTTTTGCACTGAGTGCGTGGCGCAGGCCAAGTTTGCGGAACTTCTTGGTCAGATCGTGGCCGTGGCTGCGAACAACCGGGCCTTTGTAGATACCACCACCGCGGAAGATAGGCGCCGAGCGAGCACCGTGGCGTGCGCCACCTGTGCCTTTTTGGCGATAGATCTTCTTGGTTGAGTAGTTCACTTCCGAACGTGTCTTAACCTTGTGCGTGCCGGCTTGCGCATTGTTACGCTGCCAACGCACCATGCGGTGCAAAATGTCGGCGCGTGGCTCAAGGCCAAACAGCTCTTCAGACACTTCAACAGAACCGGCCTTGCCGCCGTCGAGTTTGATTACGTCAAGTTTCATGCTTCACCACCTTCCGCAGGCGCTTCTTCGGCAGGAGCCTCAGTTGCGGCAGCTGCAGCTGCTGACTTGAGAGCGGCCGGGAAAGGCACGTTCTCAGGCAGTTTCTTTTTCACAGCGTCTTTAACAGTCACCCATCCGCCTTTGGAGCCAGGAACAGCGCCTTTGACCATGATCAGGCCGCGGCCTGCGTCTGTTTTGACAACTTCAAGGTTCTGCGTCGTAACACGCACAGCACCCATATGACCGGCCATTTTCTTACCTTTGAAAACTTTGCCCGGATCCTGACACTGGCCTGTTGAGCCGTGTGAACGGTGTGAGATCGAAACACCGTGTGTCGCGCGCAAACCGCCGAAGTTGTGGCGCTTCATCGCACCGGCAAAACCTTTACCGATAGATGTGCCCGCAACGTCAACCTTCTGGCCTTCCACATAGTGCTCGGCAGAAATCTCTTCGCCAACAGCGATGAGGTTCTCTTCTGACACGCGGAACTCAGCGACCTTACGTTTTGGTTCAACCTTGGCAGCAGCAAAGTGGCCGCGCATCGCTTGTGATGTGCGCTTTGCCTTGGCAACGCCGGCACCAAGCTGAACAGCTGTATAGCCGTCACGCTCAGATGTGCGCTGGTCAACGACCTGCAGGTTTTCGAGTTGAAGAACGGTCACAGGAATCTGCTTGCCGTCTTCCATGAACAAGCGGGTCATGCCCACTTTTTTAGCGATTACACCGGAGCGCATATGATACCCTCCTTAAACTGAAATCTGAACGTCAACGCCAGCAGCGAGGTCGAGCTTCATCAGCGCGTCAACGGTCTGTGGTGTTGGGTCTACGATGTCGAGAAGGCGCTTGTGTGTGCGGATCTCAAACTGGTCGCGAGATTTCTTGTTCACGTGTGGACCACGCAGAACAGTGAATTTTTCGATCTTGTTAGGCAGTGGGATTGGCCCACGCACCTGCGCACCGGTGCGCTTGGCAGTTGCGACGATCTCTTGTGTGCTGGCGTCCAGAACACGATAGTCGAATGCCTTCAGCCGGATACGGATGTTTTGGCTTTGCATATCATTCGCCCTTTCGAGGCTTCAGAGTTGATAGGACGACAGGTGGCTCATTCCCCCTGCCCTCGTCGAACTCCGGGCAAATAACAAAAGCGGGACCGAATCCCGCCTCACGCTGTTTGCCCAGCGAACTTGGGTGCTCTACAGGCGGTTGCGGTTTGGGGCAAGAGGAAATGTTGGGGTTGCGCCTCCTAATGCGCGAGCACCGCACGAGTCATAGGCCTTAATAAATCTTCAACTTCAACGACCGTGCGCTTTCGAGCACCTTTAACCTCAATTTCCCGAGTATTTCCAACGGTCGAAGCAACTAGGTTCAACTGGCAACCACTATTCTTCGACCATTTTTCAATATTGGCGAAGTTCGTTGCCGAAAAAAACTGTTGATACTCCTCCAGATCGGTTTGAACTTCCTTCAGATTGCTTAGCGCATTTTTCACCGCTTGATGAAAAGTCGAGAGGCTATTTTTATTCTCAAGCTCAATGGCTAGATCCATAACCGCATCTTCATCGTCCCCAATTACTGAAAGCGTGCGGATTGCTTCATCAACCTTTGTGTCTAGATCAAACTGTTCGCTAGTCGGGGCTCTCCCGCGCAACCTAACGCACTTCTCTGAAACAAATTCATCTATATAGTCGCCAGAAGGTTGGAGTGCTTTTCTCTTGGTCTCTACCAATAACCAACCGTTCTCGGTATTGAACGCTCTCCTAAAATGCGTTTTCGCCTTTTTGCTGTTGTTTAACTTGTCAAAAGCATTTTTCGCATCGGGCACTCGTTCCGATAGTTGTTCAGCGACCTTCCGCGCATCACGAATATGGCACCAGTTATCAAGAAGATATTCCCCTCCAGCGATTTCAGCTTGCTCCGCTTCATAACGCTGTTTTTCATCCCTAAACCCCGAACCTTTATAGTGCTTCTCACCGCAAACTGGCCCAATTAGATACAGCCAACCTAACTGATCCACTATTAGCAGGCCCTCATGAATGAATTTTGGTTTGGGGCCACAAATATTGCAGGCCGCACGCTTATCGTCTCGCCTTTTCGGATCCACCGATATTTTGTCTTTAACGATCCTGAAACTTCGCTCTTGAGGCGGTCGACAATTCTTATTGATTCCAGCGAATTCTTCTGGAAAAGCGGAGGCTGCCAAGTGTTCAGAAAACTCTCGGCGAATTCTATCAATGCTGCAATCATACCAAGGGCCGCTGCGATCAATGTTCGCCATATGTTCCAGACTCTGTGGTCAATGAGAACAAAAGGGTAACATGATTCCCCTACTACATCAAGTGCAAGATCAGCCTAGGCACTCGATATCGAGTAGTTCGCGCTACTAGTGGCAGATATCTGCTCTCGCAGCCCCCCTCACCCACCAATCTTCACAGCTTCCCCATGTGGCGTGCTCAAAAATGCCTCCGTCCACAGTGCTTTCATCTGCGTCATCAGTCCCGCCTCGGCGATGCCTTTATCAACCAGCATCTCCTCAAGCGCAGCCACCCACGCCACGTAGTAATCCTCCGAGCCGTCAAGCTCGCGCTCCTGCCCGTCGGCCTCAAGCCGCGCACTAAACACCGCCGCCCACTCGGGCCAAGCGAAATGCCCGGCCTCGCTCAAGGCCACGGTCAAAGCAAAAACCTGCCCGTGCCACGGCGCTTCAAAGGCTTTCTCTGGCTCAGGCGTGCTCATACTTCGGCGCTCAAATAGCTCTGCCACAGATCAAGCACCATGCTGTCAGCCGCGCTCTCGGCGTCACCCTCCCAGAGATCAGCCGCACTAAACTCAACCGCATACAAAGGCTCAGGCGCCTCACCGAGCCCATGCGCATTGCTGTCGGGAAACACGTGCGCGCCGTGCAGCATCACCACGGTGCCAACCCGCCCCGCGGCATAAGAGGGCAAGCGCGTGTGCCCGCCCGCCACGTTTTTGTTGTGGCTATACGTTGCCGTGCGCACACGATCACCAACCGCAAAAGCCGCCGCTCCGCCTTCACGTGAATAAGGCTTCACCGCGTGCATTCCGGCCCAAACAGCTTCGGCTTTCAAAGCCTTGTCCGACAGCTCAGCAGGCCTTGCCTCGGTGTCACCGACAGCCAACAGCGCCGCGCGTTCAATGTCTTCAACGCTCAAAACGCCCGAAGAGACAAACAAATCCGTCAGCCCGGAGATCCACTTCTCATAGTAGCTGAAATTCGCATAATCCTTCGGAGCCAGCCGCTCGCGCGCATGGCGGCTCATATCAATGTTCCACTGCCCAAGCGCCCCAGCCGCCAGGTTCAAAGCCAAAGCCCGCGCCTCCCACTCGGAGTGAAACACAACAGCGTCATCCTTCTCGGGAATAGCTCCATCGCCAAACCGCCCGCCCATGTCATGTACACGGCTCACGCGACGGCTCCGGCCAGAGCGGTGCCAATCATCGCATTGCGACTGACCAGTTCAACCAAATCATCCTCAGACATGCCCGCGCTCCCCTCAGGCCGCATCGGCACAACCAGGTAACGCACTTCAGCAGTTGAATCCCAAACACGCACGGCCTGATCAGCCCCAAGCTCAACGCCGAACTCCGCCAAAACCGCTCTCGGCTCACGCACGGCGCGGGCTCGGTAAGCGTCGGATTTATACCAGCTCGGCGGAATTCCCAGGATCGCCCAAGGGTAGCAAGAACACAGGGTGCAAACCACGAGGTTGTGCTGCTCTGGCGTGTTCTCAACGGCCACCACATGTTCGCTCTGACGCCCGACAAAGCCAAGCTCGGCAATCGCCGCAGTCGCGTCCGTCATCAGGCGCGCATGATACTCCGGGTCAGACCACGCCTTGGCCACAACCCGCGCGCCGTTTTTCGGCCCTATCTTATGTTCGTATGTGTCAATCAACTCCGCAAGCGCGTCCGGATCAACCAGCCCCTTCTCGACCAGGATACTCTCAAGCGCCTTGACCCGCAGTTCCGGATCAGACGGCAAAAGACTGTGCGGGTGGTCATGGTCATGAGGCATGTATCAGGCTTTCCAATAAGGCTCCCCAACTATCAACGCACCGCGCAACACAAGTCAACGCGCTATGGCATATGCGACGCAACCTGAAACACACCGAGCGTGTCAAACCCACCGAGGATCGCATCAACCGCGATAGTTGCCAGCACAATACCCATGACGCGACTGATCACACTCGCACCGGTGTTGCCGATCATACGATGAACAAAACTCGCGGCCAGTAACAACACCAACGTGAACAACAACACCACAACAAGCATCGCCGCCGTGATCGCCTGATCAGCAATCGTCTCGGTGTGGTTGTCGGTCAGCACCACGATCGCAAGCATCGCACCGGGCGAGGCAATCGAAGGCATAGCCAGCGGAAACACGGCTCCGGCAAGATGGTCGCGCCCCGCATCTTCAATCTCGCGATTCGGCTTTGACTCGCCAAAGATCATTGTCATTGCAAATAGGAACAATATGATCCCACCGGCGATCTGAAACGAACCGAACCTCAGGCCTAATGTTTCAAGCAATACCTGTCCGGCAACGAGAAACGCCAACAGAACCAGTGTCGAAATGCCAACTGCGCGCAACGCAAGGCTCCGGTGCAGGCGCGTGGGAACACTTTGAGCCGCAAACAAAAATACGGGTATTGTCCCGACCGGATCAATAACCACAAATAGCGTTACGAACTCGCGCATGAGAGATGTCCAGTCGATGGGCAATCCAAGTCTCCAAATGAAAGAATGCTAACCTTAAAGCAGTAAAGCTGACCTAAAGCAAATCGCTATAACTTACACCACCGCAAAGC